>NZ_JBDWXV010000025.1:0-152459 GCF_039982735.1 Saccharospirillum sp. | reverse complement strand
GTGGAACCACCTGATCCCTTGCCGAACTCAGAAGTGAAACGCAGCCTCGCCGATGGTAGTGTGGGGTCTCCCCATGTGAGAGTAGGTCATCGTCAAGCTTTTAATACCAACCCCAGGCCAGCAATGGTCTGGGGTTTTTTTATGCCTGTGGCTTTTGTTCGACAGACGATGACCGGGGTCATGGTGATCGATGCCCTCCCTGGCATCGACCCTGCGGGCGACTGGCGTCGTCCAAAACGGCTGTCCTGCCGTTTGTTCAAGCTTTTAATACCAACCCCAGGCCAGAGATGGTTCGGGCGGTTCGACGTTTCGATTTTTTTATGGCTGGGGCTTCGGTTCGTCAGACGTTACCTCCCTCAATGAAAATCCCGTGACCGAATCCTGACATCCTTAGTGGCCTCACCGAGGCCGTCAATCCGCTGCGCGATGACATGAACCACATCGTTATCCCAGGCTTTTTCAATTAAGCCGGTTACCAACACCAACTGCTCGGTGGTCAGTGCTTTGATGTATTGCTGTGCCTGCTGCAACCAGACAATGATATTGATGTTTCCGGTGTCGTCTTCAAGCGTGACAAAGGTGACGCCTGCCTTTGTTTTGGGACGTTGCCGGTTAACCACCAACCCCAACACACGGATTGGCAGGCGTACCCGGTCCGGCTGGTTCATCCCCAGCCGTTTCGATAACCCCGCAATTCGGCGTTGTTCGGCCTGCATCATGGGCAACAAATCGCTGGCGGGTACCGTCTGAGGTATGGCGTTGTCTTCCCGTAATAGGGTGATCAGATGTCGCCCCAGAGTCAGTCCCTGGCTGTGATAATCTTCAATCAGGTTGTCGAGTTCGTTCGGCGCTGGCAACTGGCTTTGTTGATCGGTTGCTGGTTCGAATGCATCGGTTAGCAGTGGTGTTTGTAGCCGCAGTGCAGAGCTTTCCCAGCGTGCCTGGTAGCGATCCTGAGTGAGGTCGGCGAAGGCGCCCGCTGAAGCCAGCAGGTCGAGATCGGCTGTGCCGATGCCAGACAGTTGCTCCAGTTCTTTGATGCGCTGAAAGCCCTGCTCAGGGCGGTGTCTGAGCAGATTCATGGCACTGGTTTGAGTGAAGCCTTTTATGCGGCAGAAGCCCAAGCGAATGGCGGTTTTCTTGTTGTACCATTCCAGTTGGTTCTCCCAGTCGCTGTAATTGATGTTGACCGGCAACACGGTGACGCCATGACGCTGCACATCCTGTACGAGTTGTGAGGCGGTATAAAATCCCATGGGCAAACTGTTTAGCAGGGCACAGCAAAACGCCTCCGGATAGTGACATTTGAACCAGGACGAGAAGTAGGCAATGAGCGCAAATCCGGCCGCATGAGATTCGGGAAAGCCGTATTCACCAAAGCCTTCAATCTGGCGGTTAATGCGCTGAATAAATTCATCGGGGTATCCGTTTTTGTGCATGCGCTCGGTCAGTTTGGAACGTAATTTATTGATGTGTCCGCTCTGTTTCCAGCTGGCCATTGAACGTCTTAAATCGTTTGCTTCGTCGGAACTGAAACCGGCAGCGACCATGGCCAGTGCAATGATCTGTTCCTGAAAGATGGGTACGCCCAAGGTGCGCTCCAACACCGGGCGTAACGCTTCATTTGGATAATGCACAGCTTCTTTACCGATGCGCCGTTTTAGGTAAGGGTGCACCATGTCGCCATGAATGGGACCCGGGCGTACGATGGCTACTTGCACCACCAGATCGTAATAGCAGTTGGGTTTCAGGCGTGGCAGCATGTTCATTTGGGCGCGTGATTCAATTTGAAAAACACCAACGGTATCGGCCTGTTGAATCATTGCAAAAGTGGCGGCATCGTCGCGCGGGATATGCTGTAACTTGAGGTTCTTGCCATGGTGCTGGCGAATCAGATCCAGGGTGCGGCGTACAGCACTGAGCATGCCGAGTGCGAGAATGTCGACCTTCATCAGCCCCACCGTTTCCAGGTCGTCTTTATCCCACTGAATCACGGTGCGGTCGGGCATAGCCGCGTTCTCAATCGGGACCAGATCGGCCACAACGCCTTCGGTAATGATAAAGCCACCGACATGCTGTGACAGGTGACGGGGGAACCCCAATATGCCTTCCAGCAAATGTTTGAACACGCCAATCTGATGCTCGGATAATCCCATGCCGTCTGAAATAATTTCCTCGATCCAGTTTTTACTGCGATAGCGCCAGCCATAGTTGGCAATTTTCTGATCCAGCTGGCTGATGTTTAACCCCATGGCGCGGCCAATGTCGCGCAGCGCACTTTTGCGCCGGTAGCTGATAACGGTGGCGGCGAGTGCAGCGCGCTTGCGCCCGTATTTCTGATAGATGTACTGGATGACTTCTTCGCGCCGCTGATGTTCAAAGTCGACATCAATGTCCGGCGGGTCATCGCGTCCTTTGGATATGAACCGGTCGAATAACATAGAGGCCTGTTTGGGGTTCACTTCGGTGATGCCCAGGCAATAGCAGACGACCGAGTTCGCTGCTGAGCCGCGCCCCTGACACAGAATGTTCTGCGATCGGGCAAAGCGAACAATGTCGTAAACCGTCAGAAAATAGTGCTCGTATTCTTTCTCGCGAATCATCGCCAGTTCGCGCTCAATAGTGGCGTCGATCTCGGGTGTGCTGCCTTCGGGAAAGCGCCGGGCAACACCCTGGCGCACCAGCAACCGTAAATACTCTTCGGCGTTGTACTGACCGGGAAGGACGTCTTTGGGGTAACGGTAACGCAGAGCATCGAGTGTAAAGTCGCAACGGTCGGCAATGCGCAGGGTTTCCTGCATCAGCTCGGCGCCGTAGAGGCTGTGTAACTTATTGGCCGAGCGCAGGTGGTTTTCTGCATTGGGAAACAGGTAGGGCAAAGCCTCGGTCAGGGTGGTGTTGAAGCGGATGGCGGTCAGGGCATCCTGCAAATCTTTGCGTTCGGGGGTGTGCATGTGCACGTTGTTGGCACAGACAGCGGGCAGGTTGTGTTGCCTGGCCAGGCCTCGGGCGCGGGTGGCAAGCTCAAAACTGTTTTCGGTCAGCAGGTTTTCCACCAGCACCCAGCAACGGTCCTGAAAACAATCGGCGTAATAGGCCAGTTGTTCGTCATCATCACTGCGCCCCCGGGGTGACCAGAGGCACAAACAGTTATCGAGGTTCAGTGTGAAATCCTGGCGGTTTAGGCGGTATTCACCCTTGTCGCAGCGTCGCCGGGCCCGGGTAATGAGGTGACACAGTTGGCTGTAAGCGGATTCGGTCGGAGCGAGCAGGATGATCACCTGACCGTCGAGGCGAAATTCGGCGCCGATGATCAGTTTGATCGGCAGTTTTTGGTCTCTGATGACGCGCCAGGCTTTGACCACTCCGGCGACCGAGCATTCGTCGGTAATGGCCAGGGCCTGGTAGCCAAGTTCGACCGCGCGCAGTACCAGTTCCTGCGGGTGAGAGGCACCGCGCAGAAAACTGTGATTGCTCAGACAATGCAATTCGGCGTAGGGCAGTGAGTCGGTCATGGGTTATCCGAAAAAGCCGGCCAGGCTCCAGTGGCCATCGTCGTGACGGGCGAGCCAGACGGCTTGCTTGTGGTGTGGATGCCAGGCGCGAAAATAGTCGCGCCGGTATGGGGCCGGTTGTGCCCAGCGACCCATAACAATGCGTTCGGGCCCGCTCAGTAGCTGAAATTGCTGCGGTGCGACCCGTTGCTCGGTATCCGGCACCAGCAGTGGCTGGAACCGGGGGCGTGACGATTCCGGGCGCCCGGTGCGATCGACTGCCGGGGTTAGCCGGGTGGCGTATTCCGGCCTGGGATCGTTGGTGGTTGTCAGGGTGTGCACCTGGTGGTGGCCAAGTCGTGATACCAGTAGCGACAGCAGGCGGTCGGCATCGGCTTGCGGGTAGGCGGTGCCGAGCAGGTCACCGCTGGGCATGGGGTCGGTGCGAAAGCGTCGCGCTCTCAGGTGTAGCGAGAGCACGGGTTCCGGTAAGACCAGCCGGTCGAGCTGCAGGTTGATCAGGCTGAGCCACTCCTGCGCGCTGCGGGAGCCCTGTACCGCCTGAATGCGCAAGCGGGTAGGCGGCTTGTTACGGTGGATGAGGCGCAAGTAAAGGCTGTCGGCCAGACATTGGCGCGCTTTGAGGTAGTCTTCCAGGTTGGTCAGCAGGCGCTTGACCGGGAACAGCAGGCTGGCGCTGTGCTCGGCCTCGTGGCTCAGTTCCAGGCGTTCGTCGAAATGCGGGGGGATGTCGAAGCGGTGGCCCAGGGTGTCGGGGGTTTCCAGAGCCGAGAGCCGCTGCAACAGGGTCGGGCCGAAGCGATAGCCGAGTTCGGCCCGGGGCAACGGGCGAATATCGGCATAGCAGTGCAGGCCCATGGATTTCAGCCGGGCGGCGTCTTTGGTGTCGAGGCCTAGCCGGTCGATGGCAATGGGGTCGAGTGCGCTGATCAGTTGTTGCCGGTCGCTGCTGACGAGCGGCTGGTCGTTGATGGCCAGCACCTGAGCGGCCTGGGCGGTGTGCCCACAGGCCCAGCGATAGTGAAAACCACTGTGATCCAGGCGCTTTTGCAGGGTGCCGACCAGGGCATCCAGCCCCTGATACAAGCGCAACATGGAGCCGATTTCGAGACTGAGACCCGAGGGCGGGCACAGCCGGATATCGGCGCAGGCCTGATACAACAACAGCGCCAGACGTTGCAGTTGTTCCTGTTCGGCAAGCGCATCGTGCTGGGTGGTTTCTACGTCGCTCAGCAGACAATAGGCAGTGGCGGTATTCATGCCGGGTCGCACACCCAGGGCCGTCGCTGCGCCATTGCATTGCTCAATGCCGGACCGGGCGTTGAGCAGCAATTGTGGCGTGGCGCTCTCCAGAGTGCCAAACCGGGCTTGCAAGGCAAGCCGGGGAAAGTCGATGTACAACCAGAGTCGGGTGTCAGCCATGGTGTTGACCTCTGTCGGGCTGCAGCGGCACGGCCACTGCCAGGTTGTGCAGTGGCCAGCCCGCGCGTCGTTTGAGAATGTGCAGCTGCACCCGGTCGGCCTGCTCGGCGCACACCTGAAGTCGCAGGGCAGCGATGGACGCACGATCGCGCCAGCGTTCGGGGCGCAGCAGAAACACCGGCAGCCGGTTGCTCTCGGCGGCCAGTTGCAGGCGGCGCATGTGGGCGTTGTCGAGCCGGTCGACCCAGGCCACCACAGCCTGGCAGCCGCCGGTGGTCAGGCAGCGCTCAAGGCTCCACAGCAGGTCGTCCTGGCACGGGGCCTGGCACAGCAACAGCCGGGATAAATCGATCCCCCAGTGGGCCAGCCCCGGGGCATGGGGCCGGTAAGGCGGGTTGAACCAGGCCTGCCATAGCTGGCCCGTCTGGCTGAGTGTGGCCAGGTAAGGCATCAGCAGTCTCAATTCGCCCTGGCCAGGCCGGGCGTAGAGAATTTCGGTGACGGCTCCGAGCGGCCAACCACCGCCGGGCAGCTCGGCATCCAGTGCCGCGTAGCCGCTGGGAGCGGCATGAATGCGGGCCATGCGCCAGTCGCTGGCGGACCAAAGCCGACCGCTCCGGGTCAGATCGTTCAGCAAAGACATGATGAAGGTGCTCAAGAAGCTGTATGGATATACAGTATAATCAGCCGCGATCAGGATGCCAGTGGTTGATTCGTAATGATCTGTATCGGTGTTTTCGTTGGAGCGCTAAGCCATCAACCCAGAGGCTACCAGGCTCAGGCCTGAGCCCATCAGCAGGGCAAACGCCAGACGACGCATCCAGAGTTCCGGGAGGGGAGGTCCGAAGCGTTTGCCAATGAGCGTGCCCAGAATGACCAGTGGCAGGCCCAGTGCACAGATCAGCAGAACGTTCATGGCGTCTTGCAGAAAAGGTAACGCCAGAGCGATGCGAATGACTGAGGTGGCAAAAAAAGTCATCAGTAGGGTTAGGCGAATGCTGAGCAGTGGCAGTGGCTGGCGGTACATCAGAAACGCCAGAGGCGGGCCGTAGGTGGCGAACAGGCCGCCGAGCAAGCCGGCGATGGCGCCCGCTGTGGCAAAGGCGAAACGACCGTTTACGTCGGCCCGGGGTTTGGGTTTGAGCATCATCAGCAGGCAACTGATGACCAGAGTGATGCCGAGCAGCAGTTGCAGCAGGCTGAGGCTGCTTTGACTAAAGTGGTTGAGCAGCCATAAGCCCAGGCCGGTTAACGGGATGGCCGTCGCCAGCATGGCGATGACCGCCGGGCGGTGCACATGCTGGGTGTGACCGCGCAGGGCGATGCCGGTGTTGGCCAGGCTGAGGGTGCTGGTTGCGAACGCCAGAAAGGCGAGGTCGGCCAGGCCAAGAACCGAGCTCAGGCCCATGACGATCAGGCCGAAGGCAAAGCCGGTGACGGTTTGAATATAACTGCCCAGAAAAAACAGGCCCAGCAGCAGGGCAGCGTTGGTGATGTCCATGTGTGTAGTTTACGGGGTTTGGGTGTCTGCGGCGAGGTGGGATGGTGCGGTCCGAACCCAGGGGAAGGGCCGGACCGGGGTGTTACAGTTCGTCGATCAGGGATTTGACATCGGTGTGCTGGGCAATTACCTGTTCGAGCGCTGCGGGGCTGATGAGCTGATACAGGCGGTTGTCTTTTTCGATGGTACCTTGAATGTAGCCGCCGGCCATGTTGGTGTCGGCGTCTTCCATGGCAAAGTATTGCACCCCTTCAACCTTGGTAACGGCCATGCCAACCCGGGTTTCCGACAGGTCGAGCACGAGCAGAAAGCTGGGCTCGGTGATTTGGCCGTACCCGGTCATCTGCTGTACATCAATAACGGCCAGGGTTTCGCCGCGCAGGCTGACCAGCCCCATGACGCCCAGGGCATCACTGGGGACAGGATGCAACGGCTGCCACGGAACCACTTCTTTGATCAGGGTGGCCGGGAATGCCAGCGGCTCGGTATCAAGCTGAACTACTACCCACATTTCGTTCGACATCGACATTCGACGGGCTCCTATGCCTTACTGCGCGGATGCAGTCCGCATTCAATCAGATTAGTCATGCCCCGGTTGCCTTGCAAGCGGGCTGGCGGGGTAAGCATTGTTCAGGTTATCGACCGGCAATGCCAATAGTTAAATCGCAGACAAGTCAGCATGACTTTGCTAGCCTTGTCCGCCGCCTCAAACATAGATCACGCATGCGCTTTTCCGACACCGACTTCACAGACGAGCAACAACGCATCATCGCCCACCCGGGTGGACATGCGCGCATTGTGGCGGTGGCCGGGTCGGGCAAGACGGCGACGCTGACGGCTTATGTCAGCCGCCGCATCCGTGACGGGCTGTCGCCGCGGCGACTGTTGGTGCTGATGTACAATAAAACCGCACAGCGGGATTTCGCTCGTCGTCTGACTGAACAGAACCCGGCTGGAACGCGCTTGCCGGAAGTGCGGACTTTCCATTCGCTCGGTTATCGCATTTATCAGCGCCTGGTTCAGGATGGTGACTTGCCGCCGTTTGACCGGACACTGTTGTCCGATGCCCAGGTTGAGCCGCTGGTCTGGCGCATCTTGCGGGAGTTGGCCGATGATGATCAGGCCGAAGACATTCTGACCCGTAAAAAGAAATGGGTCGAACCGGCGCTTTCCTATTTTGAACTGGTAAAAAGCAGTTTGAACCCGCCCGAGGTGGTGTTTGAGCAAAGCCACCTGCCTGCCCAGTGCCGGATTTTCATTGAAGCCTTTGAGCGCTTTGAGCAGTGGCGTCAGTCGGAGCGACGTGTCACCTTCAGTGATCTGTTGTACGACCCGGTGCGTTGCCTGAACAGCCGGCCCGAATTGGCTGAGCGGTTTGGTGGTCATATGCATGAAATTCTGGTGGATGAGTACCAGGACATTAACCCCATTCAGCAGCGGTTGCTCGAGATCGTGCACGGCGGGCGCGGCCAGGTGATGGTGGTGGGTGATCCGGACCAGACTATCTATGAGTTTCGTGGTTCGGAACCGACGCTGTTGACTGAAGGTTTTACCGAGCAATTCGAGGCGGTGCACGACTACGAACTGAGCTGGACCTTTCGTTATGGCCACCACCTGAGCCTGCTGGCCAACCATTTGATCGGCGCCGGGCATTCGCATCCGGATAGCCGGACTCTGTGCTACTCCCATGCCATCACGCCGCCCACCCGGGTGGAGCAGGTGCGCAGTGACGACGGCGCCAGCACGGCGCTGGGGTTGATTCAGCAGATTCGCCAGCAGCGTCCACTGAGCGACGTCGCAGTGTTGAACCGCCTCTGGGCAAACAGTGCCCGGCTTGAGTTGCTGCTGATGGCGGCTGATGTCCCCTACCATCTGGGTCACCATCAGACGGTGCTGGAGCGGTTCGAACTGCGCCCCTTCTGGGTGCTGTTTGATCTGGCCAGCGGCGATTTCAGCCGCTATGACCCGGACCGGCGGCGCCAGGCGTGGCAAACGCTGCTGACCCAACCTTATCTGAAAATCCGCAAAGTGATCATTGATGATCTGGTCAAACGGCTGGCCCCGGTGGCGGTTGATGTCGCCCGGCATCTGCGCAACGCCATTCCCGAGTCGCTGTCGGGGTACCAGGCCGATCAGTTGATGGAACGGGCGCGGCTGCTGCAAAAGGCGGAGGATGCAAAGGTCAGTGCCTCTGAATTGCTCAGCGGCTGGATTCGCGGAACGGAGTATTACGCGGCGCTGAAAGAGTCGGCGTTTTCTGCCCAGCAGGTGGATGATCAGGTTGCGACGGTGAAAGCCTTTGCCCAGTTTGTTGCAGCGCAGGACTGGCCCGCTGCTGAGGCCTCGCCGCGCTTGCGCCAGTGGCAACAGCACCAGAGCGGTCAGAATGCTTCTGGCCAGTCGCAACAGGGCGTGCACATAACCTCCATTCACAAAGCCAAGGGGCGCGAATGGCCGATCGTGATTCTGCCCGAGGTCAATGCCCGGTTTTACCCTTATCATCCCGAAGGCGACCTGACCCGGCCGACCTCGGAAGACAGTGAGCGACGCCTGCTTTATGTGGCGATGACGCGAGCCCGAGAACATCTGGTACTGCTAGCCCCAGCCGACCGCAGCGAACATCCGGATAGCCCTTTTGTAAACGAACTGCGCTGGCTGGGTTCGACGGACCTGGCGCACGCCCTGAATGACGGCAGTACCGACCTGACCCTGAACGATGCGATGGACACGCACATGGTCAGCCGGTACCTGAACGCCGTTGGCGCTGCCCTTCACGTTCACTGGGAGGCCGCACCGCGACCGATTGATGCGGTTGCCGGTGCTGTCGACGATGACGCCCCGCCCGATGCCCGGCGCGTGCGGCATCAGCAGTGGGGCGTCGGCCGGGTGGTGCAGCAGGACCCACAGCGACTGCGTATCCGCTTTGTACGTAATGGTCAGGAGCGAACTTTCGACCGGGCAACGGTCGAGCCTTTTCTGGAGTGGTTGTAGGGGGGTGAGGGACGCAGGATATTGAAAGACGGCAAACATTAAGGGACGAAACACAGTAAAAGACGCAAGAGATGAACACCGCGGTCCATCCGTCGTGCGTTGGTGTACGTACAACTGAGCAACCCATCAACGGAGCTCTTTTGTGTGGAAACTTATCGCAAGTACAGCGTTTGTCGCGCTACTGACGGGGTGCGCTAGTGTGACCGTCGCAACCTATGAAGACGCCGATCTGGTATTCGACCCGATCGATTATTTTAACGGCCCCCTGGTTGCGGAAGGCGTCGTGCGGGGCCGCAACGGCGAGGTTAGCCGCTATTTTAACGCGACCATCGACGCCCGCTGGGATGAAGCGGGTGGTGTGCTCGATGAGGTCTTCATCTGGAGCGATGGCGAACGCCAAACCCGCGTCTGGAATTTTGAACGTGTTGGTGAGCAGCATTATCGCGGCACGGCGGGGGATGTGGTCAAGCCGGCTGAGATGCGTTTTGCCGGCAATGCGGTGAACATGAAATACGTGTTGGCGGTGCCAATGGCGAATGGCAATACCATTAACGTCACTATGGATGACTGGTTGTACCAGGTAAATGACAAGACGCTGATTAATGTAACCCAGATGAGCAAGTTCGGCATTCGTGTGGGCGAGGTTGTGTTGACCATGCGCAAGCTCTGAGTCCGGGCAATGCGGTGATAAGGGCCCTTCGGGGCCTTTTTTGGTTGAACGCCGCGCAGGAAAATACCCCCGACATTTAAGACGCGCCCCGCTATACTGGCGCCACTATTTTCTACCTGGAGTGAGCTCTATGTTGTTAGCCTGGTTGGCTGTTATCGCCGGACTGGCCTTACTGGTCTGGAGTGCCGACAAGTTTGTTGAGGGCGCCTCGGTTACCGCCAAATACGCGGGTATGTCACCGTTGCTGATCGGCATGGTGATTATTGGTTTTGGCACTTCGGCACCGGAAATGGTGGTCTCAGCCATCGCTTCGTTGCAAGGAAACCCCGGCCTGGCACTGGGTAACGCCTATGGGTCGAACATCACCAACATTGGCCTGGTTATAGGCCTGGTCGCGGTCATAGCGCCGATTCGGGTGCAATCGCGAATTCTAACCAAAGAGCTGCCATTGTTGCTCGGCGTGACGCTTCTGGGTGGTTACCAGCTACTGGACGGTGAACTGAGCCGGCTGGATGCCTATATTCTGTTGCTGGTGTTTTTCGGCATCATGGGCTGGTCGATCCTTCAGGGGCGGCAGAAGCCAGCGGACTCGCTCGAAGCTGAATACCTGAAAGAAATTGACTCCCACCCGATGAGCTTGTCCAGAGCCATTACCTGGCTGGTTATCGGTCTTGTGTTGCTGGTGATCAGTTCGCGTCTGTTGGTCTGGGGTGCCGTGATCATCGCCCAGAGCTTTGGTGTCAGTGATCTGATCATTGGGTTGACGGTCGTGGCAATTGGTACCTCGCTACCGGAGCTGGCGTCTTCGCTGGTGGCGATTAAGAAGAACGAACATGAACTGGCTCTGGGCAATGTGTTGGGTTCCGGTTTGTTTAACACGCTGGCAGTCGTCGGCATTGCTGCTGGTATTCACCCGTTGGCGGTTGATCCGGAGGTGCTGTACCGCGACTGGGTAGTGATGGCGGCACTGACCATAGTGCTGCTGATCATGGGTATCGGTCTGCGCGGCCGCCAGGGTCGCATTAACCGGGTTGAGGGCGGCATGCTATTGCTGGTGTACGCCGGCTATACCGGCTACCTGATTTCGCTGGTGTTAAGTTAATCACATAACGGGCGAGAAACCGTGGTGAGTCGTGGTAACGGGAATTACTATGCTCACCGCCCGGAGCGAGGATCGCTTCGGGTCATTCAACTCATGACCAACAAGGAAGACAACCATGTCCTCTGTACCTGCCCGCCGTTTACCCGTTTTTGCGTTAATCACCGATAGCCTTCGTTACAGCGTCAGCCATGCCCGGGCCTTGCTGATCCTGGCACTGCCCTTTCTGGTGGTGCAGTATGGGCTGCTGCAATTCACCAAGCCCACCACTGAATACCTTCCTGTTCTTAGTTGGCAATACTGGGTTGTGGTTGGTGTTGCCTTATTGGCGGGTGTCGTAGTTGCCGTCAGTGTTCACCGTCAATTTCTGCAGTCTCCTGATCGGCAGATGCCGCTTCGTTGGGGGAAAGCTGAAACGCGCTATGCCTGGGGGTTGCTTAAACTGACCCTGGTCATGATTGTACCCTCCGTCCTTTATGCTCTGGTCCTTGTTGGTATTCTTGCCGCCGTTTTCTCAAACTGGAATATCGAGTCTTTCGGCGTTGAACAGCCGTTGCTGGCGCTGCCGCTTATCTGGTTAATGATGCTGCCTATGTTGTATTTGTGGGCCCGAATGACACTGATTTTGCCGTCGGCGGCCATCAGCCAGCAGCCTTCGGTCACTCTGTCCGGTTCAATGGCATTAACCAAAGGTAACGGCTGGCGAATGGTGGCCGTGACTGTGGCGCCCCTGCTGGCATTTGGAATGCTGGATATTTTGATTCAAATGAGTCTGCCAACCGTCGTTTACTGGTGGCTTCAGCCGCTCATTGTCAGTGTGAACACGGTGCTGGGTGTTGTTCTGGTGTCGGTGTCTTATAAGCAGTTGTATGACGAGCGTCAACTGAATGCAGAATCTGATGAAAACGGAGTGGTAGCTGCCTAACCTGGCTGCAAAAAAATTTGGGTGTCTGCATCCATTTGAGCTGATCAAGTCGTCTGAGGGGTAAGTAGGACGTCCAATGGACCCTATCTTCACCGTTCAATGCACTTGGACGATTTATTCTTGATCATGACTCAAAGGGAACACACCATGAAATTACCAACACTCAGCACGCTCGCTCTGGCATCTGCACTGGTATTAACCGGTTGCGCGACTGACTCCTATGCGAGCTCTTATGGCACCAGTAATGAATCACCGGCAAGCGGTGTAGTTTCGACAGTAGATACGGCCATTGGCGAAGTGTTTGCCACAACGCAAGGGATGACGCTCTACACCTTTACCCGTGACACAGCTTCGGTATCAAACTGCTACGACGGCTGTGCGGAAAGCTGGCCTCCGTTCACTGCATCAAAAAATGCTGAAACCTGGGGCGCGTTTACGGTGATTGAGCGAACAGATGGTAGTTACCAGTGGGCGTATGAAAACCAGCCACTATACACCTGGGTGGGAGATCGTCAGCGCGGTGACGTCAATGGCCATGAAATCAGTGACGTCTGGTTTGCTGCCCAGGCGGGTCAGTAAGTCAACGCCGTCAGCTTTTGACGGCCAGCAGGGCACCGGCACTGATCATGATGGTGCCAGCAGCCCGGTTCAGACGTTGCATGGCCCGGCTGGACCGGGCCAGTTTGCGGGCTTTCGAAGCGCCCCAGGCAACGAGCATCAGCCCAGCCATCAGCGCCACAACGGTGAGCGCGGCGGCCAGCACTATGTCGGTATGGCTGAGCCGGGTCAGGTCCATAAAGGTCGGCAAAAAGGCAATGTAGAACAGAATGACTTTGGGGTTGGAGGCTGAGATGGCGATGCCCTGCAACAGACTGGCCCCGATACCCGAACGCTTTACCGGAATATCGCTCGCTTCAGTCGGGGCCGGTGCAGTCCAGAGTTTCCAGCCAAGGTAAATCAGATAAGCCGCACCGGCATACCGAATGAGCGTAAACAGCGTGCCGTAGTTTTCGGCAATGGCCGACAGACTGAAACACGCCAGTACCAGATAGATCACATCGCTGATGACCATGCCAAAGGCCAGTGCCGTGCACGCTCTGGCCCCTTGACTTAACGCGCGAGCCATAATGGCGAAGATGCCCGGGCCCGGGGTGATGCCGAAAATAAAGATGGCGACAAAGAAGGTCAGGGCACTGGTCAGGGTCATGCTAACGCTCGGTGGGCCGTTGAAATCACTATTCTCGCAGTATCCTGTGCTGCCGTGAAGCGTAGCTTGGCATCTTTGTTGGTCCACTTAAGCCTATTTTGTGGACCCGGTTGGCATTTTTTGTCTTTGTTTTATGAAAAGATCAGGAAAAGTCTTCTCGCCTGCTGACGTGCAGGTACACTGCTAAAAACAGAAACGAGTATGGATACGGTGAGAGAAAAACAGACGTGGCGACGGGTCAGTCTGGGTGTATTGGTGGCAACAACACTGGCCGCCTGCAATACAGCCGTCGACGAGCCGCTCGCAACGAACAACGTATTGGCCGGCACGCCGCTTCAGGCGCGCAGTGCCAGTGCGTTTTCTGTTATCGATCACAGCCCGGTTGATGGTGCCGAGAACCAGGCACTGACGCGGGACATCCGCATCACCTTCGATACCCCGCTGTTAATTGAATCGATCACCGACAACAGTGTTGAACTGTGGCTGGATGATCGGCGCGTTCCCGCCAGAACCGTCTATGTCGCCGACACCCAGAGCCTTCGCCTGATCCCGACGTCCAACCTGATTCCGAATCAACGTTACCGCGTGCAATTGAATCCGCGGCTGATGTCGGCCGAGGGCGACCTTTACAGCGGAGCGCAATGGCAGTTTCAAACCGCAGGGGCGATTGGTGCCACCTCGCAGTGGACACTCGACCATTGCCTGGATGCAACCGAACAGTCTTGGCTGGAACAGATAAACCAGGCACGCAGCGAAGCGCGCTATTGTGGCCGGGTATTGCAAGCCGCCGCCGAGCCACTGAGCTATCAGTGTACGCTGGCAGGCGCCGCCCAGCAGCACAGTAACGACATGGCGCAACATGGCATGCTCAGTCATCTCAGCAGTGATGGGCAGGATGCCTACCGGCGCATGCAGCAACAGGGCTATGAAGCGACCACGCTGGGCGAAAACGTGGCCATGACCGCTACCGGCGACGCCGATGTGGTTCAGCAATGGCTGGCCAGCCCGGGGCATTGTCGCAATATCATGGAAGCCGAATTCACGTCGCTGGGCATGGGCCAGGCCAGAGCCGACAATGGCGATGTCTACTGGACGCTCAATCTGGCCGCACCGCTCAACCCACAGTCGGACGACTGAGAACAAACCCGGCCACCCTGAAGATGGCCGGATGGGCTGAGCATCAGCTCAGCCGGTACCCCGACAACACCGTCTGAACCTGGCTCGATTGTTCCACTACCTGGTCGGTTGCCTGATTAATTTCCTGTGAATGTCGGGTATTTTCCTTGGAGAAGTCACTAATAGAAACCAGATGTTCGGTAATGCCGGACACCACCTGGCTTTGTTCTTCTGTGGCCGTCGCAATCTGGGCGCTGATGTCGTTGATATCTTGCATCAGGGACTCGATGGCGATGAAGGAGCTCTGGGTGTCACTGACATTGCCCGCGGTCTCCTGAACCATGCTGGAACCGCTCTGCATGGCGTTCACCGTTTTATCCACTCCCTGTTGCAAGCGTTCAATGCGCTGCTGAATATCGGCAGTGGACTGCTGCGTCTTTTGCGCCAGACTGCGCACTTCATCGGCGACGACGGCAAAGCCCCGGCCCTGCTCCCCGGCTCGGGCTGCTTCAATGGCGGCGTTCAACGCCAGCAAGTTGGTTTGTTCGGCAATGTTGCGAATAACGTCCAGCACACTGGTAATGCTGGTGGCTTCTTCGGCCAGTACCTGAGACGCCTGGGTGGCGTTGTCGAGTTGGGCTTTAAGTTCGGTCACTTTGTTGTTGGCCTCTGCCGCACGCCGGGTGCCGGTGCGTACGTTTTCGAGTGCCTCGTTAGCGGTGCTGGAACCGCGTTCGGCGTTGCTGGCCACTTCGCGCGCAGACCCGTGCAATTCTTCAACCGCAGTGACCACTTGCTCCAGCGCTGCTTCCTGTTGTTGTGCCAGCGACATGTTGCCGCTACTGGCCTGGTTCAGAGTGTGGCTACTGTCGCGCAATTCTTCGTTGACCCGGGTGATGTGTGACATCGACTGATGCAGCTTTTCCATCAGCCGGTTGAAATGGTGCGCCAACTGGCCTACTTCATCGGCCCGGTCTGACGCCAGGCGCGCGGTCAGGTCACCTTCGCCGGAGGCGAGGTCGTTCAGACGATCGCGCAGACGGGCAATCGGCCGCGATAACGACAATGGCAGCCAGAGTGCGATGGCAACTAGTAGCGCCAGGCTAACCGCCAATTGCAACCACGCCTGAATGATGGCCTGGTCGCTGATTGACTCAGCGGCCTCAACCCGGGCCGTGGAGTCAGCATTGATTTGCTCGGACAGCGTATTCTTGACGCCCAGGGCCTCATTGAATAACGGCGCTCCTTCCAGTTCGCCAATCTGAAGGGCAACCGATGCAGCGCCGCCATCGGCGAACTCGGTAATCTCGGTATTCAGGGTCTGCCAGGCCTCAATCGCAGTGGTGAACTGTTCCATCAGCGCTGCACTGTTGTCGGTCGCCAGCGTTGCGGCCGTGGCGCTGGCCAGTTGCAAGGCCTTGTCGGATTCGGTCGTGAAGGTGGCCTGGTAGCCATCGAGCTCGTCGCGAACCGAGCCCCAGGAGGCCGCCTGGATATAAGCGCGTTGTGCCAGCAGTGCCTGATGCAGCGAGGTGTCCATCTCGGCCAGGGTCAGCAGGGCAGGCTGGTAACGCTGAATCAGCACATCGGAACTGGAGGTAACGGTCATCAGGCTGCGTACGCCGCTGATGGTGCTGACCAGGGTGACGATCAGAATAAGCAATAAGGGGAGTCGCACCTTGTTGGCGATCGACAGGTTTTTAAGCCAGGACATAGCATCGGATCCTTGAACGGTTGAGCACGGAGAATGGGGACAGGCACACACCTTGCCACGGTGTTGCCCTGATAAGGCTGTCAGTAATAATCATTATCGACAATTATCGCATCGACTTAAGACGTACACTGTTCTGTTTTGATAAACGCTGGGTACAGATCGACGGGAAATTGGCGAATTTCAGTCTGGTTGGCTCTGCATTGTCGTAGATACCAACTAGACTTTGGAGACAGGTCCTGGCCAGTCAGGGACATGGCCTTTCGAGTTCGCAGGAATGTCCCAGGGCGTGAGGTATGTATCGACCGTGACAGCGATGATCCAACCCGATAACGGGAAAACAGCAGGGAAGGCTTACGGTGGGTGGCGCTGGTTCCGTCAATGCCACGCCACCAAAGGTTGGCGGGCGCTTATTGTGGTACTGGCGTTTGCCAGCCAGGCGTCGGCGACGAACCCCTGGCCTGATCATCAGTGGCTTACTCAACCGCAGGCGGCGGTTCTGGCCGCGCCGGAAAAACAACTGGAAGACGTTCAAGCGGTTCTGTTTCTCAGTGCCCGGTCCGACCCGCCCATGGTCAGTCGCCAGGCGCTGTGGCTGAGGTACGATCTGGATCTGCAGGGCGAACCTGGTGTTCCCCAGACGTTCATTTTGACCAACGAAAACGTCATTCTGGCCGAGTTCACCCTGTACTTGCTGGATGACCGGGGCCGGCTGATCAGTTCCCATCCGCTGGGCATGAACCAGCCGGGGCTGGCGCAGAAGCGACCCGCCGCACGCTACCAGGACCGCATTCAGGTACCGGGCCCGGGCGAATACCACCTGGTGTTGCGTTTGTTCAGTTCGACGCCCCTGGCCCCTGCGCTACTGGTCTCGCCAGAGGTGGAACAAGAGTATTTAAACCAGAATCGTATTGCGACGGACTGGGTGATGCTGGTGCTGACGCTGGCCATGTTCGCTTTCAATGCGGTGCTGCTGTATGGGCGAGCTGACGCCGCCTACCGCTGGTTCATGGTGTTCCACGTTCTCATTGTGTTTTATTTCTCGGCGCTGACCGGTTTCGGTCATCTTTTTATGCCGTTGTCGGTTGTGCAATTTCTGTCGACCCACATCATGGCCATGAACTTCCTGCTGATTTTCCTGATTTTTTCCTTTGCCATCCCTTTTCTGGGCAAGGGCGCCGATCAGGGTTTGCTGTTCCGCTTGCCACTGGTGCGTGCGCTGCAGGGGGTGAATCTGGCGTTTGCACTGCTCAGCCTGGTGGTGCCCGACGTCTATTTGTTCATTCCGCTCGTGCTGATGCAACTGGTGACCTTCGGGCCAGTGCTGTACATCAGTGCGCAACAGATTCAGCGCGGGTACGGCCCGGCGGCTTTCCTGCTTGGGTCCATTGCGGTTCAAATCCTGGGCGGCGCTATAGGTACGGCAACCTACTCCGGTCAGTTACCGGTATCCTGGTTTACCCTGAATGCGTTTTTTGCATCCACCGTTGTCGAGCTGTTGCTGATGTCATTTGCCGTTACCTCCCGCATGCGATATTTGGAGGCCCGACAAAAGCAATTGCTGCTACAGGATCCGGAGACCGGATTACCCAGCAGGGCGTATTTCAGTAAGGTCTTGAGCCCGAACTGGGCAAAGCTCAGCGCACAGATGTCAGAACCGGTTGTGGTGCTGATCGAAATTGATGGCATTCGCAGTATGATTCGCCTGCTCGGGCCAACGGTGGCCCATCGGCTATGGATGCAGGCGACCGAGCGCTGGAACCAGTTTCTGCTCAGCCAGCAGGGGGTTATGCCCTTGGCCGGGTACGAAGCCGACGCTAATGGCAGCCGGCAACCGAGAGCGGCCATGGTGCTTTGGTCACGCAGCAGTTTCATGACGGTTTTTGATGCTGCCGACCTGACCGATCTCGATGCCACTATGGCCCCTATGCGGACTCTGGTTCTGGAAGAGGATGACCACCGGTTTGAGGTGTGTTCCCGAATGGCCGCCTATGCGGTGACCGACATGACCGAATCACTGGATGAGCTGTTGCGCAAGCTCAATGTTGCGCTGATTACCGCAGAGCGTGAAAACCGCTATATCCATTATTATTCCGACCAGCAAAACGACTTTTTTATTCGTCAGAATGAACTCAACCGGACATTGCCGCAGGCCATTCAACGCGACCAGATGCGCTGTCATGTGCAGCCCATTATCGATCTTGGCAGCGGAGTGGTCGTTGGTGGTGAATTGTTGTTGCGCTGGCAGCACCCGACGCTGGGGAACGTGTCGCCGGGCGAGTTTATTCCGCTGGCTGAGCAAACCCATGGAATATCCAGCCTAACCCGGGAGGTGCTGCGGGTAGCGGCTCGCTGGTTGTCGGCACACCCGGACGAGGCGGTATCCATATCGGTGAATTTGTCGGTACTGGATCTGGTTACCCGGGTCGACGACCAGGATCTGGCCATGCGCATAGCGGCAACCGGAGTCGATGCGACCCGGCTCAAGGTAGAGGTGACCGAATCAGTGCTGATGGAAAACCCGGATGCCTGCATGGCCATGCTGGATCAGTTGCGCCAGTTGGGGTGTCAGATCAGCATCGATGATTTTGGTACCGGCTACAGTTCTCTGGCGTATCTGAGCCGTATTCGGCCCAATGAAATTAAGATTGACCGCGATTTTATCAGTAAGCTGGAAACGTCGGTGGTGGATCGGGATATCGTTGCGGCCATCGTCAGGCTGGCGCGCAGCATGGGTGCCATTGTGGTCGCTGAAGGCGTCGAGCTTGAGACGACCTTAACGCTGTGCCGAGATCTCGGGTGTGACCGGGTTCAGGGGTACCTGATTGCCCGGCCGATGCCGTTGCCGGAATTCAGCGCCTGGCTGGCTGCGCACAGTCCGATGGTGTCATGAACAGTATCTCACCGGCCAGGCTTGATTCTGCAGGCTGAAAAAGGCGTTTTGCGCCAGTTGAATGCGCACTGTGGCCTGGAAACGGAAACTGGCGGTATCGACTTCAAACTCGACGCGGTCTTCGGCCCGGGCTACACCGGGTTTGAAAGGTGGCTGCCAGTCCATGTCGAAGGCTTCCCACAAACTGACCCTCACCCGAATTTGCCCGTTCAGGTCAGCTTCGGCAGCGTTGTTGATTTGTTGCATCAGGCGGCCGAGATCGAGTTCAAGTTCGGTTTCATCGCGTGGTAGTGAGCGGTTGATGGTCCAGCTTTCGTTGCCGCACCAGGCGGTGAACGACCAGCCCCGCGGGCGGTCGGTAGCGCCGCGCACCGATAACACCAGTTCATCCTCACGGTCGAAACGATCACCGGCGATGCTGCTGGCGCCGGCCAGGGAGACAGTCTCTCCTACCGGTAACGTCAGGTCGGCCAGGTCTGGAGTTGTCAGTCGGTAGGGGCCCGTCTCGGGGTCGAGCGATAAGGAATAGTCGCCGTCTTCCGCCCCGCGATTGAGCACGAGAATTTCACCGCCGCGTGTCACCAGTTCGGGTGGACTGCCGGTGGCATCAACGCGGCGGTTCCAGAAGCCAGTGCGCCACTGGGTGTCCAGTTCGACCCGGTCGGGTAACTGGCGGTAGTCCACCGTGACTTCCAGTTCCTCGGTGTCGACGTTGCTGAGCGGGACAGAGCTGCAGCCGGCCAGCAGTACCAGGCTTGCAACCAAAGCGGTATGGGTGCGCATAAGCGTTCACGTCCGAAGCGACTATCAGGGCTGCCAGTATAGTGTTTTCAGGACTGAAGCATAGCTAGAGCCACTGAACAACGCCCTATGGCCAGGGCGGTTTACAGGCCGAAGACGAACAGGGTGGTCGATCTGGGGTAACATCCTGGCGTTGTTCACAAACAAACAGGAGCTACCCATGATTGCAGAAGGTCCCGAGAACGGCCCGATACTGGTTCTGGCCCATGGCGCCGGTGCACCCATGGACTCGGAGTTCATGAGCGAGATGGCCACCCGGTTAACCGGGCGCGGTGTGCGTGTCATCCGGTTTGAATTTCCTTATATGGCCGAGCGGCGGACCACGGGCAAGAAACGCCCGCCCGACAGAGCGCCCCGACTGGTAGCGCATTTCAATCTGGTACTGGATGAGTTGGGCGACGGGCCGGTGTACATCGGTGGTAAATCCATGGGTGGTCGGATGGCGACGCTGGTGGCTACCGAGCGGGAAGTTGCCGGCGTTTGCGTGTTGGGCTATCCGTTTCACCCGCCGGGCAAACCGGAGAAGACCCGGCTTGAGCACCTGCCCGACGTCCGGTGCCCGGTGCTGATTTGTCAGGGTGAGCGTGATGCGCTGGGTAACCGTGAGCAGGTGACGGGTTACACACTGCCGGATTCGGTAGAGCTGATCTGGTGTCCGGATGGTGATCACAGCCTTAAGCCGCGCAAAGTCAGCGGGGTCAGCCTGGCTGAAAACCTGAATCTGGCCACCGACGCCCTGGTTCGGTTTATCGGTGTTTGATGACCCATTGTCGAGCTTTTGTCCGATTTTAACCGGGTTTCGGCACTACGCTTGGTAACGCTTTAGCGCCCCGGTTGCCTTTCATGCGGCGCTCTGCACTGGTATTCTTGCCGGCCTGAGCTTCGGATCCGTGCCCGGACCCAAGTGAGACTAACCAGGGCAAGGGCTTGTGCGCTCACGCACAGGTCTTACATTCTCAGGCTGCAGCACGCAGCCACCTCCAAACAGGAGCCTCTTATGAACATTGCTGCTCAACGCGTTGTATCCATCCATTATGAAGTGAAGGATGAAGACGGCGTTGTCGTAGATTCCTCCGAAGGGCGCGATCCTCTGGTGTACCTGCACGGTAACCAGAACATCATCCCCGGTCTTGAAAAAGCCCTCGACGGCCTGGCCCAGGGCGATGCCTTCGATGTCCAGGTAACGCCGGAAGAAGCCTATGGTGAAGTCCAGGACGGCCTGGTCCAGTCGGTGCCCATGGAATCGTTCCAGGGTGTCGAAAAAGTGGAAGAAGGCATGGTATTTACGGCCCAGACGCAGGGCGGCCCATTGCAGGTCACCGTTACCGCGATTGAAGGCGATACCGTGACAGTCGATGGCAATCACCCGCTGGCGGGTAAATCGCTGAGCTTCAAAGGTGAAGTTGCGGATATCCGCGAAGCCACCGCAGAAGAACTCGAGCACGGCCACGTGCATCAGTAAACCGGTGCATGCTGCATCAGACCGCGATGGGTGAAGGCGTTGTCTAGCGACTGCGCCCATGGCCCATTCAAAGGGGTCTGTTTGCAGGCAATACAGGGTGCATCAGGCCCTTCTGGTGCACCCAACCATCCACTAAGCCCGCCTGCACAGGGAAAAGGCAGCGACGACAGGCGACATCCATTACCTCAGGTTGACAACAGTGTCGGTTAAATATTGGACGAGTGCAGTGCCCAGTGATACTGAGTTACGCAGCCAGTCGCTGCGCCATTGCCTCTGGTTTGGCCTGTTTGCCTACGGCCTCTATACGCTGGTGCTGGAAGTGACGGCACCGCCAAGTGTACTCGGGTTGTTTCTGGTGCTGTGCGGTGCCTTGCATGCCCTGGCCATCCTGGCGTATTACCTGAACCGCCCCCTGCTGGCGTCTATCTGGATGATTGCCGTAGTGCTGTTCTGCATTTCAGTCATGAACCTCTACGGTTTCACGCCCGAACAGTCCGCCGAATACTATTTTCTGCTGGTCCCCCCGCTGATCTTCATGGTGCTGCCGCCCGAGCAGCGTCAGTGGCAACTATCGCTGTTAACATTGACCGTGGTGTTGATGACGCTGGTATTTTTGTTGCCCCGGGGCTCCTCACCCTGGTTTCCCATGTCGACAGACGATTATGCCGGTTATAAATGGCTCGACCTGATGATCTGCCTGATGGCGATGTCGGTAGTCTGCCGTTCCTTCATTACCCGGCTGTTGCGTCAACGCGATCAACTGGAACGCCTGGCATTGATCGATCAGCTGACCGGCCTGCCGAACCGCAATGCCAGTCTGGAGCGTATGGCCGCACTGTATAACCAGGCTTTGCCATTTTCGGTGGTGATCCTCGATATTGATGATTTTCGCGAGGTAAATCATCGCAAAGGCCAGGAAATGGCCGATGTGCTGGTGCGTAAACTGGCGCAGCGTCTGCGCACGCACTTGCCGGAGTCCGATTTCATGGCCCGGGTAGGGGGGGATCAGTTTATGGTGGTCAGTGACCGGGCGACGTCGGCCGAGTCGGTGGAAGCGCTGATGCTGCAGTTGCAGGAAGTCGTGACCCGGCGCAACTTCGAAATGGGCAGCGCCAGCGAGCGGCTACGGGTTAGCCTGGGCGCTACCCTAAGCGAGATATCGGAGTCGCCCCAGGCGCTCAACCGGCGCCTGATGCAGGCGCTGGGGCTGGCGCGGGCTGACGAGCGTAAACGGTTCCTGCTTAACCCCGGCGCCAGTGCTGAAAAACCGATGGTCTCCTCTGTTTTGTCACGCGCCCCCGCGCGATGATTCGGCGAATTCTGGCCTGGCTCGCCATTGCTGCCATGATCTGGCTGGTGTTTTTTACCGATGGACAAGGCCTGGTGATGCGCTGGCTGGAAGCACAGAATCAACCTCACGTCTGGATCGTGTTCGGCACGGCCCTGATCTACGCCATCGCCCTGTCAGTGCCCTTCCTGCCCGCGGTGGAGCTGGGCTGGCTGATCATGGCGGCCTTCGGCCCCATCGGTATTCTGGCCATCTGGGCGGCAACGCCACTGGGCTTGCTGCTGGCCTTCAGCATCGGTTACTGGTTGCGCGAGTGGCCGCTGGTGCAACGTCTGCAGCAACGCTTTGAAGACCGGGTTGCCGCTGCGACCAGTGACCGCCCGGGCGATCGCATGCTGCGCTTTGCCAGCGACAAGCTCGCCAGCCACCCTTACATCGCCCTGGCGGTTCTCGTTAATATGCCGGGCAACTGGCTGATTGGTGGCGGCGGCGGTATTGGACTGATGGCGGGTGCCTCGGGGTTGTATCACCCGCTTAAATTCGTGCTGGTGCTGGTTCCGGCCACGGGCGTGGTTGCGGTATTAATGCTGGTTGGGGTGTATTCCAAGCCAGTTGGCTAATTGCCGCCGGCCCGGCTCCAGGTCTACTACCGCCAGCCCGGTCTTCTGCCGCTCACAATAATGGGCTGGCCAGCTGTGCCAGGTTCTCCACGACTCGCTTATGATAACGGCGCTTGCGCCACTGCTTCAGGTCGAGCCGGTGACTGTTCCTTTTATACTCGGCCACCACGGCGACCATGGCGTTGCAAAAGGCCGGGTCATCCACCACCAGGGTGGCCTCGAAGTTCAGCCAGAGTGAACGCATGTCGAGGTTGACCGAGCCGACCAGCACCAGGTGGTCGTCGATGATCACGCTTTTGGTGTGCAGCAGGCCGCCTTCAAAACGCAGTATTTCAATGCCGTGGCTGAGCAGCTCTTCATAAAACGACCGGCCGGCGTACTTGGCCAGGCGACTGTCGATGCGTCGCGGCACCAGCAGGGTGACCTCCAGGCCACGCTTGGCGACGGACTTGAGCGCCTGCAACAACGATTCGTCGGGCACGAAATAGGGCGTGGTGATGATCACCCGGCGCTGGGCGTTGTGCACCGCGGTCAGCAAAACCTGCAGCAGAATGTCTTCATCGAAGGCCGGGCCGGTCGGCAGAAATTGCATCAGCGCCGGGCCGTCGCTGGCCGCCTCGGGCC
Organism: Saccharospirillum sp.; assembly: GCF_039982735.1. Lineage (GTDB taxonomy): Bacteria > Pseudomonadota > Gammaproteobacteria > Pseudomonadales > Natronospirillaceae > Saccharospirillum. The sequence continues at coordinate 128,614 of NZ_JBDWXV010000025.1, read as the reverse complement.
AGCTCAGGGCGCTGTTCAATCGGTGGCCGGTTTCCATTTCCCAGTCGAAGATCATGGTGCCCTGAATGATTGACGCCATCGGGCCTTCGACTCTCACCATCACATCGACCCAGGGGCCAAAGCCGCTGTGCTTCTTGAACCAGTCCGGATCAGCCAGGTTCATTGATCCGTTGTAGGCGATCCGATTGTCGATGCTGACCAGCTTGCGGTGCTGGCGCAGGTCGATACGTTGCAGGAACATGCGCAGCACGTTGGCGTGCAATACGTCCAGAACCTCGACACCGGCTTTAACCAGTTGGCGGTGACGGGCACTTTTCAAAAAACGGTTGCAACCCACGCTGTCGAGCAGCAAATAGACGGCAACACCGCGCGCCCGGGCATCGGTGAGTGCGGTGAGAATTTCCTCTACCCGGCCTTCTGGCTCCAGAATATAGAACTCCATGAAGATCCAGTTTTCAGCGCGGTTCAGGTCGTCGAGCAGGGCGTCGAAGACACTGTCCGGCTCACTCAGCAATTGCCAGTTGTGGCCGCGCAAAGCCGGTAGCTTGAGGCTGCCGAGTGTCAGCTCCATGACCGGTCGCAGTGGTGTATCGATCAGCGTATTCAGTGCATCGCGTTCGCCGACCTGATGCAGCCACTGGTTGTAAAACCGGTTTTGAATCATGGCGCGTTTGGCCCGCAACCGGCCGAGATAGCGTTCACCAAACAGCAGATACAGGCCAAAGCCGACCAGTGGCACGATGTAGATCAGCAGCAGCCAGGCCAGGGTGACACCCACACTGCGTCGGCGCATGAGAATGCGAAAGCTCAGGGCGATCAACAGTGCAATGTAGAGCCAGAGGCCCAATGTCAGCAGCCAATCCCAGGTCATGCGTATCCAGTCATTGTCGGGGGTTCAGAGAGTGTCGGCCATTGTACGGCGGGGTACAAGGTCAAGGCAGGTGAAGTCGGTGAGTCGCTAGCGTGCGGCCTGGTTTCCCAGCACCAATTGGCGGGTATAGTCCTGCATGAAAATGCCATAGCTGCCATCGTGCAGCATGGTCTTCACCCGAAACAGGGGCAGGCCGTCATTTCCGGTCAGGTGTTTGAGGTTAACGACGCGTTCACTGACCGGTTGCTTGTTGCGGTCGCGAACCACGGCGATCTTGGGCAACAGCCTGGCATCGTGATTCTGGCCAATCACCACGGCAACTTCACCGCTGCTCAACTCGACCAGGGTACCGATGGGGTAAACCCCCATTAATTCGATGAACTGATCGACCAGGGCAGAATCGAACTCCGTAGAACGGCCTTTGTAGAGCACCCGAATGGCATCGTAAACCGTACGTTGCTGGGCATATGGCCGGTAGCTGATCATGGCGTCAAAGGCGTCGAGAATGTGAATCAGCCGGGCACTCAACGGTACCTGACCAGCCAGCTTCTGCACCGGGTAACCCTGGCCATCGGGCCGTTCGTGGTGGTAGTAGCAAGCGGCGATAACATCATGACCGAAGCCGGATTTTTCCAGAAGATAGCGCGTCCATTTCGGATGTTCGTTAAACAACTGCCATTCGGTTTCAGTCAGCGGGCCGGGTTTGGTCAGCAGCGATTTCGGTATGCGCAGCTTGCCCAGGTCGAACAACAAACCGGCCAGCCCGACCGTGCGCACCTCGTCCCGGGGCCAGCCGCAGTGAATGCCAAACACCATGCACAGCAAGCTCACGTGCAGGGCATGCTCGTAGGTGTAATCGTCGTGACTTTTCACTCGTGACAGCCAGGTCATGGCGGGAATGTTGTCGATTAGAGCCGTAATGCACTCATCGACGTGCTTGCCCAGAGTATCCGGGTTCAGCGGGTGGCCCTTGCTCAGCCCACGCATGGCCTGTTTAACGTGTTTCAGCGTGCGGGTGTAGGTGGGCAGCACGCTGCGCAACCCCATTTGCGCCATGTCGCGATCAAAAGAGGCCGGTAAGGTCGGGGGGGCCTGGTTTTTGTCGGGCCGCGCCTTGAATTTGACAAGGCTCTTGCGAGTGTCGACACACACCTGGCTGCACAGGCTTTGCACCTGGTGCAGCATATCCCGGTTTTCAATCAGAAAACCCTGCATCAGGAAGGGCGTGCCCAGCCATGGCCTGTCTAACCGGCACACGAACATCCCGACTTGCAACAAGGCAACCGGCATGCGAAGTGTTGTATCGGAAATGCGCTGACTGTATTGGCTCAAATCCGACGATCCAGAGCTATAGACATAATGTGAACCACATCACTTTATTAACACACAACTTATAGCAGATAACGGGCCGCTTGCGCCAGATGCCGAGAAACTTTACGTCTGGGCCGGTGCAGGTCGTCTAGGATTATCGGCCCTAAAAGCCGGGCTTAAAGCCGAGTTTGGTCGTCCTGTGGTTACCGGATGTTAGCGACTGTTAGCGAGCCCGGTCGGATCGGCCAAGTGCCGCGTGCAGCCAACGCACTGGCAGGTGGCGCACAATGGCAACAATCAGCCGGTAGTTCCAGCCCTGAATCGACACCACCCGGCCCCGGGCCAGGTCGTTGAGCGAGCGCTCGACCACGGCCTTGGCTGACCAGGCTCGGGTAATGCCGTGGCGTTTATAGAAACTGTCCGGGTCGAGCCCCAGGCGGGCGTGAAAATCGGTGACTGTGAAACCGGGGCAAACGGCCAGTGCACGTAACCCTTCGCGCCGATAACTCAACGCCAGCGTCTCGGTAAACGCCCTAACGAACGTTTTGGTGGGGCCATAAAGGGGGCTTTGCGGCGTGGGCAGCCAACTGGCCACCGAAGCCAGGTTGATCAGTAGCCCTCGAGCCCGGATCAAGTTGGGCAAGGCGGCATGGGTCAGCTGCAGGGTACTGGTGACATGCACATCGAGCAGCGCCTGGTGACGGGACCAGTTCAGATCCCCGAAGCGGCCATCTTCGGCGTAACCGGCATTGTTGATCAGAGCATCCAGCCGCGGCAGCAAGGTTACTTCCTGAACCAGCGCCTCGCGCTGATCGGCCTCGGCCAGATCCACAAGCCGGTACTCAACTTCGACCGGGTAGCGCTGGCGTAGCTGGGCGCATACCGCAGCCAGTTCGTCTTCGCGCCGGCCGGTCAGCAGCAGGTTGTAGCCATCGGCGGCCATTCGGTCGGCGTAGGCAGCGCCAATGCCGCTGGTGGCACCGGTTATTACGGCCAGGGGGTGGGTCATGAACAGGCATCCTCATGCAAATTAACGAATGGGATCATGCCAGAGTGGCTTCGCCGGACAAACCAAAACACCCGATAACGACGAACCGCTGTATTCAGCACTGTACGGGGTAAGCCTGTCGAACTTCCCTGGAACCGGCGCTTGGTTATGCTCTCCGAGGCCTTTCGACAGGCTCAGGGCGAATGGGGTGCGTGGCAAGGCAGCGGTCCGTGATTCCACCTTACGGCTGCTTTATACTGCGCGGCTCGCTTGCCTTGCAATGACAACAGGACCTCACGCCATGGCGCACACCGACACCTCAACGCGGCCACAGTGGCCCGGCTACCGCTGGCCGCACCTGTGCGACCTGACGCGGGCGCTGCAGGCCGAACCTGAGTGGCCGCAGATGGATCGCTGGCTCGCCGCCCGGTTTCGGGAGCGCAAGGCCTACGGTGGCAAAGACCGGCGGTTCTACAGTGACCGGTTGTTTCAGCTGTGCCGCCTGGCAGCAGTGCCGGTCATGCTACAGCAGGGTTATTCACAGCCAGCTTCCAGCAATAACGGGCAGGCAGTATGGACTGCCGACACTCTGTGGCTAGCCTTTAAGGCCACTCCTGCGGTTGAGCTCTGGGGCTGGCTGGTGTTGCTGGATGGTCTGGACGAGCAGGCGCCCAATGAGTTGACGGACGTTGCACAGCGACGCGCCTGGCTGGACCGTCAGCGCGACGAGCCCGGTCTGCAAGCCGCCATTCAGGGGTGGCTGCCTGGTTGGCAACCCTGGCTGGATCAGCGCACGGCGGCAAGCCACTGGTCGGATTCCCAGGCCGGACATTGGCTCGCGATGCAAATGACCCGTCCACCGATCTGGTTGCGCGCCTTGCCTGGCAAGGGTGAGCAGGCCGCCCGGTCGTTGTACGCAGCGGGCCTCACCGTGCTGGACCAGGCGGGCGATGTTCTGGCGCTGGCGCCTGATTCCCCAATCACCAAAACCAAGGCCTGGGATGCCGGTTGGGTGGAAATCCAGGACCGCGCCAGTCAGCGCATTGTCGAAGCGGTGGTGGCCGAACCCGGCCACCGGGTCTGGGATGTCTGTGCGGGCGGTGGTGGCAAGGCGGTGGCACTGGCGAGTCGGGTAGGGCCGGCCGGTGAAGTGCTGGCAACGGACATTCGTGCCCATGCCTTGCAAGAAACCGAACGCCGCGCTGCGCGGCAGGGTTTTACCAATCTGCACACTCAGGCGCTGGATGCGACCCGGCCGGATGCCGTCGCTAACCTGAAAGCCGGGGCCTTCGATCGGGTTGTGATTGACGCCCCCTGCTCGGGTGCCGGCACCTGGCGGCGTAATCCGGACAGCCGCTGGCGACTGACTGAAGCGTCCCTTAGCGCCTTGCAGCCGATTCAGGATCAGTTGCTGGCGCAGGCTTCTGCCTCGGTTAAAGCGGGCGGTTATCTGGTGTATGCGACCTGCAGCTGGCTGGTCGTGGAGAACGAAGACCGGGTGAGTCAGTTCCTGTCAGAAAACCCTGAGTTTACCTTGCTCAGCCAGAGCATGGTCGGCGCACCCGAAGACGACGCCGACACCATGTTTGTGGCTGTGATGCAGCGAGATTAATCCTTCTCTGGTTTTTGTCCTTGCTGTGCCTGCTGTGCCTGCTGTGCTTTCAAGGTTTTAGCGACTCTAATGGCTTGCTGGGCAGCGGCGCGCGCTTCCTTAACCTTGCGAATCGACAGGTTAAAACTGGTTTTCATGCGCGAGGTCGCCAGCTTTAACTGGTCGATTTCATTGCGGCTGTTCAGCGGTATTGAGCTGACATCGAGTTCGGTTTCCTGCCCCTTGGAAATGTTGTCGGCCATCTGTGTCAGCACACCGACTGGCTGAATGATGGTGCGTCTTACGAACCACAGTATCGCCAGAATCGACAGGGCAATGGCCAGTATTTCCACTATCCCGAACAGCGACACCGTGCCTGCCAGCAGGTTGCGTTGCGGAATGGTCACACTGATGATGCCGGCCAGGTCGCCTGCTTCAAACCCAAAGCCATTTTCAGAGCCGTACCGGGTCAGTACATCGCGTGGCGCGCTTGCGGCGTTGCCATGGCAAACGATGCAGGCTTCCGTATGAAACACGGGCTTGGCGTAGCGGTACTCACCACCGACGGTTTCGAAGAACTCGGGCAAATTAAACGACTGGATGTTGTTCAGCGCCCGTGATTCGAAGGCATCCGGGGTATTGGCCGGGTTCATCACGTTTTGCGAGGTCATCCGGAACTTGGCGGGCGATTCCGAAGCCGCCACTGTTTCTGAAAATTCACGCTGAGCCAGTGCCGGGTTTTTCGAGTAAAAAGTGATGGTCTGGCTTGGGTTATCGACCGGATGAACGTCCAATTCTCCGAGAAAACTGTCTTGCCCGTCACGCACCCAGACCCGCCCGGTTTTTGCCACCCAGCTGCCGAAGGCATCGACGTTGGCGACAACGGTTTGCGCCTGGGCTCGAAGCTCTTGCATGTAGACATTCTTGAGCAATAGAAAGAAGGCGCCTGCGTTTAATGCCAGGACACACAACAGCAGCAGCACGAATTGGGTGCTGATCGAAAACCGTTTTCCGAACATGAGCCGTAACTCCTTATATACCTGTATGTTGCTATACGATTAACGGCGAGCCGGGGGCTGCCCGGTACCGGATGTCATGCTGTAAACCACCTTGCTGGTGGCTTCCAGAAAAGCCTGTTTATCCCGTTCGCTCTCGATGTTCGATGCCAGCTCGCTGATGTAATGACGCAGCGCTGACGGGCCTTTCCAGCCCTTGCGGCGCCATATTTGCCGGGTATCTTCTATGAGTATCTCGCCAATCGGGCCGACGGCGGATTTGAATTCATGGTCGATCAGTGCCAACAGGCGTTGCGAACGGCTTCCCTGTGATGCCATGGGGGGTCTCGTTATAAGGTGTGATTGCATTTGGGCAGGAGGCAAAATACCAGATTCACCCCCCGGTGTTGACTGAAATAGTGCTATATCAACCTGCTTGCTGGTTATTAACGTAGACTGTTGCTGTGATTAATCGACTTTTCAGGAGTTTGCATGAACAAAATAGGGCCTTTAGCCGTCATAGCCGTCTTGTTTGTTCTGGCCCCCTTGTTGGGGTTCTGGTTGCCTCTGGGCCCATCAGCCGCCCCGAATTTCGACGATTATGCCGCCGGTGATGCCCGAAAAGCGGCTTTTTTTGAGTACATGGTGCCTCTGGTCGAAGAGGAGAACGCTGCCATACTGAGCAGTCGCGAGCGGTTGCTGGCCATTCAGGAACACGGCGCGCCTGGGTGGGCTGAGCGCCGCTGGCTGCTGCAGTTGGCAGAACGTTATGAACTGGAAGAATTTGAGCCGACCGAGTCCGCAGACCGGGCGCAACTGATCAAACGGCTGGACGTGGTACCCCCGTCCATTGCGCTGGCTCAAGCCGCTAACGAGAGTGCCTGGGGCACCTCGCGCTTCGCCCGGCTGGGCAACAACTATTTCGGACAGTGGTGCTTTGTGGCCGGTTGCGGGCTGGTGCCCGAAGCGCGAAACGCCGGGGCCAGCCACGAAGTGGCCGCGTTCGCATCGGTTCGGGAATCGGTTCGCCGATACATGAACAACATCAACACCCACCCCGCTTATGCTGATCTGCGTAATCGTCGAGCGTCGCTGCGCAGTGAAGGCAACGACATCAGCGGCCTGGCACTGGCACCAGCCCTGATTCGTTATTCCGAACGGGGGCAGGAATACGTGAGTGAGTTGCAGGCGATGATTCGCGGCAACGGCCTGCAACAATACGACTGACCCTTCACCGGCTTAGTACGGCCTGGTTCTGCGTCTGCCCCGCGTCAATCCAGACCGGCTGATGGCCGGGCAGACGAATAGCCAGTGCGGGCGCCGGCCCATGCCAGTCGGCGTCCCAGCGGACTTCCGTTTCTGCAGCACTTCTTGCTTCAATCGTCACCGTCACTTCACCGAACTCGGTCGGAGCGGCCCCGAAAGAAATGGGGCCTTCAGCGTCAAGCCAGCGTTCGGGAATGCCCTGACACAGGACCAGGTGATCGCCTTCTTCGCGCAAGAAACAGTAGCGCATCATCAATACCCATTCCGAAGACGCCCAGACATGGTGGCCATCGCCCATGCAACCGGCACCGGTAAGCGGGTGGATGGCTTCGGGCCACTGCCCGGTCGGTGAGGCGATGTCCGCCACAGCGTCAATCAGGTCCAGATAGCGCGGGTCGTCTGCACGCATCATGACCTGAGCCACGTGCAGGGTGAGGTAGGCGTTGAGGCCTGAGTGAATCATGTCCTGATAGAAGGCGCCTTTCAGGAAGCAACGTTCCAGCAGGAACTCGACCAGATCGCTCATGCGCGGATCATCCGGCGCCCAGAGTTGTAACGGATACCCGCACACCATAGACCCAATAGCACCGGAATCGAGCCGCCGGTACGGAGAGGCAGGCATGGCTGGCCGGCGCAGTTTGTCGGCCTGAGCAGCGAGACTTCGCTCGATCGATTGTTCAAAATCATGCGCTGCATCGATATAACGCTGGCTCAGTTCCGGGTCGGTCGCGGCCACCATACGGCTGGCGCAATGCAGCCCGGCGACGCTCCAAAAATCATCCCAGTAGTAAAAGTCATTCGGCCCCAGGTGCTCGGCGCTGAACCCGGCTGGCATCAGGCCAGCATGAGGGGCATCGAGTTGCGTCGACACCCGTTTTTTGATGATCCAGTCGGCACCGCGCTTGATGATGTTCAGCCACTTGTCCGGGCGCCGGTGAGTGAACTTAAAAAACCGCTCCAGTATCCACAGCACCTGGCCGTTGGAATCCCATTCGCCTTCCTGAGAGCGAAAATAGCCGGCTGCTGTTTGACGATCAATAAAGCGATCCAGTGCCCGCTCCGCGCGATGCGTCAAACCGATGCTGAGCAGGGCATCAATAATGTAGGCGGCATCGCGAAACCAGAAGCGTTTGTAGGTGTAGGGGCCCGGGAATACATCGTCCGGTGAATGCAACACCAGCGACGTTGCGGCGGCATCAAACAGGAATTGCCAGTGCGGGTCCGGACAGGTGAGGGTGCATCTCTGGTTGTTGACAGCCGCCCAGGCATTGTCAATTAGCGGGGTGCTTGGCTTGGTTTCGAGTTCAATACTGGCGGTCAACTCTTTGGTCACACCAGGCTCCAGGTTGAATAAGGCAGCGGCAGTGGCCATGCCCACTTCACAATGACCGCTGTGCTGGTCTTCACGATCGTGCAGATGAATGTTCACGTCGCCTTCCCGGTAATGGGAAACGTGGTGCCGGTCTGCCGGTGCTGAAAATTGAACCGTGCTTTCATCGTTAATGCGCCAGCCCGTGCGACGCTCATTCAAGGTAACATCGTGAATAAAGGAGATGCCTTCGGGGTTGTAGGGGCGCAATGCCAGCACCAGATGCCCGGCCTGGTCACTGTGGCCACTGATGTGTAACCGACACAGCATTTTACCGTCGACGCGTTCAACCCAGACTTTGGTGCGCAGCTCCAGCCCGTCGTCAGTTGCAATTGTTCTGATAAGAGGACCGTCTGCCAGTTCCTGGCGTTGATCAACCTGTTTCAGTTTGGACGGCAGTAACCGCTGACCCTTCTCGGTGATCAGCCAGGCATCCAGTGACCAGCCATTGAAAAGGGGAGTCAGCAGGCCATTCGGGTCCACGATCGGCAAGTCCGGGCAATCGGGGTAGCCCACAGCCGTCCAGTTGCGATTACTGATGTTGATGTGGGTAATGGCAAAAGCCCGTGGAATAAAAGACGGGTCTTTCGGGTCGAACTGCCGTTCGATCCAGACCGGCCACACCCAGTCGAGGTTGTGCTGAATCACGCGGCTGTTGATCAGCCCGCGCGCATGGAACACAACACCAGAGCGAATCAGTTCAATCGGTTCGGCCACCTCGGATGGTTGGGCCAGAGCTTGCACTCTCGCCATGATCGGAATGGGATCGAGTATGCCCTGCTTTTTGGCAATGTAGGAAATGGCAAAACGCCAGGGCAGCCACTTGGTCCACTTCATGATTCAGACTCCTCGTTGTCAGCAGGTTTGGTGTATTGGCTCAGGGCCTGCCGTGCCAGCCGGTTCAGATAGAACACGATGATCACGGTCATGACAAAACCGCCGCCGTAAAGGATCCATTCAAACCCGGTACGCTCAGTGTTGCGCAAGCCAAGCGTAGTGACATCGGCAGCGATCGAGCCGAGGTAGACGTTGTGCACTGAGAACGGAATAAAACCGATTAGAGAGCCGAACAGGTATCCCTGCCAGGAAAATCGGGTCAGCCCAAAAAAGTAGTTAGACAGTTTGCCGGGAAAAAACGGAATCAACCGGGTCAGCAAGACAATCTTCCAGCCATTGGCACTCATTTCTTCATTGATCAGTCGCAACCGGTTGCGACGGCGCACAAAATCGACGGCGTAGGGGCCAAACAGATAGCGGGCAATCATAAACGCGATGAAAGCCCCGAGCGTGGTGCCCAGAACTATGTAGACCGACCCTTCAACGACGCCGAACACAAAGCCAGCACCGGTGGTCAGCAACACACCGGGCAAGACGAGCACCACAACCAGCGCCATGAGTAATATCAGCAGCACAGGCCCCCAGATTCCCTGTGCATCCACCCAATGCAACAAATCGATAATGTAATAGTGAACGTCGAAATACAGCAGAATAGCCAACAAAAGCGTCACAAACACCACGCTGGCAATAAGGCCCAGCAAGGGTGAGGCAGTCTTTTTGGCGGGAGCGGGAGTGTGTGCTTTCATTCGCAACTGATCCTGATTGCCCTTCCCCTGTTTATAAATCGATGAGTCCGGGCCTGTGGTTGGTCCAAACAATAGGGTGTGTACAGTAGTGTAGTGATCCGCAGCGGTTATGTAGTGGCAGGGATGAAAGAGGATGTAAAGATTTGTTTGTAGGTCTGTGGCGGTTTCGGCGTCTTGATAAAAAACGGGCCAGGTAGGCCAACCGGTGTCAGCCATGCCTGTGCTTGATCATTAGTGGGTTTCCTTGAGTGCCTCTCTGATATCCCGGGTTAGCATGGCTAAAAAGTGGCTGGCCAGCAATTGCGCCCGGTCAACGGCAAGGGCCAGATTTTCTGATTCGTGGCAGGCATGTTCACTGCTGGTCACAGATTGATCACCAAGAGCACCGAGGTTGCTGCTTTGCTGCTGCACCTGAATGCTGAGAGCAGATTGTTCTTCGGTTGCGCTAGCCACTTCTTGCGCGTGTTGTTCTATCAATTCAATGTGTCCGAGTATATCACTGAGGCTCGATTGCGCTTCCCGGGTCATGGTATTTACCAGTGAAGAGGCTGAATGGCCCTGATGAATGGTCGTCACTACCGATTCGGTGACGTGGCGAAAACCATTGATGATGGTGCTGATTTCATCGGTCGAGGTTCGGGTACGCTGGGCGAGACCGCGAACTTCATCGGCGACAACGGCAAACCCCCGTCCTGCGTCACCCGCCCGGGCGGCTTCAATGGCAGCGTTCAAAGCCAGCAGGTTGGTTTGTTCGGCAATGTCGGTAATGACGTCCAGCACTTTGTTGATATCCAGGCTACGACGGGACAGGTCTTCGATGCCCGTGGACGCCTGCTCCAGTGTTGACGTGAGCGCGGTGATGGCATCGGTCATCAGTTGCATCTTTTCATGGCTCAATCGTGATGACTCACGAGCTGACTGAGTAGCGGAGTGGGTGATGCTTGTCAGCTCGCTGACCCGGTGAACGCTGGATTCGAGCTCATTGAAGGCTTGATTGATCGAAACAATATCGCCCCGCTGGGAGTGAATGTGGTTCATTGAAAACTGAATGCAATCGAGTGTCTTTTCCTTTGACACACCCATGATACCCACGTTGGCATGCATGCGTGCAGCGATGGCCCTCATCGTTGAATCCCGTTTCATTCGATCGTATTCCATCCAGGCAGCGTCGCCGCGTTTACCGGTATACAGGAAGGGCATCACCGGGTGGGTTCCCGCCCGGGCATCCCGTGCCAGTTTTACCTGGGGCCATATGGTCAATAGCGTCGCTACATACAACAGCGTCATGCTTATAAAAACGTATGCTGACAGGAGTAACCCCTGAAAAAAACCGCCGATCAGGAGTAAGCCGGTAAGGCACAGATAAATGGCTGTCAATTTTAGATGCAAAGGTAGCGCCTTGGCCTGATACCGGAAAGGCAGCTTGCCCGTGCGCCAGACCCGATAGACTTTTTCGGCTCGTGCCGTCTGTTCCGGTGTTGGCAATACCCGCACTGACTGGTATTCAACCACTTTTCCGTTCTTGGTGATCGGTGTAACAAAGGCATCAACCCAGTAGTGATCACCATTTTTGCACCGGTTTTTCACCAGGCCTTTCCAGGAATTTCCTGCCCTGATGGATTCCCACAAATTGGCGAATGCACTTTCCGGCATATCCGGGTGTCGTATCAGGTTGTGCGGCTGGCCAACCAGCTCCTGTTCTGAGTAGCCGGAGATGGCCACAAAATGCTCATTGACGGCGGTGATGGTGCTGTCGAGATCGGTCGTTGTAATCAGGTGTTCGTCTGCTTTGAAGGTCCGCTCATGTCCGGTGACTGGTCCAGTATTTCGCATCCTGACAACTCATCTTTGTGGGTGTCAGCCACTATGGAAGGTCATTTCAGAAACAACCATCCGGATTCTGCACATTTTATCTGAGCTCCGGCTTGGATATGCCACGGAGAAACCGATGCATCGTCCAGGCGCCGGTGCTGCTACGTTTCCCCGGTGAGGCAATAATTTGCATTATCTGGATAGGCTGAACCTGAAACTTCACTAGCCTGTTCAAACACACCTGTATATCGAAGCAACCTGATTTATGGCAACGGCTATTCTGGACAAGGACTTCAAGGCACTCATTGATTGCCACCCCAGAGCCATGATGCTTGCAACTCAGGAGCCGCGCATAGTCTACGTGAATCGTGTCTTCCAGCAGGTAACTGGCTATGATGCCGACACCGTGATTGGCAAGAAGCCGTCGGTGCTCAGTTCGGGTTACCACGGGCGCGATTTCTATAAAGAAATGTGGCTGCAGTTGTCAATAGAAAATCGCTGGGAAGGGTTGATCTGGAACCAGCGTTCCAATGGCGAGATCTACCCTCAGTGGTTAACGATCTACGGTGTCGAGATGCGTGATGCGCACTGTTATGTCGGCACGTTTATGGACGTTGGTGACCTGGCTGCGATGGATGAAAAACTGGCCAGTCTCGCCTATTACGATGTGCTTACCCGGTTGCCGAACCGACATTTGTTTCAAGCTTTCCTAGAGTCGAGAACGGGCCAGCAAGTCAATTCGCCGGTCAATTTTTCGGTACTCTTCCTGGATCTGGATTTCTTCAAGGAAATAAACGATCTGTATGGGCATGCGCAGGGTGACGAATTGTTGGTTCGGGTGGCTCAGCGTCTACAGTCGGTGTTGCGTAAGGGCGATGTCCTTGCCCGGCTGTCGGGAGATGAGTTTGCCGCAATTATTGAAGTCGATTGTGTCGCCAAAACAGAGGCATTCTGCGAACGAATTCTGAGTGTTTTCAAAGAGCCTTTCATCATCAATGATCAACCACACTATGTAAGCTTGTCGATTGGTGCCAGCCTGTTTCCTGTTCATGCAGAAAAGGACAGGTCGCTGCTCGAAAAGGCAGATCAGGCGATGTACTCCGCCAAAAGATCTGGCCGGTCTCGGTATCAGGTTTTTAATCCGGGTATTAACCGTGAGCTGTTGTACCAGGAAAGTATCGGGCAGTATCTTTCCCGGTCGATCGCTGAATCCCGTGACGAGTTCTGCGTTGTCTATCAACCGCATTACATGCTCGGTAGCGGTGAAGTGACTGGGCTGGAGGCTTTGGTGCGCTGGAACCATCCTGTTCTGGGTCCGGTCCCCCCCGGCGACTTCATACCTATTGCAGAAAAGCGGGGTTGGGTGACGGTGCTAACGTCGATTGTGTTAGACGCCATTCAGCGTGATCTGACAGCCACCGCATTTGAACTGCCTATGGGAGTACGCCTGGCAATTAATGTGTCGGCCCGACATATGCTGGAAGATGACTTCGTTTCTGAGATGACCCGCATGCGCCGGTATACCGACCAGTTGAATTGGGAACTCGAGCTGGAGATTACCGAAACCTCACTGGTTCATTTTAGTGACCCATTAAGTTCCAAGTTGGCATTACTGCAAGAGCAAGGTATCCGGATTGCCATTGACGACTTTGGTACCGGTTATTCTTCGTTGGCTTACTTGCAATCCTTATCAGTTAATGTTCTTAAAATTGATCGAAGTTTTGTTGCCAGGCTGAGTGAGCAGAGTACCGACATCACACTGGTCAGGGCGATACTGGCCATGGCTCATGCGCTGAATCTTGAAGTGGTAGCAGAAGGCATCGAAAGTGAAGCCCAGCGACTGATCTTGTGTCAACTGGGTTGTAAGCATGGCCAGGGATTCTTGTTTTCGAAACCTCAGGGATGGAACAGTCAGCTATTCGTCGCCTCACTTGATGTGAGTCAATGAAGTTGCAGGTAGTGGCTCCCCTCAGCGTGCGCTCAGCCCCGAGACATAAAAATTAGTATATTCTTATATAAATAATTCGATCTAAACAATAACAAGAGTCTGATGATGTTTTACGAGTCTGGAATGGCTTCCTATTTGCAGTTTACCCGGGCAAATCCCCGGCAGTGGTTGGGAAGCGTCAAGGTACTGCTTGGGTTGCGCGGTATCGAGTTCTCATTCCCGCCCAGCGTGAAAAGTTTTCCCGGGGTTTCAGCGCTGTATACCGGCAGCGGTCATGTTTTTCAGATGACGGTGGAGGGCAGCACCGGGGTACAAGGTCAGAGTGCCAGTCAGCCTTCGCTTATTTGGGTGTGCACTGGGAGAATTCAGTTTAGAAAGGACGTTTTTTTGGTCCAGGCTGGTGAGGCGTTTGACCTGGCCACCGACGGACACTCTGTGATGACGATCGTGCAATTTCCGGAATCAGACGCGGCTGCTTTTTCGGCGGGTCGGCTAACTCTGGCGACCGATAAGCAACTGCAGCAAGTTCGCTGGTTGCTGGAAACCTACAACCTGAGAAGTCGGTACTTTGCAGACCATGTCAGTGCGGTTCGGGAAACCCGTGAAATGCTGAGACAGCTCAGAGCCTGCCTGGGCGATCCGGAGTGTGAGCTAGACCTGCCTCGCCAGCGTACCATTGATCCCAAAATCGAGCTGGCAGTAACCTTCATCGCCCGCAATCCGGAGTGGGAATTTCGGTTGGAAGACCTGACCAGAATCGTGCACAGCAGTGAACGCTCGCTCTATTACCAGATGAAGCGGTTTATCGGAATGACCCCTTACCGGTATTATCAGCGCTGCAAACTGCTCAGGTTGCGCATGGCTTTACTGGCATGCGAAGCCGACTCGCCCAGTATTTCCTGGCATGCGCTGGAGCATGGACTGAACCACCTGGGACGGTTGCCCGGGCTCTATGCTGGCCACTTCGGAGAAAAACCCAGTGAGACCCTGGCCAAACGCAAGGCGCTTCTGTTAGCGAGTGAACGGGCTTTGGCTCAGGCCAATGATTCGGGCGCCACAGGTGAATTTGCAGATGGTTGCGCTGATGGGGTTCGCGCCTCATGATATGGCCTTTGGTTTACTGACTCTTCTCCCACCCAGCCGGACGCGCCCAGGATGATCCAAGTTCCCCATATTGATGGCCTCAACCAGATATTGCCCGAAGAACCCCTGTTGATGATGGGAGCCGGCCCGGTACCCATTCCCGGCCCGGTGGCGGCGGCGAATGGCATTGTGATTAATCACCTGGGCGAGACCATGGCGCGCATCATCGATCAGGTGAAACGCATGGGGCGTTATATCTTTCAGACCGAGTCGCCCTGGCTGATGGGGGTTGCCGGGCCCGGCTCGGCGGCGATGGAGATGGCGGTAACCAATCTGGTGTGGCTCGGTACCCGGGTATTGTGTGTCTGTAACGGGTTTTTCTCCCAGCGCCTGGCCGAAATGGCCCAGCGGGCAGGCGGCGAGGTTGAGCGACTGCTGGTCGACGAAGGAAGCAGTGCCGACGCCAGCCGCATCGAAGACGTACTGCGGACGTTTCAGCCTGAGGTGATGACCATTGTTCAGGGTGAAACCTCCAACACCACTCACAACAAAGACCTGGCCGCCATTGGCGCTCTGGCGCAACGGTACAACTGCCGCATTATTGTTGATGCGGTGTGTACGCTCAGCACCATGGAACTGAACATGGACGACTGGGGCATCGACGTGGTGATCACCGGTGGTCAGAAAGGTTTGAGTTCGATTCCCGGTGTTTCGCTGGTCGCGTTCTCCGAACTGGCCTGGCAACGCATTTTGCAGCGCCCGGTGCCGATGCCGCACTGGACGCTGGACGCTCTGCTCGCCACCCGCTTCTGGCATGAAGCTTCCTATCATTACACTGCACCGGTATCGGGTCTGCTGGCCTTGCACGAAGCCATGCGCCTGGTCTGTGAAGAAACGCTGGAGCGCCGCTTTCAGCGCCATCGCAAGAGCAGTCTGGCGTTGCAGGGCGGCATTGAAGCGCTGGGGCTGTCGCTCTATGTGCCTAAAGACGCCCGGCTTAATTCGGTGGTCGGCATCGCCCTGCCAGAGGGCCTCGACTCCAAAGCCGTCTGCGCCCATATTTCCAAACATTTCCGGGTCGAGATCGCCGGCTCCTTCGGCCCGCCTATCGTGCGCATTGGTCAGATGGGTGAACAGTGCCGGGTTCACAACCTGTTTCGGACCCTGCATGCCTTCGGCTCCACCTTCAACGCTCTGGGCTACCCGGTGGATGTGCCAGCGGGCATGGCCGAGCTGGAGAATCGCCTGCAAGCCCTGTCGGCTGAAGAGTAAGGCCGCCCGATGACGCACTGGTGGGTGGCCGAAGTGATTCTGACGGCCAGTGCCTGGTGGGCCAGTCAGCGCTTGATGCAATGCCGACAGCCGGCTGCCTTTCTGGCTGCGGTCTGTTTCGCTTTGCTGGGACTGGCCTCGGCGATTGGTGCGGTCAAGTTCGGTTTTCAGTGGCAGACCCGGCTCGATGAGCTGCACACCCTGGCCTCCCGGGCCTTTGGTGTTGCCGGTCTCTATCTACTGACCATGGCATTGCTCGACTGGATTGGCTGGCTGCGCCTGCACCGTAAATTATGGCTGGCGCATTTGGCCGATGCGGCGCTGGTGTTTATCCTCGGCTACTGGCTGACCCGATTATCATTGTTTCAACTCGTGATTGGGCTGGCCATGACGCTGGTCGCGGTTGTTATTGCCGTGGCCTTGTGGCGCCGGAGGCAGAATGTACAGGCGAGCTGGCTATTGCTTGCTGCCGTGGTGTTCGTGGTCAATGGGTTAGTGATCGGCGGCGGTACCGAGCCCCTGCTAGGGCTGCCAGTGCGGATGGATGTGTTTCATCTGAGCCTGGCATTCTGGGCCTATTGCATGGTGCAGGTATTTGCCTGGCCGGCGGACAGAATGCATGAAAATTCGAAATAAAAGAGGATTTGGAATGAGGCAGGGTGGCAGGAAAACAGCACTGGTGAGCGCTTTGTTGTCGCTGGTCGTCAGTGGTTCAGCGCTGGCAGAAATGTGTTATGACCGCAGTGTACAGGGGCACCGTCTGGTGGTGGATAGCCACCTGCACTTTCAACCCTTCAGCGGCCCGCATATTGATCACCAGGTCATGGTCGAATACCTGCAACGAGCGGGCATCAAATACGCCAATGTCTACGGCATCGGCCAGACCCGCATTCAGGACTGGGCTTGCCTGAACGGCGGCGACTGCAGCGGCAATGCGGTAATTGCCCCGACGATGAAGAACGACTTCGTCAACGGCGTGAACATGAACGCCTACCCTAGAACCGGGGTGGAGCTGCGCGCCTCCATGACCTTCCCCGATCTGCAAAACCCCGAAGGCATTGTCGACCGCATGGCGATTCTGGACCGGGAATTCCCAGGCCTGTTCCAGTGGATGGGAGAAGCCAATCTGGTCAAGCAGGCGCTGTTTTCCTACGGCCATGAAGCGGCCACGCTGGACGACATTGCCAACTGGGCGCCCTTTATGGAGCAATTGGCCGAGCGCAACATGCCGCTGGCCTTGCATTCCGACATGGGCAACGACGAAGACGATTACGGCTATGTGCACCTGATGGAAGCGGTACTGGAACAGTACCCGGACAACACCGTGGTGTGGATGCACCTGGGCACCTCGCGCGAGCAAATGGAACTCGACCCGCAAGAACACGTCGCTCAAATGAGCCGGCTGATGGATGCCTACCCCAACCTCTGGTTCGATATTTCCTGGAACGTTCTCTACGACGGCTACTTCCGCGATGCCGACCGGCGTGAACACTATGTCGGGTTTCTGAACCAATACGCCAGCAGAATCCTGACTGGTACTGATCTGGTGGCCTCCAGCTATACCAGCTATAACGATTACCTGCGGGCACTGGAGCAGAACAGCTACATCAACCAGTTTCTTGATAAACGTGCCTTTCGCTACATCGCGCTGGGGCAGAGTTACTTTGATCTGCTCGACATCAATGACGTCGCGCCACCGGTTTGCTGATTGACGCACACGGGTGCGTGCGTCATCGTAACCCTACCTGAAACAGAGACATGACGCTGTGACCCGACGGCAGCTCCGGGCGGGATGGGCACTCCAGGTCATCACCTGGCTGTGCTTCACCGCCATACCCATTGTTAACGCCAGCAGCGTTCAAACCGCTGAGGGCTGGCTGCGCCTGTGCACCGGGCTGGGCGTTACCTGGGTGCAAATCGATACGCTGGAAACCGCTGAGAACGCTCCGGTTGAAACCAGCTCGTCGTCGCAACATTGCCCCTGCGTAAACCAGGCACTGGGCTTACCCGAAGCCTGGTTACTGGCTATTTCGCCCGCCGCAGCAGTGACCACCCGGCAAGACTGCGTTGTCTCACCGCGAGGTACCTCATTCCAAGCCTATTTCAGTCGCGCACCGCCCCTGACCGCCCGCCTTTGAGTTGAACCCATAATCCGTCGTTAGAGTAACGATGGCCAATCTCTGAGAACACTCATAATTCATCGACGGAGTTGAGCGGTTTACGCCATTTCTTCGGTGCAGTAAGGAATACGACGATGCGTACCATCCAAGTGACCGTGGCCCTGGCCACACTCATGTTTTCTGTTTTGACTCTGGCCCACGACTATAGCCTGGGGACATTGTCGATAGACCACCCCTGGGCGCGGGCAACAGCGCCGGGGGCACCTGTGGGTGGGGGCTTTATGAGCATCCGCAACACGGGTGACGAGCCCGACCGCCTGATCGGAGCGGCCACCGATTTCGCTACCGAAGTTCAGATCCACGAATCCAGTATGGCCGATGGCATGATGCGCATGCAGCACTTGCCGAATGGCGTCTCCGTTCCGGAAGGGGGGCATCTTGTGCTGCGACCGGGTAGCTATCACCTGATGTTTATCGGGTTGCAGCGTCGGTTGGTGGAAGGCGAGCGTGAAACCGTGACGCTGGAATTTGAACAGGCTGGTGATATTGAGGTTGAACTCACGATCGAAGGCCCGGGTGAGCAGGGCCCGCATCAGAGTGGGGACACCATGGAGATGGACCATGGCGAGATGAGTCACTAGCAACGGTATTGCCGGGCCGACGTCCGTTCAGCCCGGCATCTTTAGGTTTCGCTCAGTCGCGAAAGTTGTTGTACTGCAGTGAAATCTCGATATCAGACTGCTTCAGCAGGGCCATGACCGCCTGCAGATCGTCGCGCTTTTTGCCGTTGACCCGTACCTGCTCACCCTGAATGGATGCCTGGACTTTCAGCTTGCTGTCTTTGATCAGCTTGATGATCTTCTTCGCCGTTGGCTGGTCGATGCCCTGTTTGAACGTCATGTTCCAGGAGAACGTCTTGCCGCTGTGCACGGGCGTGTCTTCCTTGTCGGCACCGGCGGCGCTGATGCCTTGCTTGACGCAGGCCTTGGAGAACAGTTCTTCCAGCTGGCGCAGTTGAAAGTCAGATTCGGTCTTCAGCGTGACCACCAGGCTTTTTTGCTCGATGCTGGCTTCGACGCCGCGAAAGTCGAAGCGGGTGGCCAGCTCCCGGTTGGCGTTGTCGACGGCATGGCGCAGGGCCACTTCATCAATTTCGGAGACGATGTCAAAGGAAGGCATGGTGGTGTCCTTAAGTCGGAAAGTGTGAGTGCGGGCAGTTTAACACAACCCGTTATTCCAACGGCAACCGGGCCCGCTCGTTGCGATTCTGCAGCGCATCCCGGCGTTCATCGAACAGTTGAATGGCAACCGGAGTAATCAACAGCATCCGTTCCCCGTGCAAACCAATATACCCGGCCCGATGTTCGGTCATAAAGTGTCCGTCGAGATGGGTCAGCGGTGAGGTTCTGGACAGATCGGTCAGCGCAATCAGACCATTGCCAAGCGGGTCGCCGACGGCGGCAGCGTCTTTGTACAGTGCCAGCGCCGTCGCGCTGATCACCAATACAGAGCCACCGCGCAACCACAGCTGCTCGGCAGGCTCGCCATTACTCAGGGTGAAGGTTACGCTGTTGGTAACCAGGTCGGACGGGCCAAAGTTCATGATCAGGTGTGCCGGCTAAGACTGGGATAGCAACCATACGACCAAACCGGTTAGAGTCGCAACTGTCAGTCAGACCCAGTGGCTGACACTCACCTGATTGCTGACTCATACTTTGCTGAGTATTAGGTTTGAAATATAGAGGAGAGCGGCGTGGCCGTTTTGGTATTCCGGTTAAATGGCGTCAGTGAGCAAGAGGCCGATGAGGTTCGAGAGCTGCTGTCGACTGAAGGCTTTGAGTTTTATGAAACCAGCGCAGGTCGCTGGCATATTTCGGTGGCGGCCATATGGCTGGTTCAGGATGATGATTATGCCGCCGCACGCGAGTGTATCGATCGTTATCAGCAGCAGCGTCAGACCGAGCAACGGGAAGCCATACAACGAGCCCGCGAAGAGGGGCGGGCCTCAAGTTGGAAAGATCGGTGGCGTGACGAGCCTGCGACTCTGATTCTGGTATGGATTGGGCTGGCGGTGGTGGTCGCCATTTCGATTTGGCCATTTTTCAATTGGATTAAAGGATAGTTATGGTTTTCAGGCCATAGCAGTAACAGTTGCGCCGACCCCTTCTCTCTAGCTCTCTCCCCCAGAGGTGGAAAGAGGACTGTTATGTGCAGCGTTATGGTCAAGCCAGTGTAAACCCCCCACCTCCTTTTGCCGGCGCCGTTGACCCGGCCTGACAGCGCTCTAGAATCGACGGGTCGGTCTGCGGGACCGGCGTTCACTGATCGATTCAACTCCATGAATGAAACAGGCTCGCCAATGGCAACGCAACACCCTCTGCTCGAATTGAAAGACGCCCTCCAACACAGGATTCTGGGGCAGCCGGAACTGGTCGAATCGCTGCTGCTGGCGCTGCTCGCCGACGGGCATTTGCTGGTGGAAGGCGCGCCGGGCCTGGCCAAGACAACGGCGATTAAAGCCCTGGCTGAAGGGGTGCACGGCGCCTTTAGCCGAGTGCAGTTCACACCCGACCTGATGCCGTCTGATATTACCGGGGCCGAGATCTACCGGGCCGATGAGCATCGTTTTGAGTTTCAGCCCGGGCCGGTGTTTGCCAACCTGGTGCTGGCCGATGAAATCAACCGGGCCCCGGCCAAGGTGCAGTCGGCCTTGCTGGAGGCCATGTCGGAACGTCAGGTCTCGGTGGCCGGCACCACTTACCCGCTGGCCTCGCCGTTTCTGGTGATGGCCACACAAAATCCGGTGGAACACGAAGGCACTTACCCCTTGCCTGAAGCCCAGCTCGACCGGTTTCTGTTAAAAGTCTCACTTGATTATCCCGATGTCGGCATTGAACACGCCATCTTAAAGCTGGCGCGGGAAGAGGAAGCCCACCACACCCGGGCTTTGCCCCAGGTTTCGCCCGATGAAGTGCTCGCCGCTCGCCGGGCGCTTAACGATGTCTATATGGCCGATGCCGTGACCGATTATTTGGTGCATCTGGTCGATGCGACCCGCTCCGCCGAACGCTACAGTGCCGAACTGGCCGGGGTGATTGAGTTCGGAGCCTCGCCGCGGGGCACCATCGCACTCGACCGCTGTGCCCGGGCGCTGGCCTGGCTAGAGGGGCAGGATTTTGTCACCCCCGAACAAGTGCAACAGGTTGCCGTTCGTGTGCTGGCGCACCGGCTGGTGTTGTCGCTGTCTGGTCAGGCGCAGGGCTGGAGTGGTGTCAGCGTGGTCAACCATTTGCTGGAGCGGGTGGCCGTCGGGTGATATGAGCACAGCGGGCATGGCGACACCCTTTGCGGTTGAGGGTACCGAAGTAGAACGAGAAGAGTTGCTGGCCCTGCGCTTTGTCGCAGCGGATCTCGGCCGGGTGCCGGTGCGCAGGGCTCTCGGGCTGGGTGCGGGCGAGCAGCGCTCTCCGTACCGGGGTCAGGGGCGCGAATTTGTTGAAATGCGCCGATATCAGCCGGGTGACGACGTACGCCGCATCGACTGGCACGTCACCGCTCGCAAGCAGGCGCCCTATGTGCAGGTGATGGAAGAAGACCGGCAGGCGGCGCAGCTGATCTGGGTCGACCTGTCCGACAGCCTGTATTTTGGCAGTCAGCGTGCCCTGAAATCCGTACTTGCCTGCCACTGGGCCGCTTTTCTTGCCTGGCGCCTGCTGGCGCTGCGCCACCCGACCCGGGCGGTGATTACCGGCGTGGGTGATGCCCGCCCGATGATGCTGCGCCGCGCCAGTGACGTCGCTCAATTCTGCCAGCGACTGGTCGACGCCCATGCTCAACTGGCCGGACAGTACCGTGAGGGTACCGTACCACCGGCGCCGAGCGACATAGCGTCGCTGCTGCGCCAGAACCCGACCCTGTGGCTAATCTCCGACCTGTCACACTGGCAACCTGATGCCCTGGCTGCCTGCCTGCCGCAGGCGCGCATAAACCGCACCCTGATTCTGCAGCCGATCGACCGGCTCGAATCCGACTTGCCCGACGTTGGCGTATTGCAGGGCCGCGCGCGCGATAAAAGCGTTCAGCTCGATACCGGCTCGGCCTCGGTGCGCAGCGCCCACCACCGGGCCTTTGAACACCGCCAACGGGCCTGGCAACGCTGGGCACCGGCACACCAGGCCCGGCTGATCAGCCATTTTGTTCACGATTTCGACTGGGGGGAGGTGAACCGTTGGCCAATCCACAGCTGAATGCCGCTGACCCGGCGCTGGCCTCCCTGCTGGCCGAACTTGAAGCGAACACCGCGCCTGCCGCCCCGGGGTTCTGGCCTCCGGCGCCGGTGTACTGGCTGAGCGCGATTCTACTGCTGGCAACGGTGGTTGCCGGGGTTTGGCTGTGGCGTCGGGGTCGAATGCGTCGTCGCTGCCTGTTGGCACTGAAAACCCTGCAACAGGAACCGGATGTTGAGCGCCAGTTGCAGAAATTGCACATACTGCTGCGCAACGCGGCCGCGCAACACACACCGGCTCACAAGACCGAATCAGCCCCCGCTTTTGCCCAACTCGTGCGCAGTACCCTGAACCGCACCGAGGTGCCCGCCTGGGTAAATGCCCATTATCGCCCCGACGCCCGGGTCCAGATCGACTGGCGCGAACCGCGCACCCTGATCAAACGGTGGTGCCGATGACGCTGGCCTGGTGGTGGATGCTCGCGCTGATGCCGGTGCCCTGGGTGATCGCGCGCTGGGTAAAGGCTGTGGATGCGGGCGACCGGCTCGATCACCCGGTGCTGGCGCGCTGGTCGGCGGGTGGAACCTCGAGTGGCGGGCCGTCGGCCGTGCACAGCCGCTGGCTGTGGCTGGCCTGGGCCCTGTTGTTGCTGGCCCTGGCGCGCCCCCAGACGCTGGGCCCCTGGGTTGAACCCGAACAACCGGCCCGGGCCATCATGTTGGTCGTAGATGTCTCGCGCAGCATGGAAGAACCGGATATGGAATGGGATGGCCAGCGGGTGCGCCGGTTTCAGGCAGTACAGCAGGTAGTCGGCGATTTTGCCCGGGAACGCCAGGGCGATGCACTTGGCCTGGTGGTGTTTGGCGAATTTGCCGATACCCAGGCACCGCTGACACCGGATGTCGAAGCCGTGCGCGACCTGTTGTTTGACATTCTGCCCGGCATGGCGGGCGACAGCACCGCCATTGGTGATGCCCTGGGCCTGGCGGTTAAGCAGCTGCGCGATCAGCCGGTCACCGACCCGGTGATACTGTTGCTTTCCGATGGCGAGAATAACGCCGGCGAACTGGAGCCCATGGCCGCCGCCAGCGCCGCGCGCGACAGCGGCATCCGGGTGCACACCATTGCCTTCGGGCAACAGCGCAGTGGCGACTTCTTCGGCATCATGCGCGGCGCCGGGGTCGATGTGGAGACCCTGGGCCGCGTTGCCCGGGAGACCGGGGGGGAACTCTTTGCCGCTGAAAACACCGACGAGCTGGCCCGGGTGTACGACCGAATCGACGCGCTCGAGCCCAGCCCCCGGGCCGGGCAGGCGCAGCGACTGGCTGCCGAATGGTTCTGGGTGCCGGCTCTGGCGGCCGTGCTGGTGATCGTGATCGGGCAGCATGCCCGGGTGCCGCGCCGGCGACGGAGGGCACCGTCATGATCTGGACGCGTCCGCTGATACTGCTGGCACTGTTACCCTGGCTTGCCTGGGCTTTCTGGCGCTGGCGGCGACAGCAACGACAGGGTGCCTGGCACCGGCTGATGGATGAACGTCTGCTGCGTCGCCTGAATTACCAGAGGGGTGCTCGCCGGCAGTCACTGTCGCAGGGTGCGTTAATGCTGGCCGGTATGTTGTTGATTGTCGCCGCGGCGGGGCCAGCACGGCCGCTAACCGGAGGCACGACGCTGACGGCGGGCAACCTGATTGTGGTACTCGACGCCACGTTGTCGATGACGGTGGAGGACACTCCTCCCTCCCGGTCGGTTCGCGCCGAGAGGCTGGTGCAGGACTGGGCCTCCTCAGGCGTGTTTGAACGCACCGCCGTGGTGGTGTATTCGGGCTCGGCGCACTGGCTGGTGCCGCTCACCCGGGATATCGAAACCCTGGCGTTGCAGCTGGAGCAGATGTCGCCGTACATCATGCCGCAGTTCGGCAACCGGCCCGAGTTGGCGTTTGAGCAGGTGAGTGAGCGACTTGAATCGTTTCAGGGGCGCAGCCAGCTGCTCTGGATCACCGACGACGCCAGCCCGGGCCGCATCGACGCTCTGCTGGCAGCCCGGCCCCCGGTGGAACGCCTCTGGCTGATGCCAATGGGCACCGAGTCGGGCGGCCCGATACCCCTGCCGGATGGCAGCGGTTACCTGCAGGACGGCAGCCGCATGGTGATGCCCACGCTGGACCGGGCCGGGTTTCGGGATGTCGCCGGGCAGTTGAATGCGACGCTGCTGCCGATGGAACAGCCGGTGGCCAGTCTTGATCTCAGTATCGAAAGGGGCGAGGCCTCCAGTGAGCGCCAGGTGCGTGAGTGGGGTTTCTGGCTGGTATTGCCGGCGCTTGGTCTGTTACTGCCCTGGTACCGGCGTGGCCTGGTCTACGCCTTGCCGCTGGGCCTGCTGTGGCAGCCCATGCCGGCAGAGGCTGCCGGTTGGGCCGACCCATTGCTTAAAAACCGGGAGCAGCGCGCCTTTCAGGCGTATCAGGAAGGCGAGGCAGATCGCAGCCTGGCGCTGACCGGGCGCCCAGACCTGGCCGCCCAGCTGGCGTTCGAACAGGGCGATTACGAGCAGGCTGCCGAGCTCTGGCAACAGCAGGATAACGCCGCGGCCCACTACAACCGGGGCAATGCTCTGGCGCATCAGGGACGCTTGCAGGAAGCCATCGATGCCTACGATGACGCCCTGGCCAGAGCCGATTTGGCCGCCGCCCGGCACAACAGAGACCGGGTAGCCGAGGCGCTGGAGCAACAGCAGCAACAAGAGCAGCAGGATCAGCAACAACAGGACTCGCAAAGCGACGACCAGCAAGACGGCGATTCAGACTCACCATCGGGCGAGTCGCAAGACCCCGCTCAACAGTCACAGGAACAGCCGGGCAACCAGGACGAGCCTCAGCCGCCGGAAGAGGATGACGCCGGAAGCGATGAAGAACCGGGTGAACCGGAAGACACCGATGCACAGGCGGAACCGGAGGCCGACCTGGAGACCCGGCGCCGTGACCAGGCGGTGGAACAATTGCTCAACCGGGTGCCCGCCGTTCAGGGCCAGGTGTTGCAGCGAAAATTCCAGTACCAGTTTCAACAAGCCCCAACGGACGAGGAGCCTGATTCGTTATGGTAAACACCGCACGCGACTGCCTGATGTCTTTGCCAGCCTATGCCCTGAAAGCCGGCCGTCGCTGCTGTGCCACCGGCTTGCTGGTGGCTCTGTGGCTGGTCAGCGCAGCCGCCGTTGCAGCGGTGACAGCCGATGTGGACCGCACGCGGCTGTATCAGGATGAACTGCTGACGCTGACCATTCGCGCCGACTTTCCCGCCGCCAATGAGCCGCTGGATCTGACGGCGCTGACCACCCTGTTCGAGGTGGTTGGCCAGTCGCAAACCACACAAAGCCGGTACTCGACCGCCCAGGGCCAGGAGCGCTGGCGGGAATGGCGGCTGCAGGTGCAGCCGCGCGAAATCGGCACCTTGGCGATTCCCAATTTCACATTGGGGGGCGACCAGTCGAGCCCGATTATGGTGACCGTGATGGACCCGGCCGACCGTCAGGAAGGCTTGCCCGAGGAAGCCGTGATTCTGTCGGTCGTGATCGATGATGAGCGCTTGTACATTGGCCAGAGCACCACCCTGACCATCAATCTCGACTACCAGGTGCGGTTACAGGGCAATTTCGACCAGCTGGATCTGAGCGCCTTTGATGCCGAAAAACTGAACGAAGACAATACCCAGACGCGCCACGGCGGCCAACCCTACCGGCGCTACCAATTGGTTTACCGGCTGACACCGGAGCAGGACGGCACGCTCTCCATTCCCGAAATTCGCTTTGTCGGGCAGTACGAAAGCAGCAACTACGGCCAGCAAATGCGTATGAACCGCATTCACCCGGGCTTTGACGTTGAGGTTAAGCCCATACCGGCCTCGTACCCGGCCGACGCTGTCTGGCTGCCAGCCGAATCGGTCACCCTGAGCGATAACCTGGGTGCCAGTGTGCAGGCCGAGGTGGGTGAGCACCTTGATTGGCAGATCCTTACTCGCATTGAAGGCCAGCCTGCTACCCAGTTGCCCGACCCACTGACGACGTTGGCGGAAGAGGGTTTCCGGCTCTACCGCAACAGCCCTGAGTTCAGCCAGCCCGGAGGTCAGCAGCAACGAACCGATCAGGCGGCGCTGGTATTTGCACGACCTGGCCGCTACGACTTGCCCGCCGTACGCGTGCCCTGGTGGAATACCCATACCGATGAACTGCAGTACGCTGAACTGCCGGCACGCACCGTTCGTATAGAAGGTATTAGCAACGAAGCCATGGACCGGCTGGCCGATCCCGTTCGGCAGGCCGGGTCCGGTTCGGGCGACGCTGCTGAAGCGCAGGATGCAGAACCGGTAGCCGACCGTCAGAGTGGCATCTGGCCCTGGGTCAGTGCCAGCCTGGGCATTGGCTGGCTGGCCACGGCCCTGGTGTTCTGGGCCAGCAATCGTTATCTGAAACGCCGGCTGCGAGAGACCTCGCTCAGCACCGGGCGCGAAGCAACCACCCCGCCACCCCCGGCCCGGGATGAGATGACCCGAGCGGCACGAGATGGCGACGTGAGTGCCTACCATGCCGCACTGCTGCGCTGGCTTAGAACACGGCCGGAACGAACGCCGGGACAGTTGCGCACCCGGCTCCAGGAACCAGAGCAGGCTACGCTGATGCAGGTGGAAGCTTTCTTGTTCGCCGGTAGTGCAGAAACGACAGCACCCGACCAGGCAGCGCTGGTGGCACTGAACGACGCGGTACTGTCGTTGCAACATCCGGTCGGTAAAGCTTCTGAACCGGATGTCATGACACTTTACCCCTGAATTGATGGCGCTCGCCCTAAATTTGGCTAGTGTCATTACTATACTCACGCAGAGGATTGCCTGTGCAGCCAGTACGGCCCTTCACAGAAGTGGCATCCACCGCCAAAGCATCACCGATCATCCGAATCGTGACACTGATTCTGGCGGCGCTGAGCATTTTTATGTTTGCGGCGCTGGCCCGCTTTCTGTATCAGGCTGAAACCAACGCTATTCATCAATCCTTTGCTGCGGAAGTGGCGCAACAGGCGTTGTCGTTCGAGCGAGAGGTGGTGCTGAATCTGGAAATCCTGTTCGCGCTCAATGCCTCGGTATCGTTGGTCGAGACCATGACGCCAGACCGCTTCGATCAGCTGACCGATGACGTTCTGGCCCGATCGCCAGCCATTCAGGCTTTTGCCTGGGCGCAGATTGTGACCCCCGAGACGCTTGCCGCCTTCGAATCCCGTATGAGGGACTGGTACCCGAGCTACCGGGTTAGCGAACGCAATGCCAGTGGCGAGGTGGTGCCGGTGTCATTGCGGCCCCAATACGCGCCGGTGCAGATGATTGAGCCAATCGAATCGAACCAGGCGGCTCTCGGCTTTGATCTGGCCAGCGAGTCCCGCCGTCTGGCGGCACTGTTGCAGTCGATGGAAAGTGGCAAAATGGTGGCGACTGCGGGTATTACACTGGTGCAGGAACCCGAAAATCAGCGCGGGTTTCTGGTGTTTACTCCGCAGTTTTTGCCGCCGGTGAACGAGCGTGAAGCCATCGGTAACGAGCCGCGGGTGGTGTTTGTCAATGGTGTCTTTCGGGTGGGTGAACTGGTGAATCAGTCGGTCGGTAGCCGGCTCAGTCAGCAGATGCAATTACAGGTGGTTGATAGGACCCGGGGTGCGCAAGATGTGTTGTACAGCACGCCGCCGGATCCGTCCGAGCATTGGCTGACTTCCCAAACCGTGGTTCACGATCTGCCCGATGTGGCAGGTCGGCAATGGTACTTCGAGGTGACGCCGGCAGCATCGCTGTATTCCCAGCGACGCAGTTATGTGCCCTGGCTGGTGTTTGGCTCGGGCACGGTGGTGGTGGTGTTACTGGTGATTTATGTATTTGTCACCCAGCGCCAGACGCAAGACCTCAATGCAGCCAAGTCCGAGCTGGAACGCATTTCGCTGACTGACAGTCTAACCGGGCTCGCCAATCGCCGGCATTTCGACCAGCATCTGGAACAGCAATGGGCGCTGGCGACGCGACAACACAGTGCCTTGTCACTGGTGATGCTCGATATCGATAATTTTAAGCCCTATAACGATGAATACGGCCATCCCGAGGGTGATGCAGCGCTGGAGCAGGTGGCCAAAGCCCTGCGCCAGGTTGCAACCCGGCCACTGGATCTTGTGGCCCGGTACGGTGGCGAGGAGTTCGCACTGATCTTGCCCGACACCGAAGACCCGGCCGACGTTGCCGAGACGTGCCGGCGCAGAATAGAGGCGCTGGCACTGCGGCACGATTATTCCAGCGTCGCCCAAGTAGTCACCATCAGTGCCGGGGTGTGCACACTGAAACCGTCAGAGAACCATAGCCTGAAAGAACTGACGGAATTCGCCGACGATGCCTTGTATCAGGCCAAGGAGGAGGGTCGCAACCGGGTAGTGGTTTACTCGGCAGAGCGCGGGTTGAATCGGGGGTAGCGTCGCGAGGTTCGGCGTTTGGGTTTGCTTTGGCGTCAGGAGTCCGCATCGGTTACCGGTATGCCCCTGTGGGGTCGGGCGGGATGCCGCCCACTCAATCCATCCATGGAGCCTAGGCCGCAACATCCATGTTGCGGCCTACCCCACAGGGGTATACCCGGCACCCGCTGCTAGTCTCTGTGGCAAAAGCCGAAACTTGAGTAGTAAGCCGCCGGGCAGCTCGATCTATTACTACATATTTCTACGATATTCCCCGCCCACCTGATAAAGCGCATGGCTGATCTGCCCGAGGCTGGCGACTTTTACCGAGTCCATCAGCGTCGCAAACAAATTGCGCCGAGCCCGGGCGTCATCGGCCAGGGTGGTGAGTGCGTCGGCTACCTGGGCTTTGTGCTGGTGCTGGAAGCGGGCGACCTGTTCGATCTGTTGTTGTTTTTCAGTATCGGTTGAACGCATCAGCTCGATGGGCGCTTCTGTCTCTTTGTCTTTTTTCGACAAGAAGGTGTTCACGCCAATGATCGGCAGTTCACCGCTGTGCTTTTTGTGTTCATACAGCATCGATTCATCTTGAATCTTGCTGCGCTGATACATCGTATCCATGGCGCCGAGTACGCCGCCGCGTTCACTCAGCCGCTCGAATTCCTCGTAGACGGCCGCCTCGACCAGGTCGGTCAGGTACTCCAGGGTAAAGGCACCCTGCATCGGGTTTTCATTCTGGTTCAGGCCGAGTTCTTTGTTGATGATCAGCTGAATCGCCACCGCGCGGCGCACGCTGTCTTCCGTTGGGGTGGTGATAGCTTCGTCAAAAGCGTTGGTGTGCAGGCTGTTGCAGTTGTCGAACAAGGCATACAGAGCCTGCAGGGTGGTGCGAATGTCATTGAACTGAATTTCCTGGGCGTGCAGTGAACGGCCCGAGGTTTGAATGTGGTATTTCAGCATTTGCGAGCGGGCGTCGGCGCCGTAGCGGTGCTTCATGGCCCGTGCCCAGATGCGTCGTGCGACCCGGCCGATGACGGCGTATTCCGGGTCCATGCCGTTGCTGAAAAAGAAGCTCAGGTTGGGCGCGAAGGCGTTAATGTCCATGCCGCGTGCGCGGTAATATTCGACCAGGGTAAAGCCGTTGGCCAGGGTGAAGGCGAGCTGGGTGATCGGGTTCGCCCCAGCTTCGGCAATGTGATACCCGCTGACACTGACACTGTAGAAATTGCGCACGTCCCGTTCGATAAACCAGGCCTGAACATCGCCCATTAAATGCAGGGCGAACTCCGTTGAAAAGATGCAGGTATTTTGTGCCTGGTCTTCTTTTAAAATATCTGCCTGCACGGTGCCGCGCACTTGGGTAAGGGTTTTGGCGGCAATACGCTGGTAGGTTTCGGCATCGACCAGTTGGTCGCCGGTGACGCCGAGCAAGCCGAGACCCAAACCGGAGTGGCCCTCCGGCAGTTCACCCTGATAGCTGACCGGTGCATCACCCAGAATGTTTTTGATACGTTCTTTTGCCTGTTCCCATTCGCCGTTGTCGCGTAACTGTTTTTCAACTTGCTGGTCGATGGCCGTGTTCAGAAACATCGCGAGAATGATCGGCGCCGGGCCATTGATGGTCATCGATACCGAGGTTGTCGGGGCACACAAATCAAACCCTGAATAGAGTTTTTTCATGTCATCCAGCGTGGCGATGGACACGCCGCTGTTGCCGACCTTGCCGTAAATATCCGGCCGTTCAGCCGGGTCTTCACCGTAGAGGGTGACGGAGTCGAAAGCGGTCGACAGTCGTGCGGCGGGTTGGCCTAGCGACAAATAGTGGAAGCGACGATTGGTGCGTTCCGGTGGGCCTTCGCCGGCGAACATTCGTGTCGGGTCTTCGCCGCTGCGCCGGTAGGGGTAAACGCCGGCGGTGTAGGGGAAGTGGCCAGGCAGGTTTTCCTGGCCACTGAACCAGACGCGTTCGCCCCAGTCCTGGCTGGTGTTGGCGCTGACTTTGGGGATGCGATTGCCGCTTAGGGTGTCGCGGTAGTTGTCGCCGGTGATGGCCTTGCCGCGCACCTGGTATTCGAAGGTGTCGCGTTGCACCGAGTCCATCAGGGCATCCCAGTCGAGCAAGGTGCGCCGGCTTTCCGGCAGCAGTTGTTCCAGTGCGGCGTTGTGCCGTTCGGCGAGTGCTTTTTGTACAGTGCCGAGGCCTTCGGGTGTGACCTCTGTCAATGGCGCGAGATCGTCCATGCCGAGCAAGCGCAGGCTTTCATACAAGTGCTGCACGGCGCGGGCGCAGTCGGCCTGGTTCTGCAGCTGTTCGCGCAGTGAACGTCCCTGCTCGGCTATTTCTGCCAGGTAGCGTTGCTGTGCCCCGGGGATTAATACATGCGCTTCCGGGTCACCCTCGGTCAGTTCAGATAGCCAGTCAGACTCGGTTGTCTCGTTGAGTCGCTGGCACAAATGATTGAACACCCGGTTTACGCCCGGGTCGGAAAAGTGGCTGGCGATGGTGGCGAAGACCGGTAAGTCAGCGTCTTTGGCTTCGAAATCAATGCGGTTGCGGCGCCATTGCTTGCGCACATCGCGCAAGGCATCGGCGGCGCCCTTGCCATCGAACTTATTGATCACGATCCAGTCGGCCAGGTCGAGCATGTCGATTTTTTCGAGCTGACTGGCGGCGCCGTAATCGGGGGTCATAACATAGCCCGGTAAATCGACCAGGTCGACAATGGCGCTGTCGGACTGGCCGATACCGGCGGTTTCCACAAACACCAGATCAAACCCCTGATGACTCAGTTCGGCAATGGCATCCTGCAATACTTCGCTGGTCGACAAATGCTGGCGCCGTGTTGCCATGCTGCGAAAATACACGTTGGGCAGGCGCAGGCTGTTGATGCGTATGCGGTCACCCAGCAGGGCACCGCCGGTACGACGCCGGGTCGGGTCGATCGCCAGTACGGCAAAACGTTTGTCGGGAAATTCGGTGGCGAAACGCAGTACCAGTTCATCGGTCAGGCTCGATTTGCCTGCGCCGCCGGTGCCGGTTAAACCGAGGGTTGGTGCGCCTTTGTTTTTGGTGTCTGGTGCTTTGCGACGCGCTTCAATGTCCGACAGGGCCCAGGCCTGAATCAGATCCGGGTGGGCATCGCTGGGCAGCGAGGCAGGCCTGGCATCGCGCGCGGCCCGAATGCGTGCCACGGCATCGTCGATCATGCCCGGCAAACCAAGCTTCATGCCGTCGTTCGGGTGGTAAATACGGGTAACGCCGTAATCTTCGAGTTCAGCGATTTCTTCGGGCGTAATGGTCCCACCACCACCGCCAATAATGGCCATATAACCGGCACCGCTGTCTCTTAGCCGATCGACCAGATACCGAAAATACTCAATATGCCCGCCCTGATAAGAGCTGATCGCAATGCCATCGGCGTCTTCCTGCAGGGCGGCTTTGATCAGGTCATCAACACTGCGGTTGTGGCCCAGGTGAATCACTTCGCAACCGCGATCCTGAATCAAACGGCGCATCACGTTGATGGCGGCGTCGTGGCCGTCGAACAGACTGGCGGCGGTGATGATGCGCAGCGGTGCAGTGTTTTCAGCTTGGCTCATATGGCGTTTTCCCAGCGAGTGACTTTGAGGTTATCACTCAAGTTTCGGAGTTCGGTTTGCTTCGAGGGCACTGGCCTACCCGGCACCCGATGCTAGTCTTTTGAGCGAACTCCGAAACTTGAGTTAGTCCGAGAAATTTAGTCGTAGCTGTAAAAACCACGCCGACTCTTGCGCCCGGTATAGCCGGCATCCACCATCTGAACCAGCAGCGGGCAGGGCCGGTATTTCGGGTCTTTAAAACCGTCGTGCAAGACGTTCATGATGAACAGACAGGTATCGAGCCCGATCATGTCGGCGAGTTTCAGCGGGCCCATCGGGTGGTTCATGCCCAGTGTCATCACCGAATCGATGGCCTCGGCCTCGGCGACGCCTTCGTATAATGTGAAAATGGCTTCGTTGATCATCGGCATTAAAATGCGGTTCGACACAAAGCCCGGCGCGTCTCGCACTTCGATGGGTGTTTTACCCAGTTGTTCGCTGAGCGATTTAATGGCATTGAAGGTTTCATCTGAGGTTTGCAGCGCCCTGATCAGTTCCACCAGTTGCATCAGCGGCACCGGGTTCATGAAATGCATGCCCATAAAACGATCGGGCCGGGAGGTTGCTGCGGCCATGCGCGTGAGGGAAATAGCGCTGGTGTTGGAGGCAAACAGCGTTTCGGCTGGGCAGAGGGCATCGAGCTTGCGAAACAGGTCGATTTTCACCGTTTCGTTCTCGGTAATGGCCTCGACCACCAGGTCGCAACCGGCAAACGCCTCAAGGTCGGTATGGGTGTGCAATCGGCCCAGGCTGGCTGAATGCTGGTCGGCCGTCAGTTTCCCCTTCTCTACGAACTTGCCCAGGCTGCGGTCGACGGCTTTTAAAGCGGTTTCAAGTTGGGCCTGCTGGTTATCGACGAGATGAACGGTATAGCCACTCTGGGCAAACACCTGGGCGATGCCATGGCCCATGGTACCGGCCCCCAGAACACCGATAGTTTGAAGTGAGTCGGTACTGAACGCAGTCGTCGTCATAGAGGGATCCTGTGGATGAGCTGTAATTTTTATTGATCCCGAGGCTAGTTTTCGTTTACGTTAACGTCAACTTGTAGCGAACCATGCGTGATGAGGCGTGCGTAAACTCTGGCAAACAGTCTGAGCTAGGCGTTGTGGCATGAGCTCGTGCTGGATACCGGGTATGCTTCTCCGGGGTCGGGCGGAATGCCGCCCACTCAACCCGTCCATGGGGCCTAGGCTTCGGCATCCATGCCTCAGACTTCCCCGGATAAGCACACCCGGTACCCGCACTTAGTTGGTTGCCAACCCAAACTAGATGATCAGACCCCACTTTTTGTGGTATCCGTATTGTAGTGGTGACCTGTGATTTATTACCTGAAGTCCCTGATCTCATGAATAAAGCGACACCCGAATTGCAAACTTTCAGCATCCGCGACCTGGCCGGTGAGTTTGACGTGACCACTCGCACCATTCGTTTTTACGAAGACAGAGGCCTGCTTACCCCCGAACGTGATGGCCAGCGCCGCATCTATCACAAGCGCGACCGCGCTCGTCTGGTGCTTATATTGCGAGGCAAACGCCTGGGCTTCAGCCTGGATGAAATTCAGCAGCTGGTCACCGCCTATGAAACCCCCGAAGATGAAATTCCGCAGTTGGAACAGTATCTGAAAACCCTGACCGAACATCGGGAGACGCTGCTGCAACAGAAGGAGGATCTCGAGAAAACCTTACAGGAGCTGGAGCAGGCGGAACGGGATTGTCGGGCGGCACTGGCCAGAAAGCAGGGCTAGGTACTCAGTTTATGAGTCGTTTGCCAGAGACTTTTCGAGGTTCACATCGTCGTGGTCATGCAAGCACAAAGCATGGTTTTCCAGCACTTCAATGACCCGGCAATGCTCCACTGTATTGCCTTCACAGACCCCTACCATTCGGGATAATTCCTCCTCCAGTGCCTGCAGCCGGGCGATCCTCGAGCGTACAGCTGTCAGTTGCTCTTCGGCAATGGCGTTGGCCTCATGGCAGGGCTCGTCGGCGTGGCGCGACAGGCGCAGCAGGGATTTGATGGCCTCGAGTGAGAAGCCGAGTTCCCGTGCATGGCGAATGAAGCGCAGCTGGTTCAGGTGGGCATCGCTGTAGCGCCGTTGGTTGCCCTCGGTGCGGTGCGGCGGTGCGACCAGGCCTATACTCTCGTAATACCGCAGCGTCTGAACAGCGCAGTTCAGGCGTTTGGCCAGCTGGCCGATGCTGTAATGCTGCATGCTTGGACACTCCTTAAAAAAAGTGCTTGAACCTACAATCATTGTAGCTAATAGACTGGGCTCTGTGTTGAACAATTGCGAGGAATCACCATGGGTCAGCAGTGTTGTGGAACCAATAACTTTGATGGCACTACCCGGGGCTACCGGCAAGCCTTGGTGGCCGTTATCGTCATTAACGCGGCTATGTTTGTGGTCGAACTACTCGGCGGTGCCTGGGCGGGTTCGCAGGCGCTGAAGGCCGATGCGCTGGATTTTCTCGGCGATGCACTGACCTATGGCCTAAGCCTGTGGGTGATTGGCCGGTCACTGCGAACCCGTGCCAGTGCGGCCTTGTTAAAGGGTATTAGTCTGGCGCTGATGGGGGTTTGGGTGCTGGGTTCAACGATCTGGCAAGTGTGGATTCTGGGCGTTCCCAGCGCTGGCATTATGGGTGCTATCGGTGTGATGGCCCTGGTGGCAAACCTGGCCAGCGTTCTGATCCTGCTGCGTTACCGGGATGGCGATGCCAACGTCCGTTCCGTCTGGTTGTGCAGCCGCAATGATGCGATTGGCAACGTGGCGGTAATCGGTGCCGCTGTATTGGTGGCGTTCACGGCCAGCCCCTGGCCGGATCT
This sequence comes from Saccharospirillum sp., assembly GCF_039982735.1. Classification (GTDB taxonomy): domain Bacteria; phylum Pseudomonadota; class Gammaproteobacteria; order Pseudomonadales; family Natronospirillaceae; genus Saccharospirillum. The sequence goes on along the minus strand of NZ_JBDWXV010000025.1, from coordinate 93,242 downwards.
GGTGGTGGCAGCGCTGATGGCCGGGCTCTTTTTGAAATCGAGCGTCAGTATTATTCGTCAGGCTATGGGTGAGTTGCGTCTTGAGGTAACTCAATAACTAAGCTTGGAATTGGCAAAAAACCAAGTGACGGGTGCCGGGTATACCTATCCGGGGTAGTCCGCAGCATGGACTAAAACGCCTGGAGCGTTTTAGCATGAGCGAAGCGAGCCCGAAGGGTGAATCCCACGGATGGGATTCATATCATGCGGTCTAGGCCCGAGACGTCGGACCGCCATTGATGGATCTACACCGACCCCGGATAGGTATACCCGGCATCTGGCACGACATACAGGCAATCAAGCAAACCTCAACTCCAGTGAAGGAAGCCAAGGCATCATCCCAATTTACGGATCAAACCGCACCACATTGATGGGCGGCAAGTGCTTTGACAGGCATTGCCAGTGGTCGCCCTGGTCTTCACTGACCCAGAGGTTGCCGGTGGTGGACCCGAAGGCGAGCAGGTCGCCGCTGGCGTCTATGTCCAGGCTATGGCGGTAGATCAGGTCGTAGGCGGGTTCTTCGGGTAGGCCCCGGGTGAGGGTTTCGACGGTTTTGCCGCCGTCTCTGGTGCGGGTGACCACCAGCTGGGCGTCTACCGGGATGCGATGCTCATCTTTGATCGCGGGTACGAACCAGGCGGTATCGGGTTGGGTTGGGTGAACCGCGACAGCAAAGCCGAATACAGAGGGTGAGACGTCGGTGAATTCGGTCCAGTTATGGCCACCGTCTTCTGAGCGGAAAATGCCATTGTGATGCTGTATCCACAGGTGGTCGGGCGACGCCGGGCATTGCACCATGCGGTGGGGGTCTTGTGAGACCGGGTCGTAGGCCAGCTCGGGTGGCATGAAAGCCGCTCGCAAGCCCTGGCCGGTTTGCTGCCAGGTTTTTCCACCGTTGGTGCTCTCCCAAACGCCGCCGCAGGAAATGGCCAGCCGAATGGTGTTGCTGTCGTGAGGGTGTACGCAAATGGAGTGAATACCGGGTTTGTCGTAACCGCCACCAAACCATTTATCGCGCTCCGGTTTTTGCCAGAGCGCGTCGATCAGTCGCCAGCTTTCACCGTTGTCGGTCGATTTGAACAGACCGCCCGGAATGGTGCCTGCCCATAGGGTGCCGGGTTCATCATCCCCGCCTGTTACCAGTTCCCAGATCAGTTCGACCGTAGGTCCGTCGCCGTCTTCCACCTTCGGGAAGGCCGGTGTGCCAATTTCCTTCCATTCATTGGTGCCTGCCCGGGCCGCATGCAGTTTTACGCCGAAATGACCGTGGTTCAGCCCGGCATAGCGGTCGCCCGTGCGCGGGTCGGTCAGCACCATGGTGACCGGGTCGCCGAGAAAGGCCGTCTCGCTGCGTTGCCACTGGCCAGGGGCAGTGCGCGTGAATTGAAATAACCCTTTTCGGGTGCCGATGTGCACGGTTTCGTTCATGGGAGTCTCCCCCGCTTTTGTTGTTGTGTCCCGGTGTATCAGCCACCGGAGAGCGCTTGCAACACCTGCACATCAGACGACGGCTGCAGTGAGTCGGACAGGGTGTTGCGATCCTGAATCAGGGTGCCGTCAATAAAGACAGCGATGTTTTTCCGCAGCCGGTGCTGGTCATCCAGAATGTAGCCTGCGAGCGTTGGGTTTTTGGCAAAAATTTGGTGCAGCGCATCGGCAACGGTGTTTGCCTGAAGTCCGCGGGGTGGACTCGCCACATGACGTTGCAGATTGGGCGTGAAGGTAACGGTGATCATGGTTTTTGCCCGGTTGCGACAATTTGGCCAGCATAGCCTAGCTTTTAGGCATTGTCCTGTGGTTCATTCGCGCGAATATCGCAGAGGGAGAGCGGGTTATTCAGCGCGAACTGCCTCTTAAAGCGGCCCTGAAATGGCCGCATTATTTCTTCCGTCCTGACGCGCTCGTTCTATACTCAATGACCAAGCCAGGGGCTTCCCGGAGGTTGGCTTGCAACAACAAAACTTAGAAGCCTCTGAATCACTAACCCTGAGGGAGTTATTCAGAGGCTCCCTAAAGGAGACAGCGGAATGGACGTAGCAACCTTGAACATCTGGGCAATTCTGTTGGCGTCACTCATCGGCTTCGCCGTTGGCGCCCTCTGGTATTCCCCCCTGTTGTTTGCCAATGTCTGGATGCGTGAAGCCGGACTGGACGAAGAAAAAATAAAATCGGCCAACATGCCCAAAATCTTTGGGCTGTCGTTTATCTTTTTGCTGATCATGGCTTATTGCCTGGCCATGTTTCTGAATACGCCCGAGATTAACGCTGGCACCGGTGCCCTTTATGGCTTTTTTACCGGCTTTGGCTGGTTGCTGTTTGCCTTTGGTGTAACCGGGCTGTTTGAACAGCGCAGCTGGCGCTATATTCTGATTCATGGTGGCTACTGGACGGTTGTCTTCACGCTGATGGGGCTGATACTGGGCGCCTGGCGATAACGGCTGTTGCAACGCTCCGTGCAGATGCATTCAGGCGTCTGCCGGAGTAGACTCCGGGTTCATTTTGTAACCCGAATCCGAACCATGTCCTCTGCCATAACTGCGCCGGACGCAGCCCACCAGAAATTAACCGGGCTGGGCTTTGCCCTGCTGTCTGCACTTGCCTTCGGTGGGGCTGGCGCCTTTGCCAAACCGCTGATGGTGGCAGGCATGTCACCGCTGCATGTGACCTGGTTGCGACTGCTGGGCATGGTGCTGATACTGTTGCCGGTCGCCTGGCATCACCGGCGTTTGTTACGGACCCAGTGGCGTTTGCTGCTCGCCTATGGCGTGTTCCCCATCGCCGGTGTTCAGGCGCTTTATTTTGGCGCTGTATCCCGTATTCCCGTTGCCATTGCGTTGCTGATTGAGTTCCTCGGCCCCGTTCTGGTTCTGCTTTGGGTCAGTCTGGTGCGCCGCCAGCCTGTAGCCGGTTCGGCGATTCTGGGCGTTGCGCTGGCCGTACTGGGCCTGGCGGGTCTGTTGGAAGTCTGGGACGGGTTGGTACTGGATCCACTCGGTTTATTGCTCGCAGCGGGTGCTGCAGTAGGCCAGGCTTCCTTCTTCTTACTGTCTGATGCGGCACAGGACGATGTCGAACCCCTCGCACTCATTTCCATTGGTGGCGTTGTAGCCTTCTTGTCCCTGTCACTGATTGCCCAGCCCTGGGCATTGCCCTGGTCGATACTGGCGGGCGACATCACCATAGCCGGTGTGCAAACCTCGGCCATGGTGTCTGTGGTTTGGTTGGGGCTGATCGCCACGGCATTGGCTTATGTAACCGGTGTGGCGGCCATTCGCCGGTTGTCTGCTCCGGTTGCGGGCGGCGTCGCCTATCTGGAAGTGGTAACTGCGATTGTTTTGGCCTGGCTATTGTTAGGCGAGGCATTGTCTCCCATACAATTGGCAGGGGCACTGGTGGTGATTGCCGGGGCTTATCTGGCGCAACGCGCCACGCCTACTGAGAGCCCGCATCCGGAGATTACTATTGAAGCGAATGATCAATCTCCAGATTAATAGTTGCATCGAATATAACTGAAGTTTGGCATGTAACCACTGGCTGAGTGTCGGGTACCGGGCATGACTGTTCGGGGTAGTCCGCAGCAGGGACGCTGCGGTCTAGGCTCCATGGATGGATTTACGCCGACCCCGAACAGACATGCCCGGTGCCTGACACGGACGACTTGGTAGGAACGCAAACTAACCAGTGCACCTTGAGGTGGGCAGAAAACGAGTTAAGGAAGTGAGTTAAATGACAAAACCCTGTGATGTTTTTGATTACCGAAGTCTGGCCCGTCGACGTGTGCCACGCATGTTTTATGACTATGCGGATTCCGGCTCATGGACGGAATCTACCTACAGAGCCAACTCATCAGATTTTGACAAGCTGAAATATCGTCAGCGCGTTGCCGTTGATATGAGTGACCGTAATCTTGAAACCACCATGGTTGGGCAGACGGTTTCGATGCCCTTGGCGCTGGCGCCGACGGGGTTAACCGGCTTGCAATGGGCTGATGGCGAGATTCATGCTGCCCGGGCGGCGGAGAAAGCCGGTGTGCCGTTTACGTTGTCGACCATGAGCATTTGTTCGATTGAGGATGTGGCGGCACATACCGCCAGGCCCTTTTGGTTTCAGCTCTATGTCATGCGCGACCGGGATTTTATTGGGCGGTTGATCGACCGTGCCAAAGCTGCCGGATGTAGCGCCCTGGTCGTGACGCTGGATCTTCAGATTCTGGGTCAGCGCCATAAAGATGTACGCAATGGCCTCAGCGCGCCTCCGTCGTTTAGTCTGAACAGCTTGTTGCAGATTATGGCAAGGCCAGGCTGGGCGATGCGTATGCTGGGCACGAAACGGCGGGGGTTCGGCAATGTAATTGGCCATGTTAAAGGCATTGAGAACATGACCTCACTGTCGGAATGGTCGGCCAAGCAGCTGGACCCGAAACTGTCGTGGGATGACATCGCCTGGATTAAAGAGCGCTGGGGCGGGCCTATTATTCTGAAAGGCATTATGGACCCTGAAGACGCCAAACTGGCGGTAAAAACCGGCGCCGACGCTATTGTCGTGTCGAATCATGGTGGGCGCCAGCTTGATGGTGTTCCCTCCACCATTGAAGTGTTGCCAGCGATTCTGGATGCGGTCGGTGATGACATCGAAGTGCATATCGATGGCGGCATTCACACCGGGCAGGCAATGCTGAAAGCGTTGTGTCTGGGTGCGAAATCCACCTACATTGGACGGCCGTTCTTGTACGGTCTCGGTGCGGCCGGTGAAGCCGGCGTGACTGACGTATTGCGGATATTGAGGAATGAACTGGATGTCAGCCTTGCGCTCTGTGGCGAGCGCGACATTCGGGAAGTCGGGCGCCATAACCTCTATAATCCGGATGTCTTTTCGCGTTAACCAAAGATACCCAGGTACAAAAGTCGTGCGGCCTTCAGGGTTAGTACGACTTTTAAAATCGGCTGTAACTGCTCGACGGTAAATTACGATCCGTCGTGCAGTCTATACCGGTTGGCGTTACTTTAAGTGCGCCAGAGCGTTCCGGAATTGAGGGTGTTCTGACTCACCGAGCCATTCGAAGGCGACCATTTCGGTCGACACAATGTCAGCCCCCTGCTGGCGTAACCGTTGCAAGGCCAGTTCCTTGTTGGCAGGCAGTCGAGAGCCGACTGCATCGGCCACGACCCAAACCCGATAGCCCGCATCCAGCAACCCCATGGCCGTTTGCAACACGCAGATATGAGCCTCGCAGCCACCGATGATGACGTGAGTCCGGTGATCTTCTAACGCATTCAGCAGGCCACCCTCGCAAGCGTCGAAGGTATTCTTGTGCAGCGTTTGCTGGCAGTGCTGATAGATTCGATTGTCATTGGGGCCGAGCTTGTCGGGCGTTTGCTCGGTCCCGATGACGGGCACATCCAGTAACCCGGCGATGGTAGCCAGGGTAAGGGCCCGTCCGACGACCGCTTCACCATCGCTGATCGCTGGCATGAGCCGACCCTGAAAATCGACCAGGACCAGGGTGGATTTGGCGGCTGACATGAGCATTGGGGTGTCCCTCGGGCGTTCGTCTCCATAGTAAAGTCGGTTTTCTTCATAGGGCAATATCGCCTGTCAAAAAAAACCAGGAAAACCCTGACCGGGTTTTTCTGTACTCACACCAGCAAATACCCCCCATCCACGTTGACGACACAGCCGGTGGTGTAGCTGCTGGCATTGCTGGCCCAATACACTACCTGGCCAGTCATTTCGTCCGGCTCGGCGGCGCGGCGCATCGGGATGTGTGGCATCACCTGCTTCATCATCTCCGGGTTGTCGGTAATGGCACTGGCGAACTTGGTTTTGGTCAGGCCGGGCAGCAGGCAGTTTACGCGAATATTGTGGCGGGCCCACTCTTTAGCGTGGGCTTTGGTCATGGCGATGACGGCTGATTTGGTGATCGAGTACACGCCCTGAAAATCACCGGGTATCACACCATTTACTGAGGCGATGTTAATGATGCTACCACCGGTTTTCTTCATCGACTGGCCGACCAGGTTGGTCATGTAAAAATAACCGCGAATGTTGACTTCCAGTGTTTTATTAAAGGCATCGAGCGGTGTCTGGTCGATGGGCCCGAAGTAAGGGTTGGCAGCGGCGTTGTTTACCAGAATGTCGATTTTCCCATGGTGTTCCAGCAGGGTTTGAACCGTCATTTCCATGGCATGCAAGTCGCCGATGTGACACGCCGCGGCTTCCCCTTTACCACCTTTTGCGACTATTTCGTCGACCACTTCGGCACAGGCTTCGGCCTTGCGGCTAGTGACGATGACATAGGCGCCCTGGTCGGCCAGTGCATGGGCAATGGCGGCTCCGATGCCTTTGCTGGCACCGGTGATCAGGGCAATTTTTCCGGTTAAATCAAAAGGGTTGGTCATGGTCACTCCGTTTTATGTGTGCTTATGTCGGTTTGATGGCCATTAATGAAACGTCAGCCAGTCGGGTTGGTCGACAAAGTGCTGGGTTTGGTTCATGCCTTGCAAGCGCCATTGGCCTCGCTGCGATACTAGTGCGGTAACAGAGGCATTGTGCAAACCCAGGTTAATGCGCATGGCGGCTGCGGCATCCAGTTTCAGTGCCTGGCAAACCAGAGCAGATATCACCCCACCCGAGGTAAATACCCAATGCGTGTTATCGTCATCCAATGTCGACAGCACTGCGGCGGTTCGAGTAGTAAAGTCGGTCCAGCTTTCGGTGTAGGGCGCGTCGGTGCCGGCATCGACCCAGCGTTCGAGGGCGCCGCGAAATACCGATAAAAAGGCCCGTCCGGGGTGATCTTCGCGGCCAAGGTCTTGTTGCATTTGGGCCGGGTCCTGCCAGTCGGGGCGGTGTTGGCGAACGATGTCGAGAAAGTCGAATTCGTTCCAGCGGGCATCGGCAGTTGCGGCCTGTTGGTCGCCGATTTGTTCGCCAAACACCGACTCGCTCTGACGCTGACGTACCAGGGTGCCGCTGTGGCGCAGGGCCGGTTGCCAGTAGGGCCGGTAGTAGTTCGCCAGGTGCTGAATCTGCAATCGGCCCAGGGCGCTGAGCGAATCGTAGTCGAGTACATCGCGCGCGGCCTGGCCGTGTCTTACCAGATAAACGGTGGCCATTATCCGATCCGTTCCTGGCAACGCTGGTGCAGGTGGGCGACCACGGTGCCGAAGCCGGCAAAGCGTTTGTCCTGGGTCTGGCCCTGAAAAAACCGCGCGTATATCTGTTGCAGGATTCCGGCAAGACGAAATAGGCCGAAGACGGTGTAAAACCGGAAATCGACTGGCGCCAGCCCGCGTGCTTTAACATAGGCCGCCACCAGTTCATCGCGCGTCATCATGCCGGGCAAATGAGTGGGCTGGGGGCGAATGGCCAGCATGGCGGGGTGGTCACCGGCTTCCACCCAATAGGCCAGGGCGGTGCCGAGATCCATCAGCGGGTCGCCGAGGGTTGCCAGCTCCCAGTCGAGTACGCCGCGCACCCGGAAGTCACTCGGGTCGAGTACCAGGTTGTCGAACCGGTAGTCGTTGTGAATCAGGCAGGCGGGTTGTTCTTCGGGCTGATGCTGTGCAAGCCATAAACCGACATCGTCGAAGGCGGGCACATCGGGGGTTTGGGCGCGGGCCAGTCGCTCGGTCCAGCTGCTTACCTGGCGTTCAATGTACCCCTCGCCTTTGCCGAGCGCTGACAACCCGGTCGTTGTTACATCAATGCTGTGCAACTCGGCGAGGCCGTTAATGAAAACCTGGCAGAGGTGGCGGCACTGCTCGTGCGCGAGATCGGTGGGGGGTGTTCGCCGCAGTATCAAACCGGGTATGGCTTGCATCAAATAATAATCGCAATTGAGCACCGGCGAGTCGGTCACAATCAGACGCACTGACGGGGCTTTCGGATAGTGCGGGTGCAGTGCCTGCATCAGCTCGGCTTCGCGCACCATATTGTGCGCGCCTTTTGGCAAAGGGCCGTGCGGTGGCCGACGCAGAATCAACACCTGGTCCGGATACGCCAGTCGATAGGTGAGGTTCGAGGCGCCACCGGGAAACTGGGTTACCTCGGGCGTGCCAGTGAGGTCAGGCAGATGCGTTTTCAGCTCCCGGTCCAGTGCCGCAACATCCAGCGACTCGCCCTGGCGCATGGTAATGGTGGGGTCGGTCTGGCTCATTGCGAGGCTCCTGTATCGGGGCGGGCTTTGGCCGGTGCCGGTTGCTGTCTCATCATCACCGCATGCAAGACACGGTAGGAGAACCGTTTCAGATACCAGAGCCAGCGTTCACGGGCATGAGGCAAGACCATAAACTGACCACGATCCGCCGCATCGACGATGGTTTGCGCCACCTGGTCGGCACTGAGCTTGCCGTTTGCCATGAGTTTTTCAACGGCTGCCCTGGCTTTGCTTTCCTGCGGGGGAATGCTGTCGGTCAGCCGGGTTTTAAAGAAAGCCGGGCAGGCGACTGTTACGCCGATATCGACGGGTTGCAACTCTTTATGCAAGGTTTCCGATAACGACACCAGCGCCGCTTTGCTCGCACTGTATGCCGACATATGGCTAGCCGATAACAGACCGGCCATTGAGGCAACATTCACAACACGCGCACGCGGTGCCGCTTCCAGTAGTGGCAGCAGCAACCGGGTGAGCCGGGCCGGTGCGAAGACATTGATGCCGAATACGGCCTCCCAGTTGGCATCGGTCTGGTGTTTCAAAGTACCGATGCTGCCGGCAATACCGGCGTTGTTGTAAAGACGGGAAACCGAAGCGGTGACCGACCTAATGTGGCTCGCCAGGGTTTCACACTCTGCTACCTGAGTCAGGTCACAGGCAAAAAAGTGAACGTTGCCAGCCAGGGCGTCGGCACTGGCCTTGCCCTGTTCGGCGTCCCGGTCGACCAGAATAACCCGGTCACCCCGGGCGACGTGTGCTTTTGCCAGCGCAAACCCCAGGCCGTTGGCGCCCCCGGTAATGACCACGGTATCGGGCGTGTTGGAAGTGGGCATCAGTGCTTGTCTCCGTAGCGTTTCAGTTCGAGTTTGGCGATGGTGGCGCGGTGCACTTCATCCGGCCCGTCGGCCAGGCGCAGCACGCGACCGCCCGCCCAGAACTCGGCCAGTGGCAGGGAATCGTCTACTCCGGCACCACCGTGCATCTGAATGGCATCGTCGGCAACCTGTTGCATCAGGTTAGCGGCAACCACCTTTATTTGTGCAACTTCCGACAAGGCACTGCGCACACCCTCACGGTCAATCAGCTTGGCCGTATGCAGGCACAGCAGGCGCGCCTGGTTAATGGCGATACGGTGGTTGGCAATTCGCTCCCGGTTACCGCCAAGGTCGACCAGCGGCTTGCCAAAGGCGGTACGTGACAGACCGCGTTCTATCATCAGTTGCAGCAGGCGTTCCGCCGCGCCAATGGCGCGCATGGCATGATGAATCCGTCCGGGCCCGAGCCGGCCCTGGGCAATTTCAAAGCCACGGCCCGCTCCGGCAATCAGAGCCGACGCTGGCAAGCGGACGTTATCGAACCGCACGACGCCATGACCGTAGGGTTTGTGCTCATTACCGAAGACGCTCAACAGCCGCTCGACCGTGACACCGGGGGCGTGGCGAGGTACCAGGACCATCGAATGCTGCTGGTGTCGCGGCGCCGTCTTGCTGCTGCGGCCCATGAAAATCAGCACCTCGCAGTTCGGGTGACCGGCACCGGTGCTCCACCATTTGGTGCCATTAAGCACGATCTCATCGCCTTCCACCACAGCCGTGGCTTCCATGTTGGTGGCGTCAGACGAAGCCACCTCCGGCTCGGTCATACAGAACGCCGAGCGAATCTCGCCTTTTAGTAGCGGTGCCAGCCATTGCCGTTGCTGCGCGTCGCTGCCGTAATGCAGCAATACTTCCATGTTGCCGGTGTCCGGTGCATTACAGTTGAACATCTCCGGCGCCAGTAAGCTTCGGCCCATGGCTTCTGCCATAAAGGCGTACTCATAGTTGCTGAAGCCCTCAGTCGGCACGCTCGGTTCATCTGGTAACTGTTGAGTGTTTGGGGGCAGGAAGAGGTTCCACAAACCGGCCTCGCGATTGCGCGCTTTTAACGCCTCGATTTCGGGCATCAGCTCCCAACCCCGGTCCGGGTTTTTCATCGCTTCGGCAAAAGGGCGTTCGAGCGGAATGATGTCGTTCCCGACACTGGCCTGCACCCTGGCAAGGGTGTCTTCGGCGCGTTTGGACAGATCGTAGACCATGGTGGTTCCCGTCAGCAGAGGCGTGCTTGCAGTCTAGCCAAGGTCAACGTATAAAAAGAATGAATTCTATGAATCAACTGCCATTAGAAAAATGAATACTGGCCATGAACCTCGATAAGCTGGATCTGAACTTGCTGGTCGTCATGCGCGTGCTCGACGAATGCCGCTCCACCACTAAGGCTGCCGAGCGATTGCACGTGTCGCAGCCGGCCGTCAGCCATGCCCTGAAGCGACTTCGTCAACATTTTGATGACCCGGTGTTCGAACGTCGGGGTCGAACGCTGGTGCCTACCGCGCAAACTCAGCGCTTACTGGCCGAGACTGCGGGTCCCTGGCGCCAGTTGCACAAAGCCCTGACCGGGTTGGACCGGTTTGAGCCGCAAACCAGTGAGCAGTCATTTGTGATTGGTTTGAACAACGCTTTCGAAAACGTGATGCTGCCTGCGCTGATGGCTCGCGTGGCCGAACAGGCGCCCTCGGTTCGCATGGCCGGGCAGGCGATTTCGCGGTCTGCTCTGGTTGAAGAGCTGGTGAATGCTAATCTGGATTTAGCGATTGATGCCTCGGTGCACGTGAGCGATCAAATTGTGCAGCAAGCCTTATTGGCGTCCGACTATGTGGTGATGGGGCGGCCCGGTCATCAGGCGCTGCTATCCGATATCTCTGTTGATAGGTACCTTGCCAGTAGGCACGTACTGGTCTCACGGCGCACCGATGGCCCTGGCCTGGAGGACGACTGGCTGCACCGGCACGGCCACCGGCGCGTGCCAGCCGTTCGGTGCCAAAGCCTGTGGACGGCCTGTCAGGTGGTGGCCACTACCGACTGTCTGCTCACGGTACCTCGCCTGTTTCTGCAACAAGCGCTGCAAATTCAGCCCTTTTCCATTACGCCTTTTCCACTGCCGGGACTGCAGCTGTCGGTGTATCTTTACTGGCACCGTTCGCGTGACTCTGACCCGGCGAATCGTTGGTTGCGCGCTGAGGTTGTGCACAGCTTGTCGGGTTTGACGAACGCATGATTCGGCCATTTCGATCACGAAGCCCGAAGCCCAATCGCCATTGGGGTTACCTGAGAAGCTCCATTAGACAGAGTGCCACCATGGCCGTAAGAAGCGAACGAACAGTGGTCTCTCCTATCCTGGCACCCGGGTTTTTCATCGTGGTGGATTCTCACAGGTGTCCCGACTTATAGTGGGGTGTGTGCGATGTCTTTAATCAGCTATGCAGGTGAATCAATGACGGGACTGGATCTCGATTTTGTACGCGCGCAATTTCCGGCATTCAGCGAACCCTCTCTCGCTGACCAGCCCTTTTTCGAAAATGCAGGCGGTTCCTATGCCTGTCAGCAAGTCATCGACCGGTTGACCGCGTACTATCACCAGAACAAAGTTCAGCCCTATCATTTACACCCGGTGGCACAGCAAGCCGGTGCGCTGATGGATCAGTCCCATCAGCGCTTTGCCGAGTACCTGAATGTCACCGCCGATGAAGTGCATTTTGGTCCGTCCACGTCGCAAAATACCTACGTGCTGGCTCAGGCGTTTGCGAACTGGTTGAAGCCGGGCGATGAAGTGATAGTGACCAATCAGGATCATGAAGCCAACATTGGCGTATGGCGTCAGCTTGGATACAAGGGGGTTGTCATCCGCGAGTGGCAGGTGAAGGCGGAGACCGGTGAGCTGGACGTCGGTGATCTCGATACGCTGATCACCGGGAAAACCAAACTGTTGGCCTTTCCGCATTGCTCCAATATTGTGGCTCACATTAACCCGGTTTCTGTCATTTGTGCTAAAGCGAAACAGGCGGGGGTATACACGGTAGTAGATGGCGTTTCCTATGCCGGTCATGGCTTCCCGGACATTGATGAACTGGGTGCGGACATGTATTTATTCTCGCTCTATAAAACCTTTGGGCCGCATCAGGGCGTGATGGTGGTTCGCCAGGCCCTTGCCGACACGCTCGGCAACCAGGCGCACTATTTTAATGAAGCCTACCCACACAAATGGTTTGTACCGGCCGGGCCGGACCACGCTCAGGTCGCGGCGGCTCAAGGGGTGCTGGATTATTTTGATTCACTCTATGCGCATCATTTTACGGCAGACGCCAATCCGTCAGCTAAAGCGCACCAACTGCACTCGTTATTTTATGCTGCCGAACAACCCTTGCTGGCTCAGTTACTGGCGTTTATTAACGACCATCCAAAGCTGCATCTTGTTGGCCCGGCGGATGCCCGTCAACGAGCCGCTACGGTATCGTTGCTTCACCATCAACACAGCCCTCAGGTGTTGGCGCAATCGCTGATCGACCAGGGTATTCAGTGCGGGGCTGCGCACTTTTATGCCGTACGGTTACTGGAAGCCATGGGCATTGACCCGACAACCGGCGTGTTGCGGTTGTCGTTTGTCCACTACACGAGCCAATCCGAGATGGATCGGTTGCTTCAGGCACTGGACATGGCCAGTCAATAACACAGTTTGAGAGGAACAACGGTGAATGCTCCCCAATGTCACATCAGGCCATACCAGGAATCAGACCGCTCGGCGGTGGTTGAGCTGTGGAAAATCACCGGGCTGACCAAACCCCATAATGACCCGCACAAAGACATCGACCGAAAGCTGAAGGTTGACCCGGAACTGTTTCTGGTTGGCGAGTTAGAAGGCACGCTGGTCGCAACAGCAATGGCCGGGTATGAGGGGCATCGTGGCTGGGTGAACTACCTGGCTGTGCAGCCGGGCCTTCAGGGCACCGGCTATGGCCGGCAATTGATGCTGCGAGTGGAAACGTTGCTCAAAGACAGAGGGTGCCCTAAGGTCAATTTACAAGTCCGCTCCTCCAATGCAGATGTAATCGCGTTTTACCAGGCACTGGGCTATGTTGTTGATCCGGCGGTGAGTCTGGGCAAACGCTTGATTCCCGATATCCGCTGAACTCCGTTCCTGTCAACTTGTCGTCATTCTTGAATTCAATTCACCAATCCCAAGAGTTGGACAGCGCAGGTCTGCACCTGGCGGCCCGATACGCTAGGCTGTGGGATGGCAGATAAGCATCAGGCCCTGGAGGGAGCACGCATGGAAAAGAACTGGATGATATACGGAGCCTACGGCTACAGCGGAGAGCTGATTGCCCGCGAAGCCGTAGCGCGTGGTTTAACGCCGATGCTCGCCGGTCGCAATGAAGACAAGCTGCGCACGCTGGCTCACGAACTGAAGCTGGGGTTTCGGGTATTTGACTTGTCCGATTCGGCCGCCGTGAAACGCGAGTTGGAAGACATGACCCTGGTGCTGCATTGTGCCGGTCCGTTTTCCGCGACCAGCGCACCCATGTTGGAAGGGTGTCTGGCGAGCCAGGCACACTACTTCGACATTACCGGCGAAATGGATGTGTTTGAGCACGCCCACAGCACTCGCATGAATGAACGCGCCCGGGAAGCCGGGATCATCGTCTGCCCGGGTGTGGGCTTCGATGTCGTACCAACCGATTGCCTGGCCGCCCAGCTCAAACAAGCCCTGCCTGACATGACCGAACTCGACCTTGCCTTCAAGGCCGGAGGCCCGATGAGCCCGGGTACTGCCAAAACCTCGGTGGAAGGTATGGCAGGCCTTAGCCGGATTCGCCATAACGGACGCATCGAGGAAACCCCACTGAAAACACGTCGGCTCGATATGGGCCAGGGCGAACGCACGGCGGTCAGCATTCCCTGGGGCGATGTCAGCACGGCTTATCACAGCACCGGCGTGGAAAACGTTGTGGTGTATGTACCGGTGGCGGATCGAACGGTGAAGCGCATGAAACGGTTGCAATCAATGCGCTGGTTGATGGGGCAGCCCTGGGTGCAATCGTTCATGAAGCGTCGCATCGAAAAGAATGTCCCTGGCCCAACCGCCGAACAACGTGCCAGAAGCCGCACCTACCTCTGGGGTGAAGCGCGCAATGCAACGGGTAAGAAAGTGGTAGGCCGGTTTGAAACGCCCAATGGCTACGACCTGACCATCACCGCACCCCTGGCAATGGTAAAGGCGGTGCTGGAACAAGCGGTTACCGGGGCGGGTAGTACAACACCCTCGCAGCTGATGGGGCCGGATTTTGTCTGGTCACTGCCGGACGTCACGCCGCTGGAGCTGACCCGCCTGGGTTGAAAAAACACACAACCTCGAGTAACTTGCCAATGCGCCGGGTGGCAGTCTCACCCGGCGCGTATCTTCCCCTTCCATAAAGCGAGCCCTACGCCAATGAAGTGAACCTGTCTCCAACGGATGTACTCGGTAGTCGAGTTACAGCCAACCTGTCGATGAGCTGTATTACTGAGCTGATTGATCGGTATGGCCTACGTTGAATTGATGGACAGGTGGCGTTCCGGAGTAGCTGGCGTTTTGAGTCGCTGTATTTCCTTTCCCTGGCGGTAAATCCGCATTGCGCGTCACCGGTCCCGTGCCCTCGGGAGGGTTTCTGTGTCTGATCCAATCTGTTTTTTTAATCAACTGACGCTGCAATGGGGCGATGATCCCTTGTGGTCCGGGCTAAGCTCGTCGTTGCCGGCGGGCGTTACCGCACTGGTGGGGCCTAACGGGCATGGCAAATCGGCCTTGCTGGGGGTTCTGGCCGGGCAGTACTCGCCAACCCATGGCCAGGTGACCTGGTCGGTCCCGTTTTACTACCAAACCCAGCTGGACCCTCTGGCCGGGCCCCGGGTGGCCGACGCACTGGGTGTCGCCTCCCTGTTTGATGCCTTTAGCCGGCTGGAACAAGGCGATGCCGAGCCCAGCGATCTGGAACGTGTGGCCGACCACTGGCACCGGCCCGCCGAATGGGCAAAACAACTGGCAGACGCCAGGCTTGAGCCAGACCTGGCGTTGCCGGTTGAGGCGCTGAGCGGCGGTCAGCGTACCCGCCTGGCCTTGTGTCGGGCGCTGATGCTGACCGGTCACTACCTGTTGCTGGATGAGCCCAGCAACCATCTGGACCGTGCCGGGCGGCATTGGCTACAACAGGCACTGGCGCGGCACCCGGGCGGCGCACTGGTGGTCAGCCACGACCGAACCTTATTGCGAGGGGTTGATCGGATTCTGGAGCTGCGCAATGGTCAGCTGGTGGAGTATGGCGGTGGGTTCGACTTGTACCAGGCGCAACGCAACGCACAACTTGCGGCGCAAGAGCAACGGTTGGATCACCTGACTGGCCAGCAGCGAAGGCTGAAGCAACAACAGCAGGCAACGCTTGAGAAAGCGGCCAGCCGACGCCAGCAGGGCATGCAGGAGCGGCGCTCGCATTCTCAGGGAAAACTGTTACTGGGGCTGCGTAAAAACCGCTCGGAACAGACGCAGGCGCGTCTGAGCCAGCAGCAGACCCAGCGTCGCGACGCCCTGAATGAAGAGCGCCAGACGGCTCAGGCCGAGCTTGAGCAATTGCGAACCCAACGGCTGATGATTACCCAGCCGACAGTAACCGGTGCCGTTCAGGTTCACCTGGCGAATCTGCGGTTGCCGTTTGTGAGGCAGCCGGCGCTTGCCTGGACGGTGCACGGTGGTGAACGCTGGCGGGTGACGGGCGCTAATGGGTGTGGCAAGTCTCTGTTGCTTAAATGCCTGGCGGGGTGGATTGAGCCACTGGCTGGCGAGCGAGACGTACGCGGCTCGGTCCGATACCTCGATCAGCATTTCTCGGGACTGGATCCGTCAGCGTCGGCGCTTGAAAACCTGCAACGCGACCAGCCCGAGCGCCCCGCATCCGAGTTACGCACCCAATTGGCCAGCTTGCGCTTGCGTGGCGATCAGGCCTTGCAGCCTGTCGCATCGCTTAGTGGCGGTGAACGGTTAAAGGTTGCGTTGCTGTCGCTACTGAGCCACCAGACGCCGGTCGAATTACTGTTGTTGGATGAACCGGACAACCACCTGGACCTCGACTCGAAGGCCTTGTTGGAGCGGGTGTTGAAGGACTATCGCGGCACCCTGATTCTGGTGACGCACGACGACGCCTTCGCCGATGCGCTGGCGCCATTGTCCGAGTTTACTCTTGAGCAATGATGCCTGCTTTATTAACAGGCAAGTTTTGCATTAGACTATGCTTAATTAATAGTCAGGGTGGTCGTGTCTGCGCGGAACGGCCCCCGCATGCCCGCTGGATAGGAGTCTATCAGTTGTCAACGGTGCGTTTAGACATCCCCGAACCGACCTACAAACCTCATCGAACCATTCACACCGGGGAAGAGTTGACTGCCTTCAGTCAGCTGCGTCGTGGAGATTTCGGACACCTGCATCTGGGGGAGGTACTGGTCGCATCCGGCGTTATCAGTCAGGAGCAACTCAAGCAAGCGCTTGCTGAACAGTCGCGACTTCCTGGTGAGCGACTGGGGACCATACTCGGCGAAAAAGGATGGGCCCGGCCGATCGACATCGTGTCAGCACTGGCCGAATTGCTGACTATTCCGCAAGTTGACCTGGAAACGTTCGACATCGATCCGGCCGTTATCAGTCGAGTGCCTGCCCGTTTTGCCCGTGAACATGGCGTGATGCCACTGCTTGAAGATGACGACCACCTGTACCTGGCCGCGAGTGACCCGACCAATGCTGAGCTGGTTGAGTTGTTACGCTTTATGGTTGGCAAGACCGTTGAGTTGGCCATCGCAACAGAAGAGGCTATTCATACCGCCATCAGCGAGCATTACGACCAGAACGAAGAGCGTGAAGCCCTGGCTGAGTTGCCAGCCGAACAGTCAATGTCCGATGCAACCCGTCAAAAAACGCGGTTCTCGACAAACGTCGACCAGAAAGATCGTCCGATCATTCAACTGGTGCAGAATCTGCTGGCGGATGCCATGACTCGCCGCGCGTCGGATATCCACCTCCGCCCCCGGGAAGATCGTCTGGATCTGCTGTACCGGATAGACGGCACGCTGACGACCATACGCAGCCTCAACAAGCGACTGATGCCGCGCCTG
This sequence comes from Saccharospirillum sp., assembly GCF_039982735.1. GTDB lineage: Bacteria > Pseudomonadota > Gammaproteobacteria > Pseudomonadales > Natronospirillaceae > Saccharospirillum. Next base: position 76,040 of record NZ_JBDWXV010000025.1, on the reverse strand, counting down.
GTCAGTCATATAAAAGTGCTGGGCAACATGAACATCGCAGAGCACCGGCTACCCCAGGACGGGCGCTATCGTCTGACGCAGCATGGCAAAACGATTGACTTGCGGTTATCGGTCATTCCATCGATTCGCGGAGAGAGTGTGGTGATTCGCCTACTCGATACCAATTTTGCGCTAAAGGACCTGCGTTCGCTGGGCTACTCTGCCAACGATGAGACCCGGCTGCGCCATTTGCTGGCCAGGAACCAGGGCATGTTTCTGGTCACCGGCCCGACGGGTTCGGGCAAGTCGACCACCCTGTACACTGCCTTAACCGAGCTGATAAGAACCCACCGTAACATCATCACGGTTGAAGACCCGGTGGAATACCATCTTGATGGCCTGACCCAGATACAGACCAAAGCCGAGATTGGTTATACCTTTGCCCGGGCGTTGCGCCATATACTCCGCCATGACCCGGATATCATCATGGTGGGGGAAATGCGTGATCAGGAAACCGCTAAAATGGCCGTTGAAAGTGCGCTGACGGGCCATCTGGTGCTGAGTACACTGCACACCAACAGCGCTAGCACAACACTGACCCGTATGCTGGAAATCGGCATTGAGCCCTATCTGGTCAACGCTGCCTTGCTGGGCGTCTTGGCGCAGCGTTTGGTGCGCAGGAACTGCTCATTTTGCAAGGAGCCCGAAACCGTAACGGCCGAGGTTCGCTCACTGCTCGGAGTAAATGACGATGAGGTCTTCTACAAGGGCCGGGGTTGCGAGCATTGCCACCATACCGGAGTGAGCGGTCGAGTGGCCGTCTACGAGTTACTGACCGTCTCAGCGTCCCTGCGCGAGCTGATCAAGCCCGGCGTGTCGGCCCAGGCATTGGAAAAGCAGGCAATATCAGACGGCATGACGCCGTTGACCCAACACGCATTAACGCTCGCGCGTCAGGGTGTTATTCCCCTGCTGGAAGTATATGCGGTTCGTCTGGATTGAAAAAAAACCAGTTGAAGAAACGTGCCTGTTAAGCGGTGACAGACCACTGACAACGGTCTTCTCAATCGTTAAACCCTACAAGTGCGTGGAGCTCGATACAAAAACCTGAGGAGACGTGGCGAGACAGTAAAGAGCCTCTGGTCATTGTGACGCACGACGATGTTTTCGCGCTTGGGAATAAGCTGTGGCCGGGTGAGCCGGGCAGGGCTCACTCGTAGGGCGAGATTGACGCTACATTTAACCGATACCCGGCGGTTCCAATATCAGTATCGGTTTTAATGACATCGATGGTGCCTTTGGCCCAGTATGGTTCGAACATGTTGTCGAATGCTACGGGTTCATCGAGCACCACATGAACGATCTGATTGGCCGGGGGTGGCGGGCTATGAATGCAGGCACCGTAGTAGGGCACCAGGAAGAACTCACGGACTTCATCGGCGGCCATTTCGAGCGGAACCAGAAAGCCCGGAATGCGCGCGTCAACGCCGTCGAGTGCCTCGACCATGGGAACATCGGCCATGACCGATTGCAGATCGGAATATAGGCGTTGGGCTTCCGGGTCTTCATCCGTCAGGTCATATATCTCGTAACTCTGCAGATCAATCTTTTCACGCAGCGTGTTGAAATCGAAATCGGCGGGGAGCAGATCGTCCCAGCTTAATTCCTGAAACGCCAGGTCGTCACCGGGGGCAACCGACATCGGGGCGATTTCCGAGCCTTCGGGCGGCTCCAGGGTTTGTTCTTCTTCAGACAGTGACAGGCCAGTTGAGTCGGCTGCGTTTTCAGCTACCACTGGTTCGGCCGGACGATTGGCGATTTCGGCCACACTGGTCTCTTCCTCGGTCTGGCAGGCGACCAGTACAAAGGCCGCTGCTACAGTGACGATGGTAATCAGTGAGTGGTGCGACAAACGGCGGGTAAGGTGCGACAACATGATGGCCCTGTGGTGACGTGTGAATCCGGCGAATGATATGGAGTAACGTTTCAATGATACGCCCCCTGAGCGCGGTGCCAAGGCACGGCATCACATTTTTGCTGGCTCTTTACTTCGCGCCTGTCATGGCCGAGCCATTGCCGCTGGACGCAATAGACACCTGGGCGGAGCACAGCTTCGAAGGTGAGTCCCGGTTTGAATGGCTCGCCGACGAGGCTTGCCTGCGCATGAGGTCTGACAGTACGGCCTCGGCGCGGATTTGGGAGCAGGAAGTTGAACTTGATAGCAACACCCGGATTCGTTGGCGCTGGCGCGCGGAACAGGACATCTCCGGTGTCACCCGGCAGGAAAAACCCGGAGATGATTTTGCCGGCCGCATCTACGTAGCGGTTGAGCACCCGCTGTTTTTCTGGCGTTCCCGGGTGCTGGCCTATGTGCACGCCAGTGAACTGGACATAGATACCCACTGGCCCAACCCCTTTACCGGCCAGTTTCACATGTGGGTGGTCAGCAATGGCGAGCCGGGCGACTGGCACCAGATCGAACGGCGACTCCTTGATGACTGGGAAGAAGCCTTCGGCGACCGGCCCGACCACTTTGACGCCATCGGCCTAATGGCCGATTCTGACAACAGCGGCCAGCAAACCGATTTGTGCCTGGCCGATCTTGAAGTGCAATGACAGTCGGATCTTAAGTTTCGGAGTTTACTGAGGAGACTAGCACCGGGTGCCGGGTATGCCTCTGTGGGGTAGTCCGCAGCATGGACGCTGCGGCCTAGGCTCCATGGAGGGATCTACGCCGACCCCACAGAGGCATACCCGGCATCCGGTGCGGGCCAGCGCCTTTGAGGTGAACCGAACCCCGAAACTTGAGTTGGTTGAGTTAATGAGGAGCCGTAGCTCGATTGGTCACCGTAAATGCGTCAGACAAGGGGCCTTTTCTGGTCCTGCAGCCCAACCGCTCCATGAGCTGGCAAGGCACCATGAAAGTACTGGGCGCCTTACTGGCCGTCTCAACGGTGATTGTCGCCGGTATGGTGTGGATCGGTGCCTGGGTGGTACTGCCGTTCGCCGGGTTGGAATGGCTGGCAGTTGCGGCTGGCCTCATCGTGACCGCCTGGCGTTGCCAGCAGCAGGAAGTACTCTGGTTCGAGGAAGACCGAATCCGTCTGGAACAGGGCGTATACCGTCGGCAGCGCCACTGGGAGGGGCCGAGGCGCTATACCCGGTTGGTGATTTCACCGCCCACTCATCCGCTCGGGCCACCGCAGCTGGCACTCGCCTACCGGGATGACCAGCAGGCGTTTGCGGGGTTTTTAAACCCGGGGGATGTGGCGTTGCTGATCAGCGAATGCCAGCGCCGGGGTATGCTGATAGACCGGCGCGCGGGGAATCAGTAAAGGGATTAAGGGCTTCGGTGATCAGTCCGCCGGGCGCAGCAACGACCAGCCTTCGTAGGTATCGTCGGTCAGTATGTCGCTTAGAAACAGCACTTCAGCGGCATCGCTGCCGAGGTCAGTAATCTCGGCTTTGCGAGTGAACAATTTCTTCTCAACCATCACGTGCTTGGGCAGCGTCACATACCCGGCTTCAACACTGAACTCACCCTCAATATCAAACAGGCGAATGCCCCGGCCATCGCGTCGAACGTCTTCGCGTTTCACAAAGCGATACTCCCCCGGCGCCAGCCGTCCCATCACCGCGTAGGTCTGGTTTTCCACCACCGGCATGCGCAAGCGGTGCTGTTCACCACTGGCAACGTCTTCAACGGTGAACATGAAATCGTATTCCAGCTCGGTATCGCCACGGACTTCGATATCGGCCGCGAAGATCACCAGGCCTTCGTTTTCGCCGGCATAGGGGGCTTTGGTGGGGTTGGAAGAGCAGGCCGCCAGCGTAACAACGGCGAGCAGAATCAGAAGGTTTTTCATGGGTTAACCTGTGGTTATTCGTGTTGGCGCTACAATACCCCATTGCCATAGCACTGGGCAGCCCGTCTGACCCATCTTTTACAGACCCTGCCCGCCATGGCGCTTTCAGCAAAGCGTCAACTTCTCTTGACTACCTGCCTTTCTGGTCTAAGTTGACGTTAACGTCAACGTTAATTAGCCTGCAGCGACTGATCCAGTCACAATAAATCCAACAGGACGGCAGATTCGCTATGAACACCTATCCCGCATTGAACTTCGGCCTGGGCGAGACCCTCGACATGCTGCGCGACACCGTCCGTGATTTCGCGCAGAAAGAAATCGCCCCGCGCGCGGCCGCGATCGACCACGACAACCTCTTCCCGGCCGACCTGTGGCAAAAATTCGGCGACCTGGGCCTGCTCGGCATCACCGTTGACGAAGAACTGGGCGGCACCGGCATGGGTTACCTGGCCCATATGGTCGCCATGGAAGAAATCAGCCGTGCCTCAGCCTCCGTGGGCCTGAGCTACGGCGCCCACTCGAACCTCTGCGTCAACCAGATTCGCCGCAATGGCAGCGCCGACCAGAAAGCCAAATACCTGCCCAAACTGATCAGCGGCGAGCACGTAGGCGCCCTGGCCATGAGTGAACCCGGCGCCGGTTCAGACGTGGTGAGCATGAAACTGAAAGCCGAACACAAAGGCGACCACTACCTGCTCAACGGCAACAAGATGTGGATCACCAACGGCCCGGACGCCGATGTACTGGTGGTTTATGCCAAAACCGACCCGGCTGGCGGCAAGCGTGGCATCACCGCTTTTCTGATCGAAAAAGACTTCCCCGGATTCAGCACCGCCCAGAAACTCGACAAACTCGGCATGCGCGGCAGCAACACCTGCGAACTGGTGTTTGTCGACTGCAAAGTGCCGGTCGAAAACGTCATGGGCAAAGAGGGCGATGGCGTAAAAATCCTGATGAGTGGCCTCGACTACGAACGCGCGGTGCTCGCCGCCGGCCCGGTCGGCATCATGCAAGCCTGCCTCGACGTTGTATTGCCCTACGTGCACGAACGCGAACAGTTCGGCCAGCCCATCGGCGAGTTCCAGCTGGTGCAGGGCAAAGTCGCGGACATGTACACCCGCCTGAACGCCTGCCGCGCCTACGTCTATGCGGTCGGTGCGGCCTGCGACCGCGGAGAAACTGCCCGCAAAGACGCCGCCGGCGCCATCCTCTACGCCGCGGAGAACGCCACCCAGGCAGCGCTGGATGCCATTCAGGTACTCGGCGGCAACGGCTACATCAACGAATACCCAACCGGCCGCCTGCTGCGCGACGCCAAACTCTACGAGATCGGCGCGGGCACCAGCGAGATCCGTCGCATGCTCATCGGCCGGGAATTGTTCAACGAGACACGTTGAGGTTTGGTGGCATTGGTTGCTGCGGTGGTTGAATTGCGGCTTGGTTAGCGTTGTGGCAGAAGTCGCTCTGGAGGTCGGGTACGGCCCTGGCGGGTCGCTGCAAGTACCTCCATGTAAGCTCGGCGGTCCCCATCCATGGGGACCGACGCCCCGCCAGCACCGCACCCGACCCCCAGAGCTGGTCCACAGTGGTTTCAGAATCACTTGGAAAAAGACTAAAGGTCGAATTGGTTGAACTTGAGTTAAACAGTGAGACAAGTGGCGGGCACCGGGTAGGTCCTTCCGGGGAAGTCCGCAACATGGATGTTGCGGTCTAGGCCCCATGGACGGGTTGAGTGGGCGGCATCCCGCACGACCCCGGAAGGGCCTACCCGGTGCCCGGCACGCATTTCAGGCAACCATGTAGATTCAACCGGTTAGCCGGATTAGCAAACTCCTGGCGCCGAGCGCAGGCAAGATGAATAAAAACGACAGGCAATATTTCATGACAGTACAGTCCGATTTTGGGTTAAGTGATATTCAGGTCATGATGCGTGATGCGGCGCGGGCCTTTGCGCGCGAGCAATTGAAACCGCATTCGGCTGATTGGGATCGCAGTGGTGAGCATCCGGTTGAAGTGATTCGGGCCATGGGTCAGCAGGGGTTTTATGGGCTGACTGTGCCGGAAGAGCTTGGGGGTGTGGATGCGGGGTATTTGACCCTGGCGCTCGTGGTTGAAGAAATTGCCCGGGGTGATGGGGCTTTGTCGACCATTACCTCTGTTATGAATTCAGTGGTGTGTGGACCCTTGCTTGGGTTTGGGTCTGCGGAACAAAAACAGCAATGGCTGGTACCGTTGGCCAGTGGTGAAAAACTGGGTGCGTTTTGTCTGACTGAGCCACAGGCCGGGTCGGATGCCTCGGCGTTGAAAACCCGGGCGATTAAAACCGACAGTGGTTGGGTGTTGAATGGCACCAAGCAGTTTATTACCAATGGCGCGATTGCCGACCTTGCCATTGTGTTTGCGGTGACGGACCCGGCGGCGGGTAAGAAAGGCATCAGCGCGTTTCTCGTGCCAACGGACTTGCCCGGTTACGAGGTGAGCCGGGTTGAAGAAAAAATGGGGCAACGGGCGTCGGATACGGCTCAGCTGACTTTTAATGATCTTGCTTTGCCTGCGGATGCTTTGCTGGGCAATGAAGGTCAGGGGTATTCGATTGCCCTCGGTAATCTCGAAGGTGGTCGTATTGGCATTGCTGCGCAGTGCGTGGGTATGGCGCAGGCGGCGCATGAAGTGGCCTGTGCCTACGCTCAGGAACGCACCAGTTTTAGTGAGCCTTTAATGACGTATCAGGCTGTGAGTTTTCGCCTGGCGAACATGGCCACGCAAATTGAGGCGGCGCGCCAACTGGTGTGGCATGCGGCGCGGCTGAAAGACGCCGGTTTACCTTGCTTGCGCGAAGCCGCCATGGCCAAAGTGTTTGCCAGCGAGATGGCCGAAAAAGTCTGTTCCGATGCGCTGCAGACACTGGGCGGCTATGGTTACCTGAATGATTTCCCGCTGGAGCAGATTGCCCGTGATGTGCGGGTGACCAAAATCTACGAAGGCACCAGCGACATTCAGAATTTAATTATCGTTCGATCCATTGAGGAGCGTGGCGCATGAGCCGGATTCAATCGCGTATCGACGTGCGCGGCGAACAGTTTCAGCGACAGGACAAAGCGAACCGCGACCTGCGTGACCAACTTCAAAAACGGTTGCACCAGGTTGAGCTCGGCGGTGGTGAAGGCCCGCGTGCCAAACACCTGGCTCGGGGCAAGCGCCTGCCTCGCGAACGCATCGAGCGTTTGCTGGATGCCGGTTCTCCGTTTCTGGAAATTGCGCCGCTGGCGGCCTGGGGGCTATATGAAAACGCCGTGCCCAGCGCAGGTGTCATCGCAGGAATTGGCCGGGTGGAAGGCATCGACTGTTTGATCGTCGCAAACGACGCAACGGTTAAAGGCGGCACCTATTACCCGATGACGGTAAAGAAACACTTGCGGGCTCAGGCCATTGCCGCTGAAAACCGGTTGCCCTGTATTTACCTCGTCGATAGCGGCGGTGCCTATTTACCACTGCAAGATGAAGTCTTCCCCGATCGCGAGCATTTTGGTCGCATCTTTTTCAACCAGGCCAATCTGTCGGCTCAGGGAATTCCCCAGCTTGCGGTGGTTATGGGTTCCTGCACTGCGGGCGGCGCTTACGTACCGGCCATGTGTGACCAAAGCATCATCGTGCGCGACCAGGGCACGATTTTCCTCGGCGGTCCGCCACTGGTAAAAGCCGCCACCGGCGAAGAAGTCTCGGCCGAAGATCTGGGCGGCGGTGATGTACACGCACGCACCAGTGGCGTCGCTGATTACCTGGCCGACAACGATGATCATGCGCTGGTGCAAGCCCGCCAGGCCGTGCGCCACTTTAACTGGCCTGCAAAACCGGAGCGTGGTTTGCAGCCAGCCGAGCCACCAGCCTACCCGGCCGAAGAAATATACGGTCTGATCCCCGACGATACCCGAACACCCATTGACGCCCGTGAACTGATCGCCCGCATTGTCGATGGCTCAAGGCTGGATGAATTCAAAGCTCTGTATGGCACTACTCTGGTGTGCGGTTTTGCCCATATCGAAGGCCAGCCGGTCGGCATTCTCGCCAACAACGGAATTCTGTTTTCGGAATCGGCATTAAAAGGCGCGCACTTTATTGAGCTGTGCAATCAGCGCGACATTCCGCTGGTCTTTTTGCAAAACATCAGCGGCTTTATGGTCGGCAAGAAATACGAAAACGGCGGCATCGCCAAAGACGGCGCAAAACTCGTCACCGCCGTGGCCTGCGCTAAAGTGCCCAAATACACCATCATCACCGGCGGCAGTTTCGGCGCTGGTAACTACGGCATGTGCGGGCGCGCCTACGACCCCAGGTTCCTGTGGACCTGGCCTAATGCGCGTATTTCAGTGATGGGTGGTGAACAGGCTGCGAACGTTTTGGCCACTGTAAAAGCCGACCAGAAAGCGGCGGCAGGCGAGCCGATGACCGAAGCGGAGTTGGCCGATTTCAAAGCGCCGATTCAGGCGCAATACGAAACCCAGGGCGATCCTTACTACGCCACGGGTCGACTCTGGGATGACGGAGTCATCGACCCGGCCGACACCCGTGCCGTGCTTGCACTGGCACTATCGGCCAGCCGCAATGCACCAACAGAACAAACACGCTATGGCGTGTTCAGAATGTAATTGACGCAAGTTTCGGAGGCTCGTTTAGCTGATGTATCAGGAGCCCGTGCCAGACACCGGGTGTGCCTCTCCGGGGTCGTGCGGGATGCCGCCCACTCAACCCATCCATGGGGCCTAGGCCGCAACATCCATGTTGCGGACTTCCCCGGATAGACACACCCGACATCTGGCACTCAGCTATCGGCCAACTCTGAAACTTGAAGGATTAAGACAGGAGTTGTTATGCAGGCATTAACTGTTCGACACGAAGGCGTCGTTGCTTATCTGACATTGAATCGGCCCGAGGTTCGTAACGCCTTTGGTGCGGAACTGATTGCTGAATTGACGCATCAGATCGACTCGCTGGATGCTAACCCGGCGGTTCGAGTGTTGGTGCTGCAAGCCGAAGGCAAGCATTTCAGTGCCGGTGCCGATTTGAACTGGATGCGAGCGATGAAAGATCACACCGAAACCGAAAACAGGGACGATGCGCGCAAGCTGGCAACGCTGATGCAGAAACTCGATGCCTGTCGCAAACCGCTGGTGGGGGTTACCCAGGGGGCAGCCATGGGTGGTGGCGTTGGCTTGCTCGCTTGTTGTGACATTGTGCTGGCCACCAAGAATGCGTTTTTTGCACTGAGCGAAGTTCGGCTTGGTTTGACCCCAGCGACCATTTCGCCTTTTGTGGTGCGAGCCATGGGCGCACGGCAGGCACGCCGGTATTTCCAGACGGGTGAACGTTTCACTGCCCAACAGGCCTGCGCCATGGGCCTGGTGCACGAAGTCGTGGATGAAGAAGACTTAACCACCGAACTGTCGCGCCTGCTTAGCGATCTGACCGCTGGTGGCCCCGAAGCGCAGGCCATGGCCAAGACCCTGGTAAAAGACGTCGCTCAGCGCCCGGTTGATGACGCGTTGATGGACGAACTGGCCGAGCGCATTGGCCGCCAGCGCGTCGGTACCGAAGGCCAGGAAGGGCTGACCGCCTTTCTCGACAAGCGCAACCCGAACTGGATTGAACCCTCATGAAACGCATACACCGTTTACTCATCGCCAACCGCGGTGAAATTGCGCGCCGCATTCAACGCAGCGCTCGCGCGCTTGGCATTGAAACCGTTGCGGTTTATTCCGACGCCGATCGCAACGCCCTGCATGTGCGCGAGGCTGACCAGGCCATCTGCCTCGGTGGCGCGACCGCGAGCCAGAGTTATTTGAATCGGGATGCCTTGCTGGCAGCGGTGCGCGATACCGGTGCCGATGCCGTGCACCCGGGCTATGGTTTCTTGTCGGAAGACGCCGACTTCGCCGAGGCCGTGACTGAAGCCGGCATCGCCTGGGTCGGGCCACCGCCTGCTGCGATGCGTGCCATGGCCTCGAAAGCCGCCGCCAAGCAAACGCTGGAACCGCGCGGCGTGCCGATGATTCCCGGCTACCACGGCGATGACCAAAGCGATGCCCGACTGCTCGAAGAAGCCGAACGCATCGGCTTCCCGTTGCTGGTAAAGGCCTCGGCCGGGGGCGGTGGCAAGGGCATGCGTGTGGTTGAAAAACTTGAGTTGGTTGCCGATGCCCTGGAAAGTGCCCGCCGCGAAGCGCGCAATGCGTTTGGCGATGACCGCCTGTTGCTGGAACGTTATCTGGTTAACCCGCGCCATGTTGAAGTGCAAATCATGGCCGATACGCACGGCAACGTCTGGTCGCTGTTTGAACGCGACTGTTCGTTGCAACGGCGCCACCAGAAAGTGGTCGAAGAAGCCCCGGCTCCAACATTGAATGACGAGACCCGCCACGCCATGTGGAAGGCCGCCGAAGTCGCAGCTTCCAGCATTGGATATGTCGGCGCGGGCACGGTTGAATACATCGTTGATGCCAGTGGCGACTTCTTCTTTCTGGAAATGAACACCCGCCTGCAAGTCGAACACCCGGTCACCGAATGCATCACCGGGCTCGACCTGGTTGCGCTGCAACTGCGCGTCGCCGAAGGCGAGCCGTTGCCGGAAGAGCGTCCGTCACACCCGGCAGGCCATGCCTTTGAAGTGCGCCTCTACGCCGAAGACCCGGATCAGGATTTTCGCCCGACCACCGGAACTCTCAGCCATGTCGTCTGGCCCCGGGGTCTGGGTGTGCGCATCGATACCGGCATCGAAAGTGGCAGCGAGGTGTCGCCCTTTTACGACCCCATGCTGGCCAAACTCATCGTACACGGCGCCAACCGGGATGAAGCCCTGGCCCGACTGAACCGAGCTCTGGCAGAAACCCGGCTGGTCGGCCTTACTACGAATCTGAACTTTCTGCGTCGCCTCTGCGCTGCCACCGATGTCGCTGATTTCAACATTCACACCCACTGGATCGAAGCCCACCGCGACCTTTGGCAACACCAGCCCGACCAACCGGCTTGTTGGTCCGCCCTGGCCGCCAGCGTGGTGCAGAATCATCAGGATGCGGGTCATACTGACCCCTGGCAGCGGCTTTCCGGCTGGCGCCGGTTTCAGCAACGACGCTGGTTGTACAACCGCAGCGAAACCGAGCAATGCCTGGTCACCGAACACCAGGGCGTCTGGCGAGCGCATTGCGCCACTGAAACGCTGACTCTGAGTGACGTTACCGTCGAGCATCTGGGTGACGGGCATTTCCGCCTGCAAGGCAGAGAAGGTCAGCACCGTTGTCAGCTGGACGCCTGGCCCGATGCTACCGGAATTGAAGTTGACGACGGCCACAGTCGCTGGCACCAGGTTTGGTGGCAGGCTGAAGCTGCCCATGAGGATGGCCAGGGCGGCGATGGACAGGTTAAAGCATTGATGCCTGGCACCGTGACCGCAGTGCACCAGAAGGCAGGGGCTCAGGTAAAACGCGGTGACAAGATCCTGTCGATGGAAGCCATGAAAATGGAAACCACCCTGACCGCGCCTGTAGACGGCACTCTGGTGCAATGCTCGCTCCTAGTGGGCGACCGGGTTGAAGACGGCCAGGTGCTGTTTGTCGTGGACCCTGAAGAGGAGGTCGCCGCATGAGCAGACCCGCGGTAAATCTCGTTGAAGTTGGGCCGCGTGACGGCCTGCAAAATGAATCGACCCCCCTGTCGGTCGCTGACCGGCTAGAGCTGATTCGCCGGTTGGTCGAGGCCGGCTTAACGAGCGTGGAGGCAGGCAGTTTCGTTTCGCCCAAATGGGTCCCGCAAATGAGTGGAACCGACCAGGTCCTGGCTGGACTTGATCTAAACAGCGTCGAGCGCTACCCGGTACTGGTCCCGAACCTGAAAGGCTGGGAAGCTGCCCGGGCCTCCGGCGCGAAAGACATCGCCATATTCGGGGCCGCCAGTGAGACCTTCAGCCAGAAAAACATCAACTGCTCCATCAAAGAGAGCCTGGCCCGCTTCAAACCGGTAGCCGAACAGGCACTGGCCGCCGACGTCCGCGTACGCGGCTACGTCAGCTGCCTGGTCGCGTGCCCCTACGAAGGCGAGATCACCCCGGCGCAGGTGCTGCCGGTGGTCCGCGCCCTGTTCGATATGGGCTGCTACGAAGTCAGCCTGGGCGACACCATCGGTCGCGGCACGCCACGCCAAATCAAAGCCGTACTTAAGGCCCTTCTGGCCGAACACGATGCTGACCAACTGGCCCTGCACTGTCACGACACCTACGGCATGGCCGCCGCCAACATCATGGCTGGTTTGGACCTCGGCATTCGCACCTTCGACAGCAGCGCCGGCGGCGCCGGCGGCTGCCCCTATGCGCCCGGGGCCAGCGGCAATGTGGCAACCGAAGAAGTGGTCTACCTTCTGGAAAACGAGGGCTTCGATACCGGCGTCGACCTTGAGGAGCTGGCGGCTACAGGTCGGTGGTTGTTTGAAAAGCTTGGCAAGCCCGTGCCTTCCAAGGTTAATCAGGCTATGGGTTGAGGTCCGTGGCTCGTCGTTGAGCTGCCGGGAGGTTTTGTCGGGATACCGGGTGCACCTTTTGCGGACACGCCGTAAACCCATCCTTGGGGGCTCGTAGATCACATCCATGTGATCTCACGGTCCGCAAAAGGTGCACCCGGTATCCCTAAAGCTGCCGAAGTGGTTTCAAACTGGATAAAGAACAATGACAGTGCAGCGAGGTTGAGTTTGAGCCAGTTTTAAATGGGTTTCCGGCTTAACCACCCAAGACCAGCGATGGGTGTCGGGTGCAGCCTTGGCGGGGCGTCGGTCACCATGGATGGTGACCGCCGAGCTTACATGGAGGTATTCACAGCGACCCGACAAGGCTGTACCCGGCGCCCATCGCGGCCCAAAGCCACAACCGTAAACCCAGCCCAACAGGGTAACGCATGCCATGTACACAGAAGTGGCTGCCAACCAAACGATTAGCCCCTAAGCTAACCAGAACCGGGGTGATCCCCTGGGCAAAAAAGAACATAAAGCGGGAGCGCCCAAAAGGCGGTCTGAATGTTAACAAGACGATAAGAACAGGAACGGGTCCTATGAGTAAAAGCATCCATAAGCCAGGCTTTGTGCTGGGCGATGCCCTCGATATCCCCACCTTTAAAGTATTGAAGCAGGACGGCACCTTGTATAAGGGTGCGCAGGAGCCTGAGCTTGATAAAGCGATGGCGTTGAAGCTGTATGACGACCTGGTGTTCATTCGGGTGTTGGATGAACGCATGGTTGGGGCGCAGCGCCAGGGTCGCATTCCGTTTTATCTGGCTTCGCTCGGTGAAGAAGCGGCGAGCGTGGGCAGTGCGGGTGCCCTGAAGCCTCAGGATATGATCTTTGCCCAGTACCGGGAGCAGGGGGCTCTGCGCCACCGAGGGTTCAGTGTCGACCAGTTTATGGATCAGTGCTTTTCCAATGAGCGCGATCTTGGCAAGGGCCGCCAGATGCCGATTCACTACGGCAGCAAAGCGCTGAATTACAACACCATTTCCTCGCCCCTCGGTACCCAAATTCCACAAGCCGCCGGTTATGCCTATGGCCAGAAGCTCGACGGTATTGATGCCTGCACCATCTGTTATTTCGGTGAAGGCGCGGCCAGTGAGGGTGACTTTCATGCCGGCCTGAACATGGCGGCGGTGCTGAAATGCCCGACGATTTTTTTGTGTCGCAACAACGGTTATGCGATTTCCACGCCTTCGGCCGAACAGTTCAGTGGTGATGGCGTTGCCTCGCGCGGCATTGGGTATGGTATTGCTACGATGCGGGTTGATGGTAACGACTTGCTCGCAGTTTATGCGGCGACCGCTGCAGCTCGCGCCTATGCACTCGAACACAATGCACCGGTGCTGATCGAGGCGATGTCATACCGCCTCGGCGCGCACTCCACGTCCGATGACCCGACCGGGTATCGCTCCAAAGATGAAGAAGCCCAGTGGGCCAAGAAAGACCCGATTTTGCGCTACAAACACTGGCTAACGAACAAGGGCTGGTGGAGTGATGAGCAGGAGAAAACCCTCTACGCCGAACACCGGGCCAACATTCTGGCCGCGATGAAAGCTGCCGAAAAACGGCCGGTCCCGACCATTGATCATCTGATCACCGATGTTTACGACGAACCCACACCGCATTTGCGTCAGCAACTGAAGCAGCTGAAAGCGCACATGCGAAAATATCCGGATCAGTATCCAAAAACATCAGGGAGGTTGGACGCATGAGTCAAATGAATCTGTTACAGGCGATCAACAACGCCCTGATCACCGCCATGGAAAAAGACGATAAAGTCGTTTGCTTTGGCGAAGACGTTGGCCATTTTGGTGGCGTGTTTCGGGCGACCAGTCACTTGCAGGAAAAGTTTGGCCGGGCACGTTGTTTTAATACACCGCTGACCGAGCAGGGCATTGTTGGCTTTGCCAATGGCCTGGCCTCGCAGGGGCATAAGGCCATCGCTGAAATTCAGTTTGGCGATTACATCTTTCCGGCGTTCGACCAGATCGTGAACGAGACCGCCAAGTTCCGTTACCGCAGCGGTAACGAATTTAACGTTGGTGGCCTGACCATTCGCACGCCATACGGTGGTGGTATTCGCGGCGGGCACTATCATTCGCAAAGCCCTGAAGCGTACTTCGCGCACACTCCGGGTTTGAAAATTGTTGTGCCGCGCAACCCGCATCAGGCGAAAGGGCTGTTGCTGGCTTCGATTCGTGACGACAACCCGGTGATCTTCTTTGAACCGAAGCGTTTGTACCGCGCTGCCGTGGGCGACGTGCCTGAAGAGGATTATGAGCTGCCCATCGGCGTCGCCGAAACGGTGCGCGAAGGGCAGGATTGCACCTTGCTCGCCTGGGGCGCCCAGATGGAAGTGGCCAGCAAGGCTGCCGAGCGGGCAGAGAAAGAAGGGATTGATTGCGAAGTCATCGACCTGCGCAGCATCTTGCCCTGGGATGTCGATGCGGTGGTCGCCTCGGTGAAGAAAACCGGCCGCCTGGTCGTCACCCACGAAGCCCCGCTGACCAACGGTTTCGGCGCCGAGATCTCCGCCACAGTTCAGGAACAGGCGTTCTTGCATCTCGAAGCCCCGGTGAATCGCGTTTGCGGGCTCGATGTGCCCTATCCGTTGTCTCATGAGGCCGAGTACATGCCAGATGAGACCAAGGTTTTCGAAGCCATTGTCGCCACGATGAATTATTAAGGAGCAGGACCATGAAAGAAGATTTTATCCTGCCGGACATCGGCGAAGGCATTGTTGAGTGTGAACTGGTGGAATGGCTGGTCGAAGAAGGCGATACCGTCACCGAAGACCAGCCGGTTGCCGATGTGCAAACCGACAAGGCCCTGGTTCAGATACCCGCCAAACACGCGGGCCGGGTGCTGAAACGTTATGTTGAACAGGGCGAAATCGCGAAAGTACATGCGCCTCTGTTCGCACTGGAAATCGCCGACGAAGCGCCGGTTTCCACGAATAAGATGGACGAAAAAGCACAGTCGAAAACACCTGAAGCTGTGCAACCGACCGCTCAACCCGTAACGCAAAACGATTACGAAGAAGATTTTATTCTGCCAGACATCGGCGAAGGCATCGTTGAATGCGAACTGGTGGAATGGCTGGTCGAAGAAGGCGATACCGTCACCGAAGACCAGCCGGTTGCCGATGTACAAACCGATAAAGCTCTGGTGCAAATTCCCGCCAAACACGCAGGCCGCGTCGTAAAACGCTACGTCGAACAAGGCGAAATCGCCAAAGTGCACTCACCCCTGTTCCGGCTCGCGCTCAGCGATTACGAAGGCCATGCACCCACCGCCCCGGCTGTCGCTCAACCCAAAGCACCGGAAGCGGTGACGCAAACGCGCCAGAGCATCAGCAGCACCGATGAAAACCGGCGCAAGGTACTGGCAACCCCAGCCGTGAGACGCATCGCCCGCGAGCATGATATTGAGTTGGGTAACGTGCCGGCATCCGGCAAGAATGGCCGCGTACTGAAAGAAGACATGCTGCGCTTTATGGGTCAACTGGAAGACGAACCGGCAGCTAATACCAAGCCAGCGGAGTCAGTCAAACCCAAAGCAAAATCGGCCAGCAAAGGCGACGTCGAGGTTATTCCGGTCAAAGGCATGCGCGCCGCCATGGCGCGGCAGATGATGCATTCGGCCCAGACCATTCCGCACTTTACCTATTCGGAAGAAATCGACGTCACCGAACTGACCCGGTTGCGTCGTTCGCTGAACCAGCGACTGGAAAGCCAGGGCGTTAAGCTGACCGTGATGAGCCTGTTCATCAAATGCCTGTCCGTCGCACTCAAGCGTCACCCCATTGTGAACAGCCACATGAGCGACGCGGGCGATGAGATCCACCAGTTCGCCGACCACAACATCGGCATGGCGGTGGACTCACCCATGGGCCTGCTGGTACCGAACATTAAAGGTGTTCAAAACCTGAGCCTGGTCGACTTGGCCGATGAAATAAAACGCCTGACCGAGGCTGGTCGATCGGGTCGATTGAGCCCGGATGATTTGAAAGGCGGCACCATCACCGTGTCGAACATCGGCTCAATTGGCGGCACAGTTACCACACCCATCGTCAATGCACCGGAAGTGGCGATCGTGGGCATCGGTCGCTTGCAGCGTTTGCCACGACCCAATAAAAACGATGAACTGGAAATCCGAGACATTATTCAGGTCAGTTGGTCCGGTGACCATCGAGTGTTGGATGGCGGTACCATTGCTCGTTTCTGCAATGACTGGAAAGCGCTGTTGGAGCAGCCGCAAGAAATGGTTTTGTGGATGGTTTAGAAGTAAGTGGTGAAGTTGGTGCCGGGACGAATAGCTAGTGTCATGACTTGGAAATTCTTGATTATTGAACCACTAGTGAACTAAGGGCCGCCGGGTGCGCCTACTGGAGGTCGTTAGATCGCAGGGATGCGATCTTCGAGCCCCCATGGATGGGTTCACGGCGTGCCTCCAGTAGACGTGCGCGACAGTCCGTTTGCCACCAGATTAAAAAATAGCCACCAGCGAAAGTTGGCCGTCGAATTTCCTAGTCATGGCACTAGCAGCCCCAGGCCCGACAATACTCTGAGCCAATGGGGCAAAGCATCTTACTTCAACAAAAACCCACGTTTCTGCAGGAACGGCAACATGTGAGGCCGCGCTTCCTTTTGCAGCATGCCTGAGATCTGCTCACTCCAGCTCTGGCTCTTCGGGTTGCCGCTGCGGGTCGCGTAATAGTGGCGGACGTGTTCATCATAGTCTTTCACCGTCGCCACATCGTCTGGCTCATAACCGTTTTGCTTCAGCACCACCGAGACCGGCAGCCGGGGTTTGACCTCCGGGTTCTGATCCGGGTAGCCGATGCAGAGGCCGAAGACCGGGTAGACCAGGTCGGGCAGGCCAAGCACCTCGCTGACGCCTTGCGGGTTGTTGCGCAACGCACCGATGTAGCAGATGCCGAGATCCTGGGATTCGGCCGCGACGACCAGGTTCTGAGCGAACAGAGCCGCATCGACCGACGCGGTCAGGAACTGCTCGGTAAAACCGCTCAGCATGGGGGCATCGTGCATCTCGCAGGCTTGCTTGTGGCGGTTCATATCGGCACAGAACACGAAAAACACCGGCGCTTCATTAATGTACTTCTGGTTATTACCCAATTCCGCCAACTTGGCGCGCTTCTCCGGGTCCGTGACCTGAATGACTGTAGTCGTCTGAATAAAGCTCGACGTCGCAGCACCCTGGCCACAACGGATCAGATCTTCAACCAGCGTCTGCGGAACCGGTTTATCGGTAAAGGCACGAATCGAGCGGTGGGACTGGAGCAATTGGGTAACAGCGTTCATTCAAATCTCCGGATTATGGGTTCTACAACAGGTTCAGAGTACCATGGACGGGCTGGCCATGGTCGACCGCTTCGTTCCCGCAGCGCAACATTGGCTCGTGATTGTCTGAGGTGGTCCCCGGCCTTACACTGGCATGAACTCGACGTTAACCAACATCAGGCCCGCTCGCCATGCGTCACGATTCTCAGCAAGACGATTTTCCAACCAGCAGTGCGACAGACGAACCAGTCATCGAACCGATTCCTCTATGGGGAAGCGAACTGTTCATCGCAACCCTGGCAGAACACTCATTGATCGCCAGTCACCTGATTTCACACATCTATCGCCATCACGCACAGCACAAAACGGCCGTAGCCAGCGAGGTCGCGGTGGGTGCCAAGCAACATCTGTTCGAAAGCGAACTGGACTTTCTCGACGCAGACGACCTCGACGTTCAGGTGTTGAACCAGGCACTATCGTCCCTGGTTCTGGACATCGCCGCCTACGTCAACGAGGGTCACTGGCCCGAGGGTGCCAGCGCAGAGGCTACCATCACCGAAAGCTGGTATCACCTCACTCAAACGGGCGGCTACCACGATGCCCACTCCCACCCGAACTGCTCCTGGTGTGGTATCTACTACCTCGACGCTGGCGATACCGACTTTGACCGGCGCAGCGGCGTCAACCGATTCTACGACCCGAGGGGCAATGCCGATCATTTTCTGGATGCGGGGAGTCTCTATCTGAACGGGCAGGGCATTTACGACATTCAGCCAGTCGCCGGGCAGGTGGTGATCTTTCCGTCTTATCTAAAGCATTCAGCTCTGCCGTATTTCGGAAACAAAGACCGGGTTGTGGTGGCGTTCAATGCGAGAGTCGATTTCGCCTAGTGTCATGAGTGAGAAATTCGTGCTGATTAAACCACTGATGAGCTAAGGACTGTCGGGTGCGTCTACTGGGGGCCGTTAGACCGCAGGGACGCGGTCTCCGAGCTTACAGGGAGGTATTTACAGCGAGCCTCCAGTAGGCGTACCCGACAGTCCGATTGGCACCGCATTAAGAGTAGCCACCAAGTTGTATTTACCTGCGAATTTCTCACTCATGACACCAGGCAGCCACCTTACTTCGGATTCCGCCGTGTCAGGCTGAACAGGTCTTTGCGCCGGTCTTTTAAATTGGTGACCGAGCCTTCGCTGCGCACCAGCTTCAGTTTGTTGAAATCGAGATCCGAGAAGAAAATCATCTCGGTGTTGGGCGTGGTTTCGTTCAGCACCGCATCGTGCGGGAAGGCGAAATCCGACGGGCTGAAGACTGCGCTCTGGGCGTACTGAATATCGAGGTTTTCGATGGAGGGCAGGTTTCCTACGCTGCCACACAACACCACATAGCACTCGTTTTCAATCGCCCGGGCCTGGGAGCAGTGGCGCACGCGCAGGTAGCCGTTTTTAGTATCGGTCCAGAACGGCACGAACAGGATATCCATATCGTCATCAGCCAGTAGCCGGCTTAACTCCGGGAACTCAACGTCGTAACAGACCTGCATGCCAATGCGTCCGGCATCGGTGTCGAACACCGCCAGTTCGTTGCCACCCTCAATGATCCAGTCGCGCCGCTCCTGAGGCGTAATGTGCAGTTTGGCCTGGCGTTCCTGAGTGCCATCGCGGCGGAACAGGTAGGCAATGTTATACAGGTAGCCATCTTCATCGGCCTCAATCATTGAGCCACCGATGATGTTGATGTTGTAGCTGACCGCCATTCGGCTCATTTCGGTCTTAAAGCGTTCGGTAAAGGTACCCAGAAAGCGAATCGCCTCCACCTGATCGGTCTGATCGGTCAGGCCCATCAGCGGGGCATTGAACAGCTCCGGGAAGACGGCAAAATCACTCTGGTAGCCTGACAGCGCGTCCACGAAGTATTCAACTTGCTGCAATACGTCTTCAACCGACGCGAACTCCCGCATTTGCCATTGAACTGCGCCAACACGGGCATGGTTCCTGGTGTTATCGAGCACCCGGTCAGCCGGCTCATAGAGAATGTTGTTCCACTCAAGCAGCGTGGCGAACCCCAGGGATTTCTCGTCTTCCGGCAAATAACGCCGCATCAGGCGTTTCACCTGAAAATCGTTGGCCAGCTGGAACGACAGAATCGGGTCGTGTATTTCCTTGCGGGCGACCTGTTCAATGTATTCAGTCGGCTTCAAGTCGTCGGCGTGTTCGTGGTAATTGGGAATGCGACCACCGGCCAGAATGGCACGCAGGTTCAATTGCCGGCACAGTTCCTTACGCGAGTCGTAAAGCCGACGCCCCAGGCGGTGGCCACGGTAGTCGGGGTCGATCAGCACATCGAGACCGTACATGGCATCGCCACTGGTGTTGTTCAGAATGATCTCGCGCTGACCAATCAGGTCGTCGTATTTGTGCGGGTTGGAGAAGGTGGTGTAGTCCACCAGCACGCTCAGCGCCACGCCGACCAGTTCACCATCGTCGTCAATGGCGATCTGGCCGTCCGGAAAATCCTTGATCAGCCGGTTAATGGTGTCTTCCGGCCAGGCACCGCCAATATCGTCGTATACACGGTCCATCAGTTTCTTGAGTTGGGGGTAGTCACCCACCACCAGATTACGCAGGTGAAGGTGGAGATCGTCAGATTGCATCATCGGCTATGTCCTGAGGGTGTCGCTCGCATTCCGGTGCCAGGGTTGGCCTTTTGCCTTTGGTTCGTGTCGGCAACCGGATTGGCCTATCCGGGGTCGGCATGGACCCATCCATGGGGCCTAGGCTTCGGCATCCATGCCTCAGACTTCCCCGGATAGGTCAATCCGGTCACCGCCACTTGGTATGGTGCCAACGTAGAATGCGAGCCAAAAAAAGAATTGGATGTTCAGTTTATCAGTTTGTCTGGGGGTCTGCAGAGAAGCTGAGGCTTGTAGAATGCAAGTTCAGAATTGGGGACCAGTTGAGTGTCAGGTGCTGGGTTCACTTATCTGGGGTAGTCTGAAGCATGGATGCTTCAGTCTAGGCCCCATGGAAGGGTTTACGCCGACCCCAGATAAGTGAACCCAGTGCCTGACACGGACTCCTCGCACCAGAGCCAACTCGAACTCCGCAGCTGGCACAGTAGAAAAGTTAGCCGAAGGGCGGAACGCCGATTAGCCACTGGTGAGCCCAGAAGGCGAACACGACATAGGCGATGAGGCCGCCGGCCACGGCGAATACATCGCATTTGGCGCTTTTGACCGGGTATTGGGTATTGTTTGCCCGATCTTTACGGCGGGCATGAATGAAATACATCACGCCCCAGGCCAGGAAGCTGCCGAACAGGAGAATATCAGCCAGGGTGCCGTTGGCAATTAGATGGGCAATGGCCCAGGTTTTTACCGACAGTACCATGGGGTGACCGAACCGGGCTTTGATGCGGTTGCCCGGCACATAAGCGGCGGCAAGAAAAACGAAGGCTGGTATCATCAGCAGCGCCGAGAGGTGGCGGGTCCAGCCGGGGGCGAACCAGAGCCAGACCGGCTCGAGCCGGGCCATGCCGTAGCCCCAGATGATCAGGCCAAAGCCTAGCAACGAGAGCAAACTGTACAGACCTTTCCAGGGCATCAGACCCATTTGGCGAATCATCGATTCGCGCCATTGCGGAGCCAGAATGTGGGTGGAATGCATGCCGAGAAAAATAACCAGGCCGATGACCAGTGCGATCATGTTAAATCCTTTTTGACACGGTTTGGGTAGGGAACCGCTACAGATTAGCGGAGCGCAAGCGGGCTGTACACCGGCTGATAGTCACCAAGTTGAACTTCTTCCGGTAGCTGCGGCGGTTTATGGCCTGACCGGAGGGTAGGGCGGTGTTTAGCCCTCGGGGTGGTCCAGCTCGATGATGCGTTCAAGCATGCCCAGCAACCACTCCTTTTCACCCTTGTTCATCACCTGCTCAAAATGCGCTTCATGCGCCAGTACTTTCTTGTGCAGGTTCTCGGTAAACCGCACACCGTCATCCGTTAGAAACAGGGCGTAGGAACGCCGGTCTGAATCCGACTGACGGCGCTCGATCAGCCCCTGCTTTTCAAGTTTATCGACCGCCGACACCATGGCCGAGCGGTCGGTATCAATGGCGTTGGCCACGGCGGTTTGCGTCAGCCCCGGGTTATCCCGCACCACACACAGAATACCAAACAGACCCGGTGTAACGCCCTGTTCGGTGCAGGTGGCCGTGAAATTCTCGAAATAGGCAAGCTGCGCCCGGCGTAACCGGTAACCCACCAGACTGTTCAACAGGGTGGCATCTATTTTTTGGGTGTCCTGGGTCATCGGGGCTCCTGTTGATGTGCCAGTGTTGGGGTAAATTTCGTTCCCGCCGGGGAACAAAGCATCCATATTACCATTTCAAGTTTCACAGTTCATAACGCGGGCTTCACCGAGACTGAATACTGAGTGCTGGTTGCCGGGTATCCCGATCCGGGGAAGTCCACAACATGGATGTTGTGGTCTAGGCCCCATGGATGGGTTAATGCCGACCCCGGATCGGGATACCCGGTGGCCAGCACGGGCGATTGGCACCGTAGCAGACCGAGAAAGAGTAAAACCAGCGTCCGGCAAGAACTCCTGGCACAAGGTTCAACTACCCGTCAGTACCAGCACGATCGCCGGGAAGAAAATGACCAGTGCTACCACCACCAGGTCGGCCACCAAAAAGGTACTGACGCCCTTGAAAATATCGACCAGACTTGCGTATTGGCTGGCGACGCCGCGTATCACAAAGATGTTCATGCCCACGGGCGGAGTGATCATCCCGATCTCCAACAGTTTTACCAGCAGCACGCCAAACCAGATCAGGCTGATGTCGTATTGCTCGAAAATCGGCATCAGAATCGGCAAAGTGACCAGCATAGCGCCGAAGGGTTCCATAAAGAGCCCGAGGAACAGATAGATCAGCACCACCACCAGCATCAGTTGAAGATAGGTCGGGTCCCAGCCCGAGACCGCCTGGGAAATGAACCCCGCTAAACCACTCAGACTGAGGAAAACCGTAAACATACTGGCGCCCACCCCGATGATCAGTAACGACGCTGTAGTCGACAGGGTTTCCAGCAATGACGTCCGAATCAGCCCCCAGCTCAGCTTGCCCAGCACGGCTGAAATGATGATGGCACCGGCCGCACCGATGGCACCGGCTTCAGTCGCTGTGAAAAAGCCACTGAACAGACCGCCGAAGACCATCAACCCCAGCAACAACACCGGCCAGATTTCGCGAATGGCCTGGGCCGGGCTGTAATCGTAAGCGCCTTCGAGCTTGCGCGGCACAATGTCGGGCCGGCGCCAGCTGACCAGCAAAATAACAATGGTGTAACTGAGTGCGGTCAGCAGACCAATGGTGATGCCACCGAGAAAGACCTGAGTAATGGATACTTGCGCAAACACGCCGTAAACGATCATCAGAATGCTCGGCGGAATCAGCGCACCAATAGTGCCACCGGCGGCGATGGTGCCGCAGGCAAAGCTCGGCTTGTAGCCGCTGTTGACCATCTCCGGAATCGCAATACGGCCCATGGCCGCTGCGCAGGCCAGGCTTGAACCCGATACCGCTGCAAACCCCGAGCTGGCAAAAATACTGGAAATCGCCAGGCCACCCGGCAGCCAGCGAAACACCACCTTGGCCGCGTTGAACAGCCCGGCAGTGAGGCCCGCGTGGTAACTGACAAAGCCCATCAGCAAAAACATGGGCACGGCGCTCAACGTCCACTTGGCCACAAAATCATAGGGCGTACCGGCGAGCATGCCGATGGCCACATCCCAGTTAATCATCCAGGTCACACCGCCAAGCGAGACCGCCATTAACGCCAATGCCACTGGCACCCGCAAAGCCAGCAACACCAGCAAAGCAACCAGACCGTAAAAACCGATTTCAACCGACATGGTGAATCCTTACTCCGGAGCGTTGGATGAGGTGGTGGCCGAGAGCGTCGTCACCAGTCGAATCAGGCAGACGAGGCACGCGAGGGCAAACGAGATGGGAATAACGAAATAGGTTGGCCAGACCGGCATCGGGAAATCGAGCGACATAATATAGGCACCGCGTTCAAATTGTTCGACGGCCTTGGTCCAGGTCGCCACCATAAAAATACAATAAATGAGCAATGAAATAACCGCGACCAACACATCCGTCCAGGCTTTGAAGCGGTCACCCAGCATATCGCTGACGGCTTCAACCGCGATCATATTGCGCTGATGTTCCACCCAGGCCAGCGGCAGCAGGGCGAGCGTGATCATGTAGTAGCGGGTGACAATTTCCAGCGTGGCAGGAATGGAATACGACAGGGTGCTGCGCAATATCACATCCGCCGTAACATGGATCAGCATGGCGGCAATGCCCAGGGTGCCCAGCAATGCCAGGGCCCGAGACAACTGATCGGCCAGGCGATTTAATCCGGTGATCGACATCGTGTAAGTCACTCATGTCCTGATAGAAATTGATAAAAAAAGGCGACGACCTGTGGGTGCGCCGCCAACTGCTTAAGTCAACAATAGATCAGGGAATGGTTACTGAACACCATAGGTAGAAAAGTCGACCTTGGCCCAGACTTCTTCATTAACCCGTTCCGCAATGGCTTCCGGGTCGTTGTCGAGTTCGTTGGCAATGGCCGTCCATTTATCAACCAGGGTGGTGAATTGCTCCAGCTTGGCTTCGACGTTATTCAGGTTATAGCGGGATTCGGCATCGGCGATCACCTGAGCCATGTCGTCTACAACAAAGGTGGCCGTCGCATCCAGCAATGCCTGGCTGGGTTCAACAAACTCGATGCCTTCACTGCGGGCCAGTGCTTCGGCTTCGGCAGGCATTTCGTGGGCCCAGCGCTGCGTTGCCAGAGCGCTCGACAGACTGGACGACTCGGCCAGCATCTTGCGATCCGCTTCGCTCAGGCGCGCCCAGCTGTTGCGACCGAAGGCATGGGAAATGGTGGAGTGGTAGGTGCCCAGGCGAATGGTGGTGATGTGGGTGATCACATCGTCGAGCCGGAACGAGATCAGATCGGCCGAGGACGCGATGGTGCCATCGAGAATACCCTGGGAAATGGCTTCGAACGTTTCACCAACCGAGGTGTTGGAAGGTGATGCACCCATGGCGCTGGCCCAGCGAGCATACTGTGGGTTACCCGCACGCAGGCGCAGGCCCTGCATGTCGTCGAGGTCACTGACCGGTTCTGTGGTCAGCAACTGGTAGAGGTCGGAAGCGTGGCTGCTGGTGTACACAATGCCCAGGCTTTTCAGGTTTTCCTGGCAGTCGGCGCAGTTGACGATGTAGTCGGTCATGGCCGCGCCCATCGCCTGGGAGTTGGTGCCCTGGAAAGAGAGGTCACCGACCAGATTGATTTCGGGCAGATCCGACGGGAAATAAGCGGGCAGGAACATGCCGGCATCGGCCAGGCCACTGGTTACGGCATTGCGCATGTTGCCCAGGTTGGCCACTTCGGTGCCCAGAATGTTGCCGGTCATCCGGTTGCCGGTCTTTTCGGCCAGTTGGTCCTGGAAGCTGGTAAACAAGGGGGTGTGGCCCGGGTGAGCCGGTGGCGTGCCCGGAGCCAGGCGCAGGTTTTCGGCGTGAGCGGCCTGAGTGGCAAATGCTAGCGCAGCGGCGCTGAGGGTCAGGGTGGCAAGAAATCCGGTAGTACGCATCTTGGTAACCTCTTTTGTGTCTTGTTGTATTTGTGGGTCGTGCCGGTGTTTCATCGGCGCCGTCAGGCACCGAGCAAAGTCTGTGTTGTTTATGTCATACATTGTTGTGCTTATCAACATAAATAGCGTAAATCTTGGATGGCCTTATGCCCTCTGAGGAGGAGTGTGGACCCGAGTAAATCTAAATTAGAGCCCTCTATAGAGCGATTTTTTCCATAGCCGTTGTTGCTTATCGCGAAATATGATTAAAAATAAATTGTTTACAAGTACAACAATTAATCGGTAGTCTTTGCCTCAATGAATTCATCGGCGGCCTCCGGGTATCAACCTTTACGAACCGGTAGCCACCAACCCGATCAGGATGGGAACCGCAATGACCGACACTGCCCTGGTAACGATGGAGATCAACGATGGCATTGCCCACGTTCGTCTGAATCGCCCTGCCAAACACAATGCCATTAACGACGCCCTGCTGCTTGAACTGGAAGCACTGTTCAACCCGCTGGACGATGCCATTCGCGTGGTCGTGCTGACGGGCTCTGGCGACAACTTCTGCGCCGGGCTCGACCTGGCCGAACATCAGGCCCGGGAGCCGTTTGAAGTGGTACGCCACTCCCAGATGTGGCACCGGGTGTTCGGCAGGATGACCAATGCCGGCATTCCCATTGTGGCGGTGTTAAAAGGCGCCGTGATTGGCGGCGGGCTTGAACTGGCCGCGACCGCCCACGTACGCATTGCTGAAGACTCCACCTTTTTCCGCTTGCCGGAAGGCCGCCACGGCATCTTCGTAGGTGGCGGCGCCTCGGTGCGGGTCGCCGGCGTGATTGGGGCGGGCCGAATGACGGAGATGATGCTGACTGGCCGCACCCTGAGCGCCGATGAAGGCGAACGGGTGGGCCTGGCGCACTACCGTGTGGCTGCAGGCGAAGGCGAGGCCAAAGCCCGTGAACTGGCGGTCAGTATTGCGCAGAATTCGGCGTTATCGAACTGGGCTATGGTCAGTGCCATGAGCCGGATCGACAGCATGTCGATGGACGACGGCTTGTTTACCGAATCGCTGGTCGCCGGCATGACCCAGACCAGCCCCGAGGTTCAGGCCCGCATAGGCCAATTTCTGAACAGGAAGAAATGATCATGAGTAACACATACCAGGCGTCCGAGCGCGATGCGCTCTTATCTGAATACGATGATGTTTATTTGGTCGACGGTCGGCGCACGCCCTTTGCCGACTACTGCGGCGTGATGCGTGAAGTCTCACCGATCGACCTGGGCATCTATGCCGCCCGCGCCACCTTCGAGCACAGCGGTATTCCGGCCAGCGATGTCGATGCCGTCATTGCCGGCAGCGTCGCTCAGGCGAGTTTCGATGCTTTTATGTTGCCGCGTCACATTGGCTTGTACTCCGGCGTGAAACAAACCGCACCGGCACTGTTGGTGCACCGGCTGTGTGCGACTGGCTTTGAAGCCATTCTGACCGCGGCCGACCAGATCAAGCTCGGCAAAGCCAAGCTGGTGCTGTGCACCGGTGCCGAATCGATGTCGCGCAACCCGGTAGCGTCTTACACCCAGCGGGCCGGTTTCAAACTTGGCCAGGTTGAATTTGGTGACTTTCTCTGGGAAGCAATGATCGACACCGCCCCGGATATGGCCATGGGCCACACCGCCGAAGAGCTGGCGAAGCGCTACGACATCAGCCGCGCTGAAGTCGACGACTACGCCGCCCGCAGTTTTGCCACAGCGATCGATGCCTGGGACAGAGGCTTTTACAACGACGAAGTCGTATCCGTCAGCAGCACTGAATTCCCACTGGAAGGCTATAAAACCCGGGGTCTCAAGCTCTCCGACCGGGCTGCCAGCTTTGATCGCGATGGCCACGTTCGCCCTAGCCCGCTGGAGATTTTGAGCAAGCTGCGCCCGGCTTTTGGCGGCGTGCAGACCGGCGGTAATTCCTCGGCCATTGTCGACGGCGCAGCTGCAGTGCTGGTTGCCTCGGGCGACTACGTTCGGGCGCACGGCCTGAAACCGCTGGCCAGAATTGTTGGTGGCTCAGTGGTTGGTGTGCCACCTGAAATCATGGGCATTGGCCCTGCGCCGGCGATCAGTAGCGTGCTCGCCAGCCAGAAGATGAAGCTGGGCGATATCGGTCGCATCGAAATCAACGAAGCCTTTGGCGCCCAATATATAGCTGTTGAGCGCGAGCTTGGCCTCGACCGCGACAAGGTTAACGTCAACGGCGGCGCTATCGCCATCGGCCACCCCCTGGGTGTAACCGGCGTGCGTCTCACCCACACCGTGGCCCGTCAGTTGAAAGAAAGCGGTGAGCAATTCGGCATTTCCTCGGCCTGTGCCGGGGGCGGACAGGGCATCAGTGTGCTGTTGGAAAACGCGGGTTAAGGGGGCGTTATGAAACTGTCTGAACTCAACGTCCTGGTCACCGGTGCCAGTTCCGGCCTCGGCGAAGCCGTGGCGCGCCATCTGGTTGCCGCTGGTGCCCGGGTTACCCTGGCTGATGTAAACGACGAAGCTGGACGCCGGCTTGCCGAAGAGCTCGGCAACAATGCCGTATTTGCCCACACCGACATCACCGATGAAACCAACGTCAGCACCACTCTGGCAGCGCTGCAGGAACGCTGGGGCTCGCTAAATGCCCTGATCAATTGTGCCGGTATTCCCGGTGCTGAACGGGTGCTCGGTCGCAAAGGCGTGCACCGCCTGGAAACCTTTTCCCGTGCCATTCAGGTCAACCTGATCGGTACCTTTAACGTGATTCGACTCGCGGCCGAGGCAATGCAGCACACCCCGCCAAACGATGGGCTGGAGCAGGGCGTTATCATCAATACGGCGTCTGTTGCCGCCTACGATGGCCAGATCGGCCAGGCGGCTTACGCGGCCTCCAAAGGTGGAATCGTCAGCATGACACTGCCACTGGCGCGGGAACTCTCGGCTTTTGGCATTCGGGTGATGACCATCGCCCCCGGGTTGTTTAAAACGCCGATGATGTCGGTTCTGCCCGAAGAGGTGCAGCAATCGCTTGGTGATTCGGTGCCTTTCCCGGCCCGCCTGGGTGAGCCTGATGAATTTGCCGCCCTCGCTGCCCACATTCTGGAAAACCCGATGCTCAACGGCGAAGTCATTCGCCTCGATGGCGCCCTGCGCATGGCGGCGAGGTAATGACATGACGGCCTATCGAGTTCCGGTTGAAGACATCCGTTTCGGGCTGCAGCATCTTATCGGCCGCGAGCGGCTGAAGCAGTTAGCCGCCTGCGAAGCACTCGACGACGAACTGATGAATGCCGTCATCGACGAAGCTGCCCGCTTTGCCGAACAAGTACTGGCACCGTTGAATGCGACTGGCGATCAGCAAGGCTGTCGCCTCGATCAGGGCCGGGTATCAACACCGGATGGCTGGGCCGATGCTTACGCGCAATTTCGCGACGCCGGCTGGACCGGTCTGTGTCTGCCAGAAGCGCTCGGCGGCCAGTCACTGCCCAAGGTGCTGGCGATGGCGGTGACCGAAGGCTGGCAGGGCGCCAACCTGGCATTCAGCCTGATTCAACCGCTGACCGAAGGTGCGGTCGAAGCGCTGCTGGCCAGTGGCGACAGCCAATTGATTGAACAATACGGCGAACGTCTGGTCAGCGGTGACTGGACCGCGACCATGGCGCTGACTGAACCGGCGGCCGGTTCGGACCTGGGGCTGATGAAAACCCGGGCGATCCCCGACGGTCATGGCGGCTATAGGCTGACGGGCGACAAGCTGTACATCACCTACGGCGAGCACGATTTCACCGACCGTAAACTCCATCTGGTGCTGGCTCGCCTTCAGGATGCGCCCGCCGGTAGCAAAGGCATTTCCTTATTTGCCGTGCCGAGCCACATCGAAGATCAGAACGGTCAGCTACAGCCAAACGAAGTAGTCTGCACCGGCATCGAACATAAGCTTGGCCTGCACGGCAGCCCGACCTGTTCACTGAAATTGGGTGGCAACCAGGGCGCCTGGGGTCAGTTAGTTGGCGAACCCAACCGTGGACTGGCGGTCATGTTCGTCATGATGAACGAGGCCCGCTTAAGCGTTGGCTTGCAAGGCGTAGCCGTCGGCGAACGCGCCTACCAGGCCGCACTGGCCTGGGCGCAGGAGCGAAAACAAGGCCGCCATGTCGAAACCGGCAAAGGCCCGGTGGCTCTGGTCGAGCACCCCGACATTCAACGCCTGCTGCTCGGCATGCGCAGCCGACTCTTTGCGGCCCGTATGCTCGGTTTGCACCTGGGCCACCAGGTCGATTGCGCCCGTGAAAAAACGCACCCCGAGTTACAGCAAGCGCAACAGGAACTCGATTTACTGACGCCCATTTTCAAAGCACACGTCACTGAAATGGCCAACCACCTGACTGGCGATGCCATTCAAATTTTCGGCGGCATGGGTTTCATTGAAGAAACCGGCGCTGCCCAGTTCTACCGGGACCTGCGCATCAGCACCATTTATGAAGGCACCACCGGCATTCAGGCTCAGGATTTTCTGTTCAGAAAAATACAACGCGACCATGGCGAAGTTTTTTACGACTGGCTGAACCGGATGAAAATCAGTCTGCAGCCGCTCAGCGAACACCCGGAGTGCTCATCAGACTGGGCACTGCTTACAAGAAAAATCGATGCTCTGCGCAACACGGTTCGAGACCTGTTGGAACACCAGGCCAACAACGCCACCCAGCTCCATGCAGCCTCAGTAGCACTATTGGAAGCCACCGGTATTCTGGCCCTCGGCTGGCAACTGGGCTTATCGGTGCTGGCCGCCGAAGACGACGGCGTAACACCCAAAGAACGAAACAACGTTCAGGCGTTACTGGCGTTCTACTGCGCGCACCATTTACCGGAAATTCGAGTACACCTGGACCGGGTTCAAAGTGCGGATCGGGGGCTTCTTAAGTACCAGTTCGGTTGACTTCGTTGCCAGGCGTTAGTGTTGCCAGCCGGGTTGACCTCTCCAGGGTTGGCCTTGTTGCCTTGAGTTCGCGCCAGCCACCGGGTGTACCTATCCGGGGTCGGCGTAAACCCGTCCATGGGGCCTAGACCGCAGCCGAGGCGTCGGACCGATCCATGCTGCGGACTTCCCCGGATAGGTACACCCGGCAGCTTGCTCTTAGTTTGGTGGCGACGTTTAACCTTCAAATGAAAAATAATTTTTAGATTTTGAAAAATTAGAAGTGGCAATTGATTCAGGGTTGCAGGGGCGCTTCACGCAGTAGCGGGCAGGACGCCCGCGTGCCGCTTGGTGGCACAGGGATGTGCCTGCAAGCGGTACGGAGTGAAGCGGACCTGCAACCCGAACGACAGCCACCCCATAATATTCAACGTTAACCACAGTAACCACGATGGCTCAATACCAAAAAGAGCCGGGTGACTTAAAACAAGAAGGTGAGGACATGGCAACAGGTTACCGCGATATTGAGATTGGTCGGGCGACAGCCCGGTTGACGAAGCGTTCCGATGGCACTCAGTTGCTGGAAACCGAAGAACAGCTGCCAGCCTATCCCGATACGCTGATAGAGCGGTTGGATCACTGGGCCAGTGTGGCGCCCGACCGGGTGTTTGTGGCCGAACGAAATAGTGAGGGTGAATGGGAGCCGGTCAGTTATGGAGAAACGCTGCAGCGGGTTCGGTCGCTGGCGCAGGCGTTGTTGAACAAGGGGCTGACGACTGAGCGGCCGCTTGCGATTTTGAGTGGCAATAGCACCGAGCATCTATTGCTGGCACTGGCGGCCATGTATGTGGGTATTCCCTATGCGCCCCTGTCACCGGCTTACTGTCTGATCAGTAAAGATTTTGGCAAGGCAAAATACATTTGTGACCTGCTGACGCCGGGTGCTTACCTGGTCGACAAAGCCGCTGATTATGGCGATGCACTGAATGCGATTGCCGCCGATGATGCTGAGGTCATTGCCATTGATTCAACGGGCTATTCCGGTGAGGCGCTTACGTTTGACCGTTTGTTGGCGACGCCGGTTACTGATGCTGTCGACAAGGCGCACGCAGCGCTCACGCCCGATACCATTGCCAAGTTCCTGTTTACGTCGGGTTCTACCGGCATGCCCAAGGGGGTGATCAACACCAACCGAATGCTCGCCTCGAATCAGGAAATGCTGGCGGGTGTTATGCCCTTCCTGAAAAAAGAGCCGCCGGTATTGCTCGACTGGTTGCCCTGGAATCACACCTTTGGTGGTAACCACAACGTGGGTATCGTCTTGTACAACGGCGGCACGCTGTACATCGATGATGGCAAGCCGACGCCAGCGTTGTTTGAGCGCACCATTCGTAACCTTCAGGACATTTCGCCAACGGTTTATTTCAATGTGCCCAAGGGGTTTGAGCTGCTGGCCGATCGCCTTGAACAGGACGATGCCTTGCGCGATCGCTTCTTCGGGGACTTGAACCTGATGTTTTTTGCCGGTGCCGGCCTTGCCCAGCATGTGTGGGACAAGCTGGATGACCTGGCGGTGAAATCCATTGGCGCAAAAGTTGGCATGCTGACCGGCCTGGGGGCGACAGAGACGGCGCCTTCGGCGATGTTTGCCTCGCTGGAGGAATCGCAGTCTGGCGTGATCGGTTTGCCGGCGCTGGGCGTGTCGGTGAAGCTGGTGCCGAATGGCGGCAAGCTGGAATGCCGGGTTAAAGGCCCGAATGTGATGCCGGGTTACTGGCGCCAGCCAGAGGTAACCGCCAAGGTTTTCGATGACGAAGGTTTCTATTGCCTGGGCGATGCCGCCAAATTCATCGACCCGGAGAACCCGCAACGCGGCATGAAATTCGATGGCCGTATTTCCGAAGATTTCAAACTCGATACCGGTACCTGGGTCAGTGTCGGGCCGTTACGCGCCCGAATCATCGACGCCGGTGCGCCTGTGGTACAGGACGTCGTGATCGCCGGGCTCGACCGGGCCTTTGTGTCCGCGCTGGTGTTTCCCGAGCGGGAGCAGTGTCGTTTGCTGGCGGGTTTGAGTGCAGACGCCGACATCAACGAAGTGGTGAGACACCCGGCCGTTATTGAGCGCTTTCAACAGTTGCTGCGTGATTTGAAAGCGAGCAGCACGGGCAGTTCAAACCGCGTCGAACGGCTGGTGCTGCTCACAGAATTGCCGCGTCTCGATGCTCATGAAATTACCGACAAAGGCTCGATCAACCAGCGCGCCGTGTTGGAGAACCGCGCTGCCGTGGTTGACGATATGTATCAGTCAACGCCATCCGCCGCTGTCATCAAACTCACCGATTAAGGAACACTCCATGCTCATTAACCGACACACACAAACCATCGAATGGGGTGATTGCGACCCGGCTGGCATCGTGTTTTACCCGCGTTATTTTGCCTACTTCGATGCCTGCACCGGCAAGCTTTTTGCCAAGGCGGGCTTCCCGAAATTCGACATGTTGAAGCAATTTAATATGGTCGGTATTCCCATGGTTGATACGCGTTCGAAATTCTACATTCCGTCGCACTTCGGCGAAGACGTGGTCATTGAATCGACCATTACCGAATTCCGGCGCAGCAGTTTCGATGTGCATCACCGCATTCTGAAAGGCGATACCCTGGCCGTCGAAGGGTTCGAAACCCGCGTCTGGGTTGGTAAAGACCCGGAAGACCCTGACAAGATCAAATCCCAACCCATTCCCCAGGAAGTGATACAGGCGTTCAACCGCTGAGTAATGATCGAATAACACGACTCGACAAAACACGACAACAACAAGAAGGAGATGTTTGTGAAACCTAAAATAACCCTGCTCGCCAGCCTGCTAGCAGCTGGCACCGCACCCGCTTTCGCCGCAGGCCTGGCCTGCACGAATGACAGTATTGCTGCTCTGGAAAGCGCCGATCTGTCCATCAGCCAAATCGAAACCGTTGGCGCTGGTGAAGGCTTTGCCGTCGACCACTGCCGCATTCTGGGGGCTGCCCACGCTCGTACCGGGGCCGATGGCAAAGACTACCAGATCAGCTTTGAACTGCGCTTGCCCAACGACTGGAACCAGCGCTTTGTTCACCAGTTCAATGGTGGCAACGACGGCTCGGTCGTCCCGGCGGTGGGCGAACTCAAAGGCGGCGATGAATCTGATACCGCCCTGAACCGCGGCTATGCCGTGGTGTCCAGTGACGCTGGCCACGCCGGTGATGCTAACCCCGACGCTGGCCTCGCCGGTGGCGCCCGCTTTGGTTTCGACCCGGAAGCCCGTCGCGATTACGGCTACTCCGCCGTCAGCAAACTGCACCCGCTGGCCACCACCCTGGTAGAAACCTATTACGACGACCGCATCGACTACACCTATGGTGTGGGCGGGTCCAACGGCGGACGTCATGCCATGGTCGCGGCCTCGCGCATGCCCGAAGCCTTCGATGGCTTGCTGGTCGGCTACCCCGGCTTCAACCTGCCCCGGGCCGCGGTGCAACACGCCTGGGATATTCAGGCTTTCAAAGCCATTAATGGCGACGTAAGAACCGCCTTTAGCCGTGAGCAATTAAAAGCCGTGGCCGACGGCATAGCTCAGGCCTGTGATTCACTGGACGGGCTCGAAGACGGCTACATCGCCGACACCGATGCCTGCCAGACAACCTTCAACATTGAATCCCTGCAATGCGATGCCGCCATGACCGGCCACTGCCTGAGTAAAGCCCAGGTCGCGGCCCTGACAGCGATTCACAACGGCCCGGTCAACTCCCAGGGTGTGCCGCTGTACAGTGACTGGCCCTGGGACATCGGCATCGGTTCCGGCGACTGGCGTTTCTGGAAACTGGAAACCCCGATTCCGCCCTGGAACAATCAGCCCCTGATCGGCGTAATGGGTTCCGCCTCACTGGCGCAGCTGTTTACCACGCCGCCGATCGAAGTGGCTGGCACCCCCCAGGCGCTTGAGCAGTACCTGCTCGACTTCGACTTCGACAGCGACGCCCCGAAAATCTACGCCACTACCGACCGCTACACAGAATCGGCCATGGACTACATGACCCCACCCGATTCAGAAAACCCCACCCTGGCCGACTTCAACAACCAGGGCGGCAAGATGCTGATCTTCCACGGCGTCAGCGACCCGGTGTTCTCCGTCAACGACACCACAAACTGGTACCGGAAACTCGACGCCAACAACAACGACCAGGCCGAAGCCTTTGCCCGCTACTACCGCGTACCCGGCATGCCACACGGAGCGGGCGGCCCCACGGTGGATGATTTCGACTTCTTCACCGCCCTGGTTGACTGGGTCGAACAGGGTAAGGTGCCTGACGCCGTGGTTGCAGGCGTAATGCCCGGCAATGACGATGCCATGGCGCAACTGGGCCAGGTAGAGCGTAAGCTCTGCCCCTACCCACAAGTAGCGAGATACACAGGTGGTAATGAAGCTTCGGCTGCTAGCTTTGCGTGCGAGAAGTAGTCGACGTATTACTGTTAAGATCCAAGAAGCGGGTTAGGTTTCAATTTGTAACCTCGGGCTCAACCGCCATGGGTTAGAAATACGAGATAACTTAACCTGAGATGATCTAGGACCACCGGGTGCACCTATTGGGGGTCGTTAGACCGCATGGATGCGGTCTCCGAGCCTACATGGATGTAGGCACGGCGTACCTCCAATAGGTGTACCCGGTGGTCCGCCAGCCACCGAAGAAACAGTGACCACTAAGCCAAGTTACCCAGCGAATTTCTAATTCTTGGCGCCACCAGACCAGTCTATTACCTACCCAAACATGGCGTTCTGCAGCCCCTTCCTGTAAGCTGCACCGCCGCTCAAAAACGGGCGCCGCGACCTGCCTGTTAAAAGGATGGGTCACCCATCTTTGTCTTTTAAATAGAGAACCTCCGAACTATGAGCTTTGCCTCTCTCGGCCTGTCATTGCCACTGCAGAAAGCCGTGGCCGACCAAGGCTATGATACACCGTCACCCATTCAGGCCCAGGCGATCCCCGCCGTACTGTCCGGCCGTGATGTGATGGCCGCTGCCCAAACCGGCACCGGCAAAACCGCAGGCTTTACCCTGCCCCTGTTGCAACGCCTTGCTGACGGCGAACGTGCCCGCAGCAACAGCACCCGCGCTCTGATTCTGACCCCAACCCGCGAACTGGCTGCCCAGATTCAGGAAAGCGTCGTCACCTACGGCCGCCACCTGAACCTGAGCTCCACCGTTGTTTTCGGCGGCGTTAAAATTAACCCGCAAATGATGGCCCTGCGCAAAGGCGCAGACATCCTGGTGGCGACACCCGGTCGTCTGCTCGACTTGTTCAACCAGCGTGCGGTGAATTTCAAGCAACTGGAAGTCCTGGTGCTCGACGAAGCCGACCGCATGCTCGACATGGGTTTCATCAACGACATCAAGAAAATTCTGGCCGTGTTGCCCAAAGAACGCCAGAACCTCTTGTTCTCGGCCACCTTCTCTCCGGAAATTCGCACCCTGGCCAAAGGCCTGGTGAACGATCCGGTTGAAATCTCCGTGACACCGCGCAACACCACAGCGGCTACGGTGACACAGGAAGTGCATCCGGTTGATAAAAAGCGTAAGCCTGCCCTGCTGGCCAAGCTGATCCATGATGGCGGTTGGAAACAGGCTCTGGTGTTCACCCGCACCAAGCATGGTGCCAACAAACTGACCGAATTTCTGGAAAAGAACGACATTCGGGCTGCGGCTATTCACGGCAACAAGAGTCAGGGTGCACGTACCAAGGCGCTGGCCAACTTTAAAGCCGGTAAAGTCAGCATTCTGGTCGCCACCGACATTGCTGCCCGGGGTTTGGACATCGACCAGCTGCCGCAGGTCGTGAATTTCGACTTGCCCAACATCGCCGAAGACTACGTACACCGCATCGGCCGTACCGGCCGTGCCGGTGCCTCAGGCAAAGCCATTTCACTGGTCAGTGCTGATGAAGCGGATTTTCTGGCCGGCATCGAAAAGCTGACCAGTCAGCGCATCGAACGCACTGAAGTTGAAGGTTTTGAACCCGATCAACGGGTACCGGAAGGTCGCGCCAGCAGCAAGCGCCCGGCGAGCAGTTCACGCCCAAGCCGGCCGCAATCGCCGCGCAATGGCAACAGCCAGGGCCGTTCGTCCGGTGATCGCAACGACCGCCGTTCAGATTCATCGGCCAACAAGCCAACCGTACGTCGCAAGCCAAGACCTGCACGCCCGCGCAGTTCTGCCTCGGCCTGATGTACTGTCGGGTTACCGGTGCGAGTTACTCGCCCGGTAGCCCGTTTTTTTTTGGTCTTTCCTGATCTACCCGCCAACATCCAGAAGAAACAGTAAATGCCTCCTAGTGTTACATCCCTCGAACCTATTTCAGTTTAGTTTTTGCTCAATGCCAAACGCTGGTCTATACCTACCAACATCGCGCATCCCGATAATCAGGTTGGTTGTCACCCTCTACCCTGATGATCTATTACTCTGCCGACTAAATTAAAAAACAGAACTAAAGGGGCTAATAACCAGGCCGATAGTATGCGTTACAGTGGCAGTTGTAATCAGTGTGCCCGAAGCGTTCCGCCCGGATGCTGTGCCGAATAATCGCGATCTTTACCGCCTTCAGTCTCTGAAACGAGATGGCGATACCGGGATAGGACAGAAGTGTTCGCCTGTTAGCAGGCATTGGAGGAAGTAGTGAGAAATAATCAACCGGTCACCGATAAGGAAATTTCGTTCTCAACAGACGAAAAACTGATTTCGTCCACTGATCTGAAAGGTCGAATAAAACACTGCAACGATGCCTTTGAGCGCGTCAGCGGCTTTACCCGGGAAGAGCTTATCGGCCAGCCCCATAACATCATCCGTCATCCGGACATGCCGTCAGAAGCCTATGAAGTCATGTGGTCGCATCTGAAGGCCAACCAGCCCTGGATGGGCCTGGTTAAGAACCGCTGTAAAAACGGTGATTACTATTGGGTGAATGCTTATGTTACCCCGGTTACCGATAACGGCACCGTCATCGGTTATGAATCGGTTCGTCGTGTCCCCGAGCGTAGCGATGTAGAGCGCGCTGAAAAACTCTATCGCAAAATAAAAAACTCTGGTTTTAAACCTGGCCCGGCGTTGCCGCCCCGGCAAACCATGGCAACTGCCATTATGGTTTTGGTGTCGCTGGCACTCTTTGCGTCAAATCAGCCTGCACTGGCTTATGGCGTCGTATTGTTCTCGCTCATGGCCTTGTCATGCTGGTGGCTGCTGTCCCGTCGTTCGCTGATGGCCGGGCTCAATAAAATGTTGGGCAAATCGTTTAAACACGATCTGGCAGTAAAGAGTTACACCGATGATGCCCGTGATCTGGGCCGGTTGAAAGTTGCCATTATGAGCGAGCAAGCGCATCTGGATACCGTGCTGACCCGCATTCAGGATGCGTCGATACGGGCCAGCCGCGATGCTTCCGATGCACTGAGCATGGCCACGGAAGCCCAGTCTGAAATGCGCAAGCAACAGGACGAATCCGATCAGGTGGCTGCCGCGATGAATCAGATGACAGCCACCATCAACGAAGTATCCAATCACGTTCAGCAAACCGCCCATAAAGCCGAGGAAGCCAGCGGGCTAGCCTCAGAGGGTGCTTCGGTTTCTCGCAAAACCCATCAAGTTATTGAACAATTGAAAACCAAGGTGGATGGCATCAGCAA
Organism: Saccharospirillum sp.; assembly: GCF_039982735.1. Lineage (GTDB taxonomy): Bacteria > Pseudomonadota > Gammaproteobacteria > Pseudomonadales > Natronospirillaceae > Saccharospirillum. Next base: position 38,055 of record NZ_JBDWXV010000025.1, on the reverse strand, counting down.
AGCGGTTGGCGATTTGTCGAAACAAACGGAAACCATCATGGGTGCGGCCCAGATCATTGAACAAATCGCAGAGCAGACTAACCTGTTGGCATTGAACGCCGCCATCGAAGCAGCACGGGCTGGCGAATCGGGCCGTGGCTTTGCGGTTGTAGCCGATGAGGTGCGTCAACTGGCACAACGCACCCAGGGGTCGACACAGGAAATTCATTCAATCATTGCCGAACTGAAAAACCGCGCCAAGCAGGCGATTACCGTGGCGAGTGAAGGACAGAAAGATGCCGAAGAGGGGTTGAAACAGGTCGCGATTTCATCCGATAAACTCGATGGCATTGCCGCCTCAGTCGACGGCATTGCCAGTATGTCTCAGGAAATGGCGGCAGCGGTTGAGGAGCAGGCGCAGGTGTCGGAACAAATCAATCAGCAAATTGTAACCATTTCAAACCTGGCATCGAGCAATACCGATTTATCAACGCACGCGGCTGAGCGAATCGGTCAGGTTCATAGAGTCGCCCAGGACCTGGATGAGCTGGTCAACCGGTTTAAACGATAGCCACTGACACATGAAATTTGAGTATGCATGATACGAATCGACCAGGACACCTTGTTCGAGTCGATAATGGCGGTTTCACCTGACGCCGTTATTATTTCAGACACTCAGGGCAACATCATTCGTGCCAGTCAGTCCGCCGAGCGGTTGTTTCTCTACTCGCCGGGTTATTTAAACGGCACTAACGTCAGGCAGCTGATGCCTCACGCGATGGCCGATCTGCACGATGGGTTCCTGAACCGGTACCAGACGACGGGCCAGCCCGGCATCATCGGGCAGAGCCGAATTGTGACAGCGGTAGACTCCGAAGCACAGGAATTCCCGATCCACTTGACCGTCGCTGAAGCGGCTTTGACCGACGGAACCTGGTATCTCGCCTTTTGCCGTGACCTGAGAGCACAGCAGAAGATCGAACAGGACTTGCACCGGCTCCAACTGGTGCAAAACGCATTGTTCGATGCCGCAGCTGATGGCATTGTGACAATTGATGAAGGCGGGTTGATTCAGGCATTTAATGCCGCGGCCCAATCCTTGTTTGGCTGGTCTTCTGCCGAGGTGGTTGGGCGCAATGTCTCTGTGTTGATGCCGGCCGAATACGGGCACAGGCACGACCAGTACATCAGACATTATCTGGAAGGTGGCCCTGCACGGATCATCGGCATAGGTCGTGAGGTCTCGGGTCTTAGGAAAGACGGAACCACCTTTCCGATGCATCTATCGGTAGGTGAGGCCATGGTCGAAGGAGCCCGTACATTTATTGGCATCTGTCATGACCTCAGTGCCCGGCATAAGCTGATGGATGAGGTTCACGAAGCCCGCCAGGAAGCCGAGTACCTGGAGACACATGATGCACTCACGGGCTTCCTGACCAAAGAAGCCCTGATTAAGCAGTTCCCTGCCTGGATCAATACCCATTCGACCTGTGCGGTCGCGGCTATTTCCTATTCTCGTTTTGGCATTGTTAATCAGCGTTACGGTTATGAAGAAGGTGACCGGATACTGACCTGGTTAGCGCGCCGTCTCGAGTCGGCACTGCCTGTGGACAGTCTCTGCGCGCGAATGAGTGGTAGCCATCTGATTGCTGTTGTACCGGGGTCAGATCATGAGGAAGTGACACGGATCGTGCGCAGTATTGTGGCGTTGATGGAGGAACCGTACGCCATGCACTCCGAAATTGTGCGCCTTTCAGGCCGGGCAGGCATCTGCCTTTGTCCGCAGGACACCGACAAAATATCCGAACTGATTCAGTGGTCCGAAGCAGCAATGATGGAGGCTGGTATCGACATCAACATCGGTTTCTACAACCCGGATAATCACGCCCGCCTGACCAGAAGCATGGACATCGAACAGGCATTGCGGTCAGCCTTGCAAAACGACCAGTTGGAGGTCTACCTGCAACCCAAGGTGGCGCTGAAAACAGGCCAGCGGGTTGGCTTTGAAGCCCTGGTTCGATGGCCTCGGTCGGACAGCAGCTTCGTTTCACCCGCCGAATTTATTCCCATCGCCGAGGCTATCGGGCTGGGTAAAGAACTTGACCGCTTCATGATCAATCAGGTCGTGCATCACCTCGCGCAGCGGAATCAGGAGGGCAAACCGGTGTTGCCAATCGCGGTCAACATCACTGCCGATCATTTCTCTGATGTGTCACTGCTATCGCTGGTTAACCAGAGCCTCGACCTGTGGCAACTGTCACCGGCCGATCTGGTGCTTGAAATCACGGAAGGCAGTCTGGTCAAGCCGGGTGGCGACGTTCTCAATCATTTGCGTCAGTTCAAAGAGCGAGGCGTCAAAATCGACATCGATGATTTTGGGACTGGCTATTCATCGCTCGGCTATCTGAAAAATCTGCCGGTGACCGGTATCAAGATCGATAAAGTATTTGTCGACGAGATACTGACCGACTCCGGCTATCAGATGATTGAGGGAATCATGTCGATTGCCCGTTCATTGTCCCTGTCAGTGATCGCTGAAGGCATTGAACAACCTGAGCAAGTTGAGGCTCTTTTGCGATTGGGATGCGACTATGGTCAGGGCTTTTGGTTTGATCGACCGTTTCCTATGGCCGACCTAATGGGAGGGTTTTCCTAAGCAGACATCACACTGCCGGACTCCTTCACCCACCATGGTAAAGTGGTTTATGTTTCTTCGATTCAAATTATTTGAATGAGAATGATGGCATCAACCCTATCATAAGCTATGCCATCTGCTACGTTTTACTGTCATAAGACTTTTTGTCAGACAAATAGACCGAAGGATGATGGCTATGTTCGATCGCATTACTCAACCTTTTTACAACCTGTCTACCCGAATTAAATTGTTTGGTGGTTTCGGTCTGGTTCTATTTTTGACCGCCGGCATTGCTTTAACCGGCTATCAGAATCTCAATCTCGTGACTGAAGAGTATCAGCGTCTCAGATTGTTTGATGCTATGGGCGAACGTATAGCCAATACCCGCATTGCGGAAAAATCCTATGAGTTGACCCGTGAAGCACAGTATCTTGACGAAGTCGAAGCTCAGCTCGCGGTGTTGCGTACCGACGCGAATGCTTTGATAGAAACAGCAGTGGATCCGCGTACCGCTCCGGTGATGCAAAACGTGCTGGAAGAGCTGGACCAGTACGCAAACAACTTTACCTTGCTGGTCAGTGGTTTTGAGGCTGGCGTAAGTGAAGCACAGATGGAGGAGTATAACGATTCGCTGGTTAGCAGCGCCCTGGCCATGCAGGCGATCATCGATGACTATATCATGAGCAAAGACAGCGAAGTTGATGGAACGGTCGCCCAATCCATTCAAACCATTGTGCTTGTCACTGCTCTGGCGCTGGCGCTGGGTATACTCATCGCGGTCGTCATTACCGCTATGATCAGTCAGCCGTTGTCGCGGCTGGTTGACGTAATGACGAACCTGGCCGAGGGCGATCTCGACCAGGAACTGGTGACTCGGCGCACCGATGAAATGGGCGTGTTGATGAAGGCCACCAACACCATGATTCACAGCTTGCAAGAGTTGATCGGCCGGCTGGGTAACGGCATTACACAACTGGCGTCAGCCAGCGAGCAAATGTCGTCTGTTGCTCAGGAGAGTACCCGGGTTATTACGGAACAAAAGAATGAAACCGACCAGGTTGCGACAGCCATGAATGAGATGACGGCAACGGTGCGGGAAGTTGCGCAAAATGCTGAAGAAGCGTCGAGTTCAGCGCAGGAGTGCGAACGGCTCACCCGTGAAGGGGGTGGTCTGGTGCGCAATAACATCAAACAGACTGAAGAGCTGGCCGACGAAGTGGAAGAAGCAACTCAGACTATTGTGGAACTGAAAGAAGACAGCGATAAGATTGGCACCGTGCTCGATGTCATTGCCGGTATCGCCGAGCAAACCAACCTGCTGGCCTTGAACGCAGCCATTGAAGCAGCACGAGCGGGTGACGCAGGGCGCGGCTTCGCTGTGGTGGCGGATGAAGTGCGCGGCCTGTCGAAGCGCACTCAGGAATCGACCGAAAAAATCGAAGCGCTGATCACCAAGTTGCAGAAGAAAGCCCAGAGCACGGCCGAAAAAATGAAACTCAGCTCCGAGCGGGCCGATGCGACCAAAGGGCCGGCTACTCAGGCCCGGGAAGCGTTCAAGTCGATCACCGAAGCCGTTACCCAAATTCAGGACATGAATCAGCAAATTGCAGCCGCAGTAACCCAGCAGAGTGCCGTCGCGGAAGACATCAGCCGTAATATTCTCAGCATCTCAGAGTCGGCCGATCAGACAGCAACCGCCAGTGAGGAAACGCTGCAATCGAACCAGGAGCTCAGTCGCCTGAGTGTGGAGCTTCAGGAATTGGCTGGCCAGTTCAAGTTGAAGTCGGCGTGATCAGCCGTCAGTCGGTATAAACCACCTGATTGCGTCCGCCGGTTTTGGCCTCGAACAGCGCCCGGTCGGCCCGGGCGAAAACCTTGTCGAACAGAACCTGCGTTGTCTCTGGGTGCGGGCAAGGGCGCATTTGCGCCACTCCGAAGCTGGCACGAATGGCCATGTCTGAGCTCTGCCAGTGAATGTCGAGGTGCTCGAGTTTCTCGCGCATGTTTTCAGCCAGCGCACAGGCGGCATTGCCGTCTGCTGGTAGCCATAGCGCAAACTCTTCACCCCCAAAGCGGGAAAGCGTTGCTCCTTTGGGCAATGCTGAGCTCAGCAAGTTGGCCACGGCCTTCAAAGCGGCATCCCCGGCCTGGTGACCGAGGGTGTCATTGATATGTTTGAAGTCGTCGAGATCAATAATAATCAGTGAACCGAGGTCGGGCGAGGTTAGCAGTGAACGCTCAATGCGTTGAATCAGTGCCCGGCGGTTGTGCAGACCGGTCAGGTGGTCGTGGTTAACTTCCCATTCCAGACGGTCACGTAAGATGCCATTGGTAATCAGTGTTGCAGCAATTTCCAGGGCGGCCACCATACTGTCGGAATAGTCACGGGGTGCGTCGCAATCGTCGAAACCGAGAATGCCCCACCAGGTGCCATCGACCATGATCGGGATGGTGAGCATCGACTGTATGTTCTGGAGTTCAAACTCGAGGCGTAAAAAGGCGCCCACTGAGTTGCGGTGATGCCTGAGGACTTCACCGTTCAGGCGTGATTCATAAAAGGCGCGCCGGTCATCGGTGTTGATGTTCACCCGGTGATGATCGTATCGCGGTTTGTTGATTTCAGAGTATTCGGGCGATGACGCCCACTCATAAACGAACTTGGTGGTGTAGTGGTCAGGCCCCTGATCCACCACCTCGAACATCCAGGCCCGGTTTGATGATGTTGCCCTTCCCAGCGCGGCCAGAAAACTCTCAATCCCGTGTCGCCAACCCCGATCATGGTTCAAATACCCGGCAGCGCGTGAGACGGCCAGAAACAAGCCTGAAGAGTCGGGGTTGGGCTTCAAAGGCCCATTGCAGGGGGTAGACCAGTGTTCAGACATGGGAATAGACACAACACTACAGCAGACAGTGTGTTGGCTAATGTAGCACCGATCGAACCGGGCTGCAGCCGCCCGGTTATGACCTTCTACGCGCGTTACGAGACTCGATAGCTGTCGGTTCCCGGGCAGCTGCACATGAAGTTGCGGTCGCCGTGTACGTTGTCGACCCGGTTAACCGCTGGCCAGAACTTGGCAGCGCGGGTGGCGGCGGTCGGGAACACCGCCTGTTCCCGACTGTAGGGTCTGTCCCAGTCGCCAACCAGGTCTTGCTGGGTGTGGGGCGCCAGGCGTAACGGGCTGTGGTCTTCGCTGTACTGACCGTTTTTAACCGCTTCGATTTCCGCACGAATGCCCTGCATGGCTTCAATGAAGCGGTCCAGCTCGGCCTGAGATTCCGATTCGGTTGGCTCGATCATCAGCGTGCCCGGCACCGGGAAACTCATGGTCGGGGCGTGGAAGCCATAGTCCATCAGGCGTTTGGCGATGTCTTCCTCGGTGATGCCGGTTTCGGCTTTTAACGGCCGAATATCCAGAATGCACTCGTGAGCGACACGACCGTTCCGACCCCGGTACAGCACCGAATAATCGTTTTTCAGTCGTTCGGCAATGTAATTGGCGTTCAGAATGGCAATTTCCGACGACTCGCGCAGACCCTCGCGGCCGAGCATGCGATTATACATCCAGGTGATCGGCAGAATGCCGGCTGAGCCATAGGGCGCGGCGGAGACCGCGCCAGTGCCTTCCGTCGTGCAATGGCCTGGCAGGTAGGGTGCCAGGTGCGCCTTCACGCCGATCGGACCCATGCCCGGGCCACCGCCGCCGTGCGGAATGGCAAACGTCTTGTGCAGGTTCAGGTGCGAGACGTCCGAGCCGATGAAGCCGGGCTGGGTCAGGCCGACCTGAGCGTTCAGGTTGGCGCCATCGAGATACACCTGGCCACCGAACTGGTGAACGATGTCGCACAGCTCGCGTACGCCTTCCTCGTAAACACCATGAGTCGAAGGGTAGGTGATCATACAAGCCGAGAGCCGGTCGCCGGCCGCTTCCGCCTTGGCGCGAAGGTCGGCCAGATCGACATTGCCCTCGTCGTCGCAGTTTACGATCACGACATCCATGCTCATCATCGCCGCCGATGCCGGGTTGGTGCCGTGTGCAGAAGCAGGAATCAGGCAGACCGTGCGCTGGCCCTCGCCCATGGCCTGCTGATAACGACGAATCGCCAGCAAGCCCGCGTATTCGCCCTGAGCACCGGAATTCGGTTGCAGCGACATGGCGTCATAACCGGTTATCTCCGCCAAATCCCGCTCCAGATCGGCCAGCAGTTGAGCATAGCCCCGGGCTTGCTCGACTGGTGCAAAGGGGTGCAGTTTTGCAAACTCCGGCCAGGTCACCGGAATCATCTCGGCGGTGGCGTTCAGCTTCATGGTGCAAGAGCCGAGCGGAATCATGCCGTGCACCAGGGAGTAATCCTTGTTCTCCAGCGAGCGAATGTAGCGCAGCATCTCGGTTTCGCTGTGGTAGCGGTTGAATACCGGGTGGGTCAGTACCGCATCGGTGCGGCGCTGGGCCGGGTCGATGCCCAGCTTGGTGTCAGCCAGCAATTGGGCGTCGAGTTCCGCAATGTTCAGACCGTGGTCGTCACCGAGTAACACCGAGAACAAGTCGAGCAAATCGGCCTCGGTCGTGGTTTCATCCAGGCTGATGCCGATGCGGCCATCGTTGAAACCACGCAGGTTGAGCGATTTGCTGCGGGCACGTTCATGCACGCTGGCATCGAATCCGCTTAGCGTTATGGTATCGAAGAAAGAAGCAGGCACGGTAATGCCGCTCTGCTGCAGCCCCAACGCCAGAATGGCCGTCAGCCGATGCACCCGCTCAGCGATGGTCTTCAGTCCCTCGGGGCCATGGTACACCGCATAAAATGCCGCCAGGTTGGCCAGCAGTGCCTGAGCCGTGCAGATGTTAGACGTCGCCTTTTCACGGCGAATGTGCTGTTCGCGCGTTTGCATGGCCATGCGCAGCGCGGTGTTGCCGCGGCTATCGACCGACACCCCAATGATCCGGCCCGGCACCTGGCGTTTCAGGTCTTCACGGGCGGCAAAGAACGCCGCATGCGGGCCACCGTAACCCATGGGCACACCAAAGCGCTGGGCCGAGCCCAACACGATGTCTGCGCCCAGTTCACCGGGCGATTTCAACACCATCAGCGCCAGCAAATCGCTGGCAACGGCGACCATGGCGCCCTGGGCTTTGGCGCTAGTAATCAAAGCACCCAAATCAGCAATCTGACCATCGGTACCGGGGTATTGGAACAGGGCGCCAAAGGGTGAGTGTTCGCTAATTTGCTCAGCCGGAGCCACCACCAACTCAAACCCAAAATGCTCGGCCCGGGTTGCCAGCACCGCCAAGGTTTGCGGGTGCACATCGTCGGCAACAAAAAAGACGTTACTCTTGCAGCGACGGTTGGCACGCTGGCACAGGGTCATCGCCTCGGCAGCGGCCGTGGCTTCATCGAGCAGAGAGGCATTGGCCAGATCCAGCCCGGTCAAATCCATAATGATTTGCTGAAAGTTAAGCAGCGACTCCAACCGGCCCTGTGAAATTTCCGGCTGGTACGGCGTATAGGCGGTATACCAGGCCGGGTTTTCCAACACGTTCCGCACAATCACCGCTGGCAACTGGGTATCGTAATAGCCCTGGCCAATGTAAGAGCGAAACACCTGGTTCTGACTGGCGATCTGCTTCAGTTCAGCCAGTGCCTCAATTTCACTCAGGCCCGGTTCAACGGCCAGCGGCCGTTGCAGACGAATGGCACCCGGCACCGTCTGGTCGATCAGGTCACTGACGTTAGCCAGCCCCAGGGTAGTCAGCATCGCAGCCTGTTCAGACGCATCCGGCCCGATATGGCGCTGGCTAAAGCTGGCGCCCACCAATTGGGCGAGGGGTTTTTGAGTGAGCGGCAACTTGGCGTTCATGGCGGAGCCTCAAAAGTTGTTTGGCAAAAGGTTGTATTAACACAGTTATTGAAATTGGCGCGACCTAAGTGTCAGGTGCCGGGTATACCGATCCAGGGAAGTCCGCAGCAGGGATGCTGCGGTCTAGGCCCCATGGAAGGGTTGAGTGGGCGGCATCCCGCACGACCCTGGAGCGGTATACCCGGTATCTGAAACGGGCTCATGGCACCCAATAGAACTAAACTGGATTAAGCCTCGGAAGCTGTCGTACTTGCCTGGTATTGATCCGCAGTCAGCAGGGCATCCAGTTCGGTGTCATCACTGGGTGTCAGCGTGAAAATCCAGCCAGCTTCGTAGCAGTCTTCGTTGATGGTCTCGGGTGCATCTTCCAACTGGTCGTTCACGCTGGTGACAGTGCCCGATACCGGGCTGTAGATGTCGCTTGCGGCTTTGACCGATTCAATCACCGCGACTTCGCCACCTGCAGCCAGTTCCTGGCCCACCTCGGGCAACTCAACGAAGACCACATCACCGAGCTGAGTCTGGGCGTGGTCGGTTATGCCCACGGTCAGGGTGCCATCGCCGTTGTCGCGTACCCACTCGTGGCTTTTCGCGTATCGCAGTTCGGAAGGGATGGCGGTCATTGGAGTGTCCTTAAAAGTTGATCTGAAAGTCAGGTTTGGTATGCCCAGAAACACGAAACCGGCGCGGACGCCGGTTCTGGTTGGTAACCCGGGTACAGGTAGTGGGGTTGCCAGTAATCTATGCAGAAAGGGTAGCAATGGCCTTTCACGATGACAACAAATATTTCTTATAGGAAACAAAGGGTGACCATCAGGGAGCGGCCGTTCCCAGTCCGGAATGCCTGTGCGATACTCGGCGCCTTAGCCGAGACTAGCCACACACGCAGCGAGCCCTGAGACGCATGCCAGACGAACCTCTTTTTCTCAAACAGGGAACCGCCCACGAGGGCGAAACCCAGGCCATGCGTGTAGCCCGCAAAAGCGCCACCGAAGCCACCCTGGAGCCGCTGCAACTGGGCCAGCGCGTTCGCGCCATCCGCCTGAGCCAGAACCTGACGCTCGAAGAAGCGAGCAAACGCACCGGGCTTGCCCGTTCCACGCTGTCGAAAATCGAAAACGAGCAAATCTCGCCCACCTTCAGCGCCGTCAACAAACTGGTTCACGGCCTCGGCATCGATATCCCCCAGCTTTTCGCCCGGCCCCGCACTGGCGCCAGCGCCGGCGGCCGTCGCGACATTACCCGCAAAGGCGAGGGCAAACCCCACCCAACGCCCACTTACGAACACGAGCTGCTGGCCACCCAACTGACCCAGAAGAAAATGGTGCCGTTCCGCACCCGGGTCCACACCCGCACCTTCGACGAATTCAGCGACTGGATCCGCCACGAAGGCGAAGAGTTCCTCTATGTCCTCTCAGGCACCCTCCTGTTCTACACCGAATTCTACGAGCCCGTCACCCTCAGCGAAGGCGATTCCGCCTACTACGACTGCACCATGGGGCATGCCCTGGTCTCAACCAGCGAGCAGGATGCCGAGGTTTTGTGGGTTACGGCCTAGCGAGTTTGCCTTGGTGGTTGCCTGGGGAGTGGTTGAATTTTAGCCTGAGGCAGAAGTCGCTGTGGCCACCGGGTACTGGCTTGGCGGGTCGCTGCAAGTACGTCCGTGTAAGCTCGGCGCCCCCCATCCATGGGGAGCGACGCCCCGCCAACCCAGCACCCGGCAGCCAAAGCTGGTCTGAAGTGGTTTAATCCAGTACCTATTAAACCTGGCTGAATAGCTGGACTCAGGTATCGGAGTTCGCACAGTGTGAGTGTCGGGTGCCGGGTGGTCCTATACGGGGAAGTCCGCAGCATGGATGCTGCGGTCTAGGCTCCATGGATGGATCTACGCCGACCCCGTATAGGACCACCCGGTGCCTGACACGGACCATTGACACAGTAGTAGAACTGAACTCCGAACCGCGGCACGACACTGGACCATTCCCCCATGTTTCTTATTGGAAACTCAGTTTTGTTGTTGCATTATGCCGGTCACGCCATTTTTTCAGAGTAGACTTCGGGTCTGCTCACACGCTAACAGGTGACTTATGACTGACAATACAGACTCCCTGAAGACCACGCCGCTGACTGACCTGCATATTGAAATGGGTGCCCGAATGGTTCCGTTTGCCGGGTATTCCATGCCTGTGCAGTACCCGCTTGGGGTGAAGCAAGAGCACCTGCACACCCGGTCTGCGGCCGGGTTGTTTGATGTCTCGCACATGGGTCAGTTGAAATTGCATGGTGAGCAGGCTGCGGCTGAGCTGGAGAAACTGGTGCCGGTCGACATTATCGACTTGCCTGTGGGCAAGCAGCGGTATGCCATTTTTACCAGCGAGACCGGCGGTATTCTGGATGACCTGATGGTCACCCGCTATGAAGATTGTCTGTATCTGGTCGTGAATGCGGCTTGCAAGGAAGCGGATATTGCCCACCTTGAAGCGCATTTGGGAAGCGGGGTAACGCTGGAGCGGCTCGACGACCGGGCGCTGGTAGCGCTGCAGGGGCCGAAGGCGGTGGACGTGCTGGCGCGGTATGAGCCGGCCGTCGCCAGAATGGTGTTTATGGATAACTGGCAGCTAACGCTCGATGGCGTGGAGTGCTATGTCTCGCGCAGTGGCTATACCGGTGAAGACGGCTATGAAATCTCCATTCCGGCGGCCGATGCCGACCGTCTGGTCCGGCGCCTTCTGGACGAGCCTGAAGTCGAACTGATCGGCCTGGGCGCGCGGGATTCATTGCGCCTGGAAAGCGGCCTCTGCTTGTATGGGCATGATATTGATACCACCACCACGCCACTCGAAGGCAGCCTGATCTGGGCGATTAGCAAGCCGCGCCGTGCCGATGGCGACCGTCCGGGCGGTTTCCTGGGGGCTGAGGTAATTCTGGCGCAGATCGCGAACAAAGACTGGCAACGCAAACGGGTTGGCCTGGTCGGAGCAGGGCGGGCGCCGGTTCGCGAAGGCACGGAACTGTTCAGTGCTGAAGGCGATCGTATTGGCGTTGTGACCAGCGGCACCTTTGGGCCGAGTGCCGAAGCGTCTATTGCCATGGGCTACGTGGAAACGCCCTTCAGCGCTCTGGAAACCGAGGTGTTTGCCGAAGTGCGGGGCAAGCGCCTGCCGATGACCGTCAGCCGCATGCCCTTTGTCGAACAGCGCTACTACCGCGGCTGAGCGGGTAAACCGTGTAACTGGCTGCCTGGCAGCCGGTTACCCTCGGCATCGGCGACCACCGCGCAGTTTACAATAACCTCAGTCAGCGTCAGTGCTACCCAGCCTTCTGCCTCCGCATCGAGCAGTTCTGCTTCCGACTTCAGCTCTTGCCGGTGTTCAGGCATCAGCCAGCGTACTTCCATCATCTGCCAGACAGGGCTGTAGGGCCGGTTATTGCTGGTCGGGCCAATCGGTTCGGGGGCGGAGGGGATGATGTTGATCTGCTCGCCGCCCGGAAAGGTGTAGATCCTCTCCAGAATGGTCTTCAGCCCCGGTGGTTTGGGGCGGGGCGGAATGGCATCGCGAAAGCGGGGAGTGAAGTTGGCGCCCTTTGCGATGGCCATGTTTCTGGGCCAGGCATCGGTGGTTACGTAATAATACACCTGACCGTTATACCAACTGGCTACCAATGGCAGCGTAATCGACGGTGTGGAAACCGCCGGTACCATAGACCCCGAAGGTTGCAAGGCGCTGCAACCGGTCAACAGGGTGATCAAAACCAGCGGGATCAGACGAAAACGCATGCGCTCTCCCTTATGAAAGCCGTTCAATCGAAGGTGATTTCACCCCGGGCAATCAGTGCATCATAGGCCGAATTCAAGGCATTGATGACGCGCGGGTCGGTTTCCGGGTTCATCGCCAGGTATAAATCGACGGTTCGAATGCGAAAGGCTTCTTCGACATCCGGGTAGCCGCTTTCTTCCGCAACCTTGTAGCCATTGATATCTGAGGTGATCCAAACATCGATCAGGTCATTGGCCAGCCGTTGGGCGTTGAGTGACTCGTTCGGCAGGGTGGAGACTTCATAGCCCTGCCCCTGCAGAAAGGTCGTCGCCGCGTCACCTTCGTACCCGCCGATTCGCAAACCACGCAGATCGGTGAGGCTGTCTATACTCAGGTTGTTGTCTGATTTGGCCAGTAAAATCCAGCTGTACTGACCGACCGGGCCCACCCATTCAAACAGATCTTCCCGCGATTCCGTGCGCCCGGTGGAAAAAACGCCATAGTTGGGGCGTTCAACCGCGCGTTCATAAGCAACCGACCAGGTGCGCAGGCGCAATTTGAAGTCGATACCGGCCTCGGTGAACAGCTTCTCGACGATCTCGGTGGCTGTGCCGCCGATGTCTTCAATATCGTGTTCGTAGGCAGCGCCGGTCAGGCTGTAATTGAAGGTGCCGTAATTTTCGGTATAGAGATTGATGCGTGGAAAATCTTCGGCAAACAACGTCGCCGGAAGCATACAGGCGCACACTAAGGCGAGCCGTCGAACCAGGGGGTGGGTCTGCATTGAAACGTTAACCTTTTCTGTTTATTGGAGTTAACGACTTCCCGTCCGCTACAGCACATTCCGATCCCTGGTCTCCATTGGGTGCCCGCCTGTAAGGGCAGCGCACTGCTTTGGAGCAGCGACGACGTGAAAGACCTCGTCGCGTGAATGATTGCCTTGTTCGTAGCAATAAACTAGCCAGCCGCGCAGCTTAGTGCAACCGCTATTCGGGATATGGACGCAGTTTGATAGGAATTGACAAAAAAAGCCCCCGGTCTGATCGTGCGATCAAAGCGGGGGCTTAGAACAAGGCTTGTGTTCAGCGAGAGTGGTCGCTCAGGCGATTAGCTCACGCGCAATGCCGGCCGCCAGGCGGGCGTTGTTGAACACCAGTTGAATGTTGCTGGCCAGGCTGTCGCCGCCGGTGAGTTCCGCGACCCGGGCCAACAGGAAAGGCGTTGATTCCTTGCCACTGATGCCCTGTTCGACCGATTCTGCAAGCGCCTGTTCAATGGCCTGCTGAATCTTGGCCGGGTCCATGGCGTAGGCTCCGGGAATCGGGTTCGCAATCACCACACCGCCGTTCAGCTTCATGCCCCATTTGGCTTTCAGGAAGGCCGCAATGTCGGTGTCGCTGTCGAGCCGGTAGTCGACGCTGTGTTCGCTGGTACGGGTGTAGAAGGCGGGCAGCGAATCGGTCTGGTAACCGAGCACCGGCACGCCCTGGGTTTCCAGGTATTCACGGGTTAGCCCTAGGTCGAGAATCGACTTGGCGCCGGCGCAAATTACCGCCACCGACGTATGCGCCAGTTCCTGCAGGTCTGCCGAGATATCAAAGCTCTGCTGGGCGCCGCGATGCACCCCACCAATGCCACCGGTGGCAAACACTCTTATGCCGGCCATATCGGCAATGATCATGGTCGCCGCTACCGTGGTTGCACCATGCTCACCGCGGGCGACGACATAAGGCAGGTCACGACGGGAGCATTTGGCGACGCTTTGCCCGGCTTTCGCCAGCGTATCAATTTCGTCACTGGTCAAACCGGCCTTGAGGCGGCCGTTGATGATGGCGATGGTGGCCGGCACGGCACCGGCATCGCGAATGATTTGTTCCACTTCCTTGGCGGTGGTGGCGTTATCCGGCCAGGGCATGCCGTGAGAAATGATGGTGCTTTCCAGCGCAACAACGGGCAGGCCATTGGCCAGAGCGTCCGCCACTTCGGGTTTGATGTCCAGGTAGCTATTCATCGGTCGAGTATCCATTGATTAACAGTTGTTTCGGTAAGGTGCGGGTGGTTGGCACCGCTCGATTCGAGCGTCAGGCCGGCACAGCCGAGGCTGAACGCCGCTTTGTGTGACAGTTCCCAGTGCGCCCGGTCGGCGTGAATCAGCCCGGCAACGAGGGCATCGCCGGCACCGGTATCGCTGGCGATGTGGGTCGGGTAAATGCCCTGGCGGTGGTGTTGCTGGTTGGTACACAGCATCAGGCCATCGCGACCCAGACTCAGGGCCACGGTATTGACGCCCTGTTCCAGCAACCGGCGCGCCAGGGTTTCCGGCTCGTAGCTGGCTTCGCCCAGCAGAGCCGAGGCTTCAGAGCGGTTAACCTTAAGCACTTTAAGATGCGGCAACAGGGGCTTCAGACGAGGCGCCTTGGCCGTAGAGACAGCATCGGCGTAGAGCCTGCCTTTCAGTGGCAGGGTAGCCAGCCAGGCCAGCGTTGCCTCGGGCACATTGGCTTCAACCACCACCGCATCGGCCGCGACCAGCGTCGAGCGCATCGGCGCCAGAATCTCGGGCGTCAGTGCCTCGGCAATGCCCATATCCGCCAGGGCGCCAATAAGCTGGCCCTGGTGATCGTTCATCGCCAGGTACGTACTGGTGGGCAGGGTGGGGTGGCGCAGCAGACCATCGGTGCGAATACCGGCGGCCGCAATGCACTGGTGCAACCAATCGCCATTGGTGTCGTTACCGAGCAGCGTGATCAGCGTGACATCGTGACCCAGATGCGCCAGGTTTTCGGCAATGTTGCGGCCAACACCACCGGCGCTCTGCGACAGGCTACCTGGGTTGGAATCGCCCGGCCGGTAAGCCGAGTGGCAGCGACCGGTCAGATCCACATTGGCGCCACCGAGCACGACAATCCGGTCCTGATCGGGCAGCAAATACCCCTTGCCCAGAATCACCCCCTGCCGCGTCAGCCGCATAATATGTCCAGCCACCGATTCACGGCTAAGCCCCAACTGATCAGCCAGTTGTTGCTGGGTGGCCATAGGCGTGGCGCGGATAGCGGCTAGAAGTTGCTGTTCAATATCGGTCATGGTCGGCCTGATTAACAAATGTTAATTAAATAACAAGTGTGAATTGTGCCTTCATGCCAAGGGAGATTGCAAGGGTTGGTTTTGCTTGCGGTCACCTGCGGAGTTTTTTGCCAGGGTGAAACACGGCGATAACAGACACAGGAACACAACAATACCGGGGTAGGTACTGAGCGATTTTATAGAAAGGGAGTAACTCACTTCGAATGGTGCGGACGGAGAGACTCGAACTCTCACACCTTACGGCACCAGAACCTAAATCTGGCGTGTCTACCAATTCCACCACGTCCGCAAAACTGACCGGGGAGCCCCAGCCAGGGAGCGGCATGGTAATGAATTCGTCACGGCCGCGCAATAGCTGAGAAGGATTTGAGTGAAGCAGGGCAGCTAACCCAAGCCCAAGTTTTGGAGTTCGCCCGGGAGACTAGTGGCGGCTGCCAGGGGTGTCTCTGTGAGGGAGTCCGCAACATGGACTAAAACGCCGGGAGCGTTTTAGCATGAGCGAAGCGAGCCCGAAGGGTGAATCCCATGGAGGGGATTCATATCATGCGGTCTAGGCCCGAGACCGGGGTGCCGGACCAGACGTACCGCCATGGATGGATTGAGTGGGCGGCATTCCGCCCGACCTCATAGAGACACCCCTGGTGGCCGACGCGGACCACAACCACCAAATAAACCCCGAACTCCGGAACTTGAGCCTACTGACGAGCCATCTGCCGCTGCTCAAACCATTCGATGGCATCGGCCAGGGCGCGTGGCTTGGAATAGACAAAGCCCTGAATGTAATGGCAGCCCAGCTTGGAGACCGCATTGAGTTCTTCCTCGGTCTCGACACCTTCGGCCACCACGCTAATCGACAGCGAATTGCACAGATCGACAATCGCCTTCACCACCGCCAACTGTTTCTCCGAATTCGGCAGATCCCGAATGAAACTCTGGTCGAGCTTGATGATCCGGAACGGCAGATCCGGCAGTTTCGACAGGTTCGCATAGCCGGAGCCAAAATCGTCCAGTGCCAGCACAATGCCGAGGGCATCCAGCGCTTCCAGACGCTGGCGGAAATCATCGTTTTGGTCTGGCAGGTGGTGCTCGGTAATCTCGATTTCCAGATAGCGCAGCGCATCCGGCTTGCGGCCATGCCAGGCTGTCAGATAGCGCAGCGTATCGTCATTAATGCTTTGCACGCTCAGGTTCACACCCAGCACTACCGGGTGAGCACCCTCGTTCAATTGGCGGGAGATCAGCAACAACGCCTGCTCCAGCATCCAGCGGTCCAGTTCCCGAATCGAGCCGTTGTGCTCGGCCAGCTCAATAAAATGCCCCGGGTAAATCAGATCGCCGGTTTCACCCTGCAAGCGCGCCAGGCATTCCAGCGCCAGAATTTCCCCGGTGCGTGAATCGATGCGCGGCTGCAGGTGAACTTCCAGGTCCTGTTGTTTCAACGCATTCTTCAGCATCTGCGCCTTATGCAGCCGGCGCTGGGCCTGGTCTTCATAATCGCTGTGGTACCAGTGCACCTGGTTGCGGCCTTTTTTCTTGGCATTGAACAGCGCGATACCGGCGTTCTGGTGCAGCTCGTTCGCCGTCAGGCCATGGCCGGGTGCGCGTGCCGCGCCGATCGATACGGTAAAGCTGTAGCTGCTCTCGCCAATGGAAAACGGCTGGTTCAATTGCAGGTGCAGGTCTTTCAGGCGCTCGTCACGGTCGTCATCGGAAGGCACCTCGGTGCCGTACCAGAACAACACAAACTCATCCGCACCGACGCGGGCGAGGAAATCCTCCTCGTCGCTGTGGTGTTTCAGGCGCTGCGACAACTGGGTCAGCAACTGATCGCCAGCAGCGTTGCCCATACTGTCGTTCAGCACTTTGAAGTGATCGATATCGACGTGCAGGCACCAGAGATCGTCTATCTCTTCATCGTGTTCATCGATAAAGCGGCGCAGCCCCTGCTGGTTGGCAAACTCGGTCACCGGGTCGATCAGCTGATCGGCCCGCAAGCGCTCATCCGACACCTTGTAACCGGTAATGTCGATGGCAAAGCCCAGAATACCAACAATGGCATCGTTCTCACCGACCAATGGGTGGCGCTCAATCCGGTACCAGCGAGAAGGCTGGCCGGTCAGGTCCATTTTCAGCTCCAGCACCTGGTGGCGGCCGGTGTTCAGCGCCTGTTCGTCCGACGCCATGAATACCTCGGCCAGTTGGGCGTTCAGCACATCAGCATCGGTTTTGCCTTTGGCATCGACGCCATCGCACCAGTGATTGGTCAGGGTGTTGTTCACCACCAGATAGCGCCCAAAGCGGTCTTTCAGCCAGACCGGGAAGGTCAGGTTGTTGTACACGCTCTGCAGCAGCACATGGTCGTCGCGCAGCTGTTTGCTGGTATCGAGCATGTCTTTGGCCTGTATCAGCGCATTTTGCAGATGTTTCTGGTCGTTCTGCGCCAATGAAAGCGAGATGGCCGCATAAACCCGAAACGTAGCCACCAGCAACGCCAGGCTGCCGATGGTGCAAAGCAGCCCCATCATGCCGCTGATCATCGGAATGTTCAGGCTCAGCAACCAGACCGCAATGGCCAGTAACACACCGGAACAGAAGCCAAGGCCGACCAGAAGGCCGAGTTTTTTTGCCAGCGGGGTTTTCTGGCCGGTCAGTGGGCCGGTCTTTGAGCTCATGGTCTTCCTCGTAATGCGGGCGGGACAGGCAGGCAGGCTCAGATCACGGTACGCGACTGAGCCCGGCTTTTATAAGATACGCTTATTTGATGCGTTTGTATTTGATGCGTTTCGGGCCCTGGTTACCGGTCCGCTTATGGTAATCGGCATCGTATTCGGTGAAGTTGCCTTCAAAGAATACCGCTTTGGAATCGCCTTCAAACGCCAGAATGTGGGTCGCCACCCGGTCGAGGAACCAGCGATCGTGCGAAATCACCATCACCGCACCCGGGAAGGCCAGAATGGCTTCTTCCAGTGCGCGCAGGGTTTCAACATCGAGATCGTTGGTCGGTTCGTCAAGCAACAATACGTTGCCGCCCTGCTTCAGCAGCTTGGCCAAAAACAAGCGGTTACGCTCACCGCCCGACAGCTGCTTCACATACTTCTGCTGACTGTTGCCTTTGAAGTTGAAGCGGCCAAGGTAGGCACGCGAGGGAATCTCGTAGCCGTTCACGGAAATCAAATCCTGACCGTCGGAAATTTCTTCCCAGGCCGTCTTGCTGTCATCCAGCTCGCGCATCTGGCCAACAAACGCCAGGTCGACCGTCTCACCGACAGTGATGTCGCCCGAATCCGGTGTTTCCTGCCCGGCGATCATCCGGAACAGGGTCGACTTACCAGCCCCGTTCCCCCCGATGATGCCGACAATGGCACCCGGTGGCACGGTGAAATTGAGGTCTTCATACAGCAGGTTGCCGTTGTATGTTTTGGAAACGCCCTCGACTTCAATCACCTTATCGCCCAGGCGCGGGCCGGGTGGAATGTAGATCTCGTTGGTCTCGTTACGCGACTGGAATTCACGCGAGCTGAGTTCTTCAAACTGACGCAAACGCGCCTTCGACTTGGCCTGGCGTCCCTTGGCGTTCTGGCGCACCCACTCCAGCTCGGATTTAACCGCCTTCTCGTGCGATTGCTGCTGTTTGGATTCCATCTCCAAACGCTTTTCCTTGTTCTCCAGCCACTGGCTGTAGTTGCCTTCGAACGGAATGCCGTGGCCACGGTCGAGCTCGAGAATCCAGCCGGCGACGTTATCGAGGAAGTAACGGTCGTGGGTAATGGCCACCACGGTGCCGGTAAACTCGTGCAGAAAGCGCTCCAGCCAGGCGACGGACTCGGCATCCAGGTGGTTGGTCGGCTCATCGAGCAGCAGCATATCGGGGCTGGAAAGCAACAGGCGGCACAAGGCCACACGGCGACGCTCACCCCCGGAGAGGTTCTTCACCGGCGCATCCCAGGGCGGCAGACGCAGCGCATCGGCCGCGATTTCCAGCCGGTTTTCCAGGTTATGGCCATCGGCCGCCGCCAGAATGTTCTCCAGCTTCTGCTGCTCGGCCGCCAGCTTGTCGAAATCCGCATCCGGCTCGGCATAGGCCGCATACACGGCTTCCAGCTGAACCTGAGCATCCTTCAAATGCGCCAGCGACTCTTCAACGGTTTCACGCACCGTCTTCGACTCGTCCAGCTCAGGCTCCTGCGGCAAATAGCCAATGTTCAAATCTGGCTGAGGCCGCGCCTCGCCCAGATAGTCCTTATCAACCCCGGCCATAATACGCAGCAGGGTCGACTTACCCGAGCCATTCAGACCGAGCACCCCGATCTTCGCCCCCGGGAAAAAAGACAACGAGATGTCTTTCAGAATCTGTTCTTTCGGCGGTACAACCTTGCCGACGCGGTTCATAGTAAAAACGTATTGAGCCACCGGTTCACCTTTTGGGTTCGTTTTCGTCTGTTGCTGTGAGTTCGTGCCAGGCACCGGGTATACCTGTCCGGGGCCGCCGTAAACCCGTCCCTGGGGGCTAGGCTTCGGCATCCATGCCTCAGACTTCCCCGGACAGGTACACCCGGTACCTGGCACTTAGCTGGTTGCCAACACAGCAACGTGAGTATTTTGAGTGTCGCTAGAGTATTGAAAAGGTTGTGCTTTGGAAAGGCCGCAACAAGCGCCTGTGTTTTCCAAAAAGTCTGATCAGATAGACCCTTTAATTGTGGCGCGGATTAGCGGAGGACTGCCGGGTATGCTCATTGGAGGCCGTTAGACCGCATGGATGCGGTCTCCGAGCCTACATGGAGGTATTTACGGCGTGCCTCCAAGGAGCGTACCCGGCAGTCCGACCCGACTGGCAGCCAAACACCGACCAACCACCCAAACAGTCTCGATGACTATCGATACTGTTTCTCTTATCCCTTAAAGCCCTTGCCAACCACATACACTTCCCGAGATCGGGCCCGTGAAGAATCCGGTTTGCGAATCACCACTTTATCGAACGACGTTCGCAGGTCTTTCACGTACTCATCGTAGCCTTCGCCGTGGAAAACCTTCGCCACAAAACTGCCTTTCGGCTTAAGGACCTGACGCGCCATATCCAGCGCCAGCTCGACCAGATACATAGAAGACGCCTGGTCGGCCACATCCACACCACTGATGTTGGGCGCCATGTCGGAGATCACCACATCGGCCAAAGTGCCATCCAACGTAGTCATAATCTCATCGAACACCGCTTCCTCAGTGAAGTCGCCCTGAATGAACTCCACGCCCGCAATCGAATCCATCGGCAAAATGTCCGACGCGATCACCCGGCCCTTGTGCCCCACCAGCTTGGCCGACACCTGCGACCAGCCGCCAGGCGCTGAACCCAGGTCCATGACCAGCATGTTCGGGTGGATCAGTTTGTCCTTGGTGTTGATTTCCAGCAGTTTGTAGCTGGCGCGCGAGCGGTAACCGTCGATCTGCGCCTGTTTCACGAAGGGGTCGTTTACGTGCTCTTCGAGCCATCGACTGCTGCTTTTGGATCGGGCCATAGCCAATTAACCGTGCTGATTCATCGAATAAGCCGCCATTGTACGCTGTGGCCGGGCAGGGCGTAAAACTACAACACTGACACCAGCGGGCACGGTGCGTATAATTCTGTGCTATTCGGTACACAGTGAATCATGCGAGACATTCTCCCGCCGACTCTAGTTCCAGAGTTACCACGATGTGAGCGTCGGCTGCTGGGGGTGCCTCTGCGGGGAAGTTCGCAGCAAGGATGCTGCGATCTAGGCCCCACGGATGGGTTCACGCCGACCCCGCAGAGGCACCCCCAGTAGCCGGCGCGGACCACAGCCACAAAGTAGCCACCATGTCGGGGACACCGACCAGGATTCAGAATGATTCGCCTTAATGAACTTGCCCTACCGCTCGACCACCCGCCCGAAGCCCTGCGCCCGGCCATTGTTGCCCGGCTGAAGCTGACGGATGACGATTTGGTGTCTTTTACCGTGTTCAAGCGCAGCTACGATGCGCGCAAAAAGAACTCGGAAATCAAATTCGTCTACATCGTCGACCTCGAAGTGCGCGACGAGACAGTCGTACTAGAGCGCTTTGCCGACGACCAACACGTTCGCCCGGCACCGGATACGGCTTATTACCCGGTCGCCAAAGCGCCGCGCAGCATTACCGAACGCCCCGTCGTCATCGGTTTCGGCCCCTGCGGCTTGTTTGCCGCCCTGATTCTTGCGCAGATGGGCTTCAAACCCATCGTGCTGGAGCGCGGTAAAGACGTCCGCCGCCGCACCAAAGACACCTGGGCCCTGTGGCGCAAGCATGAGCTGTCGCCGGAATCGAACGTCCAGTTTGGCGAGGGTGGGGCGGGCCTGTTCTCCGATGGCAAATTGTACAGCCAGATCAAAGACCCGAAATTCTATGGCCGCAAAGTCATGCACGAATTCGTGCGAGCCGGCGCACCGGAAGAAATATTGTTCGTCAGCAAGCCCCACATAGGCACCTTCAGGCTGACCGGTGTGGTCGCCAAAATGCGTGAAGAGATCATTGCCCTGGGCGGCGAGATCCGTTTTGAAAGCAAAGTCACCGAAGTAACGCTGGATGATGGCCGGGCAACCGGCGTCACCCTCGAAAACGGCGAACACATCGACAGCCGTTATGTCATCATGGCCCTTGGCCACAGCGCCCGCGATACCTTCCGCATGTTGCACAAACAAGGCGTCTACGTCGAAGCCAAACCTTTCGCCATTGGCTTTCGCATCGAACACCCGCAATCGCTGATCGACAAAGCCCGCCTCGGCAAATACGCCGGCCACCCCGAACTCGGCGCCGCCGACTACAAACTCGTGCACCACGCCAAAAACGGCCGCGCCGTCTACAGCTTCTGCATGTGCCCGGGCGGCACCGTCGTCGCCGCCACATCCGAACCCGGCCGGGTCGTCACCAACGGCATGAGCCAGTATTCGCGCAACGAACGCAACGCCAACTCCGGCATCGTGGTTGGCATCAGCCCCGAAAAGGACTTCCCGGGCGGCCCGCTCGCCGGTGTGGAACTGCAGGAACAACTCGAATCTAAAGCCTATGAACTGGGTGGCAAAGACTATTGCGCCCCGGCCCAACTGGTCGGCGACTTCATTCGCAGTACCCCGTCGAATACGCTGGGCGAAGTGGAACCTTCCTACCAGCCCGGCATCAAACTCGGCGACCTGGCACCCTCGCTACCGGCCTACGCCATCGAGGCCATCCGTGAAGCACTGCCCGCCTTCGGCAAACAGATTCGCGGCTTCGACCGCGACGACGCCATTTTAACCGGCATCGAAACCCGCACCTCATCACCGATCCGCATCAAACGCGACAACGCCACCCTGCAAAGCATCAACACCCGCGGCCTCTACCCGGCGGGCGAGGGCGCAGGCTACGCGGGCGGCATTCTCTCGGCCGGTGTCGACGGCATCAAAGTCGCCGAAGCCCTGGCACTGGCCATGCTGGCTGATGCGGGAGCAGAAACAGGTGTTCCGGCGTGAAACTCGACGACATCAAAAAACTGCACCAGAAAAAATACCGAAACCAGTTCGGCCACTATCTGGTGGAAGGCGAACACCTGGTGCTCGAACTGCAACGCGCTGGCGAACACCAACCGGCCCTGCGCCAGGCCGAACTGCTGGTCACGGAAGCGTACGAAAACTGGCAAAGCCCGCTGCGCACCCAACTGATCAGCAGCAAAAAAATGGCGCAGATCAGCGATACCAAAACGCCCCAGGGCATCGTGGCCGTGGTGCCCATTACCCCAGCACCACCCTCACCAGACGCCGCCAAAACCGACATCGCCATCTATCTCCACGAAATTCAGGACCCGGGCAACCTGGGCACCATACTGCGCACCCTGGCCTGGTTCGGTGGCTTCCGCTGCCTACTCAGCCCCGGCAGCGTCGACCCCTACAACCCCAAAGTCGTGCGCGCCAGCATGGGCGCGATTTTTCATGTACCGATGGAGTTGGATGTACCTTTGGACAGTTTAGCCGGGCGTTACTCAAGCATTGCCAGCCTGGATATGAGCGGCGAACCACTCACAAGCCCCAGCTTTAAATCAGTGAGCTGCTATGTCTTCGGTAACGAAGCCAGAGGCGTTCCCCGGGAAGCCTTAACCGACCTGAACGCCACCGCCTTCACAATCCCAGGCTCCGGTGCCATAGAATCGTTGAATCTTGCGTCCGCAGTTAATCTTTGTGTGTACGAACGGATTCGCTAATAGAAAGGTTGGCAGGGAACATCCCAAGTGTCATGAGTCAGAAATTCGCGTAGATGAAACCACAGATGATCGAAGGACTGCCGGGTGCGTCTACTGGGGGCCGTTAGACAACATGGATGTTGTCTCCGAGTCTACATGGATGTATTTACGACGTGCCCCCAGTAGACACACCCGGCAGTCCGCCTGCCACCAAACCAAAAGCAACCACCATACCCAATTACCCACCGAATTTCTGACTCATGACACGACCAACCACCAAGCTGGATTCTCAACTGAGGATTAGCCAAACTGGAGACTCAACACAGGAGCCCGCCGGTGGAGCACAGCCTCAAGCACTTTTACATCCCTGAAGAGCAAAGCATCTATTTGCTCTCGCATCAGGACGCCGCCAAGCTCAAAGCCTGGATCAAGCTCTGCATGCGTCAGCTGGAACGGCTGGGGTATCAGGATATCGAACTGATCGGCAAGGGCGCCTTCGGCTTCGTGTTTGGCGGCAAAACCCGCACCGGGGTTGATTTGGTGTTCAAATTCTCACGCATCAACCTGCCCCAGCACGTGCAAGACCGGCTTGAAGAAGAGAGCGACCTGCAATCTTTGCTCGACCACCCGCAAATCCCCCAGGTCAAAGACTTCGTGCGCGTCGGCAAACAAGCCATACTGGTGATGACCCGCGCCCCGGGGCTCGACCTCGACGACTACGGCCTCAAAGCCGGGCGGCTGCCTCCGCAACTGATCCTGAACATCGCCGCTCAACTATCCGACCTGCTGCGCTACCTGCGCACCCGAACCGACGCCCAGGGCCAGTGGCGACCCATCGTTCACGGCGACATCAAACCCAGCAACCTCGTCTTCGACCCGGCCACCGAGCAGGTGCAACTGATCGACTGGGGCTCATCGGTCTTCTCCCAGCTCGACGCCGACCACCAGTTCATCTCCAACAGCGTCATGGACTTAATGTCGTCCGACCTGCAACACACCAACGCCAAACTCGGCGACGTGTACTTCATTGGCGATGAACAACTGAACGGCGGCCTCTCATCCCCCCGGTTCGACGAACAAGGCACCGCCGCCACCCTGTATGCACTTGCCTCGGGCCAGGGCTGCCGCTTCGGCCGCAAAGTCATCACACCCCAGGCGCTCGGCCTGCCCATCGAATTCGCCCGCGTGCTGGCGGCGATGATGGACGACGACACCGGCCAGCGCCAACAGGCCGGCAACTACTTCCTCGGCCACATGACCCGCATGCGACACATCGTCGCCATGGCCCCGGCCGACGACCTGGCACCGATGATTCCGGTCTGGGTCAGCGAGCGCCTCCGCGAAGTCGACACCGCCGTCTACAGCTCGCGCAAATCTTTCCTGCGCCAGGAAAACCCCGACGACACCCTGATGGACGTCGAAGACGAACAACTCGACAAATACTACAAAAACTACCTGCAAGGCATGGGCGAAACCGAAAAAGCCTTCGTCGCCGCCGTTAGCCGCCTCGGCCGCTACCCCATCGTCGGCGGCTTGGCGGTCAAATGGCATGCCGACGGCGTGCGCATCGAATCCGCCTTCAGCCTGCACAACCCGGAACTGCGCCGTTCGTTCCACCAATCGGTCAACAACATGGTCAACCTCGCGCGCGGCGTCTACCGCCAGGGCACGTTCAAGGCGGTGATGTACAACGCCCGCGACACCCTGCACCTAGACCGCCGCCGTGAAACCGATGCCTTCATCCCCCCAAAAAGTCTGCGCATCCCCTACTTGGTGACGCCAGCGCCCCAGGGCGAAGACACAGAACGCATGCACTCCTACTTCGAGGACGGCCGCGACCCCGACGAATACTTGACCCTGCCGCCCTCGATCATGGACGAGATCGAAGCGCTCGACCGCATTCACCACACCGGCTGCATCATCTTCGAAGTGTTGCCGCGCAACCTGAAAATCCACAACTACTACCGCCTGCTCGACGCCAGCCAGGAAGACACCTTCCGCAACCACCTGAACCGAATGCTCGCCGCCGTCAAAGACATCCAGGGCCTCGGCCTGCGCGGCTTCATGAAACTCCCCTACAAAGACCCCCGCACCTTCGACCACATTGACCAACTACCGGCTCGGTATGCTCCCCGAAACCCCAGGGACACCCAGTTGGTCTCCTGAGGCTTGGGTTTTCTTCAGTGGTTGCCTTTGCATAGCTGCCTGGGAGGTTGGGTGGACCACCGGGTATGCTCGTTGGAGGCACGCCGTGAACCCATCCATGGGGGCTCGGAGACAACATCCCTGTTGTCTAACGGCCTCCAATGAGCATACCCGGCAGTCCTCCGCAGCAACGTAGCCATCGTCCCAAATGAACTGGTTGTAGCTTTCGGTAAATTTCAATCGAAACCACACTCAAGCGACCAGCACCCTTCATGGCCCTGGTGGGCGTCGGTCCCCATGGATGGGGACCGCCGAGCTTACAGGGAAGTACTTGCAGCGTCCCTCCAGGGCCATGAAGGGTGATGGTCGCGAACGCCTGCCTCGGATCGAATTCAACAAGGAGCCACAGAACCCTGTTTTGCCCAAGGTAGAACAGTTCATTGCGTAATTGGCGCCTCGTAAGGCCGAAACGCTGTGGTATCATCCGCGCGCCACCCATTTCATTGGTACCAAGAGTCTGAGCATGAGCAAAAATTCGCTGGATAAAAGCAAGATTCGCATCCTGTTGCTGGAAGGTGTGCACCAAAGCGCCCTGGATACCCTGACCAAAGCCGGATACACCAACATCGAATACCACAAGGGTTCGCTGCCCGAAGCCGAACTGATCGAAAAGGTCAAAGACGCCCACTTCATCGGCATTCGCTCCCGCACCCAGCTCACCGCCGAGATCTTCGAGGCCGCCGACAAACTGGTCGCCGTTGGCTGCTTCTGCATTGGTACCAACCAGGTAGACCTCGACGCCGCCGCCCTCCATGGCGTCGCCGTCTTCAACGCCCCCTTCTCCAACACCCGCTCCGTCGCCGAACTGGTGCTGGCCGAAGCCATCCTGCTGCTGCGCGGCATTCCCGAAAAGAACGCCGCCTGCCATCGCGGCGGCTGGCTGAAGAGCGCCGCCGACAGTTTTGAGATCCGTGGCAAGAAACTCGGTATTGTCGGTTACGGCAGCATCGGCACCCAGCTGGGTGTGCTGGCCGAAGGCCTGGGCATGAATGTCCAGTTCTACGACATTGTCACCAAGCTACCCATGGGCAACGCCAGCCAGGTTGGCTCGATGAACGAACTGCTCGAAACCAGCGACGTCGTCACCCTGCACGTACCCGAAACCGCGTCCACCAAGTGGATGATGGGCCCGGAACAGTTCGCTCGCATGAAGCCGGGCTCGGTCTTTATTAACGCCGCCCGCGGCACCGTGGTCGACATCGACGCCCTGGCTGGCGCCCTGAAAGAGAAAAAACTCCTCGGCGCCGCCATCGACGTCTTCCCGGTCGAGCCCCGCAGCAACGACGACGAATTCCTGTCGCCGCTGCGTGAATTCGACAACGTACTGCTCACGCCGCACGTTGGCGGTTCCACCCAGGAAGCCCAGTTCAACATCGGTATTGAAGTCGCGGAAAAACTGGCACTGTATTCCGACAACGGCACCTCAATCTCCGCCGTCAACTTCCCGGAAGTAGCCCTGCCCGCACACCCAAGCGCCCACCGGCTGTTGCACATTCACCAGAACATCCCTGGTGTGATGTCCGAAATTAACCGGATCTTCTCCGAGAACGACATCAACATCATCGGCCAGTACCTGCAAACGCGGGATAAGATTGGCTACGTGGTGATCGATGTGGCGCAGGACTGCTCGCTGAAAGCGCTCGATAAAGTTCGGGAAGTGAAAGGAACGATGCGCGCTCGTATATTGTTCTGACCTGGTAGTCGGAACTCGCGTTTCAGTCTGATGTGCAGACAGTAATGCGCACGAATGTCGCTCCTGGCGCTGTACATCCCAGCCCTCTCTCCACCTCCGGGGGAGAGAGTTAGAGAGAGGGGGAGGCGCCGCCGTTCGTGCAGTGGTTTCGATTGGAATGCTAGAAAGACCAGACTTGACCCCTCTCCCCAACCCTCTCCCGTGAGACGGGCGAGGGAGCCATTCGATGGTGTAATTGAACCTGTGCCCATCGATAGTGGCACCGCACACTACAGTCCTCTCCCCACTAGCGTTTCAAACGACAGCTGGCATACTGGCCATACCTCTTTTTTCTTATCCCAACGCTAAGGGAAACGTAGTTCATGGCCGATTCAGATCATCGCAATCAGTTTGCCCGGTTTACTCTGAAAACCGGTGCGACGATCCTCCTCGTAGTCGGCCTGTCCGCCTGCATGTCGCGTGGCATGCAACAGGAACTGACCACCTGCACCTTCCCCGACACCACCCGAACACCTGCACCATCCTTTATTTGCGACCAGCAGGTCGATGGCTACCCCATAACCCGGTTAACCTCCGCCCCCTCGTCAGCCGACGTTGAAACCAACGTCAGCATCGAACGCGCCCGCCTGGAAGTTCAGCACGCCATGGCACTGGAATGGCTCGTCACCTGGTTTGCCGACGTTGACGACGACCAGAAAACTGAAGCCAAGCAGGTGATTCTATCCTGGCTAAACGAAGAGCTTCGCGTCGTCCGAACCCGTGAAAGCTCAACCGGCACCATGTGGTTACTGCTCGGCATTGCCCATTCCGAAGTGGATACACAAGTACAGCTACGTAATCGCTTCACTGCGGCTGGTATAGAAACCACTGACCGATAATCTGTTGTTTCCCTAGTTTCTATTGCGCTGGAGCGACAAGCAGCGGTTGCCGGAGGTGTTCCCGTGGGGAAGTCCGCAGCATGGATGCTGCGGCCTAGGCTCCATGGACGGGTTGAGTGGGCGGCATTCCGCCCGACCCCACGGGAACACCTCCGGTAGCCGCTGCGGACCAGTGCCACTTAGCCAACCCAGCCTCCGAACTTTAGTATTCAACCCGAACATCGATTGATCCCCATTAATTGCGGAATCTGCCTCACTCCACCCCCCAAAGGGGGTTGGACTGGGTGGATTTTTGCCAATGGACGAAAAACCCGCCTGTGTTTGGCCCTGCCAACCCGATATTTTTGCCCGCGTTCCGGTTGAAAGCACACCGACGTGCACTGCCGCACGCGACAACAAAAAAAGACACAGGAAGGAAGCACGGCAATGATGAAAAAAACACTGATTCTGGCCATGTCTGTGGCCGCCATGACCACCGCAGGCTCTGCTCTGGCTCTCGAAGAAGGCGAACTGCTGGTCTGGATTAACGCCGACAAAGGCTACAACGGCCTGCAAGCCGTGGGCGACCGCCTCGAAGCCGAACTGGGCATACCGGTCACCGTTGAAACACCGGATGCCGTGACCGAAAAATTCCAGAAAGAAGCCGCCATCGGCCAGGGGCCAGACATCTTCATCTGGGCCCACGACCGCATTGGCGACTGGGCCAAATCCGGCCTGCTCGCGCCCGTTGAACCCGGCCGCGACGTCCGCAACGCACTGGACGACTCCTTCTGGGGCGCCGTCACCTACAACGGCACCACTTACGGCTACCCCATGGCCGTTGAAGGCCCCACCCAAATCTGCAACGCCGACATTGTTGATGCGCCCTACGCCTCCTGGGAAGACGTGCGCGCTGCCGCCCCCGGCCTGGCTGAAGACGGCATTGCGCCGCTGCTGTACTGGTACAACAACGCCTACTTCAACTACGGCGTTATGACCGTAAAAGGCGGCTACGCCTTCGAACAGATTAACGGCCAGTACAACGCCAAGAAAACTGGCATCAACCAGCCCGGTTCCATTGAAGCCATGGGCATGATCCGCGATCTGATTGAAGACGACGTCATGCCCGAAGGCGTCGACTACGGCGTATTCGATGCCGCCTTCAAAAACGGCGAAGTCGCCTGCGTCATCAACGGCCCCTGGGCCTGGGGTGAGTACGAACAAGCCGGCATCGACATTCTGGTCGGCCCCTACCCAACGCTCGACGGCGAAGCAGGCCAGGGTTTCACCGGCGTACTCTCCGCCACCATAAACGCCGCCTCCCCGAATAAAGACCTGGCAATCGAATTCATCGAAAACTACCTGCTAACTCAGGAAGGCCTTGAAACCGTAAACAACGACCGCGCCCTGGGTGCCGTTACCCACAAAGCCTTCATGGCCGAACTGTCGCAGGATAACCAGACCCTGGCCGATGCCTACGCCATCTGGCAAGCCGGTGAACCGATGCCGAACATTCCCGAAATGGGCGCCTTCTGGAGCAACACCGAAGCCGCACTGACCGCCATTGTTCAAGGGCGCCAGGAAGCCGGCCCGGCGTTGAACGATGCGGCGGCTCGTATTGTTCAGTAATTTAATAGGCAGCAAGTTTCGGAGTTCACTATAGGTTAGCGACGGGTGGTAGGGCTACTTATGCGGGGGTATCTGAGGCATGGATGCCGAAGTTAAGCCTACATGGATGTATTCACGGCGCCCCCGCAGAAGTAGCCCTGCCATCCGTCGCGGGCTCATGGCGATGCAGTTAATTTGAACTCCGGAACTTGAGTTATTAAGCGTTTTAGAGCTTATCGCCAATGTAGGGATAAGCTCTTTTTTTGAACCAAATCCCGACACGAACTCAACGACGAGGCCGTACCCCCCATGGCAAACCCCAACGCCATCCCCATGGTTCCGCAGTCCGCCGCCCAGGGTGGCTGGAAACTCTGGCTGCAGCGCGGCATCGTTAGCGCCATTTCCCTGTTTTTTATGTACATCGTGCTGGTGATGTACAGCCAGGGCGAGCCCCTGTTTGCCGTGGTCACCCTGCTGTTCACCACGGCCTTCGCCTACATATTTTTGTTCGACCGCGCCTACGTGTGGCGCTACGTATTCTCCGGCCTGGCCGGCATGATGCTGTTTATTATCTTCCCGATTCTCTACACCCTGGGCATCGGCTTCACCAATTATTCGAACCTGCATTTAATCAGCTTTGAACAAGCCCAGTCCTACTTCCTGAACCAGACCTATGCCGCCGAAGACGGCGC
Organism: Saccharospirillum sp.; assembly: GCF_039982735.1. Lineage (GTDB taxonomy): Bacteria > Pseudomonadota > Gammaproteobacteria > Pseudomonadales > Natronospirillaceae > Saccharospirillum. The sequence goes on along the minus strand of NZ_JBDWXV010000025.1, from coordinate 7,487 downwards.
GAATTACGACTTGGTTCTCTATGAAGACGGCGCCGAATACCGCATCACCGTCGAAAACGAAGACACCGGCGACACCTATGTGGCGACCCAATCGGTCCCGATGACGCACACGGAACAAATCACCCTGGCACTCGAAGCCAGCGGGCCATTGGACTCAACCCTGGCCAACCTGCAACCCGCCCCGCGCAACGCCGCCATTCTGCTGCGCAGCGAACTCGACCGGGTCATGCTGGTGTTGCCCGATGGCACCGAGCTGATGAAATCCCGCCTCACTCAGTTCTCCACCACCTACCCGCTGTATGAGTTAGCCGACAACGGCAACCTCATCAACCAGCAAGCCGGCAGCGTCATTAGCCCCAACTTCGAAGCCGGTTATTTTGAAGACGAAAACGGCCAGCGCCTGAACCCCGGCTTCACCGTGAACGTGGGCTTCGACAACATCAAACGCGTCCTCACCGACAAAGGCATGTTCGACCCCTTCGTGCAGATCTTCACCTGGACGATGCTGTTCTCCGCCTTCACCGTGGTCGCCACCTTTATCATCGGCGTAACGCTGGCCTCCCTGGTGCAATGGGAACCCATACGCGGCCGGGCTCTGTACCAACTGTTGCTGATTCTGCCCTATGCACTGCCCAGCTTTATCTCGATCATGATTTTCAAGGCCCTGTTCAACCAGAACTTCGGGGAGATCAACTTTATTCTGAAAAGCCTGTTCGGCATTGCCCCGAACTGGAATTCCAACCCCAACACCACCCGCGCGATGATTCTGTTTGTGAACACCTGGCTCGGTTACCCCTACATGTTCATTCTGTGCCTGGGCATGCTGCAGTCGATCCCGAAAGACTTGTACGAAGCCTCCGGCCTTGAAGGCTCCGGCATGTTCAACAACTTTTTCCGTATCACATTGCCGCTGATTCTGAAGCCGCTGTTGCCGTTGCTGATCGCCTCCTTCGCGTTCAACTTCAACAACTTCGTGCTGATTGAACTGCTCACCAAGGGCGGGCCCATCATCATCGGCTCCAACCCCCAGGCCGGTGAGACCGACCTGCTGGTGAACTACGCCTACCGCCTCGCGTTCCGGGGCGACACGCAAGACTTCGCACTGGCCTCGACCATCTCGACCTTCATTTTCATGATCGTCGCGGTCATCGCCTTCCTGTATTTAAGAGTCGCCAAAGTCGAAGTCGGCGTTAAAAAACACTGAGGAGAGCCGCATGATTAAAACCCGCGAACACAAGGCACGCGTCATCGGCGCTCACCTGGTGCTGATCGTCTTTCTCGCCTTCGTGATTTACCCCCTGGCGTACCTGGTCTCGGTCTCGTTCCGCACCGGCCATACCCTGGTCGATACCATCATCCCCAGCAACCCGACGCTGGAGCACTGGTACCTGGCGTTCGAACAACCCTACGTAGGCATGAACCCGCAGAAGAAAGACCTCGATGGCGTTGACGCCGTGACCTTCAACAACGCCCTCGGCGACGTAACCTTCAGCGCCGATGGTCGTTGGACACTCACCGCCAACCCCAGGGTAGAAGCCGAGTACTTCCCGCTGCGCTCCTACCTGAGCATCGGCTTTCTCGACCGGGTAGGGCGCGTGGTATCGAGCACCGAGCCGGTCCACCTGGTGCTGGATACCGCCGACCGGGCCGACCGCTACAGCGACGACGTGGTGTTCATCGCCGCCGACGGCCAGGCCAGCGGCCAGCTCATCATCCCCGACACTCCGGCAGGCGCCGAGCGAACCACCGTGCAATACGGCAACGCCTACGTCTCCAAACCGACCTTCCCAGTGCTGAGCTGGCTGATGAACACCATTAAGGTAGCGGGCATCAGCGCCATGCTGATATTGCTGCTTTCGACCACCAGCGCCTACGCCTTCGGCCGGCTGCCGTTCAAGGGCAAGGGGCCCATGCTCAAATCCCTGCTGGTGATTCAGATGTTCCCCAACACCCTGTTCCTGGTTGCGTTGTACCTGCTGTTCGACAAACTGGGCGGCTTTGTCGACTTCCTGGCACTGAACACCCATTCCGCGCTGATCATCGGCTATATGGGTGGCCTGGCGCTGAACATCTTCATGGTGATTGGCTATTTCGACACCATCGACCCGGCCATGGAGGAGTCGGCCGCCATCGACGGCGCCACGCCGTTCCAGACCTTCTACAAGATACTGCTGCCCTTGAGCGTGCCGATACTGGCGGTGGTGTTCATTCTGGCGTTCATCGGCTTCGTGAACGAATTCCCGCTCGCCTCAGTGATCATCAGCGACCTCGATAAAATGACCCTGGCCGTCGGCGCCCAGCAATACATTCAGGACCAAAGCCAGCTCTGGGGCGACTTTGCCGCCGCAGCTGTGCTCTCCGGCGTACCGATCACCATCGTGTTCCTGATTGCCCAGCGCTTCCTGGTGGGCGGGCTGACCTCCGGCGGGGTGAAGGGTTAGTAACCCGCCGGATTTCCCGCTAAAGTAGAGACAACCTAAAACCGACAACCGGGAGCAGTCTCTATGTATCAACACCAGTGGGTATCCGGCGAATCGATCCAATTGCCCATGGGCAAAGCCGTATGCGTGGGCCGCAACTACGCCGAACACGCCAAAGAACTCGGCAATGCCGTGCCTGAATCCCCCCTCTTGTTCATCAAGCCCGCCAGCGCCTGCGTGACCCTGGGCGAGCACATCAGCCTGCCACGCCCCGAGCTGCATTTCGAAACCGAACTGGCCCTGCTGATTGGCGCGCAACTCTCCGCCGAGCACTCCGAAAACCCCATGGCCGCCGTAACCGCCGTCACCCTGGCGCTGGACTTGACCGACCGCACCCAGCAAGACGAGCTGAAGAAAAAAGGCCACCCCTGGGAGCGGGCTAAAGCGTTCGATGGTGCCTTGCCGTTGGGTAACTGGCTGCCGGTGAACCAGATGCCGGAAGACCTGAGTGACTGGGGCTACACTTTGGAGCTGAATGGCAAACCGCAGCAGCATGGCCGTGTTGAGAACATGCTGTTTAGTATTCCGGATTTGCTGGCTGAGATTGTGAAAGACTTCCGGTTGGAGCCCGGTGATGTGGTGCTGACCGGTACGCCGGCTGGTGTGGGTAAGTTGAAAGCTGGTGATCGGCTTGAGTTTGCGATTGAGGGGACTGAGTGGGGGCAGAGTAGTTTGGTGGAGTGAGGGCATCGTAGCCCCTACACTCCGAAAGCAACCGCAATGCTCTGACAACTAACCGCTCCCTCTCCCATCCCATGGGAGAGGGCTGGGGAGAGGGTTCTCTTCCTCGAACTTGAATCGATTACAGCGCTGAAACCCGGCGCCTGAGCTCCGAACCCCATTCCAAACCCAGGGCGGACACATCCGATACCCCTGAAAGAAAAATTCTTGCCAACTGAATCACAGAGTGCCATGGTGTTTAGACAACTTATTTTTGCCTTGGTGTGCCCTGTAACCGGCCGGGCGGTAGCGAGTCCATTCGATTCTTATCCAGTGGTTTGCTTTGAATGCCAGTCACACTACCCCTTCTGATTGGTTTGGTTGGTTGTGCACTTGTGCTTGCTGGCTGACCCACAGGAGAAATGTGGAAAAGCACTATCAGGTGGCAAAAGTGCAACCTATCCAGGGTATCACCGTGGATATGTGACAAAAGTGTTGAACTATTCTGGATAGTTAACAGATTTGTTGGTTTTTACGGGTGATATTCTCGTGGTCGGAACAGCTGGGATTTGGATTCAAGGTTACATAGCAGGGGTTTTAGTCGGTTGATTTGAAAGACAGTGCTTGTATTGACCCTGGATCATGTACACTTTTTGATATGAATAATGGTATGGACTCTCTCCTATACTGTCCACGTCACCAATTGACGCCAGGGCAAACGGGAGGTGGGTATGAAAGGTCTAGCATCATATTGCGGTATCGATATTGCCAAGCAGGTAATATCGATTCACATTGAAAACAGTGACCATCAAGTTATTTGTCGTAAGAACCTGACCCGATCTAAAGTATTGACGTTCTTCAGTAACTTGCCTGCATGCCTAATAGGCATCGAATCATGTGGAGGCAGTCAATATTGGGCGAGAGAGCTGATGAAGCTAAGTCATGATGTTCGCTTGATGAATGCTAGATTTATTGTGCCGTACCGACGCAAGGGCAAGAATGACGCAAACGATGCAGAAGCAATTTGTGAGGCTGTGACCAGGCCGCATATGAGATTTGTAGCCATAAAGTCTGAACAGCAACAGTCTATATTAATGATGCACCGCTTAAGAGAACAATGTGTCTCGCAACATAGAGCACTAATTAATCAGATGCACGGCTTCTTATTAGAGTTCGGTGTCTCGCTACCAAAAGGAGCAAAAGCGGTTCACAGAAACATGCAGACTATTTTGGATGAAGAAAGACTGCCAAGCCTTGCTGTAGAGATGTTGCATAACCAACTGGTAGCGCTTGCCCAAGTTGAAGAACGGGAATCAGTTCTCACGAAAAGGATCACACTGTGGGCTGAGAGCAACGAACAAGCCAAGGCCTTGTTAGCACTGGAAGGTATAGGGCCACTGACAGCATCTGCCATTGTAGCGACGGCTGGCAGTGCCAAGCCATTTAAGAACGGTCGACAGTTTGCCGCCTGGTTAGGCCTTGTGCCAAGGCAGCGATCTAGTGGAGGTAAGGCCAAGTTGGGTGGTATTACCAAAACAGGAGATGGTTATCTTCGCAAACTCCTGGTACAGAGTGCTAGAACGGTACTATTAATGGCCAACCGAGGGCGGGGCAAAAACAAGGAATGGGTAGACCAGTTAGTGGAGCGCCGACCCACGAATGTAGTCGCCATTGCGATGGCGGCGAAGCAAGCACGTATGGCTTGGGCTGTTATGGCCGGTAAAGTGGTGTAGCAGTTACAAGGAACGAAGAGGAAGCTCAATGATTTGCTGAAAATTAGATGAATGTCAGCCTGACTGACTGCGCGAAAGCCTGATAACAGCTTTGATACTCGATAGCGATTGAATAATGAGGATCGCGTAGGCAACTACCATCTTGGTCACTCAATGAGTGAAACCGAATAGATAAATGCAGTCACAAGACGTTACTCTGATTTTCGTGCAAAGCGGGGAGAGTCCATAGATAAACTGTTAGGGCTCAAAATGACAATCGATGAACTTGCGAATGAAATCAGAGCGGTTTCCGATGAGCAGCTTATTCAAGATCTCGCAAGGTACATGGAAGAATGGAAAGAGGATGACCGCAATGCCGAGGCACTCAAAACAATGGTCGATAGATTTCTTGGCAATGTATGGATTCCGGAAGAGAAAGATCATTCGAAGGCATACCACCTTTGGTCCTCGTTCAGAGATGATGCCATTCATGGCATTGGCGGAATGAGCATGAACGAGAGGCTTTATGTTTTTAGCCTATTCGAGCGCTTCGACTCATGTGAGTCCGAAGAAGAGACACTTATGATTTATGAGAAATTGCATGCAAAGCCCTAACCAGGGGCTGCAACCGACCGGTTTTCCGCTGCCACTCCAAACCGGCGGTTGAGCCCAGGCGTTATGACTTAGAAGAGAAAACAAGACCTTGAAATTTATCGAAAGAGAAAAGAATTTACTTGATCTGCGTATAGCTGAGCTGGAGGCCAGGAGAACAACATGGTCATCCTCCACGAAGCAGTTAATTCAGGATGTATTCAGCGAAGCAGTAAACGAGGCATCCTCAGTACAACACCCGTTTCGACTTTCTAGTCGCATAAATGATGATGACAAGAATGAAGAGACCGTCCAGCTTACCGCGGGAGTAAATAAAACCGGTGTTATAGTCGAAGAGGATAGAGAGATAAATGGCTCTATTCACAAAGTCAAAAGGCATATAGGAGAGAAAGGTTGCTCACTGGTTGCCTCGTTTGGTATCGACGGTAGCGTGTTTTTCATGATCTTTCCATATAGATCAGATAGGCACTCATGGGAGGAGGATTGTATTATCGTAAAGTCCATGGTTGATCCAAACGATGTATCAAAGAAGAAACTGGAGAAAATAATCTCTCAATTCTTCTTCTATGCAAGATTTAGCAGTATCAAAGGTGCAAGACTTAAAAGGCTTGATATGGAAATTTTTCGATACTATTACTTGCTGCTATTGGATATAAGAAATCGAAAGAAAGTCACTGCTACAGCTCTATCGGTAGCTTATGATTGGTCAAAGATTATAGCTGCTGGAGCCATTGGGTATTTTGTAGCAGTTGCTGTTCAGTCGTCATAATAAGCTGTTAGTACATTAAGGATGAGCATGATCGAACCTTATAAAAAGAACTATAAAGCACGCTGTTATGAGATTTTTAATGAGCTTGATGGTTGGTTTGGAAGTGAAGAAATTAATTCTGACTATGCGAACCAGCTAAGCGATGATAGTACGTTCGTGGCAATAGTTGATGGTAGAGTGGAGGGTGTAATATCAATTGATTGGCACTTCGAAACTACTGCTGAAATTTATTCAATGGCAATTAGTCAAAAGAATCATCACAAAGGTATAGGCAAGCAACTCATGGTTGCAGCTGAAAAGCTCGCTAAAGAGAAAAAGTGTGAGTTTCTACATGTAAAAACTTTAGGAGACGAAGTACCACACCCTGGTTATAAGAAAACAAGGCCTTTTACGAAGCTTTTGGCTTCAAGAGATTATTTCAGACAAAAGACCTTTGGGACGGCTTGCCAACTATGCTATATGTTAAATCAATCTAATACTAACAATTATAGGCACGGCGACTCGTAAACTAGCGCGTGCTAAAGGCGTTATGCATGGAGAGTAGATGTTAACTGAGAGTTTAAAAAGGGACTATATCCCACTGAAGGGGGAAATGTACCAGCTTTGTTTAAGCTTATACAGCTATCGTGAAAAGCTTGATAATCTCGGTGATCGGTTTCCAGAAGGCTCAAGGTTCTATCTTCTGGAAGAGATCACAGCGATTCGTGCTATTTCAAGTGAGGTCATTATGCACTTCTGTAAGCTTGACGAAGACAAGTCTAAGGTGTCTTTCCATGCAGCAAAAAAAGATATTAACAAACTTTCTGTGTCTGACAGTGACAAGAAATTATTGAATGAAGGCTTAAAAGACTTTCGGAAATCTATAAATTCAATCAAGACAAAGCATAGGAATCGATATATCGCACATTTAACAGAAGATGGATACCCAGATCCTTTCGATCTACCTAACTTCGAAACAGAGTTTCAAGAATTGATTAGGGAGGCTTATAAAGTATTCGTTCTCATCTGGGGTGCTGAAGTCAAATTCGGATTCAAAGTGGGCTCACAAGAAAGGTTTTTAGATTTCAACGAAGAGTTCTTATTAAATGCATAACAAGCGCATGTTGTCGGACTGTGAACTTCACCCACTTTAGTGGACACCTCTAGATAACACATCTAGAGGTGGTTATGGCAAAGTACACTAATCCACGTAAAACGTGGCAGTATTCAACTGAGTTCAAAGTCCGGGCTGTCAAAATGAGCTACCAACCTGAC
>NZ_JBDWXV010000024.1:0-4501 GCF_039982735.1 Saccharospirillum sp. | reverse complement strand
GAGCTACCTTTCAAAAGTTTAGCTATCAGCGAACCCTTGGGCTTGGGTTGGCTGAACTGCTGACTTAGGTACTCACCCGACAAAAAACGCTTCACGGGGCAACCTGCGGCTTTTCCGTGGTTGAAAATGCCGATATCTGCCTAATTTTTCCATTTCGCCAGCCTACTTCCAACTTCATGCAGCCTGCTTCGAGACTTCCAGAAAAAACGGTCGAATTTTTCTTGCCGCTCATTATGGTGGCTGTCCTGTTAGTCCATCGCTTTCACTGAATTTTTTTACCAAATATCAAAATCACTTTTAAAAACGAAGCTGTTCAAGTTCTCTTTTCTAAATGTGCCTGTCCTATTAGTCTTTCATTATGATGGCTGTCCATTTAGCCGCATTTCTAAATGTGCCTGTCCTATTAGTCTTTCATTATGATGGCTGTCCATTTAGCCGCAGCTATTAACATGTCTTTTTAATACCCGTTTAGAATATTGACTACCAGTGCTACCCCCTGAAAGCTTGAGCCCTTCCAGTATATCCAGTATTTTATACAGCACTCAAGCAACAACCGTCAGGGTGAGACACATGCCACGTTCAAGGAAATCCCAGATCGCTCTGGAGGCGACCCCCTACTATCACTGCACCTCCCGATGCGTGCGCCGCGCGTTCCTGTGCGGCCGTGACGAGCATTCCGGCAACGACTACGAACACAGGCGCGGATGGATTGAACAGCGCATGCTGAAGCTAGCCGAGGTGTATGCTCTGGATATCTGTGCCTATGCGGTCATGTCTAACCACTACCACATAGTGCTGCACATCAACGCCGAGAAAGCCAATGCCTGGTCGGATACAGAAGTCATCCAACGCTGGCATAGCCTATATGCCGGTAACTTTCTCAGCCATGAGTACTTAGCCGGAAATGACCTGTATGAAGAGCAACTCAACGTTATCTCAGAGCTGGTAACAAAGTGGCGTGAGCGTCTGATGTCGATCAGCTGGTTCATGAAAGCCCTGAATGAAGATATCGCCCGGCAAGCCAATGCAGAAGACGATTGTACCGGTAGGTTTTGGGAGGCCCGTTTCAAATCCCAGGCCTTACTGGATGAAACCGCCCTGACAACCTGTCTGGCCTATGTGGACCTAAACCCCGTCCGCGCATGCATGGCAGATACACCGGAAGCGTCAGAATTCACTTCAGCCAAACAGCGGATCGATACCGCCAAAGAAGAACCGGAAGCGACCGAACCCAAACAACCGACACCACTATTTCCGTTTGTTGGATACCCTCGGCAAGATTTGCCCGAAGGCTTGCCCTTTCGGCTGCAGGACTACCTGGAACTGCTTGACTGGACCGGTCGACAGATTCGTAACGACAAGCGCGGTAGCATCACGCAAACCCTTCCACCCATTCTCGAACGCCTTAATATTGATGTTGAACACTGGGTCTACAACACTCAGCACTTTGAAAGCCAGTTCAAAGGCTTGGTAGGCACCGCCATTTCCATAAAAGCCAAATTTCAGCAGTTTGGCTATCAGCGAACCCCAGGGCTTGGGTTGGCAGAGTTGCTTACCTAACTATTCAATCTAAAGAAAATACGCCGCACAGGGCAACCTGAGACACTGCTGTGCACGGTAACCGGCATTTTGGCCGGTTTTCGTGCAGATGAATTACTTCTACTAATTTCTTTGCCAAGTTCCACAGATTAATTTTTGCGGACCAGGTATCTAAAAGCACTTTTTCTTACATTGCCTGTCCGTTGTCCGCTTAAGGTCATAAAAGAACTCGTTGCTGAATGGCGTGAGCGCCTGATGTCGATCAGTTGGTTAATGCGGGCCCTGAACGAAGACATTGCCCGCCAAGCCAACGCAGAAGACGGCTGTAGCGGTCGCTTCTGGGAAGAAAGATTCAAATCTCAAGCCTTGCTCGATGAAACTGCCCTGGCGACCTGTCTGGCCTATGTAGATTTAAACCCCGTTCGGGCACAGATGGCAGCCACGCCAGAAGCTTCCGAATATACCTCTGCCAAAGAACGGATAGCTACCGCACAGGAAGCCCCGGAATCACCAGAACCACATCAGCCAAAAACACTGTTCCCGTTTGTAGGTTACCCGCGCCAGGACATGCCCACTGGCCTTCCCTTTAGACTGCAAGACTACCTCGAACTGGTCGACTGGACAGGGCGTCAATTACGGGATGACAAGCGTGGCAGTATCGACGACAGCATCCCACCCATCCTTGAACGCCTGAACATCGATGCTGATCATTGGATCTACAATACCCCGCACTTTGAAAGCCAGTTTAAAGGTTTGGTAGGCACCGCCATTTCCATCAAGGCAAAATTTCAACAGTTCGGCTATCAGCGAACCCCTGGGCTTGGGTTGGCTGAACTGCTGACTTACGTACTCTCCCGACAATAATCACATTCCACAGGGCAGCCTGAGGCTTTGCTGTGGGTGAGAATCCTGACTCAAACCCGTTTTTCCATTTTGCCAGCCTACTCCCAACTTCATGCAGCATGCTTCGAGACTTTCAAAAAATATGGTCGAATTTTTTTGATGACCATTAGGGTGGCTGTCCATTTAGTCAGTCCATTTAGTCATTAAAAACTCGATAGTCGACTATCGTGCGTGTCCTGTTAGTCCTCTGTTCCGTTTAATGAAATATACGAAAATAGAAATAACAAGCATATGCGGTAGGACCATTCTAATTAGCCAATGTGTATCTACGGGAACATGCAAAAAAGGCAGGAACATACAAGTAAATGCAAATATATAACCCCCCAGGTTTTGAAGTTTACCTTCTTTGATAATTTTACGGAGATTCAGCAAGAAAATCAGTAGGATCAAAGCAGAAGCATTGAGAGCTTGCCAAACACTCTCTAATGTTAATCTGAAGGTATTAGTTGAAGCACTATCCAGATCGGACTCTACTTTATCTAATATACTCTTAGCAATATCTTTAACTTGAGAATTCTCTGACTTAGCAGCAGAATCTAATTTTAATAGCAACTCCGCTGTCGCATGATCTTTGGATAGTGCAAAATGACTTGTATAACTTTCATATATCGTAAGTAGAGACACTACGACTAGAATGAACCACATAAATATAAACATCTTCCGATAGCTAAAATCCTGGGATAGTGACTCAATTGCTTTTAAACCCGAATCAATCATATGCTTCCTTAAATTTCACACTATTCGGCTGTAGCCGCTGGTTAGCACTGGCTGCAATCTACCAATTATATTGCCATCACGCGCTTACCACGCGCATGGACTTGTTAAATGTTTGCTGGACAACTTCTCTGCCGTCCTCGTCAACCTCCCATATTTCTACGTCTTCTGGGATCAGGTGGCCGTTGCTACTGTGCATGTCCTACTAGTTTTACCCATCGCTATTACAAATTGTGACAATAGGTGTCTACACAGTCCTATCCTATTAATCGGGCTTCATATTGCCAATTCATCAACATCAGGCACCCCATCATGTTCTATACATTTGTGAATAAGTCTGTTTAATAACTCTGCTGACTCAACAACATGGTCATGAGGCTTACCCTTGATTTTAGAGCCGTGCACTGCTGATGAACGATGTTTATAAAGTTGCTTAACTGAATTAAACAGCTGTTTTCTTTTCTCTTTATCTTCGGGCTCTAAAAAATGTGCTATATAAAGGCTCAAACGAAATACTAACTCTTGCTGAATACCAAATAGTCCTTCAATGCCAGACCAGATAATTGCTAGCCGCGCTTTGGGTAAAGAGTGAAATCTATATGTTTCCATTGAATGCACTGCATCTTGGAATACATTATTATTAGTGAGTTTTTTAGCTTTTTGGTAGTTGCTTTTAATCCAAATTTCATCTTCTTGAGTAAGTTCGTAAGGCTCAAACGTTAACCCTCGCATGTGGTAGTTGGTTATTGATAGATAACTTTCAGAGCCGAATTCTTCAGCTGGCTTGTCAGATTGGAAGTTACATGCAGCCTCGCAATCATAGATAGCACTTAAAAGCACAGCGTCCCACAAAGAATTCCAGGCTAAGATAACCAATGATTCAGGGGCTTCGCTAGTTATTTTTAATTGTGAAGTAACTTGCCTGAGAAAAACAGCAGTTATTCCAAAATCCACTTCCGTTTTGGATACGCTAATCATAGAATCAGGTGAAGGAGAACTTTCAGCTGGAAGTAGTTCGACATTATCACTTAACCTGAGTGGTCGATTTACTTTCAATCCATTAATGTACAAGTATGTTTCAGTACCTTTTCCTTCAATTTTCATATTGTTCCTTTCGGATAACGCTTGACTTTTAGGCGGCGAAACTTAAGTGTAACCATTTCAGCTTCGCTTTATAGCGGCGATAACAGCCGCTTGTTATCACTGCCGAATTCATATACTAAGTGCGACAGTTTCGACAAATAAGCGGGTGAGCTGCCAAAATGGCCGTTTTTCTTTCCGACCAAAGAGAGATAAACGATGACCACTTATAGACAACTCACCCTGGAAGACAGGGTACTGATGT
>NZ_JBDWXV010000023.1:0-293975 GCF_039982735.1 Saccharospirillum sp. | reverse complement strand
GCTCCGTGAAACGCCCAGCCACCGGCACAAGGCAGCTATTCCGAAGGTTTGTCCGTATCTGTGGATGAATCCAAATCGTTCTGATGGGTTTCCGCCAGATACTGTTGCCACTTTTTTAGAAGGTCGTTCTCCTTCTTCAAGCGCTCAACTTCTTTCTTCAGCTTGGCTGTTTCTGATATCTGCTTGGACGATTTCGTTTTCCGCTTCTTAGACAAACCGACTCGCTTTTTCCGGTCGCCCTGGAGTAGGCCTTCTCGGTACTCCTTACGCCAGCGTGACAACATAAATGGATGGATACCCAGGCCATCCGCGACCTGCTTACTCTGAAGGTCAGGTTGGTAGCTCATTTTGACAGCCCGGATCTTGAATTCTGTTGAATACTGCCACGTTTTACGTGGATTCGTGTACTTTGCCATAACCACCTCTAGATGTGTTAACTAGAGGTGTCCACTAAAGTGGGTGAAGTTCAGCATCCGGTGCATGGCATTGTTAACTCATTTCCTTGCCGCAGACTGAAGCTCTACGGTATCGGAAAACGTTGATCTGAAATTTTCAGCAAGCTCCGGGTCCAATCCGATGAGGATGGTTGCGCTGCTGTCCCAACAGGCGATTTCAAAGCTTGCTCCGTCAAGTTGCGGTCCAGGCTTAGAGCCATCCCAGTACATTGGGTTGCCATCAACGTAAGGTGAGTCTCCGACGTCTACCCTCACTCCGCCGGGGAAAGCACTAAATACTCCCCAAATAAACTGAATATCATCGCCAGCGATCAGCGATTCAAGTTCATCGCCGGCATGCCAGCCCTCAGTTATTGGGTAACCATTCGTCTCCACATCGCTAACATACCAATCGTAATCAGAGCAGCTTATACCCAATGCTGCTATGACCTCACGCATACTTGTGAAAAAGCTTACTTGGTCGGTCCGCTCCAGGATCAGGTTCATAGTGGCTCTACGAGTTAACGCTTTTGTTTAGCAGCGCCCCGACAGGCGCGTCCGGTGCAGGCCGAAGGCCGAAACAAACTACAAAAACTTGTTATTTGTTTAAGCATATTCCGCCAAGGTTTCATCAACGCTGAAGAGAACTAAGGCTTTGGCCAGGCGCCTCTGGCCGTGCACTGACGCATGGATAACGTAATACCCATGAAAATTCTCTACGGTTGAGGGTGTAAGATCGAGGCTTTTGTTGAGTGCCCGTTCGTAATTCTCTCTTAGCTCAAAAGGCACCTCTGGATTGTGAGGTTCGTGCCGGGCAACTTCGATCGCTGCAACCAGAAATAACTCTCCGGCATCAACCAACCGAGGGACTGCCGAATAAGATGCTGGGCCGACATCCCCTTGGTGATAAAGGTTCTCCCATAGCTCATCTAATGCAGCCGACCTATCTGAGGCTATCCTATCTAGGGCTGGCTGCGGGTCGTATGGAATTCCATAGCCGCCGATCAATTCCATCTGATTCTGACTCCCCTCTTAATACAAATAACAGTTTGTTATGAGTGGAACAAGCCGCTGACATACTGCCTGAACTCCCTGCTGTTTGTCGGCATATCTGCAAACTCACACGCCCCCATTGGACCTCCAATTTCAGCAGCGGTAGCGTGAATATCGCAACCTCAGGAAACAAGAAGCTGTGTTAATTTGATGACGCCTCGCGTACAGGATTTAAGGAAGGGGGTTTTGTCCCAATCACCTCTCCCTTCGATATTTGCCCCACTGTCTAGCAACAATTCGACGAGTTGAATTGCTTTTCCAGGATCATGATGTGCACATTCAATTGCCGAGAGTAACGGAGTAAACCCTGTGCTGCCTTTTGAATTCACATCCGCTCCGGCCTTGATCAGCTCGCGAGCCAAATCCAGCTTTAAAGCCTTACCCAGGGGTTCGAGAACAAACACCCCATCCTCATCGGGTTGCGTAGGATCAAAACCATGTGCCAGTAGCTCCTCTGATGACACATAGTCACCAATCTCCACTAGCTCATCGTACGTTTTGAACATCTGCATCATTCAGAACTTATAACGCGCAGCACAGCGGCGCCACGACAGTGGCGTCCGGTGGCCGAAGGCCACGTACTGCTGCGACTGGTTATGAATTGGCACTACAGCCACCGACTTTTACCACTCGTTGCGTTGAAGACGGATATTTGCCGAGTAGTGATGCTGGACGAATGGGACGAGGCGAGAAATTACCACCACAGTTAGGGCACCGATTAGCCAGAACACCAGAAGCACATAATTGGCAGAACGTGCATTCAAATGTGCAGATGACAGCCTCACTTGAGGCTGGCGGCAAGTCCTTGTCACAGCACTCGCAATTGGGTCTCAATTCGAGCATAGAACTCTCCGTGCTGATTCATAACGCCCAGCTAAGCCGCCGGAACGGAGTTGATTGTTTTGTGCAAGCGTAGCGGAAAAGCACAAAACGAGCAACGCAGTGGAGGTCGGCTTGAGCTGATTGTTATGCGATTTTATTAATGATATTTTATCTACTCACCAGTCCCAACAAAACCCACCATGCGGGATACTAGATCACCCTTCTTTTCTATGAAATATTGGCCAAGCTGTACTTTATGTGAACCATCTGGGCCTGGACCACCAAACTCAACGGTAACCCGAGTTACGTCTTCGGTGACGTCGCTTTTCAAAACTTTTGCAGACCAACCAGGCGCATTATCGCTAAACATACCCAAGTAAGTATTCAAGGCTTCAGTACCAATTAGTGGTTCTGGTGTTCTAGGATCGCTATATCTTACGCTTTCTATTACTGCACTACTTATCATGGCAAGTCGAGTTTTAGCGTCTTCTTCTTTCCAAGCATCAAAAAATGTTTCTACAGAATCTGCCATTTTCATTTCCTAAGTTTGTGGGTCTCTCGGGCGCATAACGCCAACAGCAAACGCGCCGTTTTTTTGGCGTCGTTTTGCCTGTTTTTGTTATACGAAATCTTCCCAATATGCTTTTTTTCTTAATTCTAAAAAGGCCGGGTGGGTTACATTCTCATAGGCTTGGTATAAGGGAGTTCCTTTTATCAGCCCTTGAAACCCCTCAGATTCGGCTCTTTTTAACAGTTCTTGGTATTGCTTTAAAAATTTATAAATTATCGGTTGACCTGTTGCATCACCAAGCATGATTAAAAAGTCAATCTTTACTTTTTCATCAGAATTTCCAACTAGAACAGCATCAATATACTGGAGTGTTGCCTCATTACTGCCATACAGAGCTCTTTTACCTAAATCTTTAACATGATTAGGGTTGTAATCTATATCATGATGTTTTTCTATTAGCCTTCGGATGGTATCCAAGCATGTTGCTTCGATTGCACTCTTAAATGCAATGAACTGGTTTTCCTTTAGATCTTCTCTAAGCTCGTCTTCAATCCTATTTGAATCCATTTTACTTAGCTCAATCGCCAATATATTTCTTCTTTCCCAGATCGTTAACCCCACACCAGTCGCTATTAACACTAGGCCAATTGGAACTGAGGGATCACTGGCATTTACTGAAAGATATTGAGATAGAAATGCAGAAATATATTTATCGAAAAATGGAGATGCTCCTAATACCGCGAACCCACCCGACACTAATGCGAGGATAACCTTGCCTATAAGTGTTCCTTTTACCAATTGAACTAGTTTAAGGACAAAGTCTTTGTTACTCACAGGTGTTCCTTTTCGTATAACGCCGCCAGCACAGGCCGGAGCACGTAGTGCGGAGGTCCAGCCCACGAAGTGGGCGGTTGTGCCTGGCCTTGTTAAGCACTGAACCTCTCCAGCAGCGATTTACATTGGGGCAACGAGGATTCCTTTGCCCACTTTATTGATTCTTGAATCTCTGGCTCATGGCGCTCCAGGGCCTCTTTTGACCAGTATTGCCTAGGCGCACCTATTGGAAGATGATCAATTTCAGAAGCGACGGCTGTGAATGCGATAAAGTCTTGATCGTCTTCTGGTACCTCAACTTGGAACCTGAGCGAGGCCAATTCAATTGCACCTTCAAGATAATGAATGGAGCCATCAAGAATACCTGAGGCAAGCTCGTGAACTCTTGCCCTCTTTTTCTTGACGTATTCTTCGTGGCTCATTTTCATAGTGTGCTTAACGCATTGCACAGCTGCCCATGCAGTGGGTCTGCTGCTGCGGATTGTTAAAGGTCGCAGCCCACTGTTTCACAAACCACAACCAGTATTAATGTTAGGACAGTATAAAATACTGCAACTGAAGCCAAGCACAATAGGGTAACGGTCACGATCCTACCCAAAATCACCAATACACCATCAGCTGTCTTGTTTCCGAACTGAAAGTGCTGGGGCACCTCAAATCTACTATATATGAAATAAACTACAAACATTGGTATCAGCGAGAAAAAAAACGGTGCAGCTACAATAACCTCAATACCACCGTAGCCGAGCCCAAATAGAATAATGGCCCATATCAATGTCGTTATCTGCCACACTTTGAACATTTGTAACCTTTAACGCTGAACTTAGCGGCGGCCTTGTAATGGAGGCGTAGCCGCAATGAAAATGCCGTCCGGCGGCCATCGGCCGCGTACTACAGCGGCTGGTTATATTTTCTTGATTCGCTGTACAAACTTTCGCCCCACACCGCAACGATGCACGTTGCCATCAGTGACGGGAAGACTGGTTTCCCCATTTTCCTTGGCCACTTTTAACCGTATGCCATACAACAGTGATCGGGATTCTCTGAGCAAATCCAGAAGGATCTCAGTTTCAATTTGGTGTTTGGGAGCCGGATTTTGGCCGGTAATGGTAGCTTTATCGTTATGCGCAATTACTAGGTTGCGGTACTCCTTAACATTGATCTTTTGTTTCAATTGCGAAATTTTCTTCCGCTGATCGTGCAACTCCTGATCAATGTGCTCTTCATAATTGCACACTAAGTTGTACAGACTGAGATTTTCGTATGTGGTCCCGGACGACTCAAAGCCTTTACCGTCGAATAACAGGCGTGAAGTTGATAGAACGATGTCGTTGTGAACGGAAAGCTGAATTATCTTTGCAGCTTCCAAGGACAAGCTGCTAATCGCATTAACACCTTCGTCGTTACAGTAGACCTCGTCGTAGAAATGGACTGTCGAGATTAGTCGATCCAATTCAACGATAAACCTATCAAGATCTCGCACTTAATGCTCCCGTTCGGGGAAATATAACGTTTACAGCACGGGCGAGTGAAACGAGTCCAGCCCGCAGGGCGATTGTGCCTGTGTTTGTTAGGCATTTTTAGCCACCTGAAATTGGAGGAAATCTCTCGCAACTTCTTTTACCCGCTCTGTTGATTTCTCATGTACAGAACTTCTTCGAAGTAAGTCAACATACTTAACTCGTTCAGTTGAAGATAGATCGGTATTAAGAATTCTATTTAACATCCATAACGACAACTCAGTTGGACAACGTTGAACAGATTCAGATAAAGCGTCCCTGTAATCCAAGCTTTCGAGAGCATGAACTAATGGACCTGGTGATCCTAATTCTGAATCGTTTAATCGTTCCATTAGCCGAAACATCTGAATTGTTGCTAGTTCGGGCTCATTAGTTGCTAGTAGGTCTCTAACTAAATTATCGAGCCTTTCAGGTCCATCCATTTCAGCATTATTGAAATCGAAATCTTTAGCTTCTAACTTTTCTAGTTCCGCAGTGATTTCGTCAAAGTTCATTAGATTCCCTATTCAGCCTAACGCTGCCAGAACCGGCGAACTGAGCAACGCGAAGTGAGTCCAGTATAAGGCGCGTTCTTTGTGCCTTTTACGTGGTTACTGGCCTTGTTAGGCATCTTCAGGCTCCTTGATTTGAATTTCGACACACTCCCTTACCCATGGGGCATCGAGATCATAACCTGTGGCGTTTTTACTACTCCAGTTTACTCCAACTAGTAAACCATCTTTTGTTAAACCGGGAAGCCATTTATCACCAAATTCATCCCAAGATAATTCGACTGGCTCAAAGCCATTGTAAGCTGGAACATTTTTAATTATCTTCTGGACTCGAGACAAAGTGACCAAAATGGTTGAGATCTTCGTCCAGTCCGAGTTTTTGAGCGCTGGATAACCGCCTTCATCCCTGATGGTCCAAACTTTCTTATTTTTTGCTAAATCCTTATAAAAGGCATGCGCTTGAGATTGAGACTGTCCCATGCTTTATATGCCTACCGCTTCAAACAAAGACGCGCATTATTGCGCATCCTTTTGATTTAACTTGTTGGGTGGAATTACTTTTTACTAAGCGTTTCAGAGTAAATATTTGCCTCCTGCGTAGTATCTTTAGGCTTAAGTTTTTCTCGTGCTTCTTCAACTAATGCTTCAATTACAGATACTGGCACTGGCTCTTTCAGTATTTCAAATGTAAAGCGATTGGATTCATCCCACCAAACGATTTCTGCGATAAATACTTCTTTGCCTTCAGCTTCATATTTTGTAAGTTCAATTGTAAATGCGTCACGCTCACCATCGTTCCCCCAGTTTGTTTTATATTTGATCCCTTCCGATTCTCCCTGCATATCTCAAGCCTCCTAACGCTTGCATAAGCGGCGCCCGACTAGGGCGTCCGGTGGAGGCCCATCGGGCCGGAACAGACTTAATGCACTTGTTACAAGCTTACTCGAAGACCGGCCTCATAAAGCTGCGTTCACAGCTTAGTACACAGCGAGTTTCTTCGGCGTATTTGAAGGCGGCTTGGCAATCCGGGTCCTGAAACGAGGCCTCACGATATTTTTCGTAGGCAGCCAGCGACCCGAACGTGAATAACGCGATGGCGATATTGTTGGCACCCTCGGACGGCAAAAAATATCCATGATGCTGACCGCCAAATTTCTTTACCAGAGGTATCCACATTTTCGAGTAGCGCTCGAACTCGACGGCTTTGTAGGGATCTATGACGTACTTCAGATAGCAGGTAACCACTTGAACTCCATTTCTGTTTTGGCCTTGTAACAGTTTGTTCATCGTCGTTCCCGACGATGATTCCGATAATATTAACTTAAACGCAATCACACAATATCGCTAAGACTCAGTGATAGAGCGGCTTTAGTTGATATCAAACGCCTCAATCCGCACATATCAGAACCGGCAAAACCGTCTGTTCAGACAATGATTGCCGATATCAGTGTCTCCAGCGACGCATATTCCAGATATTCCCCGATATCTGCGTCGCACTCTGGTGCGAAGCGGCACTATTTCAACAAGAATCAAATCAAAATCAGGACTGTTACATCACGTTTAGGGGCAATATCAGGTATATCGAGGCTTCTGTCAGCAACGGTGGATAGTAATCGTGCAGACTCGCTACCGCCCGGCCGGTTACAGGGCACACCAAGGGGAAGTAGGTTGTTCGGTTACCATGGCACTACGCGATTATGTTAGCAAGTATTTATTGGACAGGGGTATCTGGTATTGACGCGGATGTCAGGCCCAAACCGGCACCGGGTTTCGCCGTAGGCAGGGATGCCTGCGGTAGGGCTTGGTGGGGCTGGGATGCCCCTGCAAGACCCGGCGAAACTCGGTGGCGGTGCGGGCCGGGTTTTGGCTGGAGTTGAATTCAACGGTTGGTCAGGAAACCCCTAGACTCTTCGACAGGCTCAGGGCGAACGGTATTGTGAGCTGGAAAAGGGCCTGTTACAGCCCTTTCACCGCATAAATGCCAGGCGCATTGCGCCAGTAGCCTTTGTAGTCCATTCCGTAGCCGAACACATAGCGGTCTTCGCATTGCAGGCCGATGTAGTCGGGGATGATGTCGGGGCGAGCTTTGCGGTCGTGTTGTTTGTCTACCAACACGGCGATGTGGATTTCGGCGGCGCCTTCTTTGTGGGCGTGGTCGACAATGGCGCCGAGTGTGGAGCCTTCGTCGTAGATGTCATCAACAATGAGGATGGCGCGGTCTTTCAGGGATTGCTGTGGATAAGTACGCCATTCCAGATCGGCGCCGCGGGTTTCGTCGCGGTAGCGGGTGGCGTGAAGGTAGCTGATTTCCAGCGGGAAACCGAGTTTGGTCACCAGTTTGCCGGTGAGCACCAGGCCGCCGTTCATCACGCTGAAGACGATGGGGTTTTTCTGGGCCAGGTCCTGCGAAATGCCGACCGCCATGTTATCGATGGCTTGCTCGACCTGTGCTTCTGTAAACAGGCAATCAGCTTCATTCCAGACTTGCTGGATATCAGACGGGATGGCGGTCATTACTGCCTCTGTGGTCAGGTTTTAAACGGGGGGCGAACTTTAGCGGCTCCTTGAGTGCGGTGCAAGCGGAGCGACAGACTGTTCACTGTTCGGTAGTATAGTCGCTGTTTTTTACCACGAATACTGACGGAGAGTTCGATGCACATCGCCCTCATCTGGGCCATGGCCCGCAATGGCGTCATAGGCCGGGACAACAAGCTGCCCTGGTACCTGCCGGAAGACCTCAAGTACTTCAAACGGGTCACCACTGGCAAACCCGTCATTATGGGCCGTAAAACCTACGACAGCATTGGCCGGCCCCTGCCCAACCGCACCAATATTGTGGTCACCCGGGATGCCAGCCTTACTCTGGAGGGCGTTAAGGTCGTCACTTGCCTGGAAGACGCGCTGGATATCGCCCGGGCTGAATCGGTGATCAGTGATGTCGATGAGGTGATTGTGATGGGCGGCGCCGAGATCTATGCCCAGGCCCTGCCATATGCCGACCGGCTTTATGTCACCCTGGTACACGCTGAGGTTGAAGGCGATGCTGTCTTCCCGCCGATCGATCTGGGCGCTTACCAGGAACTGGCGCGGGAAGATTTCAACGCCGAAGGCGCCAACCCGTTCGACTATTCCTTTGTCGTTTACGAGCGGCCCGAAGCGGATTAAGCCGCGCTACTCTTCAACAAAGCCGTTCAGCCCCATCCAGGTGCAGAACAGGGAAGCGCTACCGAAGATCGTGAACCCCGCGACCAGCGGAATCAGGGTGTCGTTGAAAAACAACCCCACCAGGTAGGAAAGCGGCACCGAGATAAAGCTGGTCAGGGAACCGATCAGCGCCGCACCCAGGCCCGCCACCTTGCCCAGTGGCTGCATCGCCATTGCATTCAGGTTGCCGAACAACAGGCCGACCGAGAAAAAGCCGCTGGCACCGATCACCATAAACTGCCCTATCGGCGGCAGCCCGCCCTGCAGCAACGCCAGCACCCAGAGCAACGCGAAACAGCCAATGAAACCGAACAACGCCAGATAACTGATCAGCCGTGTGCCAAAGCGCATCACCAGCCGGCTGTTGACGTAAGACGCGACGCCAATGGAACCCGCCATAGCAGCGAAGTAAAGCGGGAAGCGGTCGCCCACGTCGTAGAGTTCCTGATAAATCGCCTGGGCCGAACTGAGGTAGGTGAGAAAACCCCCGAAAATAAAGCCGGCCGCGGCGGTGAACCACATGGCGCTGCGGGTGGTCAGCACAATGCCGGCATCACGCAGCAAGGCTGTCCAGGCAAAGGGCTTGCGCTTGGCTTTGGGCAGCGTTTCGGGGTGGCGCCAGCCGAACCAGACGGTAATAACGAGTGCAAGGCCAATGAATACCGCAAAAATCATCCGCCAGTGAGAGAGTTTGACCACTAACTGGCCAACCGCCGGGGCGATCATCGGCACGATGATGAACACCATCATGATGAACGACATCACCTGCGCCATGGCACGCCCAATGTATCGATCGCGGATAATCGCGACCGATACGATACGCGGGCCGGAAACGCCAAATCCCTGCACCAGCCGACCGAACAGCATCCACTCCAGTGTCTGCGCCTGCATCGAAATCACCGAACCTATGGTAAAACAGACCAACCCACTGAAAATCGACGGTCGCCGGCCAATCACGTCGGATAACGGACCGTAAAACAACTGGCCAAAGGCCATGCCCAGCACCAGAAAGGTTATGATCATGTGGGTTTGGGCAACGTCGGTAATGGCCAGGTCGGCAGCAATGGCCGGCATGGCTGGCAACATCGCATCCATGCTCAGGGCAACCAGGGAGGTCATCAGTGCCATTAGGGTGACGAATTCGGGCAGGCGCATTTCGGGGCGGGCGGGTTTGGCCGGTGGAGCGGTGGTCATTATGGTTCAGTCCGGAACAGGTCGGCGGCAGAAGTGCCGACGATGCAAACGCGCAGTTTATCACGCTTTGAGCGCACAGGCGGGGCGCCGCCCCAATGCGTGACTTATGGCGGCTCAGACCTGTAAATCCAGCCCCAGAGCACGTTGCAGGCGCAGCATCTTATTGGCTTCGGGCTGGGGCCGGGTCTGCATTCCGGCCAGGTGCATTAACAGCAAATCCCGGCGAACGGCATCGGACGGCAGGTGATGAATCGCGCCGATGAATTCGCGCATGGGCAACGGTAATTGCCAATTGATCTTAACGGCATTGCCATAGCGCGAACCGAACTGAGTCACCAATTGGTCGAGCATGGCGTCATCGGGCTCGCTGGTCGGGTTGGGGTGTTGTTCAATCACATCCAACACCGCAAATTCACCCAGCCGGGAGAGCAGACCGGCGGTGTAATAGGGAGCCGGGTCCAGCTTAAGCCGGGCAGCAAGTTTAGCGGCGGCTTCGGCGACGCGCTGGCTTTCTTCCGAGTAACGCTGCATGCGGTTTTTAATTGTGGGCGGCCGATCTGCTGAGCCTTGGTTCAGCAACAGGGCACTCACCTGGGCAATCGCCATGGCGACGCCCATGGTTGCAATGGCATCCAACAGGGTCAGCACTGAACGGCCGTAGCGCCGCATCTCGCTGCTGTTGGCCACGCTCAGCAAGCGCGAGGTGATGATCACATCATCCTGCCACCGCTTGGCCAGTAGTTTGGCCGTTGGCAGTTCGTCCTGCCACTGCAGCGACAGCACTTCCTGCGCATCCGGCAGCAGGGTTAAGCGGTCGAGCTGCTGTGCCTGCGCTTCCAGCCAGGCGACCCAGTCTGTCGGCGTATCCGACGGTTCAACCGCGGAGTGACCGGAAGCGGGTTTGAAAAACGGCGTCAGTCGTTCCATCACGTCTTCAGGTGTGAACGGTTTGACGATATAGCCGTTCAACCCGGCACGGTGGCTGGCAATAACGGATTGGCGATCGCCCCGGCCGGTCACCATAACAATGGGCACGGTATCGTTTTGCTGGCGAATGCGACGTGCCAGATCCAGACCGGTATCACTACCCAGGAGGTTCCAGTCGCAGAGTACCAGGTCCATCGGTTTGGTGCGCCACAGGGACCAGGCTGAGTCGGCATCTTCGGCTTCATGCAACGACAAGCTGTTGCGGATACTGCCGACGATGGTCAGCAAGAGTTCCCGCATCAGCGGGTCGTCCTCTACGATCAAAATGTTCATGACTGCTACGCACTGCCTATTCTCGCTAACTAGGCTATAATAACTTGACCAGAGGGTCATAGCCATGCGACTCCAGTCGAACGCAAGCTTTGCGGAAAATGCGCTGGCGTAGCAACCCCCGATAACGAGGTAACAATGGCGTCGAACGACGTATTGGCAAAACTTGCATCGTTGCGCCATCAGTTTCAGCAGCGCCTGCCGAACGAAATCGAGCGCCTCGCTGAACTCTGGGATAACTGGATTCAGCGCGGCGAGGATGCAGACCGGCAAGCGTTATTGCGTCAACTTCATACGTTGAAAGGCAATAGCGGTACCTTTGGTTTCTCGGCTTTGAGTGCACAGGCAGCACAACTGGAAACCGCGCTGGATGCCCGGCAACGTAACCAGGCCTCCGCTGTGAGCGGTTACTCCGATCTGCTGGTCGAATTGCGGGCCGCCATCACACAAGGCGACAAGGCTGCGCCTGATGCACCGCATATGGTTTCAAACCCTGAGGCCGAGTCAGCAATACGCCCAACCAGTGCCCCTGCGCAGCGCCCGCTGCTGGCCTACATAGCCGAAGAAAACACCACGCCCGACCAGGCGCTGCTGAATAACCTGTGCGTTCAGGGTTATGACGTTACCAACGCACCGCTGTCGAGTAATGCCGAACAATTGCCGCCCTGGGTATTGCTGGACCTGTCTGAAACACAGGGGTCGGTACGCCGCTTTCTAGCACCCATTCACCATTGGCTCAAACAAGGCGTGAACGTCATCGCGCTGATCGATCAACTGGATTTTCAGGCGCAGCTGGCGCTGGTGCGTGCCGGTGTTCGCCATTGCCTGGTGCGTCCGGTATCCGTCGATCAGTTGTTGCGCCTGCTGAAGCCTCGCATGGGGCAGGCACCGGCGTTTCAGGGGCGGGTATTGATGCTCGACGACCAGCATCAGGTCATGCACTACTACCAAACCCTGCTGGAAGCTTCAGGGTTGAACGTTCAAACAGAAAGCGACCCGGCCCGGGTGTTCTGGCAGATCGAGCAGTTCGACCCGGACCTGCTGTTGCTCGACATCAACATGCCCAAAGCCACCGGCCCCGAAGTAGCACGAGTGCTGCGGCTGCACGAGCGCTTCGCAACCCTGCCGATCCTGTTTCTGACAGCCGATTTCGACCAGGCAGCACAGCGCAGTGACCTGCTCAACATCGGCTCGGACGATTTGTTGTACAAAAGCATGGACGAGGACGAATTGGTTCAGCAAGTAACAGCACGCGCCGAGCGGGCCCGCCAGTTGCGAGACCAGATCAACCGGGATGCGCTGTCGGGTCTGAACAACCACGGTGCGGTGCAGCGCGCCTCGGAACTGGCTTTTGCCCGGGCGCACCGCCAGCAAACACAAAGCAGTCTGGTGGTGCTGGATCTGGACCACTTCAAGGCAGTAAACGATCGTTACGGGCACGATATGGGCGATCAGGTAATTCGCACCCTGTCGCAGTTGTTGCTGGCCCGGTTTCGCCATACCGATACGGTTGGGCGTTACGGTGGCGAGGAATTTGTCATTCTGTTGCCGGATACCCCGACCGAACGGGCCAAAGTACTGACCGATGCCATTCGCAGCGATATGTCAGCCCTGAGGTTCACGACTCCCACGGGCAGCTTCACCGTCACCTTCAGCGCCGGCATCAGCAATGCCCGGAATTACAGCAGCCACCTGGAACAATTCAAAGCCGCCGATGAAGCGTTGTACCAGGCCAAGCAGGGGGGCCGGAACCAGGTGGTGATCAGCCCGCCGACGGCTGCGCCTGATCCCACAGCTGGCGCACCTGATCGGCCAGCGTAAGCGGGTCGAACGGTTTGGGAATAACCCCGATGGCACCCAATGCCTGATACTCGCTGATCTCGCCGGGCTGGGCCCTGGCGGTCATGAACACGGCGGGCACCTCGCTCATGCCAGGCAACGTGCGTAACCGGCGCAGGGTTTCAGGGCCGTCGAGGTCTGGCATCATCACATCGAGCAACACCAGGTCCGGAATACGGTGGCTTACCGCACTCAGGCACTCAGCCCCCGAGGCACACTGGGTAATTTCCAGCCCGCCCACCGTCACCAGCGCCAACTCGGCTATCGCGCGGATATCCGGATCATCTTCCACATGCATGACATGGTTCAACGGCATAGGCCGGTACCTCTGGATCAGAAATCTGACGCCAATCTAACAGCTTTTAACTAACATCACACAGCTTGCAGCCTGTCGTTCTATACTCTCATCAAAACCACTCGAAATTCGGTCAGCCCCGGACGCGATTCGAAGCCGATATCGCCACCCATGTTTTGCACAATGCTGTGGCTGATCGCCAGCCCGAGCCCGGTGCCGCCCTTTTGTCGGCTGTCTCGGTTGTCGGCCTGGCTAAAACGCTGAAATATCTGTGACCTGAACGCCTCCGGGATGCCCGGGCCGTGGTCGCGCACCGTGATGGTGACGGTGCTGGTGGTCGTTTGCGCATCAATCGTCACGTACCCGCCCTCGGGCGAAAACTTAATGGCGTTGGAGAGCAGGTTGGCCATGATCTGTTCGAAGCGGTGCGCATCAACCTTCACGTTAACCGGCGGTACCTCTCCGATGGTCACCGCAACGCGATGCAAATGAGCATAGCCCGCTATGTTGTCGGCCGTGGTGGCTAGCAATGGCTGCAGGGCATGAGCCTGCAAATCGAACGGCATGCGCCCGGCAATGAGTTTATCCATATCCAGCAGGTCGTTTGCCAGCAAAATCAGGCGGTCGGTGTTTTTCAGGGCAACGCTCACCATTTTGCTGGCGGCGGCTGGCACTTCACCCAAATGCCCGGCTGCCAATAATTTCAATGACCCGGAAATGGACGTCAGAGGGGTGCGCAGTTCGTGGCTGACGGTCGACACCAGCTCGCTTTTTAACCGCTCTATGCGGCGCCGGTCGCTGATGTCGTCGTACACCGTCCATAGCAGGCGGCTGCCATCCACGTCCAAGACTTTCAGGCCGATAACATTAGCCGGGTACTGGTGGCCGTCGCGGTGCTTGACCTTCACCTCAACCGGGCCGATCTGATCTTTTTCAGCGGATTCACGAACGCCCTGCTGGTCAATCTGGTGGCTCAGACCAGGCGAGAGTTCACGTTTGGTCATGGTCAGCAAGGTGTCACGGTCGTAACCGCTCTGCTGCACAAGCGAATCGTTAACCGCTATAAAGTGGCCATTGGACAGGTCAGTCAGCGCAATGCCCAGCGGTGACAATTCAAACAGAACCCGAAGCCGGGCTTCGCGCTGCTGCAATAAGCGCTGGTCCTGGTCACGCCCAAGAACCGACTCAATCCACCGGCCAAGCAATCGAACGAACGCCAGGTTCGATTCATCGATCGATTTTTCCAACGGTGTTGAAGATGAAAAGTTCAACGTGCCATAAACCTGGCCATTCACCGTCAACCTGATACCCACATAGGTCTCTACACCAAACAGGTCATAGCACGGGTGCCGCTGATACGCGGAACCGGCGACTGCCTGGATAATCAGCTCATCGCTGCGATCAAGAATCAAACTGCAAAAGGTATCCCCCAATGCAAAAACATCACCAGGGGTTAATGGCACGCCATCAGGGGCATGGCAAAAACGTACCTTGTAATCATCGTGATCTACCTGGCTGATAATACCCAGCTCCAGCCCCAGGTGTTCACTGCCCAAGGCCAGTGCCCGGTTAAGCCGTTCGTTCAAGTGAATACTGTCGTCGGTCGCCAGATCATTCAGCACCTTCAAAAACTGCAGCTGGCGGTGCAGGCTCTGCTTGATGTTCGTTTCGTCGGTTACATCGATGCTCAAGCCAACCAATCCGGCAATATCACCCGTTGAATCACGCAACGGTATTTTGGATACCCGGTACCACAAAGGTCGACCCTCCTGATCTGCACCTTCGCTTTCGAGCAGTGAGATCGATTCACCCTGCTCAAGCACTGGCCGCTCTTGCTCGTCAGCCCGATCGGCCAAATACCCGGGATACAGATCACGGTCATGCTTACCCAAAATGTCTGCCTCACTGGCCAGCCCCAGGTGATCCAGCTCAGCTCGATTGGCCAATATTTTTCGACCGCTGCGATCCTTCACGTAAATGTTCATCGGGATGTTGTCGATGATGGTGCGCAGCAATCGCTCCCGACTTTGCAAGGCCTGGTTAGTTTGCAAGCGTTTGAACTCGCTTTCTTTTAATTCGCTGATGTCCAAATGCGTTCCCATCACCCATTCGGGTCGCCCATCATCCATCCAACTGACGACTTTCCCCCGGTCCAACACCCAGACCCAGTGCCCGAGTTTGTGCTTCATCCGGCAAACCAGTTCATAAACCGGCGTTTCACCATTGAAGTGTGCGTTCAGCAGTACTTCTGACGAGGACAGATCCTCCGGATGCGCAAGCGATTGCCAGGTATTAATGGACACCGGCTCCAGTTCCGCTAGCTGATACCCGACGATATTGGCCCAGCGCTCATTAAAGACCGTGGCTCCGGTTTGAACGTTCCATTCCCAGAGGCCCGCCTGGGTCCCCTCGGTGAGCGCCCGCAAATACACCCGGTCCGGATTCTCTCGTCGTTGCAGCTCAACCTCGGCCAGCTCAGCCAGGTCCGCAAGAACCGTACGCTCGTTGTCGGTGAGTGTGCGGGGTGACGGATCAATCAGGCAAAGAGTGCCCAGAGCTGATCCGTCACGCGCTCGCAATGGCATGCCGGCGTAGAAACGAATCTTCGGTTCACCGGCTACCAGTGGGTTGTCTGCAAAGCGACTGTCCAGAAGCGCATCCGGGATCTCGAACAACACCTTGCCCAGAATCGCGTGACCGCAAAATGACATTGAGCGTGGGGTTTCAGTCGCCTCAAGCCCCTGGCGAGACTTGAACCATTGGCGGTTGGCGTCCACCAGGCTTATCAGCACAGTCTGGACACCGAGCGCGTTGCGAGCCAGCCGGGTGATTCGGTCGAACTCCACCTCAGCAGGCGTGTCCAGAATATCTAGGTTGCCCAGGGCTCGCAGGCGCTGGCGTTCGTTGTCGGGGATCGGTGGTTCTTGCATCAATACCGTCGTCGTCTCAGGTTATTGCTGTGCAGTCTAGCACTGCACAGCACGGTCTGTGACGGTATTGATGCGGACAGGCGTTTCGGTTACTCGACCGATTGCAACCGCTCTCGGGCCATGGTGTCGGCCAGGTCGCTGTTAGCGATGTTCTCGCGGGCAGAGCGTTCGAACAACGCCATCAGGGTGTCGTAAATACCTTCGATGTGGTCGCTCACGGTGTCGGTGTTGTAGTTGCCCTGCTTCTCATAACACACATCGATGATGCCCCCGGCGTTGATCACATAGTCCGGTGCGTAGCAGACGCCCCTGGCGTGCACCAGCCGGCCGGTACCGGCAGTATCGAGCTGGTTATTGGCAGAGCCGGCAATGATGCTCGCCTGCAGTTGTTCCAGCGAGTGCGGATTCACGGTGGCACCGAGTGCACAGGGTGCGAAAATGTCCATCGGTTGACGATAAATATCGTCCAGCCCAACTGCTTTGGCGTCCAGTTCCTTGATTGCGCGCTGCACCACTTCGGTGTTGATATCCGTCACCACCAGGTGGGCACCGGCTTCGGCCAGCATTTCTGCCAGGCGATAACCGACATTGCCCAGGCCCTGAATACCGACAGTCAGGCCATTCAGGTCGTCCCGCTGCAGACGATGTTTAACCGCCGCCTGGATCCCGAGAAAACAGCCGTAGGCGGTTGCCGGTGAAGGGTCGCCGGATTTGGTGTGGCCTTCGAGGGTTTGTTTGTCGTCACAGCCCGAGACGTGTGCGGTTACTTCACGCACGATTTTCATATCGGCCACCGATGTGCCCGAGTCTTCCGCGGCGATATAGAGGCCGCCCAGACGCTCCAGGAAGCGGCCAAAGGCTCGCATTTGCGCCGGCGTTTTCTGGGTTTTCGGGTCGCCGATGATGACGGATTTGCCACCGCCCAGCGGCAGCCGCGCGAGGGCGCTCTTGTAGGTCATGCCGCGCGACAGGCGCAGTACGTCGGTTAGGGCATCGGCATCGCTCTGGTAGGGATAGTAGCGTGTGCCACCCATGGCCGGGCCGAGGTGGGTGTTGTGGATGGCGATAATGGCACGCAGGCCGGAGTCGGGGTCGCAGACGTAGCTGACGTGTTCGTGCTGGTCGAACTCGACATGATCAAACAGGCTCATGACGATGATCCTTTTTTGTTGGGTAAGTGCCGGGGTCACCGGTACTGTTGAGAGGCGTTAGCCATGTCGGCCCTTGTGAGGCCTTGGGGGTAACCTTAATTCGTCAGGCGGGTTTGTCCAGTGTTTATGAAAAAAGCCCGCACTGGGCGGGCAAGGGAACCTTGAATGGGCGGTTTACCTACTGGGCATCGGTGGATTGCTCAGCGGGCGCGTAACGGCCGCCCCGGTGACTGCCGTGCATCCCTTTCTTGCCCCGGGGCTGATGCGCTTCGAGATAGGTGATTAGCCCTTCAACCTGGTCGGCCTGCAATACCGTGCCCAGTTCATCGGTCAGGGCGGTACGGGCAGCGTCGCGGAACGCCTGACGCTCTTCTGCCGTTGGGCGGTCAGCACCGATGTCGCGTTGCTCCCGGTGCTGCTCAC
Organism: Saccharospirillum sp.; assembly: GCF_039982735.1. Taxonomy (GTDB): domain Bacteria; phylum Pseudomonadota; class Gammaproteobacteria; order Pseudomonadales; family Natronospirillaceae; genus Saccharospirillum. The sequence continues at coordinate 276,017 of NZ_JBDWXV010000023.1, read as the reverse complement.
GCCGCTCTGCCATCTGGGTGGTCATAATGTCCACCACCTCTGCACGCTGGGCGTCGGTCAGATTCAACTGGGTAAAGATGTAGTCGAACCGGTCAGTCATGCGACTCTGGTTCATGGCATCGTGGGCGTAAACGGCACTGGCACTGCCCGCCAGGGCGACGACAACACCGATGGCGATCAGCGATTGGCGCGGGGTGGTCGAAAAAATGGATTTCATGGTCTGGTTCTCCGTTATGTGGGCCCTCTGACCCGGTGAAAACCAGTATCGGCTGCCACTTCGCAGAAAGTGTGGAGCCACCATGGATGACAGATTCTTTGCATTGGCTTATTCGAATTTGTAGCCAGCCCCATACACCGAACGCACAAATTCCTGATCGGGCGCCAGCGTCGAAAGTTTACGGCGCAGGTTTTTGATGTGGCTGTCGATGGTTCGGTCGCTGACTAGCCGACGGTCGGGGTAGATGTCGTCCATCAGTTGGTCACGGGTAAAAATGCGGCCGGGCTGCTTCATCAATAATTGCAGCAGGCGCATTTCGATGGCGGTGAGTTCGGTGTCCCGGTCGCCAAAGCGGGCGCGGTTGCTGTTTTCGGCCAACTGCAACTGCGGCTCCGGCGCGCTATCGGGAACTTGGTGCGTGCGGCGCAGCACGGCCTTTACCCGGGCCACGACTTCACGCGGGCTGAACGGTTTGCAGATGTAGTCGTCTGCGCCGAGCTCCAGGCCCAGCAACCGGTCGATTTCCTCGACACGGGCCGTGGTCATGATAATGGGAGTCTGCTGAGTGCTGCGAATGGACCGGCACAGGCTGAGCCCGTCGGTGCCGGGGAGCATAAGGTCGAGCAGTATCAGGTCGGGCGTTTCCCGGCTTAGCCAGTCCAGAACGCCATCGCCCCGGTCGAGCAGGCTGACGCTGTAGCCATCGCGCGTCAGGTAGTCGCGCAGTACCGTTGCCAGTTTGGTTTCGTCTTCAACAATAAGAATGTGGCCGCTCATCAGGCGGGGCTCCCTGAGTCTGGTTGATCGGAAGGATGCGCAAAGAAGACCGATACCATCAGGCCTCCGAGCGGGGAATGGGTGGCGGTCACCTGGCCATGGTGGGCCTCGGCAATGCTGCGCACAATCGACAAGCCAAGGCCCGAACCACCGCTGGCGCGGCTGCGTGACGCTTCAACGCGATACAACCGATCGAACAGCAACGCCAGCGCACCGTCCGGAACGCCGGGGGATGAATCGGACCAGCGCACCGTGATACCAGCGTCGCTGCGCTGAACCTCGACCACAACCCGACCCGGTTTGTTGGCGCTGCCATCGGTGTAGCGCAGGCTGTTTTGCATCAGGTTGCTGAACAGCTGCATCAGACGGTTCGGGTCGCCAGTTATCGTTACCGGTGCGTCGGGTGCCTTGAGTGCCCAGTCGAGATGCTTGCGGGCCAGCTCCAGATCGAAGTGGCCGTGAACGGTGTTGAGCACGTCGAGCAGATCAATCTCAGCTGGCTGGTAGGCCAGGGTGCCAGCATCTCCCAGCGACAAATCATGCAGGTCGTTCACCAGCCCGCCCAGACGCTGAATCTCCTGAAACAGTGAGGCCAGGGTGTCGGGGTCTGGTTGGCGGATGCCATCGAGCAGGGCTTCAATTTCGGCCTTTAACACGGCGATGGGTGTGCGCAGTTCATGGGCGATGTCGACGATCCAGCGCTGGCGCGCCTGCTGGTTGCGCTGCAGGGTTTCCGCCAGTACGTTGAAATCCCGCGCCAGGTCGGACAGTTCATCGTTGCCGCGCACGACCAGGCGCTGCTGCATGTCTTCACTGCCCAGGTCGCCACTGGCCAGTCGATGAAAGGCGATCTTCAAATCGGCAATGGGGCGCAGCAGTCGCGCCGCAAAGGGGATGGCCAATGCCGCCGACACCAGCAGGGTGATCAGTGCTATCCAGCGCAACTGGCGCCGCTGTTGGCTGGCGAACAAGCGGTCGAATTCGGCGCCCAGACGCACCGCTTGCGGTACCCCCAGCGAGCCGACGGTCTCGCCGTTAAGTTCAATGGGCAACCAATAGGCGCGTCGCTGCAGCCTGGGGTCGCCAATCAGCAATGTATTGCCGGCATCACTTAGCAGTACCGGCTCCCGGCGCGGGTCGCGGGGCGAACGCCCGGGTGTGGCGTTGCTCACCAGCCGATAGAAACGCATGGGCTCACGCTGCACCCAGGCCCAACTGCCCTGCTCTGCGTATATATCCGACAGTGCCGACAGCAAAGGCGCCAGCCGGCGGCTTTGCACCTGTTCAAGATAGGCCTCGAAACCGGCGTCGAAGGCGCGATTGTTGGTGATCACAATGGCGCTGGCCACCAGTGCGTTGGCGAGCAGGATAATGAGAAACAACTTGTATCGAAGACTGATGCGCATGGTCGTCCGCCATGAGGTGATGCTACCGATTCTAGTGTACTGTAACAGACTAAATGTCCTTACCAGCGAGTCGTCAGGCGGCCAGATGCAAGGCGCATCGGCGCAGTAATAGTGGGCCTATTTCAAGCCGATGCAACGCAGTCAGGTGGCTGCCTGACGACTCGCCCGAAGGGAGCGTCCCAAAAGGCCCACCCCGGCGTTGCCGCTCTTGGAAAGGGAGCCACCCTTCCCGGCGAGCGGCGCCTTGTGGTGAACCTTTTGGGGCGCTCTGGTATGGGCATTTAGACTGTTACAGTACACTAGCAGCGCAATGTGCAGCCATTGTGCATTGCGGAAGGCTGTCTTGGATCTGTCATATTAGCGCCATAAACTGTTCATCAGAATCGTGACGGTGCACTAGCACCCAACTGAACAGGGCCAACACCTTGACTCCCAGTACTGACACCCGGAACACCACCACCTGGCAACGCACCTGGGACGTATTCTGGCGCTTTTTATGGCTGGGGTGCACCAGTTTCGGTGGTCCGGCGGCGCATTTGGGCTATTTTCGCACCACCTTTGTGGTTCGGCTGAACTGGCTCGGTGAAGAACAGTACGCCCACCTGCTGGCGCTGAGCCAGTTTCTGCCCGGCCCCGGTTCGAGCCAGGTCGGCTTCGCGATTGGCCAGCACCGGGCAGGGCTGCCCGGCGCAATCGCGGCATTTATCGGCTTTACCCTGCCGTCGTTTGTGATCATGACCGCCGTGGCGGTGACCAGCCTGACCGCCACGGCCGCCTGGGTTCCAGGGGTTATCATGGGCCTTAAATGGCTGGCTGTGGTCGTGGTACTCGATGCCGTGACCGGCATGTTTGCCCGTTTTTGTGATGCCAAAGCAACCCAGGCGGTCGCACTGCTGTCCCTCGCCACCCTGGTGGTGTGGCCCGGCGTAGGCGGGCAAATGCTGGTATTGCTGGTGGCCGCCGCCTGGGGCGCCAGCCGCCAGACCCGTGACGCGGGCTCCGTTCCTGACGGAACCCGGGGCCGGGTACACTGGCTTTCGCTCGCTGTGTTTCTGCTGCTGGCGGTGGTTGGTGTGTTGGGCTTGCCGGGCAGCCTGTGGGCCGATTTCTACCAGACCGGCGCACTGGTGTTTGGCGGCGGCCATGTGGTGTTGCCGTTGCTGCAGGCCACGGTAGGCGATGCCATCAGTCAGGATGCCTTTCTGCTGGGGTACGCCGTCGCCCAGGCGTTGCCCGGCCCGCTGTTTTCACTGGCGGCTTACCTGGGTGCGCTGCTTCAGCCTGAAACACCGCTGCTTGGCGCGGCGCTGGCCACCCTGGCCATCTTTCTGCCTGGCTTTCTGCTGTTGCTGGCAGTGCGCGACTACTGGCAGGCACTGCTGGCCCGGCCGCGCGTCAGCGGCGCCGTTTCCGGCATCAACGCGGCCGTCGTCGGCTTGCTGATGGCGGCCTTGTACCAACCGGTGTTTCTGCAGGGCGTGCAAGTGCCCTGGCAACTGGCACCGGTGGTGATCGGGGTGCTGTTGCTACGCAGCCAGCGTGTTCCGCTGGTTTTGCTGGTGCTGGGGTTTGCGTTGAGTGGCGTACTGCTGGACGTACTGATGCAGACAAGCTGACACTGTGATTGGCGGCAGCCGGTGGCGCACAGCATCTCGCCAACATTACCTTAAATAATCCCAAAAAAGCACTTTACCTCAAGTTAAGCTGAGGTATTAGCATCGGTGTGGCTAACCACAGAGGAGTCACAGCAATGCATCTGGAACACATCAATCTCGTCATCAAATCACTCGACCGGTCACTGGCCTTTTACCGGGCTGCCTTTCCGCACTGGCGCATTCGCACCCGGGGCGAGGGCACCTGGCACGGCAAGCCCCGAATCTGGGTGCATTTTGGAGACGGCTACCACTACATCGCGCTGAATGAAATGGGGGAAGGCGAGAACCGGGACCTGACCGGTCACCAGGTGGGTCTGGCCCACTTTGCCTATGTCACTCAGAACCTCGATGCGGTGATCAAACGTCTGCGTCAGGCGGGCTTTGAAGTGACCAACCCGGGTGACGAAAATCCCCACCGGCGCAACGTCTACTTCCTTGACCCGGACGGGTTTGAAGTGGAATTTGTGCAGTACCTGAGCGACCTGCCCGAAGAGAGGAATTTGGAATAGTTGTGAGCTGCGAGCTGCGAACTATGCGCTATGAGCTTCGAGTCTTGAGCTAACAGCTCTCAGCTCTCTCCCCCCTCCCAAAGCACCGGCCCGGAGCCTTGCTCGCCGAGAGCATCGTCCGGGTTTCGCAGGCGGCAGTTGTCCATCGATAAACAGCCGCAGCCGATGCAGGTGTTCAGTTCATCGCGCAGGCGTTGCATCGCTTCAATGCGCTCGGTCAGCGCCTGGTGCCAGCGCACCGACAATTGCTGCCAGTTGTCTTTGGTGATGTCCTGTTGCTCACCCAGTTCACGGAACATCTCTGCGATCTCTCTAAGGCTGAACCCAAGTCGTTGTGCCGTCTTGATCACGGCGACCCGGCGCAGCATGCGCCGGTTATAGCGGCGCTGATTTCCAGCGTTGCGTTGGCTGTGAATCAGCCCCTTTTGCTCGTAAAAATGCAGGGTGGCGACCGACACCCCGGCACGTCGTGCCAACTGGCCAACTGATATTTCTGACACGGGACTTACCCTGTTCAACATGACGGGCATCAGACTAGCGCCTGCGTCACCCGAACTGAAGCCCATATCGCCATGCAAAACACACTATTTGTGCCATTGAGTGAACAAAACCAACAGGAGTTATCCACAGAGGTGTCGTTTGCGTCCGCCCAGGGAGCCGCGCCATGGCGGCGTTCGTCGCGCCATGTTCTATTGCGCCGCTATTCAGCAGGATTGTTTATTGTGAAAGGGGTCACATAGCGGTAGCGTCGGTGTCCTTAGCTGACTACCTGGCCAGGGTTTAATACCCAGAGGCGTAGCCGGTGCTTCCAGTACACCCCGATGGCGTCCGATTGACGGCAAACCGGGCCAAAACCAGACTAAACACTATGACTGCAAATCAGTGTGCGACCGGGCCCAGCCCGGGGGTCGATTTCGACGACATTGAGTTTCTGTTCAATGAGAGTGCCGGTGCTTTTATTGCACAGGTCCGCCACATGAACGAGTTGAGCACGCCTGCGATGACGCGGCTGCTGTCGGTTTCCAAGAAAACTTATATGGAGATGGAGAAAGGCAAACGCCAGTACCGCATGCACATCATCAACTGGTGGTGTTTTGTGATGGGCATGTCGCCGCTGCACTTGCTGGCCCAGTCGAATTATTTCAGCCACTTGCCCATTGGCGACTATCGCAATATTCGCCAGGTTCGCCTGGCATCGCTGTTGCAGCGGGTTTCACCGGACGATTGCCTGGCGACCTTGCAAAACATGATCGATCATTGCCCGCGGCATATCGGCCGCGACGCCGATGACTCGGTGTGCATCCAGCCCAGCGAACTTGCCGGTGTGCGGCCGTTTTTCTACGACAAAGACTATTACCGGATGGTGGCCGATGGCCTGCTGTTCTTTCTTCAGGAGAACCAGCTGACCCGGCGTGACCTGGCCCGGTACCTGAATGTCACCCCGCGTACCGTGCGGCGCATTCTCTCGGGTGAGGTGTCCATTAATTTCAGCTACTACGCGCGGTTTTATCTGTCGACCGGTGTTTACCCGTTGCGCATTCTGGATGACAGCCCTTATTTGAAAATCCGGCTGAAACTGGAACAGCGTTTGTGCCTGATCAATGACCTGATCGCCGGTTATGCCAGCTCACCCGACCTGTTGGATGAACTGCTCATTTCACTTTCTCACCTGCCTTTGGGTAACGGCTGGTGTGAGCTGTTCGAACGCTAACCTCATTCCGGCAGCATACCCTCAACCGAGCCTTACACCCTTCCAATAACCCTCAAAATACTTTCGAACACGAAACTTTAATGCTGCCATCTATTTTTCCATTCGCTCACTGTTCCAAACCTAGGTGCGGTTTGCAACCTCTGCTAACTTATTGAAACGAGCATCTTTTTAGCGCACACCGATACCTCGGCTCTACCGATATGCGAGGGTCTTCTTTGGGGGCGATAATTTTAGGGGAATCAGCTTTTATAAGGCTTTCCACTTAGCCATTCAGGCACTTTCAAAGCCGTAGCAGGTCGGGCCGGCTTGGCGCTCGCGATGCCGGGAGAACGGGCTCGTTTGATTGTTGCAAGCCTCCATCATCCCGGTTAGCTGAAATATTTTAATGCCCATTTCCTTGCCAGAGCCGAATTGTTTTGCCATTCTGATATAGCTCTAAAGGATTTTGGGGGTGCTAAGTCGATGGATATCGGCCTGTTTCAGACCCTCAACCCTAACCAACAGAAACCCACCCGGGGTGTTCGACCAGCGCCGGGGTGAATGGAGGTTAACCACATGAAAACATCTGCATCTGTTACCAAGATTTTGGGCATCTCTGCCCTGGCGGCCGCAACTATGGGCGCCGCCACCCTGGCCCAGGCTGCCAACTGGCGCTACGCACACGAAGAGTACGAAGGCGACGTTCAGGACGTGTACGCCTATGCCTTCAAGGAATACATTGAAGACAATTCCGACCACACCCTTCAGGTCTATCGCTTCGGTGAGCTCGGTGAGTCCGATGACATCATGGAGCAAACCCAGAACGGTATTCTGCAATTCGTGAACCAGTCGCCCGGCTTTACCGGTTCCCTGATTCCGGAAGCACAGATCTTCTTTATCCCCTATCTGATGCCCACCGACATGGACACCGTGGTTCAGTTCTTCCGCGAAAGTGAAGCGATTAACGAAGATTTCCCCGAGCTGTACGCAGAGCAAAACCTCGAGCTGCTGCAAATGTATCCGGAAGGGGAAATGGTCGTCACCGCCGACGAACCGATCACCGAACCGGCTGACTTTGATGGTAAAAAAATCCGCATCATGACCAACCCGCTGCTGGCCTCTACCTATGAAGCCTTTGGCGCCACCGCAACCCCGCTGCCCTGGGGTGAAGTGTATGGTGCACTGCAGACCAACATGATTCAGGGCCAGGAAAACCCAATTTTCTGGATTGAATCCGGTGGTTTGTACGAAGTATCTCCCAACCTGACCTTTACCGGGCACGGCTGGTTCACCACGGCGGCCATGGCCAACAAGGATTTCTACGACGGCCTGTCTTCTGAAGACCAGCAGTTGATTCAGGATGCAGCTGACCATGCCTTCGAGGAAATCCTCGTACACATCGACGGCCTGGCTGATGAAGCCCTTGCAGCGATTGAAGCGGCCAGCGATGACGTCACAGTGACTCGCCTGACCGATGAACAGATCGAGATGTTCAAGGCACGGGCACCTGAAGTGGAAGAGACCTTCATCGAAATGACCGGTGAAAGCGGTGAAGCACTGCTTAACCAGTTCAAGGAAGACCTCGAAGAAGTGACCAACTAAAAACCGCAAGCGCTGGCAACGCACTCGCCTTGTCAGCAGAACACCGGGTGCTCTGGTACCCGTTTTGTTCACGGCCAGCTCCCGGCAGCCCGTTTACTGCGCTGCCCCGGGCTGGCCGACATATCCAGATCCATACCCGGGTGGCATTTCTGGTGCTACTCCGCTTGGATACCAGACTCAGCCGCTGCGTCAACGCTGACGGCTGTCTTTGGCCCTGACAACACGGATCTGTTCAGATGAGCCTTTGCTCAGCGTTTGTTACGCACAGGAGCCATTTCAATGTCTGACCCGTCTAATGAAATGGATGACACCGGAGCCTTTGAGTCCGGCCTGCCCGGTTTTCTGGGTGTCATCGATGTCGCCATCAGTAAAGTCGAGGCGGTTATCCTGGCCCTCGGCGTCATCCTGATGGCTGTCAATACCTGCACCAACGTCATACTCCGCTTCGTCTTGGGAGAGGGCCTGTTTTTTTCCGGTGAGATCAACCGGATTCTCATTATTATGATTACCTTCGCTGGCATCGGCTATGCGGCGCGTCACGGGCGGCATATTCGCATGTCCGCTATTTATGACGTGCTGCCGACAACGCCGCGGCGCGTACTGATGATTCTGATTGCCCTGTTTACCTCTGCGATCATGTTTTTCCTGTGTTATTACTCGGTCGATTACATCATGAATCTGTACGATCGTGGCCGCATTTTGCCGGCACTGGGTTTTGAAATCTGGATGATCTATGTGTGGGTGCCTGTCGGTTTCGCTGTTACCGGAACCCAGTATCTGTTAACGGCAATAAAGAACGTGACATCGACCGATGTCTATCTGTCTACCGGCGTGGTGGATGGTTATGCCGACAACGAAAAAGAAGTGTGATCTGACAACGCTTTTTCGTTGACTAAAAGAACACTAAAAATGAGGCAATCATGGCTACGACCCTGATGTTCATAATGATAGGCTTGCTGCTGCTTGGCTTTCCTATGATGATTCCGCTGACCACCGCTGCACTGGTTGGCTTCTACATGATGTTCGATGGTTTCGGACAAAACACGACCTTTATTCAACAGATGATGGGCGGCATTCGCCCGGCTTCACTGATCGCCGTGCCCATGTTCATTCTGGCGGCCGACATCATGACTCGCGGTCAATCCGCCAATCGGCTGATCGATATGGTGATGTCCTTCATCGGACACGTAAAAGGTGGTCTCGCCATCAGTACCGCCGCTTCCTGCACGCTGTTTGGTGCGGTTTCCGGTTCGACTCAGGCGACGGTGGTTGCTGTGGGTTCTCCGCTGCGACCGAAGATGCTCAAAGCCGGATACTCCGATCCGTTTACCCTGGCGCTGATCATCAACGCCAGCGACATCGCGTTCCTGATTCCGCCCAGTATCGGCATGATTATCTACGGCGTCATTTCCGAGACCTCCATTGCCGAACTGTTCATCGCCGGTGTCGGCCCGGGCCTTATGATTCTGGCTTTTTTCTCGCTTTACGCACTGATATACGCCTACCGGAACAACGTACCCACTGAACCCAAAGCCAGCTGGAACGAACGTGGTAAAGCGGTGTTGGGCGCTCTGTGGCCACTCATGTTCCCGGTGATTATTGTCGGTGGTATCTACGGCGGTATTTTCAGCCCGACAGAGGCAGCCGCAGTCTGTGTCCTTTACGCGGTGTTCCTGGAATTCATTGTGTTCCGTGAATTGAAACTGCCAGACATGTACCGCATTGCCAAATCAACCGGCTTAATCACCGCCGTTGTGTTTATACTGGTTGCCGTGGGCAACGGCTTCTCCTGGATTATTTCGTTCGCCCAGATTCCACAAACCATCCTCGAAGCGGTCGGTGTTAACGAAATGGGCCCCGCGGGCGTTCTTATTTCCATCTGCATCGCCTTCTTTATTGCCTGCATGTTCGTCGACCCGATTGTGGTTATTCTGGTACTGACGCCCATCTTTGCACCGGCCATCGCCGCTACCGGGCTGGACCCGGTTCTGGTGGGTATTCTGATTACCCTGCAGGTGGCTATCGGCTCTGCCACGCCGCCTTTTGGTTGCGACATTTTCACCGCCATCGCTATTTTCAAACGGCCTTACTGGGAAGTCATTCGCGGTACACCACCGTTTATTTTTATTCTGATTTTCTCGGCGGCACTGCTGATCATGTTTCCGCAAATTGCGTTGTTCCTACGGGACCTTGCTTTCCGTTGAGTGCATAACTAACAGGGAGACCAACCGATGTTTAAGAAAATGCTGGTGGCTGTTGACGGATCCAAAGCGGCATTGCGTGCCATGGAACAGGCTATTGAGTTTCAGCAAATGACACCCGACGCAGAGATCTTCCTGATCTGCGTCTACAAACACCACAGCCTGTTCGCGGCCTCGCTGTCGGTCGGCCGACCTGAAGATCTGCAAATACCCGATGACACATTGGCTGGCTACGCCAAAGAAATTGTTGAACACGCCAAGCACATTGCTACTGAAAAGGGCGCGAAGAACCTGCGGGGGTTTGTGAAAGGTGGTCGACCGTCTAAGATGATTGTCGAGTTTGCCAAAAGCAAAGGCATTGATTTGATCGTTATGGGTGCCCACGGCACCCATGATGCCAAAGACGGGCTTTTGCTGGGCAGTGTCTCGCACCGGGTTGCCAGTCTGGCGCATTGCCCGACCCTGATCGTCTGAGCGCAGTGCGTGTATTCGGCACCTTAGGGAGCCGGTGCTTTTGTTCCATTGTACATACCCACTTAATCGGTTTTTGGGGCTTCATTCAGGAGGCTGATCGTGCATTCGGGATACAATGACGACATTCCTGCCAGCATGACGGCTATGGTACTGACCGGCCATGGTGGCATTGAGCAACTGGACTACCGGACCGACGTGCCAACGCCTAGGCCCGGCCCGGGCGAGGTGCTGGTAAGGGTCACCGCTTCAGCCAAAAACAACACCGACCGCAAGGCACGCGAGGGCCTTTACCCAACTCAGGATAACGACGAAGTTACCTCCTTCCAGATGGGCGGGGAAGCGACCCTGACCTTCCCGCGCATTCAGGGCGCTGATGTGGTTGGTCGCGTGGCCGCAGTGGGCGATGGCGTCAGCCCGGAACGGCTGGGTGAACGCGGCCTGCTCGATTTCAATATTTACCCCGATGCACGGCGCACCCTGAACCTGATCCCGGATTACTACGGCCACGGTGCCGACGGCGGCTATGCCGACTACGTTGTCGTGCCCGCCGATCAGTTTCATCACATCAGCAATGCTGAGCTCGATGACGCCCAGCTGGCAACTCTGGGAATGTGCTCCTACCAGACAGCGCTGCACATGCTGACCTCGGCCCGGGTAAAAGCCGGTGAGCGAATCCTGGTCACCGGCGCCAGTGGCGGTGTCGGCACGGCGCTGATTCAGCTATGCCGCATTATCGGTGCCATCCCCTATGCGTTAAGCCAGGCCGATAAAACCGAGGCACTGTTAAAACTGGGTGCTGAAGCCGTGTTCGACCGCAGTAACATGCAGGGCTTTACCGAGCGCGTTCTGGAGGTGACCGGCGGCTACCCAATGGATGCCGTTATGGATCTGGTTGGCGGCGAGTCGACCAATCAGTTCATCGACACCATGATCGTCGACATGCACAAACGCAACGACAACCCCCGGCTCAGCATTGCTGGCGCCAGTGGTGGTAACGTCAGTGAACTGCTGTGGACGAAAATCTACCTGTACCAGGTACAACTGTTTGGCGTGTCTCATGGCACCCGCGAAGAAGCGGACCAATTAATTGAATGGATTCGCAGCGGTGAGCTTAAACCGGTATTGCATGCCGCGTTCAAACTCTCCGACCTGCATCGGGCGGAAACCTATTTTATGAACCGGGCCAGCAATTACCTGGGCAAAATCGTGATCGTCCCGGATTCACAATGGGCCGAACATGGTGCACCCCATGCACTGGAGAATGCCGGATGAGCAACCCGCAGGTGCCTTCAACCCTGACGCTGCAATTGCTCGATACCCATGCGGGTGGCGATGTGAGCCGCATAGTTACTGGCGGTATCTCCCCTCTGCCTGGCGCCACCGTGCGTGCGCAAATGGAGTATCTGCGCGACCATGCCGATGGCCTGCGCACCCTACTGCTCGAAGAGCCTTATGGCATTCCGGAAATGTCGATTGACCTGCTGATGCCAGCTACCGACCCGAGGGCCGTCGCGGGGTACATCATCATGGAAGTCATGGGTTATCCGATTTATTCCGGGTCCAACACCCTGTGCACCGCGACAGCGGTACTGGAACTCGGTCTGGTGGAAAAGCAGGAAGGTGAGCAGCATTTCTCTCTGGAATCTCCAGCCGGGCTGGTCAACATTACGGCCCGGGTACGCAACAACGTCGTGGAGTCGGTTACCTGTGAAGGCCTGCCCAGTTACATCGACACCTACCAGGCGGTACTGACAGTCCCGGGCATTGGCGACGTCACCTACAGCGTTGCCTACAGCGGTGGCTTCTATGCCCTGGTCGATGCAACCGAGCTCGGCTTTGACCTGACACCGGATGAAGAGCGCGCCCTCAGCGACTGCGCCCACGCTATTGTTACAGCCATTCAGGCCGAGCCACCCTATTCACACTACAGCCTGGGCGATGTCGGGCCGCTTCCCTTTCTGCATTTTATGGGACCGATAGAGACGGTCAGAGAGGGCTATTACCGGTCGCGCTCGGCGACTTACGTACACCCCGGTGTCATTTGCCGCAGCACCACCGGCACCGGTACTTCAGCCAGACTGGCGCTGATGCATTACGAAGGCCTGATCAGGCCCGGCGACAAGCTGGAAACGGTTTCGTTACGAGATACCCGTTTTGTGGGTGAATACAAGGGGATACAACAGCAGGCTCGCTTCCCGGTGATTGAAAACACCATTACCGGTAAGAGCTACGTGATTGCGAAATCAGACATTCTGGTTAACGGTGATGACCCCATGGTCACCACCCAGGGGCTGGACCAACTGCTGTCTGTTAAATAACCCGGCGTCGGCTTGCGGTTCACTCCGCCTGGGAAGGAGGCAACTGGCAGGTTCCGGTGCTGCAATAGCGCCGATCAAACCGGCGGTCTGCCCAGCGCCGATACAGATTGCCGGCAACGGACACCACACCAGGCCACAACAGCGGTCGGAACAACCAGCCTACCCGGGTGTGTTGCCAGGCTGCCACCGTCGCGTTCAGGCCGGTAACCCACTCACCACTGTCTGTTTGCAAATGCAGCGTCCGCAGCAAAGAGGCCCGGTCGGGCTGATGGGCATCGGGCAAGTGGTGAATGTCGCGCAGCGCAAGCCCGCGGTCGGCAAGGCGACGCAGCAGGCGAACTTCTTTGGCGCACAACGGGCATGACCCGTCGAAATAGAGAGTATCCATACCCAACTCTACGAGCCATTTCATGGTCGGGATCAGTCAGCCCAGTGTTGCGGCTTTAGATAGTGCGTTAGTAACCGTTCTTCATCACTGCCGGGTTCGGGTGTATGGCCGTACACCCATTGCACGTGAGGCGGCAGCGACATCAGGATCGACTCGGTACGTCCGCCAGACTGCAGCCCGAACAGAGTGCCCCGGTCGAACACAAGATTGAATTCCACGTAGCGACCACGGCGCACTTCCTGCCAATCACGATGCGCCTGGGTGTAGGGCGTTGCCTTGCGCCGTTGCAGGATGGGCAGATACGCATCGAGATAACTGTTGCCAACGGCCTGCATAAACCCAAAGCAGGTTTCAAAATCCCACTCGTTCAGATCGTCATAAAACAAACCGCCGATGCCGCGGGGTTCATTGCGGTGTTTCAGATAAAAGTAATCATCGCACCAGGTTTTAAAACGCGGATACACCGACTCACCGAAGGGTTCGCACGCCGCCTTGGCCGTTTGATGCCAGTGCTTGCAGTCTTCATCGAATCCGTAGAAAGGCGTCAGATCGTAACCGCCACCGAACCACCAGACCGGCTTCATGCCGTCTTTTTCGGCCACAAAAAAGCGCACATTGGCATGCGACGTTGGCGCAAAGGGGTTGCGCGGGTGAATCACCAGCGACACGCCCAACGCCTGCCAGCGACACCCGGCCAGTTCGGGACGGTGCGCGGTGGCGCTGGCAGGCATGGTATCGCCCATCACATGGCTGAAACCGACACCGCCTTTTTCAATCACGGACCCGCCCTGTAAAACGCGTGACCGGCCACCTCCGCCTTCGGTGCGCTCCCAGCTTTCTTCCGCAAAACGAGCCGATCCGTCTTCACGCTCGAGTGCCGCACAGATGCGATCCTGCAAGTCGAGCAGGTAGGCTTTTATGGGTTCGATATCGAATTCAGTCTGTGTCATGCGGTCTCCAGAGTGACAGGGGCGGCGGGTAGGCTCAGGCTCGAAACAGCTCACCGGTCAGCAAATCACGAATCTGACTCGGCTGGGCACCGGGAAACGTTTTGCCCGGTGCAATGCCATCGAGTTCGGCACCCAGCTTCAGGGCTACCTGTAAGCGGTCGGTCAGCGCGGGTTTGCCACTGCGATTGGCACTGGTCGACACCAGTGGGATGCCCGCATGGCGACACAAGGCCCGTGCCATCGGGTGACCCGGCACACGTACTGCAATGGTCGGGCGATTGCCGGTTACCCAGGCGGGCAGGCTACCATTATGTTCGACAACCCAGGTGAACGGACCGGGCCAGCGCTCGGTCATGCGGTAAACCAGATCGGAACTCAGCGGGGCGAGAAAGGGGGCAAGCTGCTCGTAGTCGGCCGCAATAATGATCAGCCCCTTGTCGACCGGGCGCTCTTTGATGGACAAAATTCGCCCGACGGCATCAGGGTTCCAGGGGTCACAGCCCAACCCCCAAACGCCCTCGGTCGGGTAAGCCACCACACCACCGGCCAGCAGTCGCTTGCCCAGTTGGCGGGCTGCAAAATCGAGGGGTTTTGGCAGCAGAGTTTCTGCAGTCACGATAAGGGAATCCGGATTCAGACCAGGGAGCGGGGAAGGGTACTGAATTAAAAGACGCGGAACAATAAAAGACGCGAAACATCGAAAGACGCAGGACATGAACAGACGCAGAACAAGAACTGACGCAAGAGCCTAATTGACGTCTTTTTAGTTTTACGTCTTTTCATGTTTTGCGTCCCTTGGTGTTCCGCGTCTTTTATTGTCCCGCGTCCTTCCATATCCTACGGCATTTAAAGTCGGCAATAACCCCCGGGTTGCTGTTGAATCCATCCGGCCAACTCCAGTTCCAGCAGGGGTTCCAGCAAAGTCTGGGACGGGCATTCCAGATGGTCACTGAGTACATCCAGCGGCTGGGGCTCCGATGACAGCAACCCCAACAGGGTGGTTTGCAGTTCGGGCAGGTTTGGGTCCAGCGGTGGGCAGGGTGCTTCGGGTGAACGAATACGCAGAGATTCCAACATACCATCGCCCAGCAAATCATCAATGCTGGTCAGCAGCTGAGCGCCATCCTGAATCAGCCGGTGGCAGCCTGCCGTATTTGGATTGCTGATGTCGCCGGGCAGTGCAAACACCTCGCGGCCCTGTTCCAGCGCATGATCTGCGGTAATCAGTGAGCCGCTGCGCTCGGCCGCTTCCACCACCACAATGGCGTCGCTCAACCCGCTGATGATGCGGTTTCGTCGTGGAAAATGGCCGGGTTTGGGCTGCGTGCCCAACGGGTATTCGGACACCAGGGCACCGTGACTTATTACCTGGGAGAACAGCCCTGCATTCTGCTTGGGGTAAACAACATCGACACCGCAGCCGAGCACCGCCAGTGTCTTGCCACTGCCTTCCAGCGCGCCCTCATGGGCACAGGCGTCGATACCCGCCGCACCGCCACTGGTGACCACGAAGCCAGCTTCACTGATCCCGCGCCCTAGGGTCAGGGCATGTTTGCGCGCCGAGAGGCTGGCATTGCGGCTGCCGACCACACCAACCTGGCTCTGCGCCAACAGATCCGGATTACCCCGCACCCACAACATGAGAGGCGGATCTGGAATGTGGGTCAATAACAGCGGGTAGGCGTCACATTGCAAACTGACCAGATGACAATTTTCCTGCTGCTGCCAGCGCATCTGCTCCAGCGCACGCCGGTATACAGGGTGCTGTTCACCCAGGTTGTGAATGTCGCATAGGGTTTGCTTGATAGCGGGGGGTAGCGGCCAGCGCCGGGCGTGCCGGAACAGGTCGCGGGGGTCGTCCACCACGTCCAAAAGCTGGTGGCAACGTTTCAGGCCGAAACCGGGCGTCAATACCCAGCACAGCCAGTGCAGGCGTTCATCCATGCAAACGGGTCCTTTTCCCTGATGTGGCTCCGGCTGTTTCCCTGCCGGACATGACGATTTACTGCTTGAGGCCGGAACCGCTCTACCATGAGCAGCCCCGGACGGGTGCGACCGGTCAGAAACCCGGTGAACGCACCTGATCACCCACGCTCATGGGCAGATCGGCTTCCAGAATCAGGCCGTAAGAGGCTTTCTCGAACACTCGAAAGACCATCATCAACCCGGCGTCTGTTTCCGGCAGTTGCAGGCGATCATTGGTAATCGGGTCGCGCACCCGGTCACCACGCAAATGGACCCGGAAGATATTGCCCGCTTCCAATCCTTCGCGTGCTCCCTTGTTGATGGTGACAACATCGAACTGACCAATACTGCGCACACCGCGCGCAACCCGCAGGATCTCACCTTCAACGCCATCGGGTGGCTCACTCGGGTAGAACATGGAATTCAACAGCGTCTCGTCGGAAGGCAGCAGACGGTCTCGCAGACCAATTTGCTGGTTGGTGCGCTGCAGGCCCAGGGTGCCGATGTCGCGGCTGTAATCCGACAGGCGTGCCTGGCCCAGTTCGATCGCTTCGAACCCCAGGTCTTCGCCCGTGTCAGGGTCTGTCAGTGGCTCGCCTTCGCGGTATATCTGGTAGGTGCGCAGAGATTCGTCGAAATCACCCCGTGCGTAAACGGTATCGCCAGCGCCCACAATCAGACGGCCTTCCTGTCCGCTGACGATGTAAGGCGCTTCTGTGAGCTGATTTTCCGAAAGAATGCGGTTGCCGGTCAGGAAACCCGCCACGTATTCACGGGGAATGGAAGGGATGGCACCCAGAATGGGGGTGACACGGGCGGTGGGTCGTAATTTGACCAGGCCACCTTCAACGTCTTCCGGCGAAACGCGCACGGTGCTGGCATCTTCACCCCGGGTGAGCGTCGTCAGCCGCTGTTCGCCATCGACCAGAATGAGCCCGATAACATCGCCGGGGTAAATCAGGTGCGGGTTTTCAATTTGCGTGTTGAGTTGCCAGATGTCCTGCCATTTCCAGGGGTCGGCCAGGTACATTTCAGCGATATCCCAGAGTGTATCGCCTTTCTGAACGGTATAGCGTTCGGGCACATCGGCATTGAGCGCAACGTTTTCCGACCACGCAGGAAGCGCGCCGAAGCACAGAATGACAAAAGCTGCGATGGTGTTCCTCATGGCCAGTTTCCCTATAACAATCTACGGTACGGTCTATGGTGCGCCACAATAAGGTCAATGGTGCGATCAATATTAATTGGTAACCAAACGATCACTGGAGTGATCAGTATATAAGCAGTCGCCCGGAAAGCCGACCTGCAAAACAGGCAGATTTTGCCGTTCAATTCATCGCGGTTGGTAACCCGCCGGGACTAGCTTTAACTCTTCACCGGTCAAGGTACCTGGGGCCGGGTCCGTATTAAGCGCTTACACCTGCTCTAAGAGTGACCACTTTTAGTTTAGCAGTCAATCGCTTAGCGAGACATATTAAAGCCCACTGTGAGCTGTTTTAGACGCTTTATCGCTGGTTTTGAGAGCAATGTCACACTAAACCCGGACCAAACCCCGGGTAGAAGTCATGGCCTAACGCTGTATGTCCCGGATTTTTTACCGTTTTTAGCACCTTGCCTTGCGTTGCAAGCACCGGTTTGCGCCCATATTGTGTAAAATGCGCTCATAACACTCCGAATTAAGACAAGGCACTGGAACCATGGCATTACTGGACATACTCGAATACCCCGATCCGCGCTTGCGAACCGTCGCCAAACCGGTAAAGACGGTCGATGACCGCATTCGCACCCTGGCCAGCGACATGCTGGAAACCATGTACGATGCACCGGGTATTGGCCTGGCTGCCAGTCAGGTGAACGTGCATGAACGCGTGATTGTGGTGGATATCTCCGAAGAGCAGGATGAGCCACACATTTTCATCAACCCCGAATACGAAAAACTCGGCAACGATATCGACTACCAGGAAGGCTGCCTGTCGGTACCGGGCTATTACGAGAAAGTAACCCGCTCCGACAAGATTCATGTGAAGGCACTGAATGTTGATGGCGAGCCCTTTGAACTGGTTGCTGAAGATCTGCTGGCCATTTGCATTCAGCATGAGATCGACCATCTCGATGGCAAACTCTTCGTCGACTACCTGTCCAACCTGAAGCGCACACGGATTCGCAAGAAGCTGGAAAAACAGCACAAACAGATGGCGTCCTGATTCATGTCGCTGAAGGTTATCTTCGCCGGAACCCCCGAGTTCGCGGCAGAGCACCTGCGCGCAGTACTCGGCTCTGATCATGAGGTTATTGCCGTTTACACCCGCCCTGACCAACCAGCAGGGCGTGGGCGCAAGCTCACGGCATCGCCCGTTAAAACCGTGGCCGAAGCGGCTGGCATTCCGGTGTATCAGCCCGCCACGCTGCGCAACAGCGACGCCCAGGCAGAACTGGCGGCGTTAAACGCCGACCTGATGATCGTCGTCGCCTACGGGCTGATTCTGCCGCAGGCTGTGCTCGATGCACCGCGCCTGGGTTGCATCAATGTTCACGCCTCCCTGCTACCCCGCTGGCGCGGTGCCGCCCCCATTCACCGGGCACTGCTGGCCGGTGACGCTGAAACCGGCGTAACCATCATGCAGATGAACGCCGGGCTCGATACCGGCGATATGCTGCTCAAGGCCCGATGCCCGATCACACCCGACATGACCAGCGAACGCCTGCATGACGCGCTGATCGAGTGCGGCAAGCCCGCGCTGATCGATGCCCTGGCCAGCCTGGAAGCCGGCACCGCAAAGGCCGAACCGCAAAACGATGCCGACGCCACCTACGCCGAAAAACTCAGTAAGGCCGAAGGCGAGATCAACTGGGCTGAAAGCGCCGCGCACATTGACCGCCAGATTCGCGGGCTGACGCCCTGGCCGGGGGCCTATACGTACTGGCAAGGCCAGACGCTGCGCATTCACCAGGCCCGCGCCGGTGACCAGTCCGCTACCCACTCGCCCGGTACCATCCAGCAATTCAATCCGGCCGACCTGGTGGTTGCCTGCGGCACAGGCACCCTGGTAATCGAACGACTGCAATTGCCCGGCAAGAAAGCCATGGCGACCGCCGATGTACTGAACGCGCGCCGTGCGGCCTTCGAAGCCGACCCGGTTTTCACCAGCACCCACCCAGTCGAGGCCGCCCCATGAGCCAGAATGTCCGTGTCCTGGCGGCTCAGACCATATTGCAAGTCGCCGATCAGGGTCGCTCGCTGAGCGACTTGCTGCCGCGCTATCGCGACACCCTGGAAGAGACCGATCGCGGCCTCTACCAGAAACTGGTGTATGGAACGATTCGGCATTACCTCAGCCTCGACGAACTGTCACGCACCCTGCTCGACAAGCCCATTCAGCATAAAGAGCGGGTGATCCAGATGCTGTTGCTGGTGGGGTTGTACCAATTAATGTACCTGGACATACCCGAACACGCCGCCCTCAACGAAACCGTCGACGCCACCAAGCCGCTGAAAAAGCCCTGGGCCAAAGCCCTGTTGAATGCGGCATTGCGGCGCTTTCAGCGCGAGCGCGAGGCACTGCTCACCAACCTTCAGAACCAGCACGCCATGCCCGGCTGGCTGACCCGCCAACTGCGCAAGGATTACCCGGAACAGTGGCTCGACATCATGGCCAACAGCAACGATCAGGGGCCGATGACCCTGCGTGTGAATCAGCGCCAGGGCAGCCGTGAAGCCTGGCTGACAGACGCCGACGCCGCTGGCCTGTCAGTCGAGCCCTCGGCCATCACAGCCTCAGCCGTCACCCTGGCGCAACCGGTCGGCGTATTGCAGTTGCCGGGTTTCGAGCAGGGCCGGGTCAGCGTTCAGGACGAAGCCGCGCAGCAATGCGCCTTTCTGTTGGACCCCAAAGACGGCGAGCGCATTCTCGACGCCTGCGCTGCACCGGGTGGCAAAACCGGCCACCTGCTGGAACGGGCGGATGTTCAGGTCACCGCCCTCGACATCGACGCCGGGCGACTGGAGCGGGTGCAGGAAAACCTGACCCGCATTGGCCTTAAGGCCGACCTGAAAGCAGCCGATGCGGCCGAGCTGAAAAGCTGGTGGGACGGCACCCCCTTTGACCGAATATTGCTCGACGCCCCCTGCTCCGGCACCGGCGTCATTCGCCGCCACCCGGACATCAAGCTGCTGCGCAAACCCAAAGACGTTGAGTTCCTCACCCAGGTGCAGGACACCCTGTTGCATCGCCTCTGGCAAACGCTCAAACCGGGCGGAACCCTTCTGTATGCAACCTGCTCGCTGTTGCAGCGGGAGAATTCGGAGCGCATCAGTGCCTTTCTTGCGCGCCAGGCCGATGCCAGAGCCGTTAAGCTGCAACTGGCGGGTGACGCCGAGGTCGAGGTCGGGGTACAGTGGCTGCCTCAACCAGGCAGCCATGATGGGTTTTATTTTGCGTTGCTTGAAAAAGTGGCTGAATAGGTCGTAAAAGGACACAGGCGTGAAAATTATCATGTTGGGTGCCGGCCAGGTCGGCGCCACGCTGGCGGAGAACCTGGCCAGCGAAGACAATGACATCACCGTCGTCGACACCGATGCCGAGCGCCTGCGCAACCTGCAGGACCGGCTCGACATACGTACCGTCACCGGCATGGCGTCATTGCCCAATATTCTGGCCCAGGCCGGTGCCGAAGACGCCGACTTGCTGATTGCCGTGACCAGCAGCGACGAAGTCAACATGGCAGCCTGCCAGGTAGCCTACACCCTGTTTCGCACGCCGACCAAGATCGCCCGTATTCGAAGCCCACAATATACCCAGCACAGTGAAAAACTCTTTACACCGGAAGCCGTTCCGGTCGATGTACTGATCAGCCCCGAGCAACTGGTCACCAATTACATTCAGCGGTTGATAGAGACGCCAGGGGCCCTTCAGGTGCTGGACTTTGCTGGTGGCAAATTGCAACTGGTAGCCGTGCGGGCCTACCACGGCGGGCCGCTGGTGGGCCAGGAGCTGCGGTTCCTGAAACAGCACATGCCCTCGGTGCACACCCGGGTTGCCGCCATTTTCCGCAAAGACCGGCCCATCATCCCGGAAGGATCCACCGTCATCGAAGCCGATGATGAAGTGTTCTTCATCGCCGGGCGCACCGACATTCGAGCGGTGATGAGTGAGCTGCGCAGCAAAGAGCGCTCCTATAAACGCATCATCATCGCCGGTGGCGGCAACATTGGCTATCGGCTCGCGCTGGGCCTCGAAAGCCGCTATTCGGTTAAATTGCTGGAACGCAACGAAGCCCGCTGCCAATGGCTCAGCGAACATCTCAATCATGCCGTTGTGCTGCGCGGCGACGCCTCCGACCAGGATTTATTGCTCGACGAAAACGTCGAAGACACCGACATCTTTCTGGCACTGACCAATGACGACGAAGCCAACATCATGGCCTCCATGCTGGCCAAACGCCTCGGTTCGCGTAAAGTCATGACGCTGATCAACAACTCGGCCTATGTCGATCTGGTGCAAGGCGGTGAAATCGACGTTGCCATTTCACCTTCGCAAACCACCATTGGCAGCCTGCTGACCCACGTGCGCCGCGGTGACATCGTCAATGTGCACTCCCTGCGCCGCGGTGCGGCGGAAGCCATTGAGGCTATCGCTCACGGCGACAAGCGTTCTTCCAGAGTGGTCGGCCGGGCCATCGAAGACATCGACCTGCCCGAAGGCTGCACCATTGGTGCAATCGTGCGCAACGAGGAAGTCTTGATCGCCCGCGATGATCTGGTCATTGAATCCGACGACCACGTCATCCTGTTCCTGATCGACAAACGAAGAATCAGCGACGTCGAGCGATTGTTCCAGGTGGGATTGACGTTCTTTTAGAAGCCTTAGGTTAGCGATGAATCCAAGGTTGCGGGGTAGATTCAAGGAGCAGCGGGCAGGAAGCCCGCGTCCCGAACATCGGCACAGGGACGTGTCTCTGTCCGGCGGCGGATTGAAACTGACCCGTGACCCGAACTCACGCCAACGTAGACCAAATAACCAACTTGCCTGGAGTTAGCCCGAGAGATGCACTATCGAATGACCATCAAGGTTCTTGGCTTGCTGCTGATGGTCTTCAGTCTGTCGATGCTGCCGTCGGTGCTGGTGTCTTTCTATTATCAGGACGGCATTCACAACGCCTTTATTCTGGGTTTCCTGCTAACGCTCGTGGCCGGCTTTGTCAGCTGGATGCCGGTTCGGCATTACCAGGGTGAGCTGCGCACGCGCGATGGTTTTGTCATCACCGTGTTGTTCTGGGTGGTGCTGGGCCTGGCCGGTTCCATACCGATCCATCTGGCCCCAACGGCCACGGTGACCTACACCGACTCCTTCTTTGAAAGCTTTTCCGCGCTGACTACCACCGGTGCCACCGTCGTCGTCGGCCTCGACTCGCTGCCCAAAAGCCTGCTGTTCTACCGTCAGCAACTGCAATGGATGGGCGGCATGGGGATCATCGTGCTGGCCGTGGCAGTACTGCCCATGCTGGGCATCGGTGGTATGCAGCTGTACCGCACCGAAACCCCCGGGCCGGTCAAGGACACCAAGCTGACACCGCGCATTACCGAGACGGCCAAGGCCCTCTGGTACATCTATGCGGCTCTGACCATTGCCTGTGCATTGGCCTACTGGATCGCGGGGATGAGTCCCTTCGATGCCATCGCGCACAGCTTTTCCACGGTCGCCATTGGCGGCTTCTCAACCCATGATGCCAGCATGGGTTATTTCGACAGTGTCGCCATCGAAATGGTCGCCGTGGTCTTCATGATCCTGTCGGTCGCGAACTTTGGCCTGCACTTTGTCGCCTGGCGCAATCGCAGTATCAAGCAATACCTGCTCGACCCCGAGTACCGGTTCTTTATTGTCATTCTGCTGGTGTTCGTGGTCATGACCACCGCGACACTGATGGTCACCCGCGTCTATGCCCCAGGCGAAGCCTTACGCTACGGAATCTTTGAATCCGTTTCGTTGCTCACCACCACCGGCTACGGTACGGCCGATTTCGCCTCCTGGCCGCTGTACCTGCCGTTTTTCCTGATACTGGCGTCTTTTATTGGTGGTTGTGCCGGGTCCACGGCAGGTGGCATCAAGGCCATACGCACCATGTTGCTGCTGAAACAGGGTCTGCGCGAGATCAAACGGCTGATTCACCCAGCAGGCGTGTTTCCGATCAAGGTGGGCAAGCGTCCTGTTGGCGACCGAGTCATCGAAGCCGTCTGGGGCTTTTTCAGCATGTACATTATGATCTACGGGCTGATTCTGTTTGCCCTGCTCGCCACCGGCATGGACTTCGTCACCAGCTGGTCAGCTGTGGCGGCGGCCCTGAACAACCTGGGCCCCGGTCTCGGCGACGTCGCCAGCCATTACGCCAACATTCCCGACGTGGCCAAATGGGTGCTGTGCATCGCCATGCTGCTGGGCCGACTGGAAATTTTCACCCTGCTTGTTCTGTTCTCGCCGCACTTCTGGCGCAGTTAGCACTAAAGCTTAAGTGTGCCGGTGACACTAGCGGCGGATGCCGGGTGAACCCTTGTGGGGTAGTCCGCAGCATGGATGCTGCGGCCTAGGCTCCATGGATGGATTGAGTGGGCGGCATCCCGCCCGACCCCACAAGGGTTTACCCGGTAACCGTCGCGGGCCAGTGTCTCCCAGCCACAGTGACCCCGCCGCACCGCCTATGTATAATGCTGCGTTTGATTTTTGACCTTCCGACATCAGGATGTTTCGCTGTGACTGAACAGACCACGCCATCGACAGCACCACCCAACGATTCAACCACGGCCCGCAATCTGAAGACGTTTCAGGGCCTGATTCTGACGCTGCAACAATACTGGGCCGACCAGGGTTGTGTGATTCTGCAGCCGCTGGATATGGAAGTGGGCGCAGGCACCAGCCATCCGGCGACATTTTTGCGCGCCATCGGGCCAGAAACCTGGAACGTGGCCTATGTGCAGCCATCGCGTCGCCCGACCGACGGTCGTTACGGCGAAAACCCGAACCGCCTGCAGCACTATTACCAGTACCAGGTCATTTTGAAGCCGAACCCGAGCAACATTCAGGAGCTGTATCTGGGCTCGCTGGAGGCTATTGGTGTTGACCCTCTGGTGCACGACATCCGCTTTGTTGAAGACAACTGGGAAAACCCGACGCTGGGTGCCTGGGGTCTGGGCTGGGAAGTCTGGCTGAACGGCATGGAGGTGACTCAGTTCACCTACTTCCAGCAAGTCGGTGGCATTGAGTGTTACCCGGTCTCCGGCGAAATCACCTACGGCCTGGAACGCCTGGCCATGTACATTCAGGACGTCGATAACGTCTACGACCTGGTCTGGACCATCGGCCCCGATGGCAGCAAGGTCACCTACGGCGATGTGTACCTGCAGAACGAAATCGAGCAGTCAACCTACAACTTCGAACACGCCGATGTCGACAACCTGTTTCACCAGTTCGAATACCACGAAGGGGAAGCCCGCAAGCTGATCGACTTGAACTTGCCGCTGCCTGCCTACGAGCAAATTCTCAAGGCTGGCCACACCTTTAACTTGCTGGACGCCCGCCACGCCATCTCGGTTACCGAGCGCCAGCGTTATATTCTGCGCATTCGCACCCTCTCCCGGGATGTCGCCAAAGCCTACTATGAAGCCCGCAAAGCCATGGGCTTTCCGATGGCGCCAGCAGCGCTACGCGAAGAAATTCTCAGTGCCGGGAACAAGGACTAAGACCACATGACACAGGCTGATTTTCTGATTGAACTGGGCACCGAAGAACTGCCGCCCAAGGCACTGAAACCCTTGCAGGATGCCTTCGCCGATGGCCTGACCCAGCGCCTGAAAGACGCTGGCGTGAGCTTCGGCGACACCGAACGTTATGGCGCGCCGAGACGACTGGCCGTTTTGATTCGTGACCTGGGGCTGGCGCAACCGGACGAGGCTTTCGAACGCCGGGGCCCCGCCGTCAAAGCGGCCTTCGATGCCGAAGGCAAACCGACCAAAGCCGCCGAAGGCTTTGCCCGCGGCAACGGCGTCAGCGTCGATGCGCTGGAACGCATGGAAACCGACAAGGGCGAATGGCTGGTCTACCGTGGCGTCGAACCTGGCAAGGCCACGGCAGATTTGCTGCCGGAGCTGGTACAGCAAACCCTCGATGCCCTGCCGATTCCCAAGCGCATGCGCTGGGGCACAAGCCGCGACGAGTTTGTACGTCCGGTACAGTGGCTGGTCATGCTGTTGGGCAACGACGTGGTGCCTGCCACCGTTTATGGCATTGAATCCGGCCGGTTAAGCCGGGGCCATCGTTTCCACGCGCCGGTCGATATCGAGATTTCCGAACCGGCCGCCTATGCCGAGACATTGCGCACGCAAGGCAAGGTGCTGGCGTCGTTCAATGAGCGCCGCGACTACATTGAAACTCAGGCAAAAGCCGTGGCCAAAGCCGAAGGCGTTGAGGTGGTCATCGACCCCGATTTGCTCGACGAAGTGACGGCGCTGAACGAATGGCCGGTCGCCTTGCTCGGTAGTTTCGAATCCCGCTTCCTCTCGGTACCGGCCGAAGCGCTGGTATCGTCGATGCAGGAGCACCAGAAATACTTCCCAACGCACGACAGCAAGGGTGAATTGGCGCCACGCTTTGTGTTTATCGCCAACCTGGAAAGCAAAGACCCGGCCCAGGTAATCGCCGGTAACGAGAAAGTCATTCGCCCGCGCCTGGCCGATGCCGCCTTTTTCTGGGATACCGACCGCAAGACCCCTCTGGTCGACCGGGTGGAGAAACTCAAGTCGGTGACCTTTCAACAGCAATTGGGGTCGATGTACGACAAGGCCACCCGCTTGCGCGCCATCGCCGGTGAAATCGCCCGGCGACTGGGCGATGACGTCGAGCAGGCGGAACGCGCCGCCTGGCTGGCCAAGGCCGATCTGGTCACAGACATGGTGTTTGAATTCGACGACATGCAGGGCATTGCCGGCTACTACTACGCCCTGCACGATGGCGAACCCAAGGCTGTAGCCCAGGCTATTATCGAACAATACCGCCCCGCCGGTGCCGGTGACGAACTGCCGCTGAGCCGCGCTGGCATGGCGGTGGCATTGGCCGACCGGCTCGATAACCTCTCCGGTCTGTTTGGCATCGGCCAGCCGCCAACCGGCACCAAAGACCCCTTCGCACTGCGCCGGGCTGCCCTTGGGGTGCTGCGCATTCTGGTCGAGCGCGATCTGGATCTGGATCTGGTCGAGCTGGTCACCTTCGCCGCCGATCAGAATGCCAATCTGCCGCAGCGGGATACCCTGGTACCCCAGGTGGTCGACTATGCGCTCGACCGCTTCAGTGCCTGGTACGCCGATGCCGGTTTCCGCCACGATGTGTTCCAGGCCGTGCGGGCGCTGAACCCGAGCCGACCGCTGGACATCGACCGCCGGGTGAAAGCCGTGGCCAGCTTCAGTCATCTGGTGGAAGCCGAAGCGCTGGCGGCCGCTAACAAACGGGTTTCAAACCTGCTGGCCAAGGCCGAAGGGGATATCCGTGACGGCGTCGACGTCGCCCTGTTTGAATCCGACGCCGAAAGCACCCTCTGGCAGGCAATACAGTCAGCCGAGGCTCATATCACCCCTATGCTGGCGGTCGTAGACTATCAGGGCGCCCTGCAGCACCTGGCCAGCCTGCGCGACAGCGTTGATGCCTACTTTGATGGTGTCATGGTGATGGCCGACGATGCTGCGGTGCGCAACAACCGCCTGGCGGTGTTGTCGAAATTGCGCCAGTTGTTTCTGAAAGTGGCCGACATTTCGGTACTACAGGCCCAGTAAGGCGAGTGAATGCGGGCCAGCTCCGGCCCGCGTCTCTTCCCCCGGGGAAAGGCTAAATTCACTTAAACGACATCGCCCGGACACTGTTTGTCGGTACACTGGGCGCCACTTTTAATCTGGCGAGAGCTGACGCTATGTGGTTGGCCTACCTGCGAACCTTTGTTTTTTATGCCTTTTTCTACGGGCCGTTTACCATTCTGTGGGCGTCGTTTTGCGCCCTCTTTGCCTATTTGCTGCCCTACCGGTTGCGCTATCACTTCGTGGTGGGTACCTGGGCCAAGCTGACGGTGTTCGCCAGCCGCTGGATTCTGGGCATCAAGTACCGCATTACCGGGCTCGAAAACCTCGACGGTACCGCGGGGGTAGTAGTGTCCAATCATCAGTCAGCCTGGGAAACCTTTTTCCTGCAGCGGCTGTTTCGGCCCCAGACGCAGGTGATCAAACGCAGCCTGCTGAAAATCCCCTTCTTCGGGTGGGCGTTTTCGATGTTGCGCCCCATCGCGATCGACCGGGCCGACCGGGTAGGCGCCATGAACCAGATTCTCGAACAGGGCATACCGCGCCTGAACGACGGTATTTTCGTGCTGATTTTCCCGGAAGGCACCCGGGCAGAACCCCACAAGGTTCGCAATTTTCAGCAAGGGGGCGCGCGCCTGGCCAAGGAAGCGGGCGTGCCACTGATTCCGGTAACTCACAATTCCGGCGATTATTGGCTGAACAAGCGCTTCGTGAAACTGCCTGGCACCATCGACGTCATCATTCACCCGCCCATTAACCTCGGCAGCCTAAAAGCCAGCGAAGGCACAAAACTCGCTCACACGGTCATCAGTGATGGCTTAACCCGCATTCAGGCGCAACACGAACGGGTGAATAGCAAACACCGGCATTAAGCCATACCCTGGCCTCATACCTATCGGCCTTCGCCCGGTAACGTCAGATACCGTCAGACGGGCCTGTCCGCTCACACATACGGTGTTAAAAAAAACGTCTAAACTGACCCATTAATGAACCGGCAGCTACCCTGGTCCGGTTAAACCACAATGGGAGTTGCGCGGTTGATATTGAACGTTTTCACAGGACTGTTAGCCTGGTTGACGCAGATTAGGCCGAGCCGGCGACCGGGGGATATCTGGCGAACGCTCAGGGTTTTCCCCTTCATTTTCTTCTCCCTGCACAGCATGGCCGAGATCGACGCGTCCGGGCAGGGCCAGGTGGTGCGGGTTGGGCTCTACGAGAACGAACCCAAGGTGTTCACCAATACCGCTGGTGAGCCCGCAGGCATTTTTATCGACTTGCTCAATGAAATTGCGGTTACGCAAAACTGGACTCTCGACTATCGGCCCTGCGACTGGAGCCAGTGTCTGAACTGGCTGGAAACCGGCCAGCTTGACCTGATGCCCGATGTTGCCCTCACCGACGACCGCCAGCGCCGCTTTGACTTTCATCAGCAGCCAGCACTGAACAGCTGGTCGCAACTCTACAGTCGGCCAGACCAACCCATCGTCTCCATCTTTCAGTTGAACGACGCACGAGTCGCCCTGCTGCAAGATTCTGTTCAACTTCCGTATTTCCAGTCGATGCTCATCAATTTTGGGCTTCAGACTGAGTTGATTGAAGCACCAGACTACCCCGAGGCATTTCGCAGAGTCCGCGATGGTGAAGCCGACGCCGCGGTTTCAAACTACCTGTACGGTGCCTTGCACGCTGCCCAATACAACTTGGTGGCCACTCCCATCGCGTTTCAACCCTCGCAGTTGTATTTCGCCACTGGCAAGGGCCAGAAATCCGATCTGTTGGCGGCAATCGACCAGCAACTCACTAACTGGCGCGCAAACAGTGCTTCGGTCTACTTCGATATTCTCAATGAATGGCAAAACCTGCCCCCAAAACCCCTGATTCCACGCTGGCTGATTCTATCGCTGACAACAGCCCTGGCCTTGCTGGCCATAACCGTTCTGCTGATTACCTGGCTACGCCACCTTGTAGCTGCACGCACCCGGGCTTTGTCAGACAGTGAACGCAAACTGACGACCATTCTCGACAGTGTCGGCGCCTTCATTTATATCAAAAATCGCGATTTCAAATATCAGTATGCCAACCAGCAACTGCTCGATTTTCTGGGTAAACGAAAAGAAGAAATACTTGATCGGACCGACTCGGATCTGTTTGGTGAAACCATGGCAACCCCTTATCTGAGTAATGACCGACAGGTTTTTGCCCAGGGACACCCAGTGCGTGCTGAAGAGACGCTCAAAGGTAGGGACGAGGAGCGCACCTTCTTATCCATCAAGATTCCGTTACACGATCACCAGGGGTCAATCTATGCCCTGTGCGGTATCTCGACGGACATTACCGAAGAGAAGGACAGGGAGGCCAGAATCCAGTATCTGGCGTATTACGAACCACTGACCGGCCTGCCCAATCGCGCCTATCTGTTCGACTACCTGGCCCCTGCCATGCTCAACCGGCCCCCGCACCAGGGTCTTGCCCTGATGGTGCTCGACCTCGATGACTTCAAAGACATTAACGACACACACGGGCACGACTATGGCGATCAGTTACTCATCGAAGTCGTCCGCCGACTTACCAACGCATTGTCGGACAAGGGCCATTTGATCCACCTCGGTGCCGATGAATTTGTGATAGTGATGTTCACAGAAGGCACACCGGACGACCCGGCCAGCGCTTTTTGTGAACAGGTAACGCAACACATGCGCAACGGCTATGAGTGGCGCGATTTCAGCAATCACTGCACCGCCAGCATTGGCCTGGCCCTGCTTGAACCCGCTGAGGCCGGTGACCTTGGGCAAACGCTTAAACACGCTGAAGTTGCCATGCACCAGGCGAAACTCAATGGACGCGACGGATGGTGTCTCTTTACCGAGCAGATGCATATCGCACTGCAAACGCGCCTGGCGCTCGATGCCGATATGCGCACCAGCCTCGCCGATCAGGATTTCTTTCTGGTGTACCAGCTTCAATTTGATGACCGGCAACAGGTCATTGGTGCCGAGGCGTTACTGCGCTGGCAACACCCGCAGCGCGGTCTGGTGTCGCCCATGGAGTTTATTCCACTGGCCGAACGCAATGGGCTGATCCTGCCACTCGGCCGCTGGGTATTGCTGACGGCTTGCCAGCAGCTGGTGCATTGGGCCGGGCAAACCGAAACCTCTGGCCTGTCAATGTCGGTCAATGTCAGTGCGGTGCAGTTCAGGTCGGCAGATTTTACCGCCATCGTAGCTGAAGTGCTGGCCCAGACCGGTGCCCGGGCAGAGCGATTAAAACTGGAATTGACAGAAACCATGCTGATCGACGACCTGGACGATGCCATTCGCAACATCAGCGCACTCAAGGCCATGGGGGTGGATGTAGCACTCGATGATTTTGGAACCGGTTACTCGTCGCTGGCATACCTGAAGCGATTGCCACTGGCCCAACTGAAAATTGACCAAACTTTTGTCGCCGACGTACTTATCGACCCTGTCGCCGCTGCCATAGCCCGCACCATCATCGGGCTCGGACACAGCCTCGACCTGAACGTCATCGCCGAAGGGGTTGAAACAGAGGAACAACGTGAATGGCTGAAGCAGGAAGGGTGTCTGGCGTATCAGGGCTATTTATTCGGACGCCCGGAAACTGCGGAGCAATTACGGCATCGTTGGGCACAACCTGCCGACTGATCAAGGGTATAAACGACACAGGGCGGTTGAGCCTGTTTTAAGACTCACCCCCCCGAAGCACCAGGCCCGTTGCGGGCCCGGGGATTACTTATTGCAAGCTGGCATCAATGGCAGCCTGAATATCGGCCTGTGGAAAAGCGCCGCGCAGAATCTCGGTACCCACCACAAAGGTGGGTGTGCCGGTAATGTTCAATTGCTGGGCCAGTGCCCGGTTGCTGGCCAGGGTTTGCTGAACCCAGTCGGCCTTGCTTTCCTCTTCCAGCTCAGTTCGATCGAGCCCCAGAGAGTCGACCACCTGCCAGACCTCGCTGTCCTGACCCAGACTGCCCGGACGAGCCAGAAGAGCATCGTGATAGGCCTGGTACTCATCCGGGTACAGTTCACTGATCGCCAGACTCACACGGGCAGCGGTCACCGAGGTCTCAGACAAAATCGGCCATTCTTTATACACAACACGCAGATTCGGGTTGGCTTCCGTCAATGCCTTAACGGTTTCCGAGGCGCGTTTGCAGTAGCCGCAGTTGTAATCGAAAAATTCAACCAGGGTGATGTCACCGTCCGGGTTGCCACCTACCGGATCCTTGTCGGCATTCGTCAGTTGATCACCCACAGAGGCTAACAGTTCATTCTGGCTGGCCTG
The DNA here is from genome assembly GCF_039982735.1 of Saccharospirillum sp. Lineage (GTDB taxonomy): Bacteria > Pseudomonadota > Gammaproteobacteria > Pseudomonadales > Natronospirillaceae > Saccharospirillum. The sequence goes on along the minus strand of NZ_JBDWXV010000023.1, from coordinate 244,732 downwards.
CTGGGCTGCCTGCTCGCGCTCTTGCAGAATGCCAATGGCTTCCATGATGATTTCCGGGTTTTCCAGAATGTAGTTGCGCACCATCTGGTTAACGTCGTCTTCTGTCAGGTCTTCCGCCTGGGCAAAGACCGCCGTCAGTGCCAGCAAGGGCACCAATAACAGTAAACGTAACCGTGCGAATGGGGTGGGTGCGTTAAACATGGTGTCTCCAACAACGTGAGGGTTTTGACCACAGTATAGACGAGAGCTGATCATTTATTGACCAAATCGAGCGTTATTCTGTGAGAGGTAATCTTGCTCAGCCGGGGTCGACGGCCGATTCAGAACGGTATTGCGGTGCGGGTAACGGCCGAATTGCTCGATGATGACCCGGTGCTCTCCGGCGGCATCATGAAAGCTTTTCAGTGCTTCCCGGGCGCTGGGGTAATCGTTAAACAACTGGTCGATCTGTTGGCCCAGTACCTGATGGCACTCCAGTGACTCGGCGTGCATCAGTGGCATCAGGCAGAACATACGGCCACTCATGCCGAGCAACATCAGATGTCCGTTATCGAGCGCTTGCTGGCTCCACTGCAGGGCAAGCGGGTCCCAGGCAAAGGCCTCGGCACGACCGCGATACAGATTGCGACTGAACTGGTCGACCAGAATGATCAGCGCCAGTCGCCCTTCCGGGTGCTCGAGCCAGGCACTCAATTCGCCATCGATGGCGCGCTGATGGTCGGTAGCGAACCGTTCGGCGATCAGCCGGTCGGTTTCCTTGCCACCGCTGAACCAGCGTTTTTGATAGTGCGGCTCGGGCGGCTCCTGGTCACCAAACCAGAAATCGAGCACGGATTGCCAGGGTTTCATCGGCGTTTCAGGCCGCAGCCTGCTCATTCTCTGTCTCAGCGCCAGAGTTTAGCAGACTGCCCGCCACCATCGTCCAGTAGATTTGCAGAGTGTTGACCCAACGACCGGTCTGCGACAGGCTCGCCGGAGCGTCCCATTGTTCGGGCAACGCCAGCTGTTGGGCCAGGCTTTGCCGGCCGACGGGGGCACCCAGGGGTAGCGCCGGTAACTTGAGCATGGTTTGGTACCAGTTCAGGTACAACCGGGCCAACTGCCGATCGCGCAGTGTTTTTGCCTCCTGGGTAGCGGGTTCGAACCCAGCCCAGAGATGCAGTTGCTGCGCCGACTGCAAGGCGGAAAACAGCGTCTTGCCCAGCGCCAGGTTCGGGTGGGACAAGGCCGCCCTGGGCCACACCCCCTGAGCACTGCTGCGCCAGCGCTGGGTCAGCGATGCCAGATCCTGCTTGGGCGGATGCTTTTGCAGACCCAGGGCGTGCGCCATGGCGGCTTTTTGCGTTGCCCGGGTAGCGTTGTAGTGACGCATCACCTGGGCAGGCCGCACGGCTTTGCCACTGATCGCACTGGCGGGCGGCACCAGCGCATTCACGTCAATGCCGGTCTGGTTAACCCGTTGCTGTTGCTTCTGGTAAGTATGGTAGTGCTTCAACAGGGTACTGGCTGGCATTCGAACCCCGGCCTCGCGGTTCAGGGCTTTCTGATAACCTGCCGCGCTGGACAGCACCCAGGTAGCGGGCGAGGCCATGCGAAACTGGCCCTGGCTGGTTTCTTCATCGGCATCGGGGGTCGATTCTGCCGGTCCGATCCACTCCAGCCACTGATCTGCGGTTACGCCCAGGGTAGTGCAAAAAGACTGAAACTCCTGCCAGACGGGCATCAGACTGTTCAGCTTGCGGGTCAACCGCGTTACCTGGCGCGCTTCCCGGTGCCCGATCAGGGTTTGCATCATGGCCTCCTGGCGCGTCTGAAGGTGCTCGACCATGGGCGCGACGCGCAGCATCAGAGCGCCGGACCAGTCGGGTTTAAGCCGCGCCAGCGTGTGTTGCCACTGGTTGAAGGCCCCCCAGGTCCAGTAGGTAAAAGGCGGTGCCAGGGCACCCAGTTGCCGGGTCATTTCGCCGGTCAGCTGCTGTAGGGTGACCGCCTGAAGATAGGGCAGACCGATCTCCACCTCACACCGGCGCCGCAGCCATTGCAGTGAACTCTGGCGCACGGTAACAAAGGGCGCATTACTGATGCGAATGGTGGTGACCGAAGCGGTATTCAGGTAGGTGGTAATTTCATGCGTTAACGCGAATAACAGCAACTCGGTATCCGGATCCAGCTCCAGCCCCTCAGTGGTTGGGCGACGCGGTCTAAACAGTGCAGCGGGCACCAGCAGAATACCAGCGATGATCAGTTGCGTCAGGGCTGCACCGGCCTGGCTGGCCCAGACAGATACCGAGATCAGCGGCAACACCAGCAACAGTGCGATCAGCGGTAACAGCAGATAAACCGCAAAAGGAATCGCAGCCAGAATAAGCAGACTAAACCGGGTTTCCAGCTCTTCATCCGGGTGGCGGTACCGCCCGGCAAAATAGTGACTGAGCCCGCCGTCCAACAAATGCTGGCGCAGTTCATCGGCCGAGATTTTCTGGTTCGCCGTTGCCGTCTCGGCTTCGATGATCAGGCCAGCCCGGGTCAGTTTTTTGGCCCACTGACGGGCTTTCTCTTCCGGCAGGTTGCGCGCCAGCACGGTGCGCCGGTTGGCCATCAGATCGGCCAGTTGGGCGTCGCTGAGTTTAAGTTGTTCCTTGAGCGTGAGGCTGAGCTGAGTCTTGTTGGACACTGAATCCTGAAAGCCCAGGCAGACCAGGTGAAACCGTTGTGCAGACATGTTTGAACCGAGCCCTGTAAGCAGCGATGGTGGCCGGGTGCCACCAGAGCCCCAGAATTAGACAGGTCGGCTTTCTGCGCAAGTGAAAAAGGTTCAAACTGTGCGTTGGTTCAGGTGCGAACGCTTAACGCTTAAGCCCCTGACGTATCAGACGACCTGCACCGCGCGCCTGGCGCATCACGCTTTTCCAGTCCCGCTTGCGCCCCAGCCGGTTCAACCGCTGGGCCCGGCCGTGTTTAGCTTGCTCCAGGCGTTCATAAACGGCACTCCAGAGTAGATCGATGTTATAGCCGTCGGCGCCCTGGTCGAGCCGCACCGGCACCAGATCCGCCTCTGGCAAAGCAAGGTCTGCTGCGATGTGCTGCAGCGACTCGCTAATGGCAACAGCCTTGGGCGATGCCGGGTTGGACAGGTCATAGGGAGGCGACCATTCCCGAGCGGGAGACAAGCGATCTATGTGGCTGACCACCCCGAGTATCGGCGGCTGCCGCCGGGTCGGGTTGTCACGGAACCAGGCACGAATGGCGTCCAGCGCCTTCCGATCCAGTGCCCGGTCAGCCCGGTGTGCCGACACCACCCATAAAATACAGTCTACCGACTCCAGCTGCGCCCCCCATTCTTCCGTGCTCAGTTCGTGGCTCACGCCTGGCGTATCTATCAGAACCGCCAGCGGCTCGCCCGCCTCATCACTTAACTGATAGCGCTCGGCACGGGCCGTCATCGGCAGTACATCGACCGCGCTCTGAGTGTCATTCAGCAGGGCATTGACCAGGCTCGACTTGCCCACCTTGAGCTGGCCTGCGACCAGCACCTGAACCGGCCCCGGCGGCGGGCGCGTCGCTTGCTCATGCTCCGCCAGTTTGGCCATCTGGCCGGCATCGGCCTGCAAGCGCCCGGAATACAGGTCTATGGCGGCCCGACCGACTTCCTCGACCCAGATGCGAGCGCCTTTTTGCTGCAAATAGTCGCTGGTTCGGTCGAATGCGACGTTCAACAGGCGCTCCCGGACTTCCGCCAGTACCGCCGACATCGGGTTCACCGCCCGCACCAGCCGGAACAGGGTTTTGGCGCCTTTGTAATAGGGCTGGCTGGAGCTGCCCAGGTGCCAGAGCCGCATCACCTGCCCTACCTGGAAGTGACTGGACCCCGGAACATGCTCACCCAGCACCAGCCGGAGCCTCAGGCTGACCCGTTCACTGAGCAATAATGCCTCGGGCAGCGTGAAATTCCAGACCGGGTCTTTGTGATCCGGATAATAGTGGCGGGCGACGTGCTCAATGACCAGACGTGCCCGTTCCATTAGCAACGTCTGGCTACCCAGTATGATTTTGTCGGTATCCCGGGCCAGTTGCTGCACCTCGGTCCAGGCCGCCAGGTCCTGAGCCGACCAGTCTGGTTCTGGCGGCGAAACCGGCGCGGTGGTCTCGGCCGGCGTTTCGATACTGCCAATCAGGCGGCGTTGCAGCAGATGCACCAGCAAGTAGCCGCCGCCGGTGAGCACTGCCGTGCCCAAAAACCACAGTAACAGCCAACCTTGCTGCCACAGCCAGAGCCCGCCCAGGGGGATCAATAACAACAACGGCAAGACCATCAGCACCAGCACTAGACCCATCACGATGATGATCGGCCCGCGCCAGCGGCGTTTAATCGTCGCGGTCATGGTGCTCCCTGCGCATGCGGTCGTGAAACATTTGGTAAGCCTCTTGCAGCGAGCCTCGGTAGGCGTTGGCAACACCTTTAGGATCCGCCTTGCCCTGCGCCGACTGGTTCAGGTAATAACAGGCCGCCCTACCCAGCGCATAGGTGACCGCCGCACTGGCCGTACCTGCGGCCACAGCGCCGACCGATTGGCCGTAAACCGGGACCAGCTTGCCCAGCTGACGCGCCGCAAAACTGGCCCCAATGCCGACCAGAGTGCCCGACCCCAGTGAGGTACCGAACTCGGCCAGACTGCGACGGTCCCAGTCGAGCCCGTAAATGCGACCAATGGAATGCAGCATTTTGCCCTGCAAGGTCGGCACCGTTACAAAACCCGCCAGCGGGATCAGGTCGGTCAGGCCAGCGGCAGTGGCATAGCCCACCAGATGTGGATGCAATTGTTGCAGCCGGGCATCGGCATCGGTCAGTTGCAGACTGCGCAGTTGTTCACTCTGGGTGGCATTCAGCACCTGGTCCAGCACGGCCAGCAGGGCCTCCAGGCCATAATCCGGGTTGGTAAAGCCGTCTTCAGGGCGGGTCAGATCCACCGCCACGGCATGCACGGGCCCCGGGCCCGGAAGCGTTTCCAGCCTGGCCGCCTGAGTCATCAGTGCGCGTTGCAGATCGGTCAGGCCGGTGTCGCGTTGCAGTTCAGCGTAGTCCGGGTGATCCCGGTCGTCCGGGTAGCCATCGTGCAGCCGGGTCTGCACCAGCACGACCGGCCAACCGGGGTGGCGTTTGCGAATGCGATGCACCTGGGCAAAGACGTCATCCTGCTGCGGGTCCATGGCGCGGGCCACCACGATCAGCGCATCGGCCTGGTGTTCCTGTTCGGTCAGATCGTCTTCCGGCGCATAATCAACTTCGCCAAGGCCACGGGTATCAATAAAGCGAACCAGCGGCAACTCCGGCGGGAAATCAAACAGCCGGGCGTGGCGGGTACAGGGTTTGAAGCCTGCGCCAATCTCGGCTTCGGGGTGGCGGGTAATGGCATGCACAATCGATGTCTTGCCCGATTGCACCTTGCCCAGCAGCCAGAGCACCGGAGCCTCGCCCTGCACCTGCGGCGACACGGCGGCTTCAATGTCCGGCTCTGGCGACAGCACCGCATTGACGATGCGCTTCCAGTTTTTACCCCGGGGTTCCGATGACATAAACGTCTTGCCTTTACACTGATGCGGGCGACAAACCCAGTATGGCAGGTCACCCTGCAAATGAAACGCTCCGACTGGACGACAGCGGAGCCGCGTTTACACTGAAACCAGGCCCGCTCAATCGCCGTTGAAGCAACCTCCTGACTGCTTTGTTATGGGCTCGCCCCACCATCGTTTCAACATTATGCTCTGAACACTAACGGGGAACACCGGCATGAAAAAACTCAAGAATGAAAAAGAACTGGTCAAAAAAGCCATTGCCATGGGCAAGGCATACGGCGAGGCCAGAGGCGTGGTCGAGTTTGAACCCACGGATTCCGCCGAAGCGAAAATTGAGTACATTTATCGCTTACTGGTGCACGACAAGGTGATTCAGCCACTGCCGAATGACCAGATATCGCAACAGGACATGCGTCATCGCCTGGCCATTTGGGCCTCGAAAACGCCCGATTAAACCGGGCCCAGCAACAGGCCCAACCCATGCGATCCGCCAAAAATATAGATCGCGCAGATCACCCCTTCACCGATGGAGGCGCCCAGCAGGGTTTTCCATAATTTGATGCGAAGAATACTGCACACATAGACGATCATGTCGGTGGGCACAAAGGGGGCAAACCCCCAAATGCTGATGACAACGAGCTCGCGTTTGTGGAGTAACCGGGTCAGACGCTCAACCTGACGGGGGTATCGTTCGTGGAAATACTGGTCGAAGCGGACCTGCCGTGCCATTAAGTACACAATGGCCGAAGAGGTATACACCGCCACCTGATTGACCAGGAACAGGGGCAGGGGTGGAAGCACCAATACCCCGGCCAATACAAACGGCGTCGAGGGAATGAGCGTAAAGCCTCTGAGTGTGGACACCACGAAATACAGAAACAGACTAACGATCAGATTGTCGTTAAAAAACTGACGCAATGCTCGCGGCGCAAACCACTCCGGGTTGAGAAAATACACCGACAGCGACAGCGCTATGATGGCCCCCCAGGCCACCAGCCAGTTGCGGTTAACAATAACATCGGATTCTTTGTTCACAATGGGTAACAATGTCCTTTGGTGACGTGTCCTTTGAATCGATGCCATCACGCACCGAGGCTGTAGTTTATCGCGCAAGTCGTTTAAGTTTAACGGACAGAAGTCAGCATTTACCGGTTTACTACGTACCCGTGCGCCTGACCGGATCCAAAACCCGGCCAACAGGAGACCGCCATCTAATGAAACCCCCTGCTGAACACCCCGAACCAATCGATGCCCGAATGCGTCGAGCTGCCAAGCCCGTTATCGCTTACCCGCCGGATCAGTTACCGCATTACGATTCCGACCGGTTAAACCGGGCCCGCGCTACCCTGTCGCGGACCGACCGAGTTACGGTAAACCCCCGCGATGCTGCCACCTTCCACGTGCCCGCCGGGCACTTTTTCCGCATCATCAGCACCGAGGGCGCCCAGGTGGGCGACTTGAACCTGTGGAACCAGCACCAGTTGGCGGAACGCTTTTACAGCGGCAAAACACGCGCCCTGCACGGCACCCACCTCAGTACCGGTGACCGGCTGTGGGGCAGTTTCCCTTACCTGAGGCCGATGGCAACCATCACCGCCGACACGCTCGACTGGTATGGGTGGGATGATGATGGCGCCAGCGTTCACGATGTAATCGGCACCCGCTGTGACCCCTACACCGGCTACCTGCTCAATACCGGGCACTACCACCATTGCTGCCACTCCAACCTCACCCGCGCGCTGGCACAGCAACAGAACCTGCCTTTAGCCGGGGCGGAACAGCATGTTCACGATGTGCTCAATGTCTTCATGTGCACCGGCTTCACCCGGGATACCCACCAGTACTTTATGAAGGCCAGCCCGGTCCGCCCGGGTGACTATCTGGAGTTCTTTGCAGAAATCGACCTGCTCGGTGCGCTCTCTGCCTGCCCGGGTGGCGATTGCAGCGCAAGCCACTCCAGCGATGCGGCGGCCTGTTTTCCTTTGATCGTCGAGATCTATAAACCGGAAGGTGCAGCACTGGCAGGGTGGAAGCCGGCGTCAGTCAACGGCTATGACGGCCATCACGGGGTACCTCCAAAAGCCTGAATTCACCCGGGGCCAGCGAATCGTCCAGCTCATAAGGGCCTACTGCACTGCGGTGCAACGCCAGTACCGGGTTACGGAACCGGCCAAACATGCGTTTGATCTGGTGGTATTTACCCTCGGTCAGGACCAGTTCGGCTGTTGTGGCAGAGGTGATCGTCAGCGCGACGGGCGCGGTCACGATGTTTTCAGTTTCAAAATACATCCCCTCGGCAAACGCTTGCACATACCGGTCATCCAAGGGTTCTTTTACCCGTACCTGATACCGCTTGGGCACCTTACTTTCCGGCGCCGTCAACCGGCGCGACCAGCGGCCATCATTGGTCAGCAAGACAAGGCCGGAGGTATTCAGATCCAATCGACCCACGATATGCAACTCGTCTTTGGCCGGGTGATCAATCAAATCCAACACGGTAGTGTGCTGCTTGTCTCTGGTTGCGCAGACGACACCAACAGGCTTGTGCAGTATGAGGTATAGCGGTGAACGGTGCTGTAGCATCGTTCCCTGGCATTCAATTCGGTCAAACTCGCTGACCCGCCATTGGCCATCGTTAACCGGCACACCATTGACGGTGATGACTCCACGGGCAAGCAACGGCTTCACCGATTTCAGTGGAATCTGACAGGACTTCGCAATGAATCGGTCCAGGCGACTGTGTTTGGAATGCACAAACGTCCCTCAATGAGGAGCCAGTATTGGCAAAGTGGCCAGATACACGGCGTTAAAATGCCAGCGAACTGGTGACATTGGGCCGTTCACAGTACCCTTGTGTCAACGCTGAAACCACGGCCATGCCCCTCACAACGAGCAAACGTTCATGAAAAACACACTCAGACATCTGTTCCAGCCCGTTCTGCGTATTTTTGAATCGGGCGACGATCAATTCCGCTACGACAAGTCACACCGAAAGATTCTGCTTGCAGTCGGCGTACTGTTCCTGTTTCTGTCGGTAATATCGGCTGTACTGGCCATTAATTCTGCGCAGTTGGGCGGCCTCTTCCCCGTTCTCGCTTTCTTCCTAATCGGGTTCGTGTGTGTGGTTGTGGGCGCTCTGGGAAGTGACAAAGCCGTCGCCAAGATATGGGGCAACAAGTAAACCCTACCATCTACCAGTGCACCCTTGAGCGCTCCGGAAACAGCCGATCTCAATTGTATTCTGGGTAATATGCAAAGGGTCTCAACCCGAAACAGGAAGTTACCGTGATCAACATCAACCCGAGAAAACTACTCCACAGCAAATGGACGGCGACCAACCCCTCCAATAAGGAAAAGCACTTCCTCGTTACGGAGGTGGAGTTCAATGAGGAGGGAGAGGTCATTCATTGTTTGCTCGAAGCCGTTTTTACAAACCGATCGGAGCCAATAGACTGGACGGTACTGAAGGATGAAAACAACTGGCGCCAGGGTTGGGCATAAAACGCTGAAGTTCACTACCGGTGCAAACGCCCGTTCTCTTAATTCTGCATGGGAATGTCATCTTCCCATCGAAAGCCAACGCCACCGCTTTTCCAGACGCCCTCCCCGAAGGGGCTGGGGCCATCAATGTTCAGAAATTGAGGCAGCTCAACAGTCGGTGCCAGGTTGCGTACGCCTTTAACGGTACTGCGATGCATGATTCTCAACCCTTGCTGTTCGGGTGGCAAATGGGCTTCCGGCGAAGCGCGGTGAGCGACGGCCAGGTTATCGATGAACACACAGTCATTTTCCCGATAGTCATAAATAGCCGCATAACCGTTCTCGAGCCCGGCATTCAGGATATCGTTGTATTCATGACACAGCCGGGTCAGTTCATCTGCGTTCAACAGGCGAAAGCCATCGCCATCGGTTCGCTTTTCAATCACCGCGCCGGTCATGCCCAGGTGCAACCAGATGCACAGGCGACCGGAGATCGGATGCTTGTGAACGACCGGATGCACCACCCCCGATGCGGAATTCACCGACGAGAGCCGACGCCAATACGCTTGGCGATTCTGAGGCAGCGCGTCATAAGCGGCCCCCTGATGCGCAAAATAGGTACCGCCTCCTTTTTCGGCCGGCCTTATGATGTGGTAACCCGAATGCGAAAAGGTGGCGGCGATGAAACTGCCATCGTTGTGCCATTGCGGGCCCACGCCGGGAATGCCAGCGCGGCGATCGTTCGACAAGCGGAAGATATGCGGATTATTCCCGGGCGTCGACGGATGCATACCGTGTGTGCTATGAAGCGCTCTGCCACCCCACAAGCAACTTGACCGTAAAAAGTCATCGACACTCAGCGGCTGGTCATTTTTAAAAACGATGAAGCCCCGGTTTGCCATTTCAAGTTCCAGCGCCTGCACAACCTCGGGGTCCGGTAACGTCTCTGATATCAGATCTATGCCTCGAACCTCCGTACCCAGAGGCTCTAGCGGTATGATCGTACCACCGCAGTTCTCCACCCGTGCAACACGGGCAGGATCTAGCGGCGCGATGGTCAGTTCATCGGTTTTCATGGTCTGTGTCCTGTTGCCAATATCAATGCATAAGCTGTTGGCCGTTGCGGCGGATGGCCGACACCTCTGAGGCAAAACCCGGAGTTCGTCAAAGACCTGTGCCTGCCATTGACCGGTCACCTTAATGTCTACATGAAGGCAGGCATCGCGAGAATAAACCACCCCTCCGGCCATTCCGTGTTACCGGTGGCCAGCAGTAGTTAACTTTTGTAAAGACGCAGAGCAGCAAAAGAGGGTTTAGCGGGGGTACGTTGTGTTGTGGTGCCATTGCTCACTGGCGAGTGCGGGATTGAACGCCCAGACGATGCATTGTGTGGATCAGGTCTGCTTCACTGATTTGCACATACTCCAGAACACGGCCATACAGCATGGCGGTGGGCACATTACGGTTCCGGCATTCTTTCTGGGTCTGTTCGAGCACAGCCAAAACGATACGATCCGTGCGGGTCAGACCATCCCGGATGTCGGGCAACACGTCCTGCAAGGCCGGTTGGCCCTTAGAGCTCACAGACACGCCTGCACGAGACTTCCGAGTGCGAGTTCACCGCCTTGTAAGACTCGGGTAGTGATGCCTCCGTGTCCGCGCATTGCATTGTAGGTACCGGGACCGAGGGCTTTTTCCATCTTACTGCACGGGTGACACAAGCCGGTGTATTCCAACACAACGTCACCGATTCGAAAGGTTTTATCTTTCAGGGCCAACAAGTTCAGGCCAGACACCACCAGGTTGCGGCGGAATACCTCGGGGCCAATAGACTCCCGATGCAAGCATGAGGCAATCACGCTCAGATGTTCGTGTTGTATCAGCGTCACTTGCCGTTTGCTGGTTTCACGGCCACTGAATCGATCACCTGCCAGGCCTTTACCCGGGCTCACCATGGCACGATCGAGTATCAACATGGCCTGATCACGGGCGGGGCGGACACCGATCCACTCCACCCGGCCGGTTTGCGGGAGCGTATTTAGCAACCTTTGCATCGGCGTTGGTTCAGGCATTGGGGCTCTCTGTTACACAGATCAGGCAACCAGTTTGCCACAGTCACCCTGAGCAGGACAGCCTACGGATAACCCTTAGTACCACTGCCTAACCTGCGTTGGCTTTCAGCATTTGATACAACTGATCCTTCAAGTGCAGCCGTTGCTTCTTGCGCTCTTCAAGATAATCATCGTTCACAAACTCGCTGCCACTTTCAATGCCGTGGACCTCATGCTCCACGTCAGTATATTCTTCAAACAACTTGGCAAAGTGTCGATCATTCATTTTCAAATCATGAATCTGATCACGGTATTCTGGAAACTCATGCAATAAATCGTGTTTTTCAACCATGCATTGCTCCTTTTGATTTGGGAAGTGATTTCAATGGTGCAATGAGCGATCCACGCCCGATCGAAAAAAGAACGTTTCCTAGCCAGTCGAATAACGGTGAAAGAACAGCGTTAACCAACGCGTGAACGATCGATAGTTAGTTAGTCTGTAACACTGGCTACTGAATGGTCACGAGTGTAGAAGCCTGGCGCTTCCTGTCAAAAGGTTGCGGTGTAAGTTAGGTGTATGGTTGCCACTGAAGGGAGCCACCCCCGGGCATGCCGGATATGGGTATGTAAACTCCCCTGACAATTACACAATGTAACGATGGGTGTCTGGTTAACTGTTAGCTCGAGACACCTGTTCTTGAGTTGTATTCTTCCAAAAAATGATCAACCATAGCCTGACTTGTCCTCCCGAGCGCCTGGTTTATTACTTGCACCAAAGCTTGCCTTTCAGGTGTTTCAATATCTCCAAGGAACTCTTCTATTCTCGTTCTGGATAGATCAGAAATATTTGACTCGATTGCCACTAGCTGGGCTATGTATTGCCAATCATCAAGCGTTAAATCCGCGATATCCAGTTGCTGCCGAAGATGCTGGTCAAAGGTATCAAGCTGAAAGTAGTCGTCGACTCTCTGCTCAAATACCTGGCGTTCGATGACGCCATATTGTGGCCCGAGTTGCTGTTTTACCTGCGATTTAATGGCCTCCACATGGGCAAAGTTGTTGTATGCATAAATCAGCAGCCCTTTTTGATGATCAACGGTCTCAGTATCAATTTTTTCCAGACCGAGCCGACCGCGAGAAACATTGATTCGCCTAACAAGCTCCGGCTCATAAGGCCGCATAGAACGTGCTGTCTCGTATGCATCCAGTCCACTCTGGAAATCGCCTGTATAAAGGGTTCTTAAAATACCCAATTCAAGCCAGCCCTCATAGGCAACTGGAAAACGATCCAAATATCGCTCTGTGGTTCTGATTGCAGTTTCAGAATCCATATTGTTACACAGGCACATGAACCCGCTCAAAGAGGATTCGCTATACGGGTCTTTCTCTAGTGCTTGCTGCATGAGCTCTTTCGCTTGGTCACCCCGATCAGTTGCCGCGTACACACCCGCGAGATTCATTAGCACATAGCCCCTGTCATAGCCGGATATTCTCGCAATATTTAAAGCTAAATCGGCGAGAACATAGTCCTGTTCCACCTCGTACCCGTCTTTCCAGTCTCTGGCTTTGATAGTCAGAATCTGGGCTTCCAAAACACTCAGGTCTTTTCCTTCAGGTCGTGGGTAGTATGCCTCGTATTCACTGGCTATCGCTTCCATAGCGTCGTAAGAACCTCCCCATCGCGGCTGGCTGCGTGATATTCGAGTTGAAGCGACCAGATAACTCCAGGGAACCTCTGTCAGAGAGCGGTCAACTATCGCATCTCTGCTCTGTGCGAATGCACGACCCATTGAGCCGTAGGCATCAATGGCGGCCTCGTAACCAAATGGAATACCCGGATTGAGTTCAATGGCTCTCGAGGCGTACCCAGCTGATTGAAGTAGCTTTTCCTGATATTGGGCCATGTGCCTGGGATGCACCCTATTTGAAGTGCCATGACCGCGAATGACCCAACCCTCGGTGTTCAGTCTATAGCTTTCAAAAAGATTGGCGTGAACGTTGTTGGGTTCCGCTTTTACCCATGCCTTCAGACTCTCTGAGAAAGCCTCATCCAGCACTATGACTTGGCTGTAATACTTCGAACATCTTCGTTCAAAGTCGATGTTAGGGCCTTCAATATTCAGGCAGGGAGCCATGAAATTCGATACGAGATCCACATTGTTATTTCGTATAGCGTCAGTTAACTGAGGGACAAGTAGTTTCCAATCGCGCTCAACAAAAGCACTCGGACTGGAGTTCGCTTCAAACGAGATTAGTGTATTATCCTCGCTCAATGTCGTGGCACAGCCAGCTAAAAGGAGACTGACGACCATTACGGCTGCTCCTGAAATGTATATTTTTGAGAAAGCTTTCACCAGTATTCCTCTTAACTTTCCAAGAACCCCAATCAGAAATAATATCAAACCCAAATGCTACACATCGCATTCGAGCCTGATATACAGCCAATCAGACAGGCACTAGGGAGCAGGGTCCACCGCTAGACGAAGCCCATGCTCACCTACTGATAAGTAGTAGATATACTCATTATCCAGCTCAACCTCGGTAGGCTCTCCATATACTGTCCATTCTTTTACGAAGGACAGTGGGTTAAGAGACACTTCTTTCACTCTACCGTTAGACTGTACAACAATAACCCGATTGCTGGAGGCATCCATACCAACTGCGTCTACCGCGACACCGGTTGGCGTAACTCCCTGAACAAACGTCATTTCAGGGGCATTGAAAAGGTCACCACCACGAGTCATTAGATAGGTGTCATCTGGTGTGATCCAGACGTCACCATTCATCCGATGATCGCCATGATAGGGGGAGTCGCCCAACAATGTTATCTCGTCACCGGCTATATCAAAAGCTTCTATGTCACTCGGACTAGTTTTAGTGTCTGCTGCATATATCGTTAGTTGATCTGAGGATATTTCAAGATTTGTTTGATAATAGATAGACGCCGAATCCATGAGGATATTTGTTACTGAGTCATATCTTTGAATCTGAGTATGTTGATCAGACCCGGAAGAAATGAAAACATCACCCTCATTGTTCGCAACCACATCGTAAGGATCTATCGATACAGGCAAAGTACTCTCCACAGTCAAATTAGAGAGGTTGATGATGGCAATTGCTCCCGACTCCTCCCCTTCACCCACAGAGTAACTGAACTCTCTATCCATTAACGTTATGTACAATTTTTCGTTGTCTTCAGAGAGAAATAGTCTATTTGGCATACGAGAGAAGTTGAATTCTTTCTCGAGTGTCATATTGCTAATATTGATTACTGAAACTGATTTATTCTCTTTATGAGTAGCGAAGAAAAGCCCTAATTCAGGCGAAATAGTAGCATCAGTGACTACAGGCATCGATGGAAATTCACGGAGTTCTGACAACCAATCATCTTCTGTGTTTAAAACACCATCATTATCTACGTCAGGATCAGAATTATCACCTATGCCATCACCGTCATAGTCTTCCGACTCAGTTGAATCCCAGGCGAAAGCATCGTCAATATCAAGCACACCGTCATTGTCATCGTCTTCGTCAATAAAATTTGAGTTTCCATCACCGTCAGTATCAATAATGTCTGAAGTCGATAATGTATTCGAAAAATGCTGAAGCGCTGCTTCCTGTGAGACCAGTTCAGATATACCTGAAAGGTTAAAAAGCATGTCTGAAATGGAGGCAACAGAATCAAATCCTGATCTATCTGTGGACAAATCTTCTAGGGTTAAATCTTGAGCTGTTAGTACTGAAACATGATCATTGGGAATGGTTATGAGTGAATCATAGCTCCCATCATCATCCAGCGTCTGAACCAGCCTCGCCAGATTAGTTACTTCGGTTGTATGAATATTGTTGGTTTCAAAAATATCCAATAATGTGATGACAGGTTTCGCCTGTATTTCAGGCAATACTAACGACCCTAGAGAAAAGGTAATGTAGTCACCGTCGTTATAGCTAAACTCGCCCTTTTCATTAGTAACGCCAGCAACATTAGAAGTCGTTGAAAAGGAGATCCCCTGTATCAGGCTATCCATTATTACGCCTGTATTGTCGCCTTCAGTGCTGGACAAAGGTTCATTTCTGAAATCTACTCCGGTAACTGTATAAAGCTGAGATGAGCTGCCAAGCCAGCTCCAATTTTTCATAGGGCTTTCATCTGTCCTTCCCGGATCAAAGGTCGATGCGCCAACAAAGCTAATGTCTGCTAAGTCATAGCCTTCTTCAAATTCGAGAAGGCTCGCAGGTACGGAATATACTTGCCGGCCGGGAATTGTCATCAGCGTTGTATCTAGTTCCAGCCTGGAAGCGAACCAATTCTCGTCCTGATCGAGGAAATCAAATTGTATCTCGCCAGCACGACTATCCGTTATTTCAGCATCAATCAAAACCCCGTCATTGTATATCGTGACCGCATGTACAACGGGTAAGGTGAAAGCCGGTATCGCTTTTTGGAGGCTCACATCGTAACTATCAGGATGAACGATGCGACTACCGGTTGATACAGTAGCACCGCCCTCTCGAGTTACTGAAAATATCCTTGAGGTAGATGCTTCCGCTTTGTCGACCAGCTCTATTTTATACCCGTGCATTGCAAAGGAATTCTCACCTGCAGCACCTGTTGAAGGCATGTAGAAGTAACCACGCATGTAATATCCGCCATTACGTTCAAACAGACTGCCATTGGCCCAAAGCATGTAATATGAGCCGTCTGGAAAAGTCACACGGGCATGGTCGATGTCGTCAATACCGTTCTCGTCTTCCACATGTATGTAAGCCATCATGGTCAGGTTACTGTCTGATTCATGTTCGTAGTGCGCATGCACGTAGGTTTGAACATCGAGGATTTTGGGAGCTTCATTCGAACCGCCACCACCACTTGGGCCACAACCTTGCAAGATTATCAGCGACATCAGGGTGAGGCCCTGAGCGATCCATTTATTGTTATTCATCAACCGGAACTCCTTACGGTTTATTGACATACGTCAGCGCAGAGTATGTAAAATTTTCCGACAAGGCAACGCAGCGTTCCAATTTTACGGGGGTGTTATTGAGATCCTGGCGTGATTAGACAATATTTTGACAAGAAAGATCGAGATACAGGAGTTGGTTTTCGAAACTTTTCGTGAGTTATCGCCGCATTTACTGGTATTTATTCAGGCAGCGTTCAATTGTAGAAGGATTCAAACGCTCATGCCCTTACGAGTCTACCTGTATATATTTTTTGCAATCGGTGAGGGGCGTTTTTTTGACACCCTTGGTAAGGGGGTCAATAGCTGAAACTTCATTTGAGCGGATGCGTTCCTGGCCGCTTTGTTGGCCTGAGTAAGGATACGAATGTCGTAAGTTTTAGCCAGCCGAACCGACTATTACTCCAAACGCCCAACCCTGAGAGCCGGCTATGACCGTTAAAGCCTTAAGCAGTCTGCTTGTCTTCCTAATGTTTCTCACCCTGGTGCCAGCCCGGGCTGAAACCCTGAATGGGTTTGATGTCTCCGAGGCGTCGATTCCCGTAGCCAAAATTCGTCAGGGCGGCCCGCCGCGTGATGGAATACCCGCGATCGACAATCCAACGTTCGATGAGGCCGATGACGCCACCTGGCTGGAACCCACCAGCCGAGTGCTGGGATTTTCGCTTAACGGCGAGGCTAGGGCTTACCCAGTGGCCATTCTGAACTGGCACGAAATCGTCAACGATGTGGTGGCCGGGCAGCCGGTGGTGGTAACGTTTTGCCCGCTGTGCAACACCGGCATGGTGTTCGATGCCGAGATTAATGGGCAGACACGTTCCTTTGGGGTTTCCGGCTTGCTCTACGAGAGTGATGTGTTGCTGTACGACCGCGAAACCGAAAGCCTCTGGTCGCAAATACTCTCGACCGCCGTCTCCGGGCAAGAGATGGGGCAACAGCTAACGGCAATGCCGGTTAAACACACTACCTGGCAAGCCTGGCGGGAAGAACATCCCGGCACTCAAGTGCTCAGCCGGGATACCGGCTTCCGCCGCGACTATTTGCGCGACCCCTATGCAGGCTATGAGCAATCACCCACGACGCTGTTCCCAGTCTCCAACCAGGCGCCCGGGCCCTGGCATGCAAAAGAGTGGGTGATGGGTGTCAGTTTTAATGGCGAGCACAAGGCTTACCCTTACGAGGAATTGGCAAAAGCCGGGAACGACCATTTTGACGACGAAGTAGGGGGCCAGCCCTTTACCGTCATCTGGAACGCTACCCATCGCAGTGCCAGTATTGAGTGGGAAGGCAAGCCTTTACCCAGCCTGGTGGCGTTCTGGTTTGCCTGGTATACCTTTTACCCCGGTACGGAGGTGTTTAGCGTGCCCTGATGAGCCTGGCGGAATCGTGTACGGTGTTCATGAACTTGTTTGATGCCGCGACTCATCTTAAACACCGGACAAACCGTAACCCTGTCATCACTTCGTTCGGGAGTACGTTATGTCGTTGCCACTCTGGTGCCTGTTCATCGCAGCCTTGCTGGTCATTCTTTCAAAAGCACCGGCCATGCGAGCGATGGCTCGAATGCAGGGCGGCTACGATAATCAGCACCCACGGGCGCAGCAGGCATCATTGACCGGTGCCGGTGCCCGGGGGTTGGCGGCGCACCAGAACACCATTGAGGCGTTTCCGATGTTTGCGGCCGGGGTGATTGTGGCGGAGGTGTTTGCAGCCGGCTCAACGGTCGCCGGAGTGCTTGCGGTGCTGTTTATTGCCTCGCGCATCGCCTACATCGGCCTCTATGTAGCCAACATTGCCACGGTGCGCAGTCTGGTTTGGGCTGCCGGTTACCTTGCCAGCCTTGGTTTGATGCTAGCGCCACTCTATGGAAGCTAACCGCTCCGCAACTCATTTACAGCAATAACTGCCAGTAACCTACATCAATCCAGCGGTCGAATTTGAGACCGACCGCTTCGAAGTGCGCCACTTTCTTAAAACCAAATTTCTCATGCAGGGCAATGCTGGCCTCGTTGGGCAGCGCAATACCGCCCATGGCGCTGTGGATGCCTCGCTCTCTGAGCGCAGGCAGCAGGTCACTATAAAGCTGGGACCCGACCCCTTTACCCTGATACGCCAGGCTGACGTAAGCCGTTACTTCCACCGAAAACCGATACGCATGACGCGGCCGCCAGGCGGTTGCATAGGCGTAACCGGCCAGCTCACCCTGGTGCTCGGCCACTCGCCAGAATAACCCTGATTCGTCTACCGCCTGCATCCGTTGCAGAATGTCGTGGGCGGTAACCTCGGCTTCTTCAAAGGTGATGATGGTGTCTCGAATATAAGGGTTGTAGAGCTGCGCGATAGCAAGGGCATCGTCGGGTTGGGCGGACCGTATCAGGATGTCGTTTGGCATAGGGCATTCGCTGTTGGATCATTAAGCCCATTTAATCAGGGATTCTGCATTGCGCCAACGATGCGCTAAACTGCGCGCTCATTTTCTGCGGGCCTCTACGTCGATGTCGATTTTAACTCAGCTGGAAACACGCAGTGGCGTCCAGTGCGAGCTGTGCAAAGCCAGCGATTCGCTCTCGGTTTACGCCGTGCCACCCAACACACTGGAAAGCCTGGATACCACCCTGTTGGTGTGTGCCACTTGTCGGAACCAGATTGAACACCCGGACCAATTGGACGCCAACCACTGGCGCTGCCTGAACGACAGCATGTGGAGCCAGGAGCCGCCGGTTCAGGTGATGGCGTGGCGACTGTTGCACCGGCTGATCGCCGAGGGCTGGCCTAAAGATTTACTCGATATGCTGTATCTGGACGATGAAACCCTGGCCTGGGCGCAAGCCACCGGAGACCACCTCAGTGATGACGACAAAGTCATTCACCGGGACAGCAATGGCGTGGTGCTGAGTGCTGGCGATACGGTAACCCTAATCAAAGACCTCACCGTAAAAGGCGCAAACTTCACTGCCAAGCGCGGCACGGCCGTTCGGGGAATCTCACTGGTGGCAGACAACGCCGAGCACATCGAAGGCCGGGTCAACGGCCAGCAAATCGTCATTTTGACGCAGTTTGTTAAGAAGTCCTGAACTTAAGTTCATGCTGTGGCCGGTGATCACTATGACCACCGGACACTCACAGCTCACAGCTCACAGCTAACTTCCTATTCTGTCAACGACTGCTGCAACAACAACCCAAACCCCAACTTACTCAAATACTGAGCTTCCTGTTCCAGGTCCGCCTGGGTGAGGCCGTGGTTGTCCCACCAGTCGCTGCGTGCCGAAAGCAGTATCTGTTCACCGTCGATGCGCAACGTTACCCCCTCGGAAGTACTGCCGGTTCGAGCGCGATGCAGTACGGTTGCCAGTCGGAATATCACCAGCAGCATGGGTATCAGTGTCTGATCGTCTTCACCCAGTTCGGTGAGTTTGTTGAGGTCGGGTTTTTTGCGGTGGTGACGCACCAGAAAGGTGAGTCGCTGTTGCTCCTCGTGGCTGAACCCGGCCAAATCACAATTGGCGACGATGTAACCACTGTGCTTGTGAAACTGGTTGTGCGAGATGTCGAGCCCGACTTCTGAGACTTGCGCCGCCCAGCGCAAGTAATTCGACCAGGGCTCGGCCTGGGTTAGCCCCAGAGCCGCAAGGTTGTCGTTGAAAAAACGCAGCGCCGTATCAGCCACCCGCTTGGCTTGTTGGTCATCGGTGTGAAAGCGTTGTGCCAGGTGTTGCACGCCCCGGCTGCGCACGTCTTCATGGTCGTAGCGGCCAATCAGGTCATAAAGCAGGCCTTCGCGTAACGCCCAGGGCGAGGCCTCCATGGTTTCCAGCCCCAGCCCTTCGAACACGGCGCGCAACACAATCAACCCGCCCAGAAACACCGGTTTGCGATCAGACGTGAGACCATTGGGGTTAAAGTCGTCAACGTTTTTGCTCTGGCCAGCCTGATCACACAGGTCGTTCAAGAGCGTTCGGGTAATGACCGGGTTTCCGGTCATGGCTTCGGCCACTTTAGAGATGGACTTGATACTGCCCGAACAGCCAATGGCCCGTTGCCAGCCGATGCGCTGAAAACCATCGTGCACCGGTTCAATTTTCTGCAGGCAGAAGGTGATGGCTTTTTTAACCGACTTCTTGCTGAGCTGCCCGTCGTCAAAAAAGTCCCGCATGATGGCCACGCAACCCATGCCCAGGCTGTCGAGCAGCAGCGGCTGAAATTGTTCGCCAACAATCACTTCGGTACTGCCACCGCCAATGTCGACGACTAACCGACGGTCCAGCTCATCATCGAGCCCCTGGGCGACGCCCTGGTAAATCAAACGGGCTTCTTCAGCCCCGGACACTACATCAATAGAGTGGCCGAGCGCAGTTTCAGCCTTGGCCAGAAAAGGCCCGGCATTTGCCGCCTTACGCAGCGTTCGAGTGCCTACTGCGCGAACAGCATGAGGGGGCAGGTGACTGATGCGCTGACCGAAACGGGCCAGGCATTCCAGCGCGCGGCGTTGCGACAGGTCATCCAGTTTGCCATCGGCACTCAAGCCAAAGCCCAGCCGCACCGGCTCCTTGATGCGGTCGAGTACCTTCAGTTCTCCCTTTTCAAGGCGCGCAACAATCATGTGGAAGGAATTGGAGCCCAAATCGATGGCCGCCATTTCTTCCACCCGGTTCCGCCAGAAATCTGAGAGCTTGAGCATATCGATGCAACCTGAGTGAATTCTTGCCACAATGCTGACCAAAGAAACCCTCGGGAGCAAGCATTATGGCCATTCACAGTTTTCGCGGGCACACCCCGCACTTTGGACAACGCGTGTTTATCGACGTTCGGGCCATGGTTCTGGGTGATGTTGAACTCGGCGATGATGTCTCGGTTTGGCCTGGCGCCGTGGTGCGCGGCGACATGCACCGCATTCGTATTGGTGCGCGCACCTCGGTTCAGGATGGTGCGGTCCTGCACATTACCCACGCCAGCGATTTCAACCCGGATGGTTGGCCGCTGACCATTGGCAACGATGTCACCATTGGCCACCAAGCGTGCTTGCATGGCTGCACCATCGGCAATGAGGTATTAATTGGCATCGGCGCGACGGTGCTGGATGGTGCCGTGGTTGAAGACCAGGTGGTGATCGGTGCCGGTACGCTGGTACCGCCCGGCAAAACGCTGGCCTCAGGCTATGTGTATATGGGATCACCGGCGCGCCAGGTACGGCCATTAACCGACAAAGAGCAACGCTTCTTTAAATACAGCGCGGCCAATTACACCAAACTGAAAGACGATTACCTGGCTGATGGTCTGGGTGACGACAGCGCCTGATTGTTCGATGTTAAGTCATAAGACTTGTGAATTCTTTAGACCTTGAAAGTTTAGGGTTGAGCGAGGGTCACCGTTCGAGTAATCTTGCACCTAATGAAACGCAACGTTTCATTAGCAAACCCTTAATTCGAATCTGCCCACGCGGCAACAACCTACGGAGGCACGCCATGAAGACCATTCTAACTATGCGCCAACTGTGCACCTCCCGTACTGTGACCCCTGCGGTCACCGGTAATGTGCTGTTGCACCCGCGATTCGACTAAGGACACAAGCCTTGCGAGCCGTGGATGAAACCTGCGGCTCGTTGTATAACAAGGATTGTGTTTTTAATAACCCCTCCTAACACCAACACCCCGCACTTTCTGCCACAGCTCCCAGTGCTTGCATCTCAACAATGCGATCAAGAAAAACTGGAGAGTGACCATGATCACCAAACTGATGAACCGTATTAACCAGCGCCGTGAGTTGAACCGCTGGTTGCAGGAAAAACGCGCCGAGCGCTATATCGCCGAGCACCTGAATAGTCACTTGCAGAAAGACATCGGCCTGGGACAGCAGTCGTCCGAAGCACCGCTGACCTGGAGGGAGCCCAAGCAGGCTATCCGTCAGGAAAAGCAACAGCAAAGGCCGGAGCAACAGGCGCGAAGTCCAGGGGGGCAGAAAGCCGGGCCTCCTAGCGCCTAAGGTGGGGAGCGCTGATCAAGTCAGGCAGGCGGCCTGACACAGCGCTCTCCGGCAGTATCCCGGCAGCCATTGCGGCTGCCGGGCTTTGCATCCCTGGGATGCACCACTTTGTTCACCAACGCCGCTGCAGTACACTCCCACGCCTCACCCAATACGAGCACCACCACCATGGCACTCAAAGCCACCGTGCTGAAAGCGCGGCTAAACATTTCCGATATGGACCGGGGCTATTATCAGGAACATGCCTTCAGCCTGGCACAACACCCGTCCGAAACCCCGAACCGCATTATGGTGCGGCTGCTGGCGTTCATGCTCAACGCCTCCGAGACCCTGACGTTCTCAAAAGGCCTGAGTGATGAAGGCGAACCGGAACTGGCAGAGCGCGATTTAACCGGCGACATCACCCTCTGGGTGGCCTTTGGTCAGCCGGATGAGAAATGGCTGCGCAAAGCCAGCGCCCAGGCCAAAGCGGTAAAACTCTACACCTACGGCGGCCGCACCGTGCCCCTCTGGCTCGCCCAGAACAAAGCGGCCCTGGCGCGACTGCCTGAACTTGAAATCTGGGAATTCTCAGAAGAAGACCTGGATGCCCTGACCGGCTGGTTCGAGCGCTCGATGACGTTTCAGTGCAGCATTACCGAAGGCGTGCTCTAC
Organism: Saccharospirillum sp.; assembly: GCF_039982735.1. Taxonomy (GTDB): domain Bacteria; phylum Pseudomonadota; class Gammaproteobacteria; order Pseudomonadales; family Natronospirillaceae; genus Saccharospirillum. The sequence continues at coordinate 222,033 of NZ_JBDWXV010000023.1, read as the reverse complement.
CTGAACAATGACGATGAGGCCCTGACAATTACACCGATTCGAATAAAAGACCGGAGTTGAGGGTAGCTTCGAGCTTACAGAGGATTGCAACACATGATTTGGTTGACACCAGCTCAAGTGACAGCTGCCGGGTAGGCCTTTCCGGGGTAGTCCGCAACAGGGACTAAAACGCCGGGAGCGTTTTAGCATGAGCGCAGCGAGCCCGAAGGGTGAATCCCATGGAGGGGATTCATATCATGCGGTCTAGGCCCCATGGATGGGTTGAGTGGGCGGCATCCCGCACGACCCCGGAAAGGCCTACCCGGTGGCTGGCACGAACTCCTGGCAACATGGCAACTCCTACCGAAATAACCTCCGGCTATCCAATACCACTTGGGCTCACTGATCACAAAGCGTACAATGCGCGCCCATTTGCCCCGGGCTACCCGAGGTAGCCGACCAAGAGACCCGATTGTGAGCCAAACTGACTTTTCATCCCTGCCGTTAAACCCCGATCTGCTGAGCACTCTGGCATCGCTCGAATACCATCAAATGACGCCGATCCAAGCCAGCAGCCTGCCCGATATTCTGGCCGGGAAGGATGTGATTGGACAGGGTAAAACCGGGTCTGGCAAGACGGCCGCTTTTGGTTTGGGCGTGTTGAACAAGCTGGATGTTAAACGTTTTCGCATTCAGACCCTGGTGCTGTGCCCGACCCGGGAACTGGCCGATCAGGTGGCGAAGGAATTGCGCACTCTGGCGCGGGGCATTCATAACATCAAGATACTCACGCTCTGCGGCGGCATGCCGTTTGGCCCGCAAATTGGGTCGCTTGAACACGGGGCGCACATCATTGTGGGCACACCCGGTCGTATTGAAGAGCATGTCCGCAAGGGCACCCTGGAACTAGAAAACGTGAACACTCTGGTGCTCGACGAAGCCGATCGGATGCTCGATATGGGGTTCCAGCCGGTGCTGGAGTCGATTCTGGAATCGGTTCCGACACAGCGGCAAACGCTGTTGTTCAGCGCGACCTTTCCCGATCAGATCAAGCAGCTGGCTGACCACATTATGGTCAAACCGGTGATGGTGAAAGTCGAAGCCCGGCACGACAGCACCAGCATTACCCAGAGTCTGTTTCGTGTTGGTAATGATGACGACCGGCTCGACGCTCTGCTGCGTCTGCTGGCGCATCACCAGCCGACCAGTGCGGTGGTGTTCTGTAATACCCGGGCGGAAACCCTGGACGTTGCCGATGCCCTGAGTGCCGCTGGCCACAGCGCCATCGCCCTGAACGGGGATTTGGATCAGCGCCAGCGCGATGAATCACTGGTGACTTTTGCCAACAAAAGTGTCTCGGTATTGGTAGCAACCGATGTTGCTGCACGCGGGCTCGATATCGATGCGCTCGATGCGGTGATCAATTTTCGCATGGCGCTGGACCCGGAAGTGCACGTGCACCGGATTGGCCGTACCGGTCGTGCGGGCAGCCAGGGCATTGCCTGCACCCTGTTCAGTGACCGGGAAGGCCACCGGCTGGCTGCACTCGAAGGGTACCTGAATACCACGCTCGAACCGGAAGCGCTGCCACCTGCCGTGCACGCGCATTTTCGGCCGCAGCCGGCACCGATGGTTACGCTGCAGATCGACGGTGGCAAAAAACAGAAAGTCCGCCCCGGTGACGTGCTGGGTGCGCTGACCGGCGAGCAGGGCATTGATGGCACCGAGGTTGGGAAGATTTCCGTTTACGACCAAAGCACCTACGTCGCCGTGGCGCGGGCCGCCAAAAAACGCGCGCTGGACAAGCTGGGCCGGGGGCGAATCAAAGGCCGGTCGTTTCGGGTACGGGTAATTAAAGCGGGTTAACCTTCACCTCCAACCCGGCTATAATATTAGGCACAACTAATACAAAGGTGGCAGGCCATGTTCTCAAAACGTTATCAGCCCATCGTGCAGGCATTTTTGATGTCGGTGCTTATGGTCACCATTATGACGGCGTTGATTACGGCATTGAACACCGGCATCGGCGATGGCTTTCTGGGCCGCTGGGCAGAGGCTTATGTGGTCGCCTGGCCCATCGCTTTTTGCGTCATTCTGATTGCCGGAAAGCGCGTTATGCGATTGTCAGTCGCGCTGTGTCAGCGCGACTGAGTCCGAACGGATTACCGCAGGAAACCCGTCAGGGGTTGATTACCCGAACCCGGCGAATGGTGTCCCGCGCTACCGGCATCACCATGGTGCCGCCAAAGACCGATTGCTTGAACTGCACTTCATCGTTGCTCAGGCTTTCAATTTCACCGCGAAACTCACGGCCATCGGCCAGGTTAATGACCATATCCGTATTCAGCCAGTCGGCCAGATCGGAGACCGGCACTTCAATGACCCGGGGGGATTGTTCAGTCTGTGCTGGCTCAGGGGCGGGCCGTTCAGGTTCAGCCTGAGGCGCTTCCGGTTGTGATTGGGCCGTGTCTGGCTCGGGCACGCGTTGCGGCAAGGCCAACGTTAACTGCAGCGGGCTAGGTTGACCGTCGTTGACGACAATTTGCGGTGCAATCAGATCCAGAATCGCCTGAGGGTCGGAGACCATCATCATTTGCATGGCGTTCAGCCGTGCAAAACTTTCTACTCGCAGGCTCTCGGGTTGTTCAATGTAGGTCGCGTACGCCTCGACCACGTTATCAGCCAATACCACACCCTGTTCCTGCCACAACTGTTCCCAGGCATTGACGTGCCGGGTCTTGTAGGTGTCGATGTCGAGGCCTGTCTCGCGAGCACAAAACGACATGACTTCGGGCACATAGCCCAAATCGTCTACCCGTATTTGCACCTGGTTCAGGGACGCCCCCATCAGCGCGGCGGGCCCCTGAGCATCAGCCAGCGCGACCTCGAGGCGGGTGCTCATCCGGTACATGGATTCTGTGGTGAATTCGCCTTCGACCTGCAGGTTATCGCGTTCGGGAGTGAGCCGGTACTCCAGAGTCATGTCGGAGCGGGTCTGGCGATAGCCCATGGTGTCGAGGTCGGTGAAATTGAAATAGGTGCGTTCATCGCCGCAGCCGGCGGCCAGCATATGTTGCTGGGCATTGTTATCGACCAGCGGCCGCATTGTATCCAGATCCAGTTCGATGCCGCTGAGTTTGAGCGCCAGCCGTTGGGGTATTTCATCGTTGCTAAGGGTCTGGCCCAGTTGCACCAGTTCGAGCAAATTCGCCGTTTCCAGCGAGGCGCGTTCGATGCGCACATCGCCGCCCTGACCGTGTGCCGAAAACGCCAGATTGTGAACCCGAATTTCACCCGTCGGTAACACCCAGATCTGGCCATAGGTAAGGCGGCCAACACCCTCGGCCATTAGGGCCGCCTCATCAAGCTGGCTTTGAACGGTGCGGGTAACGTGCCAGTGCGCAGCGCCATAGCCGCCAACCACGATGATCAGCAGCAGAAGTAGAATCCTTTTCATGAAATTCCTTATTGAGTTGAAAGATCAATGTCCTTTTACGGGTTCTTGTGCCGAATACTCCAGGCACAAGCTCGCCCTGCTGCTGGCAGCATAAAGCGGTCGCGTTCAGTATTCAAAGGGTAGATGCGCGGCACTTCTTGACAAGGGCTACGGCCATTGCGCTGCGAAGTGCGTAGGATTGGGCCGGCACTCCGGTGCCGCTCACTTGGGCAAAACGTTTTAGCTCGCGCAGAGCCCTGGGGGAGTGACTCAGAGGCTCCCTAGAGATACGGATCGATACGACCGGCATAGAGGGTATAACCGGAACTGCCCAGCTCTGACTGCTGGGCTTCGATCATCAGGGTACCGCTGACGTAGACCGGTTCATCCATAGGCCCCATCTCGTAACCGCCCTGGGTTTGCACGAAGACGATCTGGTTCGAAGGCGGCGGCGGGGTATGAATGCAGGCGCCGTAATAAGGCACCAGCAAAAAGCTGTAGACGGAGTCACCGTCCATTTCCAGCGGTACCACAAACCCGGCCAGCTTGATGTGGGCACCACCCAGCGCGTCAACCACTGGGGCATTGGCAAGCGCCTGAGTCATGTCGGAATAGAGCCGCTGCGCCTCGGGGTCATCGTCGCTGAGACTGCTCAGGTCGTATTGGCTGAAATCGATCTGCTCGCGCAGGGTTTTGTAGCTGAAATTAGCGGGCATCAGGTCGTCCCACTGGATTTCAGTGGCCTCACGCGCCTGAACCGTCACCGCGACACTGGCCAGTAGCAGCGTGCTGAAAGCCAGCCAAAGCGTGTTTTTCCATACCGTACTGGTCATCGTTACATCCAAAACGCGTGAGTTAGGTGGTGGCCGTCAGACCATCCGACAGCGATTGCCGGTAGGCCTTCCAGCCCGGCAACAGACCAACCAGAAACGCCAGACCAACAAAGCCTGCCAATACCACCAACAGGGTTGGCGAGGGCAGCGCCAGGGTCAATTGTATGCCGTAGGTGCCCTGAACCCAAATACTGGCGAGCGCGATAACGCCCCAGTGCAGCAACAGACCGGCCAGCAACCCGGCAACGCCATAAAGGCCGGATTCGAGCATCAACAGACCCAGTATATGACCGGGCCGGGCGCCCAGTGCCCGCAGTATGGCCATTTCCCGGCGGCGCTCGTTCAGTCCGGCCAGAATAACCGTCACCATACCCAGCAAGCCGGTCACTACCACCATGAACGACACCGCAATCAGTGCATTCTCGGCAATGCCGATCAGCTGCCACAGCTCCTGCAAGGTCGCGCCGGGGATGATCGCCGACAGTGGCTCTGCGCGGTACTGGTTGATCAGCCGCTGAAACGAAAACGTCTGCACCCGCGATTTCATGCCCACCAGTACAGCGGTGACGCTGTCGGGAGTCAGATCCATCTCACGGGCTTCGTCGGCGGAAATCTCAAAGCCCGGCAATTTAATACCTTGTTGCCAGTCGACGTGCATGGCGGTTATGCCTTCCAGCGGCACATGCACACTGCGATCTACCGGTGTGCCCGTCGCGTTCAGGATGCCGACGACGGTGAAGGGTTTGTCGTCGTGGTTTTCGAAACTGGTGGTGCCCAGGCCATGCGCGACCACCAGTTCGTCACCGAGCTGGTACTCCAGAACCTCGGCCACTTCGGCGCCTAGCACAACGTCATACACATCGTTGAATGGCTGGCCACTTTGAAAGCTCAGCGCCTGGCTGCGCCCATACTGATAGTGATCGAAATAGTCGGTGGTGGTGCCGATAACGCGATAACCCCGGTGCGAATCACCCAGCGACAGCGGCACTGTCCAGTCTACGGCCGAATTACGGCGCAGATCAGAGTAGCTTTCCCAGCTGATGTTGTTGGTGGCGTTACCGATGCGGAACACCGAATAGAGCAGCAGATTCAATGACCCGGTACGACCGCCGACAATCAGATCGGTGCCCGACAGGGTGTTGGAGAAGCTGGCGCGGGTGTCTTCACGCACCCGGTCGACGGTCAGCAGCAAAGACAGGCTGAGCGCCACCATGCCCAGCGTCAGCAGAGCGGTGGTACGACGGTTCCACAAGCTGGCCAGGGCCAGACGAATCCAGTTCATGCCATCGCCTCGCCCTGAGCATGAGCTTCCGGTGCCAGCTCCAACTCCTGATCGAACCAACGTGCCAGATGGCGGTCGTGACTGACAAACACCAGAGCACTGCCGAGCGCCTGGCACTGGCCGGTCAGCACGTCCATAAAGTTATCCACATTGTCCTGATCGAGCGCCGAGGTCGGTTCATCGGCAATCACCAGTTCGGGCAGGCCCATCAGCGCCCGGGCGGCAGCAACCCGCTGCTGCTGGCCGACGCTCAGGGCAGAAACGCGCTGATGCCAGAGAGTGTCGGGAATGTTCAACCGGGTCAGACGATCGGCCGCGGCATTGGTCAAACTGCTTGCTTCCGACAACGCCTTGTCGTGCCGACGACGCGACAGCCGGCAGGGCAGCATGACATTGTCGATCACCGACAAATAAGGCAATAAATTGAACTGCTGGAAGATGTAACCAGTGTGGTCTGCCCGGAAGCGGTCGCGCACCTTGCCAGGCTGCTGCGATAACGGTTGATCCAGCACCTGAATCAGCCCTTGTGTTGGCACCAGCACCCCAGCCAGCAGATTCAACAGCGTGCTTTTACCGCTGCCGCTCGGGCCCCGCACGAACAGACTCGACCCGGCAGGCAACTGCAGCCGGTCGATACTCAGGGTGTCGTATTGCTGGCCAGGCCAGCGAAAAGCCAGGGACTCAATGCTCAGAGCGTCCGCCATGGGGGCCTCTATTTGTTGAACGGTAAGCGGATTGCCAGGGCACCCGCAGGCGCCCCGCGTTCACACCGCGCAGATCAGTTTAGGGTAAGACGGGGGTTGGCCGGCGTCAGTTGAGCGCCACCTTGCCAATCGTTACCGATGTACTGTACCTGCAAGTCGGTCAGATTGGGAAAATGCTCGAAAGCCGATACAGTGACCGTGCTTAATGCACCGAGATTTTCGCAGCGATAGGTCCATTCGACAAGCACGTCGGAGTGAGCGCTGTCCTCGTGTTCATGTTCATGTTCATCATGATGGTCGCCTCCATGGGCATGGTCATCGTGATGCTCGTCGGCATGGTCATCATGATGTTCCTCTTCGTGCTCATCGTGATGGTCATCTTCATGATCATCATGGTGCTCTTCAGCATGATCATCGTGAGCCTCAATAGCCGACCAGGTGTCGGCATCAACAACCTGTTCGGTCAAAGCACACTGAGCCGCTACCGGCAAATCGAGCACGGCATCGGCCCGCGCCAGAATCGCCAGCGCTGAAGCAACCTGGTCACGCTGGGCGTCAGTGGCAGGGGCCTGCTCAAAACCCACCAGGTTATAGGCGGGCGTATCGAGACTGACGGCCAGGGTCTGATTCTCAGCTGCCAACGTTAACTGTGCTGCACCATGGGCGTGGGCACCGAGCTGGCGTTCGGTTTCGGCCTGGGCACTGGTGGCCAGTGCGACCAGGCTCAGAGCAAACAAGGCAGGTGTCGATTTAAAGCTCATATCGTGTTCTTCCTTAACAGGGTTCGGGTTCGCAGTTATCAGCGCGCATTAGGAGATGTTACAACGTATCAATTGAAAATGCCAAGTTCGAATCTGTTCGAACCGGCATCGCGCCCGATATACTAGCGGACCAGCCTGACCCGGTGCGCCTGTGCTACTCGCTTACGTAAATGCCCTGATTCCCGTGTTGTTCTGCGCCGCCCTGGGCTATGGCCTCGCGCGCAAAACCAGCCTGCTCAACTCGCCTTCGCTGGCCACCCTGGTCACTCACATCGGCCTGCCAACGCTGATACTGAGCGCCCTGCTGAACATGGACGCCGAATTGCTGAGCCTCTCTGGCACGCTATGGGCCATTATTGGCGTTCTGGTGATCAGTGCGCTGCTGAGTGCCTCTCTATTGCACTTCAGTGGCCTGGCAATACGCGGCTATTTGCCCATGCTGGTCAACCCCAACACCGGAAACCTTGGTATACCGCTGGTGTTTGCCCTGCTGGGCCCGGATGCCCTGATTCATGCCGTTGTCATTTCGACTGTGGTGCAGATCAGCCATTTCACGCTGGGCGTGGGACTGCTGTCGGGCAGCTTCAGTCTGAAGTCGATACTGCTCAATGGCTCGATTCTGGCTCTGATTGTCGGGGTACTCTGGCGACTGGTCGACGCGCCAAGGCCAGAGGCTGTGCTGTCAACGTTGTCGCTGCTGTCAGGAATGACGTTACCGATCATGCTGTTGCTACTGGGCAAATCACTGGCGGGCATCGATGTGCGTCAACTCGACCGAATAGGCCGTATCATCGGACTGTCGTTCGCCCGGGTCGCCATTGGCCTAACCGCTGCCCTGCTGGTCTGTCTTGCCCTGCCGTTATCACCACTGGTTCAACAAACCCTGCTACTGCAAGCCAGTATGCCGGTCGCGGTGATCAGCTACTTGCTTGCCAGCCACTACAATGGCCCTAAAGACGATATTGCGGCTGTTATTCTGGTTAGTTTGCCGATTTCGCTAATGGCCGTGTTTGGCATACAGCTGCTGTCCTGAGTTGGACAGTTAGGTTTCGCGGGAGCTAAGAGTAAGCGTCGGATGCCGGTGGTGCCTCTGCAGGGGAGTCCGCAGCAGGGATGCTGCGGTCTAGGCTCCATGGATGGATTCACGCCGACCCTGCAGAGGCACCACCGGTAGCCGTCGCGGACTATGACCACTCAAATCATCCCGCGAAACCTGACTGTCCAGCTCAGGACGCTCTTACTCAAACGGATACCGCAGGCCCCACTGCTCCCGCATGCGATCCATCAGCGCCATAATCGCCACCGTTTCCTGAAGCGGAATCACCGGGCTTTCCAGCTCCCCGGCACGCAGGCAGCGCACCACCTCGGCCACCTGATAGACGAAGCCGTTTTCAAACTGCTCGAGCTGCACGGCGGCAATGTCGTCGACCTCATTGGTGCCGCCATGATGGTGAATGGCGAACGCACTGCCGGCCTGAAAATCCGGGTATTCGATGTAACCGGTACTGCCGTATAGTATGGCCTCCTGCTTCATTTTCAGGTTGAAGCTGGTGACTATGGAGGCTGTCATGCCGCTGGCGAAGCGGAACTGATAAGTAGCGCGTTCGTCGACGCCGGTGTCGCTGAACTGGCACAGTGACTGAACCTCTACCGGCAGCTCGCCCGCCAGATAACAAACGAAACTGATCGGGTAGATGCCCATATCGAGCGTTACGCCGCCGGCCAGGGCCGGGTCGATCAGGCGCGGGCGGTATTTGTCGGGCGCAAAACCGCCAAACGTCAGGTTCATGTGCTGAACTTCGCCGATCGCCTTATTCTGCAGTCGCTGCTTCAGTTCAATCATGGTGGGCAAAAACCGGGTCCAGATGGCTTCCATCAGGAACAGCCCCTTTGATTGCGCCAGTTCGGCCAGTTTGCGGGCCTGGTCGGCATTGACGGTAAAGGGCTTTTCGATCAGTACCGACTTGCCTTGGTTTAACGCCAACACAGCGTTGTGGTAATGAAAGTTATGGGTGGTGGCGATGTAGACCACATCGATGTCTGGTCGTTCGACCAGGCTCTGGTAGCTGTCGTCGGCCGCGATGCCAACCGCGCTGGCGAAGGTTTCGGCCTTGCCCGGGGTGTTGGAGGCCACCGAGACCAGCTCGCTGTCCGGGTCCTGCGCGACCGCATCGGCGAGTTTGTAGGCGATGTTGCCGGCGCCAAGGATGCCCCAGCGAATACGTGAAGGTGCCATCTGTTTTCTCCCTGTTGCTCTTGTAATTGTGTCCGTCTGGGCGTGAATTCAGTGTCTTCAGGGCGTAAACTGCGGGCAAATTATGACCTTTGGCCCTGAAACCGGCGTTGTTTTGTGAAAGGCTAACCGCATTTACTAGACAGTACAGCTTGAGGCCACACGGAGGTCCGTCATGGCTCGATCAATACATACATCATTCAGGATAGATTCTATGTCACCGTTTGTGCGCATTCTCGCCGCCATCATTGGGCTCGCCCTGCTGGTGTTCTTTTTCTGGATCGGGCTCTTTCTGGTGCTGGCGCTGGCCGCCGTGGGCATTGGCCTTGCGATCATCAACGCCGTTAAGATGAAGATAACCGGCCGGCCCCTATTCGCCTCACGCTTTAAGAAGGCCTATGAAGAAGCCCAGCGCCGCCAGGAGCAGGCCACCGGGCGCCGCCCGGGTAACAGGGGGCACAGGGTTATCGAGGGTGAAGTCGTCGATGAAGACGACCCCAGCAAATCTGACCGGCCGAACTGATCAGTCAAGCTCGGCCGCTTCTTCTATTTTGGCCTTCGGAATCAGCCGGGCGAAGGCCAGCCCCAGCTCAAACAACAGCCACATCGGCACCGCCAGTATCGTCTGTGAAATGACATCTGGCGGTGTGAGCAGCATGCCAATCACAAAACAGCCCGCGAAGATGTAGGGGCGCTTCGACGACAACGAATCGACCGAGACGATGCCCGCCCGCACTAAAAGAAAGGTGGCGATCGGTATTTCAAAAGCGATGCCAAAGGCGAAGAACAACTTAAGACAAAAGTCGAGCACGTTGCCGATATCCGGCATCAGGTTGATGTTTTCCGGTCCAACCGAGGTAAAGAACCCAAACACCAGCGGCAGCACCACGAAATACACAAAGCTGACCCCGGCATAGAACAGCAGCACACTGGAGATAAACAGCGGAATCGCCACCCGGCGTTCATGCTTGTACAGAGCGGGCGCTATGAAGCCCCATATCTGGTGCAGCAAATAGGGTACCGAGATAAACACGGCCAGCACGATGGTCAGTTTCAGTGGCACGAAAAACGGCGAGGTCACACCGGTGGCGATCAGCTGACCACTTTCGGGCAACAGCACCTCCAGCGGTTTGACCAGAATCATGTAGAGGTCGCCAGCCAGGAAATACAGACCGATAAAGACGACAAACACAACAGCGATGGAGCGCATCATGCGGTCGCGCAGTTCTTTCAGGTGCGCGACCAGCGGCATGGTGGAATCTTCAGGGTTTTCGGACTTCATCGTCGGGCCTGGTGTCTGAGTGGTTGGGGGCGTCTGAGGTGCTGGAGGCTTCCGGAGTCCCGGCATCCTGGACACGAGCTCTGGCGGCTGCGTCGTTGCTCACCTTGCGTCTCAGTGCCGCTTCGGCCTGAATATCACCTTCCAGTTCAGCCTGGGCGGTTTCATCGAGCGCAGACTTGGGGGCAATGGACGGCACTTCGGCATCTTCGCTTTCATGTCGCGCCTCGGCGGACCCGGTGTCATCGTTATTCTTGAAGGTCTGGCCCTTGGTTTCGGCCATGATCTTTTTGTTCAGTTCATCCAGCCGCACTTCCTGTTCAAGCTGGTTCTGCAGCCCGGTCATAAAGCGCCGCGCCTTGCCGACGGTCCGCCCCAGTGTGCGGGCCACTCCCGGCAAGCGCTCGGGCCCGATGACCACCATGCCAATGACGGCCAGCAGCATCAATTCGGTAAAACCGATGTCGAACATAATGAGCTCTCAACAGATCAGTGGCGGCCGCCCAGCCGGCAGCCTGGCCATAAACAGATGCGCGACCGGTTTTAGTGGGCGCTGGTATCGGTTTTCTTGGTGGTTTCCTGCTCGGTTTCAGCAAACTGGGCGTCTTTCTTTTCCAGTGCTGCCTTTTTCTCTTCCTCAGATTTCTTCTCGGAGGCAGCGGTTTCCTCGTCGTTTTCGTTCACCGCTTTCTTGAAGCTCTTGATGGCGCTGCCCATGTCACCGCCCAGGCCCTTGAGCCTTTTGGTACCGAAAATCAGCAGTACAATGGCCAGTACAATCAACAGTTGCCAGATAGAAATGCCGCCAAAACCCATGTTGCTACCCTCTTAGGATGGTGTCAGTCTTCGCCTGTCGAAAACCAACCGGTGTTTATTCGGACGCCTGTTAGAACCTTCAGGTTCTCAATGCCTCCAAAAAAAGATGCTCTATTTGCGCCCAGATCAGGGGGTCAGGTCAAGTGCTCAATCGGTAGAGCGCGATGCCTTTTCTTCCAAACCCGACAAACCAAAGCGTCGTGCCAACTCATCGGCGACCTGCTGCGGCGACAAATCCAACGCTGCCAGCATCACCAAAGTGTGAAACCAGAGATCCGCCGTCTCAGAGATGACTTTATCCTTCTGGGAGGGATCGGCGGCCGCGTTTTTAGCCGCCAGTATGGTCTCTACCGACTCTTCCCCGACCTTTTCCAGTATCTTATCCAACCCCTTGGCATACAGGGAGGCAACATAGGAATCATCGGCACTGGCACCCTTACGGGCCTCCAGAGTGTCGGCCAATTGCTGTAGAACGTCCATCATATGACACAACCTTTAACGTTTTGTTGCAGCGATTATTTAATCAGTTTTCGGCGTTTGCACAATGCGAGCGGCGGGTGCCGGTGGTGTCTCTGCGGGGGAGTCCGCAACAAGGATGTTGCGGTCTAGGCCCCATGGATGGGTTCATGCCGACCCCGCAGAGGCACCACCGGTGGCCGACGCGGACTAAGGCCACAGTAGCAAAACAGCCCCAACAGCCAACCCAACCCACTGGCCGGTCGACAGGCTCTGCAACCAAACGGCAGGCGAGGGGATCAGAACCACGCCGACCAGCAGAATCGCCGCGCCAAGACGACGGGCGAAGCGTCGCTGACCCTGCTTGCGCTCCTTGCGACCGGCTTCGAGCTGAGCATTGATGCGTTGCTCGACACCCCCGATCTTGCGCAGATTCATCAGGGTATCGTGCACCAGGTCCGGCATTTGCGGCGCTTTTGCCAGCCAGCTCGGGCCGTGCTGCTGCAGTGTTTTGATAAAGCGTTTGGGACCAACCTGTTCGCGCACCCAGTTTTCAAGAAACGGCTTGGCGGTCGCCCACAGGTCCAGCTCTGGATAAAGCTGTCGGCCCAGGCCTTCTATGTTCAGCAGCGTTTTCTGCAGCAGCACCAGTTGTGGCTGCACCGTCATGTCGAAGCGTTGCGCCGTCTGGAACAAGCGCACCAGCAGCAGGCCAAAGGAGATTTCGGCCAGTGGCTTTTCAAAAATGGGCTCACAGACGCTGCGAATCGCCGATTCGAACTCGTTGACCCGTGTGTGCGCCGGTACCCAGCCGGATTCGACGTGCAGCTCGGCTACGCGGTAATAATCCCGGTTGAAGAAGGCCAGCAGGTTTTGGGCAAGGTAACTTTGGTCTTCCCGCGAGAGCGAGCCGACGATGCCGCAGTCGATGCCGATGTATTGCGGTGACTCGGGGTGCTCGCGGCTGACAAAAATGTTGCCCGGATGCATGTCGGCGTGAAAAAACGAATCCCGGAACACCTGGGTGAAGAAGATTTCGACGCCGCGCTCAGCCAGCACCTTCATGTTGATACCGGCGGCGTTAAGCGACTCGGTATCCGAAACCGGGATGCCGCTGATGCGCTCCATGACCAGCACGTTCTTGCGGGTGTAATCCCAATGCACCCAGGGAATGTATAACGAGTCCGAGCCTTCAAAATTGCGGCGCAGGGCGGCCATGTTGGCGGCTTCGCGCAGCAGATCGAGCTCATCGAGAATGGTGCGGCGGAAATCTTCGACCACCTCCACCGGGCGCAGGCGGCGGCCATCGGGAATGGTCATCACCAGACGGGCCATCAGGTCCAGCAGGCGCAAATCTTTGCTGATAACGTTGCGGATACCGGGGCGAATCACCTTGATCACGACCGATTTGCCATCCGGCAAAGTGGCTGCATGAACCTGGGCGATGGAGGCGGAAGCCATGGGCTCCTCGGAGAACTCGGCAAAGAGGGTGTCGACGCTCTCGCCCAGGGCCTCTTCGATCAGACGCTTGGCCTGACGGCCGGGAAAGGATGGTACTCTGTCTTGCAGGTAGGCAAGTTCGGTGGCCATGTCGGCAGGCAGCAAATCGCGCCGCGTTGAGAGTATCTGCCCGAACTTCACAAACACCGGCCCGAGGTTTTCCAGTGCCAGACGCAACCGACGGCCTTCACTGCCTTTGGCGGGAATGATCCAGCGGGGCGGGAAGAAATACTGGCCAAAGCGCAGCAGCCAGGGCACTTGCTGATGCTGAAGCAGGGTATCGAGGCGGTAGCGGCTGAGTATCCAGGCGATGCGTATCAGTCGAATCAGCGTCACGATGTGCCCCGGTTGTTGTCCTGAGCATCCATTTGCTGGCGCAGACGAGCTATACGAGCCCCCAGGCGGTCAGCGCTCAGCCGGGTCTGGTGCACGGCCTGAGCATGTTCGCGCCACAGCGACGATGGTACCAGCCACTGGCTTTCTTCTCGCAGGAAGTTACGAACCGTGCGGTCAAACGACTGACCCTGGGCTTTGGCCATACCGCCCATAAAACGCAAGCCATCGGCCAATGCATGAGCGGGCAAGTCGCCAAGCCGGTCGCCAAGGGCCATTTCCCAGTCGATATCGAGCGTCGACATCACTTCCTGCAGGGTGAAGAAGGTGCGGGTGTCACCCTGAATGTCGATCTGGTGCACCATCATCGCCTGCGCCCGGTCTTCGGCGCGCAACACGCTGAACAGATCGCGGGCCTTGCCACTGACCCGGGCATCGGCGTTGGCGGGGGCATCCGTTGCCAGCGTGATCTGTGCCGTCTCTGGTTCGCTGCCAGCATCAATGTACAACACCAGTGAAATATCCGGCTCGCGCATGGCCAGCACAATGCTGTGCCCGGCCAACCGGGCCAGTTTGCGCTGAGCCTGGGCATCGAAATACAGGGCATCGTTAATAAGCCGCTGCAGCGGCCAGAGCCACAGACTCATGCCTTAACACCCCGGTGCAACGCGACTATACCGCCAGTCAGGTTGTGGTAACGCACCTGCACCAGGCCGGCGTCTTCCATCATCGATTTCAGCGTGTCCTGATCCGGGTGCATGCGAATCGATTCAGCGAGGTACTGGTAACTGTCCGGATCGCCGGTAACGGCCCGGCCGATCAGTGGCAGCGCTTTGAATGAGTAGACGTCGTAGGCTTTGCTGAGCACGTCGTTCCTTGGCTTGGAAAACTCCAGCACCAACACCCGACCGCCCGGTTTCAGCACCCGGTTAAACTCGGCCAGCGCCTTCTCTTTATGGGTAACGTTGCGCAAGCCAAACGCCATGGTTATGACATCGAAATGGTTATCCGGAAACGGCAGGTACTCCGCATTGGCCTGTACGGTTTCCAGATTTCCGGCGATGCCCCGGTCCGCCAGTCGATCGCGACCGACTTTCAACATGGAGTCGTTGATGTCAGCCAGCACCACCAGGCCATCGGGCCCGACTTTGCGGGCAAAATCGTAACTCAGGTCACCAGTACCACCGGCAATATCCAGCACCCGGTTACCCCGACGCACCCCGGAAAGCTCGATGGTGTATTTCTTCCACAAGCGATGCACACCGAACGACATCAGATCGTTCATCAGGTCATATTTAGCCGCAACGGAATGAAAAACGTCGGCCACGCGCTTCTGCTTTTCGCCGGTGGCGACCGTCTGATAACCGAAATGCGTGGTGTCTTCGGGCGTGCCGTTGCCGGATGAGGCTGTGTCTTTCTCTGACATGGAATCTCCGCGGGCCGGTCTGACAATTAAATGTCGGCCAGACCACCGTAAAATGGGTCGTCCCTGAAAACTCAAGTCTCAGAGTGTTGCCTTTGGTCCGTGTCAGCCACCCGGTGTGCCTATCCGGGGTCGGCGTAAACCCATCCATGGGGCCTAGGCCGCAACATCCATGTTGCGGACTACCCCGGATAGGCACACCGGGCAGCTAACACTCGGCTGGGTGCAAACTCCGAAAAATCATCAAGGCCGTGTTAATAAGACAGTGCCGCTATTGTAGCGAGTTAGACCGGCCGGGGCGACTGGTACTCCTGTCGCGGTTCCTGTTAGCGGGCGACCTTTGCTAGACTCAGCCTCCCTTATCGATGTTCCCGGAGCCCGACTGTGCGTCAATTCCCCCAGACCCGCCTGCGCCGCCTGCGTGCGCACGACTTCTCGCGCCGCCTGGTGCGTGAGCACCGCCTCAGTGTCGATGACCTGATTTATCCGGTGTTTGTGCTTGAAGGTGAGCAGCAGCGTGAAGCCGTGCCTTCCATGCCCGGGGTGGAGCGGTTGTCGGTCGATCTGCTGGTGGAAGCGGCGGCCGACTGGGTGGCACTGGGTATTCCGATGCTGGCGCTGTTTCCGGTTGTGCCTGCCAACAAGAAATCGTTGCTGGCAGAAGAGGCGTTCAACGCCGACGGCCTGGCACAGCGGGCAACCCGGGCGCTCAAGGCGGCCTACCCGGAGCTTGGCATCATGTGCGACGTCGCACTGGACCCATTCACGACTCATGGGCAGGACGGGATCATTGATGACAGCGGTTATGTCCTGAATGACATTACCGTAAAAACCCTGGTGCTGCAGGCTGTGTCCCAGGCGGAAGCTGGTGCCGATGTGGTCGCCCCGAGTGACATGATGGATGGCCGAATAGGTGCCATTCGCCAGGCACTGGAAGGCGCCGGGCAGGTAAACACCCAGATTATGGCCTACTCGGCCAAATACGCCTCCAGCTACTACGGCCCGTTCCGGGACGCGGTCGGTTCGGCGGGCAACCTGGGTAAGAGCAACAAGGCAAGCTACCAGATGGACCCTGGCAACAGTGATGAGGCGTTGCACGAAGTGGCACTCGATCTTCAGGAGGGGGCTGATATGGTGATGGTCAAGCCCGGTATGCCCTACCTCGACATCGTGCACCGGGTGAAAACCGAGCTGCAGGTGCCCACCTTTGCCTATCAGGTCAGTGGTGAATACGCCATGCACCAGGCAGCCGCCCAGAATGGCTGGCTGGACCTGCATGCGGTGATGATGGAAAGCCTCATGGCCTTTAAACGGGCCGGGGCCGATGGCATTTTGACCTACTTTGCCGTTGCTGCGGCCCAAAAACTGTCCAAAAACGGCCGATAACGTCGATTAGACCTTAAAATCAGTGATTGGGCCTTGAAATGTGAGCAGGCCGCAGTCATTTTGTGCGGAAACGGACTGTACCAGCCACCTTTGACCACAGTCCAATAGACATCAGCCGGATTCCTGAGTTAGGCTGCCTGTCGATTTGCGATTTCGCATTTACCCAATTCCTAATCAGCCAAGAGAACGGTACAGAACCTAATGAGCGAACACATTAAAAACGTCTCTGATGACAGCTTCGAAACCGACGTACTGGGCAACGACAAGCCCGTACTGGTCGACTACTGGGCCGAATGGTGTGGCCCCTGCAAGATGATCGCTCCGGTTCTGGAAGAAGTGGCCACCGAGTACGCCGATAACATGGTCGTGGCCAAGCTGAACATTGATGAAAACCCGAACACGCCACCAAAGTACGGCATTCGTGGCATCCCGACGCTGATGATGTTTCGCGGCGGTGAAGTGGTGGCGACCAAGGTCGGCGCCCTGTCCAAGACCCAATTGATCGAGTTTATCCAGGGCAACCTGTGATAGAGTGTTCGGGCCGGTTACCCCGGCCCTGAATACCACCGGGGTGTGCTGAAACTTTTCTGGACACCCCTGCCGACTCGGCCTATAGTGCCTTAAACCTGTTTATCTACGCTTCCAACCACGTCTCCGGGCGGCCTGCCCGATCATCTTCCCAAGACTAATAAAACCGCAAACCCTATGAACCTGAGTGACTTAAAAACCAAACCAGTGCCCGAGCTCTTGGAAATTGCCAAGGGAATGGGACTCGATAACCTGAACCGGTCTCGTAAACAAGATCTGATTTTCACCGTTCTCAAACGTCACGCTAAAAGCGGCGAAGACATCTGGGGCGATGGTGTGTTGGAGATATTACAGGACGGATTCGGCTTCCTGCGTTCGGCCACGGCATCTTACCTGGCCGGCCCGGATGACATTTATGTGTCTCCCAGCCAGATTCGACGTTTCAATCTGCGCACCGGCGACACCGTTTCGGGCAAAATCCGGCCACCAAAAGAGGGCGAACGATATTTTGCCCTGCTCAAAGTCGACAAGATCAACTATGAGCCGCTGGAAAGCACCCGAAACAAGATTCTGTTCGAGAACCTGACTCCGCTGTTTCCGGAAGAGCGCCTGATTCTCGAATCCGGCAATGGCTCGACCGAAGATCTGGCGAACCGCATTCTCGATCTGGTGTCGCCCATCGGTAAAGGTCAGCGTGGCCTGATTGTCTCGCCACCGAAGGCCGGTAAAACCCTGATGCTGCAGCACGTGGCCCAGGCGATTACCCGCAATAATCCGGAAACACACCTGATCGTTCTGCTGATTGATGAACGCCCGGAAGAAGTGACCGACATGCAGCGCTCGGTGCGCGGCGAAGTGATCGCGTCGACTTTCGACGAGCCACCGGCCCGTCACGTTCAGGTTGCGGAAATGGTGATCGAAAAGGCCAAGCGCCTGGTCGAGCACAAGCAGGATGTCGTTATTCTGCTCGACTCTATTACTCGTCTGGCCCGCGCCTACAACACCATTGTACCCAGCTCCGGCAAGGTACTGACCGGTGGTGTCGACGCCCACGCCCTGGAACGCCCGAAGCGTTTCTTCGGTGCCGCGCGTAACGTCGAGGAAGGCGGTTCACTGACCATCATGGCCACGGCCCTGGTCGATACCGGCTCGAAGATGGACGAAGTGATCTACGAAGAGTTCAAGGGCACCGGTAACATGGAAGTGCACCTGGACCGCAAGATCGCGGAAAAGCGCATCTTCCCTGCGATCAACGTGCGCCGTTCCGGCACCCGTCGCGAAGAGCTGCTGACCAGCCCTGAAGAGCTGCAGCGTATGTGGATTCTGCGCAAGTTGCTCGCCGAGATGGAAGACGTCGCCGCGATCGACTTCCTGACCAGCAAACTGAAACAAACCAAGACCAACGACGAGTTCTTCAAATCCATGAAGGGCTAATCGTCTGTATGTGGCAGGAGTCCGTATCAGTCACCGGTTATCCCTCTCCGGGGGCGTGCGGGATGCCGCCCACTCAACCCGTCCATGGGGCCTAGATCGCAACTTCCATGTTGCGAACTACCCCGGAGAGGGATAACCGGCACCTGATACTTAGCCTGTTGCAAACACAGAAGCTTGAGTTTAAAAAAAACCGGAGCCGGTCATCGCCTCCGGTTTTTTGTGTCTGTTGATAACTAATCTAACCTGCTAAACGATGTATGATTGCTAAAGCTCAGGAGCTCGCCTTAGAGACTAGCATCGGGTGCCGGGTATGCCTCTGTGGGGAAGTCCGCAGCAGGGACTAAAACGCCTGGAGCGTTTTAGCATGAGCGTAGCGAGCCCGAAGGGTGACTCCCATGGATGGGAGTCATATCCTGCGGCCTAGGCTCCATGGATGGATATACGCCGACCCCACAGAGGCATACCCGGTATCCGATGCGGACAAATGCCACCTAACTGAACCGAGCTCCGTGACTTGAGTTATGAGCCTTCGCCCATGCCATAGGAACCCCATGCCTGAATTACCTGAGGTCGAAACCACCCGGCGCGGCATTGAACCGCACATTCTGAACCGCCGCATCAGTCGGGTGACGGTGCGCGATGCGCGCCTGCGCTGGCCGGTACCTCCGGAACTGCCAGAACAGGTTCAGGATCAGTGCATTATCGCCACTCATCGGCGATCCAAATACCTGCTGATCGAGCTGGAGCGGGGCATGCTGATTGTGCATCTGGGTATGTCGGGCAGTGTGCGGGTGTTGCTTGATGACCCGACGCCGGGCAAGCACGATCACATTGACGTTGAGCTCGATAATGGCGTGCGCCTGCGTTACAACGACCCGCGTCGCTTTGGTGCCTGGCTTTATACCGAGGCGCCGATCGACGAGCATGAACTGATTGCTCACCTGGGCCCCGAGCCATTAACGGATGCCTTTACCGCCGACTATCTGTTCAGAAAAAGTCGCAAACGCACGACACGGATCAAAACCTTTATTATGGACGCGCGTATTGTGGTGGGTGTGGGGAACATCTATGCCAATGAGGCGCTGTTTCTAAGCGGCATTTACCCGCACAAACCAACTGGGCGTATCACCCGTAAAGAGTGCGAGCAGTTGGTCAGTAACATCAAGCAGGTGCTGGCGCTGGCAATCAGTCAGGGCGGTACTACGCTACGCGACTTTGTCGGTGGCGATGGCAAAGCGGGTTATTTCGCCCAGTCGCTCAACGTCTATGGACGCACCGGATTGCCTTGCCACCGTTGCGAGACGCTTGTTCGCGAATTGCGCACCAGCAACCGCGGTACCTTTTTCTGCCCGCAGTGCCAGACCCGCTAAGCCGGTGTTAACCAGTGTTTTTTTTGGAGAACAGGATGAAACTTGAAGACATTCGACGCGATTATTTGCGCGGCGGTTTGAACCAGGAAGATCTCGACGCCAACCCCCTGGCGCAGTTCGAGCACTGGATGAGTCAGGCCGTAGAGGCCGACCTGAACTCAGACCCGACCGCCATGGTGCTGGCCACCGTAGATGCCAGCGGTCAGCCGAGCCAGCGTGTCGTTCTGTTAAAAGGGTTAACCGAAGAGGGATTCGTCTTTTACACCAATTACGACAGCCACAAGGGCCGCGATCTGGCTGCGAACCCCAAGGCCAGCCTGCATTTCCCATGGTTACCGCTCGAACGCCAGGTGATTGTGTATGGGGTAGCCGAAAAGCTCAGCGAGTCCGAATCGGCAGCCTATTTCCACTCCCGCCCGCGGGCCAGCCAGATCGGTGCCTGGACCAGCCACCAGAGCCAGAGCATCTCATCCCGCGAAGCACTCGATAACGCCTATCAGGAAATGACAGATCGCTTTGGTCAGGATGAAATCCCGCTTCCCTCATTCTGGGGTGGCTACCGGGTCGTGCCGCAGCGCATCGAGTTCTGGCAGGGCCGTAGCGGAAGGCTGCATGATCGCTTTATGTATCAGCGCGAGGGTCATGTCTGGACCGTGCAGCGTTTGCAGCCCTAAGGCTTTGAGCATTGGCCCTGGGGTCGGTAACACTTTCGTACAACCTGCCTTCCACAGGGTAACACTCTGCTTAACCGGGTCTCGCCGTGCGCCCGGTCACTATTCCAGTTAGCATCCCGGAAACAACTATCCAATTTGAAGAATCCGTATGCTGACCTATGCCGACTACCTCGAAGTCGATGACCTGATCGACCTGCAACACCCCAAGTCCGAGCCTGAAGAACACGATGAAATGCTGTTCATCATCATTCACCAAACCTACGAGCTCTGGTTCAAACAGGTACGTCATGAACTTGGGTTTTTAACAGAAAGGCTGGATGAGGGTGCTTTGCCCCGGGCCAGTCATACGCTGAAGCGCATTCTGAAAATCTTCAAAACTCTGGTGTCACAAATCGATATCCTGGAAACCATGACGCCGCTTGAGTTCGAAAGCTTTCGCAGCCGGCTCGATACCGCCAGCGGCTTCCAGAGCTATCAGTTCCGGGCCATCGAGTTTGCCCTGGGCCACAAACGGCCACAGCCACTGACGTTTCAGCCGGAAGGCAGTGTCGGCCGCCAGATGCTTGAAGCCGCCTACCGTGACCGTTCGCTGTGGCAGGTATTTATGCAATTGCTGGCCCGCCGGGGCTATTCGATTCCGGACGCTGTTACCCAACCGGAACCGACTGCCGCGACTGAAGCCAATGCCGAGGTGCAGGAAGCCTTGCTGACGATTTACCAGACCGATCACGAGCTGGCATCGCTGTGCGAACTGCTGGTGGACCTGGATGAAGGCCTGCAGGAGTGGCGCTACCGGCACGTTAAAATGGTGCAACGCACCATTGGTGCCAAGATAGGCAGCGGCGGTTCAAGCGGTGCCGAGTATTTGATGAATACGCTATTCAAACCCGTCTTCCCGGACCTGTGGGAAATACGCGCCCGGATCGGGGCGCCCGCTTAAGCGGGCGTCACTCAAGTTTCAGAGTTCGGGCTGAATAGGTGCCTCGGCAACCCGTAGTCACCCGAACGAACTCCCAAACCTGAGTGAGTAAACTCAGGGCAGCGCCCGATAGAGCTCGGTCAGAAAGCCATTCAGGGCAGAGGACCCGTCGGGTGTCATTAGCCAGGCGAGTGCCGCCAGATTCAACACAACCGTTACCCAGAACAGGCGGCGAAAGGCCGCTTTTTGCGTCTTGTGCCGAAACCGGTGCTGGGCGATGCGGGCACCTGGCCAGCCTCCAAACAAAGCCAGCAGGTGCAGGCTGTTTTCGGCGATCCGCCAGCGACCGTTTTGGGCCGCCGCTTTGTCCAGCGCATAGGCGGCATAGCACAGCAGGCTCATGACCAGATAGAGCGACACCAGTGTTCGGGGCACCATGCCATTCGAGTAAGCAATCGCCAGCGCCACCATGAAGGCGGCAGCGCCGTATACGGTCAGGGGTGTCGTGCGCCGATGTGTTGACGTGTCCGTCATGGTTTGCATTGTCCGGTCAGTTTTTTGGCGGTTTTATTTGTCAAAACTTAAGCCTACTGTAAAGGTCTAAGCCTATTAAGAAACCGCATTTGAGGGCCGATTGCCTAAGTATACCGGTTTTGCGGCCGACTCGTGCATCGGGTGGACGACCGGTTAAACCCCCGCGGCTCATTGACTTGTGTGAATTTCGATACCCCCTGGGCTATTCTATCCCGCCAATCGTCGCCAAGAGGCAACCGGTGCACCTGCCGACTCTGATTGTCATCACTCTGATTTTAAATGCTCTGCTCGGATTGCTGCTGGTGGTCATTTACGATCTGAGTAAGCGCAAACCGTGCTTTTTGCACTGGGCATTATCGTGCCTGGTATTTTCGCTCGGTATTGCACTGGCCAGTGCACGGTCGACCATCGACCTGCCGGTGGTGACCTATGGACTGGCTAACCTGATGTTGCTGGCAGCCCCCATTCTCGCCATTGTTGGAATCCGGGATTTTATCGGTGTGGATGTTCCTCTACGAGTGACTCGGTCCAGATCGCTCATGCTGTTCATTTTCGCCAGCATCCTACTCATCGCAAGCTACCCCGACAAAGCTCAGTTCAGCGCAATGACAGCGCTGTTAATGGCTGGGTGCTTTGCCATCGGTGCTGTGTGGATTCGTCAGCTTTCGTTGCGCAGCCCTGCACCCCGGCTGCTGTTACTATCCCTCTATGGAGCACATGCCGTGGTCATGCTGGTGTTGGCCGCTCTGTCGTTGGGTCCGATGCCAGGGGCAACCGGAAACAATATAGGCTGGGCTTATGAACTGGTACTCGCCAGCCACATTTTGCTGACCACTGGCACCGCCATGCTGTTCCCTCTATTGGTTTATGTGGCTACCGAGCAGCGCCTAAAACGACTGGCCAATCAGGATGAACTGACCGAACTGCTCAATCGCCGTGCCTTCTTTAATATTTCCGATGGCCTGTTCACCGAGTCAGTGCGCCTGGGGTCCCCTTTCACGGTGCTGATGGTCGATCTCGATTACTTCAAGCAAGTTAATGATCAGTGGGGACATGCGGTTGGTGACCAGTGCCTGCAACTGACCGCCCGAACCCTGCAAACGCAATTGCGCGAGCAGGACATTCTCGCCCGCCTGGGCGGTGAGGAATTTGCCGTCTCACTGCCCGGTATCGATGCACAGGAAGCCGAAGACATCGCCCAGCGCGTGTGCCGGTGCCTGGCAAAGAAACCGCTGATGATTGACGGCCAGGCCATTGCAATCACCGCCAGTGTAGGCGGTGTACAACGGCACAAAAACCACACCACTGTTCAGGACATGCTGTTACAGGCCGATCACGCCCTCTACAGCGCCAAGTCGAAAGGGCGTAACCAGGTGATCTTTCACCACCTGGTTCAGGCGGACGGACCCAACCAGGGGGCTCCGGCTTAACGGTCCACCACGCGCTCGAACCCGCCATAAATCAGTCGTTTACCATCAAAGGGCATGGGGTTCGTATCGGGGCCGAGACGAGGGTCGGCCATCACCTGGGCAATCCGTTCATTTCGTACCGATTTCGAGGGCCAGACAATCCAGGAAAACACCACGGTCTCATCCGGCTTGCACTGCACCGCCATCGGAAATGACGTCACGTCGCCCTCTGGTACATCATCGCCCCAGCATTCAATCACATTCAGGGCGCCATGCTCCTTGAACACTTCCGCCGCCTCGTTGGCATGTTTGATGTAACGCTCTTTATTGGCCGTGGGCACGGCCGCTACGAATCCATCGATATAACTCATAACATGTCTCCTCAATCTTTCGGCGGCAACTCGCGCACCGGCCTGACTTCAATGCTGCCAAGCTTCGCCGGCGGAATCCGGCTGGCCAGTTGCAGTGCTTCGTTCAGGTCAACCGCATCGAGCAGGTAAAAACCCGCGAGTTGCTCCTTGGTTTCCGCAAAGGGGCCATCCGACATCAATACCTCGCCATCCCGGACCCGCACCGTGGTGGCGGTTTCAACCGGATGCAGCGCCTGGCCGGCCAGAAACTTGCCCTGATCACTGAGCCGTTCCACACACCCGATGCATTCCTGATTCAGGTCATGCCACTCCTGTTCGGTCATGGCGTTGATCGTGCTTTCCGGGTAGTACACTAATGCGACGTATTTCATCTAATGCTCCTTGAACGAATTGATTATTCCGGCTTGTCAGTGCAGTTGATCATCCAGCCGATGCCGAATCGGTCGGTCACCATGCCAAATCGATAAGCCCAGAAGGTTTGATCGAACGGCATGATTACATTACCGCCGTCGGCCAGTTCTTCAAAAATGTCGCCCGCCAGCGCCGGATCCAGATAATCGAGCTGAATCATAGCGCCTTGCGGGCGGCTGTAGGCGCTTTCGGGCATATCGGCACCCATCAACCGCCGGCCACCGAGATTCACCGATCCATTTAGAATTTTATCGTTCCAACTGGCAGGAAACGGACTTTTATCCGGGCTTTCGCCGTGGGTAAAGAATGGCTCAAGGTCACCACCAAAAACTTCAGCGTAGAAGGTTAAGGCCTCACGGCAATTGCCCTGAAACGACAGGTGAATGTTCAGCCCACTGGGCAGCCGAGCCATTTTCTCAGTCAGCTTCACATGAGTATCCAGCCCCGCTCCGGGTTCGAAATCGGCCATTTCATAGACACGACGTAATTCCAGGCACAGACCTTTACCGGCATCTTCAGGCGGCCGTTGCCGGGCCCATTCAATGGCCTCCTCTTTCGAGCGAACGTTCAGCATGGTATAGCCCGCGATAAGCTCTTTGCTTTCTGCAAAGGGGCCGTCGGTAACCATCGTTTCTCCGTCTTTAAATTCAACGCGACACCCTTCACGGCTTGGTGTCAGCCCTTGCCCGCTTTCAAGCACGCCAGCCTGCTGCAACCGTTCGTTGTATTCACCCATGGCTTGCAGCAAAGACTGCGACGGCATAACACCGTTTTCAGTGTCGGTATCGGCCTTGCGAATCAGCATGTATTTCATAATGGCAGCTCCCTTTGTAATGAGTTCATTTCCAAGTCGTGGAAGCAAAGAACAAATCGACAGGTTCGCCAACTTTTTTCGTCAATTCGGAATTCTGGTTAGCCACAGATCAAGTGCAGGCTACCGGGTACGCCTATACACCCCCTCGGCAACCCACCCAACCCAAACTCCGAATTGCTTTTTACTCGGGGCGGATCAGCTGACTCAGCCTACGATTCAAAAAGCGTTGCTCGGGCCCTTGCTGGGTTAACGCCAGTGCGCGTTGATAGGCACTTATTGCCTCTTTGTGATTACCCAGGCGCCGGTGCAGGTCGGCACGGGCTGCGTGATAGAGGTAGTAGGCCTGAATGGCTTTCTGGCTTTCCAGTTGGTCGAGCAATGCCAGACCTGTTGCCGGACCATCGCGCATGGCTATCGCGACGGCCCGATTTAATGCAATAACAGGTGAGGGTATTTGTTGGTAGAGCGCTTCGTAGAGTGCGACGATCTGTTGCCAGTCGGTAAGATCGGCATCGCCCGATTCGGCATGGGCTGCGGCGATGGCGGCTTGCAGGGTATAGGGGCCTGCGGGGCTGGCTGCTGCAGCACGGTTTAACCACTGGCGGCCGATGGCAATTTGGTCGGCATCCCAGAGCGAGCGGTCCTGATCTTCCAGGGTGATCAGGTCGCCGTGGTCATCCTGGCGGGCTGCTTTGCGGGCATCGTGGAATAGCATCAGTGCCAGCAAGCCACAGACTTCGGCCTCGGGCAGCAGGTCGGCCAGTTGGCCGGCGAGGCGAATGGCTTCTTCGGCCAGGTCGATCTTGAACACCTGTTCGCCATCGCTGCCGGAATACCCCTCGTTGAACATCAGATAGACCACTTTCAGAACACTGCCGAGCCGCTTAGGCAGTTCTTTGCGCTCCGGCACTTCGTAGGGAATGCCCGATGCGCGAATCTTGCTCTTGGCACGAACGATGCGCTGCGCCACGGTCGTGGGTTTTTGCAGCAGAGCGCTGGCGACTTGCTCCGTGGTCAGGCCACACATTTCTCTCAGTGTCAGTGCGAGCTGCGCCTGCTGGGTCAGGCTCGGGTGACAGCAGGTGAAAATCAGCCGCAGCATATCATCGCTGATGGCGTCGTTATCCTGTTCCGGGTCGAAAGCTTCCTCGGTGTCGGCCAGATACTGGTATTTGCGAGCGGTCTGGCGCTTGCGAATCTGGTCGATGCCGCGGCGCTGTCCGGTTCGAATCAGCCAGGCGGTGGGGTTGTCCGGCAGACCTTCTTCCGGCCATTGGTGCAGCGCGGCGAAGAAGGCTTCCTGCATGGCTTCTTCGGCCAGTTCGAAATCACCGAGCAAACGAATCAAAGTGGCCTGAACCTTACGGGACTCGTTCTGGTATAGGGTGTCGAGTTGCTGTTGCAGCGTCATTGGGTGTCATCGGTTGCATGGCCAGGCGTCAGTCTAGCAGTCGCTGATCAACTGCGTTTGTGATCGATGTCTTAGTGCCCGGTTACCCGTGGGCATGGCTTCGTCATATGGCATTTTTTCTTCAACACTTTGGGTATACTCCGCAGTCCAACTCACACTCAAGGATTGTTGAGATGAAAGGATCTGTTGTGTCGCGCTGGCCAGGCGCGGCGTTGTTGTGGTTGCTGGCGCTGGCGTTTTCCCAGCCAGCACTGGCTGAATTCTATGTCTCGACGGTGTTTGAATCCCAATACGAGGGTGCGCCGGCGCTCACGCTGAGGTTCACCGATGCACTGGATCCGCAGACGGATCTGGAAACATTCGTCACTGTACAGCCGGCCCCAGCCGATGGCAGTTACTGGATCAGCAATGACGGCGGCGTCAGCTGGACGCTGCCCTTTGTCGAGCCCAGCACCACCTACCAGATCCGCATCACCGGCAAACCGCGTTCGGTCAGCGACGAACGCCTGACCACCCAGTCGGTAGTCGCCAGCGCGGCGGTCAATGGCCAATCAAATCAGTGGCAGATCACCACCCGGCCCATGGTCGCCTCTGCCAGCTTTGCCAGCCAGGGTGAGTTTCTGGTTGGGGATATTCAGAACGGTTTGCCGGTTACGGTGGTGAACCAGAGCGAAGTCGAGCTGGATGTGTTCCGCGTTCGCGACGACCGGCTCGAAGCCTTTCTGGCCTATACGTTTTACTCTGGTCGCACTTATTACTCGACGCTCAATGAACTCGGCGATTACGCCGACCTGGAGCACACCGCTCGCTACCCGGTAGACCCGCGCAGCAACACCCGCACCAGCGTT
The DNA here is from genome assembly GCF_039982735.1 of Saccharospirillum sp. Taxonomy (GTDB): domain Bacteria; phylum Pseudomonadota; class Gammaproteobacteria; order Pseudomonadales; family Natronospirillaceae; genus Saccharospirillum. Next base: position 194,889 of record NZ_JBDWXV010000023.1, on the reverse strand, counting down.
AACCTGAACCTCGACCCGGTGCTCAACGAACATGACAGCGGCTTCTTTGTCGCAGTGTTGCGCCAGCCCGGCGACTACGATTACCAGTTTGATACCCGCTTTTTTACGCTGTCGGACATCGGCCTGCATGCCCGTGTCTATGGCCGTGAAATTCAGGTGCAACTGAACGCCATAGGCAGCGGTGAGCCGCTTGAAGACGTTGAGCTTACCTATTACTGGCACGAGCAGAACCGCTCCGGCTACACTCAGGTGGCCCGCACCGATGACCTGGGCCAGCACCGTCTGGAAACCAATGACCGGCCCCGGCTGATTGTCGCCCGCCAGGGCAATCAAACCAGCTATGTCCGCCTCGATCGGGCGGCGCTGGATTTATCAGCCTACAGCAACGTCACCGAGCGCCATCGCGAACAGCAAAGCTTTCTCTACGGCCCGCGGGATCTTTACCGGCCAGGTGAAACGGTGAATATCAACATGCTGCGCCGCGACTACGACGGTCAGCCCATCGCCAACCCGTCACTGGAGGCGCATCTCTACGACGCCCGTGGCCGCAAGATCGAAGAGACGGTCTGGCGCGCTGGCCCCTCTGGTCTGTATCAACACAGCGTAACGCTCCCGGACGATGCCGCCACCGGCACCTGGCAGTGGATCGTCGAGCCCGACCGTGCCGTGCAGCGCGAAATATACAGCTTTCAGGTCGAGACCTTTTTGCCGGAACGAATGACCCTGTCGTTTTTCCCCGGTAACACCGAACGTATGCCGCGCCTGACTGAATTACCCGCAGGCATCCCCGTTCAGGGTGACTATCTTTACGGTGCTCCGGCGGCGGGCAACGAGGTAGACGCCCTGGCCACAGTGCGGCCAACCACTCAAGTGTTCGAAGCCTGGCCCGACCTCACCGTCGGCGATGCCCGCCAGAGACTCGACAACGATACCCTGAGCCTGACGGCCATTACGCTGGACGAAACCGGCGCCGGGTTGCTTACCCTGCCCGATGCCTGGGGCAACGTAGACGTACCCCTGGCGTTCAATATCGCCGGTAGCCTGTATGAAAGCGGTGGCCGACCCGTCACCCGCAATCAACAACTGATTCTGATGCCGCCGTTGGAGACGTTGGTAGGTATTGAACCGCTGTTCCGGGACCGGCCCGCCGCAAATGCCGATGTCGGCTTCAAAGTCTTCGCCCTGTCAAAAGACGGCGAGGCCATCGATGGCGAAGTGAAGGTTCAACTGTTTCGGGATCATCGCGAATATTACTGGTGGTTCGACGACGATAGCGGCTGGAGCTGGCGTTACGATGCCAACCGTTACGTCACCGAGTCGCGCACCATTACCGTCACCGACGAAGGGGCCGAGGTGCAGTTGCCGGTGCAGTGGGGCGACTATGAATTGCACGTGACCCATGCCGATGGCGCCCGGTCGGTGCATTATTTCCGCACCCAATACAGTGGCTACAGCGATGCCGACTCCTCCGTCGTGCGGCCCGACCAGATTCCGCTGACGCTGGATCAGGATGCCTATCAACCAGGCGAAACCGCCACACTGCGTTTAGTCGCCCCGGCTTCTGGTCGTGCGCTGATTAACGTCGAGAGCCAGGCCGGCGTGCTGTATTCAACGCATCAGGACGTCGAGGCCGGTGAATCTGAAATCACACTGCCGACTGAGACTCACTGGAACCGGCACGATCTCTATGTCTCGGTCATGATTCTGACCCCGGCTGATCAGGTGACCGATGTCGCCCCGAAACGCACTCTGGGGCTGGTGCACCTGCCGATGCAACGGCTGGATGGTGAGTTTGAGGTAGCGGTTAACGCACCGGACCGGGTTGAACCGAACCGGCCAATCACCGCCCGATTGAGCATTGATGATGCCGACGCTTTTTCCGACCAGCGCCTCTACGCCACCGTCGCCCTGGTCGATATGGGCGTGCTGAACATTACCCGGTACAAACGCCCCCAGCCGGAGCAGTTTTTCTTCTCACCGCGCCGGTTCGAAGCCCAGTATCAGGATGTGTACCACCGCATCATCAACAATTTAGGGCTCGACATGGTGCGCCAGCGCTTTGGTGGCGGTTTTGCCGAGAGTGACGATGCGCTGTCGCGCGGCGGTGAAGAACCGAAAAGCGATGTGCGTATTCTGTCTTACTTGTCGGAACCCGTTGAATTCGTCGACGGCGAAGCCGAAGTCAGTTTCGACTTGCCGGACTTCAATGGTCGGGTGAAGTGGATGGTGGTCGCCTGGGGCGAACGCAGTTTTGGCAGCACCGAGGCCGAAACCGAGGTCGCTGACCGGCTGGTGGTTGAAGCCGCATTGCCACGTTTTATGGCCTTTGGCGACAAGAGCACGCTGGCCCTGGATGTGCACAATCTTTCCGGTGCCGACCAGACCCTGGCGCTGGATGTTGCCATCGGCGGCGCGATCAGCGCCACCGAGCCCGGTGACAGCCTGACGTTAAAAGACGGCGAGAAAACCACGCTGCGCATTCCGCTGGAAGCCGGGTACGACAGCGGCAACGGCGACATTGCCGTACGCCTGAGCAATGGTGATGACCTCGACATCAACCGCCGCTGGTCACTCGGTGTACGCAGTGCCCACCCCTGGCAGACCCGCTACGAGCGCACTCGCATCGAGCCTAACACCCTGTGGCAGCCAGCTCCGCGCACCGACGACCTGATCGCTTCGACCGTTCAAGCCCAGTTGACGCTGTCGAACCGGCCCGCCATCGATTTCGCCGAACACTTGCGCTCGCTGTTGCATTACCCCTACGGCTGCCTGGAGCAAACAATCAGCTCGACCTACCCCTGGCTGCTGATTGACCCTCAACTGGCACAGGATCTGGGGCTGGTGCAGGCACTGGAGAGCCGGTTCGATGAACCCTATACCGAGGCCTTCCGTCGCACTCAGATTGAAACCGGTCTGGCCCGCACCCTGGCCAAGCAGAAGGAATCCGGCCTCTTTGGTTACTGGGACTCGGGGTCTGTGGAATCTCACTGGGGCACCGTTTATGCAGCAGACCTGTTGGTCGATGCCCGTCGTTTGGGCGTGCCGGTGGATGACAACCGGCTGGAACGCACACTGACCACACTGCAGGGTCTGTTGCGTGGTTCGCTGGGGGTGACCGGCTGGAGCGATGACCCGGCGTATCAGCAGTTCGCTGTCCGCGCCTATGCTGCCGAGGTACTGGCGAAGGCCGGGCAGGGCTCGCTGAGTGACGTGCGCCGGCTCTATGACCAGGCACTGGAGCGCGATTACGATCAGTCCGGCCTGGGCTGGATGCAGCTGGCCGCCGCCCTGCAAACGGAAGGAGATACCCAGCGGGCTGAAATTGCGGCTGAAAAAGGCATAACCGTTGAGCGCGGCCGCCATCGCTATTACAGCGACTACGGCAGCCCGCTGCGCGACGCTGCCCTGTCGCTCGCGTTGGCGCTTGAACACGGCTTCGACGCCGGTGATCTTTGGCAACAGGTACCCGACCTTCTTCGAGAAAAGCAGTGGTTCAGCACCCAGGAGCGCATTGCCCTGGCCAAGCTGGCGTTGCAGTTCTCTGCCAGCCCGGAACCCTGGCAAGCCACCCTGCAGCTCGATGCCCTGGATCAGCGGCTCGACCGGAAAGGGGCCTTCAACACCCTGATCGACGCCGACCAACTGGCCAGCCTGCGCGGCATTGAAGCCGGCGACGAGGCAATCTTCGCCAATCTGGTCTACAACGGTGCACCGCTCGAAGCGCCCGAACCCTATGCTCAAACCGTGAGAGTAGAGCGCGACACCTATGATATTCAGGGTGAGCCGCTCGACATCACCGAGCCACTGACCACCGGGGATCTGGTGATCGTGCGGCTATCGGTGACCAGCGAGGCCCGGGTGCCGGAAGCCTTGCTGGTCGATCTGCTGCCGGCGGGGCTGGAGATTGAAAATCAGAATCTGGCCAATGCCAGCGTCAATCTCGATGATATTCGCATCGAAGGGGATTCGGTCGGCGAGTATTTCCGCAACCGCATCGCCTATGAAGAGGTTCGTGATGACCGCTATGTCGCGGCGCTCGATGTGAACGAATGGCAGGGCCAGGTGCTGTATTACCTGGCACGGGCGGTGACACCGGGCGAGTACGCCATTCCAGGGGCCTACGTCGAAGACATGTACCGGCCGGATATCCAGAGCCTGGGTCGCTCGCCCGGCCGTCTGGTTGTTCTGCCCCGCTGATGCTCGGGTTGGCCCGGTTCCGGCAGCGCCGTTGGGTTATCGCACTGGCGATACCCGGCGTGCTTGTCGGGCTGACCCTGCTCATCCTGGTGGTGATTGACCGCCTGGCCCCGGTGGACCTGACACCCCGGCCAGGCAGCCAGGTTGTGACCACCAACCACGACCAGTTGCTGCGGGCTTTTGCCGATGCGGAAGGCGTCTGGCGTTACCCGGTCACACTGGCGGAGGTGTCGCCCCACTATCTGGAAGCCCTGATCGGCTATGAAGACCGCTTCTTCTACCGTCACCCCGGCGTCAACCCGTTCGCGTTGATCCGCGCTGCGGGTCAGGCGCTCTGGTATGGCGAGGTGGTTTCCGGCGGCTCAACGCTGACCATGCAAGTCGCCCGGTTGCGTTACCCGGAACCGCGAACGCTCACCGGCAAGCTCAAAGAAATGGTGCGCGCGCTGCAGCTCGACTGGCATTACAGCAAGGCAGAGATCCTCACCTATTACCTGAACCATGCGCCATTCGGTGGCACGCTTGAGGGCGTTCAGGCGGCATCCCTGTCGTATCTGGGGTATTCGGCACAGGATCTAACCCGGGCCCAGGCTGCGTTGCTCGCGGTGCTGCCACAAGCGCCCAGCCGATACCGGCCCGACCGACACCCGGAACGTGCGGAGGCGGCCCGAAACAAACTGATGCAACGCCTGGCGGACCAGGGCATCTGGCCGACGGAGGTTGTGGCCGATGCCCGGGAAGAGCGCGTGATTGCCGTGCCGATTCAGCGTTACCAGACTGCGCCTTTGCTGGCGCGGCGTCTGGTCGATGCTGCCGCAACAAGCACCACACCAAAACTGACCCATCGAACCGCCCTGAACCTCGACTGGCAACGCCAGGTCGAAGCGCTGGTGCCGGCCTATGTGCAGGCGATTGATCGCCACGTCTCGGCTGCGGTGATGATTATGGACAACCGCACCGGCCTGGTTCGAACCTACGTCGGCTCGGCTGATTTTACCGACCCGGCCCGGGCCGCCCACGTCGATATGGTGTCGGCGATCCGCTCACCCGGCTCGACACTGAAACCCTTTATTTACGGGCAGGCACTGGACCTGGGCCTGGTGCACAGCGCCAGTTTGTTGCTCGATGTGCCGCTGCGCTTTGGCGATTACCGGCCGGTGAACTTTACCGGCGGTTTCAGTGGCCCGGTGTCACTGGCCAGCGCTTTGCAACAAAGCCTGAATCTGCCGGCGGTTCAGGTGCTGGAGCAGATTGGCCCGGCGCGGTTTTATCTGGCCTTGCAGCAAGCCGGTGGTGAACTCCAGTTGCCGGCCAACGCACGCCCCAGTCTTGCGGTTGCTCTGGGCGGCGTCGGCACCTCACTGGAAAGTCTGGTGCGGTTGTATTCTGCGCTGGGCCGCGAAGGCCAGACGATCAAACCGCGCCTGTCATCGGATGACCCCCGCATTCAGAGCCCTCTGATGTCAGCCGGGGCGGCCTGGATCATCCGTCGTACCCTGCTCGATGCCGACAATGCCTTGCCCGGGCTCGCCGTCAAAACCGGCACCAGCTACGGCAATAGGGACAGCTGGGCGCTGGCTGTCAGCCAACATCACACCCTGGGCGTCTGGGTCGGGCAGCCGGATGGCTCGGCGCTGCCCAGTCACTTTGGTCGCCAGACCGCCGTGCCGTTATTGACCCGGGTCGCAGCCATGGTCGGCGATAGCCCGGCGATGCCCGCCCAACCCGCCAGCGTAACTCGCGAAACCATCTGCTGGCCCAGTGGTCGACCAGAAACCAGCGCTTTGTGTGACCAGCCCCAGGAAGCCTGGGTGCTGGATGGCACGTTTCCCGGCACCTGGATGCACAGCCGCAATGCCAGCCTGAGCTTCAACCGGCCCGTTACCCCCCTGAACCTCAACCCCGAATCCGGCTTGCAGGTGCCGCTGGGCTGCAATCTGCCAGCCACCCAGACGCAAGTCGCACTTTGGCCGGCGCCCGTGCAAGGCTGGCTACAGCCAAACTGGCGCAGCCGCGAACGACTGCCCGGTTTCGACCCGCGCTGCCCGCCACAACTGGTCCCGGTGGCCCAGCAACCCCTGGCGCTGAAAGGCGCATCCGATGGCACCCGCCTGATGGTCGAGCCGGGCCAGGACATCGATCTGTCACTTTGGGCTGAGGGCGGCCAAGCCCCGTTTCACTGGTATCTGAACGGCGAACAACTCACCACTGAAGAGCCCGAACTGGATCTGGCCCTGGCACCGCTACACCGCTATCAGATCGTGCTGGTTGACCAAAGCGGCCAGAGCGACCGGATTCAGATACAGACTCGGGTGCGGTAGAGAGCCCGGGGGCTCCTGAGTTAGAAATTCGCAGATTAATGCGTTTAGGCATCGACACTTACTTAGGTGCCAATCGGAGCACCGGGCACGCCTACTGAAGGCACGCCGTGAACCCCTCCCTGGGGGCTCGGAGACCGCATCCATGCGGTCTAACGGCCGTCAGTAGGCGCACCCGGTGCTCCTTGGATAACAAGTGGCTGAATTATCGCGAATTTCTAACTCAAGAGGTTAGCCCACGACAACTTTACGGTCGGAAGTACGCCTCGCGATCTGACCAATAGCTCGGGCATCCGGTAGTTGGCCGAGAAAGATTTCCGCCTGATCCGGGTCGAGAGCAACCAGCAGTCCGCCCGACGTCTGCGGATCAATCAGCAAAGCGATATCAACCTCACTTACAGACTCAAGCCCGCTGCATTCCAGCGTGTAGGGCAGTAACTGAGGGTGCAAACTGGAGCGAAACCCCTGCTCTAACAGGTCGCGAGCACCGGGCAAGGCGGGAATCGCGTTCAAATTAAGGTGGGCTTCAATGTCGTCGCCCGTAACCATCTCCAGCAAATGGCCCAGCAGGCCGAAACCGGTGACGTCAGTAACGGCGTGCGGCTCCAGTCTTTGCAGTGCTTCCCAGGCGGGTTTCTGGCTGACCAGCATGCTCTCCCAGGCCGCGGTAACGGCTCCGGCCGGGGCCTGCGCGGCGGCATCTGACGCCCAGATCACGCCGGTACCGAGCGCTTTGGTCAGAACCAAAACATCACCGGGACGGGCCCCGGTTTTACGCCAGAGGCGGGCCGGGTCGACTTCTCCGTTAGCAACCACGGCCACATGGGTTTCCGCGCCTTCGGTGCTGTGACCACCGGCCAGCGCTACGCTCTGATCACTCAGCGCCTGGTGAATACCACGCATCAGTCGCTGGAAGTCGGCCTTGTGCAAACGGGGGTGGGCGTGAGCCAGGTTGATCCAGACCTGAGCCGAGACCGGCTGCGCGCCCATGGCATACAGGTCGCTCAGGGCGTGGTTCACGCAGACCTGGCCGAAGCGATACAAGTCATCACTGAAGCTGCGAAAACCATCGAGGCTTTGCACCTGGCTCAGGCCCGGTGTTGGTTGCCAGACGCTGCCGTCTTCGGCGGCCTCCAGGGCCGGGGTCAGCCCGGGTTTATTCATGCGCGGCAGGGTGCTCAGGGTATCGTGCAATATCGCCGGGCCCAGTTTGCTGCCGCAACCGGCGCAGTGCATGTCAGCCTCTGTTCCGGTGGGCATTGGCGCCATCATCTTCGGCGCACCCAGCGCCTGGAACTTTTCCATAAAGGCGCGGTCTATCCGGTCTTTCCAGCGCCAGACCCAGGCACCGCTGGCGACGAACAAGCCCCGGTGACCAACCGCCTGGCGGTCGCCCAGCGACAACAGTGACAGAAACTGTCGTTGCAGCCGCGCCGGTTGCATGGGCTGGCTGGCGAACGCGAGTTTCAGGTTTTCATACAGAATCGGCGCCTGGCGTACGGCATACACTCCGGCCTTGGGCCGGGGGTCGAACACCATGTCGGCAACATCGCCAGCGGCGAAGACGTCCGGATGTGAAGTGCTTTGCAGGTAGCGATTGACGGCGATAAAGCCGGCAGATGTCACGTCCAGACCGCTCTGGCTGAGAAACTCCGGACCGGCCGCCCGGGTGCACCAGACGGTCTGGTCGAGCGACAAGGCATTGCCATTGGCCGCCACCAGCCCGTTTTTCTTCACCGCGCTGACGTTAAAGTTAGAGTGGCAGACGACGCCGTGCCGTTGCAATGCACACTCAGCCGCGCGGATTGAACGGCGCGGGTAGCCGCTTAGTATGTGATCTCCGGGGTAAACCAGATGCAGCTGAACGCGTCGATCCGCACCCAGCCGGTGTGCCATGGCCAGCACCAGTTCAACCCCTCCGGCACCGGCGCCGACGACGCCCCAGTGCTGGGTTTCGGTGCCGCGCTCCCGGTCATGACGGTCGAGCAATTGCTGCCATTTGGCGTAGAACCGGCTGACGGGCTTCACCCCGACCGCAAAGCTGCGCGCGCCGGGCAAACTCAGGTCGGGCGTTGAGCCGGTGTCGAAGGAGACCTTGTCGTAGGTTAGTGACGGCTGATCCTGTACCGACAGGGTTTTGGCCTGCGCATTCACACCCGTCACCCGACCCTGAATAAAACGGATACCGGCCCAGCGGCACAACCGATTCAGGTCGATGTGCACCTCGTCAGCCCGGTAGTGCCCGGCGACCAGGCCTGGCAACATCCCGGAGTAGGGCGTCAGCGTCGATTCCGACACCAGTGTCACCCGAACCCCCGGTATCGGCTTCATCGCCAGAGTGCGAATCATCAGAGCATGAGTGTGGCCGCCACCGACCAGTACCAGATCGCGTTCAAACATGGCGCTGGTGTTCCAGCCAGTCGAGCACGGCTTCGGCGTTGCCCCGGAACACGACCTGGTCCGCACGGCCACTGAGTTGATACTGATACATGGGGTCGTAATAGTCCGTCAGCAGGGTTTCGATAATGCGGTTAAAGCCACCGGGGTCCCGTTGCCGGGCCATGGCATCCACCGCATCTGGCACGGCTTGTTGCAGTTGCTCATGGCGCACCCCGCCCAGGCGTTTACGAATGCGGTGCAAATTCTGGCTCACGTAGTCGCCGAGCAGTGGCCAGGGGTTGTCCGGCTCTTGCTGGCTGAAGTGCTGCAGCGCGTGGTTCACATAGTCATCGAGCAAGCGGTCAACTCGTTCCTGCATCGGCGCTTCCAGAGCGATCACCGGAGCTTTCTGCATTTTATGATGCAATTCGGGTATCAAATGGATACGGCCGATCAGGTGCGCTTCGTCTTCGACCAGCACAGGCGCATCACCATGGACATCCAAACGCGCCCAATCCAGCGAAATCTGGTTTTCCCAGTCAATCTGCGCCGGCTGCGGCGCAAAGGTCGCACCAAAGGCACTGCCCCGGTGCCCAGCCCGGCCTTCCAGATCCAGACTGACCCGCCAGGCATGAATCACTTCGGTTTTGCCACTGCCCGTTGGCCCCGCCAGTACTTGCAAGTTGCGAGTTGCCAGGCGCTCCTCAAACGCATCAATAAGAACGCGGCGCAGCGCCTTGTACCCACCGCGCACAAGCGGGAAGTGAATGCCCGCTTCGCGCAGCCAGGCCTGGGTGGTATTGGAACGCAGACCACCCCGAAAACAATAGAGATAGCCATTCGGATGCTGCCGGGCAAAGCTCGCCCAGGCATCAAGACGCTCGGCACGAATGTCGGGCGTCGCCAATTCCAGACCCAGTTCAATGGCCGCGTCCTGCCCCGCCTCTTTATAACGGGTACCAATGGCAGCCCGCTGATCATCATCCAGAATCGGCACGTTAACCGCGCCGGGAATGGCACCGTGTTCAAATTCAATCGGGGCACGCACATCCATAAACGGCGTCTGGTCGAGCAGCAGATCCAGGCTGGCGTCAATGTCGTCGCGGTGGGGGTCGCGCACGGCGGACCTCTAGGCAAGAATGGCAGGGGGCGATTATGCGGTTCGGTATGCTCCCAGGCAACCTGTGGTTTGGTGGCTTGGTTGTCTTTTGTGGCTCGAGTCCGTGCTGGCCACCGGGTGGGCCTCTCCGGGGTCGGCGTAAACCCGTCCATGGGGCCTAGGCTTCGGCATCCATGCCTCAGACTTCCCCGGAGAGGCCCACCCGGTGGCCAGCACTCGGTTATTTGCCATTATTAAATCCCTGTAAATGACCATTAAAACATTCTGAAGGCTTACTCCGGAGTTATAGGTCTGGATTTAAGACTATTTGTTTTTCGAGGGGGGCAAACTGGCCACTGAATAAGTCAGCTAACCCAATTCATTCCAGTGCTGCTTTAAGTAAGGGACAGGCAATATGCCAAGTACCGGTGGCCGGGTAGGCCTGGCCGGGGAAGTCCGTAGCATGGATGCTACGGTCTAGGCCCCATGGATGGGTCTACGCCGGCCCCGGCCAGGCCTACCCGGCTGCCGGTACGAATTTGTGGCACTACAGCCAGAGCAACTGTTAACCACTAGAGCAAGCCATCCCACCTTTGTTTTATTTATAAATCAAGATGTTAGCGAGTTGTAACGGCCCTTGAAATGGACGCGGCTTTGGCTAATGATGCGTGTCTCCCGTTACGCTTCACCGAGTCATCGTCTTATGATCAGCATCGAACATCGTATTGCCCAGGAACTTCAAGTCGCCGACGCCCAGGTTAAGGCGGCTGTGGCCCTTTTGGATGAAGGCGCTACTGTGCCTTTTATCAGTCGTTACCGTAAAGAAGTGACCGGTGGGCTGGACGACACCCAACTGCGAAATCTTGAAGACCGGTTGCGCTACCTGCGCGAGCTGGAAGACCGGCGCGCAGCCATCCTTACCAGCATCGAAGAGCAGGGCAAGCTGACCGATAGCCTGAGTCGCGATATTAAAGCCGCCGCGACCAAGACTGAGCTTGAAGATCTGTACCTGCCCTACAAACAGAAGCGCCGTACGAAAGGTCAGATTGCTATTGAAGCCGGACTGGAGCCTCTGGCTGATGCCCTGTTCAGTGATCCGACGCTGGACCCGGTGAGCGAAGCAGAATCTTACTTGAATGCCGATGCGGGCTTTGCCGACACCAAGGCCGTGCTCGATGGCGCGCGCTATATTCTGATGGAGCGCTTCGCCGAAGACGCGGGGTTGATCGGCAAATTGCGTGAATACCTCTGGCAGCATGGCGAGATGCAGGCGCGGGTCATCGACGGCAAGCAGAACGAAGCCGCCAAGTTTCAGGATTACTTCGAGCACAACGAAGCCATCAAGAAAGTGCCCAGCCACCGGGCGCTGGCCATGTTTCGGGGTCGCAACGAAGGCTTTTTGCAGCTCTCACTGGTGTTGGCGGGCGAAGAGCCGCGCAGTACCAGCCAGGGTGAAATCATTGTCGCCGAGCATTTCAACATCAAAGACAGCGGCCGCGCGGCCGATGCCTGGCTGGGCGAAGTGGTTCGCTGGACCTGGCGGGTGAAGTTGCTAACCCATATTGAAACCGACCTGTTTAACCGGGTACGTGAATCTGCCGAGAAAGCGGCGATTGATGTGTTCGCCAAGAATCTGAAAGACCTGCTGCTCGCTGCACCGGCTGGGCCCAAAGCGACCATTGGTCTGGACCCGGGCCTGCGTACCGGTGTGAAAGTCGCGGTGGTTGATGCCACCGGTAAGGTGCTCGATCACGGCGCCATGTTCCCGACACCGCCGCAGAACAAAATCCGCGAAGCCGAGCACATGCTGGTGTCGCTGTGCAAAAAACACAACGTTGAACTGATCGCCATCGGTAACGGCACCGCCAGCCGAGAGACCGAGCGCTTTGTGAAAGCCGTGCTGAAATCGCACCCGGACATCAACGCCCAGGCGTTGTTGGTGAATGAATCCGGCGCATCCATTTACTCGGCCTCTGAATTTGCCGCACGCGAATTCCCGGATCTGGACGTGACCATTCGCGGCGCGATCTCCATTGCCCGGCGCCTGCAGGACCCGCTGGCAGAACTGGTGAAAATTGAACCCAAGTCGATCGGTGTTGGCCAGTACCAGCACGACGTTTCCCAACTGGCGCTCGCGCGTCAGCTGGATGCCGTCGTGGAAGACTGTGTGAACGGCGTCGGTGTCGACCTGAATACCGCATCAGCCCCCTTGCTGAGCCGGGTCTCGGGTTTGAACAGCACCATTGCCAATAACATCGTCGCGCATCGTGATGCCGCAGGCGCGTTTAAGAATCGCAAGCAGTTGAAAGACGTCAGTCGATTGGGCCCGAAAGCGTTCGAACAGGCGGCGGGGTTTTTGAAAGTCATGAACGGCGACAACCCGCTCGATGGCTCAGCGGTGCACCCGGAATCCTACTCGGTGGTGGAGCGCATCGTCGCCGATACCGGCCGCGATGTAACCGCCCTGATTGGCGACAGCCGCTTCATCCGGGCACTCAAGGCCGAGCAGTACGTCGACGAGACCTTTGGCTTGCCGACCATCACCGACATTCTGCAGGAACTGGAAAAACCCGGTCGCGACCCGCGCCCTGAGTTCAAAACTGCCGAATTCCAGGACGGCGTCGAAACCATCAAGGACCTGCGCCAGAACATGGTGCTGGAAGGTGTAGTGACCAACGTGACCCACTTCGGTGCCTTTGTTGACGTCGGTGTGCATCAGGATGGTCTGGTCCACATCTCGGCGATGAGCCATCAGTTTATCGACGACCCGTCGAAGCTGGTTAAAGCGGGTGACATCGTTAAAGTCAAAGTCATGGATGTCGATGTGGCCCGCAACCGGATCGCCATGTCCATGCGGCTGGACGATGAAGCCCAACCGGCAGACCGCGACCAGAACACCGGCAGCAACAACCGCCGCAACTCGGCGCCGCGCCGGGATAAAAACCCGGGTTCAGCAGCACCGGCCGGGCAAACCGCCATGGCATCGCTGCTGCAGGAGGCGATGAAGAAAAAAGGCGGTCGATTGTAATCGATCTCGCAGCCTGGCCTGCTAAAGTGTTGCTTGAACTTTATCCGTCTGCCCCAACTCAGGGTGCCTTGGGTGCTTGCGCCACCGTGACTGTTTTTTGAGGATGTTTCTTTGCCAACGCTGACTCGCCTGGGCCATCTGGCCGATCTGAACCCCGACTGGTTGCGCTTTAATCGCGGGATCGAACGGGAAACCCTGCGCGTCGACGGTGAAGGGCACCTGGCGCAGACGCCGCACCCGAAAGGCCTGGGGTCTGCACTGACGCATCCGTCGATCACCACCGATTACTCTGAATCGCTGCTCGAGTTTATTACCTCAGTTCATAACCGGCCCGAAGCCGCTCTGGATGAACTGGCCCGTCTGCACCGGTTCACCTACACCCAATTACCGAACGAGCAGCTCTGGCCTTCAAGCATGCCCTCAGCGTTGCCGGCTGAAACCGAAATCCCGATTGCCCAGTATGGCAGCAGCCACGTTGGCCGCTTGAAAACCGTCTATCGCCATGGCCTGTGGCACCGTTATGGCCGGGTCATGCAGACCATCGCCGGGGTGCACTACAACTGGTCGATGCCCACCGAATTCTGGCAGGACTGGGCGCAACGGTCTGGCTGGGAAGGCGACCTGCAACGCTTTATCAACGAAGAATATTTTGGCCTGATTCGCGGCTTTCGGCGCCACTCCTGGTTGCTGCTCTATCTGTTCGGGGCCTCACCGGCCATCGACCGCAGCTTTGGTCACAAGGGGCATACCGAATTGCTGCCACTGGGCGACGACACCCTGTACTCGCCGTACGCCACGACGCTGCGCATGAGCGACATGGGCTACTCCAATAACGCCCAAAGCAGCTTGTACGTGTGCTTCAACAGCCTGCAAACCTATTCCGAAACCCTCACCGACGCCATTCACACGCCCTATCCGGCGTATCAGGCGCTGGGTACCAGGGTCGGGGACGATTACCGGCAAATCAGCGCCAATGTGCTGCAAATCGAAAACGAATATTACAGCGACCTGCGCCCCAAGCGAGTGGCGCGCAGCGGTGAAAAACCCATTCGCGCGCTGAACGAGCGCGGCGTGGAATACATTGAAGTGCGGTGCCTCGATATTGACCCTTTCACCCCCCTGGGTGTCGATACCGACCGCATGGTGTTTGTCGACCTCTTTCTGTTTTGGTGCCTGGTCCAGGACAACGGCCTGGTTCCCAAGGAAGAGTGCTTCAAGCTGCGCGAGAACAACCTCAATGTCGCGGCTTTTGGTCGCGACCCCGAGTTGAAGCTGGACATTCAGGGCGAATCAGTACCGCTGCAGGAGCAGGGGCACAAGGTATTGCGCTCTCTGTCTGAGCTTGCGGCAGAAATGGATGCCTTGCTGGGCGGTGATCGTTATCAGCAAGCCGTGGCGAAGCAACTGGCTAAGATAGACGATGTATCACTGACGCCTTCGGCCCGGTTTCTGGAGCAGATCAAACAACAGGGGTCATTCCGCCAGACCGCACTGGCACTGGCAGAGCAACATCGCCAGCACCTCGCCCCCGAGGCCCTGGCGGCAGACGATCAGCAAGCCCTTGCCAGCGCAGCGCGACACAGCCTGGACGAACAAAGCCAGATAGAAGCAGCGGATCAGGGCAGTTTCGACGAGTTCCTGGCGTCGTATTTACGGCAGTAGTTCAAGCTCTTAATGTTAACCAATCGACCCATGTAGTGTGACTTGGTTCACGTTTTTAATCTTTATTGCTGAAAGTGTGAACCAACTTCCGGTTAAGATAACGGATCATCGTATGATGTTCGGATCGATCACAGGGAGACAGGGTCTTTGGAAACCATGCACTGGACGCTGGAAACACTGAACAAAGCCTATCAACAAGGCTACATGACGGGCCTGACGGGCCAGGGGGCAGATTCACCCCCCTATGAAAACGATGTTCTGATCGCAGCCTGGGAAGCCGGTTGGGATGATGGGTTTCAGCGCCATAAAGGCGTAAAGCCCAGTGCCGATGCCAGCTTTCTGTCTTCCAACAAACGCGCCTGACCGGCCTCAGACGCGCCTGCCTGTGCCTGCACGGCATCACGGTATTCCCGCTTTTTCCAACGCGACTCCCGCTAGCCCTGAATCACAAACGCCGTAAACAAAACCTGGTCAACCTGAGGGGCGCCGGTTTCCTGCTCCATGTAACCCTGAATCTGCTCGAGCAACTCGATTTGCAGCTCCGAACGGCCCGTGGTTGAGGTCAGTGTTTCCCGGTCCTGGGCGCTGATCAGCATAATGATTTCATGCCGGATTGCATCGGAGTGAGTACTCACTTCCAACGCGGCCGTACCATCGGGTACCAGTAAACTGATACTGGCCTGCAAATAACGCAACCGCGACCCTTCGCCGTAATTAATGGTAAAGCTCGGCTCCAGCTCAACGTAGGTAGGCCCCGTGGCGATGGCGTCTTCCGCGCTGGCCGGCAAAGACAAACAAAACGACAGCGTGACCGCCAACGACAGCAGGTGGAACGGTTTAACAATGTAGCTCAATGGCAACAAACAGCACCCCTTCTGAATTCAGATAACCGGTCAGCCAGGAACAGTAGCAACTCAGTATAGCTACCCCAGTCGACATAATGCTATCTAGCCGGAGGTAACCTGTGTTTTATCAATCTAATACTGTCACTATCGACCGCACAGCCGGAACATTAAGGCCAGTATAAAACACTGAGCCCTGTCAGCCAGACACTCAGGAGTCCGCCGTGTTAACGGAAATGCCCAGCCCACCACGGGTGGGTGTGTCTGGGAGCTTTACTCAGGCTGTTGTTGTCCCGAATCCACCGCTGGCCTATAGTTTGTGGTCTGACATAGGTGGCCAGATGTCGGGGGCCCCGGCACCCGACATTCGTTTATCAGAGCCAATTGATGAGCTGTTGCCGCTAAACATCTTAAGGTTGAATGGAGTTACCCATGCTCGAGAATTGCAAAACAGCCCGGGAGCGGTGGGGGGGAACCCACCAAATGATCGACCGCTGGCTCGGCCAGCGCCAGGAAACCCTGGTTCGCTATTTCGATATTTCCTCGGATACCGCAGCCGATCAGCAAAGCACCCTGTTGCAGTCATTCTGTGAATCGCTGATGGACTACGTCTCGGCCGGTCACTTCGAGATCTACGAGCAACTGGTACGCGAAGCCAGGGAATTCGACGACGGCGGCATCGAACTGGCCCGCACGCTTTACCCCCGAGTAGAGGCGACGACCCAGGTCATTGTCGATTTCAACGACAAATACGACACCCGCGATCACACCAATCAGCATGTCAGCGACCTGCCGGCCGACCTGTCCAAGCTGGGTGAAGCCATGACCGAGCGCTTTGAAATGGAAGATCAGATGATCGAGCGGCTGCACAACATTCACAAAGAGCAGGTCGCCTGAGTGATTGCCCCACGACCCAACCGCCACTGAGCCGGGCGACCGCCATGGCTGCGTCTGCCCTGCGAACCCAAGGCTGGCATCGACCCTTACGGACGTTGTCATCCGCCTCACTACGAAGGCTGACAATAACGGCACTGTTGGCTCTGGCGCTCGGCGGCTGCTTTCCGCAAAACCCTGAGGATCAATTTGAACTGGCGACCCGGGGTGCCTACCACGGCACCCTGACACCCAATGCCAATGGTGCAGTCGTCGGTTCCATTCATCACGGTGGCAGTTTCTGGTCGTTGCACCCGCCCGCTCGTCAGTTCAACTGGAACCACGATCCCAACGGTTACACCGAAGTGCTGTACACCGATGTCTCCGCCGATGGCCAGCGTGCCCTGACCGCCGACTACAACAACCTGGCGCTGTGGAATACTCGCACGGGTGAACCGGTGTGGTATTGGACCGCTCCGGCCCGCATCCAGGCGGTCGACCTGTCGGCCGACGGCAGCCTCGCACTGCTGGGGCTGAGTAACAATCAGGCGGTGTTGTTTGATGCCATCAATGGTGGGGTGTTGCGCAACTTCGATCACGAAGGGCCGGTCATCAGCGTCTCGTTATCGGATGATGCCCGCATCGCGCTGACCGGCTCGGAAGACCTGACCGCCCGGTTGTGGAGCGTGACCGATAACCGCCGCTTGCAAACCTTCACCCTGCCGAATCAGGTCAAACTGGTCAAACTGACCGGCGATGCCCGCCTGGCATTGCTGGCCCCGGCCGATGAAACCGCCCAGCTCTGGAACCTGGTAACCGGTGAACAGATCACTGAACTGGCCACCGGCGACGTTCGCGTATACAGCGCCCGCTTTGAGTCGGCCGGTCGGTTACTGATCGGCACCACCCAGCGGCGCATACTGCAGTTTAATGTTGAAACCGGTGAGCGAACGGGCCTGTGGCAAATCGGCAGCTTCTGGAGTAGCACCTACCAAAGTGCCACGGTACTTGATATGAGATGGCGTAATGAACGACTATGGGCACTGGGATCAGACGGCTACCTCTACGCATTCTGAACCCAGCCGGTTGCATGGCGGTGGCCTGCTACTGAATTCAAACCCCGAACAACACCGGGTGAGTTGTTAGCTTTTCTCCCGAAATCAATGACTTGAACCTCATTGATATGGCCGCGGCCACTCAAACACCAGAGCATGGTTTAATCAGCAGTAGGGTAGCGTAACAGGATGTCGTTTTATCCCTCGGATGAAAACAAAAATACAGCGCGGGTTATTTCAGCCCCTCAGCCAACTCGCCTGTTAATCGCCAATGCCAAAGGCGGCAGTGGCAAAACCACTATTGCGACCAATCTGTCGAGCCTTTTTGCCAACCGCAATGAAACCGCCGTGCTGATCGATTACGACCCACAAGGCTCCGCTACGCAATGGCTGCAGTCGCGCCAGCCCGACCGAGCCCGCATTCACGGTGTCGCGGCCTACCGCAACGCCAACGCCCAGGTCACACGCTCATTTCACTTGCGCAACATCCCGCCGGATACCTCCAAGGTCATCATCGATACCCCCTCAGGCCTGACCGGCTCACTGCTCAATGAACTGGTGCGTGAATGCGACATCATAATTATTCCGGTCACACCTTCACCCATCGACATTCGGGCGACGACTCTGTTCATCAAAGACCTGTTGCTGTGTCCGGTCTTCCGAACCTCGCCCAAGCGGGTTGCCGTGGTCGCCAACCGGGCGCGCAAGAACACCCTGGTGTATTCGAAGCTGGAACTGTTTCTGCGCAGCCTCAAAATACCCTTCATCACCACCTTCCGCGACACCCAATTTTATGTGCGCGCATCCGAGTACGGCCTGGGCCTTTTCGACCTGGATAACGCCCAGAATAATGACTTGCTCGACTGGCAGGCCTTGATCGACTGGATCGACAGCTAATCCGGTTTGTCACCCAATCGTTGCCTGCAAGCAGCCGGTTAAACCCCGAATCCTTCGTTATCTTCCTTTTTATCGTGTTTTTTTCGCGAAAACCCGATATTTAATGACTTCAACGCTTGAATTTTCAATCGTGGCTGACAATAGTACAGTGCAGAAAATAATGACGGATGCGCGCCTGTTTCAGGTGTTCGTTTCCAGTCAACATTGAAGCGAATTGTCGGTTATTAATACCGACCTCGTTTCTGCCAGAAATCGGGAACACTGAGAACAACTGAGGGGATAGACTCATGGCCGCCGCCAAGAAAAAAGCGACACCAAAGACACGCACCGCCAAAAAAACTGCCGCACGCAAAACACCCGCGCGTAAAACTCCGGCGACGCGCAAAACCGCTGCAAAACGCACGGCCTCGTCTGCCGCAATGACCTCACCGGTTGATGTCCTGAAGACAGAGATCGGCAAACTCCAGATTGAACTCGAAAAGATGCGCGACAAAACGGTCGCAGACAGCGCCAAAACCCGTGACCAGCTCAAGAAAAAATTCGATGCCGCGCGCAAGAAAGTTGCCACCGCCCAGGCCAAACAGCAGGCAGCGGCTCTGCGCGCCAAAAGCAGCGCTACCCAGGCAGCGAAAAGCCAGTTGGCCAAGACCAAGGCAACCTACCAGGCTGCCAAATCAGCCGCTGACGACCTGAAACAGGAATTCGACGCCGCCAAGGATGCCTACGTTGCAGCCGCCAATGAGAAAAAAGCGGCTGATGCTTTGAACAAAGCGCTGGATAAAGTCCGCAAGGCAGAAGAAAAGAAAGCGGCCATCGCTGCCAAGAAAGCCGCCGTCAAGGCTGCCAAAGCCGCCAAAGCCAAGGCCAAAAAAGCCAAAGCCAAACCCAAGAAAGCGGCGGCTAAGAAAACGACTGCCAAGAAAGCAGCGGCCGGTGCAGCTCCCAAAAAGACAGCGGTGAAGAAAGCCGCCGCCAAAAAGGCAACCACTCGCAAAGCCGCTCCTAAAAAGGCCGCACCGAAGAAAGCCGCTGCCAAGAAAACCGTAGCCAAGAAAGCTCCGGCGAAGAAAGCAGCACCCAAGAAAGCCGCCGCCAAAAAGGCCGCTTCCCCGAAAGTGACCGCAAAGAAAGCGGCACCGAAAAAAGCCACAGCCAAGAAGGCCGCTACCAAGAAGCCAGCGGCCGCCAAGAAAGCCCCGGCGAAAAAAGCAGCTGCAAAAAAACCAGCCCCGGCTAAAGCGCCTGCACCCAACGCACCGGCAGCACCGCAAGCGGCACCCTCAGCCGCGCCGTCCGCGCCCAGTGCACCGGCCGTAAGCAGCCCGGCCAACAACGCACCGGAAAAACCGGCAGCACCCAAGCAGCCGCTGGTGAACACTGTGCCGTCTGATGAAGGTCGTAGCCTGTTCGATCCGAAAAAAGACGCCTGATGCAAAGTCGGACACAGAGAGGGCACTTTTGCTGTCCACTCTGTGTCCGGTCATCCAGCATGCCAGGCCTGGTTAAACCCTCTGCCCACTAAACTGTAATCTGCCCAACAACGCTTCCACAGCATCGACGGACAAATCACAGCGCTCACTCAACCGAGTGACGATACGTCGATAATCAGTTAGATCTGACTGCTCACCACCCAGGCACCTTGCCAGCAGCGACAGATCCCATCGCTCCAGTGTCAGCTCCCATTCCAGCAATCGGGCCCGTTTCGGGTCAGACCGCTCCATAGCCAGTCGATATCGACGCACCCGATGCAATACCTGTCGCGGACGACCTTCCTGTACGGCTTGCCAGCAGCTTGCGTCTAACGCCAACTGGTTGGTAACGGCGTAAGCAGCCACCAGAGCATCGTTGATGTGCAAGCGGGCATTCTGTTGCAGCGACAGCAAATGGTCCTGTTCAATGGCATAACAGCGTAATGCGAAGGACCAGAGGTCGGCCGATCGATCGTTGTCGGACTTGGTGTTGTCGGGTGTTTGATTCATGATGCTGAATATCTGGAACGGCAGCGGTAATCAGAGACAGTATCACAGCGCATTGGTAAACTGCGCGCCATGATTACCTTATCCAATGTCCAACTGCAGCGCGGTGGCAAGCCGTTGCTGGAAAACGCCTCCGCCACCCTGTACCCCGGCGAACGCATTGCCGTGATCGGTGCCAATGGCAGCGGTAAGTCCACCTTGTTCCAGGTGCTTCAGGGCGACCAGAGCCTCGATGGCGGCACCGCCCGGGTACCCGCCAACTGGCGCGTCGCCCACATGGCTCAGGAAGTCGATGCCGTCGACCGTCAGGCACTCGATTTTGTATTGGACGGTGATGGCCACCTGCGTGAACTGGAAGCAGAACTGGCAGCTGCCCAGCTCGCCGGCGATGACGACCGAGTTGCCCATGCTCTCGGCGCGCTCGATACCTATAAGGCCTTCGAAAAACAATCGCAAGCCGAACAATTGCTGATGGGGCTGGGCTTTGTCGTCACCGACTTCTCCAGGCCTGTCTCCGATTTCTCGGGCGGCTGGCGAGTTCGGCTGAACCTTGCCCGGGCACTAATGTCACCGGCCGATCTATTACTGCTCGACGAGCCCACCAACCACCTCGACCTGCACACCTGTTACTGGCTCGAACGCTGGCTACAACGCTACCCGGGAACGCTGCTGCTGATTTCCCACGACCGCGACTTCATGGACGGTGTGGCTACCCAGGTGCTCAGCCTTGAACAACAGCAACTGACACTCTATCGCGGCAACTACAGTCAGTTCGAACACCAGCGCAGTGAACGTCTGCGGTTACAACAGGCGCAGTATGAGAAACAGCAGGCACGGGTTGCAGAAATTCAATCCTTTGTCGACCGGTTCAAAGCCAAGGCTACCAAGGCCAAGCAGGCGCAGAGCCGGGTAAAAATGCTGGAAAAAATGACACTCACGGCGCCGGCACATGTCGACAATGGGTACGACCTGTCCATTCCCTGCTACGACAAAGTCTCCGACCCGCTGCTCAGCCTCAGTGAAGTCAGCCTCGGTTATAGCGACCGCACCGTCATCAGCCAGGTTGAACTGACCCTGCACCCGGGCATGCGGGTCGGTCTGCTTGGGTTGAACGGCGCCGGCAAGTCTACGCTGGTCAAGGCGCTTGCGGGCACCTTGCAGCCACAGAGCGGCGAGATGGTGCGCGGCCAGCATTTGCGCATTGGTTATTTTGCCCAGCATCAGTTGGAGTCCCTCGACAGCCAGGCCAGCCCCATGGAGCATTTGCGCCGGCTCGATCCGACGGTGCGCGAGCAGACCTTCCGCAATTTTATCGGCCGCTTTGGTTTCGCCGGCGAGCGCGCCGATGAACCGGTCGGCCAGTTTTCCGGCGGTGAAAAAGCCCGGGTTGCCCTGGCACTGATCGCCTGGCAAAAACCGAACGTACTGTTGCTCGACGAACCGACCAACCACCTCGATCTGGAAGTGCGAGATTCGCTGAACTTTGCACTCCAGCAATACGATGGTGCCGTGGTGCTGGTATCGCACGACCGCTATTTGCTGAACAACACGGCCGATACGTTCTGGTGGGTCAACGGTGGCCGGGTTACGGAGTACAGTGGTGATCTTGAGGACTACTTCCAGACCCTGCTGAAACAACCCGATAAACTTCAGGGGCATTCAACGGCCAGCGACAAGGAATCATCAGCGGCCGATAAAAAGGTCCTGCGTCAGCAAAAAGCGGCCGAGCGAGAACGCCTGAAACCGCTGCTGCGACAGCTGAAGAAGGTCGAAGGCGATCTCGAAACCGCTCAGGCCAACCTGGCAGAGCTTGAAGCCCGGCTCGCCGACACCACCTTGTATCAGGAAGAACAGAAAGCCACCTTGCAGAAAACCCTTCAGGCACAGGCCGATGGCCGCCAGAAGGTCGATGACCTGGAACAGCAATGGTTAACCCTGTCGGAGCAGATTGAAGCGGCTGAACTGTCCACATAATCTGTGGATAAGTCTCTGGACAAGCCTTGGGCAGACGCCGCCAAGCCCCGGCCAGTGGCCACTTTCGGCTCAGGGTGAAAAATGAATCAACGCCTTAAACGCTATTAAAATCAAGGCATTAGGGTTTGACAACCGGCCAGAATGCCGACGTTGCCCGGGCAGCTCCGCTGAGTGGCCAAATGTGAATAAAACTGAGTATCGACCGGGGTTAGAATTCGAATTCAGCGCTACCCGATGCTTTTTGATGACCCGGACAGGCCGTGCAATACGGACACACCTTTTAGGAGAACACCATGAAAAAAGATGAAGAACGCAGTTTCGACCCGGTCGCTGACCGATTGATCAAATCCCGCAAGCTGGTTATTTGCGAAGAGATCAACCAGTCCATGGCCAAGCGCATTATTGGTCAGCTTCTGGCCATGGCCGATGAGTCAGACGAGGACATCCACTTGTTCATCAACAGCCAGGGTGGCCATGTTGAAGCCGGCGACACCATTCACGACATGATTCAGTACGTCGATGCCCGGGTCAAAGTGATCGGCACCGGCTATGTCGCCAGCGCTGGCACCCACATCTTTCTGGCAGCCGATAAAGAAGACCGCTACTGCCTGCCCAACACCCGCTTTCTGATTCATCAGCCGTCAGGCGGCGTGGGTGGCCAGGCCAGCGACATCGCGATTCAGGCCGAACAGATCATCCGCATGCGCGAGCGTCTGGCGCAAATCATCGCCAACGCTACCGGCCAACCCATTGAACGCGTGCGCTCCGACATCGAACGCGATCGCTGGCTGACCACGTCTGAAGCCATTGAGTACGGTATTGTCAGCCAGGTCGTTCGCTCGTCGAAAGAAATTAGCTGACACTGTCTTGTAGCCACAAAAAAGCCCGGCCAGTGCCGGGCTTTTTTCGTTCAATCTCGCCAGTCTAGTCTTACTTGATCTTGGCTTCTTTGAACATGACGTGCTTGCGAACCACCGGATCAAACTTTTTGAATTCCAGTTTGTCGGGTGTATTACGCTTGTTCTTGTCTGTGGTGTAGAAGTAGCCAGTGCCAGCGCTGGATACCAACTTGATCTTGTCACGCATGGTTCGGCTCCTTAAATCTTGTCGCCACGGGCACGAACGTCAGCCAGTACGGCCTCGATACCCTTCTTGTCGATGATGCGCATGCCCTTTGATGAGACACGCAGTTTGACAAAACGCTTTTCACCCTCAACCCAAAAACGGTGAGTGTGCAGGTTCGGCAGGAACCGACGCTTGGTTTTGACATGTGAGTGGGAAACATTATTCCCGGTTACAGGACGCTTTCCCGTAACTTGGCAAACTCTGGACATTATTAATCGCCTCCGATTCTTCGGTGCCACCGAGGTTCAACATAAACCGATCGACCCCCCGACATGTATTGGTTCGGCCGCTTCTAGCCCCCGATCCGCACTTTTAATCCGGGGCCCGGATAAAATGAGGCGCGATTTATACCAGAACACGCCATCAAGCTCAAGAGAAAGCGGCGAATAAATGATCGAAACAGGTAATCGCCGCCTCCCAGGTCCCCGAGTTCAAATTGGCTGCAACGCCCTGAACCCGCGACGGGCAGCAGGGCCACTACTGCGAGGGCGCCGTAAATACCTCCATGTAGGCTTAACTTCGGCATCCATGCCTCAGATACCCTCGCAGAAGCAGCCCTACTACCCGTCGCTAGACGGTTTTGAACCCCCGCAACATGAGGCCCTCAGATCCAGCCCCGTTCGGCAAAGCTGACCACAACACCTGCACCTACCACCATGTGATCCAGCACCCGCACATCAATCGCTCGCAGCGACTCCACCAGCCGGTCGGTAATCTGCCGGTCGGCCTGGCTGGGCTCGGCGACACCACTCGGGTGGTTGTGAGCCAGAATCACCGCCGCGGCGTTGTGCTTCAGGGCGGTGCGCACCACCTCACGCGGGTAGACCGCCGCACCGTCGATGGTGCCCGTGAACAGCGGCTCATACTGCAACACCCGGTGCTGATTATCGAGCCAGATGCAGGCGAACACCTCGTGGGGCAGGCCGCGCATCTGTGCCAGCAGATACTGGCGGGTGTCTGAAGGCGAGGTGAGCGAGGGCGAGGCTTTCAGGTCATCCAGCAAATAACGCCGGCTCATTTCGAGCACCGCCTGCAGTTGCACGAACTTGGCCGAGCCCAGGCCCTTACCCTGGCAAAAGCGGGCCTGGTCGGCCGCCAGTAGCGTGCCCAGACTGCCGTAGTCGGTTAGCAGCTGGCGCGCCAGATCCACCGCGCTGACACCGGGCAGGCCGGTGCGCAGAAAAATGGCCAGTAATTCGGCATCGGTCAGGGCGCTGGCCCCGCGTTGCAGCAGTTTTTCCCGTGGCCGGTCTGAAGCCGGCCAGTCCTTGATTGACATGGTTGCGTCCTTTTTCGGGCAGACACCCTTGTCTGCCGGTCACGAAGCGGCAGTGCCAACTGCGTTGTCACCCGCCCCGCTGTGATGAACACCAATCCCTTATGGTATTCTTGCCATCTATTTTGAGTGGCAGAGCACGAGCATGCAAACCCCGAACCTGGAGACTCTGGCTGGCAAGCGCATCATTGTCGGCATTACCGGTGGCATAGCAGCCTACAAGGCGGCTGAACTGGTGCGCGAGCTGGTACGGGCTGAGGCCGAGGTGCGGGTGGTGATGACCGATGCGGCCCGGGAATTCATAACGCCGCTGACGTTGCAGGCGCTCAGCGGCCACCCGGTGCATCATTCCCTGCTCGATGAAGCCGCCGAAATGGGCATGGGTCATATTGAACTGGCACGCTGGGCTGATTTGTTGCTGATCGCGCCGACCACGGCCGACTTCATTGCGCACCTGGCGGCGGGCTCGGGCCACGACCTGCTCAGCACCCTCTGGCTGGCAACCACGGCGCAGCGTGCACTGGCACCGGCCATGAACGAGAAGATGTGGCTCAATGCCGCCACCCAGGCCAATGTCGCCCGGTTGCAACAGTTGTACCCGACGCTCGCCTGGTTCGGGCCCGATGCCGGTCAGCAGGCCTGTGGCGATATCGGCCCGGGTCGCATGCTCGAACCCCATAATCTGGCCGAACTCGCCGGCGGGTTATTTCATCGTGGCAGCCTGACCGGCAAGCGGGTGGTGATTACCGCCGGTCCCACCCGCGAAGCACTGGACCCGGTACGCTACCTGAGCAATCACAGCAGCGGCAAGATGGGCTTCGCCCTGGCGCAAGCGGCGGCCGAGGCCGGTGCCCGGGTCACCCTGATTGCAGGGCCGGTGCACCTGCCGACACCTGACCGGGTCAGCCGCATTGATGTTGTCAGCGCCCAACAGATGTACGAGGCCGCACTCGGTGAGCTGGGCGATGTTGATCTGTTTATCGGTACGGCTGCCGTCGCCGACTATCGACCTGCGGAAACGGCCAACCAGAAAATGAAAAAGACCCCGGGCTCAGAACAGCTGACGCTGCATCTGGTCCAGAACCCGGACATCATCGCCACGGTGGCCAGCCACGCCAAGCGGCCTGGCTGTGTGGTCGCCTTCGCCGCAGAGACTCAGGATGTGGAAGCCTACGCCCGGGCCAAGCTAGCCCGCAAACAGGTCGACTGGGTTGTGGCCAACGACGTGTCCCGCACCGACATCGCTTTCGGCAGCGACCAGAACGAGATATTGCTGGTCGGGGCCGATCATCATGAAGCCTTCGGGCCTGCCTCGAAAAGCGCGGTGTCACGCTTTATCATCGCGACCATTAGCTGACACCCCTGACCACTAAACCCAAACACCGGAACCTCGACTCTCCATGAAGAAACCGCTGAAGATCAGAAAACTCGATGCCCGTCTGGGCGACACCCTGCCATTGCCACACTACGGCACCGAAGGCTCGGCCGGGCTCGACCTGCGCGCCTGTCTGGATGAGGCACTGACGCTCAAGCCCGGCCAAACCGAACTGATCGGTACCGGGCTCGCCATCTATGTGGAAGACCCGGCCTACGCCGCCATGATCCTGCCGCGCTCGGGCCTGGGCCACAAGCACGGCATCGTGCTGGGCAATCTGGTCGGCCTGATCGACAGCGACTACCAGGGTGAACTGATGGTGTCGTGCTGGAACCGGGGCAACACCGAGTTCACCATTGAGCCTGGCGAACGCATCGCCCAACTGGTGCTGGTTCCGGTCGTACAGGCTGATTTTCAGTGGGTTGAAAGCTTCGAGGAAACCGATCGGGGAGCCGGAGGTTTTGGTCACACCGGTCGACATTAGTCGGAATTGTTCAACAAGGCTTAACCTGTCACTGAGCTTGGGCTAAAGTAGCTGAATGAAGTGAGCAATCACTGCACCCGCCAGTGCGCGGATAGGCCGGTTGCTCAACAGCACGATGTATTCAACCATCCTCGTTTAAGGAATTGTCTGTGGCGTTACTCGGCAACAAGAAGAACAAACCCAAGGCCAGTGAGAAGTCGACTCAGAGCACCACAGGCAATGCGGCCAACCGCAGTGTGTTCACCTATCTGATGGTGCCGATGCTGGCCATTGCCCTGTCGATCGGGGCTTCAGCCTGGTGGGTCATCAACCAGGCCATTGGCCCGGTTAACGAAACCCACCAGCAACAACTGATCAGTCAGGTAGGTGAACAATACGAAGCCTACTTTAATAATGTTCTGAACCAGCACCGCACACTGATGCAGCGCCTGGCCAGTGGCGACCAATTGGTCGACCTGATACAGAACGCCAGCCGGGCCGAACTCGATAACGCCGAGGCTCGTCTGGTCAACAACTTACCCTACGGTCTTGCGGTGCATCTGTTCCCGCTCGGCCAGGCTTCCCAGCAACCCAATGCCATGCCACCGCTGGCGTTCGCCGGCATGGACATGATCAGACGCACCGAACAGGGTCAGAACCTGCCATGGGAAGCCCACCAGCTCAACGGTGAACCATATTTGCATTCAGTCATCGCGGTGCGCAACGCAGCGGGCACCCTGATCGGCACCCTCAGTGTCAGCCAGGACATGGCCTTTCTGGAGGAATCCCTGAACGGTATCGACAGCACTCAGGGCAACGTCGTGGTGGTGCAGCAATTTCAGGGCAGTAGTCAGCAAACACTGCTGACGTACGGCGTAAAAACCTCAAACCCGGTGCGCACCCTGCGTTCGGACAACCCGAACTGGACACTGACCTTCCAGCCCTCCGACGAACTGGCGCAATCGACGGTCTTTGCCGCCACCAACCTCTGGGCCACCTTTGGGTTAATTTTCATCATCGCGCTTGCCTCAATGCTGATCGCCGCCAGCCGGTTGCAGGCCGCCATGCGGCACGATGCGAATCTGTTTGCCCGTTTTATTCAGCGGGTGCTGAGTAATCAGTCGGTCGACAATCAACCTTACCGGCTGGGCCTGTTCAACTCGCTGGCCAAAAGCGTTAACCGCTTGCGCATGGGCAAAGGTGCGCGCCCCAGCGCACCGGCCATGGTGTCTCAGGGCGGCCAGCCGTATGGTCAAACCCCGGCGCCGTTGCCAGTGGCCGAAGAAGCCGATGACGACTTCGATGTCAGCATGCTGGAAAGCGATGACGACCTGCTGGGTATGGATTCTCCGGCACCGATGCAAATGGGACACAGCTCGCCGGTGTCTGCCGACATTTTCCGGGCTTATGACATTCGCGGCATTATGGGCGAAACCCTAGACAGTGACGTCGCCCGCAAGATCGGCCTGGCCATTGGCAGCGAAGCGCTGGACCGCGGCGAACAGACCGTGGTAGTGGCGCGCGACGGTCGCCTGTCGAGCCCGGAACTGAGCAAAGCCCTCATCGCCGGACTGACCGCCAGCGGACGCGATGTCATCGATATCGGCGTGGTACCCACGCCACTGGCCTATTTCGCCACCCACACACTGGGCACGCCTTCCTGCGTGATGGTGACCGGCAGCCATAACCCCAGCAATTACAACGGTTTCAAGATCGTACTGGCGGGCAACACCCTGTCGACCGACGACATTCTGAATCTGCACAGGCGCATAGAGGAAGAACGCTTCCACAGCGGCAACGGCAGCAGCACCAGCAGCGAGATCACTCCCAGCTACATCAATCGGGTCACCGAAGATGTGAAGGTTTCACGGCCGCTGAAAGTGGTCATCGACTGCGGCAACGGGGTGGCTGGCAACATCGCACCCAAACTGATCAAATCACTCGGTTGCCACGTTCTGCCCCTGTATTGCGACGTCGATGGCAATTTCCCGAACCACCACCCGGACCCGAGCGATCCGAAAAACCTGCAAGATCTGGCGCGCACGGTCATCGAAACACGCGCCGACATCGGCCTGGCCTTCGATGGCGATGGCGACCGCATCGGGCTGGTGACCAACTCGGGCAAGATCATTCCGGCCGACCGGCTGCTGATGTTGCTGGCCAAGGACATCATTACCCGCAACCCGGGCGCGACCGTTATTTATGACGTCAAATGCAGCCGGCGCTTGCAGGGGCTGATTGTCGGCTACGGCGGCAAGCCGCTGATGTGGAAAACCGGACACTCGCACATCAAACGCAAGATGAAAGAAGTCGATGCGCTGCTCGCTGGTGAGATGAGTGGTCACATCTTCTACAAGGAACGCTGGTACGGTTTTGACGATGCACTCTACACGGCTTGCCGCCTGCTGGAGATCATCTCCACCCGCAGCGACAGCCTGGACGCATTGTTCGGCAGTTTCCCGGAAGACATCAACACCCCGGAAATGAACATCTCCGCGCCCGACGACCGCAAGTTCCGCATCGTCGAGCAACTGCAGCGCAATGCCGCCTTTCCCGGCGGACGCATCACCGACATCGATGGTTTGCGCGTCGATTTCCCGGATGGCTGGGGCCTGGTGCGCGCCTCCAACACCTCGCCCAAACTGGTATGCCGGTTCGAAGCCGACACCGACCAGGCGATGTCTCGCATTCAGGATGCCTTCCGCTCCCAGCTGCAAGCCGTTGACAGCCAGTTACAGATTCCCTTTTAATGCGGCGTTTTCTGGAAAGCGCCGGGCACCTCAGGTAGCCCGGCGCTAACCTTCCGGGCCGGGCTGGCTGCTATTGCCACGCCGGGCACACCCCATACCGGACAGGTTTCATTTTCCGGTCATCACCGCGCAGACAGTCATTAGTAGGTCATATCATGCCGCTCGATCGTAAAACCGCCCTGAACTTTGTGAACGTCCTGCACGAAGCCCTGCCGTACCTGCAGAAGTTTCAGGGCGCCACCGTCGTCATCAAGTACGGCGGCAACGCCATGGTCGATGACGTACTCAAAGCCAGCTTTGCCCGTGACATCGTTTTGCTCAAAACCGTGGGCATTAACCCGGTGGTTGTGCACGGCGGCGGCCCGCAAATTGGCGAATTGCTGACCAAGCTGAATATCGAGAGCAAGTTCGTCAATGGCATGCGCGTCACCACCAGCGAGACCATGGACGTGGTGGAAATGGTGCTCGGTGGCCTGGTCAACAAAGACATCGTCAACCTGATCAACCAGGCTGGCGGCAAGGCTTTTGGCATTACTGGGAAGGACGGACACACCATTCAGGCCCGCAAGCTCAAGGTCACGCGCAAGACGCCCGATCTAGATACATCGGAGATCATCGACATCGGCCACGTCGGGGAGGTGGATAAAGTCGATACCCGCCTGATCGAACTGATGACCGAAGGCGGCTACATCCCCGTCGTCGCCCCCATCGGCGTCGGTAAAGACGGGGCGTCCTACAACATCAATGCCGACCTCGTTGCCGGCAAGCTGGCCGAAGTGCTCGGTGCCGAAAAACTGATACTGCTGACCAACATCAGCGGTCTGCAGAACAAGGAAGGCCAGGTTCTGACCGGCCTGAGCACTGAGCAGGTGGATGCACTGATTGCGGACGGCACCATATACGGCGGCATGTTGCCGAAAATTCAGTGCGCCCTGGAGGCGATTCACAACGGCGTGACCAGCGCGCACATCATCGACGGCCGGGTAGCGCACGCAACGTTGCTGGAAATCTTTTCGAACGAGGGCGTCGGCACGCTGATCACAAACGACGCCGACATCCTCGACCAGACGCAGATGGAACCCTCATGACCGAAAGTAACACCCAGGAAGGCTTGTCGCGTCGCGATCAAATTCTGCAGGCGCTGGCCCACATGCTGGAAAGCAGCCCGGGCAAAACCATCACCACCGCCCGCCTGGCCAAGGCGGTCGGCGTGTCAGAAGCGGCGCTGTATCGACACTTTCCAAGCAAGGCAAAGATGTTCGAAGGGCTGATTGAGTTCATTGAAGAGACGCTGTTTTCCCGCGTTAGCCGAATTTTGCAGGAAGAAAGTCGGGCCGTGGCCCAATGCGAAGCCGTGCTAACCCTGCTGCTGCATTTCGCCGAACGCAACCCGGGCATGTGCCGCATACTGATCGGCGATGCCCTGGCGGGCGAAGTGGAGCGACTGCGGTCACGCGTCGCCCAGGTATTCGACCGGCTGGAAACCCAGATCAAGCAGATACTGCGCGAAGCCGAACTGCGCGAAGGCCTGCGCACAGAAATGACCGCCACACAGACCGCCAACCTGTTACTGAGCGTTGCCGAAGGGCGCATCAACCAGTTCGTGCGCAGCGAGTTCAAACGCTACCCCACCCAGGACTGGGACGCCCAATGGCGGGTACTGACTCAGGCGATTTTCAAATAGACCAGATCGTGTCAGGTGCCAACGGCACCTGACACTTCTCGTGCGCTCACGTCACACTGTTAGCGGCTCGTTTTAAAACCGAACCCGTAACCCGGTTCCAAACCGCGACGTATTTCCCTCGCTTTCTTCCGGCAGAAACACCTCGGCAAAGTTGTAGGCACTCACCTGGTTCGAGAACCGGATTTCATGCATACCGGCAAACATCAGCTGCGTTTCTTCAATGGTTTCAGCATCGTTTTCCTGAGCGGAATACCCACCCGTTAAACGCAGCCGATTCTGCCAGCGGGTGATGTCCAGCGGCAATTCAGCGAAACCGACAAAACTGGTGCCGTTGAGATCCTGATCCCCGTTACCGGCAAATTGCAGCAAGCCACCCACGGTGATTTCGTTCAAATAGTACTCGCCTACCAGACGAAACAACTGAGTGTTGGTATTTGCACCGTTAACTTCAAACGCACCGGACACACTGAACGCCTGCTGGGCCATGGTTGCCGCCAGTGAGATGCCCGTCTCACCATTGGGGTTCTGGGCGGGCAGCACCGCACCATCGAAACTCAGGCCATTGCCCAGGTCAGCGCTGGTGAAGTTAATGCCGGTGTTGTAGCCTTTGAACTTGGCACCCGTGGGCAAGTCAGCACCTGGTGCCTGCACGCCATCGCCCAGAATATTTGAAAAATTGATGGGGTCTTCATCCATCAGGTTCAGGTAAGACTGGGTCTTGGTCAGCGGTGTCGGGCCGCCAAAGAGACGCACCGTACCAAATTCACCTTCCAGGCCAACATGGCCCCGCAATGCCTGGGGTGCACCAGCCTCAACGATATCGCCATAGAACCGGGCATCGAAGACCGCCGTTATCGACGAATCTATTTCGGTGTCACCACGAAACCCAAAGTGGGACAAGCCACCATCAATGCCCAGACTGGTGCCGTCATCGTTGTTATTCACATAGGTATTGGCATTCGCCGAACCGTAAATCGTGGTCGCGGCCTGGGTAGCAGATGCTACACCCAACGCCAAAACAGGGACTGTCCACAATGTTTTCATAGAAACTCCTCATAAACGGTAGCAACGCACCAGAAGACCTGGTCTTAGGTTGCCGGTTTTCAAGTGTCAGGCGCCGGGTAGACCGATCCGGGGAAGTCCGCAGCAGGGATGCTGCGGCCTAGGCCCCAGGGATGGGTTCACGCCGACCCCGGATCGGTTTACCCGGTGTCTGACACGGCTATGTGACACCGAAAACTGGGTAACCGGTGAATATCTGTTTCTCAGGCTATTGAGCATACTCGCTCACAGTGAATGATTCTGAGAGGCAGGTCAAAGCAGCGAAATCTGTTGATTTAGCTATACTGTCATTACGCTTCCGACCTTAAACTGCTGCTATGGATAACTGGATCAGTCACTATCAACAACTTCCTCATGCCGACCAGCGCACGCAGTTCCTCAGTACCCTGGTGCATCACTACACCGAAGTGTTCGACGCTACCCAGAGCGGCTTCCTGCTGCTGGATGGCCAGTTAAGGGTTCTGTCGCATAATCAGCTGGCTGAAACCCTCTTCGGCTTTGTGCCACGGCCCGGCGACCCAATGCCCCAGCCAGGCGATTTGTTTGAAGTCGACAGCGATGCCGACCCGGACGGGCACGACTGCATACTGACGCGGGCACTGCAGGAAGACCGGCCGCTGTCGACCATTCAAACGGTGCGCCGCGACGGCGAACGCCACTGGCTGCGCCTGACCGCCATTCCCGTCACCCTGATGGCCGATGCGCAGGTGCTGGTCGTTATTCAGGACGTCAGCGCTGAACAGCGATTACAGCAGGATGTAGTGCAACAGCAGCAGGCGCTGGAGCAGGCCCGCACGCGGGACTCGCTGACCGGCCTGTTCAACCGGCGCTACATTCTCGACGAGCTCGGCCAGTTGAATGCCCTCGCCAAGCGCTACCGCTCCCGGTTCTGTATCGCGCTGATCGACCTCGATCACTTCAAAGGGGTTAACGACACCTATGGTCATGCCTTAGCCGACACGGTGCTGCGTACCCTGGGCGAGCTGATTCAGGACGAACTGCGTGACGCCGACATCAGCGCCCGCTACGGCGAGGAGGAGTTTATGGTGCTGATGCCGGAGACGGGCATCGACGCCGGCATCAGCACGCTCGACCGCCTGCGCCGACGTTTCAGTGAAACCCGGGTGCCCGGCATCAAACGCTCACTGACGCTGAGTGCCGGGGTGATTGAATGGCAACCGGGGCTATCGCTTGAGCAACTGGTGTTCAAGACCGACCAGCGCCTGGCCATGGCGAAATACGCCGGTCGTAACCAGGTGTGCGGGGATCTTTAGATCGCCGAGTCGGTGGTCAGCGCCTTGAACTCAGCATTGCGACGCAGGCTCTTGAACGAATCGTCGGTCTTAGCCTCGTCGCGATACGACGGTGTCAGGTTAATCGCCTTTTCCAGAAACTCCATCGCCACCGTCGGCTCATCACTCTGGGCGTAAGCACAGGCCATTTGGTAGTAGGCGTGGGCGTGGTCCGGGTCGATATCCAGAGCCTGCTGGCTGAGGTTGATTGCCCATTTGGTTTCATCGATTTCCAGCGCCGCATCGGCCTTGTAGGTCAAGGCCTCGGTGTCGAACGGGCGCAAGGTCAGAATCTGATCGTAGATCTGGATCTTACTGTGCGGGTTGGTTTCCTGGCTGGCGCGCAGCCACAACGAATGAATCTCGTTGGTCTTTTCGATCTCTTCCCGGTTTTCCTCGATCACCTGCGACTTCTGCTTCAGGTTACGCTCCAGCGCTTTCAGCCGTTTCTCGTAGGAGGCCACCAGCTTGGAGACTTCGCGGTCCGCATAGGTGTGGGCCTTTTCTTTGATGTCGCGAATGTTGGCATAGCCGACCACGACCAGCAGTGAGGTAACCCCGGCGATCAGGTAAAAGAAGTAGGTGACGGTATCGATGGAGTAGGTGACCGACTGGGTGGCCAGCTCCAACTGCTTGGCGTTCAGCTTATCGGAGTACTCGACCCGGAAATTGGCCATATCGAGCCGCAGCTGGCGGACTTCGTCCAGCAAGTAGCGTTCGATAAAGGGGTTGTACATGGCCTCATCGAGGTCTTCGATGGCTTCAACGACGTCGTCTTCAGTGTAGGTATCGGCTGCAGAGGGCAGCCGGTCAGCGGGTTCACCCCAGGCTGGCAGGGCCAGCACTGAGATGATGAGCAAGGGAATTAGCCCAGTCAGGCTACGCATTGGCTTTTGTCCTGTTTGTTCGGTTCGATCAGTGTCTCGTGCAGCAGCTTCAGCGCCGCCTCATACTGATCGTCCTCGACAACAAGACGAATGTCTACCTGTCGCATGCCCTGATGAATGGCCAGCACGCTGATATTGGATTCCGCCAGCGACTGACTGATGCGCGCCAGAATGCCCGGTACGTTCATGTCACTGCCAATGACCGAGACCATGGAGATCTTACGGCTGGAAATATCCGCCCCTGGATAGTAGCGTTCCAGGCGCGATTTGATGCGCTTGATCACCTTCAGGCCAGTATCGAGATACATGGTAACGGTGTTGGCGTTGTGTTCTTTGGCCAGCATCGGCACTTCGAAATCCTGCACCAGCTTCTGGATCTCCAGAAACTGATTCGGTTCGCCGACCATGTCCTGATCGAACACATCCAGTGCAAAAATATGCGGTTTGCCCGCTACGATTTCGACGCACGGCTTTTCACTGCGGTAATCGTTGGTGATCAGCGTACCGTCGTGATCCGGCTCAAAGGTGTTCTTGACCCGCAAGGCAATGCCTTTCTGGCGCAGGCCCTTGGCCGCTTTCGGGTGAATCGCTTCCATCCCGATCAGCGACAGCTGGTCAGCCAC
This sequence comes from Saccharospirillum sp., assembly GCF_039982735.1. Lineage (GTDB taxonomy): Bacteria > Pseudomonadota > Gammaproteobacteria > Pseudomonadales > Natronospirillaceae > Saccharospirillum. Next base: position 160,052 of record NZ_JBDWXV010000023.1, on the reverse strand, counting down.
GTCGTAGTTGGTGCGACCGATGGGCATGACCTTATCGGCACCGACGACTTTCGGGTCGGCCGTCGACAGGTGGTATTCCTTGTGGATCACCGCTTCACGGGCGTCGGTCAGTTCGGCGACCTTGCTGAACGTAATCTCGCTGTAGCCCCGGTCGAAGGTCTTCATCAGGCCTTCCTTGCACTGGGTATAGCCAGTCACGATCGGCATTTCCTGGCTCAGGTCAAAGCGACTGAAGGTCTTGTGGATTTTCTCATCCATCATCAGGTTGTCCGGCTCGCGCCAGCCCGTCAGGTCGACAAAGCGGGCGTTGATGCCTTCGGCCTGCAGCAGCAGGGCGGTGTTAAAGGCACTGTGTGCCTCGCCGACACCGGCCAGCATTTCACGTACCGTAGCCAGATGCTCTTCGATCTGGAAATGGCCGAATGAACAGACCCGCTGTAAGTCGAGCAGACAGCTGCGGATGCCTTCCATACGCTCGGTAATGAACTGGTCGGCCTGTTTGCGCGAATGCGGCATTTCGAACATGCGGGCATTCACTTCACGCATCGCCTTGGCCGCATCGGTCAGGCGTTCACTCCACTCCCAGTCGGAGTCATCGTTGGCGAACAGGGCGTAGACACCGGGTTCCTTGCTCTTTTTATGCTCGAGCAGCAGGTTGGTAATACCGCCGTAGGCCGATACCACAAAGATGCGCTGGTAGAGCGTTTCCGGATCGCGGTGGATTTGTACAATATTATCGCGCACTGCGACGTAGTCGTTCATCGATGTCCCACCGATTTTCTCGACAGTATGCTGTGCCATTAACCTAAAACCTCCTGAGCTCTCACCGGACCGATCTGCATGCGGCATGTCCTGCCGCGGCTGGTCTGGCTGGCTCTGATTACACTGTATTGATTGCGCGCCGACGGCAGCGCTCTAATAAAACTGACCTGGATCGACCAAAAAACCGACTTCGGGCACTGATTGCTGACACCCAGTGCTCGAAAACGGTCTTGGAAGCCTGCTCGTCGGCAGGCTTCTCGATTATTGCGCCTCAGTCAGTAACGGCGTCCGCTTCGAGCGGGTAGGCACCGTCCGGGCCGTGAGTTTCCTTGCCATTCAACGGCGGGTTGAAGGCACAGGCCAGCTGCAGTTCTTTTTTGGCCTTCAGGATGTGATCGTCATGCTTGTCGAGAATGTAGATCGTTCCCGGCTTGATGTCATGTTCGATGCCGGTGGCCTTATCGAGAATCGACCCTTCACCGGAAATGCAGTACACCGACTCCAGGTGATTCTTGTAGTGAATCGGGGTTTCGGTGTTGGCATAAATGGTAGTGATGTGGAATGAAAAGCCCATGCCATCATCTTTCAGCGACATACGCACGCTTTCCCAGGTATCACTGGCAACACGGCGGTCGGATTTTCGGCATTCTTCAAGGGTACGTACAATCATTGACAATTCTCCTTTGGGCCTGCCCACAGGGCAGGCGAGTGTTTCCGCAACAAATGAGTGGGTAGCGCCGGCTCAGCTGGCTTTAGCGCGAGCTTCCGGCAATACCTTGGCAAAGGCCGACTCGAGAATGTCGATGCCCTTGTTCAGATCATCCAGCGGAATGGTCAGTGGGCACAGGCATTTGACGACCTCATCCCAGGGGCCACTGGTTTCAACGATCAGGCCATTGGCAAAGGCTTCTTTGCAAATCGCACCGGCAATATCACCATCAGCGACCGCGATACCGCGCATCATGCCACGGCCTTTCAGGTGCATTTCAGATTCACCGAAACGTTTGATGATGTCGGTGAAGCGTTTCTCAAGGATGTCAGCACGCTTGGCAATCTCGCCTTCGAAGGCGTTGTCTTTCCAGTACTCTTCCAGCGCGACCCGGGCGGTTACAAAAGCCAGGTTGTTGCCGCGGAAGGTGCCGTTATGTTCACCGGGTTCCCACTGGTCCAGCTCCGGACGCATCAGGGTCACCGCAAATGGCAGGCCATAACCCGACAGTGATTTGGACAGGGTAACGATGTCTGGCTTCACACCCGCCGGTTCAAAGCTGAAGAAGGTACCGGTGCGGCCACAACCCGCCTGAATATCATCAATAATGAACAGCATGTCGTGCTTGCGGCACAGGCTTTCCAGCTCCTGCAGCCAGTCCATGCGAGCGGCGTTCAGGCCACCTTCGCCCTGAACGGTTTCTACGATAACGGCAGCGGGTACTTCAACACCACTGCCCGGGTCGGTCAGCATCTGATCAAGCAACTTCAGACCCATGAAGTCATCGCCTTCATGGCCGTAGTTGTCATAAGGGATACGCGTCACATCGCCCAGCGACACACCGGCACCGCCACGCTGGCCCTTGTTACCCGTTACCGCCTGGGCACCCAGGGTGCAGCCATGATAGCCGTTGGTGAACGAAACAATGCCTGCACGCCCTTTGGCCTTACGGGCAATTTTCAACGCCACTTCAACAGCGTTGGTCCCGGTTGGGCCGGTGAATTGAACCTTATAGTTCATGCCACGCGGCTCCATGATGATGTCCTTAAACGCTTGCAGGAAGCGTTCTTTGGCATCGGTGTACATATCGAGACCGTGGGTTACGCCATCGCTGGCGATGTAGTCGATCAGTGGCTTTTTCAGCAAGTCGTTGTTGTGGCCATAGTTCAAGGTACCGGCGCCCGCCAGAAAATCGATATAGGAATCGCCGTCGCGGTTGGTCAGGCGTGCATTCTTGGCCGTGGTAAACACGGTGGGGAATGACCGGCAGTACGAACGAACTTGTGATTCAACCTGGTTAAAAATATCCATGTTGTGTCTCCAATGCTATGAATTCAAAAAGGGTTTGTTGACTAAACGTTTCAATAAAAGTCTCGAAGCTGCACCAGGCCGCGTGTCTCAGCGACGGATGGGCCCGATGCGATAGAGCTCTTCCGATTCGTGCTTGCCACCAAAATGCTGCTCTTTGTCGAACAGGACACCGACGTCCAGCTCGGCTTCCCACTCCCGGGCCAATGCCTTGAACAACCGCTGCGAGGGTTCGTTGTCCGGGGTGATGGTGGTTTCGAGCCAGCTGACGGCGTTCATTGAGTCGCGCGCCATCAGGTGCTGGATCATTTTCTTGGCCAGACCCTTGCCGCGTGCTGCCTCACCGACCACAACCTGCCACAAAAAGTAGGTATCCGGATTGCCCGGCTTTATATAGCCGGAGACAAACCCTACCAGTTCCCCGTCCAGCTCCGCTGCCACGGCGGTTTCGCCGAAATGCGTGGTCTGCAACAGGTTGCAGTACAGCGAATTGGTGTCCAGCGGCGGGCTTTGCTCTACCAGCCGATGAACGGCCAGACCTTCGTCGGACCGGGGTGTTCTCAATGTGATGCTCATCGTCAGTTGTTCACCTCGTTTGGCGACCCTATGCGGGCCGGGCTGAACGTTAATTATGTATCTAATCTTTAGTATGCGAATCATTTTAACACAATTACTGCCCTAAAGATCAAGCATGATGGCGACATCGTTTTGTGAAACCTTTCGCTTTCTAAAATTTAACTTGTGATGGAATGGGTAAAAAGGCTAATCTATATAGCGTCTCGAAATTGTTTCATTAGAGGACGAACCTTTTATCATGCGATATAATCTGGCCCTGATGGGCGACCAAACACCGTGGGTAAAGGACCAGACAATGAAACGAGTGGATGAAGTACTGGTGTCATTGCGACGAATCATTCGCGCTACAGACATTCATTCGAAGCAGTTAAGCAAGCACAGCGGGCTGACCTCTCCCCAGTTACTGATACTGATGGCTATCAGCAAGCTTGGTGACGTCACCATAGGTACCGTCGCCAAGGACGTGAATCTCAGCCAGGCCACCGTAACGACCATTCTGGATCGACTTGAAAAGCGGGATCTGGTGCGGCGGGTACGCAGTGAGGTCGATCGGCGCCGGGTGCACGCGCAACTGACCGAGGAAGGCAATAAGGTCGTGGAAGACGCTCCCAGCCCATTGCAGGAGAGCTTCGTCGAAAAGTTCGATCAGTTGCCGGAGTGGGAACAGACCATGTTGCTGTCGAGCGTTCAAAAGCTGGCTGAGCTGATGCAGGCGTCCGATATTGACGCGTCGCCTGTGTTGTATGTGGGCGATGTGACGCATCATCTGACGGGCACACAGGGACGGTAAGTCCCTGATGTCCCGTTAGACGGGTTCGCTGTCGGCGCTGTAGTACTCCTCCCGAAGCAATCCATAAAGCACCCCGGTTTCACCGTAATATCGGTCCGTTTCCTCGGTAAAACGCAGACCAATACGCTCCATCACCCGGTGAGAGCGATAATTATCCGTCGTTGCGATTGCCCACACCGCAGGCAGTTCCAATTGCTCGAATCCGTACGCCATCACCTTGCTGGCCGCTTCGGTTGCCACACCCTTGCCCCAGTCCGGCTCCGCCAGGTGCCAGCCAATTTCGATATGTTCCGAAAAAGAGTCGTCACCAAAAGGCAGCGCTTTGAGCAGGATGATGCCCGCCAGTCGGCCGCTGTCTTTCCAGCGGATGGTAAAGGTGCCGGAGCCCGGGGTATGAGCCTCCCAGCGTTCGGCACGATCAACATAGAGTCGGGTCATCAGGCTCAGGTCTGGCGGGTCGATCCAGCCCAGGGGCAGGCGCACGGCCTCTGACTGATACATCGCCTGATGTTCCAGCAAGTCGGTTTCTGGGTTGTAGCGGTTTAACCGAAAGCGTTCGGTATCCAGTTTCATGACCAGGGGCTCCCGTGCTGCACAAGACGGCATCGTGCCATTGCCGTGACGCTGCGTTCCATCCTGTGCATTTTTGTAAGGTGGGCTACCAATTGCGCAGCTCTGAACTACTTTCAACGGTGAGGCTTCGGAACTGAACCGGGCTTCACCTGTGATGGGGGGCTTACCCCTGTATGAGGGCGGTTGGGCTGGCTACTGCCGGGCTTAACGCCGGTGGTACCCACCGCCCCACTTTTCAGTACCTCTCCCAGCATAACTTTAATTGCTATAACCAGGTGCACGCCAATGCGCTCGTGTTTACTGCGGGCGCACGGTTAGCTGCGTACTGCTCAGACGCACCTGCAACCGCACACTGTCGTTGGCGGGCACCGGCAAACTGATGCCTGCCTGGTCGTTGCGATTCTGATCCCAGTGGGACAGATCCAGTACGGCTTCAACCTCATGGCTGTTGCGGTTGGTCAGCACCAGCTCCCATTGCTGCCCGCTTAACGATTCGGTACCCAGCGTCACCATGTCGGATGACCCTAGCGACAAGGTCGTCCGGGTTTCCTGTTCCGGCTGGTAATGCGTTTCAAGCAGGGCGACCTGTTGGTCCCAGACGGCGATCTGCAGCGGTCCGGCAATAGCGGGCAGAGCGTCGTCAGCACTGACGGTCATATGCCACTGGCCCGGCATACTGCCTTGCTGGCGAGTTGACCAGTTAAACCGATACTGGTGATCAACACTGTCCAGTGCCACTTCTTCAACCGGTATCCAGGCATGGCTGTTGGCCGGCATCCGGATAGGCTGGTCGGAGCTCAGGGTGGCCTGGCCGCTGCTGTCACCGGCCTGAGGTCGGCTTACGTCGGCCGACTCTGAGTCTGCCATGGCGTTTCTTGCCATCATCATCACCGGTTGCTGGCTGCTCTGGGCATAGCTGTAGCCCGGTGCATTCAGGTCGTAATCGGCGTCATTGTGAAGCACCAGTTGCTGCAACAGCACCGGGTTTTCAGCGCGATAATCGAGGCTGTAACGAACCTCAGCCGACACCCGATTATCAAACCAGGCATAGGCCAGGTCATTGGTGCGATCGTCTGGCTGATGCACCCGCAACGACAGGCTTTCTTCCTGACTCTGGCCAACAACCCAGCTCAGCCGGTCCCAGGCGGTCTTCGGCAAGGAGCGGCGCACACCGGCCTGCGACAGGATCAGCACATCTTCCGTTACGCTGATGACGGTCCAGGAGCCCGGCCAGTCGCCAACCTGAACCAGCGAGCCGTCGCTGACCCAGGAAGCGGCATCGGTCGATTGCCAGGTCACCTGTAGGTCTGGGTCGGTCGCCGACCACCAGAACGTTCCGGATGATAACTGGTCTACCGGCAGCGGCAGCGGTGTTTCGGCCTGACGCAGGGTGGCCGAGCGGGCCACCCAGCTGCCATTACCGGTCAAATAAAGCCAATCGGCGGCAACGGGCTCCTGGGCTGCCGCAAATGGGGTGGCACTGATCAGGGCGGCACTGAGCAGCCCTGGTCGAGAAATGCTTAACGGATTCATGTTGAATCTCCCTGCAATCCGGCGTAGCGGAAATGGTTCACGGGCGCCGGGTTGACCACGGACACCTCATCCGGTTCAGTGTAAAGCGCGCATTCGGGATTGTCTTCTCCCTTACAGTGATCATACGCCCGGCCCAAGCGCACTGGGTGGTGCATCATCCAATACCTGACAGCGCGGCGCCGTTGTGTTTTGCTTAGCGGGTGTATTCAAACGAGCGCCTGGCACACCGTGACCGACAGTCCGCTTTTCCACTATTCCCAGTTGCTGATCGACCAACTGCCCGAGGGCCTTGAGCTCGGTGTTCACGCCCTGTTCCTGGCCGTCACGGCGCTGGCCTTTTTGTTTCACCGGGTGCACTGGTTTTTGCTGGTGATCCTAGGCTGGGCTCTGTTCACTGTGCATCCCGACGCGCCAGGCACCCCGGTTCCGGTCTGGAGTATGGCGATTCTGTGGCTGGGCTGGCTGAGCGCCCAGTGGCGGGCTGACCATGCCCTGCGCCGCCCGACGATCTGGCTGCCGGGGCTGGTGCTCATCGCCTCCGCCGGAGCACAGGGCCTGTCGCTGCCAGCGGCACTGCTGGCGCCGGACCTCCCCGGGTTCAACCCACTGCCCGGCGTTGGTCTGCCCGGCGTTACGCTGTGCCTGGCGTTTCTGGCCCTGCTGTCCATTCTGTTCCGATATTTTCTGGCGCCCGGGGCCAGTTGGCCATGGCAATTGTTGGGCTGGGCGCTAACGCTGTGGTTGAGCCTGCAGCCTGCGGGTACGCCTCTGGTATGGGCTGGCTGGGCTGCGGTCATTGCGGCCTTGCTGATGACCGATGCCTACTCGGTCGCCTACCGCGACGCCCTGACCGGAATTCCCAACCGCCGGGCCCTGACCCAGATGCAGCGCACCCTTGGCCGGCACTACGCCATTGCCATGGGAGATGTCGACCATTTCAAGTCATTTAACGACACCTGGGGCCACGAGACGGGTGATCAGGTACTGAAGCTGGTGGCGCGGGTCCTGTCGCAGCATCGCTTGCCGGTGAAGGTGTTCCGGTACGGTGGGGAGGAGTTCACCCTGGTGTTCAGGGGGATGACGGCGGATCAGGCGACGCCGGTGCTGGACACCCTGCGCGAGCGCGTTGCCGCCTATCCGTTAACGGTTCGCAAACCCGGCCGACCGGCTTCCGGGCGCAAGGGCAAGCGCCAGCGCGGCCAGCCGAGCCCGGCCAAACAGGTCAGTGTGACGTTGTCATTCGGTGTGACCGATGCCTCCCGGGGGGATGCCGCTCCCGACGCTGCGTTGCAACGGGCTGACAAGGCGCTCTATAAAGCCAAACAGGCGGGGCGTAATTGCGTCAGGGCGGGTTAGTGTCTTGAGCCGCTATGTCTTGGAAGGATAGGGCACGTACCCATCATCGCCGGGTACCGTTTCAAACTGATGGTTTTGCCAGCGCTGCCGGGCGTCGTCGATCAACGCCGGGTCTGTTGCCACAAAATTCCAATCCATCCGTCGCGGGCCCAGGGGTTCGCCACCGAATACCACAAAGTGCGCGCCTGCTTCCCAGGTGATCGTCAGCGATTTACCGGTTACCAGTAACTGGTGTCTATCGATCGGTTGCTGCTGGGCACTGAGTTCACCTTTCAGTAAATAAAGCCCCCATTGCCAGGTTTCCGAGGGTTTCTCCATCGTGATCTGGCCTGCCTGCTGGCTGCGACTGTCGAGCAACACCAGGGGTGAATCAACCTCTGCCGGTGCTCGCCGTGTTTGCCATTCACCGGCCACCAGCACCCAGTCGGCACCGGCTTCCTGCCATTGGGGCAAGTCTTTGCCTGCGACATGTTCGAAGCGGGGCGTGCCGGTTTCAGTGGCTTCAGGCTGGGCGACCCAGAACTGCAGACCCTCTATCGGGCTGTCGATTTGCCGTTCAGATTCCGGGCTGCGTTCGGAGTGCGCGATGCCATGACCTGCGGTCATCCAGTTCAGATCCCCCGGGGCGATGACCTGATCACTGCCGAGAGAATCCTTATGCACCATCTTGCCGGCAAACAGCCAGGTAACCGTCGCCAGACCGATGTGCGGATGAGGGGGGACATCGACGCCCTGGCCTTTGGGCAGAGTGTGCGGGCCCATGTGATCCAGAAACACAAAGGGGCCACAGTGACGCGCAGCCGCCTGGGGCAATACCCGGCGAATGGGCAGGCCCATCAGGTCCTGCTCGCGCGGACGTAATAGAGTCGGTTCAGTGGGGGTTGTCATGAAGCCTCGTCAATACATAGGCTTGCAAGGCGATGGCGTCGTTTTCATCGAGCTTTTGCCATTGCAAACCAATGGTGCTGGTGCCTTTTTCACTGTCGAGCACGAAGGAGCGAACGATGCCCTGCAAGCGCATTACTTTCTCCACCGAGCCCAGATCGAGCTTGGTGATCAGAGTGATCACTTCACCCGGATCAATCGCCTGAACCCGGGCTCGCAGTCGCCCGCCGTCGGTACTGAGATCGATGATCTCAGCGTTATTGCGCTCGCCCTGGTACACCAGGGTCGCATGCACGCTAACCTTGGCGCGCACGGCCTTGCGCACTTCGCCAAGGAACAACTGGTTGGGCATCGCCAGGTGCAAATGCGGGAAGGGCGACACCGACACATGAATGACGTGGGTGCGAAACGCGCAGGCGCCGTTAATCTTGTTGGCGAATAAACGGACGTTCAGATTGGTGTCGAGTTTGACGGAAATCGGATGACCGTGTGCCAGCGGTGTGGTCACAATGACGGATTTACCGGGCCGGTAGCCGACCAGAATGCTTCGGTCACGCTCAGTGGTGTAGCCGTCGATCTCCAGCTGCAGCGGTTGACCGGGTAACAGCTGCAATGATTCGAAGGTCGCGGTCTTGGTTTCGGGTTTGTCTGCCATGAGGGCTCAGAGTCCATGTGCCTTGCCACAGAATAGACACTATTGGCGCCAACCTCTATACCCGTGTATCCCCCAAGGCGCATTCGCGCCCCTCTTTATAGGTTCCTGAAAAAAGCGTCCTGCCTTTTTCAAGACCACGAGAATCAAAAAATGGGATTTTGCTTCTCTCCCAAAACCGATGACCAGGCGGTCATCGGTTTTGCCGTCACATTCCTGTTACGGAAAGCTAGTGGCTTCGGCGCAGCATCAGGACAAATGCCGCCAGGGCAATGGCCAACAACACGGCACTGCCATACGTCAGGCCTTCGACCATGGTCAGGCCGAGAATGAAATTCGGCGAATAGCCACACATAGCCCAGACTTCGAATACGTTCGGAAACCAGACATCGAGCGGCAGCCAGCCGGGGAAGCCCGCATCGAAGTTGCACACGCCCTGATAGGTGCCACGCTCAACCTGCATAGCGCGATAGCTGCGCTCCATCAGTCCAGCGACACTGACGATAACACCCAGCTGGGCGATCAGACGGCCCCAATACAACCGGAACAACACCAGGCCGACACTGCCGGCAATGATGCCGCCAAGCGTCCACACCCGGGCGTGAATACACAGTACGCAAGGCGGTTCATCGAGCACATGCTGGTAAAACAGCGCAACGCCTTCCAGGCCCAGGCCTACAAGCACAATGGCCAGCCAATACCAGGGGGTAAGCAGCAGGCGGTGCAGTCGGTTCAACATCTCAAATCCTTAGTCATTAAATACGGAACGGCCCGTTAGATACTCTGGCCATTCTAACGGCAATTCAGGCGAAATCGGGAGTCTCAACGATCACGGTTTACCGGCCCATGACAGTTCCACCAGCACAGGGTAATGATCGCTGGGGTAAATACCTTGATAGGCGTCATCAAAGCGTTGCAACCGGTCGGCCGGGTTTAACGCCGGGTTGATCAGAATATGGTCAATCGCCGGAATCAGATGCCAGCCCCGGTTGTGGTGAAAGGTGCTGCCCGCCGGCCGCAACAAGTCAAGCCCCTGCTTTTTCAGAAATCCCATGGGTGACCAGAATGACGGGGCGTTGAAATCGCCCAGCACGACCGTGGGCACTCCCGCCTCGAGCCAGGGCTCAATGCGTTCAGCGACCAGCCTGGCCGACAGCCGCCGGTTACGGCCGCTGCCATAATCGAAATGATTATTGACCACCACCAGCCGCTCGCCACTGTCGCGATGCTCCAGATCCACCCAGGTGGTGAACGCCGGGTAGGAATCGTTAAAGGTGCGGCTGTAGATCTCGTCGGGCGTCTCGGAATAGAAAAACCAGCCCTGGTCGCGCAGAACAAACGACTCTGTGCGAAAGAGGATGGGCTGGGTAATCGGAAACTCGGCGGCATCACCGTAAGCACCAACGCTGTATGCGGGGTAATGCTCCAACACCCAGTCGAGCTGAATATTCTCGTCATTGAAATGCCCGCCAACAAAGGTCTCCATTTCCTGGAAGGCAATGATGTCGGCCTGCATTTCACCGATGACCTCACGCACGGCATCGCGCCGCTCATCCCAGACAATGTCGTCCTGGTTCGGCGTGGTGTAGTGGATGTTAAAGGAAGCAACCCGAACGGTTTCAGCCGGTGCCGCCAGCGCCCAGCCCAGTAACAGACATAGCGCCAGAGCGGACTTCGTAGCCCGCCAGTATTGACCAGTCTGAAACATCCGGATCACATACACCCTATCGGTACAGGGTCTTCATGAATTCAGGCACGGCCAGCGCGCCCCGGTGAATGTCGGCGTTGTAGTAACGGGTCTCAAAGGCCTTGTCCCGAGCGGCCTGCTCGCGAAAGTCGGTCACCGTCAGGCCCTTGCTGGCCAGGGTACAGCTCCACCAGCCCGACGGATAAATCGGTTGGGGAAAGGGCAGGGTATGGTGCGATTCAAACCCGGCTGCGCGCATTTCACCGATCATTTCCGCGATCAGATTATCGGTATGGAACAGCGGGCTTTCACTTTGCTGCACCAGCAGACCATCGTCACCCAGAGCGCGCAGGCAATGACCAAAGAATTCCCGGTTGAACAAACCAGCCGCCGGTCCAACCGGGTCGGTTGAATCAACAATAATCAGATCCAGCTCGCCCGGCTGGCAATTCTTGATCCAGGCAATGCCATCTTCAAACAACAGGCTGGCCCGAGGATCGTCGTTGGCTTCACACAGCTCGGGGAAGTGAACTTCCGACAACCGGGTCACCCGTTCATCAATTTCCACCTGCCAGACTTGCTCCAGCCCGGGGTGACGCAAGACTTCGCGCAAGGTACCGCAATCGCCACCGCCAATCACCAGCACCTTTTTCGGATCCGGGTGAGTAAACAACGCCGGGTGCGTCATCATCTCGTGATACAGGAAGTTATCCTTGTCGGTCACCATATAACAGCCATCGAGCACCATCAGCTTGCCCCAGTGCCGGGTCTGATAGATTTCAATGTGCTGAAAAGCGCTTTGCTCTTCATGCAATTTGGCGGTCACTTCCAGCGAGAAGGCCGAGCCTTCCGGTGACCAGACTTCGGTGAACCAGCTTTCGTTTTCGGGCATTACTGACATGAGTGTTCCTGATAACAATGGCCAACCCTAGGGTTGATGAGGATAGAAGAAATTTCCCGGTTTAGCCGAGATTAACTATTCAACTTTCGGAGTTCGCCGAGATGACTAGCAGCGGATGCCGGGGACGTCCCTGTGGGGTAGTCCGCAGCAGGGACTAAAACGCCGGGAGCGTTTTAGTACGAGCGCAGCGAGCCCGAAAGGGTGAATCCCACGGATGGGATTCATATCCTGAGGTCTAGGCTCCATGGACGGATTGAGTGGGCGGCATTCCGCCCGACCCCACAGGAGCACCCCCGGTTTCCGCTGCGGACCAATGCCACTAGCCTACCATTAGCTTTGCACCCGCTCGATTCGACCGACCGGCTTGAGGCTGTGCAGACGGCGAATGACCCGGGCCAGATGCTGTCTGCTGGCGACCGACACCGTCAGGTTCAGGCGGCTGATCGTCGCATCGCGCTCCTGCATTTCGATGCTCTCGATGTTGGCATCAGCCTGGGAGACCGCGTTGGCCACACTGGCCAGCACGCCCCGGGCATTGCGCATCTCGACCCGCAAGTCGACCACAAACTCGCCTTCCATCGATTTTTCCCAGCGCAGGTGCACGCAGCGATCCGGGTCTTTGCGCATGTCGACAATGTTGCGGCAACTGTCGACGTGAATCACCATGCCCTTGCCCTTACTGATAACCCCAACGATGGTGTCACCGGGGATCGGCCGACAGCACTTGCCGTAGCTGATCAGCAGGCCCTCGGTGCCCTTCACAGTCATCGCCTTGTCATGACTTTCACTGCCTTCGGGCGGGGCTTCACGGCTTAACATGCGGCGTGCCACCACATAGGCCACCCGATTGCCCAGGCCAATGTCTTCAAGCAGGCTGTCCATCTTCTCCAGACCGTATTCATGCAACAGCGTCGCCTGCGTTTCCTCGGACAGGGCCTCCAGCTCGGTATCGAAATTCTTCAGAGCGTTGTTCAGCAGCTTGCGACCCAGCGCAATCGAATCGGCTTGCTTCAGATTCTTCAGGAAATGGCGGATGTTCGAGCGCGCCTTGGCGGTAATCACAAAATTCACCCAGGCCGGGTTGGGCCGGGCACCGGGGGCGGTGATCACCTTGATGGTATCGCCGCTTTCCAGCGGCTGGCTCAGCGGCGCGATCTGGCGGTTGATCAGGCAGCCGACACAGCTGTTGCCAATGTCGGTGTGTACCGCATAGGCGAAATCGACCGCCGTGGCGCCCTTGGGCATTTCCAGAATTTTGCCCTTGGGGGTAAAGACGTAAATTTCGTCCGGAAACAGGTCGATCTTGACGTTTTCGATGAACTCGACCGGGTTTCCGGCCCGCTCCTGCATTTCCAGCAGCCCTTTAACCCAGCGACGGGCGCGGGCATGGGTCGGGCTCGATTCGGAGGAATCGTCGTTCTTGTACAGCCAGTGCGCGGCGATGCCGTGGTTGGCCATGTCTTCCATTTCCTGGGTGCGAATCTGGATCTCGATCGGCACGCCGTTCATGCCAATCAGGGTAGTGTGCAGGCTCTGGTAGCCGTTCGCCTTGGGAATGGCAATGTAGTCCTTGAAGCGGTTCGGCACCGGTTTGTAGAAGTTGTGCACAATGCCCAACACCCGGTAACAAGCGTCGACCGAATCGGTAATGATGCGGAAACCATAGACATCGAGAATTTCCTGCAGGGTCTTTCTCTGGTCACGCATCTTGCTGTAGATCGAAAACAGATGCTTTTCCCGACCGACGACCTGCACCGACAACTTTTCGTGCTCAATGCGCTCCTGCAGTGCCTGACGGATCTGCACCAGCAATTCCTTGCGGTGCCCGCGGCTTTGCCGAATCGCCTTGGCAATGCGCTTGGAGCGCAGCGGGTAGAGGGATTCAAAGGCCAGGTTTTCCAGCTCGATGCGCAAATCGTTGATGCCCAGGCGCAGCGCGATGGGGGCGTAAATATCGAGCGTTTCCCGCGCCTTGCGACGCTTTTTCTCGGGCGGCATGGCGCCCAGGGTGCGCATGTTGTGCAGCCGGTCGGCCAGTTTGACCAGAATGACGCGGATGTCCTTCGACATCGCCAGCACCATTTTCTGGAAGTTCTCCGCCTGCTCTTCTTTTTTGGTCTCGAACTCCAGATGGGTCAGCTTGGACACCCCATCCACCAGCTCAGCCACGCCCGGACCAAACTGCTCGCTCAGGGCTTCTTTGGTCACCGCCGTGTCTTCAATGACGTCATGCAGCATGGCCGCCATCAGACTTTGATGGTCCATGTGCATTTCAGAGAGAATGTTCGCCACCGCCAATGGATGGGTAATGTAACGTTCACCACTGCGCCGCATCTGCCCCTCGTGGGCTTGCTCGGCGTAATAATAAGCGCGTTTCACCCGGCGCACCTTTTCCGGTGCCAGGTAAGATTCGAGCCGCTTGGTCAGCGCGTCGACGGTGGGCAAGGCAGGATCGTCCAATAACAGTGATAGAGGCACGGTTTTAAAGGCCTCCGCTGGTTCGAGTGTAATGAAAGCACAAAACACAGCAATAAAAAAACCGGGTCAGAGCCCGGTTTTTTTGCTATCGACCAATAAGGCCGACTGTATTGAGTGTCTAAATCACTCTTCGAGCTCGTCGAGAATCGACGGCGTGATCTTTTTTCCGGCGATTTCACGCAGCGCGATCACCGTCGGTTTGTCGTTCTCGATCGGTACCAGGGGCTCAGCGCCATCGTTGGCAATTTGGCGGGCACGCTTGCTGGCGACCATGATCAGTTCAAAACGATTTGCCACATTTTCCAGGCAATCTTCAACAGTGACTCGAGCCATCAAGGTCTCCTACGGGTGATATAGCCATTACGGACGCGGGATTGTACGCGGATTGAGCAAAAGCTCAAGGGGCATGTACCTGTCTGCCAATACCATCGACAATCACGGGTTGAGCAACTCGATGAACAGACCACCATGGGTTTGCTGCTGCTTCGACAAGGTCATCCGGTTGGCGATGAAAATGGCGCAGAGCTCATCCAGCGACTTATAAAAGTCGTCATTGACCACGACAAAGTCGTACTCGTGGTAATGCGACATTTCGCTGGTGGCATCCTTCATACGCCGGGCAATGACCTCAGTACTGTCCTGAGCACGCTTCTCCAGGCGCTCCTGCAGGGCCTCACGCGAGGGCGGCAGGATGAAAATGCCTTTGGTGTCGGGCATTTGCCGGCGAATTTGCTGGGCGCCCTGCCAGTCGATTTCCAGTATCACATCGTGGCCCAGATCCAGTTGGCTCTGCACCCAGACCTGGCTGGTGCCGTAGTAGTTGTCGAACACCTGGGCGTGTTCGAGGAATTCACTGCGGTTTACGCTCGCCAGAAAAGTCTCCGTCGACACGAAATGGTAATGCTGCCCGTCTTCCTCGCCCGGGCGCATCGGCCGGGTGGTATGGGAGATCGACAGGTACACAAACGGCAGTCGCTTGATCAACGCGTTCACCAGGCTACTCTTGCCCGCACCCGAGGGCGCCGAAATCATGTACAAGGTGCCCGGCGCCACCGTGCGTTTGCCGGTGCCGGAAGTCGGGGAAAGTGAGGTCATTTCGTGCATCTGCCTTATCAAAGCCGGGGATGGGAACAAGGCAACCTATTATAGGGGGTTTTCAGTCAATCAGCATGGTTGATTCCCCGGCCAGTGGCCTGTTACTGACTTACACAGGATTTACCACCTACTGAAAGCCGGATCGGCCAAGGCCTGCAGCGGGAGTCACCCGCTTGTGATAAGACGGCTGTCTGGCTCCGATATAGCTCGGAAGTCAGGCCTGCCATAAACTCTCGACATCCCAGTTATAGAGGTTATACCAGCAACCCATGAGCCTGCTGATCGCGTTTGCCGTGCTGTCCATTGCCGTCTCCTTTATCTGTTCAATTCTGGAGGCGGCGCTGCTGTCGATCACCCCGAGCTACATTGCGCACCAGAAGGGCGAACACCCCGAGTTGCATCAGAAGCTGCGCCAGTTAAAAGAACACATCGACCAACCGCTGGCCGCCATTCTGACCCTGAACACCATTGCGCATACGGTGGGTGCCACCGGCGTCGGCGCCCAGGTTGCCGTGGTCTTCGGCGACGGTTACCTCGCAGTCGCCTCCGCCATCATGACCCTGCTGATCCTGCTATTGTCTGAGATCATTCCAAAAACCGTGGGTGCCCGTTATTGGCCGGCGCTGGCGCCTTATTTGCCGTTCACCCTGCGAATGCTGATTCTGTTGTTCAAACCCTTTATCTGGCTCTCAGACCAGGTGATGAAACTGTTTGGCACCGGCCAGTTCGAAAGCAACGTACGCCAGGAAATCAAGGCACTGGCGGCCCTCGGCCGTGAACACAAAGCCCTGGATGCCGACGAGCAGAGGGTGATATCGAACATTCTGGATCTGCACGACATGAAAGTGCGACAGATACTGACGCCCCGCTCTGTCTGCGTAACCGTGCGACCGGACGAAACCATGGAAGCCTTCGTCGAACGGGTGAAAACCGGCCAGTTTTCCCGCTACCCGGTGCTCGACAAAGCCGAGGAGCCTCTGGGCATCGTCTTCCGCCACGACGTACTCGATTTGAACGGCAAGACCACCGTCGCCGACGTGATGAAACCCATCAGTGTCGTCTCCGACCAGTTATCCGCCGAAAAACTCATGGCCCGGCTGATGGAAGAGCGCCAGCACATGTGCCTGGTGTACGACGAATACGGCACCTGGCTGGGCCTGGTGACGCTGGAGGACATTATCGAAACCATCATCGGCCAGTCGATCATCGACGAAACCGACAACATCCCCGACATGCGTCGCCTGGCCCGACGTCGCTGGAAGCACCGGCTGAAAGACCTGACGGAGAACTGATCTTGGCTGGATCAGTCGTTCCTCGACTGGTCCACCATAATCAACTCCTCCAACTCAAACCCTTCGGCTTCAACGCGCGCCTTGAATTGGTCCCGCGCCTGGTCGCTGATATTGGGCGTTCTGGACAGCAGCCACAAGTAGTCGCGGTTATGCCCGGTTATGTAAGCCCGGGAGTAGTCTTCCCGGTCTAGATCAAACACCACATAGGCGCTGTAGAACGGCCCGAAAAACGACACTTTCAGATGGCCCACGTCGCTGTCGCCTGCAAACACCGCCCGGCCTTCGGCCTCCTGCCATTCACCTTCGGCTTCGTTGTAGCCGCGGTTGAGAACGCGGATGCTGCCATCATCATTCAGGCTGTACTCGGCGGTTACCTGGCTGAGGCCGCGCTCAAACCGGTGGTCGAGCCGGGCGAGTTCGTACCAGGTGCCCAAAAAACGAGCCTGATCGAACCCAGTGACCGGTTCGATGCCTTTGGGGAGGCTTGTGCAGGCCGTTAGCAAGAGGAGTAGGGTTGTCAGCAGTATCAGTGGTTTCATAAGGCGGCGTCCTTGATTTTCATTACTATATAGTGAGCGCCCTGTAAGCGATAACGACGCGCTGGAAAGACCTTTTTAAACGGCTTCAAATCAAACAGGTTCCCTAGCATGGCAGATTCTGAATTCTCCGCATTGATGCAACGCATTCTTGCCTGCCAAACCTGCGCAAAAAACTTGCCTCTGGCCCCCAAACCCATCCTCCAGGCCGACCCGCGCGCCCCCATTCTGATCGCCGGCCAGGCACCCGGGCGTCGCGCTCATGACAGCGGTGTGCCCTTCGATGATGCCAGTGGCGACCGGTTGCGCCGTTGGCTGGGCGTGGATCGGGCTATGTTTTACGACCCGGCCCGTTTTGCCATTGTGCCCATGGGGTTTTGCTACCCCGGCAAGGGAAATGGCGGCGATGCACCGCCCCGGCCGGAATGCGCGGAGCAATGGCATACGCCACTTCTGGAAGCCCTGCCCAATATTCAACTGACCCTGGTGCTTGGCCGCTATGCGCTGGCGTATCACTTGCCGCAGTATCGGCGCAACACAGTCACTGACGCGGTGGAAGATTGGCAGAGCCTATGGCCAAGGTACCTTGCTCTGCCACACCCCAGCCCGAGAAACCAGGCCTGGTTCAAGCGCAACCCTTGGTTCGAGGAGCAGTTTTTGCCCGGTCTTCAGGCGCAGGTCTCTATTCTGCTTGCGAGCGGTTCCTGAGGCGCAGGCCTAATCGGTCTGCGCTTCGCGGTATTCGGTCAGTAACTGCTCCGCAACCTGCCTGTAGTCACCAGAACGAAGCACGTTGTCCATGCGCGTTAGCATCTCGTGTGCTTCGGGGTGGTCTGAGCGAATGCCCACATGAAATGGAATACTGGCGTTGGGTATGAAACGGACCGGTTCAATCGCAATTTGATGTTCATAGCCCAGTTGCTTGGCGATGTGGACCGCCTGTTCAGCCGGCATTACCATGAAATCACCGGTCTGCCGTCGCACCAGCATGTGCATCATGGTTTCGGTATGGCCCAACAAAACGGTATCCAGGGTCGCCGGAATATTATCCCGTTCCCACTCGGCACCCTGCTGGCCGATAAACGTGAGCCCTTGTAAGTCTTCAAAACTGCGAGCTTGCTCAATGCGTTGGCGCTGCGGGTGATCACGGCGGTAGATCAGGAAGCCAAAGTCCATATGAAACAGGGGGGTATTGCTGAACAGCGCATAGGTCTTACGTTCGCTGGACGGATAGGTGACAAACCCGTCGATCTGGCCGGTTTCCACAGAGCGTTGTATCCGAACCCAGGGGCCGGCGGTCATCGTCACTGATTGGCCGGGCAAACTGTCGAACAGCTCAGCCGTTAACTCCGGAATGATGCCTCGCGCCTCGTCGGGCCCACCATCACTGACCGGCGCCTCGTCTTCGGCAAACCCCATCACCCAGTCCTGAGCCATGGCCTGAAAACCCGTCAGCCCCAGACACAGCGCAACACAGGGCCAAACCAACGCTTTGCGACAACGATTGATCCGTCGTAAAACCGGCCCTTTGGGGGCCTTGTTTGAACTGGGCACTGGGCTGCGTTTCATTCGATATTTTGCACCTGCTCACGCATTTGTTCGATCAGTACTTTCAGGTCTACCGATGCCTGTGTCACCCGGCTGTTGGTCGCTTTGGACCCCAGGGTATTGGCTTCGCGATTGAACTCCTGCATCAGAAAGTCGAGCCGCCGCCCAATAGACCCTTTCTGGCTGAGAATGTGCCGAACTTCTCTGGTATGGGTCACGAGGCGATCCAGCTCTTCTGCTACGTCGGCTTTCTGGGCGAGAATCACGACCTCCTGCTCCAGCCGCTCTGGCTCAAGGTCAACCTGCAACTGAACCGCTTTGGCTCTCAGAGAATCCCGGAAACTGGCCACCCAGCCCGGCATTTCCTCGCGCAGCACCTCGACAATGGCGTCGATTTCGTCGAGCCGGTCGCTGATCATCTTGCCCAGCTCCTGGCCTTCACGGCGCCGGTGGGCCATAAAATCGGTGAGGGCGGCGTCGAACAGGGAACGCATGGTGCTGAACACGGCCTCCATATCCACCGCTTCCTCGGCGAGAATGCCGGGGTACTGCAACAGCGCGAGCGCATCCGGCATCGGACTGTCGGCAACGGTATCGCGTACTTTGTGAAGTGCCGCGTTCAGCGCTTGCAATCGTTCGACGTTGACGTCCAGCCCGGCACTGGCCTGGTTCGGATAAAACCGTAACTGAACGTCGACCTTGCCGCGTTTGACCTGCTTTTTCAGCGCCTCACGCAGGGGCATTTCCACCGGTTTCAGGGTGTCTGGCTGGCGAAAGGTCGGTTCCAGGTACCGGTGATTCACCGAACGAATTTCGACCGACAGGGTACCGAAAGCGGTGTCTTCCTCGCGCCGGGCGAAGGCGGTCATGCTGTCGGTCATGGCTCAGGCCTCCGGGTTCAGCGCCGCACGCTGCAGGTCGCAGAGTTCGGCAACGCCTTTGCGGGCCAGGGCCAGCATGGCGTTCAGTTCGTCGGGTTGGAACGGCTCGCCTTCGGCGGTGCCCTGAATTTCGATGAAGCCACCGTCGCCGGTCATGATGACGTTCAAATCGGTATCGCAGGTGCTGTCCTCAGCATAGTCCAGATCCAGCACCGGGGTGTTTTGCCAGATGCCGACCGAGACGGCGGCGATGGGGTGTCGGATCGGGTTGGTCTTGATCATGCCGTTGGCCAGCATGTAATTAACGGCATCGGTCAGGGCGACAAAGGCGCCGGTAATGGCCGCGGTGCGGGTGCCGCCGTCGGCCTGAATCACGTCGCAGTCAAGGGTGATGCTGTGTTCGCCAAGCGCCGTCATATCTACCGCAGCGCGCAACGATCGACCGATTAACCGGCCGATTTCCACGGTTCGGCCACCCTGCTTGCCACGCGCGGCTTCGCGCTGGTTGCGGGAGCCGGTGGCGCGCGGCAGCATGCCGTATTCGGCGGTTACCCAACCCTGGCCCTTGCCCTTCAGAAAACGCGGCATGCTGGTCTCAACGCTGGCGGTCACGATGACCTGGGTGTCCCCGAAACTGACCAGTACCGAGCCTTCGGCGTGCTTGGTGAAACCGCGTTGAATGCTGACGGGGCGAAGTTGATCCGGTGTACGACCGCTTGGGCGCATAGGGTAAAGCCTTTCACTGATTGATGAACCCGACAGTATAGAGGTCGGGCTCGCCTGTGCACACCGTGCATCAGGAACAGCTTTCGGGCGCATCCAGTCGGGTGAAGCGATAACTGTAGGCCGGCTGGGCGTCGCTGTTGTCACGTTGCACCCAGGGCAGTGGCTCTCCGGCATCCCAGTCGAAGGTTTCAGGCCATTGATCCTCCACTTGAACGAACCGGCTATCGAGGGACGGACTGGTGACGGTCAGGGTCGGCCGGGGTTGGTAGTCTGGCAAAATCAGGGTAATTGGCACTGGCTTCAGGTTAACGGTTAGCAGGGTCAGCACGCCGGGGGTTGTGGGGTCGCAATGAGCATAGGCCTGAATCACCGCGCCACTGCCGCGTACCTCAAACCAGCGCGGGCCCATCAGCCGGTTCCACAGCACCTGGGCCCAGTAATCCGGGTTGGGGCTGTAGCGGGTGCGGTGGGCGAGCAAGGCGTAGTCTCCGCCCACCAGCGACTGCCGAATCACGGTGTCCTGCCCGGTCTGAGCGGCCGTTCCCAGCAAGGTCAGCCACCACAGGCTGGAACCAAAGCGATTGGTCAGCTGATCAACACCACCGCACTGCGCCGGGCCGGTCTCGCCCAGCCAGAGTTCTGAGTCAGGCGAATAGCGGTCGACCCAGCCGCGCACCCGCTGAGCCTGGCGGCGGAATTCGTCCACCGCTTCAATGTCTACCAGCGATTCCCACTCGGCCCCCTCGGTGCGAACCCGGCATCGGGATGACTGGGTTGGGTAATAGTGCCAGCTGAAGATAGCCGGGTTGGCACCATTTTCCAGAAAAGAGCGGGAGCTGCCCACCAACGGTCTTAAGGGTTCACCGATGCCGGGCCAGAAGGCATTGGCGGGCCCGGCCAACGGAACTTTGCCGGTCAGTACGCGGGCTCTGGCGAATTCTTCGGTGTACTGATCGAACCCGTATTGATGTCTCAGGCCAAACATCAGCCAGTGGGCACCGGGTTCGTTGCCAAACTCGAGTACGCCGTTGTAATCCTCCGGCAGCCAGCCGAGCAGACGCTGTAATTGACCCGGCTGCCAGTCGCCGCCGTCACGCACCCGGGGGCCCGTGCTGGTGGTGATCATCGCTCGGGCGCCTGCGGCCCGGGTGAATGTCAGAAACCCGGTCAGGTCGTCACGGTCCAGCCATGGCTGGGCGGCGACCGGGTCATCGGGTGACTGCCACCAGAGTTTGTCGGCTTCGGTACCGCCAAGCCGGATCCAGGCGGGCGCCAGAATTCGGGTCCAGCGCTGCAGGTCGGCATCGCTCAGGTCGAGCGGACGGGGCGGTCCATCGAGGTCGGTCCACCAGTCGCCACCGGTCAGCATGGCGGCATCGATGGCGACGCCAACGAAATCCGCACTTGTTTCACCACGCTCGAACCCCACACTCAGGTAAATAGTGGTCGGGGTCCTGACAGGGGCCCATACTAACCCGATCAGGATCAGTACCAGTGCAACGGTGAGCCATCGTGGGTGACGCCATAGGGCGCGGAGCAATGCAGTCATGCGCCGGTTATACGACATTTCTGTGACCGTTTGACGACACCGCCATGACCGCCGGGCACCGTACTGACCCTTCAAGACTCAACAAAAGGACACCACCATGACCAACCCATTGCTTGAACCGCATGAACTGCCGCCTTTTGAGCAATTCAAGGCAGACCAGATCGTCCCGGCCATGACCGAGATCATCGACAGCAGCAAGACACGCATCAATGAACTGGTGGAAACGGTTGCCGAGCCGACCTGGGAATCCCTGATTGAGCCGATCAGCGAACTGGATGAACGCCTCGACAATGCCTGGGCGGTATTTGGCCACCTGACTGGCGTTAAGGATTCGCCCGAACTGCGCGATGCCTACAGCCAGGCTCTGGCATTGCTGACCGATTACCAGAGCTGGCTCGGCCAGCACGATGGCCTGTTCAAAGCTTATCAACAGATCGCAGGGCGGGATGATTTCAGCACCCTGTCTACCGCCCAGAAAGCGGCGATAGAACAGGCATTGCGCGACTTCCGCCTGTCCGGCATCGACTTGAACGAGAACGACAAAAAAGCCTTCGCCACTCTGCAATCGGAGCTGGCCCAGCTGCAACAGCGCTTCAGCGAACACGTGCTCGACGCTACTCAGGCCTGGTCGTTGCACATTACCGATGAAGCGCGTCTGTCCGGCTTGCCCGCCTCAGCCCGGGCCACCCTGGCACAGTATGCCCGCCAGAAAGAGAAAGACGGCTGGCTGGTCACCCTGGAAATGCCTTCGGTGATTCCGGTGCTGACCTACGCCGACGACCGTGAACTGCGCCGCGAGACCTATATGGCCCACGTCACTCGCGCGTCCGATGTTGGCCCATTCGGCGGCGTTTACGACAATGGCCCGGAAATGACCGACATTCTGACCAAGCGCCAGGCCGCTGCCGAGCTGCTGGGGTATACCAACCACGCCGAAGTCTCGCTGGCGACCAAGATGGCCGACTCTCCCGCCGCCGTGCTCGACTTTCTGAACCAACTGGCCGCCAAAGCGGTGCCCCAGGCCAAACGCGAATATGAAGAGCTGGTCGCCTTCGCCCGGGATGAGCTGGGCATGACCGATGAGCTGGAACCCTGGGACATCAGCTACGCCAGTGAAAAGCTCAAAGAACAACGCTATGCCGTCTCGCAGGAAGAACTGAAACCGTATTTCCCGGCGCCACGGGTGATCGAAGGCCTGTTCGAAACCGCACACCGCCTGTTCGATGTCTCGTTTGAACCGGTTGCCGAATTCGAGACGTACCACCCGGACGTTCAACTCTACAATGTGCTGGAAAACGGCGACGTCGTAGCCCGCTTCTACATGGACCTCTATGCCCGCGAAGGCAAACGCGGCGGCGCCTGGATGGACGAATGCCGCAAGCGGGTTCGTATCGGCACCAAACTGCAAAAGCCGGTTGCCTACCTGACTTGCAATTTTACGCCCCCGGTCGATGGCAAACCCTCGCTGCTGACGCACGATGAAGTGACTACGCTGTTCCACGAATTTGGCCACAGCTTGCACCACATGCTGACCCGGGTAGACGTCGGCGATGTCAGCGGCATTAGCGGGGTTGCCTGGGATGCCGTCGAACTGCCCAGTCAGTTCATGGAAAACTGGTGCTGGGAACCCGAGGCACTGGCCTTTATCTCCGGCCATGTCGACACCGGCGAGCCGCTGCCGGCCGATTTGCTCGAAAAAATGCTGGCCGCCAAGAACTTCCAGTCGGCCATGGCTGCGGTGCGTCAGCTGCAGTTCTCGCTGTTCGACATGAAGCTGCACAACAAAACCGAGGCGTTTATGGTGAACGATGTACAGGCGGTACTTGATCAGGTTCGGGATGAAGTATCAGTCATCAAAACCGTGCCGGAAAACCGCTTCCAGCACAGTTTTGGTCACATCTTCGCCGGTGGCTATTCGGCGGGCTACTACAGCTACAAGTGGGCCGAAGTGCTGAGTGCCGATGCCTACAGCCGCTTTGAGGAAGAGGGCATTTTCAACGCTGAAACCGGCAAAGCCTTCCGCGATGTGATTCTGGCCAATGGTGGCAGTGTGCCGGCCGGGGAGTTGTTCAAACAGTTCCGTGGGCGGGAACCGCAAGTGGATGCGTTGCTGCGCCATAGCGGCATAGCCGCCTGATTCAGCGGTGCAGCGCCGAACCCGGCCCGGTAGCAGGGTTCGGCGAGTTTACCCTTCCTACGCTTTTTTCTTCAGCGCAATGGCTGAAAAATGCACGCCTTTCCAGCCATGCTGCATGAACTGACGAATGTTGGCGTGATCCTGCCCGTCGGGATTGCCCAGCACGTCCTTGCGATAATAATCACCAAACAGCGCCAAGGTGGTCGCTTCGGGCAAATTCATCGCATGGGCAAAGGCCAGCAAGCGGCATGATCCCTGGTTGGTACCAGCGGCGTTGTGCTGTTCACCCACCGAAAACGCCACCGGCGTGAACTCGAATTCCCGGTCGATCATGGCAATCGCCTGGTCAAAGTCGATCGTCTCTGGCCGGGTGTATAGCTGGTCGGCAAAGTCGTTTAATGTCATGGCTGGCAAGATCCTCGGAGAACGGGCTACAGGCTATCACAGCCATCGGGGCCAACCGAACCGCCGGGGTCGACCATTACGAATAAATACTGTCCCTTTTGTCTTTATTGTCCTATAATTCCTAATCAATGTTTACTTCTCAAACCAGGAGCCTCAATGTCACTTGAAAATCGACCGCTCCTGCTGGTCATTGAAGATGAGCCAGCCATATCACAGCTCATTTGCCATGCCCTGAACAAACAGGGTTTCGAGACACGGGTAGCCACCTCAGGTGAAGTCGGGCTCGACATCCATCACGATCATCAGCCAGATTTGGTATTACTCGATGTAAACCTGCCGGGAATTGACGGGTTTGAAGTGTGCGCGGCCATCCGGGAAGCGCGTGCCGACCGCACCACGCCCATCATCATGCTAACCGGCGCAGATGACGTCGCCTCAATCAGTCACGCGTTCGAGCTGGGCGCCACGGACTTTTTAACCAAACCCATCAATCTCCCTCTCCTGGTACAACGCGTTCGTTACGCCCTGCGTAATCGAGACAATGAACTTACGCTGCGAAAATCCCTTCATTTCCAGAGTCGTGCCAGTCAATTTGCTCGTATGGGGTATCTCGGCTACCACTTTGGTACCCAGACTTTCCTGCTAAACGCCCTGTCCAAATCACTCTTGCATCTGGAAGACGGTGAGTATGCACAACATAAAATTCTGGACCTGCTTCACCCGGAAGACCGCATACGAATGGAAGTGGTGTTGTCAGAAAAAAGAGAGGCAGACTTGGAGTTGCGCGTGAATCTGCCTGAAGCAGGCCAGCGCATTATTCGCTTCAGCTGCAGCATGGAAGACGCCGACGGGCTGGTCATGCATGGGGCATTTCAGGACATCACTGAACATCGAAGCACGGATGATCTACTGACTTATCTGCGCTTACACGATGACATGACCGGTCTGCCAAACGAGCGAATGTTGCTGCAACAGGTTGGCGAACACCTTCAGTCCATGAAATCCGGAGGTCCCCTTTCCATCCTCGCCCAGGTCAGCCTTTCAGGCTATGGCAGACAGGTTTCCGTCTTTGGCCAGAAAAGGGTCAACGAACTGATCAAACACATTGCCAACGACTTCAAGCGATACCTTCGTCCACTCCAGGGGCAGGTAGAGATTTTCTATATTAACGAGGGCCGGTTTTCGGTTCTGGGTCGTTTCAAGACTGAACAGGCTATGGAGGAGCATCTCAGCGCACTCGTACAACTCAGTGAAACAGACCGGCACATCGACAACGAAATTCTGACCCCAAACAGCTTATGCAGCGCCATGACCCTAACCAAGGCTGACCTGAGCGCCGATTATCATTACCAGCGCTCACGGCTGGGATTGCATCAGGCAGAGTCCAATCCGGGCAAAGGGGTGTATTGGCTTGAAGACTCTGAGCCGGATGAAATCCGTCGGGAGATGCACCTGGAAAGCGAAGTCAAACGCGCTTTGCAAGCCGGCCAATTTGATCTGTACCTGCAACCCCAGCTGTCGATAGACGGGCATGAAACCGTTTGCGGGTTCGAAGCACTGGTGCGTTGGATTGATGACAATGGCCAGATTAGCCATCACTCACCGGCTGAATTTCTACCCGCCATTGAACGGATGGGGCTCATGGTACAACTTGGCAAGCTGATCATTGAACTGGCTTTCAAAAAAGCCAGGGCTCTTAAAGAGGCCGGATTAACCGTGCGGCTCGGGATCAACCTGGCCGCTCAGCAGTTTGCGGACGATCAACTGGTACCCTTTATTTTGTCCACGCTGAACAACTCTGGCCTGAATGCCGAAGATTTTGAGTTTGAAATTACGGAAGGCACCGCCATGGCCGACCCACACGCCACACTGTTAAAGCTGAAAGCGTTGCGACAGGCAGGCTTTCACCTGGCCATAGATGATTTTGGCATCGGTTATTCCTCCATGGAGTATCTGCTGCAGTTCCCACTGACAACCCTGAAAATTGATCGCGCGTTCATCATCGATATCACCCTCAACCCCAAGGTCAGAGCCATTATTCAGGCCATGGTCACCCTGGCCCGAGGGTTGAATTTAACCACCGTTGCCGAAGGAATCGAGTCTGTGCGCCAGCGCGATTACCTGGATGCCCTCGGAATCGATTTACAACAAGGCTTTTACTACGCCAAAGCGCTGCCATTAGAAGAGGCCATCGCCTTTGCTCAGTCTCGCAAAAGCAGGACGGTATCCATATGACGGCCTTAAACGAAGAGCTGCTCACACTACTTAACCGGTCTGTCCCATTTAACCAGTGGGCGGTAGAGGCGACTGAGTTTTGGTGTCGCGTCACCCAAAGCCAGGCCTGTTCTTGGCTACCGTTGAATGACTGGGCAGACCATTGTGACAACCCGACACCGCAGACCCGATATCAATTACCCGATCCAGCCAAACAGACGCTACCGCTCATCATTGATCAGTCTGTGACAGCCTGGCCACTGATGGAAGCCGGATGGCTATTGTGTGAAGGAGCCACTGATCAACCTGAAGGCACTCTGTTGGCACACTGGGATGGTCTGCGACACCAGTGGTTATTGAGAGGGCGCCTGGCCATTGCCGAGCAACGCGCGTCCTTTGGCAGTTGGATGCTCTCTGCAGTCAGCCATGACTTGCGGGCGCCCCTGAATTCGATCATGAGTTTTCTGGAGCTGGCCGAGCAACCGGATTATGACTGGCACGCACGACTGCCCACAGTGCGTCATGATGCAAGCCAACTGAACCGATTGATCAGTCAGATTCTGGATTTTTCCAGATTGCAGGCCAATCGGCTGGTGCTGGTACCTAAGACAACCGATCTGCTTGACTGGGTCGGCGACCTGGTCGAGTTCTGGCGAGGTAAACTGTATTCCAAGCAATTGTCTTTCCGGTTGTATTTGGCCGACGCCTTGCCAGCGAACATAGAGCTGGATTCGGAACGGTTGTCTCAAATTGTTCACAACCTGATGAGTAATGCGTTCAAATATACCGAGCATGGAGGGATAGAGCTGGCGGTAATGCCAGGCAAACAGCCCCATGAACTGGTCATCGAGGTAAGCGACAGTGGAGCGGGTATTGAAGCATCACAACTACCGCTGTTGTTTGACCCTTACACCCAGTCACGCCATCACGATCAATTCAAAGACGGTGGTGTTGGCCTGGGGCTGAACATTGTCAAACAATTATCCGATCTGATGGATGGCCATATTGCGGTGAGCAGTGAACCTGGCCAAGGGTCGGTTTTCAAGCTCCGAGTTCCTTATCAACCCGCGCCAGAGCCAGAGGTGAAAAGCGACAACAAGGTGATGCACCAGCAGTGGGTGCTGGTGATCGATGATGATCAGCGTCGTACCAGCAGCCTGGTGAACATTCTGGTTAATCTTGGCGCTTCCGTTACCTGGGTCCGCACCGGTCCCGAAGCTCTGTTTCATTTGCGGCAACGGGAAGTTGCGCCAGACTGGGTGCTGATTTCTGCAGGTTTGACGGGTATTGGCGCCGAGCAAACACTGGAGCAAATCGTGGCGCAATTGGCATGGTCGGTCCAAACCGCCTCGGACTCCATTTTATGGCTGAACGACCAAAGCCACCAGACTCATTCAACGTATCGATCCATGACGATGCCTGCGTCAGCACAAGAGGTTTACCAGGCGCTCACTTTTTCCGCCCCGGTCGACGCCGTGTCGAACTCCCCCACCATCCTTGTGGTTGATGATACGGACCTGAATCTCCAGATGACACAGATCCAGCTGGAAAAGCTCGGTGTCAAAGTGATTACCGCTGAATCGGGCGAGCTGGCTCTGGCAGCAATAAAGCAATACACCGTCGATCTGGTGTTTATGGACATTATGATGCCCGATATGGATGGTTACGAAACCACAGAACACATTCGCGCCTACGAGGAAGCTCGGGGCCTCAATCCGGTTCCCATTATCGCGCTGACAGCCAATGCCCTGTTTAACGACCCGGCCAAGTGCCGTGATGCCAACATGGATGACTATTTGTCCAAGCCCTACCGGCCGGACCAGCTGAAGTCTGTGGTAAAGCGCTACATTCCGACATTTCGTGAACCCGGCCTACCCCGGTCCGTCGAGGCACAACCGTCAACGGTGATCAAAACAGCGGGCGATAACCTCGTCAACTGGAAACAGGCATTACTCATGGTCGGTGGTGACGAACCCATTCTGCTTACCATTTTGAAACCCTTTGTAGAGGAGCTTCCAGCAACCTATTCGACTCTGGAAAAGGCCTATGAACAAGGGGACTGGCACGCTCTGCAACGCCAGGCGCACAGCCTAAAAGGTATGTTGCGGACGTTCGGTGCCGGCTCTCTGGGTGACGCGGCCTACCAGTTGGAGAGAGCTGCCAGAGATTCGGATGCTGAATCTGCACGACAGGCCTGGGGAGCGTTCAACACCCTTTACCTCGACACGTTGAAACGGCTTAGCACATACCTGGGGGGCAATGACACATGACAACCAACCGTCAATTGCAAGGCCGCCCCGTTCAACCGCCGGCCCACATTGCCCTGCAGCCGATTTGTGACCGGGACTTCCGTCACCGTGCGGATGCGCTTTTGTACCGGCACTCTGCAACCGCTCAACAAGCCGTGATCATTGACCCGACTCATGCTACCGCCAGCGCGGTCTTGCTGGCTATCTACGAGATTGGGATTACACAATTGGTGGGTGACCGGGACTTGCTGATAAAGGCACCCCTGGCCTGGCTAACGGATTCAGACTTACTGCCAACGGCAGATGCACAGTTAATCCTGGAGATAAACGCATCCGACCAGCCAGAACCCAGGCTGCTGAACCAGCTGGTTTTGGCGGGTTATCGGCTCTGCCTGTCGTGCGAGCACTGGCCTTTGAATGACGACATCAGCGTCTTTGACGCCGTCAAAGTACCTGCTGCAATCGTCGAGCACGAAGAAACACGCCTGGCAGCACTGAAAAAACATTTCCCAAACCTGACCTTTATTGCCCATCGGGTCACCGACCTCGATCAGTTTGATCGCTGTCGCAACGCCGGCTTCGATCGGTTTCAGGGCTTTTTCTACTCAGCGCCAACCACCTTGAATAAAATGAGCCAACAGGGCAATGCCAACCGGCAAATCTTGTTGCGCATTTTGCAGGAGTTACACCAAGCAGAGCCCGACGTTCAGAAAGTCACGTCATTGCTAACGCAACTGCCGCAAGCCACCCTCTTGCTCCTAAAACGAACCAATTCAGCCGGTATAGCCCGGGTTCGTCAGATCAGGAATGTGTCTGAAGCACTGATGCGATTGGGCCTGGCCGACATCAAGACGTTAATGGCCAGCCTACTGATTACTGACATGGGCGGCTGCAGCGGATTGTTACTGCCCGATATCCTTACCCGCGCCGCTTTTTGCAGGGCGGTAAGCCAGTCTGATTCAACACTCGACGTTGAAACCGCATTCAGTGTGGGGTTGCTGTCTCACCTGCCCGACATGCTCGGTATATCAACGAATGACATGTTGCAGCAACTGAGCGTCAGTGACGAGATTAACCTGGCACTGAGGCATCGCCAGGGAGCTTATGGCAAGCTGCTGCGTCTGGCAGAAGCCTATGAAGCAGCTGAGTTGTCACCCCAGAATCGGGGCATGATCGCCCGACTTAACCATCTGTATTTACATGCGCGCGCCTGGACACAGGCCTTGCTGAACGTGCTTTAGGCACACCTGTTGCTCAATAGGAGCTCACTTCAATGAAGAAACTGATCGGGTTTATATCCACAACCTTACTGATGCTTTCAAGCTTAACGGCCTTTGCTGACACTTTGCCAGCACCATCCGGGCCCGTCATACTGACGGTCAGTGGAAACATCGAGCACACCAACAATGGTGATGTGGCGGAATTTGACCGGGCCATGCTGATGGCTCTGGAGCAGGGTACCATCCTCACCAGAAACCCATGGGCCGATGGGCTTAATCGCTATCAGGGCCCACTCGGAGCCGCGTTAATGGAGGTTCTGGGTGCCGACGGAGACACGCTGCTGCTTACCGCGCTTAACGACTACAGCTCAGAAATGCCGACGTCCGATTTATCGCAGTTTGGCGTGGTACTCGCCATGAGCATGAACGATCAACAACTGCGCATTCGGGATCGCGGACCCTTATTTGTCATCTACCCCTTTACTGACGAACCGGAACTTAACAGCGAGCTGTACCACAACCGCTCGGTCTGGCAGGTTAACCGGATCGACGTGCGCTAACCATGACCATGCCTGCTGACAACACACCACACCTCGTGCGCCCCCGCTACTGGGGACTGGGGCTGCTACTGGCAACGTGCCTGGCATTGCTGTTGTCGGCAGGTTACCTCTACTGGCAAGCGTCTCAACGCCAGCAAGTATTGGTCAGTACCGTACGCGAAAACCTCCTTTGGGCCAGCATGCAACTGGAACGGGAAACCAAACGATGGAGTCTGTTTCTCGCCGAAGCCACCATTGAGTCAGCATACGACCTTGATGAACTTGAATTACGCTTTGAAATTTTATACAGCCGTTTCATAACACTGGATAACGGTGAGTTAAAGCAACTGATAGAGCAGGATTCAAGGCAGACTCAGCTTTTGGCGGAGTTTGGCGCAGCGCTGAAGGAACTGGAACAGGACGTCTACGACTATTTTTCACAACCGACGGAAGATTTTTCCCGTTTTTCCGAACACACGGACAAACTGACCGCTCTG
Source organism: Saccharospirillum sp. (assembly GCF_039982735.1). Taxonomy (GTDB): domain Bacteria; phylum Pseudomonadota; class Gammaproteobacteria; order Pseudomonadales; family Natronospirillaceae; genus Saccharospirillum. Next base: position 128,954 of record NZ_JBDWXV010000023.1, on the reverse strand, counting down.
TCGAATGACTTCATTAACCAGGTTATAACAGTTCGCTCCAAAGATTCTACGACCAGCCGCAATGAGTTACTCGACACCATGTTCTGGCTGTCCGTGTCTGTCCTTCTACTGATTTCAGCGACCATGCTGTTGATTTTTTTGCTGGTACGCAGCCTGATCAAGGAGCAACGCCAGGTAACCGCCCTGTCTCAAATGGCGCAACAGCTTAGAGAGACGGCCGAGCAAGCCAAGGCCGCCAGCAAGGCAAAATCTGCTTTTGTCGCGATGATGAGTCATGAAATACGTACCCCGTTGAATGGCATTTTGGGTATGTTGAACATCCTGACGGAAGAACCCCTTGAAAAAAGAGCACTAGGCTATGCGACCGCCGCTCGTGACTCAGCCAACCACTTACAGGTCATCGTAAGTGACATTCTGGACATGAGCAGCATTGAAACCGATAAGCTAGCGATATCAACAGAGCCCATGTCGCTGACAACCTTACTCGAGGATCTCAACACCGTTGCGCGAGCTGACATTAAGGAAAAACCGATCAACTTCCACCTGTCAATGGAACCCGGTCTTCCTCACTGGATTGAAAGTGATCGGGTTCGACTTCGGCAGGTCATTATGAACCTGGTCAGCAACGCCATTAAGTTTACCGACCGTGGCGAGGTTCGGTTGTCGGCCTACTGGCGATCAATACCCTCAACCGACAACCAGGGATACCTGCGAATAGACGTTAAAGACAGCGGCATTGGCATTGAGTCCCACCAGCAACCCCTGCTGTTTCAAGGGTTTACTCAATTGGATAGCGCAATAAACCGTCGCTTTGGTGGCACCGGCCTTGGACTCAGTATTTGCAAGGAACTTGTTACTCGAATGGGGGGAACGATAGGTCTGTCGAGTGAACCGGGTGAGGGGTCTCTGTTCTGGTTCGAAATACCTGTTAAGTGCCTGCAATCTGCAGTGGAATCTCAGCCGCGTTACATCGCCCACTACGGATTTGATGACCGTGACCGGGAACAAATCGTTCTGGCTGCCCAACACCAGATGCTGGCGACCCGTGAAGTCCAACCGGGCGAACCCATGCCTGAGGGGTGCGTTGCTGTCGTTATTCGTTGGCAGCCACCTTACGACCAACACATAAATGCAATCGCCTCATGGCAGCAGTCTTTGGCAAACAAACCAAATTTTATAGCCGCGGTATCAGCGGATCAGACGACGTCGGCCTATGCCTTCATCAAAGCCGGTGGTCAGTCTTTACTGGTATCCCCTCTGACGGCCTCTCAATTGACGGAGCGCCTGGCTCAGATTGAATCAGTGTAAAACAACCGTGACTAGGACCCATCAGCTAACACGGTTTATCTTGCCAAATGAAAGCTGGGCCTGGGGCAAAATCGACTTCAACCACACCTCAACCCACAAAGACCCTGCCGGCGTTTTAAATGGAATAACCAGGGTTGAGTTCAGAGGCATGCCTTTAAAACTCTGACTTAATTCGATCGTAGGCTGACTCATCTCAAAGTCATACCCTTGTTGCCATAACCGCTTTCTGGCCCCACCTGACACCATATTGGCAAGCTCGCCCGTCATATCCAGACACGCATCACTGGGGAACGTCATCGGTTCCCGAAGCAGTTTCTCGCCGATATTACAGGCTGTACTGGCCTCTAGCGCGAGCACGAAAGCCCCCCGAAAACTGTCACCCTGCAACGGCATCACGGCAACGATATCACCCGGCGTATTCGCCTGATGCTTCAAAAACACAGATTGCCGCTGACAATTCATCTCCGCCATCGTGAGCAAGATGTCAGTCACTGTTTCCATGAAAGGGTTGATGATGTCCGCTTTCATACATCCTCCGGAGTGCCTGTAAAACCGCTATCGCCGATGACGAATCGATCGACTCCTAATCAGGATTTACCTGGACTTTATCAGTCCCGAAATACAGGCCAGCAAGTCGTCGTTATTGAACGGTTTGGCGATAACTGCGGTAGCGCCATTACGGCGGGCTTCTTCAAGTGCCGCCTCCGGTGCCGCAGAAATGACCACGACCGGCACATTCGCAACATCCGCCTGGCTGCGCAGGAAATCAAATACCTGTTCAGACCGTATGCCCGGCATCATCAGGTCAAGCGTGATCAATGCCGGTTTCGAGCGCTCCAGCATTGCCCCGGCAATAAAACTGTTTTCAGCTTCCACAACCTTGTAGTTGGCTTGGCTGAGAACACGCCGCAATGCCCTTCGTACGGGAGCTTCATCGTCAATAACCAAAATCGTTGGTTCGGTGCTTTCATCAAAACGAGCCGGAATTCCATGATCTTTTGCGAATGCAATGAAATCGGACTCAACAACACGATAATCACCTCGGCCAGGCAACTGATGACCTTTGAGTTTTCCACTGGCGATCCAGCGGCTGACCGTACGTTGATGAACATCGCATAGGCGAGCTATCTCACCCGGAGACAATGTCTTGATCATTCCAATAAACCTTTACTTTGAATTAGGGCCACTATACCATCCGAGCAAGACAAAAGCGACATTAAAGACATTTGATACATAGCCAGTATCTGTCTGATTGGAACCAAGGGGTACCGTTATGACAACACTCATGGCCGAAACGAAAACTGCCCATTTTACACCAACCATCCTGTGTGTTGATGATGAAGAGAAGGTGCTCAGCGTGCTCAGACGCGTACTAACCCCGTTGAACGTCCGTATCGAGGCGTTCAGCGAGGCGGCGCGAGCGCTGGAGTATGTCAGGGCCAATACGGTGAGCGTCGTCATCAGTGACATGAGAATGCCATCCATGTCCGGTGCGGAATTTCTTGCAGAGACCTTTCGACTGCAGCCGAACGCCTATCGAATGCTGATTACCGGTTTCTCCGACCTGCCTTCTACGGTATCCGCCGTGAACGACGGCAGAATTCAACGATACCTCTCCAAGCCATGGAACAATGATGCGCTGCTGGCAGCAGTCAAAGAAGGACTGAGCTATCACGAGTTGATTGAGGCCAACTATCGGTTACAGACTGAGATCAAGCGAAAAAATGAAACGCTCGAACAGGAGGTGTCGCTTCGCACCAAGCAGTTGCGCAAAGCCTTGAGAACGCTGCAGGCAGAGTATCACCGCAGTGAAGAAGCGTTTAAAGGAACCATCAACGTGCTGACCAATGCGGTCAGTGTCAATCCGATTGCCGATGGCCATTTGCACCAGAATGTGTCTGAATTGGCCGCCACGCTGGCCTTGAAGATGGAGCTGCCGGACGATCAGGTCGAGCGTATACGACTCGCGGGCCAATTGATTAACCTGGGTTTGCTCGGTGTCGACCCGGAAATTTTGAAAAAAAGCCACGCTCGCCTGACCGTTCAGGAGAAGAATGAACTTAAAAAGCACCCTCAAATTGCCGAGCTCATTCTGTCACCGGCCAGACACTTCGATGAATTGGCGCAGATTCTCGGCAGCCAGAATGAAGCCTTCAACGGTGCGGGTTACCCTCATGGCCTTGTTGGCGACGTCATTCCACTGGGGTCCCGAATCGTTACCGTCGCACGGGACTTTTGGCGATTCGCAGGACAAAGTGACGATGATTTCAGTCTCGCCTACAAAAAAGCGGTTCACCAGCTGAAACAAGGCATGGGCATTCACTACGACCCCGATATCGTGGCGTGTTTATGTGAGCTGGACCTTGAAGAAATCAAACGGTTTGACGAACGTGAGCATGCACTGACACCCAACGACCTTGAGCCTGGAATGGTGTTGCTCGATGACCTTTACAACGCAGCCGGTTTGCTGTTGCTGGCAAAGGACTATGTTCTGACCGATGAGGCCATCTCAAAACTGAGAGACTATCAGGAAGTGGATGGCGATGTACTGTTCATCCGTGCGGAAAAAACGCCAGAATGTGGTGCTACTCTGAACAATACCGAGTAATCCAGCGGAGGCTGAATGGTATCCAAACCACTGACTGTTGCCGTTGTTGATGACGAGCACAACCTGAGAACCTTGCTTCGTGCAATGCTGACTCAAGCGGGTTTTGACGTGATTGAATACGCTGATGCTGAGACAGCCTATCAGGGGTTCATCAACAACAAACCCCACCTTTTGCTAACCGATGTATGGATGCCTGGAGAATCTGGCCATGACCTCTGCCGGAAGATACGACGGGATCTGGACGATATTATTACGCCTATCATAATAATGACGGGCAATGACGATTTGAGCTCCATCGACGAAGCCTTTGAGAGTGGCGCAACCGACTTCTTTCCCAAGCCCATTAATTACCCGCTGCTGGTGCAGCGAATTCGCTACGCACTGAGAAATTCTGAAGCTTGGCACATGCAGACGTCCTACCAGAGTCAGATGTTGCAGTCTGAAAAAATGGCCTCATTGGGACAGCTTGCCGCGGGCATGGCTCACGAAATCAACAATCCGATTGGCTATGTGCTCAGCAACGTTCAAGTGCTGGGGAGCTATACTCAAAGCCTGCTTCAGTACATCGCCCAACTTGAGAGCAATGCACAAACCGACGCTTCACCGGAAGATCGTCAGGCGACTCTCACCTTGATGGACACGTACGATCAGGTGCAGACCATTAAAGCCGATCTTCCAGAGATGCTGACAGACATAGAAGAGGGTCTGGGTCGTATCAGTGAGATCGTAAAAAGCCTCAAGATTTACGCTCATCCCGAGCAGGAAAAGCTGACACCCACCAACTTGATTGAACTGGTGCAGTCCGTTCAAAAGATGATCGTGGGTGACCTCAAATACCGGGCCGACGTAAAAACACGGGTCCCGGAGGCTGCCGTTTGGGTTATGGCCAATCCCTCCAAACTTTATCAGGTATTAATGAACCTGCTCATCAATGCAGTCCAGGCCATTGAACATGATCATGGGCAGGTTTGCATCAAACTCAAAGCGCAGGGAGATCAGGCACTGATCGAGGTGACCGACAACGGCAAGGGCATGGCCAAAGAGGAGTTAACTCGAATTTTCGACCCCTTTTACACAACCAAAGATATTGGCGAGGGCACGGGCCTTGGACTGTCTGTCAGCAAAGCCATCGTTGAAAAGCATGAAGGTCACCTCAGTGTCATCAGTGATGTGCATAAAGGCACCACCTTCACCCTGTCCCTGAGGCAAATCCCAACTCCGTAGGAAACCCTCTGTCGCGCGCGGCACTCGATCAATGAGCCATTCGGTTCACAGTCAGCGCTGGCTTTGCCCATGCGACTGCCGGGCTAATCACCGAATTGCCAGGCAGGCAAAAGTGGCAAACCGTTTCACCTGACTTGGCAGTTGTTACCTGTCCCTGCTTCCCAGCCGCGATCAGAGTGTCACCTCTCGCCCCAGCAACCAGTCTTTCCAGCGCCCCAAGCGCTCCCGACCGTGTTCAACGGCCATCAGCATGGCGGGCACGTAAAACAGGATCAGCAGGGTGGCGAACATCAGGCCAAAGGCGATACCGGCCGCCATCGGGATCAGGAACTGGGCGTCGAACGAGGTTTCAAACAACAGAAAGCCCAGGCCTCCAACCGTCGTCAGCGTGGTGATGATCACCGCACGCAGTCGTCGCACGCTGGCCTCGATGATGGCCTGCTCCATGCGCATGCCATCGTCACGCAACTGGCGGTACACCGTGACCAGCACAATGGCGTTGTTGATCACAATGCCCGACAGGCCGAACAGCCCGTAGATGCTCAGCACGCTCAGTTCCAGCCCCATGATCCAGTGTCCGGCAATGGCGCCGGTCAGCCCGAAGGGAATGGTCGACATCACGGCCAGCGGCCAGCTCCAGCTTTCGAATACCCAGGCGAGGGCAATAAAAATAAGCATCAGCCCAAGTACCGCACCAATCTGAACATCGCGGAAGAAGTCGTTTTGCGATTCCTGGTCGCCTTCCACGCGCAGGCTGACATCACTGAACTGGTCCGCCAGCTCTGCCCGCACCTCGGTGTCGATCAGCCGGTTTACCTCGGTCAGGTTCACGTCTGAGCTGTTTCGCTTGGCCGAGACCTGCACCGACAATTCACCATCTACACGGTTCAATTGCTGAATGGCCCGTTCAGACGTGGGCTCTGCCAGGGCGGACAAAGGCCGCTGAGTGCCGTCCGGCAGCGGCACGGGAAGCTGGGCCAGTCGGGGCCAGGCGTCGACCTCGGATTCCAGCAACCGCAGTTGCACCGGGCGCTCCTCGCCTTCGATTTGCAGGGTTTGCACCGGGTAACCATTGGTCCAGTCGCGCAGGGTGCTTGCCAGTTGCTGTGGTGTCAGCCCTTGTGCCAGAGCCTCAGCCGTCAGGTTCAGGTTCAGTTGTTCAGCGCCCAGTGGCAGGTTGTCTTCAATATCGATCAGCCCCGGAATTTGCCCCAGTCGTTGCCGGGTCCAGTTGGCGGCCTGTTGCAAGCGCGCCAGCTCTTCGCCGACCAGGCGAACTTGAATACCATCAGTCGAGGGGCCCTGCTGGCTTTCAATGAAACTGACTGACACCAGCCCGGCCGGCTCCTCCACACGCTCCCGCCACTGACGGGTGATTTCGCTGTTGGACACCGGGCGCTCGGTACTGTCGTCCAGTTGCACGAACAGCGCGCCGTCTTCCCGGGATTCCCGGTGCGTTTCCATAACGATGGTTTCAACCAGATTCACACCGAACGACTGCTCGATATCGAGCAGGGCGGATTCCATCTCCGTTAGAAAGGCGCGGGTCACGGCCGGGTCGGTCCCTTCGGCAAAGTCGACGTTCATTTGCAATGCCGGCTGCTGAATGGCCGGGAAAAACACGAACTGAACGCGGCCACTGGTCACCAGCGATACCGCTAGCACCAGTGCCACGACTGACAAAGCGAAGGTGGTTCCGCGATAGGCGACGGCCAGGGTAACCGCACGCCGAAAGGGCCCCTGGCGAAACCGCTCAAACCCACTCTCAAAGCCAGCACGCAGCCGACCCGGGGGCTTCAGTTTGCCCTTGCCTACGCTGTGCGCCAGATGGCCGGGCAAAATCAGAAAGCATTCTACCAGTGAGGCGGCAATGGCCATGATCACCACCAGCGGCACGCTCTTGGTGAACACCCCGGCCTGACCGCCCACCAGCAACAGGGGCAGAAAGGCGGCAATGGTGGTCACCGAAGAGGCAACCACCGCCGGTAACATCTGTTGCGCCGCTCGCAATGAGGCCTGGCGAGGCTCCTCTCCCTGCTCCATTCGGCTGTAGGCATTTTCGCCGACCACGATGGCATCGTCGACAATCACCCCCAGTGCCACCAGAAACCCGAACAAACTGATCAGATTGATGGAGTTGCCGCTCAATTCCAGAAAAATGAAGGTACCGAGAAAGGAGATCGGAATCCCCGCGGCGACCCACCAGGCAAGCTTCGGCCTTAAAAACAGGAACAACACCACCAATACAACCAGCAGTCCGCCGACGCCGTTATCCACAATGATGCCGATGCGGGCCTGCACAAACTCGTAGGTTTCGTTGTAGACGTGCAGCTCCATGCCCGCGGGCAGCGTCGGTTCAAATTCGGCTACCCACTCATTCAGAATCTCGGCCATACGCAGGGTGTCTTCCCCCCGGGTGCGGCTGAGCGCGAGTTTCACGGCCGGTTGACCCTGGTAGGACACCCGGGTCTGATCCGGGTCTCGGTCTTCAGTCAGGGTCATGCGCTGGTCGAGACTCAGGATGGCATCGCCCTGGATCAGGGTCTGGCGCCCCAGAGCCGCAGGGTCGCTGGCTTCGGCTGGCACCCGCAACTGCGACTGCAACCGTCCTTCGCCGGTAATGCCGGCTGGCACGTTGAGGTTCCGGGCAGCCAGCTGTTGCCCGAGTTCTGACAGCGAGGCTTCGCCCGACAAATATTCCGCCACCGTCATGCGCAGGTTCAGCTCACGGTCTGGCAGGCCATTTAAATCCACCTTGGCGATACCCGCCGCCTGCAGGCTGGATTCCGCGGCTTCGGCCCAGTATTGCAACTCGTTCAGGGTTACATCGCCATGCAGCAGTACCTCGGCGACGGGCTCATAGAACACCTGACGGGTGACTTCGGGCTCTTCGGCACCGTCGGGCAGCGAGACCGTATCCAGCGCTTTCTCAACCTCGGCCACCGCCTGTTCGATGTCACTGACCGCTTCCTTGAAGGTAATGGTCATGAACGACCCGCCTTCTATGGTCGTGGTGGTCAGCCGGTCGACGTCGGTCAATTGCAGAATGGCTTGTTCGAGCGGAATGGTGACACCGTCCTGAACGTCCTCGGCGCTGGCGCCGGGCCATTCGGTGTTGACCGTGGCAATCTTGAGTTCAAAGTCGGGGAGAAACTGGGTATTGAGGCGATCGAGCGCAATCAGACCCAAAAAAATCACCACGAACATCAGCGCATTGGGGGCGACTCTGTGGTGAGCAAAGGCTCGCAGCAAACCGCTCATTGGTCGGCCACCTTAACCGCCAGGCCCTCGGCCGCCTGTTGTAAACGGGTGGCCAGCAGTCGGTCATCGGGGTTCAACTCTGCCTCAATCAGCCGCCAGACCCGGCCCTGATCGAATTGCTCACCCAACACCCGTATCCGAACACGCTCCAGTCGGTTGTCGACCACGCGGTAGACCGACTCGTTGGCGTAAACACTGTCATCGGGAACCCGGTGCGCCTGAACGGCGGGCAAGTCGAGCCGCAGTGGGTAGGTCCGATTCAGGGTCGCCCGGGGTTGTTGGTTTTCGGTTTCAAAATACAAACGCACGCTGCCCCGGTCGGCGACCGGATCCCGTTGTCTCAGTTCGACCGGAATAGAGCCCGCGTCGGTTTCTACCACCGCCGTCAGTGAAGACAGGGCATCAACCTCCGGCAAAACAGAGGCAGCCACCCAGGCAACCCATTCGGTATCCTGGTCGTTGACCAGCGTTAACAAGGTACTGCCGGCGCCAGCCTCGGTGCCGGGCCGAACCTCCAGGCTGGCAATGCGGCCTGCAAAGGGGGCGGTTATGGTTGCTTCGTTCAGGTTGTCGCGGGCCTGCTCCAGTTGGCTGTCGAGCTGATCCCGCTGTGCGGCGAGTTGTTGTTCAACGTCATCGTAGCGGGCTATGGCAAGCTCCCGCTGCTGCAACGCCAATCGCTGGTTTTGCAGGGTGCGCTCTGCGGCTTCCAGATCGGCAGCCGAACTCAGGTTCTGGCGTGCCAGGTTTTGCAGCCGATCGACACTGCGCTGGGCAATGGCAACCAGATTCTGTTCGATCACCAGCGCCGCCTGGTCACTCTGATACTGGCTTTGCTCCAGTCGGCTGCGCGATGCAAGCTCCGCACGCTGGGCTTCAAGCTGGGTGACCGGGCGTTGCAAGGCATCGGTGTCCAGCTGCAACAACACAGCCCCAGCCTCAACCGACTGACCGATGGCGACCTCAACGGACTCAACATCGGCAGCTACCGGGCTGGTCAGCACCACCGATTGTCGACTCTGATAACGGGGATACAACATCAACTGCGGTGACCAGCGCCCGGTGTCCGGCCTAACCATGGCCACGGTTGGTGCATCGACCAGCGGTTGTGGCTCGGCCTCAGCGGTGTTGTCGGCTGATGGTTCCGACGAGCCATTCATCCACAACGCCCCGGCAACACCGGCGCTCAAAACGACCAGCGGCAAGCTCCATCGTATCCAGCGGCTGCTCATAGGTTTCGACACTCTTTAGACAGGAATTAGCCAGAGGTACGGCTACCTGCCGTCATTGGTTCATACTGACATGACGGTCGGCCGTTCGTCAGGCGCGCATCGAGCCGGTTCAACCGACCGGGCCAGAAGCGCAACCCAAGTAGAGTGTGCAGAGTGTTTTTCAGTTCCGGTTGCCAGCTACAGGCCCGGCAATGTCAGGCAAGCTCTGCCCGCAGTTGCTCCAATACCGGCACCGTGTCCGGGCGGACCCCGCGCCACAATTCAAAACTGACGGCAGCCTGGCCGACCAGCATGCCGAGGCCATCGGCGCACTGGCCCGCGCCCTGCTCACGCGCCCAGCGGTTGAATGCTGTCTCATTCTTGCTGTAAATCATGTCGTAGCAGTGGGTATCGGGCGTAAACAGGCCATCCGGCAAGGGCGGTAAATTGCCGGACAAGCCTGCCGAGGTGCCGTTGATCACCAGATCGAAGCGGCCACTGAGTTCATCGAACGCGCTGGGAGATATTTCCGGAAAATCGTCCGTCAGCTCTTCGGCCTTGGCCAGGGTACGGTTGGCCAGCACCAGGTTGGCCGGGTTACGCGACAACAGCGTTTCCAGCACACCCCGCACCGCACCGCCAGCCCCCAGAATCAGGACGTTGCGATCGGCAATACGCCAGTTCAGCAGGGTTTCAAGATCGAAGACCAGGCCTTCGCCATCGGTGGTATCGCCCAGAATGCGACCATCAGCCTGTTTGACCAGGGTGTTGACGGCCCGGGCCCGCTTGGCCCGTTCGGTCAGATCATCGGCGAAATCATGGGCATCCTGCTTGAACGGCGCGGTAATGTTGAAACCGCGATAGCCATCGCGAAACATTTGCCAGACCCGAGTTTCAAAACTCGTGACCGGCAATTCAATGGCTTCATATTCCAGCGCTTCTCCGGTTTGCCGGGCAAAGGCGGTGTGAATAACCGGAGACAGGCTGTGCTTGATCGGATGGCCCAATACCGCATAACGGTCCATAGATGATCCTTAGTAATGGGTGGAGTTCAAAATCTGGCAAACGCTGGCCGCGCAGATTGAACCGATAATTCAGGGAAAAAACAAGCGCTCCACGCCTTGGTTCAACCCCCCATTGCGGCAGTTCCTGAACTGTCGCTATAAACCAGGGTCACACTAAAAAAACCATAGTCAGCGCTGGGCGGATTGTCTATGGCTAAAACCAGTGTTCCCCAATCAAATGACCGAGTTGCACACCCGCCCACATCCAGAACCCGACCGATACCAGCCAAAGCCCGGCAGTGAGGACGATGCGCCCGGTACCGGCTGGTCGTTTATCGGCCGTGTTATCAGCGTGTGGGCGGGTGTCCGATTCAGTTGGTTTCATCAGGCGGCCAGTGATGGGGTTATTGAGTCCCAAAGCCTGACCTGTCCGACTGGGGGGGTCAATACCACGCCTACTTGAATGTGTGCCCAGTCAGGTTCAAAAGTGATACAAAACCTAGTCATGGCCGTAAACAAGCTGCGAAACGCAGACGGGTTACCCCTGACGGTGACATTGACACTCCGGTGTCTGCTTTTGCACCCATTAACCGCTGAATTCAAGAGTAACATTATGAGCAACCTGATCCAGCTGATGTACATCAGTCGCGCCACCTTCAAACCCACGTCCGCCGTTCAGGGTATTGAGCCGAACGTCGCGCGGATACTGCAGTCGTCCAGAATCAACAACGCGAAAGTTGATGTGGGTGGCGTCCTGTTCTACGGCGACGGACATTTTTTTCAATGCCTGGAGGGCGACAAGGCTGCCGTGCACAAGCTGCTCGAACGGTTGCACCGTGATGACCGCCATACCGATGTAAAAATCGTTTCGGAAAAGCCGGTTCAGGTTCGTCGGTTTGAAGACTGGTCGATGAAATACACCGCCATTAACGACTCAATCAACTTATTACTGGCCAAATTCGGTTTCAAGACCTTCAACCCTTATCAGTTTGACACCCAGCACTTCAACGCACTGATTGACACACTGGAGAGAATGAATCAGCCCGATGAGATCATCGATGGCAACGACCCGAAAAAATCCTCCCGGAAAGCCCCGACCCGAGCCGACAACGAACGCTCCGGCCTAGTTACCATGGGCATTATTGCGCTGATTCTGATCGTCGGTGGGGTGCTGGTTACCCAACTGATGTAAACGGTCAGTTCAGGATCACCGGGGCCCGGCGTGTATGCCACCTTTTGAGAGCAGGTTCCCGGGCTGACCACTGTTCCTTGCTTGGGTCGCCACCGGCGTGCTGGTACACTGCGCCGGCTCGTCTTAGCCCCCCGACAGGACACCCGGCCCAATGGCACAGCTCAACCCCAGACAAGAAGAGTCTGTTAAGTACATCAGCGGTCCGATGCTGGTGCTGGCCGGGGCGGGCAGTGGCAAAACCTCGGTTATTACCCGGAAAATCGCCTATCTGGTCAATGAATGTGGCTACAAGGCGCACACCATTGCGGCCGTGACCTTTACCAACAAGGCCGCGCGGGAAATGAAGGAGCGGGTGGGCAAGCTGATCAAGGGCAAGGCCGCGCGCGGGCTGATCGTGTCAACCTTCCACAACCTGGGGCTGAACATCCTGCGCAAGGAAGCCAGCCACATTAATCTCAAAAGCGGCTTCACTCTGTTCGATGATCACGACTCCAAAGCGCTGATCAAAGACATACTGTTGCGTGAAGTGCCCAACGCCGTCGATGAAATCGACCACTTTCGCAACCTGATCAGCCGCTGGAAAAACGACCTGACCGAACCGGCCGACTTGCGCGGCAAGATGGATGAAGCCCGCGACGCCCTGGCCGTCGAGATTTATGAACAATACAACCGAATGCTCAGCGCCTACAACGCCGTCGATTTTGACGATTTGATCCGGCTGCCAGCACTCCTGTTCATGAGAAACCCCGAGGTACTGGCCAAATGGCAGCGCAAGATTCGCTACCTGCTGGTCGATGAATACCAGGACACCAACTCCTCCCAATACCTGCTGGTGAAACTGCTGGTGGGGGATCAGCCGCGGTTTACGGTTGTAGGTGATGACGACCAGTCGATCTACAGCTGGCGCGGTGCCCGTCCGGAAAACCTGGTGCAGTTACAGACCGACTATCCGCATTTGAAAATCGTCAAACTCGAACAGAATTACCGCTCCACCGGATTGATTCTGAAGGCGGCCAACACCGTTATCGACAACAACCCGCACGTGTTCAAGAAAACGCTGTGGAGCGAAATGGGCTTTGGCGATCCGATTCGCATCATTCGCACGCCGAACGATGAAGCTGAAGCCGAGCGCATTGCCAACGAAATCTTGCACCAGCATTTAATCCGGCGCGGCGAGTACCGCGATTTTGCCGTGCTCTATCGCGGCAACCACCAGGCGCGCATTCTGGAAATCAAACTGCAACAGAACCGCATTCCGTACAAGATCAACGGCGGCACCTCCTTTTTCGCCAAGGCCGAGATCAAAGACATCATGAGTTACCTGCGCCTGCTGGTGAACCCGGACGACGATGCCGCCTTCCTGCGCATCATCAACACGCCGCGTCGCGAAATAGGCCCGGCAACGCTGGAAAAACTCACCGAATACGCCAGTCATCGCAAAGTCAGCTTGAGTGCCGCCTGCCAGGAACTGGGCTTACAGCAACTGCTGCCAGCCAAGGCTGCCGAGCGGTTGCATCGGTTTTCCGACTGGCTGGGTCGCATCATTCACAAACTGCACACCGAGGCCGACCCGGTGATGGTGATTCGTGAGGTGGTGACCGACATCAATTACGAAGCCTGGCTGCGCCAGGACAGTGTCTCCGACCTGCAGGCCGAAAAGCGGCTGGCCAACGTTTACATTCTGATCGACAGCCTGAAATCGATGCTTGAGCGCGGCGATGAAGAGGAAGAGTCGGACCTGCAAATCCAGGATGCCATCGGCAAACTGGTACTGCGCGACATCCTCGACCGTCAGGAGCAGGAAGACGAAACCGATGCGGTGCAACTGATGACATTGCACGCCTCCAAGGGCCTCGAATTTCCACATGTATTCATCATGGGTCTGGAAGAAGAGCTGCTGCCACACCGCAACAGCATTGAAAACGGTGATATCGAAGAAGAACGTCGCCTGATGTACGTCGGCATTACCCGCGCCCAGCGCACCCTGGCACTCACCTTTGCTGCCCGGCGCAAGCAGTTTGGCGAGATCATCGACTGCACGCCCAGCCGCTTTCTGGATGAGCTGCCCGCCGATGACGTCAGTTGGGAAGGGCGCGATGCCGGCAACACCGCCGACAAAGTGAACAGTAAAGAGACCTTCGCCAACCTCCGTGCCATGCTGAACAATTGATCGAAATCGGGTAGGCTCTGGTACTGAACAGGCCAAAACAGACAACAATATCGTGCCGACGTCGAGCAACCCGCCCATTACCTCCGCCAAACTGCTGCTGGACAGCGAGTATCGCCTGATCGCCATTGGTGATGCCCAGGGTTTGCTGACGCCACCACCCGCACAAGGTCAGCCGCTGTCTGACTACTGGGTCAATTTTGAACCCTGGCTGGCTTTATACCGGGCCGTTGACCCGGATCGCAATAACTTCCAGATCTGTATCCCCGGTACCATGGCCAGCCTGACGCCACTGGGTGAGCATCAGCTTATGCATGTCTGGAAACACCTCGATGTGCTGCAAAGCAGTCTGTCGCTGTTGCAGTTCAATGCGCTGGTGTTCGATGCAAATCAGACACTGGTGTATGCCAACACCGCCGCCCAGAGCTTTCTCGCCTCGCTTGGCCTTCGCGACTGGGAAACCCTGCTGCCGGAACGCTGGCACCGGCATTTTACAGACTGGCTGCAGCAGGATGTCGCCGTCAATCTGGAACGGGAGCTAAAGGGCATGTGCCTGCGCTGGGAGATCACCAGCGACCCGAACCAGCAGTTTGTGGTGATGGTGTGTCACCCAATGGAAGAGCACGAAAACTACCGCCGCATTCTGGAATACTCGGTAGACGGCATTTACCAGACAGATGCCCGGGGCGCCGTAATCTACGCCAACTATTCCCTGGCCCGGTTGTTTCTTTACGACTCGCCTGCCGACATGAAAGACCAGGTTCGGCAAGCGGCCCATGACATCTACGTGCACTCCAGAGACAGAACACGCTTTCTCGACGCTCTGGCTCAAAACAATGTGGTGTCGGGGTTTGAATGCCAGATGAAACGCAAGGATGGCGATCGAATCTGGGTACGGCAAAACGCGCGCCGGGTGGTCAATGAACAGGGCGAGCTGGTGCATATCATCGGAACCATTGCCGACATTTCCGAATTAAAACGCTCGGAAGAGGCACGCCGAAATGCCGAAAGCGATTACGAAGACCTGTTCAATACCGCCCAGGCGGGCCTGTACCAATCGACCATTAGTGGCACTTTTATTCGGGTGAATCATTTGTTCGCCCGTACGCTGGGATGCGCCTCGCGAGAAGAGTGCCTCGGCTATTACGATGACATCACCCAGAAGCTGTATGACAGCCCCCGTCAGCGGCTGCGTTTGCTGTCGATGTTGCAGCGTGACCGGACCGTGGTGAATCAACGTGCGCGCATGGTGCGCCGTGACGGCAAACCCATCTGGGTGCTGATGAACGCCCAGTACGTGACCGAACGCCAGACCGGCCGGGAAGTTATTCAGGGGTCGATCATCGACATTACCGAGCAGGTTGATGCCGAAAATGAAATTCGCTACCTGGCCGAACACGACACCCTGACCCAGTTGCCCAATCGCAGCCAGTTTCAACAGCAACTGCAGCAGTCGTACGACCACTGGCAGTTGCATCCACATCATGAATTCACGGTAATCTTTCTCGACCTCGATCATTTCAAGGACATCAACGATACCCTCGGTCATCTGGTGGGTGATGCCCTGCTGGTCGAGCTCGCTCAACGTTTGCAGCAACCGTTGAATGCGCCGTGTAAAACCTTTCGGCTGGGCGGGGATGAATTCGCCGTGCTGGTCGACGGGGCTCTTTCAGAAACCGAGCTGGATATTCTGTGCGTGCAGATTGGTGATCGCGTCAGTCGGGAGTTCCGCTACCAGGAATCAACCCTCAAAGTCACCGCCAGTATGGGTGTCGTGCTGTGTCATCAACTGGATGCCGACCGGTCACATGCCGTCATTGAAGATGTCATGAGTGCAGCAGACCTTGCCCTGTACCGGTGCAAGCGCACCGGTCGTGCTGGCTACCGTCTCTATGAACACCGGATGCGGGTGGATCTGCAATCGGAGAAATCCATGGAACACGAGTTGGCACTGGCGCTGCGAGCCAACCAGTTGATGCTGCATTTTCAGCCGGTTTTTGATGCACAGAGCCGTCGTATCATTGGTGCGGAGGCGCTGATTCGCTGGCCAACCGATTCGGGCTTCATCAGCCCGGCGCAGTTTATTCCGCTGGCAGAGCGATCCGGTCTGATTGCTGATATTGATGTCTGGGTGCTGGAACACATTCTCGATTATTGCGACAAGCTCAGGCAAAACCATTCTGATCTTGTGCTGAGCTTTAACCTCTCAGCCCACCACTTCAACAACCATACCTTCACCGACATTATTCAGCCGTTGCTGCCCCGTATTAAACGCGTTGGCCCACAATTGGCGCTGGAACTAACCGAACGCGTTATGTTCGAACGCACGGAAGGTGTCATAGCCTCGCTGCAGTCGTTGCGCCAATTTGGTGTGCATATTTCACTGGATGATTTCGGCACGGGCTTTTCATCGCTGAGTTACCTCACCCAGTTCCCAATCGACAAGATCAAGATCGACCAGAGCTTTATTAAAACCATGCACAGCAACACCACAGCGCGCGCCGTGGTTCAGGCTGCGGCGCAGATTGGCAAGACGCTGCAATTGATCGTCAACGCAGAAGGCGTGGAAACAGAGGAACAATTAACGGTGGTGCAGCAACTGGGCATTGAGGAGGTGCAGGGTTTTCTGCTCGCCAGACCCATGCCCTTTGAGGCGTTCTTGACGTTGCTGGACGAGTAGCGTGGTGAACTTAGCCCAGTGCCAGCCAAACCCCAACCACCAACATTAATGTACCGGCAATCCGGTTAATCAGCCGCACGTTCTGACCGCGCGATAACACCACACTCAGGGATTTTCCGCCGCTGGCATACATCATCAGCGCCACCCATTCGATCAGCAGCATAATGGCAACCAGCGCCGCCAATTGTGGGGCCAGCGGTTTGCTGTCGTCCAGGAACGGTGGCAACAACACCATGGTAAAGGCCCAGCCTTTGGGATTGGCAACCGCGGTAACAAACCCCTGAATCGCCAGTTGCACCCTGCTGGCACCGGCATGCGCGGAATCGCCCGTTTCCGGTATTGCCAGCTTGCCACGCGACTGCCACATTTGCAGTCCAAGCCACATCAGGTAGAGCCCACCGGCCCATTTGAAAATGGTAAACACCATGGGTGCGCTGAGCATGATCGCAGCAACGCCGATCACTGCCAGTACACTGACCAGACCAACGCCAATGAGTTCACCGATCATCATCCACAGGGTCCGTTTGATGCCAATGGTGATGCCAAGACTCATTGACAGCGTCATGCACATACCCGGCGTCAGTGACACCAACGCAAAGGTAGGAATAAAAGCAGCCAGTAAGGCAGTATTGATCATGATGCGGGTGACTCCTCAGACAACCCAGGTTTTGAACTGATCCAGAAAACGAGCACCGTCGCGGTCGCTGCTAACAAGCCACAGCCTATGAAGACGCCATCGTAGCCGCCCCACTGGGCGACAACCCCACCCAGGCCAGCGCCGGCAAGGCTGCCGATCTTAATCGAGTTGGTATACAGCGTCGAGGCCATCCCGAGCCGGTCTTTCATCAGCGATTGGAAAATGCTGATGCCTATGCCTGCCGCCAGCCCGACCAAACCGGCGTTAAACAGTTGCATCACCAGCAACATGTTGAAGCTGTCGAACCACCAGACGCCGGTATAAAAGATCATGCCACTGATGGCCGCGACCTTGAGTGGAGAAAACAGGTGCCAGCGCCAGGCCTGGGCACCACCAAAGATCATGATCGGAATTTCCAGTCCGGCTGCCAGGCCCATCAACAACCCCGGGGCAATGGTCATCAGCCCGAGTACATCCCGCACATACAAGGGCATATACACAATGTACATGGAGTTGGCTGCAAAGATGGCGATGGTCACCAGCATTAACCCAAGCACACGCGGATCAGTCACCGAGACCTTGCTGACCGAGCCCGACAGCCGCGTGTCTTTCATACCCGGCAACATCAGTAATGTCAGGAAGAAGATGGCTGCGGTAATCATCATCAAAGTCCGAAAACCGAGCCAGTCAAAGAGCAGGTAGGCAAGCGGTGGGCCAGCGATCCAGCTCATCGAAATGGTGGCACGCAACACCGATTGAAATAACGCAGCCTGCTGATCGTTCACCTGTTCACGGGCCAGCGCAAACAGTTGTGGCTGGGCTGTCGATGACAACCCAAACCAGACCATGCCCACCACGAGTAACAACGGATACCAGGTTACAACACCCAGGCCAACTGAGCCGATCATCGACACAATCACCGACACATATAAAATCTTCATCCGACTCATGCCGGCATCCGAACGTTTGGCCAGCCACTGACTGACACCAATACCCGCCAGTGTATTGGCCGCAAAAAACACCCCGATCCACAGCGGCTCAATGCCCAGATTAATCGCCAGGTGCGTACTCAACACCGGAAACACAGACGCACCCGCTGTACCCAGCAACAAACACAGGGCCAGCAGACGCAACACCATCGGTTGTAACCAAAACGCTTTATTCAATTTTCTTCCCAGTGTCTCAATGATAGGTGGTTGCTCTGCAACTGCCACGAGTCGTGGAGGGCGCCGCGTATCACTATTGAGGGTCGCCGTAGACCCATCCATGGGGGCTAGACCGCATGATATGAATCCCATCCATGGGATTCACCCTTCGGGCACGCTTCGCTCATGCAAAAACGCTCCTGGCGTTTTTGTCCATGTTGCGCACTCCCCTCAATAGTGACACCCGGCACCCTCCACTGGATCAATGGTTTCTATCGAATAAAAACCTATCTCTTAAACGATAAAAAACGGGCCTGACATCACACCAGGCCCGCTCCCGTTACAACAACTGTCTGTTTACTGCCCGAATCGCTCAGGCCCCGCTGGCTTATTATCCAGCACAGTATCAATCCGCTCCATCACCGCATCGTCCAACTTATCAGTCGCATCCAGTGACTTCAGGTTATCTTCCAACTGACTCAAACGAGACGCGCCCAGAATCACCGTGCTGACGTTCGGGTTTTTCAAACACCAGGCCAGCGACAGGTGCGTCAGGCTCAGGCCCAGCTCATCGGCGATGGGTTTCAACTGACGAACTTTTTCCAACCGCGCCTTGCCGTCATCGCTGAGCAAGGTGTCCTTCAACCACTCGTAGCCCGGCAGGTTCATGCGGCTGTCATCGGGAATGCCATCCAGGTATTTACCGGTCAGAATGCCCGACGCCAGCGGCGACCAGATGGTAGTACCCAATCCATACTGTTCGTAAATCGGCCGGTACTCACCCTCTACCTTGTCGCGGTTGAACATGTTGTACTGCGGCTGTTCCATCGTCGGTGGCGTCAGATGTTCCTGACGAGCAATGGCGTGGGCTTCCGTGAGCTGCTGCGCATTCCACTCCGACGTGCCCCAGTACATAATTTTACCCTGCATCACCAACTGATGCATGGCACGCACCGTTTCTTCAATGGGGGTATCGACATCGGGACGGTGGCAGAAAAACAAATCGAGGTAGTCGACTTTCAGGCGACGCAGCGCTGCATCACAGGCATCGCGCACGTGCTTGGCCGACAAGCCCAATTGCGTCGGCTTTTCACCACCCCAGAACACTTTGGATGACACGACAAAGGTATCGCGCGGCAAGCCCAATGCATCAATGGCATCACCCATGATTTTTTCCGATTCGCCGGCTTCATACCCTTCAGCGTTATCGAAAAAATTCACGCCGCTGTCGTAGGCGGTTTTCAGTAAGGTTTTGGCATCGTTCAAATCAACCTGCTTGCCAAAGGTAACCCAGGACCCTAATGACAGGGCTGATACTTTCAGGCCGGAACGGCCAAGACGACGATATTCCATGGTGACTCCTATACGACTCGTGGTCGTTTAAATAATTGATCAGGCTTTTTGCTATAAAAAGTGATGCTCAAATAAGACGTTCGCTCCAACACTTAGGGCTGTGGGAGAGTTTCATGGAGCAGCGAGCAGGACGCTCGCGTCCCTGTCAGCGACACAGGGAAGTGTCTCTGACAGGGGCGGAATGAAGCTCACCCTCAGCCCGAACGACTGGCAGAAAAAGCGAACGCCGAACGTCGGGCCAGTGGCACCAAACAAAACCCTACCAGGGCAGCAAATGAGTGCCTTTGTCAGTGAAACCATCCCAGAACGTTTCCAGCCTGGCGCGATCGGCGGCCGACAACCGTTGACCGGTGGCGCCGAAGTTGGCGTCCAGTTGCGCCTGGGAACGAATACCCGGGATCACACTGGACACTTCATCGTAGCTGAGCAAGTAGGCCAGAGATTGTTGGGCCAGGTTCCGATCAGCGGAGGGTAGCCAGGCCAGTTGTTCAACCAGAGCAGCGCGTTGTTCAACGTCTGCCTGGCTCCAGCGTTTGCGTACGCCATCGAAAACGGTTTGGGCGTTATACTTGCCACCGAGCCAGCCACTGTCGAGCGGCACCTTGGTAATGACACCGACGTCGTTGGCGCGCACCTGGTCAAAGGCCAGTCTTACATCCTGGTGCAGCACGTTGAACAGAAGCTCCAGCACCTGGGCATCGGTGGTTTCGAGCGTTTCGCGCACTTCAAAGGCGTAATCGGTACTCGCGCCATAAAAGCGCACCTTGCCTTCGGTTTGCGCTTTTTTCATCGCCTGCCAAATCGGGTGCTGCCCGTTCAATACTTCAAGCGGCGGGCTGTGAACAAGGACCACGTCCAGATAGTCCGTTTTCAAACGCTCCAGCGAACCATGCAGACTTTCCTGAAACGCTACGGCACTGTAATCGGTGCCGCCTTCCGGCTTGTGGCCAAATTTACTGACCAGTACCACCTCTTGCCGCACACCGCGCAGCGTTTCGCCCAACAACCGCTCACTGTTGGTTTTCGCATAATTCGGTGCGGTGTCGAACAGGTTACAGCCCCGGTCGAGTGCTCCGGCCACCAACTGATGGGCGGTGGTGTCATCCATACCGCCCCACTGATCGTTATTGCCCAGTTGCCAGGCGCCAAACCCAATATCGGATACCTTCAGTTCGGTTTTACCCAGTCGACGATAATGCATCAGATTTCTCCCCGAATGTGCTGACGCACACGGTCGTGATAAAAGTGCGACAGCTGGGTGTGCAATTCGTTGTCGAGCGACGGTAACGCAGAAACCGCCGCATTGTCGGCAATCTGCTCGGGCCGGCTGGCGCCGGTTATGACACTGCTGACGCCTTGCTGATCCAACAACCAGCGCAATGACATCTGCGCCAGTGTCATGCCATCCGGTACCAGGCTTTTCAGTTCATGAGCCAGTGCGACGCCGGTTTTATAGGGCAGACCAGCAAAGGTTTCACCCACAAAAAAGGCATCGCCATTCTGATTGAAATTGCGGTGATCCTCTTTGGCAAATTCATGATCAGCCGTCATTTTACCGGAGAGCAATCCACTCGCCAGACCAAGCCGAACGATTACGCCAACCTCTTTCTGATGCGCCAGCGGCAGAATGGATTCGGCCATATCCTGACGTAGAAGATTCACGATTAACTGCAGCGAGGCGACGTCCGTATTTTCGAGGCAGTAGCGGGCATCGTCACAGGTTTCAACACTGGCGCCAAACTGGCGTATCAGACCAGCCTGTTTAAACTCGGCCAGCCATTCAAAGACGTCACCGCGTTTGATCTCGTTGATCGGAATGCAGTGCAACTGAACCATATCAAGCTGCTCGACCTGCAGCCGCTCACGCGATGCCTCAATGGCCGCTTTCAGCCGGTCCCGGCTGTAGCCATCCGGGTACTGTTCGGGAGTGCGGCCCGCCTTGGTGACGATGATGCGGTCAGTTTCAGGATGCGTTTTGTTGAACTCGCCAATAATGCGTTCACTTTCGCCCCCGCCATACACATCCGCGGTATCCCAAAAGGTGACGCCGTTATCGCTGGCGGCTTGCAAAACCGACTCGGCCTGACCCGCTTGCAGGGCACCCCAGTCACCACCCAACTGCCAACAGCCCAGGCCGATTTCAGAGACGGAATAGCCGGTTTTACCGAGGGGTCTGTGTTGAACAATCTGGCTCATAGTCTGCTCCTGGTCGTTTCTTGGAAATGGCTTGCTTAGGTGGCTCGTATGCCAAAAACGAAATTTAGGTTGCCTCTGGTGGCTGAAATACGTGCCAGCTACCGGGTAGACCTGTTCGGGGTCGGCGTAAACCCGTCCATGGGGCCTAGGCTTCGGCATCCATGCCTCAGACTTCCCCGAACAGGTCTACCCGGCAGCCGTCACTTGCGCCAACGCTAACTATGCACTACAAAATATTGAGACCATTATAGTTGCTATCATTCCAGTTATAATCCTGCAAAAATTAACCTTATTCGTTAATGAGACTAACCAATGGATCGTTTTGCCGAGATTGAGGCCTTTCTTGCTGTCTGTGAAGCCGGGAGTTTTACCCGGGCGGCGGAGAAACTGTCGATATCTCGAGGGCGCATCAGTCAGAGAGTGGCCGAGCTGGAAGCCCGGCTGGGGATAACCTTGCTGCATCGTACGACTCGCAGTGTGTCACTCACGCCAGAGGGTGAGCATTTTCGCCTGCGCACCCAGTCGAGCCTGAACCAGATTGATGCGGCCGAGCATAGCCTGAAAATGATGGCTGACCGGTTATCCGGGCCGGTACGCATCAACTCGGTGGGGGGTATTCTGGGCGAGCACTATCTGGCGCGTATGCTGACCGAAGTGGCTGCCCAGCACCCGCAATTGCAGTTCCAAATCGATTTCAGCAGTGCCCGGGTCGACCCGAACCAGGACCCGGTAGATCTGGTACTGCGCGGCGGTGATGACCCGGGCAGCGGGGTGGCCGCCGAACGGGTTGGCCGGCTGCGCCTAATGCTCTGCGCCAGCCCCCGTTATTTGAACCAACATGGGTTTCCGCGTCATCCCGGCGAACTGGGCAACTTCAATTGCATTACCGGCACACCCAAGTCCTGGCAATTCCGACGGGGCAACGACCACCACGTACATTACCCCCAGGGCAGCTGGCATGCGCCCAGCAGCCAGGCCCAGTTACTGGCCGCCGAGCAGGGGCTGGGCATTGCCCGGCTATCAAATCTGGTGCTGCGGGAACCCTTACAGCAGGGTAGGCTGGTACAGGTTTTGCCCGACTGGGAAATCGAAAACACCTTGCTCTGGCTGGTTTGGGCTCAACGCAGTGAATTGCCTAAACGCGTCGCCGTAGTTCGGGACCACCTGATTCGTCGTTTTCATAGCTTTGATCTGGGTGCCATATGATGACCCGGTTCTCATCTGACAACGCCGCCACTGGCCGCATGGCAAGGCTGTGATACACTGATCAGGATAAAAATGAGGAGTTAACCCATGCACCTGCCGCTTCGTCTCAGCTTGCCAATGGCCACACTGGCTGCCCTGGTTATTCATCCAACGGCCTGGGCCGACCCCGGTGCACTGGATCGGTTCGACTGCCACAACGACGCCGTTACCGGCGAATACCATTGTCATGGCGATGAAGCGCTGGCCGATCTGGGCGGTTTTGCCATTGGCGCCGGTGTGCGTTCCTCGGTCTGGATCTACCCGGATGAGAGCGAATACGACGCCTTTATCGGCCCCTCCCTAGATATCGAAGCCGGTATTGGCGCCTTTGCCTTGCAGGGCAGCTATCACTACAAACAAATCGTCACCAGTGATTCCGATGTCTACCTGATCGGCTGGGATATCGGCGCCAAACTGGGCCGCGGTGTGGCCCGCTATGGCACCAAATACTATGGCAGCCTGGGCTATTACAGCGAGTCCGTTGAGCAGGAAGGTTTCGAAGACACCCAAATCAGTGGTTTCTATGTTGGCGGTGGCGGTGGCTACAACTGGGATGAGCTGGGTCTGGATATTCAGGCCGACTGGCATTTCGGCGACAACTACGAAGAATTCTTCAACGGCAACGTCGACGTGCAAACGGTCTCAGTTCGCACGGTTCTCAGTTACCGCTTCTGACCAGCAGCCTCCAAATCACCGGGACTGTAGTTGATCAGCTAGTTGAGACGTCGGAGCCTGGCTTCGACGTCAGATTTCTCAGCCAGTACCCCCGGCCTGTTCGCCACCGGAACAATGCTACTTTACCCAGCTCCTCCAGCACCGTTACTCCAACCACGGCCCACAGTGGCCAGCCCAGCCAGAGCGCGACCAGCGCGGATACCGGTACGGCCAGTAACCAGAGTGAAATAGCTTCAGTCAGTAGCACAAACCGATTATCGCCACCCGCCCGCAGAATACCGATTACCGCCAGCATATTGTGAGTGCGTACCGGCAAGCCAATGCAATACACCAGCCAGACACCGGCCAGCAAATCCCGAACCGGCGCTTCCACAAAGGCGAATGCGCCAACCACCAGCGGTGTCATTAACGCCAGGACAACCGCGAGCAAGGCGGACGCCAGGGTGATTTTATTCAGAAAGAAATAGCACAGCGCCCGGGCTTCATCGTATTCGTGCCGGCCCAGGTGCTGGCCAATCAAAATCGACGCGGCTATGCCAAAGCCGATGAACAGATCGACGATCACGTTCTCCAGCGGCGACATCAGACTCATCGCCGCCAATGGCGCAGCCCCCATGTAGGCATAGACCAGAAAGAAGGCAAAAATACCGGCACTCCAGAGGCCCTCGTTGAGCATCAGCACCCGGCCATAGCGCCAGACTTCCCAGAACCTATCCGCCGACCACACCCAAACCACCTGCAAATGGCGGCGCAACAGAAAGAGCAGCAAGGCCAGCTCCAGCACCCGCGACGCAACCGATGCAAAGGCAACACCGGCCAAGCCAATATTGAGCACCGGGAAAGGCCCAAACAACACCAGATAGTTCAGCAATGTATTGGTCAGCAGCGCCAGGCCGCTGGCCGCCATCGGCCACAGCGTATCGCCGGTGGCGCGTTGCACACTGGCCAGTAGAAAACTGAAGCCAGAGAGGGCGGCAAAGGGAAAGGTCCAGAACCAGTAATTGGCGGCCAGGTTGGCCACGGCGTCATCCGGCGATAACAATCCGGCCATTGGTTGGGTAAAAAACAATGCCATCACTGTCAGCGGCAACATTGCCAGGCCGCACCAGGCAAGACCCGTCCATAAATACCCCAGCACAGCGATGCGATCTGACGCGCCCCAATACTGTGCGACCAGCATCGAAACACCACCGCTCAAACCAATGGCGATCAGCAGCGCAACGAAGTAAACCTTACTGATCAACCCCACGGCAGCAACGGCGGCTGAACCGAGGGAACTGACCATGTAGATATCGACCACGCTCAGCGACGAGGTCAACAAGGCTTGCAAGCTGATGGGTAACGCCAGACTCACAATGCGACGATAGGACAGCGCCAGCATGGTTACACTCCGTTAGCGCCAGAGCAACGGTTACGCTGGCCCCGTCTTTAGCTCTCTCTACCCGAGGTGGAGGGAGGGCAGTCAAGTACAGTGGTTACTATTGCAGACAACAATGCTTGTATTTCTTGCCACTGCCACAGGGGCAGGGGTCGTTACGGCCGACCGACTGCCTGGGTTCGGCCGCCGACTGGGCAACGGCCCCAACCGAGATCGACAGGCGCGAAAACAGATCGGCTGCCTTGGGAAACTGGCCCAATATCTGGTCGGCCAGTTGCTCCGGCCGCAGCGGTGACGAGCGCCGCGCAATGAATTCCCGTGCTTTGTCGGGTGAGGCAAAAAAGCTGAGGGCAAAATACAGGCTGTCGAGTTCCGAACGCAATTCTGCCGGCACCAGCGTCAGCCACAGCGGCCGGGCATGGATAAAGCCAGCCTCAAAACCCAGGCTCCAGTCGTTCATACGATGGCCGGGTTTGATCTGATTAACCGCATCCATACCAGCGGTATCCGGTATCGGATAGTCCTGTTTTTCACACGCCTGTTCAATGTGGCGCTGTAACGACAGTACGGCGTTAAGGGCATTGGACGCGGGTTCAATGTGGCCAAACAGAGGCAACACATCACTCAGCCAGTCACTGGCCGATACCGGTACCGGCGCCTGACTGATGGCAAAGAAAAACCCGTTCAAGCCGTCGAGACTCGGTGGTACCGGGCCCTCGGCATTTTCAGTTGGCAGGTTGTCAGTTACCCACTGACGGGCATCCTGATAACTCAGGCTTTTAACGTTCAGTGACTCAGTCATGCTTCGCCTGTTGTGAGAAAGCGGCCTGTTGAGCGTCGCTGGCTTCGGTCTGGTATTTGGCTTTCCACTGATCGTAGGGCATGCCGTAAACCACTTCACGAGCGCTGTCTTTAGTGATGTCGACGCCTTTTTCGCTGGCCGCTTCCTGGTACCAGCGCGACAGGCAATTGCGACAAAAACCCGCCAGATTCATCAGATCGATGTTCTGCACATCGGTGCGTTCCTGCAAATGCTGCACTAATCGGCGGAACGCCGCCGCTTCAAGTTCAGTCTTGGTAGGGTCTTGCATGGGGAGTACTCCTGAACAGCCGACGATTAACCGCCGGCTTTTTTTACCGTATAGCCTTGCTGGCTTAACTCGGTCACCAGCAGATCACGCTGGTCACCCTGTATCTCGATCACGCCGTCTTTGACGGTGCCGCCCGTGCCGCACTTGGCTTTCAGTTTTTTAGCCAGGGCTTTCAGGTCTTTCTCGGCCAGCGGAATGCCACGAATCAGCGTTACGCCCTTGCCTTTACGGCCCTTGGTCTCGCGGCTGATGCGAACAATGCCATCACCCTCGGGAATCGTCTCCTGAGACGTGCACTGGCATTGCGAGCGGGGTTGCTGGCAATCCGGACAGGTGCGGCCCGATTCAGTGCTGTATACCAGAGCCATGGTCGCCTCTTAAAACCGTTTAATGGGGCGCGCAGTTTACCACAGCCGCCCAATGAATCTCAGGCCGTACTGGCGTTCTCGCTGGCAATCTGGCGCAGTGCCTGAACAAACACCTCAGCCGGCTGACCACCGGTGATGGCGTACTTGCCGTTCACAATAAAGGTCGGCACCGAGCTTACGCCCATCTGCTGATAATGCCCTTCTTCGGCCCGAACCGCCTGCTCATAACGGTCCGAGGCGAGCACCGCTGCTGCGCTGTCCCGGTCGAGTCCGGCTCTTTCGACGGCCTGCAACAACACCTCGGTGTCGTTTACATTGGTCCGGTCGGTAAAATAGGCTTCAAACAGTGCCAGCTTCAGGGCCGTTTGCTGTTCAGTGTCTTTTGCCCAGTGCAACAGTCGGTGGCAATTGAAGGTGTTCTGAGTGCGCATGTCGTCGGTAAAATTGAAGGTAAAACCAACCTGGCTGCCTGCCTCGGTGATGCGCTTGCGGTTCTCTTCGCTCTGCTCAAAACTCATGCCGTATTTCGCCATGATGTGCTCACGCCAGTTTTCGCCTTCGGCCGGTGCATCGGGCCGCAGTTCAAAGGCATGCCAGGCCAGGTCGGCTTCGATCTCACCGTCCAGTGACGCCAGCGCCTGTTCCAGATTTTTATAGCCAATGACGCACCAGGGACAGGCGACATCAGATACGACATCAATACTCAGATTTTTCATGGTTACCTCTTCACTTCGCGGTTCATAGCCGCAACTCTGTGGCCGTTCTGGATCAGGCCCACTGTTCGATCAGGGTTTTTGCCAGGCGGTGGCCGCTGCGCCAGGCGCCTTCGAGGCGGTCTCCCTGGGTCCAGTCTCCGGCCAGACCAATGGCCAGGTTGGTGTCAAAGGCAGCATCCAGACGCGTTTCGGTACCGGACCGGGCATACAACCAGCGATGTTTAAAGCGATCTGAAACTGCTGGCAGTTCCGGTTGACCAAGACGACGCAATGCCGCCAGACACTGCTGTTCCAGCAAGCTGTCCGACGCATCCAGATGATTAGCCGACCACTGGGCGGTAAAGTGCGCAACCCAGGTTTCAGGCTCTGCTGCACGCCCGGGCTTGCTGCTGTCACGGGCCAGCCAGTTCACAACGCCGGTTTTTACAAAGGCCGCATCCGCCTCAATGCCGGTGGGCTCACTGAAGGTGATCGCCAGTGCCCAGCAGGGCAGCATGGCGGTTGTACCGCGCAACGGCACTTCCAGATTTGAGCCCGGCGGCAGTAACGCCAGCGACTGGGCCAATGGCGCCGTCAGCAAAACGGCGTCGAACTGGCCATACTGCTCGCCCTGGTCATCCCACAGACGCCACTGTTTACCGACGCGTTCCAGCCGATCTACCCGGGTTTGCACAAACAGATCAAGCCCCTCGCTCAGGCCTTGCACCATGGCGTTCATTGTTGGCGTACCGACGTATCGCGTCTGCTCATCCGGTGACGACTGAACGCCGTCGCCGTCCAGCACTACCGGCGACACCGGCCAGGGCGCGACCCAGCCCTCAGCCAGCCAGCGATCAACCTCCTGCTGAAACGCCGGATCCCGAACCGTAAAGTATTGCGCGCCATGGTCCGCCTGCCAGCCGTCGCGGCGGCGTGTCGCCAGGCGGCCACCACGGCCACGGCTTTTCTCAAAAACCTGACACCGGTGACCGGCCTGTTCGAGTTCACGCGCCAACGTCATGCCCGACAACCCGGCACCCACGACTGCAAACACTGCCATGATAAGACTCCTGACTTATTCGATGTTGAAATGAAAACGAACTCTGAATCTTACCTTCGAACCTTCGCGGTTTTCCGGTTTGAACTCTGGTTACTTACTATGGGGTTCACCCGGGCTATCCGCAAACCGGTTAACAAAAGAAAATGGTCGAATACCAATCTTGCTGCACCCGGGCGCAGACACTTGACCAAATGCGTTACACTGTAACCTACACGGCAACACCGTTGCCGGATCACCTTTTAATTGGACCCTTTGACCCAACCTTTACGCCAACTTAGCCAAGTACCGCCGGGTCATGACCACAGACCGCTACCGAGTATCAGAGACCGCCATGAGCATCGAACAACGCGCCACTGTCACTATTCCCCTGGGTGAAGCCTCGGTGCCCACCCGTTTTGTCAGTTTTAATGACCTCAGTGACAACAAGGAACATCTGGCCATTCTTTATGGCACGCCCGAACAGGATGATACCCCACTGGTGCGCTTGCACAGCGAATGTCTGACCGGTGATGTCTTTGGATCGCAGCGTTGCGACTGTGGCGAACAGCTGCACGAGGCCCAGCGCCTACTGGCCGATCAGGGCGGTGTTTTACTGTACTTGAGACAGGAGGGCCGCGGTATCGGCCTTTACAATAAACTGGATGCCTACGCCCTTCAGGACAAGGGCATCGATACCTACACCGCCAACGAAATGCTCGGCTTCGCCCACGACATGCGTGATTTCAAACCTGCAGCTGAAATGCTGCTGGCACTGGGCATTAAACGCATTCGCCTACTGTCGAATAATCCGCATAAGGCCAGCCAGTTACAGGACTTCGGTATTGAAGTCGTCGACCGGCAGGATACCGGTGTCTACGTCAACCAGCACAATGCGGCCTACCTGAAAGCCAAGGTCGACCAGCAAGCCCACACCATTCTACTCGACCAGGCCCGCAAACCGGCATCGAACGAGCGGTAATACTCTGTGTATAACCCGGGTATAACCATTGCATGAGCTGGGTATTGGCTGGGGAGAAAATATCAGTTTATGCCAGTTTACCCGGTAAATTAAGGCTGAAATGGCCCTAAACCTGGGGATATCTCTGTGTGTTACCTTTGTGCATAAAAACCCGGCTTGTACGGGTTTTGTGCCCACTGAACCTTTTTCATGCCGAAACCGTAGACGTTGGTTATCATCATTACCCCGGTAATCACCTGTGCCACGGACCCCCGCAAAACACAATCTGCCCGAAAAATACTGCGCCCTCTGCCAGCGCCCCTTTAGCTGGCGTAAAAAATGGGCCGATTGTTGGGATTCCGTCAAATATTGCAGCGAACGTTGTCGAAGATCCCGAAAAAAGAACGCCAATACGGCTGGTTAAACTCCAATACTGGACGTCATACCGGCTGCATGACACTCTGGCAGGGTTAATAACGGTTCAGGGTACAGGTTATGCAATATCTCGAAGAATGGTTAACGGCAAGCGATGGTCACACCATTCCAGTCAAGGTCTGGCGTCCGCGGGCACCCAGAGCAACGCTGGTCATCGCTCATGGTATGGCAGAACACGCCAGCCGTTACGCGCCCCTGGCCGACTGGCTGAATAACCGGGATATCGCAGTCGTGGCGATTGAGCATCGTGGCCACAGCGACGACTGCCCCGAAGCTGATCTCGGCCACTATGCCGATCAGGATGGCTGGAACAAGGTAATTACCGATCTGAATCAGGTCGTCGACTATGCTCGCTCACTGGAACCCGATGCGCCTCTTACTCTCTTCGGCCACAGCATGGGGTCTTTCATTGCCCAGGCGTATGTTCAGCGCTTTGGTGATAAGCTGCAGGGGCTTATCCTCTGTGCCACCAACCGCATCAACCGGCCGCAATTGATCGTCTCCAAACTGCTGGTCGATGCGATCAAAGCCGCAAAAGGCCCCCGTCATCTGAGCCCGCTGGTCACCAAAATGACGTTTGGTGCCTTCAACAAAGCCTTCAAACCCAACCGCACTACCCATGACTGGCTGAGCCGGGATACCGACCAGGTTGATGCCTATCTGGAAGATGCCTATTGCGGCTTCGACTGCACGGTTCAGCTGTGGAGCGATTTCATCGGCGGCTTACTCACAATAGACCCGCGCCAGTGGCCCAAAGACCTGCCGGTGCATGTTATGTCTGGCACCGATGACCCTGTCGGTGAATTCGGCAAGGGTATTGGCAAACATATAGAAGCGATCAAGGCCGCTGGGGTTAATTTGGCCAGCACCCGCCTGTTCGAAGGCGGGCGCCATGAACTGGTGAATGAAATCAATGCGCTGGAGGTGTGGGAGCATCTGGCAGGGTGTGTGGTTAAGAACTAAATGCAGTGGTAACTCCTGTTTCGGAGTTCGATTTGGCTGCATTGCCATGAGTCCGCGCCGGATAGCAGGGCTGCTCTTGCGGGGGCGCTGTGAATACATCCATGTAAGCTTAACTTCGGCATCCATGCCTCAGATACCCCCGCAAGAGCAGCCCTGCCACCCGTCGCTAATCTATGGCGAACTCCAAAACTAGAATAGTTCGTGGCTACTTACCAATGCAGAAACTGGAGAATATCCGCCCGAGCAAGTCATCGGAGGTGAATTCACCGGTGATCTCGTTGAGCGCATTTTGCGCCAGCCGCAAATCTTCGGCCAATAGTTCGCCTGCTGCCGCGCCCAGCAGCTGGGCTTCACCGGATTGCAGAAACGCCTGAGCCTGATGCAAGGCTTCCAAGTGTCGCCGCCGGGCGATGAATCCGCCTTCGCGGGCACTTTCATAGCCCATCAGTTGTTTGAGGTGTAAACGCAGGGCGTCGAGACCGATCTGGTCACGTGCGGATAGCCGGATCACCGGCTGTGACTGCTCTGTGGATAAACCTGGGGATTCTTCTGTAATATCGATTTTGTTACGCACCACGGTGATGGCCGCGTTGGCGGGCAGGCGATGCACAAAATCGGGCCACAACTGAGCCGGATCGGTCGCCTCGGTTTCACTCCCATCCACCATGAGCAGGACTCTGTCGGCCTGTTCAATCTCTTGCCAGGCACGTTCAACACCGATGCGTTCGACGGCATCCGGCGTATCCCGCAAACCAGCGGTATCGATGATGTGTAACGGCATGCCGTCAATGTGGATATGTTCGCGCAGTACATCGCGGGTGGTGCCGGCAATGTCAGTCACAATAGCCCGCTCGTTACCTGCCAGAGCGTTCAGCAGACTGCTTTTACCCGCGTTTGGTCGTCCGGCAATCACCACCGTCATGCCGTCGCGCATCAGGCTGCCCTGATTGGCCGCCTCAGTGACTCTGTCGAGCTGACCAATAATGGCCGCCAAATCCGACTGCACCTTGCCATCGGAGAGGAAATCGATTTCTTCCTCGGGAAAGTCGATCGACGCTTCGACGTAAATACGCAGACTGATCAGTTGTTCAACCAGGCTGTGGATTTCTTTGGAGAAGGCGCCTTGCAGGGAGCGCACGGCAGAGCGGGCGGCTTCGCTGGAAGAGGCGTCGATCAGGTCGGCAATGGCCTCGGCCTGGGCCAGGTCCAGCTTGTCGTTTAGAAAGGCGCGTTCGGAGAATTCGCCAGGTCGCGCCAGGCGCGCGCCAAGTGCCATGACCCGCTGCAGCAGCAAGTCCAGAATGACCGGCCCGCCGTGTCCCTGCAGTTCGAGCACGTCTTCACCGGTAAAGGAGTTGGGATTGGCAAAAAACAGAGCAATGCCTTCGTCCAGTGGTTGCTGGTCGGCATCGAGAAAGGGGCCGTAATGGGCGTTGCGAACCTGGGGGGTGTAACCGAGTACGGCATGAGCGATATCGACTGCGCCCGTTCCGGAAACCCGGATGATGCCAACGCCACCTCGTCCGGGTGGCGTTGCCAGGGCACAGATCGTATCGCGGTCGGACATCAGCTGCCCGATTTGGCCTTGTCGGCTTTCTCAAACTGACGGTTAACGATGTACTGCTGCACAATGGTGGTCACGTTGTTGACGAACCAGTACAGCGTCAGACCCGCCGGGAACCAGAGGAACATGAAGGTGAAGATCACTGGCATGAACTTCATCATCCGCGCCTGCATCGGGTCCATGCTCGGTTGCTGCTGCATCTGCATTTGCACAAACATGGAGGCGCCCATCAGCAGCGGCAGCACGAAGTAGGGGTCTTTGATCGAGAGGTCTTCAATCCAGAAGATAAACGGCGACTGACGCAGCTCAACGGCTTCCATCAGCACCCAGTACAGGGCAATGAAGATCGGCATCTGCACCAGGATCGGCAAACAGCCGCCCATGGGGTTCAGCTTCTCTTTCTTGTACATCTTCATCATTTCCTGACCCAGACGCTGGCGATCGTCGCCGAACTGCTCACGCAGTTGCGTCATCTTCGGCGCAAATTTGCGCATCTTGGCCATGGAACGGTAGCTTGAAGCGGTCAGTGGGTAGAGAACCATCTTGACTGTGAGAGTCATCAGTACAATCGCCCAGCCCCAGTTGCCAACCAGGCCGTGCATGAACTGCAACAGTTTGAACAAAGGCTGGGCCGCCCACCACAACCAGCCGTAATCGACGGTCAGTTCCAGGTGCTCGGCGATGGTTGCCAGGTCGTCCTGATCTTTCGGACCGACGTAGAGTTGGGCCGAGGTGGATGCCGTATCACCCGGTGCCACCGTTAATGCCGGCGACTGAAAACCCGCGTAATAGAGGCCGTTTGCGAGTTGACGCGTATAGTAGCTGTGCGACTGATCGGTCGCAGGTACCCAGGCAGATAGGAAGTAATGCTGCAGAATGGCGATCCAGCCACCGGTCTGGGTGATACGGTAGGTTTCGTCTTCCATATCGCCAAAGGAGATCTTGCGATAACGGTCGTCCGGTGTGGTGATGGCTGCGCCGAGGTAAGACGCCATGCCAATCTGGCCACCGGCGCTTGGATCATCAGAACGGTCACGCTTAAGCTGGGCAAACAGATTGGTGGTGATGGCCTGTTCCGATCCGTTCTGGATTTCGTAACGAATATCGATCAGGTAACTGCCACGGGTCAGCGTGAAAATTTTGTTGACGGTAACGCCCGCGTCGGTTGTATGCGCCAGGGTTACTTCAAGCTGCTCGGTACCCTCGTCCAGCTCGTACTCGTTTTGCTCTACCTGATAGCGCGCACGTTGCTCGCTGTCGATGCCATCAGGCCCGACCAGACCACTCATGGCCGTGTAAGTGCGCTGACGGTTTTCGAGAATACTGAAAGGGACATCTGGCGTATCGGCACGGGCCGGGTATTCAGGCAGAGCCGCATTGATGACGTCACCGCCATTCAGGTCAATGGTCAGATCAAGCACATCTGATGTCAGTCTGACTACATTCCCACTGGCCGCTGATGCAGTCACACTGGTACGCGGTCCGCCCGCTGCTTCGGGCACTTCACTGTCCGGAGCGGCAGCACTGCCGGTGTTCTCCGGAACCTCGGACTGAGGGACTTCCAGGGGAGCCATTTCTGACGAATTGGCGGTTTGCTCTTGCTGCGGCGCACCGGAATAGTCAGACGACCACTGCAGGACCAAGATGTAAGAGACCACGGCTAAACCCGCGATCAGGACAATACGGCGCACATCCATAATCAATTTCCAGTCAGATCATTAACCCTGAACCGATTCCTGACTGTCAAAAACACGCAATATCCAACGCACCAGGGGTCGGATGAAGATGGGAGCAGTCTGTGGTGGCCCGGTTCAGGCTGAGGAAGCTACACGGCAGACGACATCCGCCCGCTTCCTGTGTAAAAAGCGCCGAAATGGTACCTGCACAGGGTGTTTATTGCCAGCCAAATACCGGCCGCAGGGCAAAAACGGTTATCCCGCTTCAGGCTGACTCTGCCGCGGCCTTATGCCAGCGACGTGTCAGGCGTCTGAGCTGTTTATCAATCAGCTCGTGCAACTGCTCATGCGTCAGCAAGCCGAGTTCTTTTCGACCCATCAGGATGATATCGAGCGGTGGCCAGTCAGCGTAATGCAATCGAAAAACTTCGCGGGCACATCGCTTGATGCGGTTTCGGGCTACCGCGGTGCGGATGTTCTTTTTGGCGAGAATAAATCCAAGGCGAGCCGACCCCGATTGTGCCGGGCGGGACAGAAGCAATAATTCGGGGCAGGCCGATTTGACGGCTACCTGATCGAAAACGGCGCGGAAATCCCCGGGGGTCAGCAGACGGTGACTGCGAGGATGTCCGTAACCCGGTGCAGATTCAGTACCGGGTTCCTGGGCGCTTTCCGGAGAAATACCGGTTAAACCGTCAGGGCAGCACGACCACGAGCACGGCGACGAGCCAGAACCTTGCGGCCATTGGCTGTGGCCATACGGGCACGAAAACCGTGGGTACGCTTGCGCTTCAGGACGCTGGGTTGAAAAGTACGTTTCATGGTTGTTCTCACACCGAGTCGGGGGAAGCAGTGCTTCCGGTTAGGCATCGGGTCCGATTTCCCATTTTCTGGAAGAGATCGAACCCCTAAATTTGGACGGCGGATTCTAATCACTTTGACCGTGTAATTCAATGACGATTTTTTAATCAGTGAGTATCCAGCTCACAGGTACTCATCCTGGTTCTCCGTTTTTAAATGGGTGTGATGCTTTTCAGGCTTTTCACTTAAAGAATATATATAGGTATGTAGTGTTTTAGGTTTAGTTCATTGTTGTTACTTATTAGTGCAGCTGGTTTCTGTTTAAAATCCAAAAAAATCGTTATAAAACAATAGGTTAAAGGTTTCTTAAGTCCGGGTTTCCCTGGGTATGGCCTGGGTATGACCGGTCAGCAAGGTGTGTGTAACTTGGCTACTTATGCACAATGATTTATTCACAAAACCGTCCCTGTGGTTACGCACAGCCTTGTGCGCCCGGTTATTCACAGACTTTGCCTGTCTTAGGTTCTTGTCGAAAAATGCTCTGTAAGGCCCGAATAAAGCGGGATTAGTGCAATTTGAGCGGCTATGAATAGAAGTATCGATAGCGCTATTTTCGACAAGACTGCGACTGGCGTGTGGCGTGTGGGCAAGTTAGAATGCGGCTTCTATTTTGATCGTCTTCCGGAGAGTTTGTGCCCGATTCAGCCTGGCAACAGTGTCTTGACCTGCTGCGCGGAGAGGTTCCCTCGCATCAGTTCAATACCTGGATTCGCCCCCTGAGCCATCGACAGGATGGTGAGGCGCTGGTGTTGCTGGCACCCAACCGTTTTGTGGGTAACTGGGTCCGGGATAAGTATCTGCATCGCATTCAGGAACTGATGAATCAGTTTGGTGCGACCGGGGCGGAAGTGCTGGTTGAAGTCAGTGCCCGATCCGGTCGTCCCGCACGGCCAGCGCGGCGTGCACCGGAACCCCAGCAACCAGCCTCTACCGGTAACGACAACAGCGTTCAGACCAGTACCCGGGTAGCTTCGGAATCAGCACAGGCAGATAATGTGCCGCCAACGACAGAGCCCGCTTCCGTTGTGGCTGAACGGCTGAACAATGACCCGATGCCTGTGCAAACAACGGGCTCCCAACGTGGCAAGGGCAAGTTTCAAAGTTACCTGAATCCCGGTTTCAGCTTCGCTTCCTTTGTAGAGGGCAAATCAAACCAACTCGCTCTGGCGGCGAGTCAGCAGGTGGCCGATAACGCCGGTGGTGCCTACAACCCACTGTTCATATACGGGGGCGTTGGTCTGGGTAAAACCCACCTGATGCAGGCAATTGGTAACCACATTGTTGATCAAAACCCAGGTGCCAAGGTGGTTTATTTGCACTCGGAACGGTTTGTGGCGGATATGGTTAAGGCGTTGCAGCTCAATGCCATGGCCGAGTTCAAGCGGTTTTACCGAAGTCTCGATGCACTGTTGATTGACGATATCCAATTTTTCGCCAAGAAAGACCGCTCTCAGGAAGAGTTCTTTCATACCTTTAATGCCTTGCTGGAGGGGAATCAGCAGGTAATTCTTACCTGCGATCGTTACCCCAAGGAAATTGAAGGTCTGGAAGATCGCCTTAAAAGCCGCTTTGGCTGGGGCCTGACCGTCGCAGTGGAACCGCCAGATCTGGAAACCCGGGTGGCGATTCTGATGAAGAAGGCGGAAAAGCAGCGGGTTAAACTGCCGGCCGATGCGGCTTTCTTTATCGCCCAGCGAATCCGTTCGAACGTACGGGAACTCGAGGGTGCGCTGAAACGCGTAGTGGCGAACTCGCAATTTACCGGGGCGGCGATCAATACGGCCTTTGTCAAAGAGTCGTTGAAAGACCTCTTGGCGCTGCAGGACAAACAAGTCAGTATTGATAATATTCAGCGAACGGTGGCTGAGTATTACAAGATCAAGATATCGGATCTGCACAGCAAGCGACGCAGTCGCAGCATTGCACGTCCGCGTCAGGTGGCGATGGCCCTGGCCAAAGAATTGACCCAGCACAGCTTGCCGGAAATTGGCGAAGCCTTTGGTGGTCGCGACCATACAACGGTGTTACACGCCTGTCGCAAGGTCAGGGAATTGCGCGAAACCACCCTGGACATCAACGAAGATTACAACAACCTGTTACGAACGCTGACCACCTGATTAATGGATGGAAACGGACTCATGATTCAATTCTCATTGCCACGAGACACCCTGTTAAAGCCGCTGCAACTGGTGGGGGGTGTTGTTGAAAAACGTCAGACATTGCCGGTACTGTCTAACGTGCTACTGGAGATCGAAGGCAACCAGCTGTCACTCACCGGCACTGACCTCGAAGTCGAGATTCAGGGCCGGGTTGAACTGTCGGAGCCCTCGACCGAGGGTGCTGTCACGGTCCCAGCGCGCAAGCTGCTCGATATCGTCAAGTCACTGCCGGACGACAGTCTGATCAGCCTGGTTCAGAACGATGACCGGGTGGTGGTCACCAGCGGTCGCAGCCGCTTCACGCTGTCCACCTTGCCGGCATCGGACTTCCCGAATGTCGAGGAAGATGAAAACACCCTGAATTTCAATATGCCGCAGAAAACGTTGAAAAAGCTCGTAGATGCCACTTCCTTTGCCATGGCGCAACAGGATGTGCGTTATTATTTGAATGGCATGTTGCTTGAATTGTCGCAGAACAGGGTTCGTACGGTAGCGACTGACGGCCATCGTCTGGCTATGAGCAGCCAGGGTGTCGAGGCGTTGGGTGTTGAGGAACGGCGTCAGGTTATTGTGCCGCGCAAGGGCATCCTTGAATTGAATCGGCTGATGAATGACTCGGATGACTCGGTTGAGATTTCACTGGGCACCAACCATCTGCGTGCCAAAACGGCGGCCTTTACCTTCAGTTCCAAGCTGGTAGACGGCAAGTTTCCGGATTATGAGCGGGTAGTGCCGCGCGGTGGCGACAAAGAAGTGGTCGGCGACCGGCAATCGTTGCGTTCCATTTTCGGTCGTGCAGCCATTCTCTCCAACGAAAAGTACCGTGGCGTCCGTCTCCTGCTCAGTGAGAATAATCTCCAGGTCAGGGCCAATAACCCGGAGCAGGAAGAAGCCGAGGTAAATCAGGAAA
Source organism: Saccharospirillum sp. (assembly GCF_039982735.1). Taxonomy (GTDB): domain Bacteria; phylum Pseudomonadota; class Gammaproteobacteria; order Pseudomonadales; family Natronospirillaceae; genus Saccharospirillum. The sequence continues at coordinate 90,951 of NZ_JBDWXV010000023.1, read as the reverse complement.
TTGATTACCAGGGCCCGGAACTCGAAGTTGGCTTCAATGTAACCTACTTGCTCGACGTCATGAACGTAACCCAGGGCGAGCAGGTCAAACTCGTGCTCTCAGACGCCAACAGCAGCGCCCTGCTGAGCGATTTCGACGATGACTCGTCGGTTTATGTTGTGATGCCGATGCGTCTGTAACCGGGCACAGGGTCGTAAGCCCCGCATGTCCATTCGACGTCTGACCATTCAGGGTGTCCGCAACCTCGCGGAGACCCGTTTTGACCCCGGCCCGGGTGTTAATGTGCTGGCCGGGGACAACGGCGCCGGCAAGTCGTCGGTGCTCGAAGCCATTCACCTGCTGGCACTGGCTCGCTCCTTTAAAGTCTCCCGTACCCGGACCCTGATTCGCCAGGGCGTCGACGACGCGACAGTGTTCGCGGAGTTCGCCAACAAGACCCGGGTTGGCGTGCAACGCTCGCGCAATGGGCACCACAGCATTCGCATCAACGGTGAGTCGGTAACCGCAGTGTCTGAACTGGCGCAACGGCTTCCCTTGCAACTGATTCACAGCGACAGTTTCCTGTTACTGGAAGGCTCGCCAGGCCATCGCCGGCAGTTTCTGGACTGGGGTGTGTTCCATCAGGAAGACGCCTTCCACAGTCAGTGGCAAAACGCGCAAAAAAGCCTTAAAAACCGCAACTCCCTGCTTCGATCTGGTAGAATAGAGCGTTCTCAGCTGGCCGTTTGGCAGCGTGAATTTATCACCGCTGCCGAGCAGCTGGATGAATTGAGAAAGCAGTATCTGGAGGGCTTCGTGCCCCGGTTTCACCAGGTGCTGGCTGCCCTGATCGATCTGCCCGATGTTCGGATTCATTATTACCGGGGCTGGGACAAAGCGCGGCCACTGGCTGATGTGCTCGAGCAGCAATGGGAGCGTGATCTTAAGCTGGGGTACACCCAGAGTGGCCCACAACGCGCCGATATGCGCATCAAGGTGGGTAACCAGGCCGCCAGCGATGTGCTGTCGCGAGGCCAGCAAAAGCTGGTGGTGTGCGCACTCAAGGTTGCTCAGAGCCTGCATTTGCAAGACGTTCACCACCGCCCAACGACTTTTCTGGTAGATGATCTGCCAGCGGAGTTGGATCGGCACCATATTCAGAAGTTAGGCGCCCTGATGGAAGGACTGACCGGTCAGGTCTTTATGACCAGTGTCGACCCGTCACTCCTCAAGGATTTTTGGCAAGCGCCGGATCGGGTCCGAGTGTTCCATGTGGAACAGGGCCAGGTACGTCCGGCGAACGATTTGGAGCTACCAGATGAGTAACAGTTACGATTCCTCCAGTATTAAAGTACTTAAGGGACTGGATGCTGTGCGCAAGCGTCCCGGCATGTACATTGGGGATACGGACGATGGCACCGGTTTGCACCACATGGTGTTTGAGGTGGTGGATAACTCCATCGACGAAGCCCTGGCAGGGCACTGCAAAGACATCAAGGTAGTCATTCACCCGGATGAATCAGTCACCGTCAGCGACGATGGCCGGGGCATCCCGACCGACATGCACGAAGAAGGGCAGTCGGCTGCGGAAGTGATCATGACGGTTCTCCACGCCGGTGGTAAGTTCGACGACAACAGCTACAAGGTCTCGGGCGGTTTGCACGGTGTGGGCGTCTCAGTCGTAAACGCCTTGTCTTCTGAAGTGATTCTTACCATTCGCCGTGATGGCAAGGTGCACGAGCAGCGCTATGTGCATGGGGTACCGCAAGAACCGCTCAGAGTAGTAGGCGAGGCTGATTACACCGGGACGACCATTCACTTTAAACCGTCAGCCGAGACGTTTACGTCCATTGAGTATTCTTTTGATATTCTGGCCAAGCGTTTGCGTGAGCTGAGTTTTCTGAACTCCGGAGTTGCGATACATCTGAAAGACGAGCGCAGCGGCAAAGAAGAGTATTTCAAGTATGAAGGCGGCTTGAAGGCGTTCGTTGACTACCTGAACAAGAACAAGCAGACCCTGAACCAGGTGTTTCATTTCTCGTTTCAGCGGGAAGAAGACGGCATCGGCGTGGAAGTGGCCATGCAGTGGAACGACACCTATCAGGAAAACATTCTGTGCTACACCAATAACATTCCCCAGCGAGATGGTGGTAGTCACCTGGCTGGTTTCCGTGCTGCCCTGACGCGCACGCTGAATACCTATATTCAGAATGAAAATCTGCAAAAGAAACACAAGGTGCAGACCACCGGTGATGATGCACGTGAAGGTCTGACGGCCATCATCTCGGTTAAGGTGCCCGATCCGAAGTTCAGCTCCCAGACTAAAGACAAACTGGTTTCCAGCGAAGTTAAACCGGCGGTTGAACAGGAAATGGGCAAGCAATTCGGTGATTTCCTGCTGGAAAACCCGAACGAAGCCAAAATTCTGGTCGGTAAGATGATTGACGCGGCCCGGGCCCGTGAAGCAGCCCGCAAGGCCCGCGACATGACCCGGCGCAAGGGCGCACTGGATATCGCAGGCTTACCCGGGAAACTGGCAGACTGTCAGGAGAAAGATCCGGCGCTGTCTGAACTTTACCTGGTGGAGGGTGATTCAGCCGGTGGCTCTGCCAAGCAGGGGCGCGACCGTCGTACCCAGGCCATTCTGCCGTTAAAAGGCAAAATTCTTAACGTCGAGAAGGCCCGCTTCGATAAGATGCTGCAGTCAGCTGAGGTCGGTACGCTGATCACGGCGCTGGGCTGTGGTATTGGCCGCGAAGAGTTCAATCTGGCCAAGCTGCGCTATCACCAGATCATTATCATGACGGATGCCGACGTCGACGGTTCGCACATTCGTACCTTGTTGTTGACCTTCTTTTTCCGGCAAATGCCGGAGCTGATAGAGAATGGCCACATCTATATTGCCCAGCCGCCCCTGTTCAAGCTCAAGAAGGGTAAGCAGGAACAGTACATCAAGGATGAAAAGACCCTGGAGCAGTACCTGATCTCCCAGGCGCTTGATGGCACGGAGTTGTTTGTGAATGATACAGCCCCGCCGATCCGCGATGCCCAGCTGGAGAATCTGGTTAACCAGTATAAAGACGTAATGAGCCGGATTGACCGCATGAGCCGGGTTTATCCGAAAGCGGTGCTGCAAGAATTGATCTACATGCCGGATCTGACACCGGAGATGTTGTCGAGCCAGGAAGAAGTCGCCGATTGGGTGGATCACCTGAGCGATCGTCTACTGGATACCAACGCCGGCAGCACAACCTATCAGATGTCGATCACAGAAGATAAGGAACGTCACATCTTTGTGCCCAAGGTGCAGGCGATTGCTCATGGCCTGGGAACGGACTACCAGTTCTCTCATACCTTCTTTGAAAGCAAGGAGTACCAGGCCATTGTCGCGTTGCGCAATCAGCTGGATGGCCTGATTGAAGAGGGCGCCTACCTTAAACGAGGCGAGAAGTCCCAACCCATAGCTGAGTTCGAGGAAGTCATCGAATGGATGATGGGTGAGGCCAAGCGCGGCTATAACATTCAACGTTATAAAGGGCTGGGGGAAATGAATCCGGACCAACTGTGGGAAACCACAATGGATCCGGAACAGCGCCGCATGCTGCAAGTGACGATCGAAGACGCCATCGGGGCCGACCAGATCTTCAGCACTCTGATGGGTGATGATGTAGAGCCACGTCGTGCCTTTATCGAGACAAATGCACTGCTGGTGAGCAATCTGGACTACTAGGAGGTTTCTTTTACTATGCTGCCTCTAGTTCGTACTGGCAGCCGGTAGGTCTATCCGGGGTCGGCGTGTATCCATCCCTGGAGCCTAGACCGCAACATCCCTGTTGCGGACTACCCCGGATAGACCTACCGGCCGCCAGCACTTACCTGGGTATCACGGTTAGACTTAAAGACTAGTAATTCGATATTCGACTAAAGGGCCTACTAAGGCCCTTTTTTTAGATTGATATAAAGTTTTTTAACCCATAGAAGTGGTGGTGCCCGCGCCTGGTGCGCACCTAGCTAGTTAGTGCTAGACAATAAAAGGTATTGTTGTCTCGCTCATTGGCTAGCTATTAAGTTCCACGTGGAACATGGTTCAAATTAAGTGATCTTTAATCAGGGTCATCCTGGTGGGTGCTCAAACAATCAGGCCAGTAACGGTCCTTTGGAAAGCGTCCCCGATTGTCTGCCAATAACCCCTCGACCTTTAGCAGGTCATATTGCGTAATTGATCCAGGATGCTCAGTAATCTTCCTTTGGCTATTGATGATCCTGAACCATGGCAGGCCGGATTCTCTCGGCAGTGTTCTAAGCCAAGCTTGTATTTGCCGAACATGAACGCCGCACAGGCTTGCCAGGCGGCCATAGCTGGTGAAATAGCCGGGAGGAATGGCACTCAGGGTCTGGTAGAACGCGGCTTTGGGCGATGTGTGGACGTCATCCTGATGGTTACCTGACATGCCTTCCTACCTGAAACAGAATTGAATAGTCAGTTTAGCCGCTACGGTGAGTTCAGTGAATGGGTGACATCAAGGTTGGAGGGAAAGAGAAGAGGGGATTAAAAGAATTGATTTATTGTGAATGTAAGGGTTTGTTCCACGTGGAACACACCCTTACGAACGACATCTATAGTTATCAGCTCTGGAGTTTGTCCAAGGCGCTAATGACGTGCTCTGAAGAACTGACTTCGAACTGGCCCGGCTCTTCCACTGCTATCCATTCTACGATGCCGTTCTTAGCAATCAGTGCGAAACGGCGCGAGCGAACGCCCATGCCGCGGCCGGTAGCATCCATTTCCAGCCCCAGGGCTTCTGCAAAGTCGGCGTTGCCGTCGGCAATCATATCCAGAGCGTCTGCATTCTGTTGCTTGCCCCAGGCCGCCATAACGAAGGCATCGTTGACGCTGAGACAAACGATTCGGTCGACGCCTTTTGCTTTGAGGGTGTCGGCATTTACCACGAAGCCGGGCAGGTGGGATTGGCTGCAGGTGGGGGTGAAGGCGCCGGGGACCGCAAACAGCACGACCGTCTGGTCGGCAAACAGGTCGTCGGATGACACACTGACGGGGCCGCCTTCGCCCATGCGGTGCAGCAGGACATTGGGCAGGGTTTCTCCAACTTGAATGGTCATAATCTCAGGCTTCTCCGTGGGTTCCAGTTTGTTCAGTTATGATGTTTGATGGCCATGATATACGAAACCGGGCTGACGATGGACTTGATGCGGCTTTATTGAGACATTTACTGGGACGGTGTCGTAAATCGACCAATCACAGACTCTAGGAGCTAACTGGCCATGGTGTCCAAAGGTATTGATGCAACCAGCGCAGGAAAATATACGCTGGCGAGGATTCAGCCCGCTGATAACGCCGCCATGGCGATTGTGATCCGTCAGGGGTTGACTGAATTCGGCGCTAACCGGCCTGGTTTTGCCTGGCAGGACCCGGAGCTCGACGAACTGAGTCGCGCCTACAGCGGCGACACCACGGCTTATTGGGTCATCAGAAGCCGGGAAGGGGTTGTGGGTGGTTGTGGCATAGGCCGTCTGCAAGGAGTGGCGCAATGTTGCGAATTGCAAAAAATGTACGTTCTTGCCGAACACCGTGGTGCCAGACTGGGCGCACGACTGATGGAAGTGGCCCTGGACTTTGCTGCGCGTCATTATCAATGGTGCTATCTTGAAACCCTGAACGGGATGGCTCAGGCAGCGGCGCTGTATCGAAAATCCGGTTTTATTCGTCTGCCTCAACCCATTGGCCAAACCGGTCACAATGCGTGCGATCACTGGTATATTAAGGAGCTCAACAATAATAAGATAAGTGGATAACCTTGGGGCTGTGGTCCATGCGCATCGTTCTGGAAAACGGACAGTGAAGTGACCCGGCTTTTCAAATGGATTACCTCCCGGGTGAGTTGAACGTCTCCCTCGCAGACCAACGTGCGACTGCCTGCCAAAGCCCGGAGCTGACAAATGGATGTTGAGCTGTGCTGTTAAGAATATGCCGGAGTGCGTTACTGAGCCGAATACAACGCATCGCCGGAATCAGGCACTTGTCAGGGCTATTCAGCCTGTCTCCGCTACTGATTGTGTTGCTTGGATGTCTGACAATGCCTGCATTGCGGGCTGAGCCCATAGCACCGCTTATCGAACTGACGCAAACGGATGTCGAGAATCTGGGTCCTCAGGTCTTGCTTCTGGTGGATGACAGCGGGCAATTATCGCCGTTTGATATTCTGCAACCGGAGTACACCGGCAAGTGGACCGAGCACACAGCACAAAGCATCAGCCGCGGCTACGATGATACCCCTTTCTGGATACAGTTCAGACTGGATGCGGCCCAGTCAATTCACAAAGAATGGCACCTGGTTTTGTCCAATGCCCTGCTGGACTACGTGGATGTGTATCAGGTGTTTGGTAACAGCGGGCCCCGACTGATTTACCGCTCCGGTTTGCAACGTCCGAGCCAAAGCCGAATTGAAGATCACCGTTTCTTCATTATTCCCGTTGAGGTCTATGGGCCCACCACCTATCTGATGCGCATTGAAACGTCACCTTCGGCCCTGGTACCGCTGCATGCCTATCCCAGTGATGACTTCTGGTCCCCCTTGCTCAAAGCTGACATCGGCAACTGGCTGTTTTACGGGGTGTTGCTGGCGATGGTTCTGTACAACGGGTTTCTGTACACCACGGTGCGCGATGTCAGCTACCTGTTCTATGTGCTGTTTATTTCCGGTTTCGGGGTGCTGCAGCTGTCACTGGATGGGTATATGGCGCAGTATCTCTGGCCACCGGACCTGATCTATCACTATGAGTACAATTTCTGGATAACCCTGGCGACGATTATCTTTGCCAGTTTCTTCGTTATCCACTTTCTGAATCTACGGAACACCTCTCGTGCCCACCTGTGGGCGCTCTATGGCATGATAGCCTGGCAGTGTGTGGCCGCAGTTCTGCTGGTTACGATCGATCTCGACTGGTTTGCCCGACTGTATGCGCCGACGATCATCGTATTTATGCTTTTGGCGGTGTCGGCCGGTATACGGGCTTGGCGTGTAGGCTTTATAGCCGCCAAGTTTTTTGTACTGGCCTGGGTGTTGTTCGCGGCGGGTAATTCGGTCTTTCTGCTGGGGCGCTTACTGGGTATTGAAGTGCCACTGCCGCCCAACCTGGCGTCAAAGCTGGGGTCTTTTGCTGAGGCCATGTTACTGAGCTTTGCCCTGGCTTACCGGATTCGCTTGCTGAGAGATGAACAGGATCGCCAGCGCATGCGAGTGGAAGCCCAGAGCCAGTTCCTGGCGCAGATCAGTCACGAAATTCGAACGCCGCTAAACGGTGTGCTGGGAATGACGGAAGTGTTGTCCCGAACCCGTTTAGATGAGGAACAGCGTGGTTATGTAGATACCATTCAGGGCTCGGGCAGTTCTCTGCTGGCACTGATCAACGACATTCTGGATTACTCCAAGATCGAAGCGGGGAAAATGGCGTTTCGCCGTGAACCGGTTGATGTACACCGACTGGTGCAACAGCAGGTGAAACTGTTCTTGTCCCAGGCAGAGCATAAGTCATTGGTGCTGACCGGAGACATAGACCCAACAGTGCCGGCCTGGGTAATGTTGGATGCGCAGCATGTGCGTCAGGTACTCTCTAACCTGGTTAGCAATGCCATTAAGTACACAGACCTGGGCTCGGTCAGGCTAACGCTCAGTGTCGACCCCAAGGCACCCCGGCTGCTGGAGTTCAGAGTTGACGACACGGGCATTGGTATTTCCGAGGTCGACCAGATAAACCTGTTCAATCTGTACTCCGATGTTGATCCGGGGCGCCAGCGTAAAGCCGGTGGAACGGGGTTGGGTCTGGCGATCAGTCGTGAGCTGGTGGCGTTAATGGGAGGCACATTAACGGTCAGCAGTGTGCCAAATCAAGGTTCCTGCTTTACCGTGAAGTTGCCGTTTCTGCAGGCTCGTCAGCGTCGCGAAGAAACCAGCCTGGCGGATGAACTGCCCCAGAAAGGTCTGCGCGTGTTGGTGGCGGAAGACAATATGGTCAATCAGCGGGTAATTGAGGGGCTACTGGAGAAACTGGGTCATCAGGTTGTGCTGGCCAGTCACGGTGGAGAAGCACTAGAGGCCCGCCAGTCTGAGGATTTTGAGTGTGATGTCCTGCTCATGGATTGCGAAATGCCTCATATGGATGGCTATGCCTCAACAGAGGCTATCCGGTCCTACGAGAAAAGCCATAATTTGCTCCGACTACCTATAGTAGCGCTGACTGCTCACGCTCTGGAAGATGTTCGGCGTCGCTGCATCGAGTCGGGTATGGATGACTTTCTGACCAAACCCATCAATACCCGCCACCTGGAACGGATACTGGCTCAGTACGTGCGCGAACGGTGAACGCGAGTGAACGGGTTCGGGTTGTCTCTATTCTCAACCATCAGCCGGTGTCGTTCTGTTTCGGCCCGCGTCTTTGCTGGCGTACAGCGCTTCATCGGCACGATGAAGCCATTGATCGGCTGACTCACCGTTACGGTAGGCGGATACTCCGGCAGAAAAGGTTATCTGAACCGGTTTACCCTGAAAATTAAACGGACACTGGCTGATATGCAGTCGCATTTTTTCCACAGCCTGCATGCCCGCATCGATGGGAGTCTGGGGCAGCAACAACACGAATTCTTCACCGCCAAACCGCGCCAGGTAGTCCGACTGCCGCAACTGGCTGCGCATCTCCTTGGCCAGGACTTTGAGCACTTTGTCGCCCGCCAGATGACCGTACTGATCATTGATGGTTTTGAACAGATCAATGTCGATCAGGGCGACACAGCAGGGTTGCTGGTAACGCTCGCTGCGGGCAATTTCCTCGGCGAGCCGGGCATCAAAGCCTTGCCGGTTGGGTAATTGAGTCAGCGGATCGCGCAGTGACAATTCGCGTTCCTGATTCACCTGTTCGATCAGCTTTTGGTTATCGGCCTGCAATGACGTCAGTTGCTCGGTCAGTTCTGCCTGGCGCTGGTGCATGGCTGACAGGCTGGTTTTTACCTGGTCCTGAAACTCGCCTAAAACGCCCAGTAAATCATCCATGGAGTGCGTCATGGCCAGCCGCAAAGCGTGCATATCGGTGGCTGTTTCCAGTTCGGAACGGACGCGCTCCAGTTGGTGGTCGACGTTGGCGTTCAGATTCTCGTTGAGGATCTGCAGATCGGAGACCGCTGACTGGTCTTCACCAATAAGTCGGTTGATGGCAACCAACTTGGCATTTAGTTCATTGAGGTAATACTCGAACTTTCCCTTTTCCTGGTTAAGTCGAGTCTGGATCAACATAATGGTCTCGGCCGCCAGCACATCCAGCGTCGACCAGTCCGGTATTGGTTCCAGTCGGGCGGCCAATGCACGCAAAGCACCGTCTTCATCGCCCAAAATGGCCAGTGTGCGCAACAGGGTGATAAAGCGTGAGCAGAGTTTTTGTCGCAGCCGAATCAGGGTGCTGTTGTCGGCGTCCGGGTCCGCGGGCACAGAGACCAGAGGGTGTATTTGATGTGCCAGTGACAAGGCATCCTGGACGTAGGGGCTGCGTTCGTTGAGATGGCGTATCAGGGAATCTGGTACGCGTTCGTCGTCAGTATCGACTAACAGCTGATAGAGCGAATAGAGCTGGCTGACCCCTTCTTCGGTACGGCTCTCGATCAGGTCAAAGCGTTTATCGGTGGCTTCCAGGGCTTTGCCAAAAGCGTCGACATCCAGGTCGTTGCGTTGGCGCAAAGCCAGTTTAAGCTGGTCCAGCGTTTCATCGAGCTCGCGGTCAATGCCCCGAACCATGAAGGATAAGTCCAAAACGCCGCGCCGCAACAAGTCCTGTATTTCGCTCATTCGTCCCACATACCCATGCCGATGCCTTGCTGAAAATTACCCAAGCTGATGCGAGTATAGCAGCGCTTTGGCGCTGCGCCGATCTGCCACGCCGCTTTTATCGAGCCAGTTCCGGTAATTCTATTTCAAGTGCAACCGGCAGATGATCGGACAGCGGGAAGTCCAGCACACCCATACGCACAATGCGCAGATGACGACTGACCAGAATATGGTCGAGACAGCGATGGGGCTGCCAACTGGGAAACGTAGCCCGGGCATGGGCCGACTTGAGGCCGCATTCGCGCAGGGGAGAGTCGTTAAGCAGTCGCAGGCTGTGGGTGTTCATATCACCCATGACAATCACATGATGGTATTGCTGAATCAGATTGCGAATAAAGCGCAGTTGCTGGTCCTGAGCTTTTTTGCTCAAGGCCAGGTGCAGCATCACAATAACAACCGGGTGTTCGTCGCCAAGCTGAACCACGATGGCACCCCGACCAGGCAAACCGGGCAGCGCGTGGGTGTCGATTCGGTGTGGTTCAAAGCGGGAAATTAACCCATTGCTATGTTGGGCAAAGCGCCCCAGATTCCGGTTTAATTGTTGGTGCCAGTAAGGCTGACCGGATTTCCTGGCCAGGTATTCCACCTGGTTAACAAAGCCGGTGCGAAAACTGCCGCCATCGACTTCCTGCAAGGAGACCACATCAAAGTGGCGTATCAGATCACTGATCCGGTCCAGATTGTGCTGGCGTGACCGGCTGGGCCAGACGTGCTGCCAGGATTTCAAAAAATAATCGGGAAAGTGTCGGGTGTTGATGCCGACCTGAATGTTGAAACTCAGTAGCGTCAGATGGTCGGGGTCGGCCTTGCGATAGAACTCCTTGGGGTCACTCAGGTGAACCGGGAATTCGTAATCAAGGTGGCTCGATCTCATTGACGGGCTCCTGTAGATGGTGACCCGACGGAAGACAAAGAAAAACAGAAGGGCCGGCTGGCTACTCAGTGTAGCGCAACCGGTAAGACGATGTTATCGGGCCGTTGGTTCCGGTGACCCTTTACAGCTGGTCTTCGTTGCGAATCAGCCATTCAGCGACGGTGAACATCCGCTCGTTGCCTCCGGCCATTTGTCCGGAGATCAGGTATTTGCCGTTAACAACCAGGCTGGGTGTGCCCTGAATCTGGCTCATCCGGGTAATTTTCTGTGCCAGGGAAATGCGGGTGTTGACGGCAAAGGAATTGGCCATGTCCATATATTCACTTTCACTGATGTCGAAGCGTTCAAAAATTTCAGCGAAGTCTTCATCGGATGACAGGCGGTTACGGTTAATATGGATTTCGTTGTAAATCGACGGGTGGCTTTGTGCAATCACGTCCAGAAACTGACCGGCATAATAGGCTTTGGCTTCTGGAATCTGGCGGTCATTGAACAGCACTGGCACCGGGGTAAAGCGAATGTCATCGGGCTTGCCCTGTTTCCAGGACGTTACAAAGGGTTCCAGGTTAAAACAGTGAATGCAGCTGTAGCTGAAGATCTCCATGATCTCACCCGCTTCTTCACCCCGGTAGCTGGTCGGCAGTTTTTCCGGCAATACCTGATAATGGGTACCCGCCTGAAATTCTTCTGCAGTAGCGGAACCGGCAGCCAGCACCATCAGTGCCAGCGCGGACAACATCACACGTTTAAACATAGGTTGGATCTCCACAAGAGGACCAGAGTAGGGGAATGGCCGACACTTTGCCTGAAAGCCACCCACAAAAAAAGCGAAGGCCTTGAACCGGTCCTTCGCTTTTCATTGTCTTTACCTCGGGTTAACCGGGCCTGAACGGCTGGTTTAAACCGGGTTTTGGATCAGTGCAAACCGTTGATATAACTGGCCAGCGCTTCGATTTCGAAATCTTTCAGGCGGAAAGCGGTAGACCGCATAACCCGGGATTCGCCATCGTTGGTACGGACTTCGTTGCTGGGTTCAGTGGCGCGATAGCCACGCTGAAACTTGTACAGCTGGCTTTCGATATAGGCGGCGTGCTGGCCAGACAACATCGGGTATCCGGCAGGGGCGTTACCCGCACCGGTGGGAGAGTGACAGCCTGCACAGGAGGGCACGCCGGTTTCCGGGTTGCCACCGCGATACAGCTGTTCACCCAGAGCGACCAGATCCGGATTGGCATTGCCGACGGTCTTATTCTGGCTAGCGTAGTAAGCGGCGATGTCGGCCAACTGGTCTTCATCGAACCCATCGAGCTGTCCGGACATTTGCGTGATCACACGATCGCCATTCTGGACGTCGATCAACTGCTTGAGCAGATAGGCTTCACCCTGGCCTGCCAGTTTTGGAAAGGAGGCGGCAGCGCTGTTGCCGTCGGCTCCGTGGCAAGCGGCACAGGATTCTGTGTATTGTTCGCCGTCTTCAGCATTGCCCTCGGCCATTGCAAAGCCTGAAATGCCGGCCAGCATGGCAAGGCCTACGATCAGTTTTTTCATGTCGCGTCCCGCACGTCAAAGGTGGAAAAGGTCGGTCATCAGAACGGATGTGCACGGATCCGGATTCTGACCACACCGGTAATATGACCGGGCATTATATAGACCCGGGAGGGTGTTGAGAAGAAACCCCGCGCCCTGAGTGGGTATTAATTGAACATGGAGCGATCAACAGCCCAACCTCAGGACCTGATTTCAGGTACACTGCCGGTTTTTAACCCCGTTGAGAGATTCCCAATGTCGGTTTTGCGATTTGATTCCGCCCGATTCCTGACCAGTGCCCAGCATTTGCAACAAAGCCCTCCGGACAGCGGTGCTGAAGTGGCCTTTGCGGGTCGCTCGAATGCGGGTAAAAGCAGTGCAATGAATGCGCTGACGCGCAATTCCAAACTGGCCCGAACCTCAAAAACGCCGGGCCGCACCCAGCTGATCAACTACTTCTCGCTGTCGACCGAGAACTGCCGCCTGGTCGATTTGCCAGGGTACGGTTACGCCAAGGTCAACCGGGACATGAAGGAAGACTGGGAGAAGAACATCGGTGAGTATTTGGCCGATCGCCACAGCCTGAAGGGTATCGTGCTGGTGATGGACGTGCGTCACCCGATGACCGAGTTCGATGAGATGATGGTGCGCTGGGCAATCCAGACACAAATGCCGTTGCGGGCCCTGCTGACCAAGAGCGACAAACTGAAGAAGGGCCCGGCCAAGACCACCCTGATGAAAGTGCGTAGCCAGTTACAGTCGCAAGCCAACTGGCTTTCGGCTCAGTTGTTCAGCTCGCTGAAAAAAGACGGAGTTGCGGAGCTGGAGGGTTGGTTACGGGAACAGATGGAGCCTGAGCCTGCACCGGAAGCGAGTCAGGAAAACCCCGATTCGCAGGTTTAGTACCCACCGGCTTCATCAGCAGATGTAAGAGCCCGTTACCAGAACGCGTTTCTTGCTATCGATCAGACTGAATTGATCAAGGGTGCAGATCAGCGTCAGTTTGGCGGGTTGTGGCACTGGCCGTTTGAATTCCATGGTCAGGCTGCGGACCGAGCGGCGCCAGTGAGTTCCCAGGGTTGCCAGCAGCAGATTGGCGGTGCACAGACCCTGCACAAAGGACCCTGAGTGACCCAGCAATCGAGCCCCGATGCTTGAGATATGAAGCGGGTTCAAATCGCCGGACAGTTTCCCGTACTGACTGCCCAGACGCCGGCCAATGGACACCGGTATCTGATCAGCCACCGGGTTATCGATGGCAATGTCGCTGCGCTCTGCCTGGGGCACTTTTACATGCTCGGACGACAGTTGTGCGACGAAATCTACCGGCAAGCCTCCGACGTACAGTTCGTCTTCAAGCTGCATGATTTCCCGACCCCGAACATCTCGCACTTCAGACCGGAAGATCAGTGCCACAGAGCGGCTTTTTAACGGTCTGGCTCCCATATAGCGGACGTTAGTGGTGTAGTGAGCATTCACTTCAAAGCCATCGGTTGAGGTTAGCAGCAGGTGGCTGCGCAGGTGCATGATGCGGCTGAACTTGATGCCCAGGTCTTCCAGTACCTGCATCAGCGCCCAAACACCGGCCGGAGCGCTGTAGGTAAAGGCCTGGGGCGCCGTGCTCTGGTAATGGAACACCTTGTGCCAGCGTTCGGTGGTTTTCTCGGTCAAATACCAGTTGGTTTTCAGCGGCGCGAGCTGGGCACCGAGGTTCAATGACTCGTCGGCTTTCAGGCTCTGGAACACTTTCATGTAGAACCGGGTGGCGTAACCCAGCGATGAAGAAGAGGTGGGTGTCTGAAACCAGCGGGTTTTTAATTTGTCGGACATGGTGTCACCATCCATGGTTCGGCGAACGGGGTTCTGCAAGGCGACGGGTAATCTGCCCTTGCGCGCCACCCACACAAAAGCACAGGTGACAGCGACTTAGTTTAGCACAGGAACCTCAGTGGCTGACGAGGTGTTTTGACCGAGCGGTCGACAATGACGCTGCTGTGTCACTTCCGTATAATCGCGATTTTAAGAGGCAGTTGACTATGACGGTTCGATTCATCGCCGGTGCGGTGTGCCCCAAATGCGGCACCATGGACACCCTGAAAGCGGGTTACGAGCATGAGGGTGCCATCATGGTGCGCGAGTGCGTCGACTGCGGCTATGTCGATCGCATCAGCCAGACCCATCAGAGTGTTGATGAAATAAAGACCCGGGTCACGCCGCCACCGCCCAAACCGGAGGTTGAAGCAACCCCGGTTAAAATTCTTGATCCCACCTCACCCGCTAAGGATGACTCCCAGTGACGCAAAACGCCCCGGCTGTAACCGTTGGCATCATTATGGGGTCCCAGTCCGACTGGGCCACCATGAGCCACACTGCCGACACCCTGACTCAGTTGGGGATCGCCCACGAATGCAAGGTGGTCTCGGCGCATCGCACGCCTGACTTGCTGTTTGACTACGCGGAATCGGCGTTTGACCGTGGCCTGAAAGTCATCATTGCGGGCGCGGGCGGTGCAGCTCATTTGCCCGGCATGTGTGCCGCCAAGACGCATCTGCCGGTGCTGGGCGTTCCGGTTCAGAGCAGCATGCTCAGTGGTGTCGATTCGCTGCTCAGCATTGTGCAGATGCCGGCCGGCATACCCACCGGTACGCTGGCCATTGGCAAGGCCGGTGCCATTAATGCCGCCCTGTTGGCTGCGAGTATTCTCGCCAATGAAAACGCCAGCGTGCGTGCCGCTTTGCTGAAATTTAGAAGTGACCAGACCGACCGGGTGCTGGCCAATCCGGTTCCGGGGGACTGACGCATGCGCATTGGAGTCATAGGCGGCGGCCAACTGGGCCGCATGATGGCGTTGGCAGCCGTGCCACTGGGCATTCGCATGGCCTTTCTCGACCCGGCCAAAGGCGCTTGTGCTGCTGACCTGGGCCCTCTGGTTGAAGGCGCTTACGATGATCACTATGCCATTCGCGAACTCTTGAAAATGTCGGATCGGGTCACCTTCGAATTTGAAAGCGTGCCGCCCGAAACGGTGGCCTTTATTGCTGACCAAGTTCCGGTTTATCCCTCCGCCAGGGCGCTGGAGACGGCCCGTGATCGCTGGCTGGAAAAGAACCTGTTTCAGCGCCTGGATATTCCCACCGCGCCCATAGCCGACATTACCGATCAGGCGGATCTCGACCGCGCTCTGGATCGGCTTGGCCTGCCCGCCATTCTAAAAACCCGAACGCTCGGCTACGACGGCAAAGGCCAGAAAGTGTTGCGCACGCAAGCGGATGCCGCAGACGCCTTTGCTGAGCTCGGCTCGGTGCCACTGATCTTCGAAGGCTTTGTCGACTTTGATTACGAGGTCTCCTGCCTCGGTGTGCGGTCGGCATCGGGCGAACTCGCCTTTTACCCGCTGGTGCGCAACGAACATCGCCAGGGCATGCTGTACCGGTCGCAACCGGTGGCCGAGCATCCGCTGCAAAGCCAGGCGGAAACCGCGGTCGGCCAGGTGATGGCGGCGCTCGACTACGTTGGCGTGCTGGCTTTTGAGTTTTTTGTGGTCGGTGATCGCTTGCTGGCCAACGAGATTGCGCCCCGGGTTCACAATTCCGGCCACTGGACCATAGAGGGCAGCACCTGCAGCCAGTTTGAAAACCATATTCGTGCCGTGGCTGATCTGCCGCTGGGCCGGTGCCGGGCTTCCCAGCCGGTGGCGCTGTACAACCTGATCGGAGCGCTTCCGGATCGCGCTGCCATTCTGGCGATACCCGGCGCCCACTGGCACGATTACGGCAAAGACCCGCGCCCGGGTCGCAAGATCGGCCATATCACCATCACCGCCCCCAGCGAGGCGCAACTGCAGGAACGCTGCCAGCAGGTGGAAGCCTTGTTGGTCAACGACCTGGGTTAACCACTAGCGACTCCACGACAAACGCACGCCATGTCGGGAGGCCAGGCAGGGGTAGGGTGGTTGCTGCTGCCTGCTCTTGCCCCTGGCGCCGGTGGTGTCAAAAGACGATGGCTGTTTCTCGATGATTTCCATAACGGCAGCATCCAGCTCGTTGGCGTAAGCATCACCTATCAGGGTGTGTACCAGCAGATTCGACAGGGATGTATCCCAGCTAAGCGCGGCGCAATGGGTGTGAAGCCGGCGTCGGTCGTGCCATTCCTCGAGCAGGCGGTGGCCAAAGTACACCTTGTCGAGAATGCCCAGAATGCCAAAGGCCAGACGTCCCGGCTCCAGGCTGGAAAAGAATTCGGCAACCAGGTCGTACAGGGGGTCGAAATCGCCGGCGTTTTTATCGTTGGCGGTGGCGTTCCTGGCTTCTTCCAGCAAGATAGGCAACAAGCGGCAATACTGGATCAGCATGGCGGTCAGTCGCCGTTCGGGCGTACCGTGTTCCACCACCAGCAGTGCCGGATGTTTGCGGTGAAAAACAGCGATAAAACGCTGCAGACTTTGCTCTCCTTCCGTGGCGGCCAATGCTTTATCCAGGGCATTATCAATGCAAGGTGTAGACATGACAGCGGGCCTTGTCGGGTGAATCGGCGAGCGTGCAGGTCTTGGGTGTCGACCGTCAATCCCTACAATGATCGCGTACCGGGAGATAATGTGGCGTGAAACCAGTGTTGGCCCTAGTGTAGCCCAGCCTGTTCATTTTGCCGTAACGGGAGCCGTCGGCAATGCGCCCTGTTGGTTGAATTCCGTTTCAGCGTGTCTGTGTCATCGGGCGTACCGAATGCCAGTAAACGGCCAGCATCCAGAGTGAGCGACCTATAAACAGTAGGCTGAACCCGAGCCAGAGGGCCTGTTGGGTTGCTGGCAGCCACTGGCTTGCCAGCACAAAGCTGAAAAATCCGAACACGACGCCGTTGCGCATCTGGGCGGTGAGGCGGGCACCAATGAACACACCATCGAGCCAGTAGGCCGTTCCAGCCAGTAGGGGCATGGCGACGACCCACGGCAGGTAGGTGCCGGCTTGCTGTTGCAGGTCTGGCTGGCTGGTCAGAATGCCGAGCAGGTTATTACCCAACAGGGCAAACACCAGCGTCAGCGCGAAAGCCAGCCCGAAAGCGCACCAGCCGGTGGTCCACAACACTTCGCGCAGCGCTTGCGGATCGCGTTGCCCGATGGCCAGCCCGACCTGGGCTTCGGCAGCAGCAGCGCTGGCATCCATACTGTTGGAAATCAGCGTCAGAAACGCCAGCAGGATGGCATTGCTGGCCAGAACGGTATCACCGAGAGCCGCACTCAGCCGGTTGAACCAGGCGAAACCCATCAGCAATAGAAAGGTACGAATGAACAAACTGAGGCTGACGCTGAAAATGCCCGCGTAGGCCGCCAGTGCCTTCAGTCGGCCGGCATCCAGACCGGGCGACAGGTGTTTCAGGGTTCGCCTCAGAGTCAGCAGTACCAGAGCCAGTGCCAGGTACTCACTGATGACGGTGCCCAGGGCAATGCCATCGGTCGTCATGCCAAAGCCGTAAACCAGGGTAACGTTCAGCACCAGATTCACCAGTTGCGCCACCGAAACGGTCACCAATGCGATGCGGGTATTTTGCATGCCCACAAAGAAACCCAGCAACATGGAGGTAAAGACCTGAGCTGGCACGCCCCAGATACGAATGCTCAGATACAGGTGCGCCTCAGCGGTAGCCGCCTCCGAGGCCTGCATGAACCCCAGCCCCATTTGAATCAGCACCGATTGTGCGGCCAGCACCGTCGCCGACAGCAAGGCGGCCACCAGGCAGTACTGGGCGAGCTGGGTGCGAATCAGCCGGGCATCATCGGCACCCTTGGCCTGGGAGGTAAAGCCGGACAACCCCATCGACAGAAAGTTGAACCCGAGGAACACAAAGGCGATGAGACTGGCACCCAGCGCGACGCCAGCCAGATAAACGCTGTCGTCGAGATGACCCAACACGGCGGTATCAACCAGCCCCAGTAATGGCAGTGACAGGTTGGCCAGCATCACCGGCCACATCAGTGCCCAGGTGTGGCGCCAGGCGTTATTGGATACACGGATCAAATCAGGCCCACTTCCGGGTAAATTTTTGAAGGGTCATAATTCACCTAAGATGTTGTTTTTACAAATAATTTCGTCTTTTCTGACTGATATTTGAACAACCCTTGGAACGCTTGATGCTTGGGTTTTAAAAATATCCGTGTTTATACTAACTCGACTCAATCTGAATCGGGTGATCCGGGAAACAAGAAAGACTCAATTCGGCACAGACCAGCCTTAGGCCGCTGCTTAGCCCTTCACTCTGAAAGTTGCTAATCAGACGCCAGCAAGCGCAGTAAAATAGGTGATCCGGCCCGACCCTGGAATCCCAATACAATAACAAGTGCAGAGGTGAAGGATGCAGATGAAGCTGCAAAGGGTATTTGTTGCCCTGACGGCGCTGTTGATAAGTTCAGTCGCGCGTGCTGACTGGACGCTCAATATGCCCCGGGGTGTGACAGACATCAGCCAGGAAGTTTACGGGCTCCATATGCTGACCTTTTGGGTGTGTGTGGTCATTGGCGTGCTGGTGTTTGGCGTCATGTTTTATTCTATGTTCAAGCACCGCAAATCCAAGGGCGCGGTATCGTCCAATTTCCACGAAAGCACCAAGGTCGAACTGGCCTGGACGCTGATTCCAGCGGCGGTTATTTTTGCCATTGGCGTGAAGGCGACATACACCCTGGCCGACATGTATAACTTCGAAGAGTCGGAAGTGACGCTTGAAGTGGTTGGTTACCAGTGGCGCTGGCGCTATCGTTACATCGATGAAAATGCCGAACAGGAAGTCAGCTTCTTCTCCAGCATGGCCACCCCGCGTGACGAGATCAACAACCGGCTCGAAAAAAACGAGAACTATCTGCTGGAAGTTGATGAACCCGTGGTGTTGCCAACTGGCACCAAAGTTCGTTTCCTGCTTTCCTCCGCCGACGTGATTCACTCCTGGTGGGTACCGGCGCTGGCCGTCAAGAAAGACGCCATCCCCGGCATCGTCAACGAAGCCTGGACCATCATCAACGAAGAAGGCACCTACCGGGGTCAGTGCACTGAATTGTGCGGCAAGGATCATGGGTTTATGCCTGTTGTCGTAGAAGCCGTCTCTCCGGAAGAATTTGAACAATGGCTGGCCGATAAAGAGCAGGAAGCCATTGAACTGGCCGAATTGAACGACCGCGAGTGGACCTTTGAGGAGCTGATGGAGCGTGGCGAAGAAGTCTATACCTCTGCCTGTGCCTCCTGTCACCAGCCAAATGGTTCCGGTGTTCCGGGTGCTTTCCCGGCACTGGCAAACAGCCCGATTGCGCTTGGCCCGGCCGAGGGGCATCTGAATGTGGTGGTTAACGGGGTTCGTGGCACGGCCATGGCCGCTTATGGCAATCAGCTGAGCGATGCCGATATGGCTGCCGTGATTACCTACGAGCGAAATGCCTGGGGTAACGACGTGGGTGACATGGTCACCCCTGTTGATGTTTACAACTTTAAAGCTGGCGAATAAGGAGGCATGACATGACGACTGCAACCCATGATCATGACCATGATCACGAACACCACGGGCCGGCTAAAGGCCTGACTCGCTGGCTCTATACCACCAACCACAAAGACATCGGTACCATGTACCTGTGGTTCAGTTTCGCGATGTTCCTGTTGGGCGGCTCCTTCGCCATGGTGATTCGCGCCGAGCTGTTCCAGCCCGGTCTGCAACTGGTGCAGCCGGAATTCTTTAACCAGATGACCACGATGCATGGCCTGATCATGGTCTTTGGTGCCGTTATGCCAGCGTTTGTTGGCCTGGCGAACTGGATGATTCCGATGATGGTCGGCGCGCCGGACATGGCGCTGCCGCGTATGAACAACCTGAGTTTCTGGATTCTGCCGTTCGCTTTCGCGATGCTGGCCAGTACGCTGTTCATGGAAGGCGGTGGCCCCAACTTCGGCTGGACATTCTACGCGCCGCTGTCGACCACCTACGCGCCGCCGAGTGTGACCTTCTTCATCTTTGCTGTGCACATCATGGGCGCCAGTTCCATCATGGGGGCCATTAACATTGTTGCCACCATTCTGAACATGCGCGCCCCCGGCATGACGCTGATGAAAATGCCACTGTTCGTCTGGACCTGGCTGATCACCGCCTATCTGCTGATTGCCGTAATGCCGGTTCTGGCCGGTGTGGTCACCATGATGCTGATGGACATTCACTTCGGCACCGCCTTCTTTAACGCGGCCGGTGGTGGTTCGCCCGTTCTGTTCCAGCATATTTTCTGGTTCTTCGGGCACCCTGAAGTCTACATCATGATTCTGCCGGCCTTCGGTATTGTCTCGGCGATCATTCCGGCCTTTGCCCGCAAGCGCCTGTTCGGGTACAGCTCAATGGTGTACGCGACGGCCTCCATTGCGTTTCTGAGCTTTATTGTCTGGGCCCACCACATGTTCACAGTCGGCATCCCCTTCCTGGGTGAGGCCTTCTTTATGTGGGCCACCATGCTGATCGCGGTTCCGACCGGGGTGAAGGTTTTCAACTGGGTAACCACCATGTTCCGGGGCTCGATGACGTTCGAAACCCCGATGCTGTTCGCCATTTGCTTTGTGGTGCTGTTCACCATCGGTGGCTTTTCCGGGCTGATGCTGGCAGTTGCACCGGCTGACTTCCAGTATCACGATACCTATTTTGTGGTGGCTCACTTCCACTACGTGCTGGTGCCGGGAGCCGTGTTCTCGATTATGGCCGGCGTGTACTACTGGCTGCCCAAGTGGAGCGGCAAGATGTACAACGAAACCCTGGGCAAGGTGCATTTCTGGCTGAGCTTCATTGGGGTTAACGTCCTGTTCTTCCCGCAGCACTTCCTGGGTCTGGCCGGCATGCCACGTCGTATTCCGGATTACGCCTTGCAGTTTGCCGATTTCAACATGGTGTCGAGCATCGGCGGTTTCCTCTTTGGTGCCAGCCAGTTGCTGTTCCTCTACATCGTGGTGCACACCATTGTGGCGGGCAAGCCGGCACCGGCGAAACCCTGGGAAGGAGCTGAAGGTCTGGAATGGACGGTCGATTCACCGGCGCCGTATCACACCTTTTCAACGCCGCCAAAAATTGACTGAAGCGGTTTAACACCGGGAGAGCCAGTATGAGTGATGCCGACAACGCACGCCCCAGCCACACTCGCATCATCGTCAAGATGGTGTCGGTCGTGTTTGGTATGCTGGCCTTCGTTTTTGTTGGCCTGGTGCCCATGTACAACCTCATATGCGAGTGGACCGGTATTACCGGTCGCACCAATGAGGCGTCACTGGTGCAGGATTACGTGGTCGATGAAAACCGCAGCATCAAGGTGCAGTTTCTGGCGAACAACAATGCCGACATGCCCTGGCAGTTCCGCCCAATGGTGAAGACCATCACCGCCAAACCCGGTGAAGTGGTTGAAGTCAGTTACTTTGCCAAAAACGCAACCCGACGCGACATGACCGCTCAGGCGATACCGAGCTTGTCACCTTTTGAAGTGACGCCCTATTTTCACAAAACAGAATGCTTCTGCTTTAACCAGCAGCCGCTGACCGCCGGTGAAGATGTGGAGATGGCGCTGGTGTTCCAGATCGACCCGGATCTGCCAGCCTGGGTACAGACCATCAGCCTGAGCTACACCCTGTACGACGTCAGTAGCGAACAGCAATCGGCAGCCGTTACCTTTCAATAAGGCCGCCCACCCAAATAACCGGGAGCGTCAGCCGCCGCTGTGTCGGAGCTGACCAACCCCACAAGAACAAGAACAGGATGGAGAGTGCGATGTCCAGCAATGCCGCGACAAGCAGTACAACCCATGAGCACTATTATGTGCCCGCGCAAAGCCGTTTACCGGTGTGGATGGCCTTTGGCATGTTCCTCACCGTTTTCGGTGCCGGGAATATGATGAACGACATGTCCTCCGGTGCCGAGAGCTCCAGTTCACACTGGTGGTTCTTCGCCGGTGCACTGGTGTTCGCCGTGGTGATGTACAACTGGTTCAGTAAGGTTATTCGCGAAAACCACGCTGGCCTGAACAGTGCCCAGCTGAAGAAATCCTATGTCTGGGGCATGGGCTGGTTCATTTTCTCGGAAGTGATGTTTTTCGCCGCCTTTTTCGGAGCCCTGTTCTACGTTCGCAATTTTGTAGGTCCCTGGCTTGGCGGTGAGGGCGACAAGGGTGTCACCAACTACCTGTACCCGGGCTTTGAGTTCAGCTGGCCAATGCTCAGCAACCCGGACAATGGCCTGTTTCAGGCACCGGAAGCGGTCATTCATGCCTTTGGTCTGCCTCTGATCAACACCATCATCCTAATCGCCTCAAGCATTACGCTTACCGTTGCGCATCACGCTTTGCGTGCCGGACACCGCAAACAACTGAATATCTGGCTCGGTATTACCGTCGCATTGGGGATCATCTTTCTGTTCTTTCAGGCGGAAGAATACATTGAGGCGTATCAGCACCTGGGCTTAACGCTGGAGAGCGGCATCTACGGGTCAACCTTCTTTATGCTGACCGGTTTTCACGGCGCTCACGTGACCATTGGTACCTTCATGTTGGCGGTGCAGCTGGTACGGTCAATTCGGGGTCACTTCAAAGCAGAAGATCATTTCGGGTTTGAGGCATCGGCCTGGTACTGGCACTTTGTCGACGTGGTCTGGCTGTGTCTGTTTGTATTGGTCTACTGGATTTAACGGCAGGCCCGGTTTTCTGACGGAGCCTGTTCCGGGCTCCGTCGATTCACTGCCTCAGTAGCGTCCGCTCCAGGGTGCACCCTGAGTCAGCTCGCCAGTCATATAGCCATACACCAGCACGATGACAATCATGACGGCCAGACTTACCCTGACGGTCAGCAGTTTGACCATTCGTTTTGACTCCGGCTCGTCTTTGAACAAGGCCACCAGGGCACCGCTCAGTGACAGCAACATGGCAATGATCAGCACCACCATGATGACTTTTAGCAACATATTTCTGGCTCCTGATAGATTGGGTTGGTTTGGTTACGGAATTGACGGCACGTTATGACATTCAAGCCCGGTGTGGCGCTTACGATCTTTGTAGCGGTTTTCTTGCCGCTGTTCATTGCGCTGGGGTACTGGCAGCTTAACAGAGCTGAACAGAAAACCCAGCTGGAAGCGCAGTTGCAGGCGCGCACCGTCATTGAACCACTGACAGAAAGCACTCGCCCCGTTGATTACCAGCACTATCGACTGCGCGGCGAACTGGACATCGACAAAGCCTGGCTACTGGATAATCGCACCTGGGAAGGCCGGGTAGGGTACGAAGTCTGGGTGCCACTGGATGCCGGAACCCGCTGGTATCTGGCATCGCTCGGTTGGGTACCGGGGTCGGCCGACCGGCGACAGTTACCTGATCTGACACTGCCACCGGGTACCAGAGACTGGGTCGGGCAATGGCGTCCACTGAGTGACAGCATTGTTCTGGCGGATACCCCACTGACCGATGCGTGGCCCCAGGTTATTCAGGCCATAGCGCCGCAGGCAATGGCGGAAAAAATGCAACGCCAGCCGCCGGCGGGTTTATTACAATTGACCGCAGGTCAGCCGGGTGTTGGTCAGATCAACTGGACACCCTCGGTGATGTCGGCCGATATGCACACCGGCTATGCCCTGCAGTGGTTTGCCATGGCCATTGCGCTGGCAGGCATGTATGGCTTCGCTGGGCTTCACTTTGGCAAGCGACACCGGCAACAACAAACAAACAGTTCGAGCTCTGTCGAGCAGAACTCTACCCCCAAGTGACACCGGCATTCTGATATTCAGAATCGCCGAGCGGAGAAGATGATGACTCAATCCACTCAGATGGCACCGCGCAGCAACGGTTTTAACAAGCTGCAAATGCTGGTGATACTGCTGACGCCCTTGCTGGTGATGGCGTCGTCGACGTTGCTGTATTTTTCCGGCTGGCTGACACCGGATGAACGGGTCAACAAGGGCATTTTGCTGACGCCGGTGCTGCAACTTGAAGACCTGGGTCTGAAGTTGGAGTCGGTCAATCCCGATCGCCAGTGGCTGATGGTGCAGACCTCGGCGAGCTGTCAGGCAGACTGCGAACAGCAGGCCTATCTGCAACGCCAGACGCATGTGGCACTGGGCAAGAATGAACCGCGTATGAAGCGACTGCTGTTATCCCGCACCGCCGGGCTGGAGGGGCTGACTGAACAGTATCCGGGCCTTGAGCTGCACCCGCTGACGGACGTGTCCGACGCATTCCGCGAACAGGTGCCAGCGCAGTTCAGCGACCAGAACTATGTGTTCATTGTGGATCCGCTGGGGAATATCCCGTTGTATTTCACGCCCGGAAACACCTTCAAAGATCAGCTGGATGATCTGAAAAAACTGTTGAAGTTGTCGACGATTGGTTAGTCACTGAGGCCCGGGGCAGGGTGAGGCCCCAGTGCGATCGAACAAGAAAAATGAGGAATGGATGGTGTCTAGTTACGGTGTAAAACCTGGCTTCAAGCTGGCGGCCTTTGCCACCCTTTTTGCTATTTCAGTGGTGGTTCTGGGCTCGTTTACCCGGCTGGTGGATGCGGGTCTGGGCTGTCCCGACTGGCCAACCTGTTACGGCCACGTTTGGGCACCTCAAACCGACGAACAGATCAGTCGCGCCAACGAGGCCTTTCCGGAAATACCGGTCGATCTGGAAAAAACCTGGCCGGAAATGGTGCATCGGTATCTGGCCTCTTTGCTTGGCTTGCTGATTCTGATTCTGGCGGTGGTGTCGTTCCGTCACCGTCACCGGCCAGAGCAACCCTTTAAATTGCCATTATTGCTGCTGTTCATGGTTATTCTGCAAGGCGCCTTTGGCGCCTGGACGGTAACGCTGAAACTCTGGCCCCAGGTGGTGACCGCGCACCTGATGGGTGGCTTTGCCACCTTTACGCTACTCTGGTTGCTGACCCTGCGTTTGCGGGGAGCGCCCACTGGGTTGCGATTCTCAAGCGCTCCGCGTCAGCTACCCAGGGTGTTGGCGGCGCTTACCCTGGCAGTCGTCATCGGGCAGGTGTTTCTCGGCGGCTGGACAACGTCCAACTATGCCGCGCTCGCCTGTCCGGATCTGTTTACCTGTCAGACCCAGTGGTGGCCGGAAGCCGATTATAGTGCGGGGTTTGATCTGGCACATCCCATTGGGCCCAACTACCTGGGCGGGCATCTTGATATCCCGGCCCGTACGGCCATTCATATGGCTCACCGGATTGGGGCTATCATTACCACGGTGATGTGTCTGTGGCTGATCTGGCGACTGGTCGCCATTCGCTTTGCCGGCCTCGCCAGTGCACTCTTGCTGATTCTGGTGGCGCAAGTCACACTGGGCCTGAGCAACATCTTTTTTGGTTTGCCGCTGACGGTGGCGGTGTTACACAATCTGGGCGGGGCGCTGTTGTTAGCAACAGTAGCGACCGTCAATTTCACTTTGTACCGAGAGGCCAAGCATGTCTAAAACAATAACGGCCCCTGTCAGCCCCCGAGCCTGGCATGACTATTACGAGATGACCAAGCCCAAGGTCGTCATGCTGATGCTGATTACCGCCTGGGTAGGGATGGCACTCGCCCCGCAGCAGGGTGCTGCCGGTCTGGTCAACTGGGTGTTTGGCACGCTGGGCATTGCTGCCCTGGCGGCCGCGGGCGCTGCGTTCAACCATCTGGTAGATCACAAAATCGATCAGCTGATGGCCCGTACTCACCGACGCCCGGTCGCCACCGGCCGCGTTAGCCAGCGCAATGGTCTGATCTTTGCGTTTGGTCTGACGCTGACCGGCTTTGCCGTACTGATGGTGTTCGTGAACGCCTTAACGGCCTGGCTTACCCTGGCTTCAATGGTGGGCTATGCGGTGATCTACACCGGCTTTTTGAAGCGGGCCACGCCACAGAACATCGTCATCGGCGGGCTGGCGGGTGCCATGCCACCGTTGCTGGGCTGGACCGCTGTTTCCGGCAGCATTGGCGCCCTGCCGTTGTTGCTGGTGCTGATCATCTTCGCGTGGACACCGCCACACTTCTGGGCTCTGGCAATACATCGCATCAAGGATTACCAGAACGCCGACATCCCGATGATGCCGGTCACCCATGGCATTCAATACACTAAAATCCACGTCTGGCTCTACAGCTGGTTACTGCTGGCGATCAGCCTGTTGCCCTTCGCCACTTTGAACATGGGGCCTGTTTACGCGATTTGTGCGCTGGCACTGGGGTTGCGTTACTTGCAGTGGAACTGGTGGTTGTTGATGGATCGTAAAGTCGATGCTGCCTGGGGCTCGTTCAAGTTTTCGATCACCTATTTGCTGTTACTATTTGTGGCCCTGCTACTGGATCATTCGATCAGGACCTTTCTATGACCACTGAGACCCTGCCAGCGTCGCCCAATCGTCGAATTCTATGGACGTCTCTGGCCTTGTTTGGTCTGGTGGCGGTGGTGTTTGCCGGGTCTATCTACAGAACGGTCAACGCCTCGCCTGATCTCAAAGCCGAGCTTGAGCGACGCGATACCCTCTATTTCGACACAGTGCGCGAGGTGCCGGTGGTTGAGCTGGTCTCGCACCAGGGGGAAGCTTTCTCAACGGCCGATCTCAATGGCCAGTGGCACGTGATCAATTTCGGATACACCTTCTGCCCCGATATCTGCCCGACCAATATGACAGACATGGCCCAGGCATACCGGACGCTCACCGAGCAGGGGCTTTCCGACCAGGTGCGGATGTGGATGGTCACCGTTGACCCGGCGCGCGATACACCGGAAGTGCTGTCTGAGTATGTGCCTTTCTTCCACCCCGAGTTCACCGGCCTCACCGGTGATGTCGCCGACCTGCAAACTCTGGCACAGCAGCTGAATACGCTGTTCTACCCTGAGGGTGAAGGCGAGGTGTATACCGTTGCCCACAGCGACAACATCGCCATAATAAACCCTGAAGGGAAATACCGGGCGCTGCTGCGGCCGCCACATACCCCGAGCCAGATCGCTGAAGTGATGGCCTTGCTGGTCGAATACGACTAGTCCATCCGCTCCCGAACCTGATCCATTGCCGCACAGAGTTTGGTTGCCCCGCTGACCAGGGCGGGGACGGGCCGGTGCATGGTGTCCGGGTCGGTTTCCAGCAAGGCTTGGTTGGCAACCGCCTGCAACTGCGGCCACTGCTGCCAACTGGTGTCATCACCCGAGGTAACAATCACCTCCGGGTTTTTGTCGATCACCGCCTCCAGGCTGACCTGGGGCGAGGGCATCGGCAGATCAGCGAAGACGTTAACCCCACCGCACATCTCGATAATCTGGCTGATAAAGGTTGCTCCATTCAATGTAATCAGCGGGTCGTGCCAGACCTGATAAAACACCTGCAGCGCAGCTTTTTCACCGTACTTCCGGGTCAGGTGTTCGATGTCGGCGCTGAACCGGTCGGCCACCCGGTTGGCGCTCTCTTCCCGGCCGGTCAGCTGGCCAAACTGGCGCAAGGTACGTTCAATATCGGCAAAGGTTTGCGGGTCGGAGGTGAACACCGGATAACCCAGGGCTCGTAACCGGCTGATCTGGTCGCGATTGCCACCGCTGGTAAAGGCGATCAGCAGGTCGGGCTCGAGCGACACGATGGCCTCCGTATTGAGGGCGTTGTAGTCGCCCACCCGGGGCAGTTCCTGTGCCGCAGGCGGGTAGTCGGCATAGGCAACGGTGGCCAGAATCAGATCACCGGCATCAATGTTGTACAACAGCTCGGTGGCATGGGGGACCAGACTGACGATGCGCTGGGCAGGCCGGTCGAGTACCAGGGTGTCGCCAACATCGTCGACGAGTTGGATATCGGCCCATAACCAGGGGGTAAACACCAGCGTCACAAGGCCGGTTACTAACGGTTTCATCAAAGAATGCTCCCTAACGCGAGGATGATGGACAGACCGGTCTGTTAACTGGACCGGCATCTCCTGGCCTGGACGGGCATTCGGGCTTCGACGATACCCAACCATGCGGTTATTTAGCCACTGGCCGATTCGCCTTACCGTTGCGCGACAGCTCCGGATTCTCACCGGATTCCCCCATGTTACGCATCGCTGTGTGGGTTTCGCCCGCAGCGGGCAAAAACCTGGCGATGCCCAGGTGCAGCGATAGTAGGGGATGCGGCTGTGCATCACAATGGCGGTAACCCCGGGGTGCTGTGCAGCCTGAATTGCCTGTGTCATTATTAGTCGCCGGTCAGTGACCGATGCCTGTAGACGCCAACAGGCCTGTTTACCTGGTTGGCCCTGACAACAAAAAACCCGATAAGAGGATGCTGGATGCTGCCGCTATACCCGGAGATTCGACCCTATAACCAAAGCCATCTGGTGGTAAGCGGTGGTCATCAGCTCTATTTTGAAGAATCGGGAACGGCCGATGGTCTGCCGGTGGTGGTTATACACGGTGGCCCGGGGGCCGGGTGTTCCGAGCAGATGCGACGTTTTTTCGACCCTGAACACTACCGCATCATCCTCTACGATCAGCGCGGTGCCGGTCAGTCCGAGCCTCACGCTGAAACCGACAACAACACCTCAGAAGCCCTGGTTGATGACCTTGAACAATTGCGCCAGCACCTGAACGTTGACCGGTGGGTACTGTTCGGTGGCAGTTGGGGCAGCACCCTGGCGTTGCTGTACGCGGAGGTCTACCCAACCCAGGTGTCTGCGATGATATTGCGTGGCATCTTTCTCGGCCGGCAGCAGGATCTCGACTGGCTGTATCGCAGCGGTGCCGGGCGGTATTTTCCGGAAGAGTGGGAGCGCTTTCTGGAGCCAGTTGAAGGGGCAACCGGAACCGACCTGGTCGAAGATTATTATCAGTTGCTGCATGGCAGCAATGACCTGGCGCGGGTCGGGGCCGCCAAAGCCTGGGCTCGCTGGGAGGCCGTCAATGCCTCGCTGCGACCCAGCACCCAGTCGCTCGACTATTTCACTCAGACGCATGTGGCGTTAAGTCTGGCGCGCATTTCGGCGCACTTTTTTCGCGAAAAGTGTTTTCTGGCCGAAAATCAGATTCTAGAAGCGGCCGGAGCGCTGGCCGGCATACCCGGGACCATAGTTCATGGCCGCTACGACATGATCTGCCCGCCCGAGCAAGCCTGGGCCTTGTCGAAACACTGGCCGGACGCCGAACTCGACTTTATTCGCGAAGGCGGCCATTCTGCTTTCGATCCCGCTAATGTCGATGCGCTGGTGCGCGCCACCCAAAAGTGGAGTCACTACCTGCGCCATGACCCGGGGCGGGCAGAATAGGCTCACCTGAGTCGTTTTATTGCCAAACTCGACTATGGTTTCAACACACTTTTATTGAACCTCCCGCCAACTGGACGTTATTGCCATGAAAGCCCTGATTCAGCGTGTCACCCGGGCACAGGTCACTGTCGACAATGCCACTGTCGGTGCGATTGATCAGGGCTTGCTGGTGCTGGTGGGCGTTGATCCGGACGATGGCGCGCCAAACATCGAAAAAATGGCCCATCGCTTGCTAAATTATCGGGTGTTTGCCGATGCGGACGGGCGCATGAACCTGAACGTCCAGCAAATAAGCGGTGGAGTCTTGCTGGTGCCGCAATTTACGCTCTCAGCCGATACCCGCAAGGGCCTGCGGCCCAGTTTTACGTCTGCCGCTGCACCCGAACATGGGGTAGCGGTGTTTACATCCCTGGTAGAGGCGGTGAAACAGCGCCACGCACGGGTCGAAACCGGTCAGTTTGGCGCTAACATGCAAGTGAGCCTGACTAACGATGGGCCGGTTACTTTCTTGCTGGAGCACTGATGGCCAACCAGCAGCGCCGGTGGTGAGCCATCCTTGAAAGGGGGGCGCAAACGATACCTCTGCCATCGCTTGTTGGCACAGAGAGCTTTACAATGATCCATCCTTACCAAATACATCCCGACCGCTTCGATGACTGAGAGTGCACCGTGACCACGGACCAGCCCGACCTGTTTAGCGCCTGCCTGGAGCGGGCTTGGCAAATAATGCTTTCGGATGCAGATTCGGCTCTGGCTATTTTGGCGCAGGCGAAAACAATGGTCGGTCAGGACACATTAAGGGCTTGCCAGCTGTCGTTTCATGAAGGCTGGGGTTACAACTTCGGCGGAGACTATCTGCAAGCGCTTAAACGATTTTCCGAAGCATCAACGCTGGCTGAACAACTGAAAGACCCCGAGGAAATCTGGCGCATCCATAACGGCATGGGAATGGCCTACCAGGGTATGGGGCAGTATGGCGAAGCTCTCTACCATTTTAGCCAGTCGTTGGTAATCTCCCGGTCAGTTGACAACATAAACGGCATCTTTGCCTCCCTGCTGAATTTAGCGCTGCTAAACTACGAAATAGACGATCTGAGCAGTGTTGAAGAGCTGCTCAATCAGATGCTAGGGCTCGACAACTCTAAGGTAACTGCCGAAAACCTCGGCGAAGCCGCCCTGTTACAAGCCCACCTGCATAGCCGACACAGCCGTTTTCAGGATGCGCTGCTCGGTTGCCGTGCCGCACTGGAGTATGCCCGCCAGCTGAATTTCGGCCATCTGGAGATTCAGGCGCTGATCGCGGTTGCCCGCTGCCAGCGCCTGCAGAACCGCCTGGTCGAGGCTGAAACCACCTTGCTGGTGACCATTGATCACCCCGAATTTGATAAAGAAGGCGTCACCGGACTCTACGCCTATATTGAGCTGGCCAAGGTGCTCGCCTCCACCGGACATTTTTCCCGGGCGGTGCATACCCTACGCCAGGGGCTGCGCCGCGAGGGCTTGCCCGAATTCAGTCTGATTCAGCAACGTGCGCTGGAAACCCTGGCGGTGTGTCTGGAGCGGGCTAAAAAATACCGGGCTGCGCACATTGTGCTGCGCCTCGCGCTGGACCTTGAACGCAAGCTGCAACAGCGTGACGTTCGCCGCCAAATCCAGCTGCGTCAATACGAAGCCAAGATGGAAGATGAACGTCTGGCCCGGCAGATCGCGCAGCACGAGAACCGGCAACTTAAGGCGGCCCAGTCCCGGCTGCAACTGATCAACGAGCTGGCGCGCCAGCTGGCCTCGTCGCTGCGCATGGACGATATCGGCCAGAAGCTGTACGACATTGTTCGCCAGCGGCTCGATGTGCACTTTGTCTCGCTGGCGCTGAACCGCCCTGACGTTGAAGCCATCGAATATGTGATGGTCATTGATGACGGCGCCCGGCTACCCGGGTTTTCCATTCCCTATTCATTCGATCAGAGCCGTGCGGTGCAGGCGATTCGTTCCGGCGAACCCTTGCTGATCAGCGGAGAAAAACACCGGGCCAGTTCGCTCAGGCTGGGCGATAACCGCAAATTGCCGCTGTCGCAGCTGTTTGTGCCATTGATTCACAATCAGGCCGTTATCGGCATGGTGTCGCTGCAAAGTTCAGTGGCTGAACGCTTTGGGTCCGATGAGCTGGAGCTACTGAGCTCGCTGGCACCTTTCCTCGCCATTACGCTCAGCAATGCACTCAGCCACCAGCAACTGTATGAAGTAAATACCGCCCTGTCGCACGAGAAAACCCAGATAGAAGCGGCCCAGCAGCGCATTGAGTACATGGCGAACCACGATACCCTGACGCGCTTGCCCAACCGGCGATTGCTTGTGAACTTTGTGGATGAGCGGATCGCGATGGCCAATGAATCCGGCCGGGCCTTTTATCTGGTTTACATCGACCTCGATGGCTTCAAGCCGGTGAACGACCGCCATGGTCACCGCGTGGGCGACTCGGTCTTAATGGCGCTTGCCGGCCGGCTTTCCGATGCCCTGCGAAGGACCGATTTCGCCGCCCGCGTAGGGGGTGACGAGTTTGTGATCATAGTGGATGATTTCGACAACGAACCGGCCATTCACGCCTTTATCAGCCGAATGCTCTCGGTCATAGAAAAGCCGGTGATGTCCAATAGCGAGCAGGTCGCAGTGTCGGCGAGCATTGGCGTGGCACGGTACGGATCGCATGGGCGGGATCTGGACACCCTGATGCACCATGCCGACCAGGCCATGTATGGCATCAAGCGCTCTGGCAAGGGCGGCATCGCCTACGCCGAGCAACATCCGCGCACGCTGTTTTAACCGGCCCGATTCAGGCGCCGGAAAAACTCAGAATCTTGATGGCCAGACTGGCAAACACCAGCAAACTGACCAGCCAACTCCAGAACACCAGGGTTTCCCACAAGTGCCGGGCCCGTTGCCGCAGACCTTTGGGCGGGTCTTTTTCCGGCCGGGTCAGCGCCAGCAGCGCTCCCAGCAACACCAGCCCCAGGCCAGCGACAAAGCCAGTGAAGAGTTCGTCTCCGTTGAGTTCAGGGTGTGCCACCGCCCAGCCGATCATGGCCGGGAACACCAGGGCACCCAGCGTCATTAAAGGCCAGGCCAGTCGACGCATCGGGTAGAGTCGTACGAGGGTTGCGTGTTGCAGGGTCATCAGTTTCATTGAGGAATGGAGTGCACCAGCGGTTGAATGGGCTATCAGTTCGAATCGGGCCCATCCTGCCTGCTATTGGGGGCGGGTGTCCAGAAAGTCGCGCATCCAGCGTGCAATTCGTTCGCCCTGGTGGTCAACCGCCAGGCTCGCGACAACCGCCTGCATCTGCTCGGCGGTAATATCGCCTTCACGGTACCCCAGCAACGCCTGCTGATAGTCTTTGGTAAACTCAGGGTGCCCCTGAAAACACAGTACCCGGCCCGGAATGTGATAAGCCGCGTACTGACAAAAATCGTTGGTGAGCAGGGTTTCAGCACCTGGCGGCAAGGCCAGCACCTGATCGCGATGGCTGATCAGCAAGGATACCGGCTCGGGCTCATCGACAAAGGCGGGCAGTTCGGCCCGGGCCTGTTCATCAAAATCGTAAGTCATTACCCCCAGGCCCCAGCCACGGTCGGCTCGCCCCGCGGTTCCGCCCAGGGCATGCGCCAGTAATTGATGGCCAAAACAAATGCCGATCATGGGCTTTTCAGCCTCATAGACGTCTTTGCAGAAGGCGCGCAACCGGACAATCCAGTCGTCGTCGGCAAAGGCATCGTGCTGACTGCCTGTAATCAGGTAAGCATCGAAGTCGTCGATCGATTCCGGGTACTTTCCGTCAATGACCGGGAAAACCTCGATATTCCCGCTGAAATCGACGCTGTTTAACAGAGTCGTGAACATCCGCCCATAGCTGTGATAGTTCGGTTTCAGTGCGGGTCGCAGCACATCGGTTTCGAGGATGGCCAGTTTCAGGGGTGCTGTCATAGGGGTCGGGCATTCCGCATCAGAAGTCGCAAGGCAGGGTACAGCTGGCCGCAGCAGGGCCAGACCCGGTGTTGGGCCATTATGGTTATGGCGACGCGGATTTCAAGCGGCTCCGGACGGAGCCGCCTGTTAGAACTAAGCCGATTTATTCGGCAACGATGGCCTCAAGGCTGATTTCAACCCGGCGATTGGACGCCCGGCCCGCGGCGGTGCTGTTGTCGGCGATGGGGCGCAGTTCACCGTAGCCTTCAGCGGCAACGCGTTCAAACGCAATGCCCTGGCTCAGCAAGACTTCGGCAACGCTGGCGGCACGACGTTCAGACAACAACTGGTTGTAACTTTCAGCGCCGGTGCTGTCAGTGTGACCCTCAATGGTGACCAGGGTGTTTTCATACTCCTGAACAACCCGGGCAACCGAGTTGAGTGTGTCCATAAAGTCGGGACGCAGCTCTGAGCTGTCGGTATCGAAGGTGATGTTGCCGGGCATGATCAAGTTGATTTCACCCTCTTCGGTGCGCTCAACCTGCACACCGCTGTTGACCAGCTCTTCGCGCAGTTCCGCTTCTTGCCGGTCCATATACAAGCCTACGCCGCCACCGGCGACGCCGCCAATGCCGGCACCGATCAGGGCACGCTTGGCGCGTTCTTCCTTCGGTGCGGTGGCTGCACCCAGAACGGCGCCAATCAGGCCACCCGCGATGGCGCCCTTGGACGCGCCGCTGACCTGTGATTCGCCCGTGTACGCATCAAGCGTTGTACAACCGGTTAACACCGCGCCAGACAGAGCCAGAGGCAGAGCCAGTTTATGCCAGGTATTCATCATAGATTCTCCGTTTCATACATCAGGGTCGGTCAGCAGTGGCTGCCCGAAAAATATTTTGGAAAGGCTAATGCAGATCAGCGCTTAAATCGATGACTGATCAGATCCAGCGGTAAGGCTGACGACTGTTTTGCCTCCTCCATCACAATATAACTCTTGGACTCACGTACATGCGGCAGTGCCAGCAACAGATCACCCAGGTACTTGCGATAGCTGGGCAGGTCGGTCAGCCGTATTTTAACCAGATAATCCGACTGACCCGACACCAGGTGGCATTCCTGCACGTAACTGAGGCCATCGACCGCTTTGCGAAACTCATCGAACGCCTCGGCCGACTGATTCGACAGGGTGATCTCAATAAACACCAGCAAGCCCAGCCCCAATGCCTCGGGCGACAGTATGGCCTGGTAACCCTGAATCAGACCTGACTGCTCAAGCCGTTTTACCCGATCCATACAGGGCGTGGTCGACAGGCCGACCGTTTGAGCCAGATCGACATAGGAGATGCGGGCGTTATCCTGCAACGTACGAAGGATCTTCAGATCGATTCGATCCAGCTTACGGCTTTTGCCCGAGTCTGCAGAAGTTGGGTGGGTGGTGTCGGACATCGATATTCCCCGGAAAGTGCCTCCAGCATACCTGAGCGCCCGGCGCCGAGGCAATCCGCGTACTCCACGACGGACACGGGTGGAGTTGACGCCAACCCGGCGACTTCGTACTATTGCGCAGCTCGCATACCCACGCCGGACATTCCCGCAAATGCCCCGTGAAATCAATGGTTTGCGACGCCGACCTTTATCGGAGAGTAGCTCAGCTTGGTAGAGCACTACGTTCGGGACGTAGGGGTCGCAGGTTCGAATCCTGTCTCTCCGACCAACCAATATCAGCATCAATTCAAACCCGATATCACGAGCAGGGCGACCCGTGGGTCGCAGCAGGGTGGCCTGCCCGTTCAATCCCGTCTCTCCGACCAACCCTATTCAGCGCCATTTCCAAACCGACATCACGAGCCGGGCGACCTGTGGGTCGCAGCAGGGTGGCCTGCCCGTTCAATCCTGTCTCTCCGACCAACCTTTCCCATCAGTTATTATGCCCACCTGGCCATGAGCCAGCGCCACAGCCGATGTTGGCTTTAGGCTGGTCGCTATTCGTTGGCGGTCACTCCGCAGCCAGCGCTGCCCGATCTTGTCGCGGTGACAGGCCGAACTTCCGGGCGTATTCACGCGAAAACTGGGCAGAGCTTTCGTAGCCCACGCGAAAGGCGATTTCCGACACCTTGGTGGACGAGCTGTGCAGCGCGTCGCGGGCGTTCAGCAAGCGAAGGTCCTTCTGATATTGCAGCGGCGACGTCCCCGTGACGGCCTTGAAATGCTCAAAGAAGGTGGAATTGCTCATGCCGACGCGATCCGCAAGGTCTCCCACAACCAACGTTCGCGACAGATCGGACTGGATTTCGCGGGTTGCCTGAAAGATGCGGCTGGCGGTTGTCTCTTGCCAAAGCAGTTTTTGGAGGACGTCGGCATGAGGACTAAGAAGCAGCCGTGCGTGGATTTCCTGCCGGGTGATCGGGGCCAGCACCTGGCGCGCTTCTTCGATCGCGCATTGGTCGAGATAACGGGTCAGCGAATCTTCCGTCGCAGGATCGGTCGGGCATAGCCTGATCGAGAACGGGTCGTGGCTGCGCATTCCCTGTCCGGGCGGCACGGCTGCGGCAAGGCTGCGCAGCAAGTCGAGGTCGAGCGGAAAGACCAGCGCCACGTAAGGCATCTCGCGCGAAGCCCGGGTGATCCGGGAAACAACCGGCAGCGCGTGGCTGACGATCAACGATTGGCCGGAATCCACCGTCAGGCTGTGGGCGCCTGCACGGACCTGCTTGGAGCCCTGGAGGACAAGGCACAGAAGCGGGCGGTAGACAGTGGCCTGCTGCGGGGTGGGCACCTTGAACCGAAGAAAATGCATCCCGCTGTCAGAATGAGCCAGCGCACCCTGTGGCACACCGGCGCGATCCATCAGCGCCGTAACGCAGTTCAGTAACCCAGTCATGCGGTTCTCCTTTCTTGGATCTCGTCGCGTGATAGAAACCGGTATCCTAAAGAAATATTCCGGTAGTCGGAGAATCAGACACGTTTTTCGGACAATCGAGAAAGAACGGTCGTCTTGCCCGGAGTATTGTCCCACTATCGTCTAGGAAGGATAGGTCACATGGCAAAGATTTTCATCACTGGAATCGCGGGCGGCTTGGGCCTGCCCACTGCGAGGGCGCTCATGGCGCAGGGGTATCAGGTCTCGGGCAGCGTCCGCAGCCGCACAGGCCGCAACGCCGACACGGTCGCCATGCTCGAGGCCGAAGGTGCACATATCGTCGAGATGGATGTGACCGACGCCGCCAGTACCGAGGCTGGTGTGGCCGAGGCCATTGCCGCGCTCGGCGGGCTGGACGTCCTGTTCAACAATGCCGGCATTGGAGCTTATGGCATTCAGGAGTTGATGTCGCCCGAGGATATGACCAAAGTCTTCGATGTGAATGTAACGGGCGTGCAGCGTGTTATGCGCGCCGCCCTGCCGCATTTCAGGGCACAGAGGCGCGGCACAATTCTGTATACGTCCAGCCTGATCGGGCGCATCGCGACCCCATTCTACGGCACCTATTGCGCGTCGAAATGGGCGCTTGAGGCGGTGGTTGAATGCTACCGCACGGAATTGTCCGGCTTCGACATTGAATCCTGCATCATCGAGCCGGGCGCCATGCCCACAGCTTTTTTCGACGGGATGGTCACACCTGACGACCCCGCACGCGAGGCGCAGTATGGCGATTTCGCAGCCGTTCCTGCGATGTCTGCGCAGGGGCTCGCTCAGATGCTCGAGGCTACGCCCGACCAGCGCCCCGAGCGCATCGCCGAGGCGGTCACTGATCTGTTGGCGCTGCCCTTTGGCCAGAAACCCTTTCGTACGGTTGTTGATCATACCGGCGTCGGCTCAGAGATCGAGCGGTATAACATCGCACTGCATGATGTCACTCGTACCGTATTGACCAATTTCGGCATCGCCGAAATGTTGCGCCTCAACGCTTGAAGGAGCCCTCAAATGAACACCCTTCTCATCACCGGCGCGTCCTCCGGCATCGGCAAGGCAACCGCGCTGCGCTTTCACGCCGAAGGCTGGAACGTAATCGCCACCATGCGCGACCCGGCCAGTTCTGATCTTGCCAGTCTCGAGAACGTGCTAGTTACTCGCCTCGACGTGACGGACTCCGCGTCGATCTCAGCGGCGGTGCAAGCGGGCATCGACCGCTTTGGCGCAATCGACCTTCTGCTGAACAACGCCGGGTACGGCGCCTACGGCCCGCTCGAAGCCTTCTCGACTGACCGCATCCGTCGCCAGTTCGACACCAACGTGATCGGCCTGCTGGAGATGACCAAAGCTGTTTTGCCGTATATGCGCGCACGTCGGTCAGGCACCGTCGTCAACATCTCGTCCATTGGCGGTCAGATCACCTTTCCACTCGGTACGCTGTACCATGGGACCAAGTTTGCCGTCGAAGGTCTCTCCGAGGCGCTGCATTACGAACTGGAGCCGCTCGGTATTCGTGTGCGCATCGTCGAGCCGGGCATGATCAAGACCGACTTCGGCGGGCGCTCCTTCGATTTCGCCATGGACGAAAGTCTGACCGATTACGCCCCCGCTGCCGAGGCAATGGGGCGCCTCTTCGGCAAGTTGTCGTCTGAACCATCGTCACCCGAGGTCGTGGCTGAGGTCATCTGGCAGGCCGCCAACGACCCGGGCGATCAGTTGCGGTTCCGCGCGGGGCAGGACGCCACCGACCTTCTGGACCGGCGCAAAGAACAGGATGACGCCAGCTTCATCAGCAGCATCAAGGCGTTGATGACGGACTGAGCCTCTGACTGGCCGAAGCGACACCATGCCTGCAGGTGATATACCCCCGCGAACGAGTCAGGAGGTCCCTGTCTTAACTAATCCAGGTCCCAGGCAGGTGCAAAACTCGGGTTTGCTAATCGTAACCCCTGATCCAGCGTGTCGATTCGGTTCATTTCCGACATGGTCAGTTCCAGCTCCATGGCGGCCAGGTTACCTTGCAGATGGTGGCGCTTGGTTGATGAGGGAATGGTGATGATGCCACGCTGCCGAACCCAGGCCAGGGCTACCTGGGCGGGAGAGACCCCTTTGTTCTCAGCAATCGCATTCAGCACCGGGTCGTCGTTGACGCGGCCTACTGCCAGCGGCATGTAGCCAGTGACCAGGATGTCGTGTTGCTGGCAGTGCTCAACCAGCTTGCGGTTGTGCAGATAGGGGTGCACCTCCACCTGGTTGGTCAGCAGGCTGCCGGGGCCCAATATCTTCAGGGCCTGGTCGATCTGGGCAATGGTGAAGTTGGAGACGCCGATATGACGGGTCAGGCCCGCGTCCTGCACGGCCTTCAGTTCACCCAGGTAGTCTTCCATGGGCACATCGCCTTCCGGGGCGGGCCAGTGAATCAGTAACAGGTCGACGTAATTCATGTTCAGGCGCGCGAGGCTTTTCTCAACGCAGGGGCGAAACAGGTCTTTGCTAAGCTGGTCGACCCAGACCTTGGTGGTCACAAACACCTCGTCCCGGCTGACCGGGCTATCGGCAATGGCTTTGCCAACGGCCGCTTCGTTGTCGTACATCTGGGCGGTGTCGATGGTGCGATAGCCCAGCGCCAGTGCCGTGGTGACCGCCTGGTAAGCGATGTCGTCTTTCAGTCTGTAAGTACCCAGACCCGGGTTGTTCAACATGGCTTCCGACATTTCAGACTCTCCGGCGTTACAATTACGGTAAATAAATAGGGCGACAGATGGGTAGGGTGGGGGTGGTTTGTTGTGCTTAAAGGGCCGATCAGCGGCTGGCACCTTCTCTGGCCTGTCCACTGCCAAGTAATGACATCATACGGGTGATTATGAAAAAGCTGGGAATTTTCATCGCGACGATTAGCCTGCTGGGTTGCAACCCAGGCAGCGAGCCTGAGGCGGAGGCCACGGGATCGGGGCTAGCGCTAGCCGACATAACATTGGAAGCCAAAGCGGAAACCGGTCGCTGGTACACCCGGGCCCAGGTTGAACGGGGTCGGGAGACCTTTGAGCAGTATTGTGCGGCCTGCCATGGTGCTAACGCCGAGGCGACCCCCAACTGGCGCACGCTCGATGCCAATGGCAATTATCCGCCACCGCCACTGAATGGTACCGCGCACGCCTGGCATCACCCGCTGGCGGTGTTGTCGATGGTGATCGAGGAAGGAGGCGAACCACTTGGTGGCGTGATGCCCGCCTGGGGCGATACGCTGAGTGAGGC
The DNA here is from genome assembly GCF_039982735.1 of Saccharospirillum sp. Lineage (GTDB taxonomy): Bacteria > Pseudomonadota > Gammaproteobacteria > Pseudomonadales > Natronospirillaceae > Saccharospirillum. The sequence continues at coordinate 51,319 of NZ_JBDWXV010000023.1, read as the reverse complement.
CGAGATTGTTGAGGTGATTGCCAGCTTTCAGAGTTACTGGCCAACTGAGATATATCAACTCTGGCTGGAACGCGAACGCGCCAGTCGCGGGCTGACTCCTTAAACGGCGTTAAAAAACCACACTGATCCGTATGGCTAACGGGATGCCCCGGTAAAAGTGCGTGATGTCGTTGCTGAACCCTTCGCCACTGTAATCTTCCGAGAAGCGAATGGTTGGCAGGGCAATAAACTCCGTCATGATCGGGCCCGCATGGGATTGCAGCGACAACGGCGTACTGATGCTGACAAAGGCAAGGCTGTCGCTTTCGATGCGGTCGCTGCCATCGATCAGTGGGTTGGCGTAGTCCCAGAGCAACCAGCCTGAACCAAAACCGCCACCGGCCTGAAACGACAGGTGCTTGAACAGCGGCCAGCGTTTGCCCGCGGTTAGCTGCCAGCCAATGATGCCGGGGTCTTCCAGGGTATTCCCCCGTTCGTGATCAAATTTTGCATCGAGGTAATAGCCCGACAGCGTGATTTCCATCCCCTCATCAAATCCCGCAGCGCCGAATTCGTAGCCGTAGCGACTGTGGTAGGTGGACTGACGACCGAATTCCGGGAAATAACGGCCAACCCAGAACCGCCCCCAGTCGAATTCGGGTTCGTTCCAGCCTGAATAGCTGTCGAGTGAGCGCCCCGATGAGTGGTCACCGGAATTGAGGATCAGGGTTGCTGCCGTGTCGGCGTACCAGTGTGTCGCGGGTTCTGAAAGATGGGAAATATCGCGGTCGTCAGGGTTTTCCGACTGAGCCAGTTGACCGGCCTCACCAATACTGGCCGAGCGGATGCGCTCTGGCTGAGAAGAACAGGCGGTCAACAGAGTGCCGAGAAGCACCAGGCTGAAACGTGAATAACCGGACCCACGGTAGACAGACGCCATAACGATTTCCCTGAACGGTGGTAATTGAGATCCATGCACTGGGGGGAACTATACAACAGAGAGTTATTGCTCGGTTAGTGGCCCCGCTTTATCTAGAAAGTGTAAAGAGGTAAAGTTTCGGTTCGTTCCAAGGGGGAGCGGCAGGCATGAACGCCTGCACAGTAAAAAAAACAGATAACGAACAAGGAAACGTTATGACGAGCCAGTCTCTGACCGACACGCCGGTCACTTCCCGATCTTCTCTCAAGCCCATTCCCGTTGGCTTCAATGGCCGTGGCGGCGAATATTTCGGCATCTGGATTGTTAACATCGCGCTGACGGTGCTGACACTGGGTATTTACTCCGCCTGGGCCAAGGTCCGTAACAAGCGGTACTTTTATGGCAACACCGACGTTGCGGGAGCTTCCTTTGAGTACCTGGCCACCGGTGGTCAAATACTGAAAGGGCGCCTGATCGCTGTGGCCGTCTTTGTGGTCTTCTCTGCGATCTCGAGTTTCATTTCGCCTGAAGTGTACGGTCTTTTCATGCTGGCTTTCATGGCGGCGATGCCCTGGCTGATTAACGCCGGCCTGCGATTCAATGCCCGTTATTCCGCCTACCGTGGCGTGCGTTTCCGCTTCACCGGCACCTACTGGGCTGCCTGCAAGGCGTTTTTTCTGTACCCGCTTCTGGGCATGATCACGCTTGGCATCATGATGCCGCATGCCATGCATTATGCCGCCCGCTACGTGGTCACCAACCACGCCTACGGCAATAAAGCCTTCAAGTTTGATGCGACGGTCAAGCAATACCAGTCGGTTGTGTTGGGCTTGGTGATCGGCATTATCGCGTCTATTGCGTTAATCGCCATCGGTTTCAGCCAGGCGTCTATTGTTATGATTGGGGTGGGTTACCTGGCCATTTACGGTTTGTCTCTGGCGTTCAAACCCCTGCTGTTCAATGTCTACTGGCAGGGCGTGACTCTGCAGAAAAATCGTTTTCAGGCCAATATGCCGGTGGGTCGTTTTATCTGGGTATTTATCAGCAATTCGATTGTGGTGGCGCTCACTCTGGGTCTGGCCTTTCCCTGGGCTCAGGTTCGGCTGGCGCACCTGAACGCGAATTCTCTGACCTTCCTGCATGCCGGTAACCTCGGTAGCATCGCGGCCAGCCAGGCAAAAGAAATGTCTGCTGTCGGTGAGGAGCTGGGCGAAGTCTACGACGTGGATGTCGGCTTTGGCATCTAACAGACCTGTTGCAGGTCGCCGATGGCGGCCTTCAACACCAGGCAGACTCTCACTATGACACAAACCTTCAGTGCCCACTTTTACCCCGAGGGTTTTGCCGATAGCCAAACCGTCACGGTCTTGCTGGATGCCAGTGGCTGGCTGAGTTTTCAGGCGTTCCACAAAAAGTACCGCTGCCCGTTCAACCGGGTGACGGTTAGCGACCGGCTGGGCCGGTCCCCGAGGTTTCTGACATTGCCCGAACTGGGCAGGCTGGAAACCCGCGACAACGACTTTGTTGATAGCGCATTGCGCCACTTTGGTCACAAGGGCGAACGTACCCTCTGGTTGCCAAAGCTGGAGCGAGCGCCCTTGTGGATACTGGGTCTGTTGATTGTGGTTGTTGTGACCGGCTGGGCTACCTACCGGCACGGCATACCGGCCATGGCCCGGGTTACCGCACCGCTGGTGCCCGACAAGGTACGGGAGCTGGCCGGGCATGAGGCACTGGGATGGATGGAACGTGGCTGGCTAACCCCGACAACACTCAGTGAGCAACGCCAGCAGGAGCTACGCGGTGCGTTTGAAAGCCATTTTGGCGACCCGTTAACCGGTCTGACTGTGCGGGTGCTGTTTTATAACAGTGAGGTCTTTGGTGCCAATGCCTTTGCCCTGCCAGACGGAACCCTGGTGTTCACTGATCAGTTTGTAGAGCTGGTCGATGAAGCCGAATTCCTGGCGGTCGCCGCGCACGAAGTCGGCCATGTCCGTCACGATCACGGCATACGGGGCATCATCAGTTCTTCGGCCCTGGTCGCCGCTACCTTGCTGATTACCGGCGACAGCGAGGCTCTCTCTGAAATCATCGTCACCGCTCCCTACGCCCTGGCGCAGCTCTCCTATTCGCGTGATATGGAAAGGGAGGCCGACACAGCAGCAATGGAACTGATGCAGGCCGCCGGTCTGGACCGGCGAGCCTTCGCATCGGCCCTGCAGAAGATGGTGGACAGTCACGGTGCCAATGAAGGAGGCTCCAGGGCCTGGGAGGAATACCTCTCCAGCCACCCTGCGACCGACGAGCGAATCAAGCGCTTCGAGTAGAGCGATAGCCTGCCTGAAACCCAAGTTCGGAGTTTGGGTTGGTTTTGTTGCCAGGAGTTCGTGTCAGCCACCGGGTATGTCTATCCGGGGTCGGCGTAGACCCGTCCATGGGGCCTAGATCGCAGCGTCCCTGCTGCGAACTACCCCGGATAGACATACCCGGCACCTGACACTCGGTTTTCTGCAAATTCCAAATTCAGTTAAAAGAATAATGTTCGTCAGGCCCAACAATCCGAAAGTATTCAGTTGCATCGGTACTTCTGAAAGGGTTGGCCCCAGCCAACCCAATCACCAAGTCGTTTATTTCTTGTCGAGCGCCGCATCCAGCTTAAGTGTGCGCAACCTCAGTGCATTACCTATCACTGAGACCGACGACAGGCTCATGGCGGCCGCGGCGATCATGGGTGACAACAAGGCGCCGAAGATCGGGTAAAACAGACCGGCGGCGACCGGTACGCCCAGAGTGTTGTACACGAACGCAAAAAACAGATTCTGTTTGATGTTGCGCAGTGTGCCATGGGCCAGGGTGCGCGCACGCACGATGCCGTTCAGGTCACCCTTCACCAGGGTAATGCCTGCACTTTCCATCGCCACATCGGCGCCGGTGCCCATGGCAATGCCGACATCGGCGGCGGCCAGGGCGGGTGCATCGTTCACACCATCGCCTGCCATGGCAACGGTTGCGCCCTGCTTGCGCAGTTCTTCAACCAGCTTTTGTTTGCCTTCGGGAGAGACGCCGGCGCGTACTTCGTCGATGCCCAGTTCACTGGCGACTGCCTGAGCGGTAGTTTCGTTGTCGCCGGTAGCCATGACCACGCGCATGCCTTGAGCCTGCAGGGCACGAATGGCGTTGGTGGTGGTTTTCTTGATCGGGTCCTGTACTGCGATCAGGCCCGCCAGTTTGCCGTCGACGCCCAGGTACATGACCGTTTTGGCGGCTTTGCGCATGGTGTCGGCTTTTTCTTCAACGTCGGTTAAGTCAATGCCTTTGTCGTCGAACAGGGTGGCATTTCCCATTAACAGGTCATGGCCGTCAACCCGGCCGACAATGCCTTGGCCGGTCACGGAGTCGAAGGTTTCGGGTTCCTGCAGTTTGGCCTCACGCTGCTTGGCTTCGGCCACTATGGCCTCGGCCAGCGGGTGTTCGGAGCTGCGCTCCAGGCTACCGATCCAGCCGAGCAGGATGGTTTCATCCTGGTCGTTCAGGGCGACCAGGTCGGTGACCTTGGGCTTGCCTTCGGTCAGAGTGCCGGTTTTGTCGACGATGAGGGTATCGACCTTGGCAAACCGCTCCAGTGCTTCAGCATCCTTGATCAGAACGCCCGATTGAGCGCCGTGGCCGGTGGCGGTCATGATCGACATCGGTGTTGCCAGCCCCAGGGCACAGGGGCAGGCGATGATCAGAACGGAAACCGCCGCAACAATGGCATAGGCCATGGCCGGGTCTGGCCCGACCAGCGACCAGATGATGAACGCGATAATGGCGACGAGCACGACCGTCGGTACAAAGTAGCTCGCCACCCTGTCGGCCAGACCCTGTATCGGCGCGCGAGAGCGTTGTGCCTGGGCCACCATGGCGACGATTTGCGACAGCACGGTTTCAGAGCCGACCCGTTCGGCGGTCATGATCAGGGTACCAGTTTTGTTCAGGGTGCCGCCGGTGAGTTGATCGCCTTTGGTTTTTTCCACCGGTACCGGTTCGCCGCTGATCAGGGATTCATCCACGGAGGACTGGCCTTCGGCGACCACGCCATCGACCGGGATACCGCTGCCCGGTTTGACCCGCAAGCGGTCACCGCTTTGTACCTGGTCGAGCTGCACTTCCTCGTCGTCGCCGTTGTCGTTAATGCGCACGGCGGTTTTGGGGGCGAGATCGAGCAGGGCGCGAATGGCCGAGCCGGTGCGTTCGCGGGCTTTCAGCTCCAGTACCTGGCCGAGGAAGACCAACGCCACAATGACGGCAGCGGCTTCGAAGTAAACCGGAACGTGTCCCGATTCCATGCGGAAAGCATCCGGGAATACCCCGGGCACCAGCGTTGCGACAACGCTGTAAGCGAAAGCAGCGCCCACCCCAAGGCTGATCAGGGTCCACATGTTGGGGCTGCGGTTGATGATGGAGTTCCAGCCGCGTACGAAAAACGGCTGGGCGGCCCAGAGTACGACCGGAGTCGCCAGTATCAGTTCCAGCCAGATAGCGGGCCCTTCACCCAGCCAGCTGCGAAACGGTAGCCCAAGCATCGGGCCCATGGTAATCAGCAGTAACGGCACGGCTGCGATAACGCTGATCCAGAAACGCCGGGTGAAGTCGATCAGCTCGGGGCTGGGGCCGGTGTCTTCCAGCGACGGGGTCATCGGTTCCAGCGCCATGCCGCATTTCGGACAGGTGCCGGGGCCTTCCTGCACAATTTCCGGATCCATCGGGCAGGTGTATTGGGTGCCTTCGGGCATGGGCTCGGGGGCTTCACTTGGGTCGAGGTAGCGTTCAGGATTTTCCTCGAACTTGTGCTGGCAGCGTTCCGAACAAAAATAATGTGCCTTGCCTTCATGCCGCGCCATGCCTTTGGGGCGGTCGCGCCGCACGGTCATGCCGCAGACCGGGTCTTTGGCAGTCTCGAAGCCTTCGGGATCGTTATCAAATTTGGTTTTGCAGCCAGCGCCACAAAAATAAAAGTCGTGGCCGTCGTGCTCGCTGTGATGTTTGGCGGTATCGGGCGATACGGTCATACCGCAGACCGGGTCGCGCAGTTCCACTGTGTCGGATTGTGCTTGGCTCATGGTCTCTCCTTAAAGATGCGACATGCACCAGAATGTATGAGACACAGGCTAGACCTTCCAGTCGTTGGAAGGTCAAGTAATGATTTGAGATTCGGAGGTCCATTTTACTGCAGTGCCCTGAACCCGCGCCGGATGGCAGGGGTACTCCTGCGGGGGCGCCGTGAATACATCCGTGTAGGCTTAACTTCGGCATCCATGCCTCAGATACCCCCGCAAAAGTACCCCTACCATCCGGCGCTGACCTGTAGCGAACTTCGCAACTTGAGTATTAAGACTTCTATAAGCTCGTAACGAGGTTAAACGGCTGGTACCGGTCCCGGAGCCTTGCGCAGATGACTGGCAAACGCCAGGTTTCTGGCCAGCCTGAGAAGGTGACGGTCGCTACCAGGTGGGCCGATCAGCGAAAACCCGACCGGGCCGCGCACATCGCGCAGCCAGGGTAATGACAGTTGCGGCAAGCCAGCCACCCCCGCCACGGCAGTCAGACACAGGGTTTGACCGCGAATAAAGTCGACTTCTTCAGCGGGTGCCGAAATGGGTAGGGCTGACGCTGGTACGGTGGGCATGCACCAGATCGTATCGTCGCCAATCAGATCACGAACGCGCTGGCGCAGGCCATTGAGGTTGGCCTGTGCGGCTTGGGCTTCCTCTGCGGTGATTTTTGAGGCGGCGTCAAAGCGCTCCGCGACACCCGGGCCAAACACGGGCTTGTTGGCTGTTATCCACTCACCGTGTGTTTGCCAGGCTTCATAGGCTTGCACCACCTGAAACACACGGCGGTAACTCTCCAACGATCCGATCGAGATCGATCGGGATACCGGCAAGCCCAGCGACCGAATGGCGCCGCGCGCCTTGTGGGCCATGATTGAGTCCAGCAGTTCCATGCCATCATTGAGCAGGGCCACTTGGCTTGGAATCGGGGTTTCCGTGTTGGGTAGCAAGGCCTCGCCGACCGCCATCAGAATATCGGCGCGCTGAGCTAACCAGCCGACGGTATCAAACTGCGGCGCCAGGCTGCCCACGCCAACCCGGCTGACGGCGCCATGACTGGGACGTAACCCGTATAGCCCGCAATAGCTGGCGGGAATGCGGATGGAGCCACCGGTATCGGTGCCGATGGCGAAATCAACCAGTCCCTGGGCTACCGCCGAGGCCGACCCGCTGGATGAGCCGCCAGGGGTTGCATCCGGTACGGCCGGGTTCGGGGCAACCCCATAATGGTGATTATTGCCCGCCAGGCTGTAGGTCAGTTCATCGGTCTGGGTTTTACCAATCAGTTCGGCGCCCTGTACCAGGCACTGGTTAATGCAGTCCGCATGGGTATCCGCAACAGAGTGAGTGCTTGCCCACAAGGGGTGACCCATACCCATGGTGGTACCAGCCACGTCCATCACATCTTTAACCGCGAAACGCAGACCGGTTAAAGGCCCCGGGTGCGTGGGCGCAGCTTGAACGGGGTCTTCAGTGATAATTGCGCTACAACGTTGCATGGCATGTTCCTCTAAACGGTTAAGGGCCAGCGGTTACTCAATTTTTGAAGCTCGGGGATGGCTAGGATGGCATTGGGCCGCAGCAGCCACCGGATATGCCCCTGTGGGGTCGGCGTAGATCCATCCTTGGAGCCTAGGCCGCAACATCCCTGTTGCGGACTACCCCACAGGGGCATACCCGGTAGCCGCCGCTTATCACTCAGCGAACTTCAAAATTTGCGCTACAAAGTAGCCACTAGACCATCGGCTCTGGGGTCCGCCGCCCCTTCGATCACGCCGTCAGGCCGGTGCACCAGGGCGCCGGCGTGGCCCAGGGTGTCGCTGAAGGCTTCATCGAGGACTTCGACGTCGTGTCCGGCGCTGCGTAGCTGGTCCATCAGGGCCGGGTCGAACCGGTTTTCCAGTTTCAGGCGGGTGTCGGTGTCGCCCCAGGTCCGCCCCAGCAGCCAACGCGGCGCGGTGATGGCCTGTTGCAACGGCTGCCCGAACAGGGCATAGCGGCTGAACACCGCGGCCTGTGTCTGCGGCTGGCCTTCACCACCCATGGTGCCGTACACCATCGTGCGGCCGTCATCGAACTCGGCCAGGGCCGGGTTAAGGGTATGGAAAGGGCGGCGGCCCGGGCTGAGCGCGTTGCGGGAGGCCGGGTCGAGCGAAAAGCTGGTGCCCCGGTTTTGCCAGGTGACACCGGTGCCTGGTACGACGACGCCCGAACCGAATTCCCAGTAGATGCTTTGAATAAAGCTGACCGCATTGCCGGCCTTGTCGATGCAGCCGAGCCAGACGGTGTCGCCAGCCTTGGTTGGGTTGGGCCAGGGGCGCGCGCGGGTCATCGACAGGGTTTTGACCTGTTCGTTCAACGCCTCGGGTGTGAGCCAGCGTGCGGGCGAATCCGTCAGCCAGTCAGGGTCGATGCACTCCAGATCGCGCACCGTAAATGCAGCCTTAGTGGCCTCAATCAGACCATGCAGGTGGTCAAAGCCTTCGCCTTCGGTGATGTTCAGCCGATCGAACAGGCCCAGAATGATCAGTGACGCCAGCCCTTGCGTCGGTGGTGGCAGGTTGTAGACCGTGCTGCCACGCAGCTGAGTATGTAATGGTTCGACCAGACGTGCCCGAAACGCCTCAAGGTCCGCACGCCGCACCGGACTGCCGAGTGCTTCCAGGCCTTGCGACAGGGTTTGGGCGAGGTCACCGCGATAAAAGTCGTCGAGCCCGGCGCGGCTGAGTTGGGCCAGTGTGTCCGCCAGGTCGGGCTGATACAGGATGTCGCCTTCGGAAGGTGGCTGGCCGTTATTGAGAAACACTTCGGCAAAACCGGGCTGCCGAGCCAGTTGATCAAATTTGGCGCGCGTGAGCGCAGCCTGGCTCTGGCTGACCACGATGCCTTCTCGCGCCTGCTGTTCGGCAGGGGCGAGTAAGCGGGAGACCGGGGTATTGCCACCGAGTTGATGAGCGACCTTTAATGCCTGTTGCCAGCCGCCGATGGTGCCCGCAACGGTCAGGGCCGCATGCGGTCCGCGGCTCGGGATGGTGGTTTCGCCTGCGCCCGTGTAAAAATCAATGTCGGCCGCTTGCCCCGCCGGACCGCAGGCATCGATGGCGATCGGCGTGCCATTGGCTGGTTTGATCAGCCAGAAGCCATCGCCGCCCAGCGCATTCATGTGCGGGTACACCACGGCGATGGAGGCCGCAGCGGCCACCATGGCTTCTACCGCGTTGCCACCTTCCTGCAGGACATCCCGCCCGGCCTGGGCGGCGCTGTGGTGAGGCGCGACGCAGGCGCCACCGAGTGTGCGTTTGGTGTGGATCATTACGGCTGGCTCCTAGCCCCGTTACTCATTGTTGAGCGCTCTGAGCGCGGAAGGCCCAGCCCGTCATGCGTTTTTCGATGACCACGAACAGGGCATACATCAGCACCCCTTCAATGGCCAGCGCCAGCAAGCCGGCGAACACCAGTGGCACCTCGAAGTTGGCCTGAGCCATCAGCATCATGTGGCCAAGCCCGGAATTGGCGGCCACGGTCTCGGACACCACCGACCCGACAAAGGCCAGGGTAATCGCGACTTTCAGCGAACCGAAAAAATGTGGCATGGCGCCGGGTAAGCCGACTTTCAGTAGACGGTCCAGCTTGCTGGCCCCCAGGGCGCGCAGTATGTCGTCCATTTCCGGTTCGGTGGTGGCCAGACCGGTGGCGACGTTGACCACAATCGGGAAAAACGAAATGAGAAAAGCGGTGATGATCGCCGGTACCGAGCCGATGCCGAACCAGAGCACCAGAATCGGCACCAGGGCGACCTTGGGTATCGAGTTAAAGCCGACCATCAGCGGGTACAGCCCGCGATAAAGCCGGCGCGAACCACCGACGGCAACGCCCAGTATTAATCCGAACACCACGGCGAAGCCAAACCCGGCCATGGTGGTCCACAGGGTTTGAATGGAGTTAATCATCAGGGCGCGCTGAAATTCGACCGCTGCCTGGGCAATTGCCGAGGGCGGTGGCAGAAAATACACGGGCAGTGAAAAGAGGTGACATACCGCTTCCCAGATCACGAAAAAGCCAATGATGATCCAGAACGACATCGCCTCTTCGCGGCGAAACCAGCCGAGCCAGTGTCGCAATCGTGACGGGCGCGGTGTGGTGGTTGCCGGCGTTGACGGGGTGCTTGTGGTCATGATGTGGCTCCCAGCACTGGTTTCGCAGCAGCCTGGGCCCGGGTGCCGCGAATGTGTTCCCGCAGGTCGTGCACATGGCTGACAAAACCGGGTTCAAAGCGAATGTCGAGGTCGCGCGGCTGGTCAAAGGTGATGTTCTGGCGCACCAGCATGCGTCCCGGCCGGGCACTCATCACGTAGACGGTGTCGGAGAGATAAACCGCTTCGGTCAGATCGTGGGTGACCATCAATACCGTAAACGTTCGGTGCTGGCGCAGCGTCTGCAACACCAGCCAGAGTTCTTCTTTGGTAAAAGCATCGAGTGCGCCGAAGGGTTCGTCGAGCAGCAACAAAGGTGGTTCGTGAATCATGGCACGGCACAAAGAAGCCCGTTGGCGCATACCGCCAGACAACTCCCAGGGGTACTTGCTGCCCATGCCCTCGAGGCCAACAGCCGTCAGCAGGTCTTCAGCCTGGCGCCGGTACTGGGCCTTGCGGTGGCGAAAATCCGACTTGGTGGCGGGGGCCACTTCCAGCGGCAGCAGGATATTATCGAGCGTGGTGCGCCAGGGCAGCATGATGGCATTCTGAAACGCCATGCCGACCTGGCTGCGCGGCCCGGTGACCGGTTCGTTGTCGATCAGAATCTGGCCTTCTTGGGGCGTCAGCAAGCCGGATAGCAGCTTCATGAAGGTCGACTTGCCACAACCGCTCGGGCCGACAATGGCCGCGAATTCGCCACTGTCGATGTGTAAGTCGATGCCATCCAGCACGATCTGTTCGGGGGCCATGCCACCGTAGCCGAGGCGTAAGCCTTCTATATCAATCACACTCATACTGCGGGCCTGTCGTAAATGAGACCAGGGCGCCGAGGCGCCCGTTTTGTTTGGGTAGCCTGTACTTATTGCAGCATCCGCTCTTCAGCGCTGGGCAAAAAGGCATCGGTGAAGATGTCGTCGACATCGGGTTTATTGTTGAAGCTGTAGGCAATGCCGATCTGATCGATGGCTTCGCGCATCCGCTCGGGGTCGATGTCGCCCATGCCATTGGCGATGACGGCATCGGTGAGGATGTTGTCGTCGATCGACATGATCAGCCGCTCCAGCTCGACTTCTTTGCGGGCAATGCTGTTGTGGGCCATTACGTATTCAACGGCCGCTTCCGGGTCGGCGATGGTGTCGCGCCAGCCGCGAATGGTGGCGCGCAGAAAGGCGGTCACCGCTTCGGGGTTCTCTTCAGCAAAGGTCGGGTTAACGATGATGGCGTTGCCGTAAAGTTTCAGGCCGTAGTCGCTCATTAGCATGACGCTGATGTCATCGGCGTCGACGCCCTTGGATTTTAAATTAATGTAGGAGGAAAACGAGAAGCCGGTAATGGCGTCGACATCGCCCTGGGCCAACATGGGTTCGCGTACCGGGAAACCGACGTTTTCGATGGTGACCTGGCTGGCATCGAGGTTGTTGGCCTCAACAAAGGCAGGCCACTGGGCGTAGGCGCCGTCGGTGGCCGGTGCGCCCAGGGTTTTGCCTTCAAGGTCGGCCGGTTCCATCACGCCCAGGCTTTTGCGCCCGACAATGGCAAACGGCGGGGCATCGTACACCATCATGATCGCCTGAACCGGTACGTCAGAGTCCTGGTCGCGGAACTTAATCAGTGAATTGATGTCGGCAAAACCTAATTGGTAAGTGCCCGACCCAACCCGGGGGATGGCCTCCAGCGAGCCGCTACCGGTATCAATGCTGACGTTCAGGCCCTCTTCTTCATAGTAGCCACGGTCCATGGCCATCAGGTAGGGCGCTGCGGGGCCTTCGAATTTCCAGTCCAGTGCAAATTTAATATCGGTCGCAGAAGCGGCCGTGGCGCTAAGCAGTGCAACGACGCTGGCAACCAGAGATGCTTTGTTCATGGTGTTCCCCTGTGTGTGGCTTTAGGATTGGCCGGAGCCGGTACAGGGATATTGCAAAGGGCAGGCCAGTTGGCCGAACAATCATTCAAATCCGCGTAAGGCTGAAACAATCGTTTCAAAAGCCGGGTATCATGGGGCTTTACCGGCGTGGCCTTGTCACAGATACCTTCACTGCGCACCAAGTCGATCACCCTGCACCAGAGCGCGCACCGTTTTGGCGCGGTGCCTGCTGTTCCGTTGCGTTAACTAAGGTTCTCCAGGAATAACCACCCGGTGCATCCACGAACCAGGCATTTCAAGCTAGACTGTTTCAGGAGGGTTCAATCAGCCCGTTTCTTTCACAAGATTTCTGTTGGGTGGTATGGCATCAGAACATAATTCAAATCAGCCAGGTCGGTCGCCACTGGTTAGGCAGCTTCATCATGAACGTCTCAACCAGATGTTCTGGGCCCTGCAGATATTCCTGCTGGTTGCGACCGTACAGAGTATGGCACTCGGCCGTGTTTCCTCTGCACTGGCCATGGCGGTCGCAGCGGGTCTCTTGTTCCTGAGCCTTTGGCTGGTACGCCAGCAACATTATCAATTGGCCGCCACTTGGATGCTCGGGCTGATGACCGGCCTGTGTTACTACTTTCTATGGCACAGCGATGGCCTGCGCGATGAAGCCGTGCTGGGTTACCCCGGCATTCTGGTCGTTGCGAGCATCATTGGAAACCGTCGTATTTTTATTGGTTTGCTGGCGGTCATGATTGTGAGTTTGCTGATACTTGGTGGCGTCAATTCGATGGGGCTGCATCAGACCCGACCGGTCGAGAGCAACATCAACGTGGCTATTTTGCTGGTGTTGATTCTGTTGACGACAGCCTACTGTATTCGCCTGCTGGTCAACGACATTCGTCATCTGGTGACAGAGCTGAACGAAGAAAACCAGCGACGCCGTGAATCCCAGGCCCAGGTTGAGGCGCTTGTGAATCATGACAGTCTGACCGGCTTGCCCAATCGCATGCTGGCCGCCGAGCAGTTTGAACTGATGTTGCGTCACAGTGAGCGTGAAGGTCAGTCGGTGGCGCTGTTATTTATCGATCTGGATAACTTTAAACCCATCAACGATTCACTCGGCCACGGCGCCGGCGATGAATACCTAATTCAGATTGCCCAGCGCCTGGTGGATGAAGTGCGTACATCGGATGCGGTCTCACGCTTTGGTGGCGACGAGTTCGTGGTGCTGATGCCCGACCTGCCACCGGGAGAGTCCATTATCTCCCGGGCGGATGAACTGCTGCAAACACTGCGCGAACCCATGATGCTGCAAGGTCACGAGCTGACCACCACGGCCTCGATTGGCATTGCCATCGCGCCGGCCGATGGTACCGACTTCGCTACTTTGCTGGGCAAGGCCGACATGGCCATGTACGAATCGAAGCGCGCCGGGCGCGATGGCATTCGCTATTACAACACCAGCATGAACAACGACGCCCAGGCTCAGGTCAAACTCATTTCCGACCTTCGCAAGGCATTACAAGGCAACGAACTTTCGCTGCACTACCAACCCAAAATCGATCTGAAAACGGGCAAGCTGTGCGGTTGTGAGGCCCTGTTGCGCTGGCAACACCCGACGCGCGGGAATGTGCCTCCCATCGAGTTCATCAGCCTGGCTGAACGGTCGGGTCTGATCATTGAGATCGGTATGTGGGTGATGCGACAGGCCACGGGAGCGCTAAGCCGGTTTGATTCGGTCGGCCTGTCAGGGCTGACCATGGCGGTGAATGTTTCGTCTTTGCAATTCAAGCGCGGTAACCTTGATCGGGTGGTTGAACAGGCTCTAACGGAATCCGGCATCGAGCCCCATCGACTGGAAATTGAAATCACCGAATCGATGCTGATGGAACCCGGTGAAGACATTGACCACACCTTCCACCGGTTGCAGGCGCTCGGCGTTACTTTCTCGATCGACGATTTCGGGACCGGCTATTCCAACCTGGGATATCTGAACAAGATGAAGATCGGCACACTGAAAATTGACCGGTCCTTTGTGTCGCAGCTGCAACTGAGCCCGCAAGACACCGCCATCGTCACCGCCATTATTCAAATGGCCAACAGCCTCAACCTGACTACCGTAGCTGAAGGCGCCGAAACCCAGGCCGAAGCCGACTTACTGGCCAGGCTCGGCTGCACTCAGGGGCAGGGGTATTACTGGGCCCGGCCCATGCCGGAAGCCGATTTTATTAAGTTCGCGCTTTCTCGTGGGTAAGCCACGCATACCTTAACCTTAATATGGATCCGAGAGTTGTGGCCTCAAGCCTCGGAGTTCGGGTTGCTTCAGAGTCAATCGTTCGCGGCGGCACCCGCCGCTTGCTGTGTGGGAACTCCGAAACTTTAGATTTGAGCTCGGTGGCTATGAGCACTCAAAATCATTGAGAGATCGCCACACAAGCTCTGCTATGGCCCGGTAGTCTTCATCGTAAGGCTCCAGTGGCTTGGCGCTGTGACCATTTTCCTGGTGAGAGGGCGCCTTATAAAGCCGGTGGGTTGAGTTAAAAATGGTCGTTTCAAACTGCGACCAACTGGCATTGGCACTGAACACCGGGTTGCCACTGTTGTGGCATGAACTGCATTGACTCTGCAGTGCACCTTGTACCTTTGTGTCGTAAAACGCCTCATTGCTGATGCATTGTCCAAGCGTCAGGTCGCGCTCAAAGGTCACGGTCTTCCAGTCGCCGCCTTTTAGCGCCGTCAGTTCAAACTGCTGCTCGCCCCCTGTCTCGATCATGATGGGCAGAGACTGGTCCAGGTAGTCTGCACACTGAGTAAAGGCCGGGAATACAATGCAAGAGTCGCCAGTATCCCATTCGTCGACCAATTCACCATTTAAAACCAGTTGTACGGTGGCTTCCGTCGGTATACGCACATCCAGCACGGCCTGGGTTGGCCCCGGGTTAGCCTGAGTGTAACTGAGCGATCGTACCGCCAGCGCCAGCTCAACGGTGCCGCTGTCATCAGTATCGACGGGGTCGGACGTATCGCCGGTGGTGTCGCTGACGGTTTCCGGCTGGCAACCAGCGACCAGTAAGGCGAGCAACGCAGTGCATGGGGCCAGCCTGAACGGGGCCAGTCGGGAACGGATTACAGGGGTTGTCATGACATCATTCGGCTCGGGAGCAATAGCTTAGAATGGCATGGTGCCGGCTTTACATCTGCGACCGGCTCCACACTTCACGGCTTTCCTCCACGGGTTTGGGGCCGTGTTTGAAATACTCTGTTAACATTCCAGTGCGTCACTGAGTGGCGCGAACGCGCGTACACAGACTCACCTGGCACCATAATGATAAAAAGCCCGGAGAAACCGATGGCCGCAACCCCCCAGGCGCATCACATTGCCATCGTCGATGACGACCCGGACATCTTGCAGGTACTGACCGACACCCTGACGCTGGAGGGCTACCGGGTTACGCCCGTCCAAACCGGCCAGGCGTTGCTGGGCCTGCAAGCCCAGGACCCGGCCGATCTGATATTGCTCGATTTGAAACTGGAGCACGAAAGCGGCTTGCGCGTGGCGCAGGACATCCGCCGCGATTCGGCCGTGCCGATCATGATGCTCACCGGCAAGGGCGATGAGACCGATCGCATTCTCGGCCTCGAAGTCGCCGCCGACGACTTTATGATGAAACCGTTCAACCTGCGCGAAATTGTCGCTCGGGTGCGGGCCCTGCTGCGGCGCAGTACCCAACTGAGCCAGACCCCCAAATTACTGGTGCAACGGGTTTCCGAAGGCCTGGTGTTCGATGGCTGGTGCCTTGACCTGACGCGGCGCACGCTGCTGAACCCGGCGGGTGAGTTGGTCGACCTGACTTACGGCGAATTCAATTTGTTGAATGTGCTGCTATCGTCGGCGAACCGTGTGCTAAGTCGTGATTATTTGCTGGAGAAAACCCACGGCACTCAAACCGAATCCTTCGATCGCACCATCGACGTTCTGATACTGCGCCTGCGCCGCAAGCTCGAACCCAACCCCAAGGCGCCGCACTACATTAAAACCGAGCGCGGCATTGGCTACCGTTTTGAGGCCACGGTCAAACGGCTATGAACCCGCTGCGCTGGACGTTACACGCGAAAGCCCTGGCTGCCTTTGTAGTCGGTTTGGTGCTGTTGCTGACGCTGGTCAGCTTCTCCTGGCGCGGTTTAAGCCAGACCCGGGACGCGGTGAATGAGTTCGAAGGGTTACTGATTCCCGAAATTCGCACGGCCCTCAGTCTCTCCGATGAAGCCGCTCAGATTGTGGCGCTGGCGCCCTATCTGGCATCGGCCGGGCGCCCATTTCAGCTGCAGGCCGAGCGGCAACGCCTCGAAAGCCGGTACCAGCGGGTGTTTGCCTTGTCACAACGCTTGCAGAACCCGGACGTTCGCGCCCGTATCCAGGCTATTCTCGCCAACATCAAAGCCGATCTCGACGCGCTGACCGGGCGGGTGTACGACGAACTGTTTATTCGCGAAGACGTGCTCGCGGCTCAGTTTCAGGTCGATCAGCAGGCACGCGACAGCGCCGAGGCCGGCCATTCCGTCACCATTGAGCCCTGGTTGCCGTTGCAGCTGTTCTACCGGGCGATTACCGACCCGGCCGACTATAACCGCCAGACCCGGGAGCGGCTGCGACCGCTGGTGCTGGCCGTGGCCGAGCCCGAGGCCTACCTCGACTGGCTGGAGCTGGCCACCGCTGAATACCAGACGTTGCAGGGCATTCAGCAAAACAAGGCATTCCTGCTGGCCCGCTTGCGCGCCCACTCGGAGCGTCTCACTGAGCAGACCAACAGCTTCGCTGCCGATATTCAGCAGGTGGTGGTGCGTCAGCAAACGGCGGTGACCGACCGGGTAAACGCCTCCCGGGTGCTCACTCTGGGCTTGTCGCTGGTGGTGATGCTGGCGCTGCTGGTGTATTACCTGAACAATCGCCGGCTGATTCGGGACCTGGCCACCGTCACAGACGACATGGTGCAACTGTCGCGGCGCGAGGAGTCGCCGGCGCAAATTCCCATCCATCGTCAGGATGAAATTGGTGACTTGGTGCACGCCTACGATGTGTTCCGTGAGCACGCCCTGCAAGCCGAACGCACCAGCGCCGAGCTGGATACCCAGAAAACCCTGCTGGAAACCATCCACAACCAGATTCAGGACGGGCTCAGCGTGTTCTCCCGCGACGACCGGCTGGTAATCTGGAACCGACGCTACCTGGAGATATTCGACTTCAACGACGGCGACCTCCAGCCCGGCATGGCGCTGGACGAGGTGCAGGCACTGATGGCGCGCAAGGCGCATCGCAACCTCAGCGTGCAGCAGGAAGCCGTCGACATGCCGACCATGAACGTGCAGCGCCACCAGAGCCAGCAGAACTTTGAACGCCATTACGATGATGGTCAGATCATCGAGTTTCGCAGCCAACCCATGCCCAATGGTGGCTTTGTCACCTTATACCGGGACCTGACCGAGAGGCGCATGGCCGAGCAGCAATTGCAGCAGGCGCAAAAAATGGACGTACTGGGCCAGCTGACCGGCGGCGTCGCGCACGATTTCAATAACCTGTTGGCGGCGCTGTCGGGCAACTTACAGTTGCTGGAGCAAAGTGGTGCGGTCAGCGATGCAGGCACACCCTATTTGCACCGCGCGCTGGATGTTAGCGAACGCGGCGCCCAGCTGGTACAGCGGTTACTCGCCTTCAGTCGCAAACAACGGCTGACGCCAGAGGTGGTCGAACCGGACCGGTTGATCGAGGGGCTGACTGAACTGCTGGAATATTCAGTCTCCGGCCCGGTTACGCTCACACTAGACCTGGCGGCCCCGGGTCGGAGTCTGTACATCGACCCGTCGCAACTGGAAAACGCCCTGTTGAATCTGGTGTTGAACAGCGTATCGGCCATTCCCGGCAAGGGCGCTATTACGGTTCGTACCCGTTACCTTGAACAACAAGATCGGCTGGAGCTGACGGTGACCGATACCGGCCAGGGAATTCCGGTGGCGTTGCAGAAACGCGTGCTGGAACCCTTCTTCAGCACCAAACCGGTAGGTCAGGGCAGTGGCCTCGGGCTGTCGACCGTGTATGGGTTTGTGCAACAGAGCGGTGGGCAATTCACTCTGCAATCCTGGCCCGGGCAGGGTACAACGGTGTGTATGAGCTGGCCGGTAACCACTCAGTTGAGTTCGCCTGGAGCCAGCGTCGTCGAACTCTCGCTTACCTTCGAGGCCAGTCATACGCTGGCACTGGTTGAAGACGATGCCGCCGTTCGCCAGGCGCTTACCGATTTATTGCAACAACGTGGTTACCGGGTCATGGCGTTCGAGCACGGTGAACAGTTTATTGATTGGGCGCATCACCATGACGAACCGGCCGGGCTGGTGCTTTCCGATGTGAACCTAGGCGGCCTGCTGAACGGTCTCGACGTGGTGACCATGGTGCGCAAATACTGGCCCGACGTGCCTTGCCTGCTGATGTCCGGCCTGCCCCGCGAGCGGCTGGAAGACGACCTGGGGTTTGCCATCGAGCATCCTTTGTTGCAAAAGCCCCTGTCTCAAAGGCATATTGACGCCTTGTTTCCGCCCTTGTCGGCAACTGGCCAGCGGTCAGAGCCGATACAGAGTCGGAAGGACTGACACCCGGGAAACGCATGGATGATGCACGCCCGGATCTGAAGGAGTAGCACCATGGTGGGCGTACCCAGGGCAGGAGGTCGTATCGCAATTGCACTGTTAGTGGCTGTTGGGCTGGTTTTGCTGGCGGTGGGCATTTACCACAGCGTTAAACCCTTGCCGCCCGGCCTCAACGTTGACGGCCCGCTGCGGCCGGTCAGCGATGTGCGGTTCTTATCCGATACGTCTTACATAGGCACCGACGACCAGCGTCATCTCGAACAAAGCATCTTCGATGAAGTCTTCGCCATGATCGACGCGGCCGAACGCTTTGTGCTGATCGACATGTTTCTGTTCAACGATTTTCAGGGCGAGGTGCGCGAAGAACACCGGGCGCTGTCGGCCGAACTGACAGAACGACTGATCGCCCAGAAGCAGCGCTTCCCCAACCTTGAAGCGCACCTGATTACCGACCCGATCAACACCGTCTATGGCGGTCAGCGTGCCAGGCACCTGGAGCGGCTGGAACAAGCGGGCATCACCGTCACCCTGACCCGGTTGGAGGCCCTGCGCGACAGCAACCCGGCCTATTCTTCCATCTGGCGTACCTTTTTATCGCACTTTGGAACCAGTACCGGAGATCGGCTGGCAAGCCCGCTGGGCGATGGCCGAATATCATTGCGAAGCTTTCTAATTTTGCCGAATTTCAAGGCTAATCACCGCAAAGTGATTATTGCCGACCAGGGTGGGGGTAACGGCTATGCGGCGCTGGTGACCTCGGCCAACCCCCATGATGGCAGCAGCGCCCACGGCAACGTTGCCCTGCGCTTTTCAGGGCCCGCTGTACAGGATTTGCTGACAACCGAGCAAGCCGTGCTGGCGTTTTCCGGCGGCCCGACGGTACAGTCGACGCTATCGACCCGGCCCCCGGCCGACCCAACGGACGCCGGGTTAAGAGTGGTCACTGAATTGGCCATCAAACACGCGCTGCTGGAGACCATCAATGGCGTTAACGCCGGCGACCAGCTCGACATCGCCGTGTTCTACCTGTCAGACCGCGACATCGTCAGCGCCCTGCTGGCCGCGCACGACCGTCAGGCCCAATTGCGCCTCCTGCTCGACGCCAACAAAGACGCCTTTGGCCGCGAAAAGAATGGTATCCCCAATCGCCAAACCGCGCTCGAACTCCACCGGGCCGGCATACCCGTGCGCTGGTGCGAAACCCGGGGCGAACAGTGTCATTCCAAATTCATGCTGGCCCGGCACGCCGATGGTGAGGCCACGTTGATTGTCGGCTCGGCCAACTTTACACGGCGCAACCTCAATAACCTCAACCTGGAAACCAGTATGGTATTAACCGGCAGAACGGCCGAATTAACCGCTCTGGCAGACGCCGCCGACTGGTTTGAATTGCGCTGGAGCAACACCGACGACAAACGCTTCAGTGTCGATTACGAAACCTACGCCGACACCCGGGTCTGGCCGCAACTGGTGTACCGGTTTATGGAGGCCAGCGGGATCAGTACATTCTGAGGTTTCCGGGATAGGGGCGCGATAGGTAACGCGCCAGGATTGTCGAATCAGGAAAACTCGACTAAACATAAGCTATGCCCGAACAACAATAGGAATCGCCATGCCCTTCTCCGACGACCACCTCGCCGAGCTGAATTTGCTTACCCAGTTTCGGGCCTCTTCATTGCAGGAAGGCATAAAAGTGCATAGCCAGGAGGCCGACCCGGCACTGGTAGCCGCTGCCGAACGCCTGCATGGCAAAGGGCTGATCACCCATAAAGACGGCGGCTACCTGACCGACCTCGGGGTCGAAACAGTCGACCACACTCGAAAGTTGCTGGGCATTCTATCGAGTCAGTAGTGCAACGGCCCGAATGGTTTCGGGCCGTTCAGGTTAACCGGTGATCGCGCGCAGGCTGCCCAGGGTGGCATGGCAGGCCTGAGCCGCTTCCTGACCCTTTTTCACGAAGTGCTCGCGGAAATAGCGCTGGTGTTCCTCGTGTTCGTGAAAATGGTGCGGCGTCAGCACCACGCTGAAGACCGGAACATCGGTATCCAGCTGCACTCGCATCAGCCCATCAATCACCGCCTGAGCGACAAAGTCGTGCCGGTAGATGCCACCGTCGACTACCAGGCCACAGGCGACAATGGCGTCAAAACGTCCGCTTTTGGCCAGGTGCTTGGCATGCAATGGGATTTCATAGGCACCGGGCACGCGCAGGTGTTCTACCTCGGCCGAGGTGTCCAGTTGTTTCAGTTCAGATTCAAACGACGCGCAGGCTTGTCCGACAATGTCGGCATGCCAGGAGGCTGCAATAACAGCAACACGGGTAGTGCGGTTGGGGATAGACTGATTCATGGGTTTCCCTCACGATTAGGGTGATGGCCAGAATCAGGGCGCGCGAGTACGCAAAGACCACCGCGCAGGGCGCGGCAGCGATTGGGTGGTTCGCGATCTCTCTCATCCGGACTCTAACCGTCGGCTCTGGTTTCACACCAGATCTGCTGACCTCGCCGTGAAGCACCGGCTTTAATCCGGTTCACCGCGAGCGCTCGCGGGCTCCTGACCTGCATGACTGCCAATCAGATACCGCCGGTGGGGAATTTCGCCCCGCCCTGAGAACGCTGCTGGCGCAAGCGCGCCAGACGGGCAGCAGTATACTGAAAAAACACAGAAGCGCACCATCACCCAAGCGCTGGGAGCCAGCGTTGTCGAAATCAGTCTGGTGTGGCGTTAGGTCTGATACCGGGCGAAGCCGCTTCCTGCTCTGTGCTCTTGTACAAACCGGCCGTCAGCATGAATTGCATCGCATCTTCAAACGGCCAGTCCACATAAACCAGGTCGGCCTTGCGCACTAGCAGCGTTACGCCGGCGATCTGATAGCTGACCTGCATCAGCACCGGCACCCACTCATCGGGTTCGTCGTGTTTTTCCAGCGCCTGACCAACAGCCCTGGGAACATCGTTTGCCGTTACAAAGCCGACAATGTAGGTGTCGTTCGCCTGTTTCACCAGAACGGTTTGCCGTTCTTTGGTTTTCTCCGGGTCGGTGCTGATCAGCGAGGCCATGTCTTTAATGGCTCTATATACGGTCTTCAGCAGCGGAAACCGGAGAATCTGGTCTTCCAGCTTTTGGTACAACCAGACGATCGGACTGACACTGAACGCCAGGCCGATGATCAGCAACAGGGTCAGCACTAAAACAAAGCCACTCCCTGCCCAGGGTTGGCTGATGCCGACCAGGCGAAGCAGTGCGAGCCCGAAATTATTGAGCCCGTCGCCGATCGTCCAGAACAGCCACAAAGACAGCGCCAGTGGCAGGATCCTGAGGACTCCACGGGTGATGGTTTTGCGCATTTATTTGCTCCTGTGTTCAGGTTGGCGTTTCAGGGTCGTGCACTCTTAATCAGAGCAGAGCCTATCAGATTGAGTGCCAGCTATAGGTCTCCGGAGTTTAACGCTGCGTTTTATTTCGAAACCCTGCCTGCCACTCTATACTGCGCGCGACTCTTAATCCTGCCGGAGCGCCATGAGCCCCAGTCATCCGACCCGATTGAACACCGCGCTGAATCTGCTGCTGACGCTCGCCATCGCTGCCGTCGGTGCCCTGGTGTTCAATGCGCTGTCCTGGCCATTGCCCTGGATGCTGGGCAGCCTGACAGCGACGCTTGTCGGCAGCCTGCTCGGTTTTACTCCCCATATTCCAATGCGGCTGTTTACCGCCATGCTGCTGATTCTGGGTGTGTATGCCGGTGCGGCGCTAGACCCCGGGCTGCTGTTTACTGTCTGGCACTGGCCCCTGTCGCTGATCGGTATGGTGGTGCTGGTAAGTGCATCAACGACCGTAAACCACTGGTATTTCCGGCGCTTTGCCGGGTTCGATAGCACCACAGCGCTGTTTGCCTCGGTGCCCGGAGCCCAGTCTCTCGTGCTGATCATGGGCGCGCGCAGTGGCGCCGATGAAAAGCAGATGCTGATTCCGCAAATAACCCGGGTGCTGGCGGTGATCTATTTCGTGCCGCTGATTCTGGTGAGTCTGGGCGATCTGACCGGGCTCGATATTGACCGAATTCGGACCGTTCCAACTGAATCCTGGGCATTGCCAAGCTGGCCGTCGGTGCTGTGGGCTTTGGCTGCCATCGCCGTTGGCTTATGGGTGGCCAGGCGGTTGCGTTGGCCGCAACCGCTGATGCTGGGGCCGTTAACCGGGGTTGCGGTGTTGCAAATTACCGGCCTGACCGACCTGAGCATTCCCGGCCAGGCGCTGGTGCCGGTGCAGTTTGTGCTCGGAACCTATCTGGGCACCAAGTTCGCCAAAATTCGCTGGCGCACGGCCGTCATTCTTTCGGGTCACAGCCTGGTTGCCCTGTTGCTGACGGTGACTCTGGTCGCGCTGATGACAGCGCTTCTGACGCTGC
The DNA here is from genome assembly GCF_039982735.1 of Saccharospirillum sp. Taxonomy (GTDB): domain Bacteria; phylum Pseudomonadota; class Gammaproteobacteria; order Pseudomonadales; family Natronospirillaceae; genus Saccharospirillum. The sequence goes on along the minus strand of NZ_JBDWXV010000023.1, from coordinate 28,223 downwards.
TGACCGACATTCCGGCGGCGGCTATTTTTCTCGCCTTTGCTCCCGGCGGTCTGCCCGAAATGGTGCTGATTGCCGCAACGTTGAATACCGATCCGGCCTTTGTGGTGGTTCATCATGTGGTTCGGTTTCTGATCATCGCCATTGCCTTGCCCTGGGTCTATCGCCTGTCCAGAAAGCGGTAACCGATGCCGGGTTCGGTTTCCAGGTACTCCGGGTTGGCTGCATTGTCGCCAAGCTTGATGCGTAACTGGCGAATCACATTGCGCAGGTATTGGGAGTCGTCTTTGTGACTGCGGCCCCAGATTTTTTCCAGCAGACTGGTCTGGGTGACAAGCCGGCCGGGAGCCTTTACCAGGTGCTGCATCACCGCCCATTCCTTGCGTGTGAGGCTGATGCTCTGGCCATCGAGCGTCAGTTCATGCCGGTCGGGGTTAATGCTCAACCGGGTGTCGGAATAGGCAATGTCGGCCGGGTCCTCCCGGGTGCCGGTGCGTGAGGCGAGAATGCGGCGCACCCGGGCCAGCAATTCATTCACGCTGAAAGGTTTTACCACATAGTCTTCAGCGCCCATATCGAGTGCCGCGACTTTCTCCATCTCCGAAGAGCGAACCGACAAGACCAGCACCGGCTGCTGACTTTGCGCCATGAGCTGACGCAGCACCTCTTTGCCATCCAGGTCGGGCAGGCCGAGGTCCAGGATCACCAGGTCGGGTTGGGCCAGCACGGCCTGAGCAATACCCTGGGTGCCGGTCTCCGCTTCAATCACATCGTACCCCTGAGACGCCAGGCTGATACGCAGAAAGCGGCGGATCTGGGCTTCATCGTCAATGATCAGAATTCGGCTCATCGCTGGGTTATTCCTGGTTGGGCCGGGTGGCGGTGTCGGCCCCGGCAGACGCTATGGGCAGCGTCAATCTCAGGCACAGGGAGAAACCGGCCGGGGGCTCTACAAAGGCAGCTTCACCACCGTGTACCCGCATCATGCCCCGGCAAATGGTCAGCCCGAGGCCCGAGCCGGTCGAGTAGCGGTCGCCCCGGCTGAACGAATAGAACTGCCCGAACACCGCTTCCCATTGCTCGCGCGGCAGACCGGGGCCCTGGTCGAGCACATCCATCCAGATGGTACTGGCATCGGCGCCAGTGTGAACTTCAACGCGCCCGTCTGGACCTATGGCTTTCAGGGCGTTGTCGAGCGCATTGAACAGTGCCTGTTCGACCAGCGCTGCATGCACCCAGACAGAAGGCAATTCACCGCTCGGGTGAAAGCTAACCCCGGGTGAGGGCTTTGCGGCGGCCAGGCGGCGGTAAACCACATGGTAGAGCTCATCGATCGAGATCCACTGACGGTTCAGGGTCAGCTCGCCCTGGCCCAGGCGGGTCATGTCGAGCAGGTTCTGAATGTACTGTTCCAGGCGTTCGCTTTCGAGAATGATGGAGTTCAGCAGCTCCCGGCGGTCGTCTTCGTTCAGGTCGGCTTGCAGGTCGCGCAACGAGGTGGCCGCGCCCATCATCGTCACCAGCGGTGTTTTCAGATCATGCGAGACGGAAGACAGCAACGCATTGCGCAACGACTCTTCATCGGCCCGACGTTCAGCGGCTTTGCGTTCCTGCCGGGCTTCGCGGCGCTCCTGATACGCCAGCCATTGTTCGCCCAACGCCCGCACCATCGATTGCCAGCCCTCGGGCAGGTTGTGGGTCAGCTCCGGGTCGCTGTTTAGCCCGCGCGCACGGGTTAACGGATCGGTCTGGCCTTCATTCAGGGTCAGTGCCCGGGCATCGCCGAAGACCTGCTGTGAAAAGGTCGCCAGGTGATCTGCATCGGCCTTGGCCGGGTCGTCCTGAAGGTGTTTGGTCAGGGCCAGTTGAGCACTGACAAAGCGCTGCTGAAAAGACAGCTGGTCGACCTGGTGGCGCAACCGGTAGGCCAGGCCGCCGGTCATCAGTGCGAAAACGACGTACAGGGCTGCGGCTACTATTTCTTCAGGTTCGTGCATTGCCAGGCTGAACACCGGCTGAGTAAAGGCGTAGTTGAACAGCAGCAAGCCCAGTCCGGCGCTGGTCAGCACGCCGCGCCAGTCGGTCAGCAGGGCACTGAGCACCACGGCCATCAAATACAGCAACAGCAAGGTGGTATGCGCCAGCCAGGGCAGCGGCAGTAGCCCCAGGCCGGTAATGGCCAGCGGGATCACAGCATTGCACAGCGGCCACAGCCAGGCCTGTTTCATCGAACCCCTCCGGTTTTCCATTACCAGCGCCAGAAGGCCGGTGTGAATAGAATCAGCAGGGCCATATATTCAAGCCTGCCCAGCAGCATGGCAAGACAGAGGATGGCCTTGGCGGTATCGGGCAAGGTGGAAAAGTTGCCGGCTGGTCCAATCAACTCGCCAAAACCCGGGCCGACGTTCATCAGCGCCGTGAGTGCGGCGGACCCGGCGGTCACCACATCCAACCCGGTCAGCGTTAGCGCGATCGAAAAGAGCAACAGGCTGACCAGCATCACAAACAAATACGCCAGCGAAGCGACCAGCACACCCTCACCGACCGGGCGCTGATTGTAGATGCGCTGAAAATGACCGGAGGGATGCAGCGATTTGAACAAATGCTCGCGCAACAGCAAGCCGAGCAACTGAAACCGGAACAGCTTGGTGCCACCGGAGGTAGAGCCTGAACAGGCGCCACTGAACATCAGGAAAACAAAGAGCATTAACGAGAAACTGCCCCAGAGGGTGTAGTCTTCGGTGGCGTAACCGGTGGTGGTGACGACGGAGGTAATGTTGAAAACCGCGTGGGTCAGGGCGTGAAAAAACGACTCGGTCGATCCGGTCAGCAATCGATGTACGGTCATCGCCAGAGCGGCGGCGGCCACCAGTTTGAACAGCAGCTGTACCTGTGCATCGCGCGCTATGTGCCAGGCGCGGTCATGCAGCGATTGCACATACAGCAGAAATGGCAAACCACCCAGCAACATGAATGCGCTGCCCGCCCAAATCAGGGCACTGCTATTAAATTGCCCGAACGACGAATCAGAGGTTGAGTAGCCTCCTGTCGCGAGGCTGGTTAGCGCATGGTTCAAAGCGTTGAAGCCGGTCATCCCCAATGCCCAGTAGACCGCGATAGCCAGAGCGGTGAGCAGTATGTAGACCACACCAATTTGTGTGGCCACGGTGCGCACCCGGGTATTCTGAATATTGGACCATTCCGAACTCTCGGTTTTAAACAAGCGCATGCCGCCGACTTTCAAGAACGGTAATACCGCCACGGCCATCAGAATGATGCCGATGCCACCGACCCACTGCATCAGCGAGCGCCACAAAATCAGGGTGCGGGGGCCACCGTCGAGCCCGACCAAAATGGTTGAACCGGTCGTGGTTACCCCGGAGACACTCTCGAACAGAGCATCAATAAAGCTCAGTTCCGGCCAGCCAAGGTACAGCGGCAAAGCGCCGGTCAGGCACAGCAGGCCCCAGTTAACCGCCGTCACCAGAAACATCGGCTTTGCTTTCATGCGAATCGAAGGCCCGCGCGCAAGCAGCATGCAAACCAGGGCAACCGCCAAACAGACCAGCGCACTGAGCACCATGGCGCGCACTTCCTGAGCGGTGGACCAATCGGCCAGCAGCACCGTCAGCCCCATCAGGCAGCCCCAGATAAGCATGATGAAGGTGGCAATTTTCAGGGCGGGTTTTACGGCGGTCACGGTGCTTGTCCACAACGATTAATACATCGCTAATGGTAAGGATCACGCTATAACAAAGCTGTAATGCCCTCTGGCGCCGCGTAAGAAAAGCATAAGGTTTGCATGTCATCGCGGGCTCAGGTGCGAGCCCGATCTGTCAGACAATCAGGTTAGGCCCCCGTGGCGTCATTCACCACACTTTGTTCCCGGCGGCGTTCGCGCAGCACATGGTGGCGTAGCCAGACCGTAGTGGCTAAGCCCAGCAGCCCCAAGCCGAAGGCAACCCAGAACGCCAGGTGAATGCCGGCGGCGATGGCGGCCGGTGAATCCGGGTTATCAAACAGGGAAGCGCGACCACTGAGTACAGTGACCAACATAGCGGTGCCGATGGACGCTCCGACCATGCGCAGGGTGTTGTTCATAGCTGCCGCGTGAGCGATCAGTGGCACTGGCAACGAGTTTATGCCTGCTGTGATCAACGGCATCATTAATAAGGTGGCCCCCATCATTTGAGAAATTGAGGCGGCAACTAGCCAGGTGGGGTGACCGTTATCCGGCATGGTCGCGAGAATGAACATGCCGATACTGAGCAACGTGAAGCCGGCGATGGCCAGAATTTGAATGCCAAACCGGTCAAACAGGCGCCCCGCCAGCGGTGAAATGATGCCCATCAGTACAGCACCGGGCAGCAGAATCAGACCGGCATCCAGCGCCGACATGCCCCGTACCGACTGCACATAGAGTGGAATCATGGTCTGTGTGCCAATGAGCAAGGTGAACACCAGCACCGATAAAAAGGTGGTAATGGTAAAGGTGTGAGACTGAAACACATTGAAGTCCAGCAGCGGCTGTTCAAGTCCCCGTTGCCGGTGAATAAAAGCCACCAGTGACACCGCACCCACCAGCAAGCTCACCAGCACACTGGCGCTGTCCCAGCCGGCCGATCCGGCCATGCTGAACCCGAACAACAGTCCCCCCCAGCCAAAGCTCGACAGCACAACGGACAACGAGTCGATGCGGCTGGCGCGCTGGCGGGTCACGTTTTTCATGAACATCAGCGTTGCCACTATTACCATCAGGGCGATGGGCAAAACCAGCACGAACAGGTAGCGCCACGAGAAATGGTCGACCACCCATCCCGACAGTGTTGGTCCTATCGCCGGGGCGAAGGCGATGACCAGCCCCACCAGCCCCATGGCAGCGCCGCGTTTTTCAATTGGAAACATGATCATGATCAGCGTCTGAATCATCGGCATGATGATGCCCGCCGCTGCGCCCTGAATGATCCGCGCAATCAGTAACATGGTAAAGGTTTGAGCGACAGCACCGAGCAGTGTGCCCAGGGTGAAGATCACCAGCGCCGTTATGTACAGGGTGCGACTGGAATACTTGTCCATCAAGGCGGCGGTAACCGGAATCAGCAGGCCGCTGGCCATCATGAACCCGGTGGTCAACCACTGCGCCAGACTGGGGTTGGCATCGAAGTCTTGCATGATCGGTGGAATAGCCACCAGCATCAGTGTCTGGTTAAGCACAGAGACGAAGGCGCCGGCGATCAGAATGATGACGATCAGCGTCCGGTTGTAGGCGGGTATGTCGTCGTTTTGTGTCTGGGTTGTGTGTGCGGTCATCGGGTGTCCATTCGGTTAACGGTTGCTGCAGGCTGCACGGGTGGCTCAGGAGGCGTTGCCGGCCGCGTTCAGGTTGCCGGCCAGTTGCTCCAGCACCGACAGGCAGGTGTCGATGTCTGCCGGGTCAATACCCTCGAAAATCTCTTCGCGCACGCTTTCCACCACGGCTTTGATGCGCTCCAGCGATGGTTCGGCTCGCGGCGTCAGGTGAATCGTTTTGCAGCGTTTGTCGCCGTTGATTGAGCGTCGCTCGACCAGTTGTTCGTTTTCCAGCCAGTCCAGAGAGCGCACCAGGGTGGGCCCTTGAACGCCGAGCAGGTCGGCCAGTTCTTTCTGATGCATCGGGTGCTTGGCTTTGTGCAGAGTCAGCAACAGACGCCAGCGCGATTCCGTCAGGCCATGCGGTGACAGGCGCCGGTCTACCTCGGCCCGCCACAGTCGGGCAATTTGCCCGAGGCGGTAGCCCAGTCGTTCGCGGTTGTGTTTCAGATCGGTCATCAGCGACAGCGGTTACAACATGAAGGGCACATGATACGCCCATTTAGATAGATAGCTACCTATCTAATGAAACAAAGCGTTACCGCACCGCTCTTCTAACCCGACGTTGCACCCCGGTGGATGCCTTTATTTCAATTGTTTCAGCCCGCCCCGCCTGCCTGAAATATTTCATTAGTCTGGCTCCGTAGAGTGACTCGTTAAGGCATGGCCAACCCCAGGCTGGCCTGAACAACGATCGCAATGGATCACTCAATCAATAACAACAAGAGGCAGGACATATCATGAAGGCATCTCTCAAAACACTGACCCTTGCCATGGGGCTGAGCGTCGCGTCCGGCGCAGCGATGGCCGATGACATTCTGATCGGCCTGATCACCAAGACCAACACCAACCCATTTTTCGTAAAAATGAAAGAAGGTGCCGAGGCGCAGGCAGCCCAGCACGGCAATGTTGAATTGCGCTCCTTCGCCGGCCGGTTCGACGGTGACAATGACTCCCAGGTTCAGGCCATCGAAAACCTGATCTCCGCCGGTGCCAAAGGCATTCTGATTACCCCGAACGACTCCGAAGCCATCGTGCCTGTGGTTCAGCAAGCGCGCGACGCCGGCATTGTGGTGATTGCGCTGGATACACCGCTGACACCCGCCAACGCGGCCGACGCCACCTTCGCCACCGACAATTTCAAGGCCGGTGAACTGATCGGCCAGTGGGCACAGGCAAAAGCCGGGAACCCGGACGATGCCCGCATCGCCCTGCTGGATTTGAACTCTTCTGAAATCTCGGTCGATGTCGCCCGCAACCAGGGTTTTTTGCAGGGCTTCGGGATTGACCTGAACGATTCGCAAGACATCGGCGATGAGGAAGATGACCGCATCATCGGCAACGACGTGACCCAGGGCTCTGAGGAAGGCGGACGCCGCGCGATGGAAAACCTGATGCAGCGCGACCCGGGCGTCAACCTGGTCTACACCATCAATGAACCGGCCGCCGCGGGGGCCTATGAAGCCTTGAAAGCCGTGGGTCTGACCGACCAGGTGAACATCGTCTCGGTCGATGGCGGTTGCCCGGGTGTTGAAAACGTTGCCGCCGGTGTCATTGGCGCCACCTCCATGCAGTTTCCGCTGAAGATGGCTTCTTTGGGTGTCGACGCCATTGTCACCTACGCCGAAACCGGTGTGAAACCCGGCGCAACCCCGGGGCTTGGTTTCTTCAACACCGGCGTGACGTTGGTGACAGACCAACCGGTAGAGGGCATCGAGTCAATCTCGTCCGAAGAAGCACTGGATCAGTGCTGGGGCTGATGCCTGCTGGCGCAGCATTCCACTAACTATCCGTGCGGGCCACGTCGTTGTAATGAGCGGCGTGGTCGCCGGGAGGCGTTATGACTGAACACACCAATCAAGGTACCCCACCCAACCGGCAACACGGAGCGACCGACCATGAGCGGGTCACCGACTCGGTGGGTGGGTCCATTGCGATGCGCAGCGACGAGGTGCTGGACTGGCCACGACGCATTCACCGCTTCTTTCACGCCAATCCAACCGCCGCACCGGCCATCGTGCTGATCGCCGCGGTGCTGGCGTTTTCCCTGATCGCCGGGGAGCGTTTTCTAACACCCTTTAACCTGTCGCTGGTGCTGCAGCAGGTCACCATTATCGGTGCCCTGGGCGTGGGCCAGACGCTGATCATCATGACCATGGGCATCGACCTGAGTGTGGGTGCCATCATGGTGTTGTCGAGCGTGGTCATGGGCCGGCTGGCGGTGGATTTCGGGTTGCCACCCTCGATGGCGCTGCTGTTAGGCCTGTTTTGCGGCGCGGTCTGCGGGGCCATCAACGGCACCCTGGTCACAAAAATAAAGTTGCCGCCCTTCATCGTAACACTGGGCACCTGGAACATTTTCTTTTCCCTGAACCTCTGGTACTCGAACAGCCAGACCATTCGTTCGCAAGACATCGAAGCGGTGGCGCCGTTGTTGCAGTGGGCCGGTAATTCCTTCTCGGTGTTCGGCGCGCGCATCACCTTTGGTTCGCTGATGATGATCGCCCTGGTCGGGCTGGTCTGGTACGCCCTGAACTGGACCGCCTGGGGTCGCCATGTTTATGCCACCGGTGACGACAAAGACGCCGCTGAACTGGCCGGTATTCGAACCCAGCGCGTGCTGATGTCGGTTTACATTGTTGCCGGGGTGATCTGTGGTCTGGCGGCCTGGCTGATGATTGGCCGCATCGGCTCGGTCAGCCCCCAGGTGGGCACCATGTCGAACCTCGACAGCATTACCGCCGTGGTGATTGGCGGTACGTCCCTGTTCGGCGGGCGCGGCTCCATCGTCGGTACGCTCATTGGCGCACTGGTCGTGGGTATTTTCCGCAACGGTCTGGCACTGGCCGGGGTCGATGTGCTCTGGCAGGAATTCACCGTCGGCTTGCTGATATTGGTGGCCGTGGGCATCGATCAATGGATACGGAGGGCTTCCGCATGAACCAGCCAACCCCGGTTTTACAGGCCAAGGGCCTGGTCAAACGCTTCGGCCGCGTCACCGCTCTCGATGGTGCCGACTTCGAACTCTACCCCGGTGAAGTGCTGGCGGTGATCGGCGATAACGGCGCCGGCAAATCCTCACTGATCAAGGCGCTCTCTGGTGCTCTGGTGCCGGACGCCGGGGAGATCCGCATGAACGGCGAGGTCGTTCAGTTCAAGAACCCCATGCACGCGCGCAGCCTGGGTATTGAAACCGTCTACCAGACGTTAGCCGTATCGCCAGCGCTGGGCATCGCCGATAACCTCTTTCTCGGCCGCGAGTTGCGCAAACCGGGCATACTCGGGTCAGTGTTCCGCATGCTCGATAAAGCAGAAATGCGACGGCAGGCCACCGAGCAGTTGAGCCAACTGGGGCTGCTGACCATTCAGAACATCAACCAGGCCGTGGAAACACTCTCGGGTGGGCAACGCCAGGGGGTAGCGGTGGCACGATCGGCTGCCTTTGGCAGCCAGGTGGTGATTCTCGACGAGCCGACAGCGGCGCTGGGCGTGAAAGAGTCGCGCCGGGTACTGAACCTGATTCGCGATGTGCGCGATCGTGGTTTGCCTGTGGTGCTGATCAGCCATAACATGCCGCATGTGTTTGAAGTGGCCGACCGCATTCACATTCACCGCCTGGGCAAGCGTGCCGCCGTGATCAAGCCAGATACCCACAGCATGTCGGACGCGGTGGCGATCATGACCGGTGCGGTCGAGGTTGATGCCGCCTGAACCCGACACGAGGAATCACACGATGAAACGCACGCTGGTCATGTTGCTGTGCCTGGTTAGTTTTTGGCTGGCGGGGCAGTCGGTTGTCAGGGCCGATACCGACACACTGCGGGTGGGCGTCAGCCTGGCGGATCTGGGCAACCCCTTTTTCTACGCCCTGGCGCAGCACCTGCAAGATGCGGCCAATGATCAGTCGGCCCAACCGGTCAACATGACGGTGGTCTCCAGCGCCTACGATCTGCAGCGCCAGCAAGCACAGATCCGGCGTTTCATCGACGACCGGGTGGATATCATTCTGCTCTCTGCGGCCGATTCCACTGGCATTGAGCCTTCAATTCACCAGGCACGCCAGGCTGGTATAACAGTAACCGCGGTGGACATCGACGCCCAGGGTGCCGATCTCAGCGTTACCACGGACAACGTTCAGGCCGGTATGGTGGCTTGTCGGTATTTGGCTGAGCGCATGGGTGGGACGGGTGACCTGGGTATTCTTAACGGCGCCAGCGTCTCGTCGGTGACTGACAGAGTCGCCGGCTGTCGCGCGGCACTGCAAGACTATCCAGGTATCCGACTGGTCAGTGACCGTTTCAATGCCGGTGGCACCTTCGGTGGCGGCCTCGAAGCCATGACCTTTCTGTTAAGCCAGCACCCCAGCATCAACGGTGTCTTCGCCATCAACGACCCCAGTGCCCTGGGGGCTGCAGAAGCCGCCACGATGGCTGGCCGGGAGGATGTGCTGATCACCTCTGTCGACGGCTCCGACCAAGTGCTGGCGGCGCTGGCGGCCAATCATCCGAACCTGATTGGCACGGCCGCTCAATCCCCCGAAGACATGGCACGGCGCGCCATTGAAGTGAGCCTGGCGCATCGGGCAAATCGGTTGCAGAGCCCGCGCAGCATCCGGATTCCAACGCATTTGATCACGCGGGAATCGTTGCCTGTAGAACCCTGACCCAGAGTCAGCGTTGCGTTCGCTGTTCCCAGGCAAGCTTCACGGTTTCGAGCTGTTCGTTGTCTTGCAGCAGGGAGAAGAAAGACTGTTTGGGCATTTCCAGTTCGCCGAGATGCGCCCGGTCCCAGTCGACCCAGGTCAGGCCTTTGCTGATCTGGTGCGCATGGTGTACGCCTTCTTCGAAGCTGTAGCTGGTCATGCCATCCTCAGTAAGCTGAGTTATACCCCGCACTTCCAGCCGGCCCAGTGTTAACTGATTGCCCGACTCCATGACCACGACAAAATCACCGGCCCGCATTTGCAACAGAGACCACAGTAACGACGGTACGCCACTGAGTGCACTGGCGGTTTCGGTCCAGCGTTTGTCTCGCGCGTAGGCAAGATTGCCCCGCACCTGCACCAGAGTTTTGAACTGACGTTCCCAGCCGGGTTTGTCTTTCAGATACTTTTCCAGGGAGCCGATTTCGGCCCATCCGAGGGCGACGCATTGGCGGCGCTTAAGCTCGTCGTAACTGCAATGCACGCTAGAGGTGATTAACCACCAGAGATTCATAGGCGTGATCCTAGGGTTATTTTTATTGTTCCCAGGCAAAAACAGCATAAATGCCTGCACGGGGAAACCATGCACCGAACTGCGATTTGATGCAATAACAACCTGCAAAGAGCCTTCCCATTGGTCGCAGACAGACACAAAAACGCCCGGCTAACCGGGCGTTAAGTCAAAGCCTTGGCGCAGACATCGCCTTAGGCGTTGGTCATGTCTTTCAGCTTTTTCAGCGGACGCACTTTTACGGCGGTGCTGGCTGGCTTGGCAGCGATCATGATTTCTTCGCCGGTGAAAGGGTTCACACCCGGGCGTGCCTTGCGGGCCGGTTTTTTGACTGACTGAATTTTCATCAGGCCGGGCAATACGAATTCGCCGCACGCGCGTTTTTTCAGGTGACGTTCCATCAGATCCGACAGTTCGTCGAGTACAGCCTGGACGTCTTTTTTGGTCAGTTCTGTGTTTTCGGCAATCTCGGTGACGATTTGAGTCTTGGTGTAACGTTCTTTGATGGCAGTGGCTTTTTTAACCATGAATGCATCCTGATTGGTTATCGGTAAAGGTGATGAATGACGCTGGGTCATTGAAGCTGAGGCTCACCGAGCCCTTGGCTGGAGCAAGACTTTAGCGCATTGAGGGAGCATTGAATACGCCGAACCTGGCTGTTTTTACCGGTTTTTTGCCTGTTAATCGCATTTTAGGTGAAAAACCACAGAGAATTGCGAGGCGGGGTTGTGGTGAGCGGCCAACCCGGTCGCGATGTGATCAGTCCAACCCGGCTTGCGTGAAGCCGGTTGCGACCGGTGATCGGGACCGGGCTGGCCATAGCTCGACTGTCGGTGAGCGACGCCCGGTTGTCGAGGGTTTTTTGGCACAAAACGCTGCTACTTTAGTCGGATTGTTGACTGACAAGGCTTCCTGCACGAACGCCGGGTTACATTCCTCGACTGATTTCCAGGGCAATCACTGCTATTGTTGTAACCGTTTTCAGGTTGCGTTTAACCGGAAAGCAGGGAGGTCTGTACGGCTCGTACAGGGTGTTTGGCAAGTGAACCCGATCGGGCTGGAATGGAGCAATACTTGTTCAATGGAGAATCCGAACACTATGTGCGCAGTGTTGACCCGTGCGTTTTCCGTTGGGAACGGTGACGAGACTGACTGTTCATGAAAGAGCCGTCACGCCCCATTACACAGGATGCCGAGCCCTTGTGGGAACATCAGGCGAGGATACACCCGGCCGAATTGCTGGTCGGGCATTTTGTGGCGCGTATGGATCGCGACTGGAGTGAATCGCCTTTTCTGATGCAGGGCGTGATGATTGAAACCCCCGAGAACAAAGCCTGGTTCGAACGCCATTGCGCCTGGGTTGTGGTCGACCTGAACCGCAGCCTGCGCAAGGTGCTTGCGCCCCGGCGCCCGCCTTCGATCAGCCCGGGCAAACCGCTGACGGCGTCGCTGAATGTCTCGGCCGCCGCCAGCGACGCCAAACACCCCATCAACCGGTTGCGCCATACCCGGGTCACCCAACCGGCCATGAAAGCGGCTCTGCGCGGTTACGTCGGGCTCGATCAGCAAGCGCGCCGGTTAATTCACACCATCACCCGGGGCGGGCCGCTCGATGTTACAGCCGCGAAAAGTGCCGTCTCGGCCCTGGCCACCACGCTCGATAAAAACCTCTCGGCGCTGGTTTGGCTGACGCGCATAAAACAGCAAGACAACTACACCGCCCAGCATTGCATCAACGTCGCTATTTTATCGATGGGCCTGGCCCGTGCCCTGGAATGGGATGACAAAGACGTCGAACACGCCGGTCTTGCCGGCTTGCTACACGACCTGGGAAAAATGCGGGTCGATCACGATATTCTGAACAAACCCGGGCGACTCACGCCGGAAGAATTCGACCATCTGAAGCGGCATTCACAACTGGGCTACGACCTGCTCAGAACCGACAAAGACGTGCCCGCTGACGTGGCAGTCGCCGTGCTCGATCACCATGAACGCCCGGATGGCCGCGGCTACCCGAACGGTAAGAAAGCCGGCGAATACAGTGCCATGGCCGCCCTGGTTGCAGTGGTCGATGCCTACGATGCCATCACCTCGCACCGCGTTTACGATGCCGCCCGTTCCCACCACGAAGCCCTGAGCATTCTCTGGCAGCAACGCGAAACCCAGTTCGAAGGCACGGTAGTAGAAGCCTTTATTCAATTCATGGGCTGGGTCACCCCGGGCACTCTGGTGCGCATGACCGACGACTCCATTGCCGTGGTACTTCAGGCCCGCATGGGCCAGCGCCTGTTACCCGTGGTGCAGATTCTGCTTCCCAACGACACCGGCTATCTGCTCGGGCCACGCATCGATCTGGCCAAACTGACCCCCGAAGAAGACCAGGTGCCGCTGCGTATTTCTAAAGTGTTGCCGGATGGTGCTGAAGGTGTCGACCTGCAGAGTCTGTCGCTCAGTATGTTGTAGTAGTTATTGGATTTTGAAGGGCGTTATGGATTAGCGGCGGGTGGCAGGGATACTCATGCGGGGGTATCTGAGGCATGGATGCCGAAGTTAAGCCTACACGGATGTATTCACGGCGCCCCCGCAGGAATATCCCTGCCATCCTCCGCGGGTTCTGACGACACAGCCAAATTAGCCACCAATCCTGACGTGGCTAGTGGATAATTTTGTCTTCAACGTACGGCTGCCAATGTATCGATTCCAGTCGCCGCCCGCGTAAAATCACCCAGCCCAGAAACCGCCGGTCTCCTACCGTACTGAATTCAAACTGATACATGCGCTGAAAGGCGATGATGCTCTCGGTCGATCGGGCGAGGCGCATGCGGCGCAGGTAAATGCTGTCGTCGAGCATTTGTACGCCTTCTTTTTTCGCCGCGCGGCGGGCATGGTGCAGGGCAATCTGCCGCAGGCCGAGGTGGTGCCAGATCCAGGCGCCGGCGATGATCACAAACAACAGGATCAGTAGGGATTTGCCGTCCACAGGGGTCTCTTTACATGAGGGTGTGTGTATCAGTATAAGGCATCGGCATCGGGGTTGCTCACTCGCCGTTTAGGCGCTCAGGTGGCGGTAGCGACGCTCGGGCCTGCCCACGGTGCCGTAATTCACCTCGGCACTGAGTTCGCCAGTGCTGACCATGAATTCCAGGTAACGCCGGGCCGTGGTGCGTGATGCGCCAATGCGCTGGCCAACGGCATCGGCACTCCAGTCGCCGGTTTCCACGACGTGGCGAATTTTATCGAGCGTGAGCGCATCGATGCCCTTGGGTAACCGCACCGGTTCATCGACCGGATTTTCCGCGTGGCCCCTGGGCAAGAGTAAATCGACTTCCTTTTGCGCCACATTGTGCAGGCTGTCGAGCGTATCCAGGTGGGCGCGAAAATGGTTCAGGGCTTCTTCCAACCGTTCGTACACCAGGGGCTTCAGAATGTAGTCGAATACACCGCCGTGCAGTGCGCTGCGCACCGTGTTTACCTCGCGCGCGGCGGTGATCAGAATAATGTCGGTGTGGCTGTTGCCCGCGCGCAGTTCGCGCAGCAGTTCCAGGCCATTGCCGTCCGGGAAGTGAACATCGAGCAAGACGAGGTCGGGCGTTAGCACATCGATCAGGTCGCGGGCATCCGCCAGGGTATGCGCAATGCCAACCAGTTCAATTGCGTCCATGCGCTCGATAAAGCGGCGCTGAATTTCGGCGACTTGACGGTCGTCTTCGGCAATCAACAGTCTGATCGTTCTCATTGCGCGGCCCCCATCGGGTTAAGGGGTTGCTTGGGCAGGTACAGTGTAAACCGGCTGCCGCCTTTAGCCAGATTTTCGACCGTGACCGACCCGCCCCAACGTTCAACAAACTGACGTACCAGGTACAGGCCAAATCCGTGGCCGCTGTCCGGTTTGCTGGTGACGCCTTTTTCAAACATTCGCGCTTCCTCTTCCGTACTGATGCCCGGGCCCTGGTCTTCCACTTCAAAAATCAGGTCCAGCCCGAGATCCGTCATGCTCAGTTGCACCTGGCCGCCTTCGCCACGGTGACGGCGCGTGGCTTCGAGTGCGTTATCGATCAGGTTGCCAAGCACGCTGACCAGTTGGTCTCTTGGCAATTGGACGGGTACGTCGGCCATGTGGCTGTCCGGGTCGATCACCAGGGTCTGGCCCATTTCCCGGGCGCGGTTGTATTTGCCGAGAATGCAGCCGGCCAATACCGGATCGGGCACGGCATCGAGCAGTAAGTGAATCAGCGTTTGGTGGTCGTGCACTTCACTGCCGATTAACGCCATGGCTTGCTCGGTGGCGCCAATTTGAATCAGCCCGGCAATGGTGTGCAGCTTGTTCGAATATTCGTGGGTCTGGCTGCGCAGGGTATCGGCGTATTGCTGAATGCGAGTGAGCTGGCGGCTGATTTGATCGAGCTCGTCGCGCAGCCGGAAACTCGACACAACACCGATGATGTTGGCGCCCTGTTTCACCGGCAGTCGGTTCACGATCATGTGTCGGCCCTGCAACCAGATTTCCTGGTCGAACTCCGGCTCGCCCCGTTCCAGCGCGGCCATTAGACCGCTGTCGGGCAGCACCTCGGCAATGGGCCGACCGGCCAGGGGTTTATCCGATTCCAGCCCCAGGCTATCGACCGCGGTGCGGTTAATGGTGGTGATAATGCCTTCCCTGTTCACCGCGATGATGCCTTCGCGCACCGACTGAAGCGTCGCGTCGCGCTCTTCAAACAGCCGCGCAATTTGCTCCGGCTCCAGGCCAAAAATGGCGCGTTTGAAGCGCCCGGCAATAATAATGGCCACCGCCACACTGCCCACCAGCATCACGGCCATGACCAGATACAGCACCAGGTTATACCGGGCGATGGTCGAGCGTACCTGGTCCAGCGAATAACCGACCGAGACAATGCCGATGATGTCCTCGCCGACCATATCGTAAATGGGCGCCTTGCCACGCATCGACAGACCCAGGCTACCGAGTGCCTTGTTGACGTAGCCCTGGCCATCAATCAACGCGATGGAGCCGTCGTCGCCATCGTCGTCTGCCATGGAGTAGCCCAGCCGTTCCGGGTTCGGGTGCGCCAGCCGAATGCTGTTGTGGTCCCCAATCACGATGAACAGGGCATCGTTGGTGTTGGCCAGTTTCTGACTGAGTTGGTTCAGCGACTCGACATCACGCGTCTGCACACCACGAATGATATCCGGTGTGGCGGCAATGGTTTTGGCCACGTTTAGGGCGCGCTGACCGATCTGTTCGTCCAGCGAGGCGCTCAGGTAGTACCAGGCAAAGCCGCCGATGATGCCGGTTTGAATGGCACTGACCAGACCCAGCACCAGAATCATTCGGGTCTTGAGTTTCAGTCGTTTAAACACGAGAAGGGGTTCTGCCTGCGTTTCTGCCTGTGAGTGCGCATAGTCGTTTCCGGTGCGGCCGGAAACGGTGTTTTTTTATAGTTCCGCTAGCCTAACCGAGCTGACGTCTGATTTCGCGTGATCTTTATGAACAAAACGTCCTTTAAGTACGTTAAAGGCATTACGACCACAATCTGTTCAATAAACACCCACGCGCCTAGCCTCTGCTTCGAACCGGGACAACACGCTCAGTGTGCCCGGGAATCACAGTAGAAATACAACAACAAAAGCAGAGGAAGACCATCATGAAATTCAAGCAATCCTTGTCTTTGCTGGCCGCTGCGGCGTTCAGCGTATCCGCTATGGCCTGGGAACCCAGTGGCCGAGTTGAATGCATTGCCCCGGCTGATCCGGGCGGCGGCTGGGACTTTACCTGCCGCAGCGTGGGTAACGTGCTGGAAGAGCTGGGTATGGTGACGGGTTCGGTACAGACCACCAACATGGCCGGTGCTGGCGGTGGCGTTGCCTTCGCACACACCATCAGTAAGCGTAACAGCGACGACAAACTCCTGGTCGCCGCTTCGACCGCAACCACCACCCGACTGGCCCAACAGCAATTCCCGGGCATGAACGCCGGCATGGTGAAATGGGTCGGCGCCCTGGGTGCTGATTACGGCATCATCGCCGTCAGTCAGGATTCCGACTATGAAACCCTGAACGACCTGATGGACGCGGTTAAAGCCGACCCACGCAGTGTCAAGTTTGCCGGTGGTAGCGCCAACGGTGGCTGGGACCACCTGAAAGTGCTGATTGCCGCCAAAGCAGCCGGTGCCGGTTCCTTGCCGAGCATTCCTTACCTGTCGTACAACAACGGCGGCGAAGCCATGACTCAGGTTATCGGTGGCCATGTCGATGCCTTTACCGGCGACATCTCTGAAGCCACGGGCTTTATCGACTCGGGTGACCTGCGCGTGTTGGCCGTGCTGGCGGAAGACCGCTTGCCGGGCAAGTTCGACAATATCCCGACCGCACGTGAACAGGGTATCGATGCTCTGGGCCCGAACTGGCGCGGTTTCTACATGCCGGCTGATGCCGACGACGAAGCCAAGGAATACTGGGTAAACGCCATCGATGAGCTCTATGCCAGCGATGAATGGAAAGCGGTAATGGCCCGCAATGGCCTGATCCCCTTCCACCCGCCTGCGGATGAATTCGAAGCCTTTGTTACCCAGCAAGTGGCCGATATTGAAACCCTGTCTCGTGAAATAGGGCTGCTGAGATGACCTCGTTTGGAGACCGCTTTCTGGGTCTCGCCCTGTTCGTCCTGGCCGTCTCGTACGGCTGGGTCGCACAGCAGTGGCCGCCACCGTTTGGCGGCCACGAGGCCGTCGGCCCCGAGACCTTCCCGACTATTCTGGCCTTCATACTGGCCGGTTCGAGCCTGTACCTGATGTTCAAGCCCGACCCCGATGCACACTGGCCCATGGGCCGCACCGCCGCTGAACTGGTGGGCGCCATGGTCATCCTGGTGTTGTACGCCTTCGTGCTGGAAACGCTGGGGTTTGTGATTGCGACCACGCTGGCCGTAGGCACGCTGTGCTGGCGCATGGGCGCGAAGCCGAGAGCGGCGTTTCTGGTCGGTGTGATCAGCGCGGTATCGGTGTTCCTGTTGTTCAACAACCTACTCGAATTAAGCCTGCCCGGTGGCTTGCTGGAGTTTGACTGATGGAAACCCTGCAATTCTTGATGGAAGGCTTCGCCGTTGCGCTGACACCCACCAACCTAATGTTGGCCTTGTGTGGCGCCTTCCTGGGCACCCTGATTGGCGCTTTGCCGGGCCTGGGCCCAGCCAATGGCGTTGCCATTCTTATTCCGCTGGCGTTCACCCTGGGGTTACCGCCAGAGTCCGCGATGATTCTGCTCACCTCGGTGTACGCCGGCGCCATGTACGGTGGCCGTATTTCATCGATTCTGCTCAACATTCCCGGCGACGAACCGGCGATGATGACCTGTCTCGACGGCTACCCTATGGCCAAAAACGGCAAGGCCGCCGAAGCGCTGGCTGTGTCTGCCATTGCCTCCTTCATTGGCGGATTAATCGGCACGCTGGGCTTGATTCTACTGGCCCCGGTGCTTGCGCGGTTCGCGCTGACCTTCGGCCCGGCCGAGTACTTCGCCCTGTTCGTACTGGCCTTTGCCACCCTGGGCGGCATTACCGGCAAGAACCCGATGAAAACCGTGGTGGCCGCCACGCTCGGCATCATGATCTCGACCGTCGGCATCGACATTTCCACCGGCACTCAGCGCTACACCTTCGGCGTGCTGGAACTGTACGAAGGCATCGACTTTATTCTGGCCATTGTCGGTCTGTTCGCCATCTCCGAGCTGCTGCTGTTCATTGAAGAGCGTGCCGGCAAAGGCCGGGCGCTGATTCAGGTGGGCAAGCTGAAACTGAGCATGAAAGACATCTACAGCATTCTGCCGACGACTTTCCGGGGTGGCATTCTAGGTTTCGTGGCGGGCGTGTTGCCCGGTGCCGGTGCGTCTCTGGGTAGCTTTATTGCCTACACGCTGGAAAAGAAAGCCCTGGGCAAGAAAGGCCGTTTTGGTGAAGGCGACATGCGCGGTGTGGCCGCTCCGGAAGCCGGCAACAACGGTGCCTCCTCCGGTGCGCTGGTGCCCATGCTGACGCTGGGTGTACCCGGTAGTGGTACCACGGCCGTGCTGTTGGCGATGCTGATTTCACTCAACATCACCCCCGGCCCGCTGATGTTCACCCAGAACGCCGACATCGTGTGGGGCGTGATTGCCGCCCTGCTGATTGGCAACCTGCTGCTGTTGGTGCTGAACATCCCGATGATTGGCGTGTTCGTGAAGGTCCTCTCGGTACCACCGATGTACCTGCTGCCCATGGTGACGATGATTGCGTTCGTGGGCATCTACTCGATCAGCCACAGCACCTTCGACCTTTACTTCATGGTCGCCTTTGGGGTGGCGGGCTACATATTGCGCAAGCTCGAGATGCCGCTGGTGCCGATTATTCTGGGCATGTTGCTCGGCCCCGAAATGGAGAAAAACCTCGGCCACGCCATGATCATCTCCGATGGCAACTGGGGCATTCTGTGGGGTACACCGCTGGCGGTCGGCCTTTGGCTGGTAGCCGGGCTGGGGCTGATATTGCCTTACCTGATTGGCCCCATTTTGCGCCACCGTATGCGCAACGCCATTAAAGAAGACGCAGTTAGCGACTAAACACTTTTCAGACGTGCTGGTAGCAGACCTTTTGGGCCGTTGGAGCAATCCGCGGCCCTTTTTTTGGGGTTTTACAACGACGGGAGAGCCTAAAAGGCAGCGTCAAGAATCGGGCAGGGCACCGGATACAAAATATTACCACCTGACAGAACATTTCCCTTGTCAATGATAATCCTTCGCATTAGTATTCTGTTAACGATACACAACAGGCACAGAGCAAACCGATATGTACGTATGCTTATGCAAAGGCGTGACCGACAGAGACATCGAAGAACAAGCGATTCAGGGCGCTGATTACAGCGACGTGCGTCGTGAGTTGGGTGTAGCGACCGATTGCGGCGCCTGCGGCCAGCTGTGCAAATCCCTGTTGCGTCAATACGAGGCCGACGCCGTCGCCAACGTAGAATTCAGCGCAGCCTGAGCAGGCTGCATTCTCTTCTTTCTATTAAGCCCTTTCCCTCGCGTTACAAAATTACGAAAAATACCACCGAAAAGAAATGCAGCACGCTGCCGGCCAGCACAAACAGATGCCAGATGGCATGGTTGAACGGCCAGCTCTTGCGCATATAGAACACCACACCCAGGGTGTAAGACAAACCGCCCGCCACCAGCAGCCACAACCCGGTGGTTGGCAAGGCGTCCAGCAGCGGCTTCATCGCCAGCACCACCGACCAGCCCATCACCAGATACAACGCCACCATTAACCCGTGAAAACGGCGCAGCTGAGTCAGATGCACCACCGTACCAAACAGCGTTAACCCCCAAACTATGCCAAACAACGTCCAGCCCCAGGGCCCGCGCAGGGTCACCAGAGTAAAGGGCGTATAGGTACCGGCGATCAGATACAGAATGGCGATGTGATCCAGCCGCTGCATAATGCCGCGAATACGTGGGCTCTGAATGGCGTGATAGAGCGTTGAGGCGCTGTAGAGCATGATCAGTGTGGCCCCGAAAATGGCCGAACTGACGATCTTCCAGGCATCCCCTTCCAGGGATGCCAGCACCACCATAATGACCAGGCCCGCGACTGAGAGCATGGCGCCGAGTCCGTGAGTCAGGCTGTTGGCCCATTCTTCAAGTTTGGTATATCGGGGTAGTTCCATCGAACTGGACACGTTTGGTTTCCTGAGAAAAACACAGCAATGAGTATAAATGGTCTGGCAAAGATGATGAGGCCGAACCGTGACTCTGCAATGACAAAGCCAGCATTAAGGCGGGCGGGGCAACAATACCGCCCTGGGGCGTGCACCTGTGTCGGCCCATCATAAACCGGGTGGGACCCGAAAGAAGGGAAAAGGGTTTATTAACCGTCCCCAGGCTGCAACAATAGCCAAAATGTAATAAAACAACATAATCCCTCCCGGCCTGTTTTTCCCCAAAACCCGGGAGCCCAACCCCCGAGACCGCAGCCCTATGAAGCCCATTCTCTGTTTTGGCGAATTACTGATCGATTTTCTGAACTTCAACACCGCGCACGAAGGCGGCTTCGCCCTGCCAGAGTTCCGCCAATACCCGGGCGGCGCCCCGGCCAACGTAGCCGCCGCGGTCGGCCGCCTGGGGGCTTCCGCACGCTTTGTGGGCCAGGTGGGCGACGACCGGTTCGGCCAGTTCCTGACCGATGCCATGAAGCAGCTGAACGTCGACATGAGCTACCTGGGCGTGCACCCAACCGCCCACACACCTCTGGCTTATGTATTTCTGGATGACAGCGGCGAACGCAGCTTCGAATTCCTGCGCCAGGGCTCCGCCGACATAGTGATGACCCCTTCCGACCTGCCCAACGCAGCTTTCGAAGGCGCCGGCATCTTCCACTTCTGCTCCAACACCCTAACCGACGAATACATCGCCGAAACCACCCAGGCGGCCATTACCAAAGCCCGTGCCCAGAACACCGTCATCAGCTTCGACGTAAACCTGCGCCACAACCTCTGGCCCAACCGCCAGGTAGACGCGCAGATGATTCAGCGCTTCCTGCGCATGGCCGACATCATCAAGGTCTCCAAAGAAGAAGCCGACTGGATAGAAGCCAATGGTTTCGAGTTAGCCGACTGGCTAACCACCGCCCGGGCCGTATTCATTACCGACGGTGCCGAAGCCATTGAGATTCAAACCCCCAAAGGCCAATACCGGGTAAACCCGCCCAAAGTAAAAGCCGTGGATACCACAGCCGGCGGCGACGCCTTCACCGGCGGCCTGCTACTGGCACTGAACGGCCGTGATTTGGACGCCTTCGGTGAGAGCGACTGGGAAGCGGCCACGCGCTTTGCGGCTGCCTGTGGCGCTGTAGCGGTAAGCCGGCCAGGGGCATTGCCGGCATTACCAGAGTGGGCCGACGTACAAGAAGCCTGGCCATTTGGGGAAGCCCCGACATAAACGCCCACCTCCCAACTCTCTTCCTCACAACTCTCCCAGTAGGAGGCCAGTCCCCTGGGCGACAGGAAGCAAACAAACCACAGCCCCCTCCCACCGTTCGCCCTGAGCCCGTCGAAGGGCCTTGGGAAGAAGGGGGCGCAAACGACACCTTTGAAACATAAATACTTGCCAACTTCGTCACCTAATGCCATGGTGAACAAACAACCCGTTTTATACCTTGGTGCGCCCTGTAACCGGCCGGGCGGTAGCGAATCTAATCGACGTCCACTGGGCTCACCATACCTCTCTCATGCAAGCCCACAACGTGGGTATAGATCTGAGTCGTCTCCAACGAAGAATGCCCCAGAATTTCCTGAATATTCCGTAAATCAGTGCCTTGTCGTAGCAACTCCGTGGCAAATGAGTGCCGGAACGTGTGACAGGTGATTCGTTTGTTGATACCGGTTTTACGTGAAGCAATCTTAACGGCCCGTTGGATTTGGTGCTCCCCAATATGGTGTCGGCGTTCCACACCGCTGCGTGGATCTATGGAGTACTTGTTTGCCGGGAACACATACTGCCAAGCAAGTTCATCCGGCGCTTGTGGGTATTTTCGGGCCAATGCGTCCGGTAAATAGACACTGCCGCGCCCTGCAGCCAAATCGGTTGCATGCAAACGAGCAACTTGGCTGACCTGTTCTTTCAGTAAAGGTGTCAACCGGTTAGGCAACAGTGTTCTTCGGGCTTTGCCCCCTTTTGCTTCCTGAACAAATAAGCCGCCATTGGAAAAATCGATATCCTTAACTCTAAGTCTGACGGCTTCCATTACGCGCAAGCCACTGCCATACATGAGTTGGACCAGCAGCCGATGATTCCCACTAAGTTGAGCAATTACTGCCTGGGCCTCACCACCATTGAGCACAGTTGGCAGCTTCCGCGGCTTACGAGCATGGTCGAACATCAGCTCACCGACTTCCATTTGCATAAATTCTCTGAATAGACACACCAGGGCGTTTAGCGCAGTACGTTGGGTGTTGATTGAACATTGACGATCAGCCACAAGGTGATTTAGAAAAGGAACAATATGCTCTACCTGTATTTGGCTGGCTTCGGAAAATTTGTGATACCGAATAAACCGGCGAACCCACTGGCAATAGGTTTTCTCGGTCCGGTACGCGAGCCCACGTGAGCGTAGAAAAATAACAAACTGGTCCATAAAGCGCGACGACTGGCTAGACACGGGTTTTGGTACATCCATGTATTGCACCTATCAACTAAAGTGCTGGGTATTTATACAGACCTGGGGTTTCAAGGCCATGAAATCGATCACAAAAGGGTGATTTTGATGACGCATATCCAGGATATAGCCGTGGATATGCGACAAAACTATCGGACTATCCTGGATATCCAACACTTTTAAAGGTTTTTGTGGTTTGATATTTGTAAAATTGAAGGTGGTCGTGTCACTTAGACCGCTCTAAAATGGGGTTTTACAATGGTTTGTCCTCAACTGGCTTTAAAATCAGCCTGGATCATATGTAAAAGTTAATATGAAGAAACTGTTAAATATTCATGGAGGCAATGTGCTAGTAAACGTTACGAAGTCATATTTAGATATTGCACGTTCCGTTACTAGAACAAAGATAGGGACGAAAGATGAAAGTGTTGAAATTGATGAAGCACTTTTTGGGTTGATGAGTTGTAACTATGTTTACAGTTATAGCGCTCTTTTGTCGTTTTGCTCAGCTCAACTTTATATCCTCTGGGATGCTGAACATTCAACACTGAAAGCAAGATACTCGAAGTTCGAAAGCTTTGAAAAGTTGATGAGCTCTGAATTGAGGTCAGTTAAGACTGCACTGAAAGTATTAATTGAAGAGCTTAATTTGAAGCCACTACATTCTGAAGAGCCTAAGTTGTGGCAAAACCTTACCGAACTCTTGAAAAACTACCGAGATTTCTTTCTCCATCCTAACCCTGAGAAGTTTCACGAGCATGTCGAATCAGCGGGTAATAAGTCATGGGGGCTGGCATCTAGCACTGTTGAAGGTATATTGAGTTACATTTTCTTAAATACTTCAGGGAATGTTCCAAGCTGGGTATTTAAATCAGAATTAGAGTGTGATGGGTTCCGGCTCGTCGATATTTAACAATCACAGGCAGTCGACGCGATAAAGCCCGCGCAACTGCTGCAAACGTTATGCACAAAAGGAATCCGATGCAGCCTAAGGATGTAAAGGAAGCTATTTCAGCTGCACGCCAATTCCATATTTGGATGCAATCGCACGATCATTCGCAGGCACCAGACTTCATCGATGATCCACGTTTGCAAGTTGGCCAAGCGCACATGCTGGTAGGTGTGATGTTACATTCTATCCTGTCGCTTGCTGGATCGCTTTCGCAGAAGCTCAGGCTGTGGACAGCCGCAGGACTTTTTGCTCGTATTCGTATACGCACGGATGGGCTTTCATATGAGCCTCGACAATGCGGGTACAATGCCGCCTTCACAAGACTCGGTATCGCTGAACTGAAGCGTGGCAATACAGCCGCTGCGATTCACTGTCTAGGTGAATCCGCGAAAGTTTGGCCATGCCCACATAACACCTCATTTGGGCTGAGAACTCGTTTGGCGCGCGAATTGAGCGAAGTGCCGCAGGCTAGCGCAGCGGTTAATGAGTATTGGCAGGTCGTCCGCGAATTCAAGGCATAACCATCGGCTGCACAGCGACCGATTTTCCGCCGCTTTGCGGCTCCAAACCGGCGCGTGAGCCGGGCGTTAACTATATATGAAGTTGTATACGGAAAAGGAACTTAAGAAGCTAAATCGGAAGAAGTTAAGCGAAAGGCGTGGACATGGCCTGTATTTCGCCTTGATGAGCTTAATTGCTTTTGGCGGTTTTTACGCTGGTTTCTCTGAAAGAGATATCGAAGGTTTTTACCTAGGTTACGCGATTGTTCTAATAGTTTTAGTATTACCGTTCATGATTAATAAAACTAAGCTGGGACGAATATTAATGTTTCGATGGCCAAGAGCAATATTTGTAAGCTTGTTAGTTTTGTTTGTCGGTATTTCATGGTTGCTCTCATACTTAACATTGGCGGCAATCAAATAGTTAACAAACCAAAGCTACTCAGCCCAAAAACGTTTGCTGCGCAAACTGGGCTTGGACTCAATCACGCTGCGCGCGATTTCGCCGTAGTTTAGGAACGTTAGGCAGTCAATCAAAAATCAGGGAACATGATGACCAATGAGGAATTCGTAGAATTAGCATGCCCACACAGCTGGTTCTTGGTCGCTGACGATCTTCACGGGCAGGCTGTCGAAATGAGGCGAAGCTTTGGTCAAGGGCATCTCACACATCATGATTATAGGTCTGGAAACAAGGCCAGCTGGGACAATACGAACAGATCAACCTTTCTCCTAGCATCCTTTGCCCTGGAGAATGCGATTAAGGCATTCCTGGTTTACGAGAACCCGGGTTGGATTTCTAACGGCAAGCTCTCAAAATTTCTGAAGTCCCACAAACTTACTGATCTCGCAGAAAAATCTACTAACATCCCATACAAGACAAAGGGTCGGGGCACTCTGAAAGCATTTGAGGATGGCAATGAATCTTGGGCTAGGTATCCGTGTGCGCTAAGCAAAGAGACCAGTGCTCAGCCATCCACCCTCGATGAGGGGCTTTGGGAGAAATATGAATGGTTGATGGCCGCCTATGGTCGTCGTTTATTCAAGCTATTATCGGTTTATTGGAAAGGCCCACACGGGTTTGGAGGGAAGTACGAGATCAAGGGCAGCTTCCTCGGAGCCCCTCCGCGGGCCTAACAAGTCACTGTTGTCGGACAATTTTTCCGTGGCTTCGCCACTCCAAAATTGCCGCAAAGTTCAGCGTTACGTGTCATGAGTGCTGAGAAACTAAGAAATTTTTGCGGCCATTTAGTAGACCTCTTATCAAAAGATAATGACCTGTCTATTCGGCTGCTGTCGTGGAATGCTTTTGAAGAAGGCTGCACCCCGGTGCTGGCCATTAATCTCTATGGGTATGATTATTCAATCTCTAACCAAGTAGAGCTCGAGGAAGTCAAAGCTCAAGAGTACGAAATTGATGGAGTTGAAATCGAAGGAAGTGAAGTACAAATATGGGTATATGGGTTCGATAAGCCTATCATCATAACTTGTGCAGAGATCAGCTACGGGTTTCAGGAGTTATCTGAGAGCGATTTGCGAAGTTTGCTAAAGATATCTCTAGCATCGAATAACGACCAGTACAAAGATATAGTCGCTCTTCGAAATAAAATAAAGTCAATTGAAAAGTTTGTCTCAGAACAGGAAAATCGAATCAATATTAAATGTAAAAATCACCCTGAGGGTACCGAGGGGAACAGGCTCTATAAAGAGCAACTAAAATTACTAAATCGGCTTCGAGCAAGGCTAAACACGTAACAAGTGCAAGCAGCATCGGCCCTTCGGGCCTGGACCTCGCTACGCTCGGCCGCTGTTGCAGGCGTTAAGGAAGTCATGAACATTACATTAGTGCCAGCTGAAAGTTTTGAGTATGTAAAAAACCTTTTTCAGTACTACATATACGACATGACTGAATACACTGGTTGGCCACCTCATAGCGATGGAACATTTGAGGTGCATGATTCAGTAACTGGCTTAAGTGATTATTGGACTAAACCAAATCACTTTCCTTATTTGATTAAAGTGGATGGTGAAATTGCAGGTTTTTCCTTGGTTAGAAAATACCCGGAAGACGAAGAGTGCTTCGATATGGGACAATTCTTTGTGCTACGAAAGTACAAACGTAAAGGCATTGGAGAGCAGGCTTTTAAAATATCTGCATCGAAGCACCCAGGAAGGTGGATTACTAGAGTACATCCAAGTAACACCGGAGCTAAAGAGTTTTGGTTAAAAGCCATCAAAGCTATCGCCAGTACAAAGATAGTTATCGAAACTGAACTATATAAAACCACGGAAATGGAATTTATCCGTTATGGCGTCTGAATTCCTTAACAAACCCAGTCAGTTGACGCGAGAAAGCCCGCGCAACTGCTGCAAACGTTATGCAAGGGCACGAGGCCATGAAAATTAAATGACCAACAATAATATTACTAGCACTGTAGCAACTGCAGAAGAAGCCCTTGAGATTATCAGAAAGCATTATGATTTCGGTGATGTCGACTATTGCATGCATATAAAGCGTGGTTTCAATGACACATATCTCTTGGATACCGGAAGCCAGAAATTCATATTCCGTATGTATTTGAATGGAAAGTACTACGTAGAGTCTGATGACGCTTATCGGTTTGAACTCAACCTTGTTAAACATTTGCATATGCAGGGTGTTCCGGTTGCAAATGTAGTGCCCACTTCATGTGGCGATTTATTGGGTGTGACGGAGCTTCGTTCGGGTCAGAGAGTCTTTGCACTGTTTAACTACGCTGAAGGCGTTTTACTCAGTAGGGGTTCTTTGACGATCAACCAAGGCCGCCAATTGGGCATAGCTATGGCGAATATGCACCTGGCTGCAGATTCTTTTGAATCTGAGTATGAACGTTACAAACTAGATCTGAAATACTTGGTAGATGAACCAATACGATTGATATCTGAAGGAGAGAAATGCGCTGAAGCCAATGAAGAAATAAAGTATGGCCTATATGTATTGGAGAAACTAGAGCCAATCGATCGATACATAGAGCGCATCAACAGTATCGGAACAGACGGCAGCAAGTTCGGCATTATTCATGCGGATATGCACTTAGGTAATATTCACTTTCGTGGAAATGAACTTACTATCTTTGACTTTGACCATTGTGCGTACGGCTGGCGTGCTTATGACCTTGCTATTTCTTGTTCTTTGCCTAAGCCGGCAAGAGTATCAATGATAGAAGGCTATGAAAGTAGACGACCACTGACTCAGGAGGAGCGGGACAGCCTGGGAGATCTGGCTAGTCTTAGAAACCTTTGGGATATTGGTGATATATTAGCCACGCAGAATCTAAGACCAGAGAGTGCATAACAAGGCCAATCACGGCGACAGCTTTTTCGTTACGGCTTAGCCTTCACTACAAGCTGCACGTGTTGGCGGCGTTATGTGGGTACCTCTGATGAGTGACGAGTATGGATGATGAGTTCCCCAAAGTCGAAAGGTACGTCATAGCAAGTGATGTCTCGGGACGGGATGGGATCGGCATAGAGGTTTACTCTGGCGACGAAATGCTTTTGGAAGTTTTCCGCGATGACACGAAAAAAGTCAGAGAAGTGACCCTTTACCAGAAGGATCTAGATCTGGCACTTGTAGAGCAAGCAATTGAGCTGTTCAAAAAGGAAATACCGTGGGAATTTCAGGAATAGCCGTGCGTGCCTGTCACCACATAACAAGGCAATTAAATTCGTTCCGGCCTTCGGCCTCCACCGGACGCCCTTGTCAGGGCGCCGTTTATTGCTGGCGTTATGCATGAAGGTCTAGCACGTGACTGATTTTGAGATCCGCCAAGATGAACATGGTATCGGTGAGGTTCTTATCCTAAAAGGAGATTGGGATCCGTCAGTCGCATCCTATATGCAGCACCACGGACTATGCGCTCTGCGCCTTAGCGATTACTATGGGTTTAAAGGCGAAGACCTCTCATTCCTTGGTTCGCTTGGGTTCCTGAAGAGTCTTGAGATCTACTGTTGGGATGCAAAGGGAGTTCAGGCTGTTGGCGATTTACCGCATC
>NZ_JBDWXV010000022.1:0-99678 GCF_039982735.1 Saccharospirillum sp. | reverse complement strand
GAACTCGCGACCCCCGGCGTGACAGGCCGGTATTCTAACCAACTGAACTACCGCTCCACGGTATTGGTGGGTGTGAACGGGATCGAACCGCTGACCCTCGCCTTGTAAGGGCGATGCTCTCCCAGCTGAGCTACACACCCACACCAATTTGGATACAATGCCTCCCGGCCCCTTCCAAAGACCACTCTGTGATCCTCGAAAGTGGAGCGCATTTTAGCGATTTTCCCAATTAAGTCAAACGTTTAGCGCAGATTATTTTACCAGAAATAGCACCATGTCGGGCCAATAGGTAATCAGTAGTACTACGCCCATCAGTACCAGCATCATCGGCAAGGTCGCCACGTAGAGCTCGGTGATCGATCGTTTGAACCGGTAGCTGGCAATAAAGAGGTTCATTCCGACCGGTGGTGTAAAATAGCCGATCTGCATGTTGGCCACAAAGATAATGCCCAGATGAATAGGGTCAATCCCGTATTCCAGAGCAACCGGCAGTATCAACGGCACAATGATAATCAGGGCAGCAAAAATGTCGAGCACTGCGCCCAGCGCCAGCAAACCCACATTCAGGAACAGCAAGAACACCCAACGACTGTCGATGTGTGTACTGACCCAGTCAAACACCTGGGCGGGCACCTGCAGATCAATGAGTAGATTGGTAAACGCCAGGGCAACGCCCAGAATCAGCAAAATGCCACCCACCATTTTCATCGATTCTGCCGCAACGGCGGGCAGGCGTCGCAACGGAATCTCCCGGTAGACAGCGACCTCTATAATCAACACATAGAGCGCGGTGATCGCGGCGATGTCCGATACCACCAGCCAACCACTGAACAGGCCACCCATTACAATGGCCGGAATGCCCAGCTCCCACTTCGACTCCCATACTGCACTGCCCAGCTCGCGCAGGTTGAAGGGTGTCAGTGGCACCGGCTGGTGCCGTTGCTGCCAAAGCCCCAGTAACCAGAGCGAGATGATCATGATCACCGCGGGAATGAATCCAGCCAGAAATAACGATTGGATATCAACGCCCTGTACGTCCATCTGCTGAGCGACAATGCCGTATAGGATCAACGGTATGGCGGGTGGCAGTAACAAGCCCAGACTGCCGGAGGTGGTGATCAGCCCCAGCGAGAAACGCTCGGAATACCCTGCCTGGGTCAGCGCCGGTAACAAGAGCGCCCCAAGCGCGACGATAGTGACCCCGGAGCCGCCGGTCAGCATGGTAAAAAAGGCACAGGCCAGCAAGGCGATGAGTATCATGCCACCGGGCAGCCAACCCAGCGCCGCTCTCGAAACTCGAACCAGACGTTCCGCCGTGCGCGACTCACTGAGCAGGAATCCGGCAAAGGCGAACAGTGGCAACGCCATCAGAAGGGTATTTTCAGTAAGCCGGTAGAGCTCGATAGGCAGAACCATCAGGTCGATTCCGCTCACCCAGAAGCCCCAGGCCGCTGCGGCCAGAATGATGACAAACAGAGGCGCGCCGAGAGCGGCAATCAGTGCCAGCAGCGCCGAAACTAGAGCATTCATATCGCAGGTTTCACCGGTGGTTTTACGGTATTGAGCCCAAAGCGGAAACACATCCAGGCGAACCCCAGTGGCATTATCAGTTCAAACGGCCAGACGGGCAGCCCGGAAAAGGTCGTGCCCCCATAGTGGAATTCATCCAGTACGAAACGGCTGGCGTGCCAGGCCATCAGGCCGGTGACCAGCGCCGCAAAGGCATTGGCCAGAGCATTTATCAGCCTCGCAGTGCGCGGCTTCAGAAAATGCCCGAGCGCATCGATGGCAATGTGCTCCCCGGTTCGGGTGGCGACCATGGCCCCCAGTACGGCCAGCCAGAGCACCAGCATGCGTGTAAATGGGTCGATCCAGTACCAGCTGGTATCCGCCAGGTTACGCAAACCAATCTGCAGGACACTGAGACTGATCATGGTCAGCAGTATGGCCGCCAGCAAGACTCGCTCAGCCGTGGCCATCCATCGGTCCAGGAAACGCCAGACGGTCACAGCGCATCCCGGTGACGGGTCAGGATGTCACTGACTTTCCGATAGATATCGGCCGAGAACTGATCGCGTTCGATCAGCAGGCGGGTGGCCGCTTCTGATTCTGCTTCAAGGGCAGCGCGGTCGACGCTACTTGGTTCGACGATATCGATCCCCAGTGTCTCCAGTGCCGCGAATGACCGCAGGTTGTCGACTCGCGTCTGCTGATCAATGGTCTCACTGGCCTTGCGGAATTCGGCCTCAACAATGGCCTGGTCCTCCGTTGAAAGCCGACTGTACGCGCGCTCCGACAGGGCCAGTACGCCGTAGGTATACATAAAAGGCGCGTCCGTCAGGTAATCTACCCGGCTGTACCATTGCAAGGTGATGGCGCCCACGGGCGGCGCAACAATGGCGTCAATGGCGCCAGTCTGCAATGCCGTCAGCACATCACCAATGTTCAGCACAATAGGGTTGATGCCAAAGGCCCGGGCTATCTGTTCGGAAAATGGATCGTTGGCAGGGAGCCAGAGCTTCTGCTCCTTCAAGGTATCCATAGAGCTGATGGGCTGCTGGCTCATGCCGTAGGCAAAGCCTGCCTCGATCAAACCAAAAGTTTTCCAGCCGCCCTCATCAAACCCCTGTTCAATGTCACTGTCCAGTTCCTCGCGAACGGCATCGACCTCATCGTAATCGCGGAACAACAGGGGGGCATTAAGCACCTGCGAATCCCGGAAAGCGCTGGCCAGCGCGCCACTTTGCACAAAAGCACCCTGCAACTGACCAATGCGAATCTTGCGCTGGACCGCCTGATCATCGCCCATGACTCCACCCGGGTAATAGCGGATATCGACCCGGCCATCGGTTTGCGTCTTAATGGCTGCCCCGGCCCGGCGCAACTCATTCAATACCGCATTACCGTCGGGGTACTGGGTGGAAATTTTCAATTCTTCGGCCTGTGCCATCACGGCAGTAACGGCCAGGATGATGCTGGCAGTCAGCATTCGAATGGGTGTCATGGTGTCCTCACAGGGGTGCGTGCACCCCGAATCAGTCGCCGCGACCGGCGCTCTGCCGGTAACGGACTAAAAGTAATCATCAGCGCTGGCCAGGAGTCGCTCGGCTTGTTGCTGGGCGTATCGGTTTTGCAATGTCAGGCCTTCAACATACGGATCGCGGCTTAACGCATCCTGAAGCAGCCGGTCGTGAAGCTCCCGGTCAAAGACCAACCGGGCAAACTGGGACGCATAATACACCTGAATGATCAGGTTCTGGCCATCAGCTGCGTCAAGCGCCTGCTCATAATACGCCTGAGCAACATCTGGCTTGCCACCCAGACTCGGCGGCAGGATGCTGTTCATCACCCCCAGATACAACAGCGCGGTACCCCGCTCGTAGCCCGGTTCGATCGTTACCGTGCGCTCAAGCACCGCCTGGGCCTGGCCCAATTGAGCAACGGCGAGCCAGTCGTCGCTGTTGTTTTGAATGTAACTGGCCCAAGCGGTTCCCAGGGTGTAAAGGTAAGGTAAGTCATCGGGATGATCCCATTGCGACAGTGCCGCTTCGATCTGATCCGGCTTTACCTCACGCAGGCCGCAGGCATCGTCATCGTAAGTGCAAAACGCCGAAAAGGCGTAATCCAGTGCCTTTGCCGACATGGCACGGCGGCGCTCAGTTTGCTCTGGCGGAATAAACACACCGGCATAGGCACTGTTCAGGGACGCAGCCGTCAATTGCATCTGCTCGCTGCCGGGGTAAGTCTCGACCAATGCATCAATCATCAGCAGATAGCTGGGCAACCCGTCTTCGACGGTTTGCAGATCATCGCTGTTTAGAATGGCGCTGGATAGATTGGACGGGAGCTGCCGGGTTGCACAGCCGCTCAACACGAGGCCAGCGAGCAGCACCAGAAACCCTCGTAAGGCGATTGGTTGGATCCGGTGACAATGGGTAACGGGCATTGGTACTTTCCCCTAAAGATTGGTTGTAGTCGGCTGTACAAAAACAAGTTGGCGGCTACAGCAACCGAGCACCAACCTGTTCGCCGCAAAGCGGCTACAGTAGTAACAGATTTCTGTTGCCGTTGTGTGTTTCTATACGGCGTCCGCGACGCCTTGTGGTTCGCCCACATCGTCTGAACGGTCGAGCAGTTTCACTTTTTCGCGATCCCGGTTCAGCGGGTACAGCACATAGCCGGACCAGAATGAATCCAGCGTGAATCGCTCAACGACCTGACGGTTATAATGCTCCTTGCGGGCTTTGTGTTCGTCATATCCCTTGTAGTTGAGAATCTGCAGGCAGGCCGGGCATACCAGCGGCTGACCTTCGAAGGCTCGCGCATTGGTTCCCACCCGGTACTGATCGCGCTCGGGGAATTGATCACAACGTGCCACATGCAGGACGTCGTCTACCGCGATCGCCACCCGGGAATTTTTATAGCACAGGCAATGATCAAGCAAACGCCCCAGCACAGGCCGGGGCAATGCCATTCCCTGCCGGGCCAATACCGAGCGCTCGTCACCGGTCAGGTGGCGGTCCGGGTCGAACAGTTCAAATTGCCCGAGCTGATCTGTTCCCATCCGCTCGCGCATCTGATTGAAGGGTTCAAATTCGAGGAAATCAATCAGTTCCACGCTACAAATCCTGCTCTTCGAGCATGGTGGCAATGCGGCTCTCAGCATCGGTTCTGAGCCGGAATTCGACGCGACGTGAACGTTCACCATCTTCGTCGCCTGCACTGTCGGTAATGGGTTTGGATGAGGACAATCCATTTGCCGTCATGTGCTCCTTTAACCAGTCGCGCTGATTGCTGACCGCTGGTAAGTTGAGCACATAAGCCAGCGTTGACCGCGTTCGCTCCTGGCTGAGCCCCATGTTCAGAATATAAGCTTCATCTTCAGTTTGGCCCAGCCAGCCACTGGAGGTATGGCCTTCAATTCTTACTTCGGCGATATCATCCCGGTATCTGTCCGCAGTGATGATACGCATGTATCGCGGGAAAAACTCGGCAAGAATGGATTCAAAGGCCGGGCTAAGCTCACTCTCCCCCCGCCCGAAAATCAGCGACTCACGGTTGAATCGAATGCTCAGGTCCGGGTTGACCTCGGCCCCCCAGCGCTCCAGGTCCGGTTCAAACTCTTCCAGTAAATCCTGGTACAACTGGGTTCGCAGTCTGTCATAGAGCACAGCTACTTCACTGACTTTGTTACGTTCTATTTCGGCATCGACCATGAAGACAATCGCCACCAGCAAGAACACCATCATCAGGCCGGCCATCAGATCACTGACTGAGACCCAGTGCTCCTCCTGTTCGATGTGCTCGGCGTCGTCTCTCATTTCGATTGCTCGGCCAGCCTGACCAGATCATGTAACTTGTCGGTCAACGGGGTGTAGTCGTTGACGAATTTCTCAGACAAGGCAGTCAGCTGGTAACCAAAGGACTTCATGGCCCGGTTCAGTTCCGCCTCCAGCGCCTGATCCATCTGTTGCATCTGCTTGTCGTTGCGTTCCAGCAACTGCGTCAGCTGTGCTCCCATGTTCTGCTGGGCCCGCTCGGTACCTTCCAGCAGCACATCACTGACGTTTTTTACGGTATCGCGAATATCGGTGGCCGAGCCTTCCAGCAGGGTTCGCATCTGCTTTCCCTGGGTTTCCACCAGTTGCTGCATACCTTCGGTGAGCTGCAGAATACGGGTTTCCAACTGCGGCAACCCCTGCTGGGCATCAACCACGAGATTGGAGAAAGTCGAGAGATACTCGCGCAGGTTTTCGCTCTGCGTTTGCAACGTCGAAAGCAACGCCTCCATGTCTTCGGCGACACTGGTGAAGGATCGGGTTTGTTGAATCAGCCGTTCGAAGGACTCCGCACCGAGTTTGGCACTTTCAGCACTCTGTCGATTACTCTCTACCAGCGCCTCTATGGACTCCCGGTGCTCTTTCTGCCAGGCAACCATTTGCCCGACAGCCTGATTCAATTGCCTGAAATTCTCGCCATACTGCTCTTCAATTCGGGTATTAAACTCACGCATCACATGGCCAATCGCTTGCTGCAAGGCTTGCTGGTTGGCTTCGGTCATATCTGCCTGGTAGTTGCGAATGGTGTTTTCCAGCTGTTTCTGCTGAGCCATCTGGGCATCGTGCTGTTGCTTGAGCAGAGAACTGACCGGCTCTGCTTCTTCTGTGGCCAGATGATTGGAAATGCGCTCGAGATGCCAGGCCAGGTCGTCCATGGTCGCGGTTTGTTTGGCCTCACGATGGGCACGCACACGCATACTGGCCACGGCATAGCGGAACTTGATGGTCAACGCGCCGAGCAACCCGGCGATAGACGTCCAGAAGGCGGTTTTTAGCCCTTCCAGCAGCGCCGGTACGCTGGACTGGATCGACCCGGTATCAAACTCGGCCAGACCGAGGGCGACGCCCAGAAAGGTGCCAAAGATGCCAATGCTGGTGAGAATGCTGGGTGTGTAGTTGGCGGTATGAGCGGAATAGACCGGGCCATGAAAATACAGCAGCAATACGCTAATAACACCAATGAACACCCAGGTCAGGGTCGAAAATGACGCGATTATCTCCATGCCACACCTATTCCAAAGACAGCGATGGGCAGTATGCCACTGGCAGCCCCTTGCCTCAAAGGCTGAATGCCCAC
This sequence comes from Saccharospirillum sp., assembly GCF_039982735.1. Lineage (GTDB taxonomy): Bacteria > Pseudomonadota > Gammaproteobacteria > Pseudomonadales > Natronospirillaceae > Saccharospirillum. Next base: position 93,042 of record NZ_JBDWXV010000022.1, on the reverse strand, counting down.
CTGGCGTCACGACGGCCTTCCCAAATAAAAAAAGGCGGCCCGTGGCCGCCTTTTCAGTGCTTTCCAGGGTTAGCCAAGATAACTGAGCAACACCCCGGCTGCTACTGCAGACCCAATAACACCGGCCACATTGGGCCCCATGGCGTGCATTAGCAGGAAGTTCTGGTTGTTGTTTTCCAGGCCTACCTTGTTAGACACCCGAGCAGCCATTGGCACCGCTGATACCCCGGCCGAGCCAATCAGAGGGTTAATCGGTGTCTTGCTCATCAGGTTCATCAGCTTGGCCATCAGCACACCAGTAGCCGTACCGACACAGAAAGCTGTCAGACCCAACACCAGAATGCCCAGTGTCTCGACGTTCAGGAACGCATCCGCACTGAGTTTCGAGCCAACCGCCAGCCCCAGAAAGATGGTGACAATGTTCATCAGCGCATTCTGGGCGGTATCGCTCAGCCGCTCGACGACACCACTTTCCTTCATCAGGTTGCCGAAACAGAACATGCCCAGCAGTGGCGCCGCAGATGGCAGGAACATGGCCACCAGCACTAGTACCATCAGCGGGAAAACGATCTTCTCGCGTTTGCTCACCACCCGCAGTTGCGTCATGGTGATTTTGCGTTCGGCCTTGGTGGTCAGCGCCCGCATAATGGGTGGCTGGATCAGAGGGACCAGTGCCATGTAGCTGTATGCCGCAACTGCAATCGCGCCCAGTAGGTCTGGTGCCAGCTGACTGGCGACGAAGATTGAGGTCGGCCCATCGGCCCCGCCGATGATCCCAATGGCGGCTGCATCAGCCAGCGAGAAGTCCATCCAGCCCATCGATGACATCCAGACCGCGCCGATGATGGTACCGAAAATGCCAAATTGAGCCGCCGCGCCAAGAAACAGCGTCTTCGGATTGGCCAGCATGGGGCCAAAATCGGTCATCGCACCGACGCCCATAAAGATAAGCAGCGGAAAGACGCCGCTTTCAATACCTATGCTGTAAACGTAGTACAGCAGACCACCCGCCGCTTCCAGATGGCCATCGGCTGCGTAGATGGGTTCGGCATACATGCCCGCCCCGGGGATGTTGACCAGAATGGCACCAAAACCAATCGGCAACAGCAGCAAGGGTTCAAAACGTTTGTTGATCGCCAGGTACAACAGCACCAGCCCGATGATGATCATCGTCAACTGACCGATGCCAAGGTTGGCGAGCCCTGACTGCCCCAATAATACGGTGAGCTTATCCATTCTCTATTCCCTCACAACGTCAGCAGGGTATCGCCAACGGACACCGAGTCGCCTTCTTTGACCTGGATAGTCCCAACGGTACCGGCCTGGGGAGCGCTGACTTCGGTTTCCATTTTCATGGCTTCCAGAATCATCACCACCTGGCCTTCTTCAACGGTGTCGCCTGGCTGAACCAGAATCTTGAAAATATTGCCGGCCAGCGGGGCGGGCACTTCGGTTCCACTTTCGGCGGGCGCAGCGGGCGCCGAGGAAACTTCCCCGCCCTCACTGATGTCCGTCTTATAGGTTTTGCCGTTGATCGACACACTGACGCCACCGGTCGCATCAACCTGGGCAACGTAGGACTTACCATTGATTGCGACGGTATAGGTTGCTGCCTCAGCCTTGCCTGCTTTTGCCGGGCTGGCCGCCGCAGCGGTGGGCACCGGTTCAAAGGCTTCGGCATTGCCACGATTCTGCAGGAACTTCAGTCCTATTTGCGGGAACAGCGCGTAAGTCAGTACATCGTCAACTACGGCCTCAGCGAGCTTAATATCTTTTTCTTTGGCGATGCCTTCCAACTCGGCCGTCAGCTTGTCCATTTCGTCATCAATCATGTCGGCCGGACGGCAGGTAATGGCCTCGCCACCATTAAGCACTTTGGCCTGCAAGTCGCTGTCGAAGGGGGCCGGCGCAGAACCGTATTCGCCTTTGAGAATGGCTTGGGTTTCCTTGGAGATGGACTTGTAACGCTCACCGGTCAAGACGTTCAGCACGGCCTGAGTGCCCACGATTTGGGACGTTGGTGTCACCAGCGGGATGTACCCCAGGTCTTTGCGCACTTTTGGGATTTCATCGAGAACGGCGTCGAATTTGTCGCCGGCGCCCTGCTCTTTCAGCTGACTTTCCATATTGGTCAGCATGCCCCCCGGCACCTGAGCCACCAGAATACGCGAATCAACACCGCGCAACTGACCTTCGAAGGCGGCGTATTTCTTGCGAACGGTGCGGAAATAAGCGGCAATTTCTTCCAGTTTGAGCAGATCGAACCCCGGGTCGCGGTCGGTGCCTTGCAAGGCAGACACAATCGACTCTGTCGGCGAATGGCCGTAGGTCATCGACATGGAAGAAATAGCGGTATCGACATGATCAATACCGGCTTCTATGGCCTTCAGCAGCGTCATCGATGACAGACCAGCGGTTGCATGGCAATGCAGGCTGATCGGGATATCCAGCGCCGCTTTGAGCTTGGTGACCAGCTCAAAGGCATCGTAAGGCGTGAGAATGCCGGACATGTCTTTAATTGCCAGTGAATCGGCGCCCATGTCTTCGATTTCGCGGGCCAGTTGAACCCAGTTCTCGGTATTGTGAACCGGGCTGGTGGTGTACGAGATGGTACCCTGGGCATGAGCGCCATTGGCTTTCACAGCGGCCATGGCGCGCTGGAGATTACGCGGGTCGTTCATCGCATCGAACACCCGGAACACATCAACACCGTTGGTCACAGCACGTTCGACAAAGCGGTCCACAACGTCGTCGGCATAATGACGGTAACCGAGCAGATTCTGACCCCGCAACAGCATTTGCTGACGGGTATTGGGCATTGCCTTTTTCAGTTCGCGGATGCGGTCCCAGGGGTCTTCACCCAGGTAACGGATGCAGGCATCAAAGGTCGCCCCGCCCCAGGATTCAACAGACCAGTAGCCTATGTTGTCGAGCTTTTCACAAATGGGCAGCATGTCATCGATGCGCAGCCGCGTTGCGAACAGCGACTGGTGAGCATCGCGCAGTACGACATCGGTCAGCTTGATTGGATTCTTGTTAGCACTCATGGCAATCGCCCTTAGCGTTCAGTGAAATGGGTTGGCAATGGTCAGTGGCCGTGCACGGCCTTCACAGCAGCGGCAACCGCCGCCAGTTCAGACAAGTCCTCTGCGGTGGAGGTCCGCCGCTTGCCTTTGGGTTCCGGTTCAGGCTGACCAAAAAACCGGTTTATGATCCTGGACATCAGGGTGGTACCAATCACCAGAACGGTTAAGAATACGAAGACGGTACCCATTCCCATGATCAGGAGCGAAAACCCTTCTGTTAGCAATTCGGACATCAGGAGATCCTTATTGTTGGCGGGCCGTAGCGTTGCCCTTCAAACCACTGCTGAAACGGTGCGTTCAGCACCCTGACCGCCGGTCTGAGTTCTGTCTCTGAATGGTTGATGGTGGCTGATTTTGCCGGTAGCGGCAAAGCGCCGAGCGACGGTAGGGTACCCCATATGCGAGAATTGGCGCAACAGAAGCCAGTTCAGCAACTTTCGCAACAAACTGTTGCAATATACTGAATTGACAGGGATTTTCAGCCTTGATTCGACCTTGGTCTCAGGTAGACTCCGCGGCTGTTTTTCAACCAACTTGAGAGTACCACACCGTGTTTACGAGTCTGAGATGCGCCTGATTCTAGCCCCGATGGAAGGGCTTGCCGATGTTTATCTGCGTCGACTGATAACCGCTCAGGGCGGCTTCGATCGCGTTGTCTCCGAATTCGTTCGCGTTGTAGACCAATTGCTTCCGGAAAGTGTTTTTTACAACGTTTGTCCGGAGCTTTTGCAAGGCGGACGGACAGACAGTGGCACCCCGGTGCGGGTTCAGCTTCTTGGCAACCACCTGGATGCCCTGGCAGCCAATGCCCAACGCGCCATAGCGCTGGGCTCGGATGGGGTTGATCTGAATTTCGGCTGCCCCAGCAAAACGGTAAACCGCAGCCAGGGAGGCGCAGTGCTGCTGCGCGAGCCAGACACCCTGTACCAGGTGGTCAAAGCTGTGCGCGAAGCACTGCCGGCACACCTTGTTGTTTCAGCTAAAATGCGCCTGGGCTACGACGACACTGAACTGATGCTCGACAACGCCAGGGCCATTGCCGACGCTGGCGCGACTGAACTGACCGTTCATGCACGAACCCGGGCCCAGGGCTATGCGCCCCCGGCTCATTGGCACGAACTCGCCCGCATACGGGCCGCGATAACCATACCACTGATCGCCAACGGAGATGTCTGGACACCGGCCGACTACCGCGCATGTCGTCAAATTGCAGGAACCCCTGACATCATGCTGGGCCGCGGCGCCATCCGGCACCCTGACCTGGCCCAGCGCATTCGCCACAATGACGAGACGCCAATGGCGTGGGCGCGTTTAACCGGGTTGATTGGTCAGTTCTGGCGTGAAGTGCGGCGGGATATGCCAGAAAAATACTGCGCCGGGCGCCTCAAGCAGTGGCTTAATCATCTCAGGGCAGTGCATCCGGATGCCGAACGTCTGTGGCACAAAGTCCGCGCCGAACGCTCCCTACCAGCGCTGGACACCCTGATTCGAGCCTTGGAAGCAGACCCTGAGGGCATGGCAGAAGACTGATTGATTGACGGCCTGTCGCGTTGGCAACAGCAGCATAGGGGCAATGAACAAACAGGGGTGAAGCGCTGCAACTGACTTGAAAACAGACGACTTGACGACAAGAGGAAAGCAGAAATGGCGCGCCCGGCACGATTCGAACGTGCGACCGCCTGGTTCGTAGCCAGGTACTCTATCCAGCTGAGCTACGGGCGCGTACAACACCGAAGTTTTACCTCACCGGTGTGAGAGGTCTTATAAGCAAGTTACGCTGGCGCGTAGCCCTTGCCGTTTACTCTGTTGCTTTCTCATTCCACCCTGCCTGCATCAGCAACCACAAGGTTGGTGATACCGGTAGTAATGGCGCGCCCGGCACGATTCGAACGTGCGACCGCCTGGTTCGTAGCCAGGTACTCTATCCAGCTGAGCTACGGGCGCGTAGATTGGCGAAACCGTCTCCGTTTTCGCCTTGCCTTCCAGTCTGTGGCCTGTGGCTTTAACGCCTTCAGCCTTCACGGAAAACAATGGCGGAGAGAGAGGGATTCGAACCCTCGATAGGATTTCTCCTATACACCCTTAGCAGGGGTGCGCCTTCAGCCACTCGGCCATCTCTCCAAACAACGGCGCGCATGTTATCATGTTTTTCGCAAAAGAAAAGGAAAAACTTCAATAAAATGAAGCGATTAGCTCCATTTTATCAACACGCTTCTGCCCTGGCTGGCTAGAGGTCATCCTCACCTTCGGGGTGGCCCATCTCCCGCTGAATGCGCTGATAGATTTCTTCACGGTGCACAGCAACGTCCTTGGGGGCATTCACACCAATACGAACCTGATTACCCTTGACCCCCAACACAGTCACAGTGACTTCATCACCGATCATGAGCGTTTCGCCTACACGGCGTGTCAAAATAAGCATCTAAACTCTCCTAAATGTTCTGGAAACTTCCAGTATCCAGCTCCTGGTTGTGCCATTTGTCAGTGGTGGCCCATTCCTGGGGACCAACATCCTTTTAACAAATACACATCAGAGTATTGACCACATACATTAAAAATAAAGCCGGATCGTCCACATTTCTGCAATAACCCGCCTTTATCCGCACTTTACAGCCTGTGATTCCGGGCAGTGGAAAGCAGGCCTTTCGCTATCGAAACCGATAACTGACCGGTTTAACGATTCTGCTCACGCGCATCCAGCTCAAAGGCAGAATGGAGCGCACGTACTGCCAGTTCAAGGTAACGCTCGGCAATAACCACGGCAACCTTGATCTCAGACGTAGAAATCATTTGTATATTGATGTTCTCTGCCGCCAGTGTATCGAACATTTTCGACGCTACGCCAGCGTGAGACCGCATGCCAACCCCTACAATAGAGACCTTGGCAATGTTGGCATCCCCGCGGACTTCACGGGCGCCCAGGTCATTGCCAACTTCGTTGAGCACCTTTTTGACCCGTTCAAAGTCATTGCGGTGCACCGTGAACGTGAAATCCGTGGTGTTATCATCAGCCACGTTCTGCACGATCATATCCACTTCTATGTTCGCTGCGCTAACCGGCCCAAGAATGCGACTGGCCACTCCGGGGATATCCGGCACACCCAGCACGGTCAGTTTGGCTTCATCGCGGTTAAAGGCAATGCCTGAAATCACCGGCTGTTCCATTGGCTGTTCTTCCTCCAGCGTAATCAAAGTGCCCGGGCCATCGACGAAACTCGACAAAACCCGCAGCGGAACGTTGTACTTGCCAGCAAATTCAACCGACCGGATCTGCAATACCTTAGATCCCTGACTGGCCATTTCCAGCATTTCTTCAAAAGTAATTTTGTCGAGGCGCCGGGCACTGTCGACCACTCTGGGGTCGGTCGTGTAAACACCGTCGACATCGGTGTAAATCTGGCACTCATCGGCCTTCAGCGCCGCAGCCAGTGCCACGGCAGTGGTATCAGACCCGCCACGCCCCAGCGTTGTTGTGTTACCCAGCTCATCAACCCCCTGAAAACCGGCCACTACGACCACACGGCCGGTCTTCAGGTCGTTCTGTATTGCCTCGACATCAATATGCTTGATGCGCGCCTTGGTATGGGCACTGTCGGTCACTATCCGCACCTGGTCACCGGTGTAGGACCGGGCCGAACAGCCCCGCTTCTGCAACGCCATGCTCAACAAGGCAATGGTGACCTGCTCGCCGGTCGAGACCAGAACATCCATCTCGCGCGGGTTGGGCTGATCGGTAATGGCAGAAGCCAATGACAGCAGGCGATTGGTCTCACCGCTCATGGCAGATACAACCACCACCACATCGTGGCCATTATCGCAAAACGATTTCACTTTATCAGCGACATGCTCTATCCGGTCAGTCGTACCAACCGATGTGCCGCCGTATTTCTGGACGTACAGAGCCATGGGACCCGTTCCGAAACAGTAGCTGTATGTTAAACAGGGTTGATCGCACCCTGCCCCTCAATGTCAGCCCCGCGAATGCAACAGCCCCGCGTGCTGACAGCAATTAATGCTCAGGCAAGATGCTCGGTCACCCAGGGCACAACGCTAGCCAGTGCGGCAGCGAGGTGTTCGGGCTGATTGCCACCGGCCATGGCCATATCCGGCTTACCACCGCCCTTGCCTCCCACCTGGCCGGCAACATGATTCACCAGATCTCCAGCCTTGATCTTGCCCAGAGTATCTTTGGTCACGCCAGCGGCGATCTGAACTTTGGCACCATCCTTTACCGCAAGGACGATAACGGCCGTACCCAGCTTATCCTTGAGCTGATCCATGGTGGAGCGCAGTGTTTTCGCATCAGCCCCTTCCAATTCGGCCGACAGAACCTTAACGCCACCGATGCTCTGGGCGCTGGCCGCCAGATCACTGCCTGCGGCTGACGCGAGCTTGTTATTCACCTGCTCCAGGCTCTTCTCAAGCTCACGGATACGCTGCTGAGACTGCTGAGTACGATCAACCAGTTGATCCGGTGCACACTTGAGCGTCGCTGCCAATTGCTGCAACAAGGCGTCTTGCTGTTGCATGCTCGCCAACGCATAGGCGCCAGTAACCGCTTCAATGCGGCGTACCCCGGAAGCGATCCCGCTTTCAGAAACGATGCGGAACAAGCCAATATCGCCGGTCCGGCTGACGTGAGTACCGCCGCACAGTTCTTTGGAGAAGCCTTCGGTACCCATGCTCAGCACCCGAACTTCGCTGTCGTATTTTTCACCAAACAGGGCCATGGCACCGGCTGCCTTGGCAGCATCAATGCTCATCAGCTCGGTCTGTACTGGAGTATTGGCCAGTATTTGCTCATTCACACGCTGTTCAATCGCGGTGATTTGCTCTGCAGTGACTGGTTCCAGATTGGAAAAGTCAAAACGCAGCTTGTCGAAGGTGACCAGCGAGCCTTTCTGCTGAACGTGCTCACCCAGAATTTCTCGCAGGGCGGCATGGAGCAGATGAGTGGCGCTGTGGTGACGAGCCGTGTTGCTACGCTCTTCACGCGCTACCGTAGCATTCAAGCGGTCGCCCACGGCTATATTGCCCTGCACAACCTCGGCATGATGCAGATGATGCCCCTGCAACTTGGTGCAGTCGTCAACCCTGAGCTCAACGCCGTCGGCACTCAGTTGCCCGTGGTCACCCACCTGGCCACCGGATTCGCCATAGAATGGCGTCTGATCCAGAATCACAACGCCCGACTCGCCTGCATGAAGACGCTCGACACGCTCATTGTCACGCAACAGGACGATGACCTTACCTTCACCCAGCAGAGAGTCGTAACCCAGAAACCGGGTTTGACCCGGCAAGCCGAGGTCGAGATTGCGATCCATTTTGAACTTGTTGGCTGAGCGGGCGCGATCGCGCTGGGCTTCCATGTGCTGGTCGAACCCAGCCTGATCAATCTCAAGATCCCGCTCGCGAGCAACATCGGCTGTCAAATCCGCCGGGAAGCCATAGGTATCATAAAGCCGGAACACCAGCTCGCCGGGCAACACCTTACCGTCAAGCCCTGCGATGCCGTCTTCTAGGACCTGCATGCCATGCTCGAGCGTTCGCGCAAACTGCTCTTCTTCCAGGCGCAGAACCTTTTTGACGTGATCTTTCAATGTCACCAGCTCCGGGTAGGCACCGCCCATCTCGGTAGCCAGCGCATCAACCAGTCGGAAGAAAAACGGCTCGTTCTGTCCCAGCTTGTGGCCATGCCGGACGGCGCGGCGAATGATGCGGCGCAGCACGTAGCCACGCCCTTCATTCGACGGAACAATACCGTCAACAATCAGGAAGGCACTGGATCGAATGTGGTCGGCGATAACGCGCAAGGACCGGTTTTCAATATCATTGCACCCGGTCACGTCCATCGTCGCGCGAATCAGTTGCTGAAACAGGTCAATTTCATAATTTGAATGAACCGACTGCAATACGGCCGCCAGACGCTCAAGGCCCATGCCGGTGTCGACAGACGGCTTCGGTAGTGGCACCCGAGTACCGTCTTCCAGTTGGTCAAATTGCATGAACACCAGATTCCAGATCTCGATATAGCGATCAAGATCATCATCCGGACTGCCCGGAGGACCACCGGGAACCTCAGGGCCATGATCATAAAAGATTTCCGAGCACGGACCGCAGGGCCCGGTATCGCCCATCATCCAGAAATTGTCTTTTTCGCCGAGCCGCGACAGGCGGTCAGCCGGCACGCCAATTTCATTGATCCAGATGTCGGCGGCCTCATCATCGTCGTGAAATACCGTCACCCAGAGTCGCTCTTTTGGCAAACCCAGTTCTTGCGTCAGGAAGGTCCAGGCAAATCGGATGGCATCTCGCTTGAAATAGTCGCCAAAACTGAAGTTGCCCAGCATCTCAAAAAAGGTGTGGTGACGTGCGGTATAGCCGACATTCTCCAGGTCATTGTGTTTGCCGCCAGCGCGGACACAACGCTGTGACGTCGTGGCTCGCGAGTAGTCGCGCTTATCAGTTCCCAGAAAAACGTCTTTAAACTGCACCATACCCGCGTTGGTAAACAACAGCGTAGGGTCATTGCCCGGTATCAGAGGGGCACTGTCGACTTCGCTGTGGCCTTGGCTGATAAAATAATCCAAGAAGCGTCGGCGTATTTCAGAGGTTTTCATGGTCAGTCTGACGTCCTGTTCCGCACGTGAATAAACAATAGCTGGGGTGGGGTTTAGTCCAAAAAATGCAACACAGAGTGCCTTACGCAGTGCACCAGCTGAACGATTGCCTTCAGACTGAAAAACCCGAAAATTCTGTCAGCAGGGTTCGGGCCTTGCCAGCAGAGTTTAAAGGGCGCAATAGTACACAGATGCCGGGGCCGACACCAGTAGGGACGCCTGCGGACAGGCAGATAGGAAGAGGAGCAGGTCGTGCTATGACTGCGAAATAGCGCTTGGGCCATTAGCCCTTATTCGGCACTTAGCCCTGCACTGCGGTCAGGGAGCTGGAACGGTCAGTCAAATCCGTCAGTGTCAGTTGAGCCTTTGCTCCGCAAAGCCTCCAGAGAGTAGCGAACATGATCCCCACTAAAACCCCGGTATGCCAGAAAGCGCGCGAGGCGCGCGCGGATTTTATGATCAGCAGGATCGGATGAACCCAACTTGCGACGAGCCGCATCCAGGGCCAGCTCAAACCAGTCGATATCCCACTCATCGAGTAACGGCAGGACCAATTCCGCCACCCCCTTTTGCCGGGCTTCGTGCTTTACCCGAACCGGCCCTCTCGACCGGTTGACCTGCGAGCGCAAAAAAGCCTCGGCGTAGCGTTCATCATTCTGCAGGCCGGTCTCAACCAGACGCAACAGAGCTGCTTCAACGGCATCGGGCTGCTCTGGAAACCGCTCAGTTAACCGGGTTCGTAGCTCGGACTGGCTGTATTCCCTGCGCGCCAGCATGTTCAGCGCCGTGTTCCAGGGTGTTTTCTCAGCCATGCCAGGCGCACTTCGGGCTCGCCAGTGCGAGCCCTTCAGCCAGGGATAGGCAATGCAGGCAGATCATGCAATCAGACTTCCGCCTTACCTTTTTTAGCCGGAGTAGCCGCCGTCTCGGGGGCTGCTTCTGCGGCTTCAGTTTCAGCCTTGGCAGGGTCTTCCTTGGGTGCGTTGCTGACCAGATACGCATCGCGGATTTTGCCTTCAATGGTCTTGGCAATTTCCAGGTTGTCTTCAAGGAACTTGGCGGCATTGGCTTTGCCCTGGCCAATCTTGTCGCCCTGATAGCTGTACCAGGCACCAGCCTTCTCGATCAACCCGAGCTTGACGCCCAAATCAATCACTTCGCCCATATGGTAAATGCCCTTGCCGTAGTGAATCTGGAACTCGGCTTGCTTGAATGGCGGGGCTATCTTGTTCTTGACGACTTTAACCCGGGTCTCGGAACCGACGACTTCATCGCCTTCCTTGATGGTACCGGTGCGCCGAATATCGAGGCGAACGGATGAGTAGAACTTCAGCGCATTACCGCCGGTTGTGGTTTCCGGGCTGCCGAACATAACGCCAATCTTCATACGGATCTGGTTAATGAAAATCACGAGACAATTGGCTGTCTTGATGTTACCGGTGATCTTGCGCAGTGCCTGGGACATCAGGCGAGCCTGCAAACCTACGTGCATGTCACCCATTTCGCCTTCAATTTCAGCCTTGGGCACCAGGGCTGCCACGGAGTCGATAACGATCACGTCGACCGCGTTGGAACGGACCAGCATGTCGGCAATTTCCAGAGCCTGTTCGCCGGTATCGGGCTGAGAAACCAGCAGATCATCCACATTCACGCCCAGCTTGTTGGCGTAGGACGGATCGAGTGCGTGCTCTGCATCGACGAAGGCACAGGTTCCGCCCGCTTTTTGGGCTTCGGCAATTACTTGCAGCGTCAGCGTCGTTTTACCGGAGGATTCAGGGCCATAGATTTCAACAACCCGGCCCTTGGGCAAACCACCAATGCCTAACGCGATATCCAGCCCCAGAGAACCGGTTGAAATGGACGGGATCTGGATGTGCTTCTGATCCCCCATGCGCATGACCGAGCCCTTGCCAAACTGACGTTCAATCTGGCTAAGTGCTGCCGTTAGCGCTTTTTCTTTGTTCGCGTCCATGGTGTTCCCCCATCAAAAGCCTGTATGAATGACCAGTATTCTTACACAGGGTGACCGACCCTGACAAGCCGGTTGACCCGATTAATTCAAAGTCTTTGCTGCAGGCCCTGTAACGCCTGCAACGCAGCCTGGTTGCGCACCCGGGTGCGGTCACCGTCAAAGTGAAATAACGTCGCTTCAATCCCGCCGGGCCAGGCCCAGGCGATCCAGACGGTTCCTACCGGTTTTTCGGCACTGCCTCCCGCCGGGCCGGCAACCCCGGTTACCGCAACAGCTACGTCAACACCGGCTCGCAACCGGCCCTGTTCGGCCATGGCCAGCGCCACCGGTTCGCTCACGGCTCCGTGCGCTTCTATCGCTTCGGGGGGCACTCCCAACTGTTCCTTAAGTGCATTCGAATAGGTGATCCAGCCGCCTTCATACCAGTCGGAGCTACCGGCAAGATCGGTAATCATTCCGCCAATGCCACCACCGGTACAACTCTCTACGGTCACCATACGCCAGCCCGATGACATCAGTTGTTGCGCCAGAGCTGTCACCAGTTTTTCCGCTGCGGGCATTTCAGAAGTCGTCATGCATTTCATCCTGTCGGTGATTCGAATACCATGGGCGGTCGATCTAAAGCCAGCCATCAAGCCGACCCTATGCCGCCAACCAGTGCCAGTAAAATGCAACACACCCCCATGATGCAACAGTACCTGCAAATAAAGCAGGCACACCCGAACGATCTGGTGTTTTATCGCATGGGGGACTTTTACGAACTGTTTTATCAGGATGCCAAGCAGGCCGCGCGCCTGCTCGACATCACCCTGACCCAGCGCGGACAAAGCGCCGGCGAACCCATCCCCATGGCGGGTATTCCCTACCATGCGGCCGAAGGGTATATCGGCCGCCTGGTGCGCCAGGGCCATACTGTGGCCATTGCCGAACAAATCGGCGATCCGGCTACCAGCAAGGGGCCGGTGGAGCGCAAGGTCGTACGGGTACTGACCCCCGGCACGCTGAGCGATGAAGCCTTTCTCAGCGACCGCCAGGAAAGCTTGCTGGTCGCGGTATGGCCCGGACGCGATGATTACGGACTGGCCGCGCTGGACATGGCCTCCGGCCGCTTTACCGTCGAGCTACTGAAAGACGGGGAGGCGCTGAGTGCAGAGCTGGAGCGCCTGCGCCCGAGCGAATTGTTGTTACCCGAAGACCACCCGGCCCCTGAACTCATTACCCGCACGGCTATTCGTCACCAGCCCGTCTGGCTGTTTGATCTGGACAGTGCCCGCCAGGCGCTGACCCGGCAGATGGGGACCCGCGACCTGAGCGGGTTCGGCGTTGAAGACATACCTTTGGCGCTGCAGGCCGCCGGTTGCCTGCTCAATTACGCCAGTGATACACAAAAAAGCGCCCTGCCGCACATTCGCTCCATCGTTCCCGAGCGACAAGATGAGGCCGTCATACTGGATGCCGCCTCGCGCCGAAATCTTGAGATCGACATCAATATCCGCGGCGAGGAAGACAATACGCTGTTCCAGTTAATGGACCACTGCGCCACGACCATGGGCAGTCGACTGTTGCGTCGCTGGCTGGGGCGCCCGCTGCGTGACCGGACCGAGCTGCAACACCGACACCATGCCGTCACCACCTTGCTGACTGACTTTGTGTTTGAAGAGATCAAATCGGCACTCAAGCCCATTGGCGATATCGAACGGGTGCTGTCTCGCATCGCCCTGGGCTCGGCCCGGCCCCGTGACCTGATACGCCTGCGAAGCACCCTGGCGCAACTGCCCGACCTGCAGCAGTTACTGACCCCACTCGACTCGCCCCGCCTGCAACTGCTGCGCGACGATCTCAGGGAACAGCCTGCCTGGCTCGATACGCTTGACCGCGCACTGATCGACAACCCGCCCGTGGTGATTCGTGACGGTGGTGTCATAGCGCCTGGATTTGATGAAGAGCTGGATGAACTGCGCGGGCTCGACACCAATGCCAGCGACTTTTTGATCCAGCTGGAAACCCGGGAGCGTGAACGCACCGGGCTGAGCACCCTGAAAGTTGGCTACAACCGCGTCCATGGCTACTACATCGAGATCAGTAAGGCACAGTCGGCACAGGCACCGGTCGATTACAGCCGGCGCCAGACACTGAAAAACGCCGAGCGGTTCATTACCCCGGAACTCAAACAATTTGAAGACAAGGCACTCAGTGCCAAAAGCCGGGCGCTGTCGCGCGAGAAATTTCTCTACGAACAACTGGTCCGGTCACTGGCCGACGACCTGCTCACCCTGCAGCAACTGGGTCGCGCTCTGGCTCAGCTGGATACCCTGATGGCGCTGGCTTCCTGCGCTGACCGGTTTCAGTGGACAGCCCCGACCCTGACCGACGACGCCGAGCTGATCATCCACGAAGGTCGCCACCCAGTCGTCGAGGCCGTCACTGAAACGCCTTTTGTACCGAATGATCTGGAGCTGAACAGCGACATCACCCTCAAGGTAATTACCGGCCCCAACATGGGTGGTAAAAGCACCTACATGCGCCAGGCCGCTGTCATTGCATTGCTAGCCCATATTGGCAGCTTTGTACCCGCCCGCGAAGCGCGCATCGGCAAACTGGACCGAATCTTTACCCGCATGGGCTCATCAGATGACATCGCCGGCGGGCGATCGACCTTCATGGTAGAAATGACCGAAACCGCCAACATTCTGCACAATGCCACGCCCAACAGCCTAGTCATCATGGACGAAGTCGGCCGGGGCACCAGCACCTTCGACGGTTTATCGCTGGCCTGGGCCGCTGCCGAACACCTGGTGCAACACACTCACGCCTTAACCTTGTTCGCGACCCATTATTTTGAAATGACGGCCCTGCCCGAGCACAACCGCCAGGCCAGCAACCTGCACCTGGATGCCACCGAGCACGACGATAAACTGGTGTTTCTGCATCGGGTGCAAGCCGGCCCGGCGAGCCAGAGCTTTGGTATTCAGGTGGCACGACTGGCCGGCGTTCCAGATCAGGTTATCGCCAGTGCCCGGGCCAAGCTGAGCGATCTGGAACGGGCACCCGCACCCGCGCGTCCGGAGCCTCGATCGGGCCGGACAGCCAAGCCGGCACAGGCACCCCAGCAAAATGACCTGTTCGCCGCAGAGACTCACCCACTGGTGGAGGCACTGCGCGAGCTTGATCTCAGCAGGATGACGCCGTTGCAGGCACTGAACTGGCTGGCCGAACAGCAGGAAAAACGGTAAGCTGCCGGTTTTAGAGCCTTTGAAATCTAAAAACACAATTTATATTCTAATTGGCTATAAAGCCTTGGGTATTTGGTCTTAGATCTCACTTGAGGGGGTCTGAACCTGCCACTAGAATACGCACACACTCAGCATCAGGTATTGGGAGAAGGGCCCGATGACATTCGTTGTTCTCGAGAACTGCATCAAGTGCAAATACACCGACTGCGTGGAAGTCTGCCCGGTGGATTGCTTCTACGAAGGCCCGAACTTTCTGGTCATTCATCCGGACGAGTGCATCGACTGTGCGCTGTGTGAACCGGAATGTCCGGCCGAGGCCATCCTCTCGGAAGATGAGGTACCAGAAGATCAGATTGAATTTGTAGAACTGAACGCCGAACTGGCAGAAGTCTGGCCCAATATTACCGAGCGAAAAGACCCGCCCGCCGATGCCGACGAACAAAACGGTGTACCTGGCAAGCGAGCAGCCCTGGCCCGATAACCGGCTGACTGCTCCCCATAAAAAAAGCGCCCTGAGGCGCTTTTTTTATGCTTTGACTATTACTGAAAAACCGGTCGCAGAGTCGATAAACTCAGGCTCCAAACAGTGCGGTGGCCGACAAACCCTGTTTTTCCATAATATCGCGCAAGCGCCGCAGGGCTTCTACCTGTATCTGCCGCACGCGTTCACGGGTGAGACCAATTTCGCGACCCACCTCTTCCAGAGTACTGGTTTCAAAACCGCGCAGACCAAACCGCCGGGCGACCACTTCCCGCTGTTTTTCGGACAGTTCATCGAGCCAGTGATCGATACTGAGCCGCAGGTTATCGTCTTGCAGGGTTTCGGACGGGTCTACCGATTTTTCATCGGCAATGGTGTCGAGCAAGTTCTTCTCGGAAGACGGCCCAAGGGGTGTATCTACCGAAGTCACACGTTCGTTCAGCGCCAGCATTCGCTTCACGTCTTCAATGGGCCGCTCAAGCAGCTCGGCAATGTCTTCTGCCGTTGGCTCGTGATCGAGTTTTTGCGTCAATTCACGGGCTGCGCGCAGATACACATTCAACTCTTTAACCACATGAATGGGTAAACGAATGGTGCGCGTCTGGTTCATGATAGCGCGTTCTATGGTCTGGCGGATCCACCAGGTCGCGTAGGTTGAAAAACGGAAGCCGCGCTCCGGATCAAATTTTTCAACCGCTCGAATAAGACCGAGGTTCCCCTCTTCAATCAGATCGAGCAGCGTCAGTCCGCGGTTGAGATAGCGCCGCGCTATTTTTACCACCAGCCGCAGGTTGCTCTCAATCATACGCTTGCGCCCCGCCGGTTCGCCTTTTTGCGCCAAACGGGCGAAATAGACTTCCTCTTCGGGGCTGAGCAGTGGTGAAAAACCGATTTCGTTCAGATACATCTGCGTCGCGTCAAGCGAGCGTTGCATGCCGCTGAGATTATTGACGGCATCGCGAAATTCGGTATCGGAATCGGCCTCATACTCGGCCTCGGTGGCGTCATCCGTCTCCGCCTTTTCAGCGGCGCTGACTTCGTCATTTGGGGTATCGAGTAAATTGGTGTACGGAGTGAACGTATCTTCCGCAATGTCGGAATTGAGTTCCCGGAGTGCTGCCATAGTCATTCACCTGTGCGATATCGGGCATGAGCCCAGTGGCCGGAAAAAACCCGGTCACCGCCGAGGCAAAAACCTCATTGGATCGACGGGCTTACCCTCTTGCCGTATCTCGAAGTGCAGGCTGGGCTGGTCACCCTGCCTGCCCATTCGGGCAATAGCTTGCCCTGCGCTAACCTGATCCTGCTCCGCCACCAGCAATTCCTGATTGAATGCATAGGCACTCAGCAAGGAACCCTGATGTTCCAGGATGATCAGGTTGCCATAACCAGGCAAACCATTTCCTGCGTAGACAACGGAACCCGCTGCCGCCGCAACCACAGAATCTCCAATCTCACCGGTCAGATCAACGCCTTTACGATCGGACACATTAGAGTCAAATGTTCGCACTATTTTCCCATTGTGCGGCCACACCCAAGTTAACTGATTATTATTACTGGCATTTCCCGACGCAGACGCTGCCGCTGCAGGCCTTGGCGCAGAGTTTGTAACCGTTTGTGAAGACGTGTTATTGACTGTAGGCCTGGACGGCGAAGGCGAAGCGGACGAGCCCGACGGAGCAGGCGCTGCAACCCGCGTACTTGCCTCCCTGAGCGCCAGTACCTGACCGGGATAGATGGTATAGCGACTATCAATGTTGTTGGCTGCGGCCAGTCGCCGAAAATCAAGACCAAACCGAAAAGCGATGGAGTAAAGCGTATCTCCCCGGCGAACCTGATACTGATCAGGACGTGACTCGGGCGTCGCCGTGCGGGCGTTTGACGCCGGTGCGGCACTCGCAGGGCGGGACTGAAGAACCACCGGCGAACTGGTATTGCTACTGCTCGAACCACGGGTGTTACTTCCAGCCGGCTCCAGCGAACGGTAGGCACTACTGGTGCAGCCCGACAGCACCAACAGAGTGCACAGGCATACCCAGAAAATTGACGCCCCCCGGACGAGATTCGTCACGCTGGATCCCTTCTCAAAATAGGTTTCATCCACCCCTCAAACGCCGTTCACAAAGCTGCAATATAGCCCAACCTTAATACAGGGTAATTTATTAGGTGTAATTAATCTAAAAACGGCCTGACGTAAGCCTCGAACCGAGTAGTGCTTCATGTTTCTGATTTGACAAGCCCGGAACCGTCCGTTTTAAGACTCAATAAGGTCACCAGTGCCGCTCCAATGATCGCTGCCAGCAGGGCCGTAAAAAACCAGGATGGCTGGCCAGACAGGTTCACATAATTTTCCGGCGTCAACCATTGCTGATCGTGCTGCCAGGGCCAGACTTTCAACAAAGCGCCCAGAACAAACCCCAGCATGAACCCCATCACCCGATCGTGCCAGCGTGCCAGCACCCATTGCAGAAAACGACTGAACACCAGCAACCCGATCAGGCAACCCAGGGCCACCCAGGCAATGGTAACCAGATCCCGGGCATGCACCGCCGCAGTGATCGCCGGGTACAGCCCCAATAGCAGTAAAACGAAGCTGCCGGAAATACCAGGCAGCAACATCGCCGATATGGCCAGTGATCCGCCTAAAACCAGTGTCAGAGGCGTAACCGCAAGCGCCATCTCGCCCAAAAAAGAAATACTCGCGGCGATGGCCGTTCCGGCGATGAACAGGCCAATATCGACTCTGCGCCAGCGGTGCTCCTTCAGCAACATGATCAGCGAGGCAACAATCAACCCGCAGAAGAATGCCCACAATACTGGGGGTGCCGTGCTTAACAACCACTGAACGAGATTTAGAACCGTTACCAGGCTGACAATAATGCCAGCGCCCAGGCTGACCAGAAAGGCGCCATCAACCTCACGCCAGACCGCAATGAATTCACCTCGTCTGAGCAGCCCCAGCAGACCAAACCGAAATGACGCCAGCGCGTTGATCAACCGCTCATAGATGCCGGTAATCAGTGCCATGGTACCGCCAGAAACACCGGGCACAGCATCGGCTGCCCCCATAACGACCCCTTTGAAAAACCAGCTCACAACTAACTTAATCACGCAGTATCTCCCTGCTCATAATCTGGGTCCCTTCCGGCTTAAGAATGACGGGCCAGGTAGCGACACGTCAGAGTCTCAACGTATCGGAATCGCCAGTCTGAATGCCCGCAAGCATAGGCACGAAGCGCACGGCTTCAATGCGGCGCTCGGTAAATTCATCACCCTGGCGCTCCACCACGGTTAAAAACTGCTCTTCGGTACCCACCGGTAAAATCAGCTGACCGCCGTCGGGGACCAGTTGATCCAGTAAAGATTGCGGGGCCGTTTCGGGAGCCGCCGTCCCGATGATGACATCAAAAGGCCCTGCATCGGGCCAGCCAAGGAAGCCGTCATCGAGCTTCAGGCGCACGTTGTACAGTTTTTGCAGACGCAGCCGCTCCCGAGCTTTCAGTTGCAGCGGTTTGATGCGCTCTACCGAATAGATTTCATCCACCAGATGCGCCAGAACCGAGGTCTGAAACCCGGAACCGGTGCCAATTTCAAGAATGCGCTCATGGTGGGGAGCGGCCAAGACCAGCTCACTCATGCGTGCAACAATATAGGGTTGCGATAAGGTCTGTCCGTAACCGATGGGCACGGCCATGTCTTCGTAGGCTTTGTGGCCCAGGGCTTCATCAACAAAGATGTGCCGCGGCACCTTCATAAAGCAATCCATGACCCGGGCATCACGAATGCCTTTGGCAAAAAGTCGCTCGATCAGGCGCTGGCGGGTACGCTGGGACGTCATGCCGATACCGGACAGGTTCACTGAGACTCCTCCTCGTGCCAGGCTGACACTTCACGCAACACCGCCGTGGCATAACTGCCAGCCGGAAGAAAGAACCGGAATTGCGGATCCGTTCCCTGCCATTCAAGCTGACCCTGCTCTGGATAGACCCGCAATTTACGCAAGCTGCGCTGAATGCGCAGCCGTATCAGCGCCTGCGTCCATTCTGACTGCTGCGCCAGCAAAGGCGCTTCGCGTTCATCGAGCAGAGAAAAGGTTTCCGTTTGCTCACCGGGCAAACTGGCGCTTGGCGATAACTGACCCGATGCTACCCTGGACCATTCACTTTCGGTCGGCTCCAGACATTCAAACCCCCGTTTGCCTTCCTTGAATTGCAGGAAATCACCGGGGAGCACCTGGTTCCAGTTACCCTGCTGCACTCGCTCGGCCAACAAGTCATTGAACAGTAAGCTGCGCATCGCAGACACATGAATGCCCTGCTGCCCTCGGGGTAACCGGCCTTCACCGCGTATCCAGGCCAATGCCCGGCTCAGATTCTGACCCTGATCACCAAACCGTTGCGGACCAAAGTAATTCGGAAACCCCTGCTCAACCAGTATTTGCCAGCGTTGTGCCAGAGCATCGGCGTCCCCTTGCCAGTCACGCAGCCTGATCACGAAATGATTGCCAATCAGTTGACCGGTACGCAGTTTGCGACCATGTCGCTTGAGCGACAGCACCCGAACACCGTCCATAATCAGCGGTTCTGAGGGGTCCGGTTTACCGGGAAGATGCAGTGAGAATGTCTGGCGAGTTACGGCATGGCGGTCTTTCAAACCGGCATAACTGACGTCCCGGGGGGGAATGCCCGCCCAGCGGGCCAGCTGCTTGCCAAGCCAGGCGGTATTCTGGCCGGTTTTTTCCAGGGTGACCCATAAATGCTCACCCTCGCCGGAGGCTGTCTCTGGCAAGGCCTCCTCAACGTAAAAATCAGCCGGTTCGGCTTTTAACCGTCCCGACCCGACAACATCACCCCAGGCTCTGGGCCACTGCGGCAGATCCATCAGGACACCACCTCCAGCAAGCATACCGCCTCGGTGGCGATACCCTCCTTGCGGCCGGTAAAGCCAAGCTTCTCGGTGGTCGTCGCCTTGATGTTTATCTGACCCGGGTCACACTGCAGCGTTTCGGCAATGGTCAGTTTCATTGCGCCCTTGTAGTCACCCAGGCGAGGGGCCTGGGCAATGACGGTGACGTCCAGATTCACCAGCCGGTAACCCAACCCGGTAATGCGATGATAGACATCAGTCAGCAAGGCACGGCTATCTGCCCCGGCCCATTGTGCATCCGTATCCGGAAACCATTCGCCAATGTCACCCAGCGCGGCAGCGCCCAGCAGGGAGTCGGCGATGGCATGCAACACGACGTCGCCGTCGGAATGCGCCAACAGAGGATGCTCCGCCGGTACTCGCACGCCACCCAGCGTTATGTCCATGGGACCGGCATTCAGGTCGAACCGGTGTACATCAAAACCATGGCCTATTCGCATGCCCTGCTTCACTCCGAGTAATCGCTGATAAAAAGCTCAGGTAGGCGTCAGCCTACCCTGTTGTTGCAGATAAAACGCCACCAGTGCCAGATCGTCCGGGTGCGTTACCTTAATGTTATCGCCACTGCCACTGACCAGACCCACCGGGTCACCCAACCACTCCATCGCCGAGGCTTCATCGGTCAGGGGTACGGCATTGGCCAGGCCAAGAGACAAAGCGCGATACAAGCGCCCGTATCGAAAGCACTGGGGGGTCAGGGCGGCCCATAATTGTCGGCGGTCGACCGTTGACACCTGATCGCCCTGCTTGCGTTTTATGGTGTCTGTCAGTGGGCGCGCCAGCAAGGCGCCGCAGTCTTCAGACTGGCAAAGATCGAGCAACGCCAGAATATCTGCACGGCGAACGCATGGGCGTGCAATATCATGCACCATCACCCAGTCATCGTCCGCTGCACTCATGGCTGCCAGCCCGGCCAGAACCGAATCGGCGCGCTCTGCCCCTCCCTTTACACAGCTCAGGCCCGGATAGCGCGCCGCCAAAGCCCGCCCCCGGTCGTCATTACCAGACAAGACCAGTATGCGTTCGCCATGAAACGGCACATCCTTCCAGGCATCGAGCGTCCATTCCAGCAGCGTTTTGCCGGCCAGTTGGGTGTACTGCTTGGGATGTGGCTGGCCAAACCGCTGACCAACGCCAGCGGCAGGAAATATCAGGTGTACTCGGGGGGGATCAGTCAGGTTCATAACATCCAAATCAGCGGCCACACCGCTTTATTCGGCGGGTATGACGTAGAAAACCTCGCCCGGCCTGATCAGCCCGAGGTCACTTCGACCCAGTTCCTCGACCGCATCAAGCCCGGACTTCAGGTCGGCAACACGGGCACTCAACACCTCGTTGCGTGCCCGTCGCTCGGCATTAATGCTTTCCTGGGCGGCCACATCCGCTTCCAACCGACTCACATCGACCCAGCTGTTTTCGCCCAACCACCAGCGAAATTGCAACATCACCAGCAACACCAGCAAGCCTATTTGCAGCCAGCGCAGCGGGTTCTTGCGTTGCAATTGTGGCACAGCCGTGGCTTTCAACGGTCCGGTTCTCTCTGTTAGCCACTCAGCAGCGGCAGTGGGCAATGACCCCAGGGTTTCAGGGGAGGCACCTAATGGGCACCATTGTACAACTCTGGCGGCATTCTGACTCAAACAAAAAAGGGGGCCAAGCCCCCTTTTTGCATTTACCACTCAATTTCCGCCAAAACGGGCATTAAAACGGGCTCAGCCCTGGCCTTTGATCTCTTTCAGACCGTTATAGATGGCCTTGTCACCCAGTTCCTCTTCAATACGCAGCAACTGGTTGTACTTGGCAACACGGTCTGAACGGCACAATGAACCTGTCTTGATTTGACCAGCCGCGGTACCGACCGCCAGGTCGGCAATGGTGGCGTCTTCGGTTTCACCTGAGCGATGCGAGATTACCGCGGTGTAACCGGCATCTTTGGCCATCTTAATGGCGGCCAGCGTTTCGGTCAGTGAACCAATCTGGTTGAACTTGATCAGAATCGAGTTGGCGATTCCCTTGTCGATGCCTTCCTGCAGAATTTTGGTATTGGTCACGAACAGGTCGTCACCCACCAGCTGAATCTTGTCGCCCATCAGGCGGGTCTGATAGGCAAAACCGTCCCAGTCAGACTCGTCCAGACCATCTTCGATCGAGACGATGGGGTATTCGCGGGTCAATTGCTGCAGGTAGTTGGAGAACTCTTCAGAGGTGAAGACCTTGCCTTCGCCCTTGAGGTTGTACTGTCCGTTTTCATAAAACTCGGAGGCAGCGCAATCCATCGCCAGAGTGATGTCTTTACCCAACTGGTAGCCAGCCGCTTCAACCGCTTCTTTAATAGCCGCCAGCGCGGCTGCATTGCTTTCGAGGTTCGGTGCGAAGCCGCCTTCATCGCCTACAGCGGTATTCTGACCCTTGGCGCTCAGCACTTTTTTCAGGGCATGGAAGATTTCAGCACCCATGCGCAGTGCTTCGCTGAACGATTTCGCGCCCACCGGCTGCACCATGAATTCCTGAATGTCGACGTTGTTATCGGCATGCTCGCCGCCGTTGATGATGTTCATCATCGGTACTGGCAGGCTGTACTGGCCCGGTGTTCCGTTCAGGTCGGCGATGTGTACGTACAGTTCAACGCCTTTAGACAGTGCTGCCGCCTTAGCAGCAGCGAGAGAGACCGCCAGAATGGCGTTGGCGCCGAAGTTGGACTTATTCTCGGTACCGTCCAGCGTAATCATGGTGGCATCGAGACCAGATTGATTCAGGGCGTCAAAGCCGAGCAGCGCGTCGCGAATCGGGCCGTTAATGGCGGCCACCGCTTTCAGTACGCCCTTGCCCAGGTAACGGCTTTTATCACCATCACGAAGTTCCAACGCTTCGCGGGAACCGGTAGAGGCTCCAGAGGGAGCGCAGGCACGGCCACGAATGCCGCCTTCAACAATAACGTCTGCCTCAACGGTCGGATTACCGCGTGAATCGAGCACTTCGCGTGCTTTGATGTCTAGAATCTTGGCCATCTGTGACTCTCCTGATTGTTCAATAAGCCGTGTTGTGGCGCCCGAGCCTTAACTGCTGCAGAGTCACACCGGCTTTCAGCTGTGACCTTACCCAAGTCTCGACCGCTCAAAAATGTAGTTTTATTACAAAACGGACAGCGCCGGATTATAGGGGAAAACCCTCCAAATGCTACCCCTCACCACCCTGTATTACTTCGCCATAGCGCGCACGGCGCCAATGAAACCACTGAACAAACCGTGGCCATCACGGGGCGTAGAGGTAAATTCGGGGTGAAACTGGCAGGCTACAAACCAGGGATGATCGGGCACTTCAATGATTTCAACCAGGGCCCCGTCAACTGAACGACCGGCGATGATCAGACCCGATTTTTGTAAGTCTTCTACATAATGGTTATTCACTTCGTAGCGATGGCGGTGCCGTTCAACAATACGCGGCTTGCCATAGCAGGCTTCTGAACGGGAGCCTTCGGTTAGCATGCACTCCTGTCCGCCCAGCCGCATGGTGCCGCCAAGGTCGGTTTTGTCATCGCGTTCGACTTTCTTGCCGTCGGCTTCAATCCATTCGGTAATCAGACCGACCACAGGGTGGCGGGTCTGGCGATCAAATTCAGTGGAATGCGCCCCGTCGAATCCCGCGACGTTGCGGGCGTATTCGATAACGGCGACTTGCATGCCCAGGCAGATGCCAAGGTAAGGGATTTTGTTCTCACGGGCGTACTGCGCAGTGGCAATCTTGCCTTCCACGCCCCGGTAACCAAAGCCACCCGGCACCAGCAATCCCTGCACACCGGCCAGGCACTCGGTGCCTTGTTTCTCGACTTCTTCGGCGTCGATAAAGCGGATGTTGACCTTGGTCCGCGACCGGATGCCGGCGTGATCGATGGCTTCGATCAGCGATTTATAGGCATCCAGCAATTCCATGTACTTGCCGACCATGGCGATAGTGACTTCACCATCCGGGTTGAGTTTGCGATCGGTGACGTCTTCCCAGTCGGCTAAATCCGGCTGCGGGCACTCCAGACCGAATTTTTCAACGACAATATCGTCCAGTCCCGAACGGTGCAGCATACCGGGAATGCGGTAGATGGTATCGGCATCCGGCAGGGGGATAACGGCGCGCTCTTCGACGTTGGTAAACAGGGATATTTTGCGCAGTTCGCTCTTGCCAATCGGGCGTTCGGAGCGACACACCAGGATGTCGGGCTGCAGACCGATGGTGCGCAGCTCTTTTACCGAATGCTGAGTGGGTTTGGTTTTCACTTCACCGGCGGTGGCGATGTAAGGCACGAGCGTCAGGTGCATCGACAGTGCCCGGCGACTGCCCAGTTCAACCTTCAGCTGGCGCACGGCTTCAAGAAACGGCAGCGATTCGATATCGCCCACGGTGCCACCCACTTCCACCAGGGCGACATCGGCATCACCGGCGCCTTCAATAACGCGGCGTTTGATTTCATCGGTGATGTGCGGAATAACCTGAACGGTACCGCCGAGGTAATCGCCACGGCGCTCTTTACGCAGTACATCCTGATAGATTCGGCCGGTGGTGAAGTTGTTGCGCCGGGTCATGGTAGTGCGCACAAAGCGTTCGTAGTGGCCAAGGTCGAGGTCGGTTTCAGCGCCGTCTTCGGTCACGAAGACTTCACCGTGCTGAAACGGGCTCATGGTACCCGGGTCAACGTTGATGTAGGGATCCAGCTTGAGCATCGTCACCGACAGCCCCCGCGCCTGAAGGATGGCGCCCAGCGAGGCTGAAGCGATGCCCTTGCCAAGAGAAGACACCACACCGCCGGTGACAAAAATATAACGCGTCATAATAGATCCCATCCGATAGTCGCAAAGTTGGTCTGCCGCAAGCAACCCCCCAACACAACGCAAAAGCCCGCCCGATGGCATTTTGACTGGCCATAAGACGTGTTGCGGGTGTGGGAATTTGTGCGACTTAAGATGGGAGGCCAGATTAGCAAAAAAGCCTCACTGCCTCAATCTTTAATCGTCGCCATCGCTGTGTAGGGACAGTCCCGGCGGTTTGGATGATTGCCAGTCTACCACCCAGCCAGCCTCTCCGGACTCTGCCTGCCAGGCAAGGTCCACGGCCAGGTTGGCAACGGCAATGAGCTGGTCGCCGGAAAACAACAGCGGCACCCGGTCGCGCTGCCAGGGGGGCAGCCGGTATTCCTGCAACAGGCGTTTCAGATCCCGCCGCGCCGAGCGCCCGGCTGGCCACAATGATTCACCGCCCTGGCGTAATTGCCAGCGCCAGCTGGCCGGATCGCCCCGGATCCGTCCGGGTCCGTCTGCAGCGCGTCGTACTCGCAGCCAACCAACACCGGGCCAGTGCTGCCAATCTTCACTGACATCGCAGGGTGCGTCAGACGGCTCTACCCGGTTCGGAACCCAGTACAAGGCCGTTCGAAAACGCCGGACTGAGCCGTTGCCCAGAGCGACTTCAGGTTGGGCATCCACCCGGGCATTGACCACTTCGCTGACGATGCGTTGCAGTGCTGCTTCGCTGGGCGATCTTACATTCTGCCGGTACAGCCAACGGTGAATCAGTGCCTGCATCTGTTCCGCTGACCAGTCGTCCAGCTGCACGGCTTTCAGGGCGCCGTCATGGGCCAGGCGATGCTCAAGCTCAAGGTCAAGCTGGCGTTGCTGTTCACGGGCAGCCTGATCGAGGTGACCGAGTGACCTTGCCAGCGTCTGACGGTAATGGGGCCAGCGTGTGGCAATGAGCGGCAATACCTGCTGACGCAGAAAATTGCGATCAAACCTTACATCGCTGTTGCTGTCGTCGGTTATCCAGTGCAAGCCCAGCTGCCGGGCCCGGTTCTCGATGGTTTCCCGAGAGGTCGTCAGCAGGGGGCGCAAGATCAGCCTCTGTTGCCGATACGTTTGATCCGACATGGCCGACAGGCCAGTCAGACCACTGCCCCGCAGCAATCGCAGCATAAAGGTTTCGAGTTGATCATCGAGGTGATGCCCGAGCCAGAGGCTGCAGCCCCGGGGTACCCGCTCAAGAAAAATACGATAGCGCTCCTGCCGGGCTGCCGCTTCCAGACCCTCGCCACTGGCATTTACCGACACCGAATAGGCTTCAAAGCCACAACCAAGCTGAGCACATTGTTGTTGGCAATGTGCTTGCCAGTCATCGGCAAGGGTGCTAAGTCCGTGATTGATGTGCAAGGCAATGACGTCTCCGGGAGGAAGGCGCAGACAGAGTTCTTGCAAGACCAGATGCGAGTCTACACCGCCACTGTAGCCAACAAAGACCGGTCGTTCAGTACAGCCGGCCAACCAGGCATCGAACCGTTCGCCGGCGGTGTAGCCACTGCCAGTCATGCGATATCCGTGTCGGCCAGACCCCAGCGATAGCGCAATTTCTCGCGGTCTCCGCGACGCCACAGTTCGGTACCACGAGGCACCGACACCCGCTCAACGAAGCGGGCACCAATGCGTTCGCAGGTGCGCACAGAAGCGATGTTGTCGGGGTTGCAGGTTATCCAGAGTTCAGCCATGCCGTGATCGAGTGCTACCGTTCGAATCAGCTCGCAGGCCTTGGCGGCGTAATGATGCCCTCGGTAGGGGCGATCGATGCCGTACCCGATTTGCCCGGCGTAGGTTACCAGGGCGGGTGTGTCGCCCACACGCAGGTCAATCTGGCCAATCAGGGTGCCATCGTGTAGCACCACGTCAAACAGGTACGCGGGCGCCCCTTCGAGCGCGCGCGCACCCTCAAGATAACGGTTGAGCAACAGCGCAATGTCATCTGAGACCAGAGGGTCGTAGTGTCGAAACGCAAAGGAATAAGCCGCCGTCATCTGTTTCTGCCATGCTGGGATCTGTCATCCGGGCTTTGGCGACCGGAGCCGTTCCGATAATACGAATAGCGACCGGTAGCAGACCAAAGCTAAAACGGCGTCGCCCGACGCCGCCTTAGACAGCTTAGTTGCTTTGCAGGCCAGTTTCGAGTCAGGCCGTTTCGAGCCCGAACGACATCAGGCGCTTGTAACGGTTTTCCAGGAGGTCGTCCAGCGCAACACCGCGCAGCTTATCCAGCTGGCCGATGAGCGCGTGGCGCAGGTCGGCCGCCATGGCTTCGGGGTTGCGGTGCGCGCCGCCCAGAGGTTCTTTGATAACGGTATCCACCAAGCCCAGTTCACGCAATTTTGGCGCGGTAATGCCCATGGCTTCGGCCGCATCGGAGGCCCGCTCCGCCGTCTTCCACAAAATAGAGGCACAGCCTTCCGGGGAAATAACCGAATAGGTGCTGTATTGCAGCATGTTCAGGTGATCGCAAACCCCAATCGCCAGTGCCCCGCCGGAACCGCCCTCTCCAACAACCGTTGAAATGATCGGCGTTTTCAGGGACGACAGTTTTAACAGATTGTAGGCAATCGCCTCACTCTGACCACGCTCTTCAGCGCCAATACCGGGGTAGGCACCCGGGGTATCGATAAAGGTCAGGACCGGCATTTTGAAACGCTCCGCCATTTGCATCAGGCGCAGTGCCTTGCGATAGCCTTCAGGCTTGGGCATGCCGAAGTTGCGGCGTACCTTTTCTTTGACATCCCGGCCCTTCTGGTGGCCAACCACCAGCACCGGCTCTTCATTCAACCGGGCAACGCCGGATACGATGGCAGCATCGTCGCCGTAATGACGGTCGCCATGGAGCTCATCCCAGTCGGTAAAGACGTGATTGATGTAATCGAGCGTGTAAGGGCGCTTGGGATGACGCGCCAGCTGGGAAACCTGCCAGGAGGTGAGGTTGGAAAAGATCTGCTCGGTCAGCTTGATCGACTGGGCGTTCAGCTTTTCGATTTCGCCTGAAATGTTGAGATCATTGCGGTTGCCAACCAGTCGCAATTCTTCGATTTTGGCAATCAGGTCTGCAATGGGTTGTTCAAATTCCAAGTAATCTGGATTCATGCCGTTTCCCTAGTGTGCCGTCAATGGTGTACTGCG
The DNA here is from genome assembly GCF_039982735.1 of Saccharospirillum sp. GTDB lineage: Bacteria > Pseudomonadota > Gammaproteobacteria > Pseudomonadales > Natronospirillaceae > Saccharospirillum. The sequence goes on along the minus strand of NZ_JBDWXV010000022.1, from coordinate 64,754 downwards.
TGTCCGCCAAGCGCCAAGTAAAGCAGGCTGGGCAGCAACGTCAACCGTCTATCAGGGCTGACCTTGCCATTCAGGACCGCCATACACCCCAGGCGGTTCAATTCAATGTTGCAATCAGCCTAATGGGCCGACTGCCATTGAGCAAGCGTATCAAACCTCATTGAGCTTTGAACAAACGGAAACAATCAGCAGAGTTACCGCTTACTACCGGTTCAAGTTTCGAAGTATGCAACAAACTGAGTGTCAGGTGCCGGGGGTACCTGACACGGACTCATGGCACCAAAGGACTGCCAACCTCCCGAAATTGAGCCACAGATTTTTGTTCCACGCGACCGCTCGAATCAGTCCTGATAGCGAAACCGGTAGGCCGAATCATCAAAGGTCTGTCGAATGCGGTGCAATACCTCGTCTTCCAACGGAATCCGGTGGGCCGGGTTCAGCCGCACCTGGCCCTGGGCCACCCGGGATTCGTAACTGATCCAGACCGGTGTGCCCTGCCCGTCTTCCAGGTCGCTGCGTACCAGATCGTTCAACCGTTTGAGGAAATCCTGCGTTTGAGCTTCAGTGACCCGAAACTCAATGCCGCGAATCAGCTCCTGGCGTGCCTGGGCCAGGGTGTATATGTTTTGTGCGCGGATTCGGGCCCGTTCGGCGTAATCGTCCCAGCCAATCTCAGCTTCGACGAAGATCACCTGGTCCGGCTCCAGCAACGGTTTGAAACGCTGATAGTCTTCTCCGAACAGCGTCATTTCGATGCGTCCGGTCCGGTCGTCCAGCGAGACAATGGCCATGGTATCGCCGCGCTGGGTCTGGCGGGTGCGAACACCGAGCACCAGGCCAGCCAGGGTTTTCGTCTGCTTGCGCAAGCGACGCAGCTCTTCCGGCGGCATATCGAGCTCGCCAAGGCGCATTGAGGCGATCTTGTTGACTTCCGATTCGTATTCGTCGATCGGGTGGCCCGTCAGGTACAGGCCAAGCGTTTCTTTCTCGCCCATCAGACGCTCTTTCAACGAATGCTGCATCACCTGCTCATAGGGCGCATAGGGCGCTTTCTGGCTTTCCACCTGCAAGTCGTTGAACAAATCGATCATGCCAGCGGCCTGATTGCTGGCCGACTGCTCAGCCGTGCGTACCGCATCTTCCATGGCGGCCAGCAGCATGGCCCGGTGCGGGGCCAACCGGTCCAGTGCGCCGGCCTTGATCAGCGCTTCGATGCACCGCTTGTTTACCTTGCGACTGTCGACGCGCTCGCAGAAGTCGAACAGGTCGGTAAAGGGCCCGCCGTTTGACCGGGCGGCGACGATCGCCTCTACCGGGCCTTCGCCGACCCCCTTGATCGCCCCCAGGCCGTAGATGATCTGGTCGTTTTCGTTCACCGTGAACATGTAATCACCGGCGTTCACATCTGGCGGCAGCACGTCGATGCCCAGTTGCCGGCAGTCTTCGATGAAGATAACGACTTTGTCGGTGTTATCCAGTTCCGACGACATGGTCGCGGCCATAAAAGCGGCCGGGTAATGCGCCTTGAGCCAGAGCGTCTGATAAGACACCAACGCATAGGCAGCCGAATGCGATTTGTTGAAGCCGTAACCCGCAAACTTTTCCACCAGATCAAAAATCTTGGTCGCCAGCTCCGCATCGACACCTTTGGACGCTGCACCAGCGGCGAAGACTTCACGCTGCTTCGCCATCTCCTCTGGCTTTTTCTTGCCCATCGCCCGGCGCAGCAAGTCGGCGCCGCCGAGTGTATAGCCCGCCAGTTCCTGGGCGATCTGCATCACCTGCTCCTGATACAGGATGATGCCGTAGGTTGGCGCAAGAATCGGCTTCAGCCATTCGTGCTGATACTGCGGATCCGGGTAGGCCATTTCCTCGCGTTCGTGTTTCCGGTTGATGAAGTTATCCACCATGCCCGATTGCAGCGGGCCCGGCCGGAACAGGGCCACCAGGGCGATCATGTCTTCCAGACAGTCGGGCTTCAGCCGTTTAATCAGGTCTTTCATACCGCGCGATTCAAGCTGGAACACCGCCGTGGTGTGGGCTTTCTGCAACAACTGAAACGAGGGTTCGTCGTCGAGCGGAATATGCGCGATGTCGATGGCGGGCTGACCCTTGGCGGCCAGTCTGGGGTTAATGATTTTCAGCGCCCAGTCGATGATCGTCAGGGTGCGCAGCCCGAGAAAGTCGAACTTGACCAGGCCAGCGGATTCAACGTCGTTTTTATCGTACTGGGTAACCAGGCCGGTACCATCTTCTTCGCACAACAAAGGCGAGAAATCAGTCAGCTTGGTAGGCGCGATTACCACGCCCCCGGCGTGCTTGCCGGTCTGGCGGGTTATGCCCTCGAGCTTGAGCGCCATCTCCCAGATTTCCATGCCTTCTTCGTCATCAGCCAGAAACTCCTTGAGCTCGGCGACATCGTCTATGGCCTTGGTCAGCGTCATACCCGGGTCAGCGGGAATCAGCTTGGATATTCGGTCAGCCAGACCATAGGCCTTGCCCTGCACGCGGGCAACGTCGCGCACCACGGCCTTGGCAGCCAGGGTACCGAAAGTAACGATCTGGGACACCGCCTGGCGACCATACTGATCGGCCACATACTGAATAACGCGATCGCGCTTTTCCATGCAAAAGTCGACGTCGAAGTCGGGCATCGACACCCGCTCCGGGTTCAGGAAGCGTTCGAACAGCAGATCGTATTCCAGCGGGTCCAGGTCGGTAATATCGAGCGAATAGGCGACCAGTGAGCCGGCACCCGAACCCCGGCCCGGCCCAACCGGAATATCGTGCTCTTTGGCCCAGCGAATAAAGTCCATCACGATCAGAAAGTAACCGGGAAAGCCCATCTGAATGATGATATTCAGTTCGAATTCGAGCCGGGTGACGTAGTCGGCGTGCTTGCTGGCGTACTCAGGATCGTCCTTCTTCAGGCTGACCGACAGACGACGCTCCAGGCCTTCAAAACTCAGCTGGCGGAAGTACTCATCCATGGTCATGCCATCGGGGATGGGGTAATCCGGCAGGAAGTACTCGCCCAGTTTTACCGTTGTCGAACACCGCTCTGCAATCAGCAGGCTATTATCGATGGCTTCAGGCAGATCGGAGAAAAGCTCCGCCATCTCGTCAGCACTTTTCAGGTATTGCTGGTCGGAGTAACGGCGAGCCCGCTTGGGGTCGTCAACCGTCACACCGTCGTTGATACAGACCCGGGCTTCATGGGCGTCGAAGTCATCCTGAGTCAGAAACATGACGTCGTTGGTGGCCACCACGGCAATGTCGAGCTCGCGCGCCAGCAACAGACTGCCCTGCACGATGACTTCGTCCTGGTCACGCCCGGTGCGTTGCAGCTCCAGGTAATAGCGATCGCCAAAGATCGCCTGCCAGTGCCGGGCCAGTTCTCCCGCAACATCCGCCTTGCCACGGCTCAGCGCCTCACCGACGTCACCAAAGCGACCACCGCTGAGCAGGATCAGCCCCTCGTTTTTCGCCTTAATCCACTCCGCTTTAATCACAGCGCGGTCATGTACCTGGTGCGTCTGATACGCCTCGGAAATCAGCTCGGTCAGGTTGCGGTAACCCTGGGCGTTTTGTGACAGCACCGTCATCCGGAACGGCGCTGTCGCATCTGCCGGGTTCTCCACCCAAAGATCAGCCCCCAGTAAGGGCTTGATGCCCGCACCCAGTGCCGCATTGTAAAACTTGATCAGCCCGAAAAAGTTGGTGATGTCTGTGATCGCGACCGCCGGCATCCCCTGCTTGAGCGCCGCCTGCACCAACGCCTTGGGGCGAATCAGGCCGTCGACCAGTGAATATTCGGTATGAACTCTGAGATGTACAAATTGAGCGGACACGCTGGGCTTTCTCCTTCTTGACCGGCGACCATGGTACTACTTGAAGCGGCCGGTTGGCAGGTACTGATGAGGGGAATTGTGTATTCAGGTTTAACGGTTTGTGGTGAGTATGGCCTTAACTGGCGCATAGCTGCGCCGGTGCTCGGCTATGACGCCGTGTGCCTTCAAAGCCGCCAAATGAACCGGCGTCGGGTAGCCTTTATGGCGGGCGAAGCCATACTCTGGGTAGCGCTGGTCGAGCTCGACCATTTCGGCATCCCGCTGGACTTTGGCGAGAATGGACGCCGCGCCGATGGCAGGGATCAGGCTGTCGCCTTTCACAATGGCTTCCGCCGGGCAAGGCAGGCCTTTGGGCAGTTTGTTGCCATCGATCTGGCAAAACCCCGGAGCCACCGATAGACCCTCAACGGCCCTCCGCATGGCCAGCAGACTGGCCTGTAGAATATTCAGCTCGTCAATTTCCGCGACACTGGCGCGGGCGATACACCAGCTCAGTGCCCGGGCTTTGATTTCCTCACTGAGCTGTTCCCGGCGCTTTGCGGTAAGCGCTTTGGAGTCGGTGAGACCTGCAATGGGGTGTTTCGGGTCCAGTATGACGGCGGCGGCTACGACGTCGCCTGCCAGCGGCCCGCGTCCGACTTCATCGACGCCCGCCACAAGGTCGGCAGCACCCTGAAAGACCAGACCTTGCTGGGTCATTGGGGTGAGAACCCGGCAACGCTCAGCACCGCTTCGGCGGCCTGCGAATCGGCGCCTCGCGCCAATTGACGGTGCAGGAAACGAGAGCGCTGTTCAAACTGATCGCGGTAATCGGTGTCAGTGAGAATTTTAACAAGATCGGTCGCCAGGCGTTCAGGCGTCGCGTCATCCTGCAGTCGCTCCGGCACCCAGTCGCTCTGGGTCAATACGTTGGGCAATGAGACCCAGCGTGTGGTCGCCATCGCCCGCATTATCCGGAACGTAAGCGCCGTTAACCGGTAGGAAACCACCATGGGGCGCTTCAACAGCATGGCTTCCAGTGCCGCCGTACCGGAGGCCAGCAAGACGCCGTCGCTGGCAATCATGACATCGGTCGACTGACCCGCATAGAGTTGGATGTGCAGCCCATTGCCGTGCTGACGCACGGCTGCTTCAATCTGCTCGCGGCGAAATTCATTGGCCGCCGGTATAAGCACCGTGAGCGGTCCCAGCGTTTTCTGGGCCAGAGTAGCCGCTTGCAGAAACAGCGGCGCCAAGCGCCCAACCTCACTGCCCCGACTGCCTGGCAAAACCGCCAGACACAGGCCTTGCTCCGGTACGCCCAGACGTTGCCTCGCTGCCGACCGGTCTGGTTCCATCGGCAACTGGTCAGCCAGGGTATGGCCAACAAAGGTAACCGGCACCTGATGCTCGCGGTAAAAATCGGCTTCAAAGGGCAGCAAGGTCAGCATGTGATCAACACTGCGGCGGATTTTCTTGATACGGCCCCGCCGCCAGGCCCAGACTGAGGGCGAGACGTAATGCACGGCCTTGATGCCGGCATCGCGCAACTGGCGCTCCAGGCCCAGGTTAAAATCGGGAGCATCGATGCCGACGAATACATCCGGCTGCCAGTGGATGCACCAGTCCCGGTAAGCGGCCCGAATGCGGAACAATTCGCGCAGCCGCCCTACGACTTCAGTCAGCCCCATTACCGACAGCCGTTCCATCGAAACGCGGCTGTCCAGCCCTTCGGCAATCATGCGTTCACCGCCAATACCCCCAAATTCAATATTGGGGTGGCGTGCGCGTAACGCGCGCATCAGACCGGCACCAAGAATGTCGCCGCTGGCTTCACCGGCCAGCACGGCCACGCGCAAGGGTCGGGACATCAGCGCACAATACCCCGGTTAGCGGTTTCAATGCTGCGCACAAACAAGGCCACTTCCGGAAACTGCTCGGCAATCGGAGCCAGCTCAGCCAGTGCAGCCTTGGTGGTTTTGCTCTGGCGATAAACCGTTTTGTAAGCATTGCGCAGCGCCTTGATCGACTCCGCAGAAAAGCCACGCCGGCGCAGGCCTTCGGTGTTCATTCCATGGGGTGCAGCCGGATAACCTTGCACGGTCACAAAAGCGGGCACGTCTTTCAGAACCGTGGAACCAGCACCAATAAACGTATGTTCACCGATAGAGACAAACTGATGAACACCGGAGTGTCCACCGACGATCGCGTAATCACCGACCTTTACGTGGCCCGCCAATCCTGCAGAGTTGGCGAGAATCACATGATCTCCGACAACCACGTCGTGGGCGACATGTGTATAAGCCATCAACAGGCAATGGTTTCCTACCCGGGTCTCTCCCTTATCCTGAATGGTGCCGCGATGCAGAGTGGCACCTTCACGAATGGTGTTGTGATCACCGATGATCAGCCGCGTAGGCTCACCCTTGTACTTAAGGTCCTGGCACGCTTCACCAACGCTGGCAAACTGGTAAATCTTATTGTGCCGTCCAATGGTTGTTGGTCCGTTGATGACCACATGCGGCCCGATCCAGCAGCCTTCGCCAATTTCAACATCCGGACCAATAACGGTGAATGGACCAATACTGGCCCCATCGGCAATACGTGCTGTTTGATCGACCAGTGCAGTAGGGTGAATCACGAGGTTGACTTCCGCTCAGCGCACACAATATCGGCAGTGGCCGCTAACTGGCCGTCCACTTCCGCCCGGCAGTTGAATTTAAAAATACCCCGGCGTTCAGACACCAGCGTACTGAACAGATCCAGCCGGTCACCGGGCACGACCTGCCGCTTGAATTTAACGTTATCGAGCCCGGCAAACAAATACAGATAGCCTTCGCTTGGGCGGTTGCCTGATGTCGCAAAACCCAGAATAGCCGAAACCTGAGCCATGGCCTCACACATCAGCACACCGGGAAAGATGGATTGACCCGGGAAGTGCCCGTTGAATAGCTCTTCATTGCCCGTGACATTCTTGAACCCGGCAATAGCTTCACCCGGGGTCAGTTCGGTAATACGGTCAACCAGCAAAAATGGATACCGGTGCGGCAACAATTGCTTGATGGCTTCATGATCCAGGGGCAGTTCAATGCTCATTCCGAGTCCTCAGATTCCGGAGCGGCGGGACGCATTGCCAGCGCCTTCTCCAATGACTTCAATCGCTGTTCATACTGGTCTAACTGGCGCAAGCGTGCAACGGTACGACGCCATTCCCGACTGGGCTGTGCCGGCCAGCCCGAGGAATAGAGTCCAGCGTCTGAGATGCTTTTAGTCACCATGGTCTGGCCGGTAAAATGGGTGCCGGCAGCAATATCAATATGGCCGGCAAACCCGGCCTGTCCCCCTACAGTGCAGCCGGCGCCCAGGGTGGTACTGCCAGCGATACCGACCTGCCCGGCCAGTGCCGTGGCTTTTCCGATCACAACATTGTGTGCAACTTGAACCAGATTATCGATGATGACATCGTCTTCAATGCAGGTATCTTCGATGGCCCCGCGGTCGATGCTCACATTGGCACCGATATCGACCCGGTTGCCGATACGGACAGTGCCCAGCTGGGCAATACGCTGCCATTGCCCCTGATCCGGTGCAAACCCGAACCCATCGGAGCCGATTACCGTTCCCGGCTGCACCCGACAATCGTCGCCCATCACCACCCCGTGGCAAAGCGTTACGTTCGCCATGATAAGGGTGTTCCGCCCAACCCGTGCACCGGCATCGAGTACCGCCCCAGCACCGATCTGACTGCCCTCGCCAATGCTCACGCCAGAGCCGATGACCGCTCCGGGGCCAATGGTCACTCCCACGCCGATCACTGCATCTTCGGCCACCACGGCACTGAGGTCAATGTGGCCGGTTGGTGCTGGCTCACGGCTGAAGTGGTGGGATATACGGGCATAGCTCAAGTAGGGGTCCGCCACCAGAATCAGGGCGGCAACACCCGGAGCCTGGTCGGCCATATCCGGTTTCAGGACGATGGCCGTGGCCTGGCTGTCTGGCAGGTCTGCCAGATACTGTCGGGATGCCAGGAACGTCAGGCTCCCGGACTGGGCCTTATCCAGAGCAGACACCCGCTCCAGAGGCATATCCCAGGCCTGTTCATTACCGCCCAGCTGCGCATCGAGCTGTTCGGCCAACTGTCGGGCTGTGATCATCCGTCTGACTCGTCAGCTTATTGTTGCGCCTGGTACAGCGCATTGAATTCTTCCAGTACCGCTTCGGTAATATCCAGTGAATTACGATGGTAGACCACGGCGCCCTTGTCCAGGATCACATCATATTCCTGGCCGTCGACGGCCGTTTCTATAGCTTGCGCCATCATCGGCTGGTACCGCTCGATAAAGGCATTGCGGCGCTCGCCCTGCACTTGCTGCAGCTGTCGCACCAGTTGGTCGCGCTGGCGTGCTCGCTGTTGAAGTTCACTTTCAAGTTCCGACAACTCATCTTCGGTCATGATGTCAGCATCGGTCCGGGCCCGGCTCTGCAATTGCTGGATCGCCTGCCCCAGCGTTTGCACTTGCTGTTCTTCCTGTTCAAACTCGCGTTTCAGTTCGGCGGTGGCATCCTGGGCTGCATCGCTATTGAACAACACATAGTTCTGATCCAGCAATGCCACTTCCGTCGCCTGAACAGAAGCGGTCATGCCAATGGCAACCAGTGCGAAGGCTATTCGGCTCAGCCAGCCAGATTCCCGTGACCGGCCAGTCGCGTTGGTCGGGGCAATGCGTTGTGCTGAAGTCTTCATGCTTTCTCCTTCGGTTCGAGTGATGCTGTACCTGCCTGCCACGTGCCAGACAGGTCATTCTAATGTGTACGGCCAAGCCTGAGTAGTGGGCCCAACCGCTTGCCTTTTCAACCAGCCCGACCTCAGTATCCGATACCAATTGTAAAGGCGAAGTTCTTTTCCAGATCCCCATCGCGTGCATTCAGAGGCCAGGCATAACTGAAGCTCAACGGCGCGATCGGCGTAATCCAGGTGATATCAACACCCGCGGCGTAACGCAGGTCGGACAGATCCACACCATTGGTGCAGTTTGCATTGCCGGCGCGACAGTCATCGGAATAGACATTGCCACCGTCAATAAACAACGACGCTCTGAAGGCATCCTGGTTCTGTACAAACGGCATGGGTATCAGCAATTCGGCGCCGTATTCGATCTTTATGTTTCCACCGATGGGCGATGGGTCGTCCAGCGGATCATTATTGCCATCCAGATTGGGGGTGCTCAGCGGCCCCAGCGACCCATACTGATAGCCGCGTACCGATCGGACACCTCCGGAATAAAAGTGCTTGTAAAAGGGCAATCGGTCCGCATCGCCGTAACCGCTGCCGTAGCCAACGTCCGAGTGTAGACGAATACTGTACTGATCGTTGACCGGGAAGTACTGTTCCGCACTGCCCGTCAAACGGTAATAGGTCAGATCACCCAATGGCGTGGCTACTTCACCCGACAAAGTCAGTTGGCGACCCCGGTTAGCCTTGAAGGTGCCGTTCAGGCTGTTGAGGTTCCAGGTCAGACGGGTGTCGATGATTTCATAGTCACTGCCGTTGCTGTCCCGGAAATCCGTCATTTCCTGAGGAGCGCTATCACTGAGAAACAACTCATCCTGACTGTAGCCAACACCGTAAGTGATACGCTGGTTTTCAGACAGCGGGTAGCCCAATCGCAACCGGCCACCGGCGGTATTGGTCGCATAGGTCCTGAAGGTTTGCTCACTGAAGTCGGTACGGCGGTAATACAGATCGATACCGCGACTGACCCCGTAAATCGTGAAGTACGGGTCTTCGAACGAGAGGTTATAATTCTGCTCGGCGTTGTTCACCGTTACCGAGGCTGAAAAGTCGTAGCCTTTGCCCTGAAAGTTCTTTTGCTCAACCTTGGCTTCGGTAAAAAAGCCGCTCTGATCCGAGTAACCAATAGAACCGGTTATCTGGCTATTGGTGGTTTCTTCAACGGTCACGATCAGGTCTACCAGGTCATCCCGGCCTTCGATGCGCTGGGTCCGGATATCGACCTGACTGAAATAACCCAGGCGTTCGAGGCGCTGGCGCGACCGCCGAATATTGCTGTTTATGACCAGTGCGCGTTCCAGTTGGCGCATTTCACGGCGGATGACTTCGTCATTGGTTTCCGAGTTGCCTCGAATCTCAATTCGATTCACATACACCGGTTTACCCGGAATGACGCTGAGCGTGATATCCACCGTTCGGGCTTCACGGTCGGGATCGAGTTCGCTATTGACCTCGGCGAAGGCATAGCCCTTGTCACCGAGCACGTCGTTCATTCGCGACGACAGATCGCTGATCTCAACGCGGGAATAGACGTCCCCCTCACGGACATCGATCAGGGCTTCAAGCTCATCGCCCAGATCAACCAGATCGCCGGTCAGTGACAGCCCCGACACCTGGTAGGGTTCACCTTCAAAGACGTTGAGAACCAGGGTGATGTCGGCTTTGTTGTCGGAGATTGAAACCTGATGAGACTCCAGCCGGAAATCCAGGTACCCCCGATCAAGATAATAATCTTCCAGGCGCGCCAGATCGCCCGTCAACTGAGCCTGACCAAAACGATTACGGCGAGCAATAAACTGAAACGGGTATCGCTTACTGGTTTCACGCAGGCGCAGTGCGGCCTGCAACTCGTCGTCGGTGAAAACTGAGTTGCCGGTAATTTCAATATGGTTGATCTTCGCCACCGGCCCTTCGCTGATGACCAGCTCAACGTCGACACGGTTTAGTGACAGCGGCGTCACCTCAGGCACTACCGTGGCGTTGTAACGGCCCTGAATGCTGTACTGACGCTCCAACTCCAGCTCAATGCCCTCAAGCAATGACTGGTTGAAAATCTCACCTTCTTCCAATCCGACGTTCGACATGACGCGCTCCAGCGTCTCAGTCGGAATCACCTTGTTGCCAGAAAAATCGACACTGTTGATCGCCGGACGTTCGGTCACTTCAAAAACCAGGATGCCGCCATCGCGCAGCACCTGCACATCACTGAAATAGCCGGTACTGTATACCGCACGTAACCAGTCGTCGGCAGCGTCGGAATCAACCTGATCGCCTTCCTGAATGGGTAGCGCCTGCAATACCGACCCCAGCGATACCCGCTGCAGGCCGTTGACGGTCAGGGCATCAACCCGAAACGGTTCCGCCATGGCACTTGCACTGAACATCAGCGTCAGGGCTGCCGCGACAACAAATCTCATAGTTACTCCTGTTCGTTAAAATCGGGACTGTCGGGGCAGCAGCCGGGACAGGCACGTCGACCGATCACTGACCGTTATAACCGGCCGATATCATTTACAAACGCCAATACCATCAACCCGACAATCAGCATCAGGCCAATTTGAGACCCTATCACCTGCAAACGCTCCGATAAGGGCTTGCCGCGCATCCACTCGACCGCATACATCACAATATGCCCACCATCCAAAATCGGGATAGGTAGTAAATTGACCACCCCAAGACTGATGCTGATGAACGCCAGAAAGCGAATAAAGCTTTCGGCGCCGCCCTGAACCGAATCACCGGCCATCTGCGCCATGGAAATGGGGCCACCAATCTGCTCTACCGACACCAGGCCCGTCACCATCTTGCCGAGCATTGCAAAGCTGAGCCCGACCATTTCAGCGGTATCCTGCAGGCCAAGCCAGATGCCGGTCCAGGGCCATTCGCGCTGGACGATAATCTGTTCTTCCGGCCAGGGAGTGGGCGCAGCGATAGCGCCAATGTAGCCCTGGCTTTGGCCTTCAACGTCACGCTCAGCTGGCGTGACGGTCAGTGTTTGCCGGGCCTGATCACGCTCCAGCACGACGGACAGCGGCCGGCCGCCATTGGGCTGAATAATAGCGACCCAGTCCACCCAATTTTCAATCATTTGACCATTGACCGAAATAATCCGGTCCCCTGCTTGCAAACCCGCAGCCTCCGCCGCTCCGCCCGGAACCACCTGGCCAATCAATGCCTGCGTTTCAGGGCGGCTCGGATACAGCCCCAGGCTGGCCATGGGGTTGGGTTCGCTGTCGCGGGCCATCCACTGATTAATCGGCACCGCCAGCTCTTGCAGTTGCCCGTCCCGGCGCACGGTCAGCTCAATGATGCCAGTGTCGCCAACACGCCGAGCCAGCGCGAGGTTGATATCGGTCCAGTCGTCAACGTTTCGGCCGTCAACCTGCTCAATAACATCACCACGTTGGACACCGGCTTCTGCCGCGGGAGTTTGCGCTGGCGGCGTATCAGCCCAGGGGGCCAGCCCCTGGACACCAATGCTGTACAACAGTGCAAAGGCAAGAATGGCAAACAGAAAGTTGGCGATTGGCCCGGCCGATGCGACCGCAATGCGCTGGGCTGGCGTTTTACGGGTAAAAGCCTGGTCGAGTTCGGCCTCATCCACCGGACCTTCCCGTTCATCAAGCATTTTCACGTAGCCGCCCAGCGGAATCCAGGCGATAACAAATTCGGTGCCATGGCGGTCGTACCAGCGGTACAACGGCTGACCAAACCCCACTGAAAAGCGCAATACCCGAATGCCATTGCGACGGGCCACCCAGAAATGGCCGTATTCATGCACGGTCACCAGAATACCCAGAGCCACCAGAATACCGAGAATATTGGTCAGAATCGCCATCATGTTCGTGCCTCTATCGCGGCCTTCGCCAGTGTTCTGGCGCGCGCGTCAATACCCAGCAATTGCTCAACTGACTCAGCGGGTTCGTGTGCCAGCTGGTTGAGCACCTGTTCATTAATGTGGGCAATTTGGGGAAATGACAGGCGCCGTTGCAAGAAGGCTTCAACGCTGATCTCATTGGCGGCATTCAACACCGCCGGGCACGTTCCGCCGACGGCGATGGCCTCTTCAGCCAGGCGCAGGCAGGGAAACCGGGCCCGGTCGGGCTGATCAAAACTAAGCCCCAGCTGGGCAGTAAACTCGAGGGCGGCACTGCCGCTGTCAATGCGATCCGGATAGGCCAGCCCGAACGCTATGGGGGTACGCATGTCAGGCGATCCCAGTTGTGCGATCACCGAGCCGTCGATGTAACGTACCATGGAGTGAATGACGCTCTGTGGGTGTACCACGACCTCAACATCAGCCGGCTGCAAGTCGAACAACCAGCAAGCCTCTATCAGTTCCAGTCCCTTGTTCATCAGAGTGGCAGAATCGACCGAAATTTTCTGGCCCATGGACCAGTTTGGATGAGCCACCGCCTGTTCGGGCGTTACCTGTTCCAGCTGCCCGGCGGTAAAGTTCAAAAAGGGGCCGCCGGAGGCCGTCAGCAATACGGATGAAACACCCTGGCGCCGGTGCTCACCGGGCATGCACTGGAAAATGGCATTGTGTTCGCTGTCGATCGGCAGCAATTCGGCACCAGACCGCTTCACTGCCGACATCAGCAGGTCGCCAGCCACCACCAGGCTCTCTTTATTGGCCAGCAGCAATCGCTTGCCAGCCCGAGCTGCCGCCAGTGACGACAACAAACCGGCGGAACCGACAATGGCCGCCATCACCACCTGAACATCCGGATGTTCAGCCATGGCTTCCAGCGCGGCAGTACCGACCAGTATTTCAGTACGGGTATCAGTCAGGCGCGCCATCAGCGCTTGCCGGCCACTACTATCAGCCACTACGGCGTAACGTGGCCGATGCTGTTCAATTTGTCGCGCCAGTAGCTCGATGTTGCGATGACCGGACAGCGCAAAGACCCCAAAACGATCCGGGTGGCGGGCGATAACATCCAGGGTATTGCAGCCAATGGACCCGGTGGATCCGAGCACGGTCACCCATTGACGGGGCGCAGGATTGGGTTCTGAGACACCGCTTGAGATGGTCATGGCTAGAGGATCACCGCCAGCAAGAGCACGCAAAACATCGGTGTGGCAGCACAAAGACTGTCGATCCGGTCCAGAATTCCACCATGCCCCGGCAACAGGCCAGAGCTGTCTTTAATGCCCCGGTAGCGCTTGAGCAGGCTTTCGAACAGATCACCCAAAACGGATATTGCCACCACCAGCGCGCTGATGACCAGCAAGAGCAGCCATTGCACCGGTGTCAGGCTGGGCAGAAAAATAAGCGCCATTGCGGCAGACAGTACAACCGAGGTGGCCATGCCGCCGTAGACACCGGCCCAGGTTTTACCCGGACTTACCGAGGGCGCCAGCTTGCGATTGCCGAATGCCTTGCCGGCAAAAAAAGCACCGATGTCTGCGCCCCAGACCAGCAGCATCAGCCAGGTCAGCACCAGATTGGCGTTCGGCTGACCTTTCAGCACATTCAACCCAAGCCAGAGCGGCAGCAACACCGGCAGCGCCATCAACAGGCGTACCCAGCGGTGCTGAATCCAGTTCTGGCTGGCCGGGTAGCGCACCACCATGACCAGTGCAAACAGCCACCACAGCAGAGACCATAAAGTCAGCTGCAGCCAGGTCAGGGCGGTTCGGGTCTGCAGCCACCACAGCAAGCCGAGCGCTGCCGCCGTCAATGCCGCCATGCCCAGACGGGTGGTCACCCGCTGAAAACCGGCCAGATTGGCCCATTCCCAGGCCCCCAAAACAACAATGGCGCCAATGAAGGCGGCAAATCCGGTCTCCGGCAGCCAGTAAATGCAGGCCAGCATCAGCGGGGCCAGTACCAGCGCAGTCAACACGCGTGTGATCAGCATAATCAGGAAGTCACTCTTTGTTCCAGTTGCTCGTCAGTTCGGCCAAAACGGCGCACCCGGCCGGCAAAACTGGCGAAGGCTCGCTGCAACGATTCTTTATTGAAGTCCGGCCAGAACTCATCGGTGAAATAGAATTCGGTATAGGCGAACTGCCAAAGCAGGAAGTTCGAGATGCGCTGCTCACCCGCCGTGCGAATGCACAGATCGGGAGGTGGCAAATCACCCAGGGCGACCCGGGCCTGCATGGCCGCTTCGGTCACGTCATCTGGCGTCAGCCTGCCACAGGCCACATCGCGGGCCAGACTTCTGGCGGCCTGGGTAATGTCCCAGTGCCCGCCGTAGTTGGCGGCAATCACCAGCGTCATGCCGGTATTGTTGACGGTCAGTGCCTCCGAGCGGGCAATGGCCGCTTGAATGGCCGCGCTGAAGCCGGTCTTGTCGCCAATGATGCGTAATTTCAAATTATTCTCGTGCAGTTTCTTTACTTCACGGTTCAACGCCATCAGGAACAGCTCCATCAGGGCGTTTACCTCGTCTCGGGGGCGGCGCCAGTTCTCAGAGCTAAAGGCGTACAGGGTCAACACTTCAACACCCGCTCTGGCACTGTGCTCAACAACGGTTCTCACCGCCTTGGCTCCGGCTTTATGCCCTGAAATACCGCCCAGCAATCGCTTTTTTGCCCAGCGATTGTTTCCATCCATGATAATGGCCACATGGCGAGGAACAGAACTGTCTCCTGCTGAGTGTGCTGTGGTCATAATTGTCCTTTACTGAATCAGGGCAGCGTCTGCGAATGTCGATTCGCGAGCAACCACCCTGAGCCTGGCTGTTCATTTCAGCGGCGACGGCACTCTTTTTTGTTTGTGCTACGCCGTCCCTACAAAAAACAAAGGCAACATGGGGTTCCCATGCTGCCTGAGTCAAGGTCCCGTAACGGTTTTAAACCGTCATCAGTTCCTTTTCCTTGCTGGCCAGATGCGCCTCGACCTGAGCGGTCGCGGCATCCGTCAGCTTCTGGATGTCATCTTCGGCGCCGCGGCCTTCATCTTCGGACAGCTCTTTCTCTTTAACCAATTCCTTGATGGTGGCGTTGGCATCGCGGCGACCGCTGCGGATCGACACGCGTGCTTTCTCGGCTTCAGAGCGGGCTACCTTGATCATGTCCTTGCGTGACTCTTCTGTCAGCGCGGGCATGACCACACGAATCTTATCGCCGGACGTCGCCGGGTTCAGCCCCAGGTCGGCCTTCATGATGCCACGTTCGATTTCCGGCACCAGATTTTTCTCCCAGGGCACAATCGCCAGGGTACGACCATCTTCAACGTTGATGTTCGCCACCTGCTTCAGTTGGGTGGGCGTACCGTAGTAGTTGACCATGACGCTGTCGAGAATGGCAGGGTTGGCCCGGCCGGTGCGAATTTTGTTGAAGCCGTCGTCCAGCGCGCCAATCGCCCGGCGGTTGTGCGCTTCAACCTCTTTCTTTATGTCTTCGATCATGCAGTTATATCCTCTACCATCAGCGTTCCTTCATTACCGCCTACCATCAGCGATATCAACGCTCCCGGTTTGTTCATATTAAAGACCCGGACCGGCATTTTATGGTCCCGCACCAGACAAACAGCGGTCAAATCCATCACACCCAGCTGTTTCTCCAGTGCCTCGTCATACGTCAGACGGTCATATTTTACCGCATCCGGATTGGTTCGGGGATCATCATTATACACGCCGTCGACATTCGTTGCCTTGAGTACCAGATCTGCTTCGATTTCGATACCGCGCAGACAGGCCGCCGAATCGGTGGTGAAGAAGGGGTTGCCCGTGCCAGCGGCAAAAATAACGACATCCCCCTGGGTCAGATAACGAATGGCGCTGCGCCGGTCGTAGTGCTCTACAATCCCTGACATGGGAATGGCCGACATCACCCGGCTGCGAATATTGGAGCGCTCCAGCGCATCCCGCATGGCCAGCGCGTTCATTACCGTAGCCAGCATGCCCATATGGTCGCCGGTTACCCGGTCCAGCCCGGCTTCATTCAGGGCCTTGCCGCGAAACAGATTGCCGCCGCCGATCACCAGCCCGACCTGCACCCCTATCCCCACCAGCTGACCGATCTCCAATGCCATGCGGTCCAGCACTTTGGGGTCAATCCCGAAGCCCTGTTCGCCGGAAAGCGCTTCGCCACTGAGTTTGAGTAGAATGCGCTTATGGCGCGGGTGGGGGTCTTTCGTGGGCATGGTCATCTCCTAAACTGGGTCGCTGGTATCGGCTACCGGGGGACGTTAACTCCGCGCCGCTACTGTGCGACGCGAACGTCGCCGGTGCAAGCGGGATTCGCGTAAACAGGCTCGACGTGGAAACCCTGGGGCTACGCGCTGTCGGCGCTGGCTCGCCGTGCAGACAAAAAAAAGGGCAGTCAGACTGCCCTTTGTTCAAACTTTCGATCAGTTGCCTTTGGCAGCAGCAGCGACTTCAGCAGCGAAGTCGACTTCTTCGCGCTCAATGCCCTCGCCCACTTCCAGACGCAGGAAGCTGAGAATTTCGGCATCCGCGTTCTTCGCCAGGGTTCCGACCTTGGTGTCCGGATCCTTAACAAAAGGCTGTTCCAGCAAAGAAATTTCAGCAACAAACTTTTTCAGGCGGCCCTGAACCATCTTCTCGATGATTTCGGCTGGCTTGCCGGAGTTCTCGGCCTGGGCGGAAACCACTTCTTTCTCGCGGTCCAGCACTTCCTGAGGTACCTGGTCGGCCGATACGAACTGCGGATTGATCGCAGCAATGTGCATGGCAACATCACGACCCAGCTCTTCATTGCCACCGTTCATTTCAACAGCTACGCCAATGCGGCCACCGTGAACATAGGTTGCCACTGTTTTGCCTTCGCCACCGAGCAGCACGACACGGCGCACAGAGATGTTCTCACCGATTTTCTGCACCAGGGCTTCACGTGCAGACTCCAGTTCACCGGCCATCAGGGCGGCAACATCGCTTTGCTGATCAGCAAAGGCTTTATCGGCTACGGTATTGGCAAACTCGAGGAAGTTGTCGTCACGGGCAACAAAGTCCGTTTCACTGTTTACTTCCAGCAGCATGGCGCGGCTGTTGTCAGCGGACTGACGAGTAACGATGATGCCTTCGGCAGCCGTTCGGCCAGCTTTCTTGGCCGCCTTAAGACCGGATTCCTTGCGCATGGTGTCGATGGCTGCTTCGATATCGCCATTCGATTCAACCAGAGCCTTTTTGCACTCCATCATGCCAAGACCGGTACGCTCACGCAGTTCTTTTACCAGGGCTGCTGTGATGTTAGCCATAGTGTATTCCTCACTCATTAAATGGATTCGGTTCACTCGCCGGGCGCCTGCGGCATCCGACAGTCCCTACAATTCGTTTCACGGCCAGTGACAGGTGCATCGCAAGCGGGCGTCTGTATAGCAAAAAGGGGCCGAGGCCCCTTTTTCACTTGCCTGAGCCGTGCGCCGATTACTCGGCCGGGGTGTCTACAACCGCGTCAGCGACTTCAACAAATTCGTCAGCCTGGGTGGCGTTGGCCGCCTTGGCTTCCAGAACAGCGTTAGCGACTGAGCTGGCGTAGATTTCAATGGCGCGAATGGCGTCATCGTTACCCGGGATTACAATGTCCACACCGTCGGGGTTGGAGTTACTGTCCACAACGCCGATTACCGGAATGCCCAGCTTGTTGGCTTCCAGGATGGCAATACGCTCGTGGTCTACGTCGATCACGAACAGGGCATCGGGCAGGCCGCCCATGTCCTTGATACCACCGATGGTCCGCTCCAGCTTCTCGATTTCGCGCTCACGCATGAGGCGCTCTTTCTTGGTCAGCTTGTCGAAGGTGCCGTCTTTGCTTTCGGCATCCAGATCACGCAGACGCTTGATCGACTGGCGGATGGTCTTGTAGTTGGTCAGCATGCCACCCAACCAGCGGTGCGCCACATACGGCATGCCAGCACGGGTTGCTTCTTCACGAATGATGTTGCTGGCAGAACGCTTGGTACCAACGAACAACACTTTGTTCTTGGCCGCTGCCAACTCACCGATCTGCACCAGCGCCTTGTTCAGGGCCGGAACGGTATGTTCAAGGTTAATGATGTGAATCTTGTTACGGGCACCAAAGATGTATTTACCCATCTTCGGGTTCCAGTAACGGGTCTGGTGACCAAAGTGAACACCTGCTTTGAGCAGGTCACGCATAGAAACAGTAGCCATAATATCCTCACTGGTTCGGGTTAAGCCTCCACACACCCCATGATTCAACCCCTGACCAAACCTGACCAAAGGCACCCGAAATCATGTGCCGGTGCATGTGAGAGTTAATAGACACCGCCCGGATCTTTGTCGATTCAGGCGGCATTCCTTTGAACAGTCCGTCCAAAGCGGCGCGCTTTATACCATAAACGAAGGCTGATTCAAAGTTTTTTGACACCATCCCGGGGCACCCCAGCCCCGTCAAAAGCACCTCTCAGGGCAAGCCCCGGGCGGGTTTGCAGCAGCGGTGCTGCAAGTCGCAGCCAAAAGCTTTAGAATGATGCGCCATTATTCATGTTCGCCTGGGAAACTCATGTCTGTAACCATCAAGACCGCCGAAGAAATCGAAAAAATGCGCGTGGCGGGCCGGCTCGCCGCTGAAGTACTGGAAATGATTGGCGAGTATGTTCAGCCGGGTGTCAGCACCGGGGAACTGGACCGCATCTGCCATAATCACATTGTCGAGGTTCAGGGGGGCATTCCGGCGCCACTCAACTACGGCAACCCGCCCTTTCCCAAGTCGATCTGCACCTCAGTCAATCACGTTATCTGTCACGGCATACCCAGCGATGACAAGATTCTGAAAAAAGGCGACATCGTCAATATCGACGTGACCGTCATTAAAGACGGCTACCATGGCGACACCAGCAAGATGTACTTCGTCGGTGAGCCGCAACCACACCTGGAGCGTTTGGTCCGCATCACCCAGGAATGCCTGTACAAAGGCATCGAACTGGTGCGACCCGGCACTCGCCTGGGCGACATCGGCCATGTGATTCAGCAACATGCGGAAGCCAACTATTACTCGATTGTTCGTGAGTACTGCGGTCATGGTATTGGCGCTGTCTTTCACGAAGAACCACAGGTGCTGCACTACGGACGCCCCGGCACTGGCATGGAATTAAAGGAAGGCATGACCTTTACAATTGAACCCATGGTCAATGCTGGCAAACCGCAATCGAAACTGCTCGGTGACCAGTGGACTGTGGTGACCCGAGACCGCAAAGCCTCGGCCCAGTGGGAGCACACCCTGCTGGTAACCGCCACTGGCGTTGAAGTACTGACCCGCCGCCAGGAAGAGTCCTTTTAAACCGGAACAGTACCCAGAACCCTCAAGCGGACCCTTTTGTTAACGCACCGTGATGTCGTCTCTTTAGGATGAGTGCATGAATCTGAATGATTATGCCGATGCTGACCTGATTGATGCGGACAGCCTGACGCAGGTAACGACCCAAGCCCCGCCGATGCAGGCGTTGCGCCAGGCCCTGGATCACCTCTATCAGACGCTGGATCGCCGCTTCCTGCAAGGCGAGCCCATACGTACTCTGGTGTTCGGTCGCACCTGGGCCATGGATCAGATTCTGACAGCCGCCTGGCACCATTTCGACTGGCTTAACGAACAGAGCATCGCCCTGATTGCTGTCGGTGGTTACGGGCGCGGAGAGTTGCTGCCCAAATCCGACATTGACCTGCTCTTGCTGTTCGATACCGAAGCCGACATCGACGCCAATGTTGACTCAATACAGGCGTTTCTGACCCTGATGTGGGATCTGAAACTCGATATTGGTCACAGTGTCCGTACGCTGGAGGCCTGCCAGGAAGAAGCCCGGGGCGACGTCACCATCACCACAAATCTGATGGAAAGCCGCACCCTGAGCGGCAATCCGACGCTGCGCCAACGCGTTTCCGGGCTGATCAGCCAGGCCCA
This sequence comes from Saccharospirillum sp., assembly GCF_039982735.1. Classification (GTDB taxonomy): domain Bacteria; phylum Pseudomonadota; class Gammaproteobacteria; order Pseudomonadales; family Natronospirillaceae; genus Saccharospirillum. The sequence goes on along the minus strand of NZ_JBDWXV010000022.1, from coordinate 44,294 downwards.
CATCTGGCCCAGTGACGACTTCTACAAAGCCAAGCTGAACGAACAGACCCACCGCCACCAGAAATACAACGAGACCGAATATAACCTGGAGCCAAATGTCAAAGCCGGCCCGGGCGGGCTCCGCGACATTCAGACCATCGCCTGGGTAGCAAAACGGCATTTCGGCGATACCGATCTGGCCGAACTGGTCGAGCGTGGCTTTCTGACCGATGCCGAATACCAGGCCCTGATCGACGGACAGGACTACCTCTGGCGCATCCGCTATGCCCTGCACCATTTCAGCGGGCGCGAAGAAGACCGCCTGTTGTTTGATCTGCAGGAAAAAGTCGCCGAGCAGTTCGGCTACCAGGATCGCGAAGGCCAGTTGGCGGTCGAACACCTGATGCAGGATTATTTCCGCCAGGTATTCAAGCTGCGTGCCCTGAACATCATGTTGCTGCAACTGTTCGACGAAGCCATTCTGCACCAGAACGAAGACGACCAGCTGATTCCAATCAACTCCCGGTTTCAGGTCCGTAACGGCTATATAGAGACGCTGAACGACACGGTGTTCATCCGCACGCCATCAGCTTTGCTGGAAATCTTTGTGCTCTGTGCACAGCGCCCGGATACCAAGGGCATTCGCGCCTCAACCATTCGTCAGATCTTCGCCAACCGGCATCGCATCAACGGCAAGTTCCGCCAGGATCTGCGCAACATCACCTTCTTCATGGAGCTGCTGCGCAGCCCGGCCGGGGTCTCCACCAACCTTATGCGGATGAACCAGTACGGCATACTGGGGCGTTATTTGCCCGAGTTCGGGCTGATAGTCGGGCAGATGCAGTACGACCTTTTCCATGTCTTCACCGTCGACGCCCATACCCTGCTGACCATTCGCAACCTGCGCCGTTTTCGCCACGCCAACAACACCGTTGAATTCCCCATCGCCACCAAGGTGATTCACCAGCTACCCAAAGTGGAACTGGCCTACATCGCCGCGCTTTATCACGACATTGGCAAGGGCCGCGGCACCGATCATTCAGTCGAAGGCGCCGAAGAAGTCCGCCGTTTCGCGCTGCGCCACCGCATGACGGCTTGGGAGAGCGACCTGGTAGTCTGGCTGGTGCGCAACCACCTGCTGATGTCTATCACCGCCCAGCGGCTCGACATTTCCGACCCCGAAGTGATTAACCACTTCACCCAGCAGGTCGGCGACATCCACCGGCTCAACTACCTGTACGTATTAACCGTTGCCGACATCTACGCCACCAACCCCAACCTCTGGAACAGCTGGCGCGCTTCCCTGTTGAAAAAACTCTACCATGAAGCCTTGGCCGCCCTGCGACGCGGGCTGGAAAACCCCATAGACAAGGAAGAACGCATTCGCGATGTTCAGTCGGCCGCCATGACCATGCTGCGCGACGATGGCTTTACCGAGGCCGAGATCCTGCAGCTCTGGGACAACCCGGGGGATGACTATTTTCTGCGCGAAAGCCCGGAGAACATCGCCTGGCACACGCGCGCCATCGCTAACCATGGTCTTAATGTGCCGCTGGTGCTGATTCGCGAAACCGACGAACACAGCTTCGCCGGCGCCACCCAGATATTCATCTATGCACCAGACCGGCCTCACCTGTTTGCCGACATCGCCGCCTGCCTCGACAGCTGTGAACTGGACATTCAGGACGCCCGCATCATGACGTCCTCCGCCTCGGATTTCAGTCTCGATACCTTTATCGTGCTCGATGAAGAGGGCCACAGCATCGGCAACAACCCGGCTCGCCTGCGCGATGTACAGCACCGCCTGCTGCTCGCCATTCAGGACCCGGAGGACACCGCAACGCCGAACCGGCGACTGTCGCGCCGCCTTAAACATTTCAGCATTGCGCCCATCATTACCGTCAGCAACGACCCGGCCAACCACCGCACCGTGGTCGAGGTGATCACCTCGGACCGCCCCGGTCTGCTGGCCGACATAGGCCGGGCCTTCAAACGCCTTGATCTGCGCATGCAAAGCGCCCGCATCTCAACGCTGGGCGAACGGGTGGAAGACGTTTTCTTTGTGGTCGACAACCAGAATGAACCACTGCACGACTCCCACCGCGTGGCTGAATTGCAGAAACAACTGACCGAGACCATCGACCAGGGACAACACCCATGAATCCGTTAATGGCACGGCTGATGCCGTACCCCTTCGAGAAACTCAAACAGCTGACAGCCAACATCACACCGGCCAGTCTGCCCGAGGTCGCCTGGTCCATCGGCGAGCCCAAACACACTGCGCCGGAGTTTCTAAGCTCTGTGTTGAACCAGAACCTGGGGGGCTTTTCCCAATACCCGGCCACCAACGGATTGCCAGCATTGCGTGAAACCATCAGCCAATGGTGCCAGCGCCGCTTCCAATTGCCCGATGGCAGTCTAACCGCCGACAAAAACGTACTGCCGGTCACCGGCACTCGCGAAGCGCTGTTTTCGGTGGTGCAGGCCCTGTTCGATGCCAGCTCCGCCAAACGCGACGTTTGGATGCCAAACCCCTTTTACCAGATCTACGAAGGCGCTACCTACCTGGCCGGTGGAGAACCGCGCTACCTGCCGTGCCTGGCCGAAACCGACTACCTGCCCGACTTCAGCGGCCTGACCGACGCCGACTGGGACAACTGCCAGATGCTGTTTCTGTGCACCCCGGGGAACCCCTCTGGCCAGCCCTTACCTCTCACGCAGTTGCAACACCTGATCCGCAAGGCCATCGACCATGATGTTCTGCTGATCAGCGATGAATGCTATAGCGAACTGTACCGGGATGAAGCAAACCCGCCGCCCGGGCTGTTACAGGCTGCAGCGGCCATGGGTCACACCGACTATCGCAACTGCCTGGTCTTTCACAGCCTGAGCAAGCGTAGCAACCTGCCCGGCTTGCGCAGCGGTTTCGTGGCTGGCGATGCCCGCCTGATCGCCGAATTTCTGCGCTACCGAACCTATCACGGCTGCGCCATGCCACTGCCGCACCAGCAGGTTTCCATCGCTGCCTGGCAGGATGAAAGCCACGTTGCTGCCAATCGCGCGCTGTACAACCAGAAGTACCAGGCGCTGCACGACATCCTGTCCGATAAGATGCCGGTGCGCATTCCCGAGGCCAGCTTCTACCTCTGGCCCAACCTGGAGCGCGACGACACTCAGGTTGCCTGTGACTGGCTGGAACAAGCCAACATCCGGGTCTTGCCGGGTCAGTACCTGTGCCGGACCATCGACGGCGTAACCCCGGGGTATGGGCACGTTCGCATTGCTCTGGTCGCCGAACTGGATGCCTGTATCGACGCCGCCGAACGCCTGCGCCGCCTGCTCTGACTCGCAGACCACACCCTTGCACGAGAGGAAACCGAACCGCCATGATCCGCATTTACGGCATTCGCAACTGCGACACCATCAAGAAGACACTGGCCTGGTTTGCAGACCAGCGGCTAGAGATTGAGTTCATCGACTACAAGAAAACCCCGCCGGACGAAGCGCTGCTGCGCACCTGGCTAACTCAGCTCGACTGGGAACAACTGGTCAACAAACGCGGGACGACCTGGCGCAAACTGCCGGAGGAACAGCGCGACACCCTGACCGAGGCCGGTGCCATCGAACAGATGATCGCCAACCCGTCGTTGATAAAACGGCCACTGGTTGATTATCAGGGCTCTGTGAGTGTGGGTTTTGATGAAGCGCACTTCACACGCCTGGTCGCTCAGGCTCGCTGACACCTATAAAACGCTAAAACGACATTGAGAGGAAAACCCATGAGCTATTTTGCAGTGGCGATCGGCACCGCCACCCGAAACAAAGACGGCAAGATCATCGAAGCCTGGTACCCCCAACCGATTCTGGCCCCGTCTGACGACCTGATCACCACGCTCAGCCAGGTCGCCAAGCTCAACGGCGGCAATGAAGCGCTGGTGGTCGAGAGCGCCCTGATGAGCCCCCTGGCTGATGGCTTCGACAAAGCCGGCTACCGCGAAAGCGCCCAGTTCTGCCGCGCTGCAGAAAGCAGCCGCCAGACTATCGTACTGACCGTACTGGAATCTGATGCCGCACCGGTGTCTGTCGCCGAAGGCTACCTGAAGCTGCACCTGCTGTCGCACCGCCTGATCAAACCCCACGGCTGTTCACTGGACGGTTTGTTCGGCCTGTTGCACAACATCGCATGGACTAACGAAGGCCCGATCGACTTGCCAGAACTCGCCGACCGGCAAATGGAAGCCCGGCTTTCAGGCCGTACCCTGGATGTGCAGTGCGTCGACAAGTTCCCGAAAATGACCAACTACGTCGTGCCCAAAGGCATTCGCATTGCCGATACCAGCCGGGTCCGGTTAGGCGCGCACATAGGTGAAGGTACCACCGTTATGCACGAAGGCTTTGTGAACTTCAATGCCGGTACCGAAGCGGTATCCATGGTCGAAGGGCGCATTACCGCTGGTGTCATGGTTGGGGACGGCTCTGACGTCGGGGGCGGGTCATCGATCATGGGCACCCTGTCAGGTGGCGGTAAAGTCGTCATTTCATTGGGCAAGAACTGCCTGCTCGGCGCGAACTCCGGCATTGGCATCCCGCTGGGTGATCGCTGCACCGTCGAAGCTGGCTTGTATGTCACCGCTGGCACCAAGGTGGCCATGCTCGACAACAAGAAACAGCTGGTCAAAACGGTTAAAGCGCGGGAACTGGCGGGTCAGTCTGATTTGCTGTTCTGGCGTAATGCCGAAACCGGGCGGGTGGAATGTCTGTCGAACAAAACGGCGATTGAGTTGAACAGCGAATTACACAGCAATAATTGAGAGAGAATTCTTGAGATTCGCAACCAAGTGATGAGTACCAGCTGCCGGGTGTGCCTATCCGGCAGGTGGTACGGACTCGAGGCAGAAAGGCATACCCCAAGAGTTAACTAGTCGCAGACAAACAGTCTGACCTGATGCTCGGTGAGCAGATCCTGGAAGACTTTTGGGGGTGGGCTGTCGGTGTAAAAGGCATCGGCCTGGGCAATGCTGCCCAGACGAACCATGGCCTGGCGACCAAACTTGCTGTGGTCGGCTGCCAGTAACACCTGGCGGCTATGCTCGATAATGGTCTGGGCAACGCGGACTTCCCGGTAATCGTAATCCAGCAGGGAACCGTCGTCGTCGATGCCACTGATGCCGATGATGCCGTAGTCGAGTTTGAACTGGCGAATGAAATCCAGTGTCGACTCACCGACGATGCCGCCGTCGCGGGCACGCACCTCACCGCTGGCCACAATGACCCGAAAATCTTCCTTACCGCTCATCAGCGTCGCCACGTGCAGATTGTTGGTCACAATTTGCAGACCCTTATGGTGCATAAGGGCATGGGCGATGGTCTCAGTTGTCGTACCAATGTTGATGAACAGGCTGGCATGGTCCGGAATCTGGTCTGCCAGTGTGCGTGCGATGCGGTCCTTGGCAGACTGATTCAGAATCTGCCGGTCGAAATACGGCAGGTTCTCCGTGGAATTAACCGGGCTGGCTCCGCCATGAAACCGTACGATGAACCCGCTGTCCTCCAGTAACGTCAGATCCCGGCGGATCGTCTGAGGCGTTACGCCAAAGTCCTCGACCAGATCGTCGATGGTCGCATGACCCTCTTTCTCAACACGCCGCACTATAGCGGATTGTCTTGGATTCAGCGGTTTGTCCAGTCGGGCATCACGTAGTGTCATGCGAGCTTATTGCACCCCCCCGGGCATACGGTCTTCCAGCGCATCCACCCGCTCGCTGACAGCGACCAGCCGGCGATTGGCTTCCAGCCTGCCCGCGTCGATAGAGCGCAGAACCTCATTGAGTTCATCGACTTCATCTTGCAGTAACTGCTGGTTCATGGTCGCCGTGCCCTGCTCGACCAGCAGGTTTTCCTGTGTCAGCGTCAGCGACAGCAATCGCTCTTCCAGACTGGCCGGGTTCAGGTTCTCCAGGCTCGACTGCAACTCGCCAAAGGCTTCAGATGTCTGGTTCAGTTCAGTTTGCAACGCAGCCAGCGACTCCGACTGGGAACCATTGGCCGCCGCCTGCTCCTCTAGCCGGGTGGATAGCGCTGTGAGCGCCTGTTCACGCGCCTCAATCTGAGTTTGTACGCTGGACTGCAGTTGCGCAATATTCTGCTGATTGGTTTCAATCCACTCCCGGTTGCGCTCATTGGCGACCGCCCAGAGTTTGCGAATTTCGCTCATCTGCATATCGGTTTCAGCCTTGATGGCCCGAAACTGATTGTTAATGGCCGTTTCATTCATCACCACCGATTCATCGGTCTCGGTCATTGAACGCTGCACCGATACGATGCGGTCGTCCGCCAGTTGCAGCCGCTCATCAAACATCGCCAGCGTCTGTTGCTGGCTGTAGGCCATTAGCCCAAGACCCGCGCTGATGGCAAACAACACCAGAACCAGCACCCACAGCAGTGTTGGCGTATTGCCGCTACCACTGCGCGCTGACGGCTCTGAACGCCCCGCAGACGCCGTGTTGCGTGGTGTGGACGAGGCGGTCGTCGACTGACGACCGCGGATCTGATCACGGTCTGGTACCATTTTGGGCAGGTCACTGCCCGGTTTGGAGTCCGACATTGAAACAACCTGTGTATTAAATAAGTAGGGTCATTATAGGGACAGCCCCCCGATGAACAAGAGAGGCTCGGTAATTGTGCCCAATCACATTAAAATAGCCGCCCGGTCGCACTTGAAACCGGCCCCAACCGACCAGATAGTACAGTCACGAATGACAACGTGCTAATACACCCATCGAAAAGACAGAGGGAGAACACCATGGCTTTTGAACTGCCAGAACTGCCGTACGCCATCAACGCACTTGAACCCCATATTTCCCAGGAAACCCTGGAATACCACCACGGCAAGCATCACAACACCTATGTGACCAAGCTGAATGGCCTGATTCCGGGCACCGAGTTTGAAGGCAAGAGCCTGGAAGACATCATCAAGTCCTCCTCCGGCGGCGTGTTCAACAACTCCGCTCAAATCTGGAACCACACCTTCTACTGGCACAGCCTGAGCCCGAATGGCGGTGGTGCTCCTACTGGCGCCCTGGGTGAAGCCATCAATGCCAAATGGGGTTCATTCGAAGCCTTCCAGAAGGAATTTGACGAAAAAGCCGTCAACAACTTCGGTTCAAGCTGGACCTGGCTGGTCAAGAACAGCGATGGCTCACTGGAAATCGTTAACACCAGCAACGCCGGCACCCCCATCACCGAAGGCCAGACGCCGATCATCACCGTCGACCTGTGGGAACACGCCTACTACATCGACTACCGTAACCTGCGCCCCAAATACCTGGAAGCGTTCTGGAAACTGGCAAACTGGGACTTCGCAGCAGAAAACTTCGCCAAATAAGGCGACGTTCAGCGAACCGTCCTCCCCGGCCCGCCTTGCGGGTACGGGCCCTGAAAGGTGGCTTCGGCCACCTTTTTTGATATCAGGGCTTGCCCAGACAGCCATCAATCCGGTCAATAATCACCAGTAACTGCTGAGTCGATCGCTTCTCAAACTTCAGCGCCTCTTCCGCATAAGGCCTTACCTGCGCTCCCGTAGGCAGCGGCAAATCAGCCTCAATCAACGCACGCAAGCGCTGCAAATAAATCCACTGTAGCCATTCCGGCAAGGTTAGCGTATCCACCGCAAACGGCTGGGCACTTGCCAGCGCCTCGGGCGACGGCGGTACATCACTCCAGAAACCCTGCTCTCTCAGCTCCGTTTCCAGTTCGTCCAACAGCGTCGACAATTCAGACAAAAACCTTCCTCCCGTTCCGCGAAACTCTGGCGGATTAATAAAAAACGCGCAGTGTAGACGCCTGATCAGGTGAAGCAAAGCATCACTAAAACCTGAGCAGCATTTAGTAACAAAAGGGCAACAATCCGAGTGCTGGCCACCGGGTATGCCTCGCCGGGAAGTCTGAGGCATGGACTAAAACGCCTGGAGCGTTTTAGAACGAGCGAAGCGAGCCCAAAGGGTGAATCCCATGGAAGGGATTCATATCCCGAAGCCTTGGCCCCATGGACGGGTTCACGCCGAGCGATGTGTCGCACCACCCGTAGAGGCATACCCGGTGGTCAGCACGAACTCAAGGCAGAAAAGCCCACCAAATGGTTCAACCTCCGGGATTAATAAGAAGACTCATATCCGGTACACTGCGCCACCCATGACCAATACCAGAGCCGCTGCATGAGCACCTCAAATACCCAGACCACACCCGGACTTGTTGATTTTCTCGAGCGTAGCGGCGCCCGTTACCGGGCCTTTGATCTGGGCAGTCAGCTACGCAACCTCAGCAAGGACCAGTTTGCCCGGTTCGACCAGGGGCAGCCCTACCCCTACCCGCATCTGAGTCATGCCTGGCTGATACTGCTGCTGTGGAACCCCGAGCAGCGCGAGCAACACAGCATCTGGTTTATGAAACTGCCACTGGACGAACAAGGTGGGATGCCCGCCGCCGTCATGACGGATGTTCTTGACCGGCTGTACCGCTCGCTCGCTACGGCTGACCCCAAAGAGCGCCAGCGCCTGCTGACCGACCACCCCTATCAGTTTACGCCTCCGGACAACAAAATGGCCGCACTGCACGCCCGTGCCAGCCGCATTCTGGGCGCGCCACCCAGTGCCTTTTACACCGATGCCCAACGACTGCTGACAATGGAGGGCGCGTCGGAAGACTGGGCCAATATTGGCCTGCAAGGCCTGTTCGACGTGCTGGAGCGGAGAAGCCCCGCCGATGAGCAAGCACTCACCCGCCAATTGCCCGAGATACCCGACTTCGCACGCCACCAGGTGCTGAACGCCCTCGAACACCACAAACCGGGCGTCGCCCTGACTGAACGCATTATCGAACTGGGACACGAGCATCAGGACGTCGCCACACGTGTCGCGTCGCTGCGCGCCCTGTCTCAAAGCCCTGCCACAGGCCTGGTAGACGCCTTCGTCAGCGACTCGCTGAACCACTTTAGCGACGAACTGGATGTGGTACTGGCCGTGCTCAGCCGGCACCCCGGCCTGCTGGCCAATACCGACCTGGCGCTGGTGGCACTGGACCGACTGGCCGAACTGGCCGATACAGACGGGTTTAACCGGGTCGTTCAGGGGCTCGCCTTGCAGCCCGGCTTGTCGGGCCTGATTTTACAGGCATTGCGCCACCCGCATCGCTCTGACGCGCTGGCAAGTGCCATCGGCCAGCTGATCAATAGCACCCGGACGGTACAATGAGCGACGCTTCCAACAAAACAACCTCCGTTTCAGACCCTGGCTCCACCCATTGTCATTGTGGCCAGACAGAACCCTATCTCAGCTGCTGCGGTCGTTTTCTTGAAGCCGGTGCCTACCCGCGTGATCCGGAAACGCTGATGCGCAGTCGGTTCACTGCCTACCGGCTGCAACGACTGAATTATCTGATCAGGACCTGGCATCCCGACACCTGCCCGGCGCTGACCGCTGACCACCTCGAAGGCACCGACTGGCAACGGCTTCAGGTTATCCGCAGCAAGGCGGGATTGAAGAAAGGCTGGGTGGAATTCATTGCCCACTATGTGGACGAACAAGACAAGCCTGAACACCTGCACGAGATCTCGGAATTCCGCAAAGTGAAAGGTCGCTGGGTCTACCATTCGGAACTGGAAAGCTGGCCCGGCGACTAGGCCCGGGAGTGGTTTTTCGCCGGCCACCCGGCCACAATACCCCAATGCCACATAACGATTTATCCGTCGACGGAGCCTGATATGAGCTGTTACGACCTGCCCGGACTCTTGCCTTTTGACCAGGCGCTAACGCGGATGCTGGGCCAGTTAACGCCCGTTGAAGGTGTTGAGACGCTGACGATTACCGAGGCGGTCGGTCGTGTAACTGCCCAAGCCGTGCGGGCACAAGTCAACCTGCCTGTGTTTGATAACTCAGCGATGGATGGCTACGGACTGCGACACCAGGATGCCGTAAATGGCAAACCGCTGCCGGTTCAGGGCCGGGTCCTGGCGGGCGAAACGCTGAATGAACGGTTAAAACCGGACCATTGCGTGCGCATCATGACTGGAGCCCCCTTGCCGGAAGGGTGCGATACCGTGGTAATGCAGGAAAATGCTCGGGTTACGGAACAGGGCGTGTCGTTTGATCCACTGCCGGAGCAAGGCGCCAATGTTCGTCTCAACGGCACCGACCTGCTCGCCGATGACGTCGTCTTGCCTGCGGGTCATCGACTGCGCCCCATCGATGTGGCCCTGCTAACCAGCGTTGGCCTGGCCGACGTAACTGTACGCAGACGCTTAAAAGTCGCCGTCTTTGCCAGTGGTGATGAACTGAAACCGGCCAGCACCAGGCTCGCACCAGGTCAAATATACGACTCCAACAGACCGGGCCTGCATGCCCTGCTCGTCAAACTCGGTGTCGAGGTATTGGATCTCGGCGTCATCCCCGACGACCCAGATGCCCTGCGCCAGGCCTTCAAAACCGCCAATAAATCCTGCGATTTGGTAATCAGCAGTGGGGGCGTCAGCGTGGGCGAAGCCGACTTTACCCGGGACATTCTGGACGAAGAAGGCGATATCGAATTCTGGAAGCTCGCGATCAAGCCCGGCAAACCCCTGGCCTTTGGCCACCTAAGCCAAGCCTGGTTTGTCGGCCTGCCGGGCAACCCGGTCTCCTCGCTGGTGACCTTTCACCTGATTACAGTGCCTGCCCTTCGCTGCCTGATGGGCATGCCCCACCAACCGCTCGCACAACTGAAGGCCATCACACGGGAACCCTTGCACAAAACGCCCGGGCGCATGGATTTTCAGCGAGGATACTGGGATCTGCAGGATGGCACGGTTCAGGTGCGTTGTACCGGCTCCGGCCAGGGCTCACACCAACTGAGCTCCATGACCGGGGCCAATTGTTATATTGCGCTAGAGCAGAACCGCGGGCCGGTTGAACCTGGCGAGACGGTGACACTCTGGTTGTTTGATGATGTGATGGCTTGAACCGCTTTGATTGCCAAGCTCACGTTTTGGAGTTCGCTGAGGAGACAGGCGGCGGGTGCCGGGTGTGCCCCTGTGGGGTAGTCCGCATCAGGGATGCTGCGGTCTAGGCCCGAGACGTCGGACCGCCATGGATGGATTGAGTGGGCGGCATCCCGCCCGACACCACAGGGGCACACCCGGTATCCGACGCGGACCAATGCCACCCAACCAACCCGAACTTTGAAACGTGAGTATTAAGCCTGTCGGGTAGCCACTGCCCCGGGCAGCCCTTTATAAACTGCTTGAGCCACTAGTGCTGTTAACACGACTTTGACGCTGTCACCGGGTACATAGACGGCCATCACCTGTACCGAACGCAACCACTCACTGCCCGTCACCCACTTGAACCCGACGATGCCAAAGACGTAGAGCACCAGTATCCCGCCCACGAACGCGCCAATACCGGCCGCGATTAGAATCGACTGACGCTGCAGCAGGCGGGCCACATAGCCGGCCACCAGTGCCGCCACCGGGAACCCGACGATAAATCCCGCCGTAGGGCTGGCAAAGACACCCAGTCCACCACGGCCACCCGACAGCAAAGGGGCACCCAGAGCCACAACACCCACAAACAACAACATCGACAGAAAGCCGCGCCACGGGCCGAGCATCACCCCGGCCAGCATCACGCCCAGCGTTTGTGCGGTAATGGGAATGCCGGTCACAAAAGGCACAGGCGGAATCAGGCCAAGGGCCGCGACGAGGGCGGCGTACAAGGCCATTTGCACAAGGGCTTGGTCTTTCACTGCTATCTCCTATTGATGTTGAACCATTGAAACAGGGGTTTCGGGTGATCGCACACCGCCCCGGGCGGCGAGGGCCTGGACAACGTGGTCGGACATGCGAATGGCATTGATCAGCATGGGGATTGCCAGGCGCCAGACCGCGCGGCCACCGCCACGCGACTTCCAGGCCTCAAGCAGACTGTTCAGCACCGCCATCAATACCGGTACAAAACGCACGAACAACGCCACGGTAAAGGCAATGCGGTGTGGCGCCACACCGACCCGCCTGAGGGGCGACAGCAAGGGCATCACCGCATCCATCATGGCGTCCATCCGCGTGGTGAGAGTGACCAGATTGGCCAGCCAGATCAGCGTCAGCATGCGCAGCAGCATCAGAATGGCGGCACTGACAGACTGACTCCAGCTCTGCACCACGAAAATCAGAATGAACATTGGCAAGAGCGGTTTGACCACCCAGAGGTATGACCAGCCGGCCGGCCCCAGACTCCGGTATGCGAGAATGACTGCGATCAGCACAGCCCCGGCAGTCCACAGTGACGCCAGCGCGTAGAGCGCAACGCTGGTTACCATCAGCACCAGTAATTTTAGCCCGGCTGGCTGCCGGTGCAGCCAGGATTGCCGGTGCACATAGAGCGTCATCATAAGCTGAACGCCCTGTTACAAGCGGCCCGGTAGTCGGCAATGACGGTCTCTGGGCTGCCATCCCCCCGAACCTGGCCCTGCTCCAGCCAGAGCACACGGTCAAACGCGGCCAGCACGTCGAGATCGTGGCTGATCATGATCAGTTGTTGTGGCAAGCCCAGCAGCCAGTCGGTCAGAAATTGACGGGTGGGCAGATCCAGTGCCGAAAAGGGTTCGTCCAGAATCAGCACGGCCGGGTTCATGACCAGCACCGCCATGATGCAGACCCACTGCTTTTGCCCTTCCGATAGGGAGTGCACCGGCCTGTCAGCCCAATCGAGCCGGTGGTGTTCCCGCAAGCAGTGCTCGGCACGTTCGCGCGCATCCGACTTGCTCAGGCCCTGGTTGCGCAGCCCGAACATCAACTCTTCAATCACGGTGGGGAAAATCAGTTGGTGGTCCGGGTTCTGAAAGATAAAGCCAACCTGATCGGCCATGGCTTCAGGCCCCTCGGCCGGGTTATGGCCCCGCACCTGCAAGTGGCCCTGACTGGGTTGTAACAAGCCATTGAACAGGCGCACCAGTGAGCTCTTACCCGAGCCATTGTTGCCGATCAGGCCGATGCGGCGCTCGCTCAGCGTCAGATTGAGATCACTCAGCACGGTTTGATCGTCGCGCTTCAGAGTCACCTGGTTCAGCTCAATGGTCAGGGTCATGCCGTGTCGGGCCTGGTTCAAATTTGAAGCGGAGCATACCAAACTGAAAAATAATATAACCCCGGCATTTATCAAGTGATCACTATTTAACCTAATCACACCTTAATGCGCTGAACAACACTGCGTTGCCAAAGCAGGCACTGCGTCCGTGCACCAATACGGTACACTGTGCACCACTCTTTGGGACGCGACGACCGATGTACGAACTCACCCCCTTTTTCATTGCCCTGCTGCTTTCGACGGGCTTACTGGCTGGCATCATCAACGTGATGGCGGGCGGCGGCTCCAACCTCACCCTGCCCGCGCTGATGGCGATGGGCATGCCCGCCGATGTAGCCAACGCCACCAACAGAGTCGGGGTTTTCCTGCAGGGCATCGTCGGGTTGCGCGGCTTTCACGCCAAGGGCAGGCTCGATACCGACGACAGTAAGGCCATTCTGATTCCGATGATGGCCGGCGGTGCCGTCGGAGCAGCCTGCGCCTCCTTTCTGCCCAACACCCTGCTCAAACCCATTTTGCTGATCACCATGATTACCCTGGCGGTGATCATGCTGGTGCGACCCAGCATTGTGATTCCCGGCCCCGATGAACAGCCCTACACCGTCAAACAACGCCCCAGAGCACGCTGGGGGCTGTTTTTAACCGGTGTCTATGGGGGCTTTGTTCAGGCGGGCGTTGGTTTTTTACTGATCGCGGCAGTGGCAGGCGCCCTGCGCTATGACCTGGTCAAGGCAAATGCCTATAAACTGCTCGGCACCATCGCCTTCACCACGGTGTCGCTGGTGATCTTTATCGCCCGGGGTCAGGTCGCCTGGGTGCCAGGCCTGGTGCTGGCGGTCGGCACCATGATCGGCGCCCAGCTCGGCGTGCACCTGGCGATCAACGTCAGTCAGCGCACCATGAAGTGGTTTCTGCTGATCATGACACTGGCCGCCAGCGCGGCGGCTGTCTGGCTGTAAAAGGCAGCCACCCGTTTCGGGCTTGTCACCGAAGCTGCCGCAGATAGGTTAACGTATCGTCAAAACCCGGGGACCGGTCACGCAAGCGCACCGAAAACGAGGCGACCGTATCGTTGTGATTGACGCCTTCATAGCGGTGCGTCTGCACCGGCACACCATTGTGACGGTAGGCTTCCGCCAGATTAGGTAAATTGCGCGGGCGAACAATGGTGTCATCGAACCCGTCGATCAGCAGGGCCGGCGGGTCGTCGGCACTGACAAAGGTAATCGGTTGCGTTTGGGGAATACCGTCCGCCCCGCCGAATAGGTCTATTAAATCCGGATCCGTCAGCGGCAAAAAATCATACGGGCCGGATAACCCCACCCAGGCCAGAACCCTCGAACGGTCAACACCGGCAGTGTTCAAATACTGCTCGTCCAGAGACAGCATGGCGGCAATATGCGCCCCCGCCGAATGCCCCATCAGCACCAGTCCGTCATCAGCCAGGCCTTCGTTCACCGTCCAGGCAACGGCCTGCGCACCATCTTCAACAAAGGCTGGAAACGTCACCTCCGGATACAGCCGATAATCCGGCACAACAACACGATACCCCGCATCGGCCAGCGCCTGAGCCACAAATCGATAACCTCCTTTGTAACCTTCCTGCCAGGAACCGCCATAGAAGAATATTAGCGTAGGGGCGCCGGCTTCCGGTTCCGTCGGCAGGTACAGATCCAGCCTCTGGCGAGGCTGGCCGCCATAGGCAATGTCGGTGGAGCGCTCATAGCCGTCGTGAGGCGTGATCAGATTAAGTGCAGGCAAGGCACACCCGCTCAGCAAGAGCGTCAGCGGTATCAGCCAAAAAAAAGGCCGGTACCGCCAGGTACCGGCCAGATCATGCAGAAACATCGAGAGGAACCTGAAATTGCGTATCTAATCTATTCTACGCTCTGCGGACGAATCCGGATGCGTACTAGCGTGGCTAAATTTCAAGCTTAAGAGTTCGCTTGCATAGCAAGCGGCGGCCGGTGCGGTCTCCTGCCAAAACCGTCCCGAACGTCGAACTCTCGTTAAATCACCATCAAGTCCATAAAGCGGTGCACTGGGGTTTTCTGCAGGCGTTCGGCATCTTTGCACAACTCGAAGATTTCTGCGGTGCGGCTTGCCGGAAAACGGGTGGCCAGATTGGCCCGGAATTTCTGCTCCAGCAATGGAATGCCCTCGGCACGGCGGCGACGGTGGCCGATGGGGTATTCCACGGCGACCTGCTCGGTACTGCTGCCATCTTTGAAAAAGACCTGTATGGCGTTGGCAATGGAACGCTTGTCCGGCGCGTGGTACTCGGCGCTGTAGCGCTTGTCTTCAACGATTTCCATTTTCTCGCGCAACGCATCAATGTCCGGATGAGCCGCGTGAAAATCATCTTCATACTGCTCGGCCACCAGGTTTCCAAACAACAGGGGCACCGCCGCCATGTACTGCAAGCAGTGGTCACGGTCGGCGGCGTTCGCCAGCGGGCCGACCTTGCTGATGATGCGAATCGCTGACTCGTGCGTGGTGATCACAATGCGGTCGATCTCATCAATGCGGTCTTTCACCTGCGGGTGCAGTGTAACGGCAGCCTCGGCAGCAGTCTGAGCATGAAACTCAGCCGGGAAGCTGATCTTGAACAGAATCTGCTCCATCACATAGCTGCCGTAATCGCGCTGAAACTTGAACGACCGGTCGGCTTCGGGCTTAACTTGCTGGTCTTTGTTGGTCTTGCTGAACAGCACGTCGTAAAACCCCCACTGTGGCGCGGTCAGCGCACCGGGGATGCCCATCTCGCCACGCAGAGCGATGTCGACCAAACGTACTGCCCGGCTGGTGGCATCACCCGCTGCCCAGCTCTTGCGTGAACCGGCATTGGGGGCATGGCGGTAGGTGCGCAGCGCCTGACCATCAACCCAGGCATGAGACAGCGCACTGAGCAATTGCTCGCGGTTGGCACCCATCAGTTTGGCTACCACTGCCGTAGAGGCGACTTTTACCAGCACCACATGGTCCAGACCCACACGGTTAAACGAATTCTCCAGAGCCAGCACACCCTGGATTTCATGCGCCTTAATCATGGCTTCGAGTAAAGCGTCCATGGTCAACGGCGCTTCACCCTGACTGACCCGAACCTGCGACAGGTGATCGGCTACGGCCAGAATGCCGCCCAGGTTATCAGAGGGGTGGCCCCATTCGGCGGCCAGCCAGGTATCGTTGTAATCGAGCCAACGCACAATAGCGCCGATATCCCAGGCCGCTTTCACTGGATCGAGCCGCAGTTGTGTGCCCGGTACGCGCGCGCCATTAGGCACAACGGTGCCTTCAACAATAGGCCCCAGGTGTTTGGTGCATTCAGGGAAACGCAACGCCAGCAGGCCACAACCGAGCGTGTCCATCAGGCAGTTACGGGCGGTATCCCAGGCTTCATTGCTGTCGATTTTGTAGTCGAGTACGTAATCGGCAATAGCTTGCAAGACGTCGTCGTATTCGGGGCGGTTGTTCAGGTCTACGTTGGAACTCATGGTCGGGTCCTGTTTCAAATAACAATATACAAATAAGAAATGAGGCTAACAGTTCACGTTTCTGCTGAGATCAGTTAGCGCTTTTCCAACGGCACAAAATCACGCATTTCCGGGCCGACGTAATCCGCATTGGGCCGGATAATCCGGTTTTTGGCGCGCTGCTCTTTTATGTGCGCCGTCCAGCCACTGACGCGAGCCATTACAAAAATGGGCGTGAACAAGGGCGTTGGAATTCCCAGGGCGTGATAGGCCGGTGCGTGGAAAAAGTCAGCATTCGGAAAGAGTTTTTTCTCGTTCCACATGACCGTCTCGCACCGCTCGGCAATGTCGTATAAATGACTGTCGCCACTTTGTTCGGCAAGGCGTTTCGCCCAGGCTTTGATAATGGCATTGCGCGGATCGCTGGTGCGATAAACCGCATGCCCAAAGCCCATGATTTTTTCCTTGCGCGAGAGCATGCCCTGCAATTGTTGCTCGGCATCGTCCGGGTCCTTGAACCCTTCGATCATCGCCATCGCCGCTTCGTTGGCTCCGCCGTGCAAAGGCCCTCGCAAGGTACCGATGGCACCGGTCACCGCGCTGTAGATATCCGTCAGGGTACTGGCGGCAACGCGGGCAGCAAAGGTTGAGGCATTGAATTCGTGCTCGGCATACAGAATCAGCGACGCATGCATGACCGCGACGTGCACCGGATCGGGTATTTTCTGATGCAGTAACGTCAGAAAATGCTCGGCAATGCTGTCGGCATCGCTGTCGGTTTCAATACGACGGTTGAAATGCGAAAAGTGATACCAGTAGCAGATGATTCCCGGAAAAGCGGCCAGCATGCGTACGATCTCGGCATCCTGTTCATCGAAACTGTGTTCGGGTTCCAGCACACCCAGCATGGAACAACCGGTACGCATCACGTCCATTGGGTGAGCACTGGCCGGAATGCGCTCCAGCGTCTCGAGCAAAGCCTGCGGCAGTTCGCGTTTTTCTTTCAGACTGCTGGCGTAATCTCTCAGTTGTTCAGCCGTTGGCAATTCACCAAACTGCAGCAAATAGGCGACCTCTTCGAACTGGGCATTGTCGGCCAGGCTTTGAATATCGTAGCCCAGGTAGGTCAGGCCGCTGCCTTCTTTACCGACCGTGCACAGCCGGGTTTCTCCGGCCACCTGGCCGCGCAATCCGGCCCCGGATACGGGTTTATCCACCATGATCAGCCTCCTGTACGTATCGTAATGTCTGTGTTTTATATTGAGTTCTGATTCCGTTTTGAGCCTTCACCATAGAGGCTCGCGGAATACTAAACGCCTCTGCTAGCGAGCGCTGCCTTCGTTGAACAGGGCATCGAGCTTCGCTTCAAAATCGTGATAGTTCAGCACATCGTACAAATCCATGCGGGTTTGCATCATGTCGACCACGGCTTTCTGGTCACCCTCTACTTTAATGCTCTGATACACCTCCAGTGCCGCCAGGCTCATTGCGCGGAAAGCACTCAACGGGTACAGCACCATGGCAACGCCAGTGCCAGCCAGCTCTTTCTGGTTAAACAGGGGGGTTTGCCCGAACTCGGTAATGTTCGCCAGAATGGGCACATCCATGGCATCGGCGAATGCCTTGTAGTCATCCAGGGTGTGCACGGCTTCAGCGAAAATGCCGTCTGCACCGGCGTCGACACAGGCTCTGGCCCGGTCGATGGCCGCTTGCAGGCCTTCCTGGGCAAAGGCATCGGTGCGGGCCATGACAAAGAAGTCATCGTCCTGACGCGCATCCACACAGGCCTTGATACGGTCAGCCATTTCCACCTGGCTAACGATGGCTTTGTTGGGCCGGTGACCGCAGCGTTTCTGCATCACCTGGTCTTCGATATGAATGGCCGCCACCCCGGCCCGTTCCATCTCGCGAATGCAGCGGGCAATGTTAAAGGCACCGCCGAACCCGGTGTCGATATCCACCAGCAGGGGCAGGTCACAGGCGCCGGTAATGCGCCGCGCATCTTCCAGAACATCATTCAGGGTAGTGACACCCAGGTCGGGCAAGCCAAAGGAGGCATTGGCCACCCCACCACCCGACAAATAAATCGCCGAATGACCGGCCCGCTCTGCCAGCATGGCCGTGTAGGCATTGATGGTGCCAACGATCGGCAAGGGGGTTTGTGCCGCCAGAGCATCGCGGAAGCGGCGGCCGGCCGTGGTTGCAGCCTTCATAGCAGAGTCTCCTCAGTCGTTTGTTCGAGTACCCGGCGTGCCGAGCGAATGTGTCGTTTCATCAGCAACGAGGCCAGTTCGCCATCGCGTTGCTGCAGTGCTTCAAAGATGCGCTGGTGTTCCTCCAACGCCTGGCGGGGTCGCCCGCGGCGGTGTGCAGACTGAAACCGGAACATGCGTACTCGCTGGTAAAGCTCGTCACACAACAGGCTGATCAGCCAGCGGTTACCACTTGCCTGAATGATGTTGAAATGAAAGTCCAGATCCCCTTCTTGTTGTATGTAAAACTGGTCGTTCTGGTCATCCAGGTAGCGTTCGTGCCGGGCGAGTACCGCGCCCAGTTCCTGCAGAGCCTCGTCGGTCATATTCTTCGCCGCCAGCTCGCAGGCAAGCGACTCGAGGTTTTCCCGAATCTGATACAGCTCGATCAGCTCCTGACGATCCACGCCGACCACCTGGGCTCCGACGTGCGGCACTTTGCGCACCAGCCGACGGCTTTCCAGACGATGCAGCGCCTCACGCAGCGGGCCCCGGCTAATGCCCAGTTCAGTCGATAACTCCGACTCGCGCAACCTTTCATTGGGCGCGATATCGCCACGCACGATGGCCTCCAGCAGTTGCTGGTAAATGCGGTCAACCTGAGTCCGTGCTTCCATATATTGTCTACAATGATACGATAATTGACCTATTAAACGGATATAACGTCGTATTTTCAACCTTAATTGTAAACAATGAGACCAATGGACGACCCTCCATCGCCCGCTGAGTACTGAAGAGTCTGTGGCCGGGGTCACTGACACCAAAACCTGTAATCCTCTATACTGCCCAAAGGCTCCCAGCGACAGGACCATCACCATGAGCGAGGCGCGTTACGACATCTATTTCCGGGGCGATCTGCTCGAGGGGTTTTATACCGACTTCGTGAAAGCGGATATGGCGCAGCTGTTCAAGACAGACCCCGCCCGACTGGAGGCTTTTTTTTCAGGAAAGCCGCAACCGGTCAAACTGAAGGTAGACCGGCCGACGGCGGCCAAATACAAGGCCGCGCTTGAGAAGATCGGGGCCAAGCCGATTATTGTGCCCATGGGGGAAGCCATACCGGCAGGAGCCGCGCGCCCTGAGGCATCCGCGTCAACATCGCAACAGCAGGGTTCCGACGCCGGGCCTGTTAACCAGCCGGTAACAGAGCCCGACTGGACAGTCCTGCCAGCGGGCAGCGACATCGGCGAACACCGGGACATCCAACCGGTATCGGTCGATACTACAAACTTCAGCCTTGCGCAGACGGGCGCCACCCTGGTTGAACACCCGGAGCGCCCTACCCCTGTTCAGGTCGATATTTCCGGCCTGTCACTGGATGAACCCGGGGTCACTCTGGTGGAAAACCCGGAACGGCCGGCACCGGTCCAGGTCGACCTGTCCGCTTTGTCGCTGGATGAACCCGGCGTCACACTGGTCGACAACGATCGGACTGCGCCACCACCTCCCCCGGATATTTCGCATTTGAAGCTGGAATAGCGACTCAGCGATACCGACTGCGCTCGCGGTACCAGCGTTCCTTGTCGGCATACATTCTCTCATCGGCCAGTTTCAATACGTCTTCCGGCGGCACCTGATCGGAACTGGCAAGGCCGACACTCATTTGAATGGGGGTTTTTACCTGAGCACCGTCATCAGTGGTCAGGCTGATGTTTTTTTGTTTTACCTGTCGATCAATACGCTGCATCAGCGCCGCTGCTCCGCTCTCATCTTCACTGCGACAAAGAATCACAAACTCATCGCCCCCGTATCGGAAAACCTGATCCTGATCGCGGCAGATGCTTTTGAGCGCATCGGCGACAAAGCGTATCAGCTCGTCTCCGGCTGCATGCCCATACTGGTCGTTGACCGATTTCAGGCCGATCAGATCGATCAGAATCACGGAAAAGTGGTCATTGGCATCGGTTTTCAGGCGGTTCTGCGCTTCTGTCAGTTCCGATTCAAGGTGTCCTCGATTGTATATTCCGGTCAGCGCATCGCGCTCCGCAGCTGCCTTGAGTTCCAGCGTCAACAGTTTGTTGGCAACCGCCGTACCCAGCTGCTTGATCAGCAGTTGCAGTGCCTGACGTTCCTGTTCGGACAAGGTGGCTCCCTGTATTAACAGCAAGCCCTGAAACCGGTCGAAGCGTTCGCGCATAGGAAACACGAAACTACCGGTGTGCTGATCGGTGGTATTCAGAAAGTACCCTTGCGGCAGGTGTTCTCTGGTTCGGGCCAGGCGACGCTTGAGAATGGTCTGCTGTTCATCATCCAGGTCCGGCGTGAAGACAGCAAAATAGAGGTCATCGTGTTCCCGCGGGTCTTTCAACACAAAGCCGAACGACTGGTCCGGATACAGTCGTTGCAAAACATCCAGTGCGGCGGATACCAGTGACTCGAAGGAATCCACCTGATCATTCAAATCACTCAGTTCCAGCATGGCGCTAAAAATCACGTTCTTTTGCTCGGCGTTCTTTTTAGTGCCAACCAGCCGCGATTTCTGGATATAAAACACCCAGGCGATGCTGAATATATAGAGTTGAAGCGAAACCATGGTCAGCACATTGATCCCCAACGGAGCCTCCGGAGACCACGCGACTTCTGAAGAAAAGGCTATCAGAGCGATACCCAGCACAAAAAAACCCAGTGCTCGGGCGCACTGACGTATACCACCCGTCATGGTATTGTTAAGAATCACAGCCGCTAACAAGGTAAAGGAGATCCAGCCAGAAAAATTGATGTGGGCACACCAGGCACCCAGCACCAATCCGTCAAACATCATGGCGCGGCGTTCACTGCTAACGCTTGCCTGGCGCCAGCGGTCATTCCAATACACAAGGTGGGGGTAAACCAGAAAATAAAGTGCGGCGACCGGCAGATTCCAGTGCGACCAGCCTCGCTCCAATGTCAGCCAGGCAATGGCAACAAAGGTGGCACCAAACCCCAGCACCCTCGGGGTATAGTTGACCCTTGTAAGCCTGGGCAGCCGATACTGAGTTGCTGAAGCAATAGACGTAGGCAGAGTGAAATCTCCAGTGACGAATCGCTACTTAGCCTTCCGTGCCCTAACACACCAGCCATTGAGGCCCGGCCCCAACAAAAGGTGGCCCTGTGAAGACGCTACGTTGCATCCCTGGCAGGGCCCGTCTGCGTTATACTGATGAATACAGTGTGGTCCATGCACCAGGCCGGGGCAAGCGGGCCACACATTGCATCCATGTAAACCTCGGGAACCATTGTGCACCAGCCTAATCCTACCCATGACAAGTAATCCGGGCGGCACTGCCAAGCAACCACCGTCGCGTTCGGCACTCTCGTCCCCCATTTTCCGGGACTATTTCATTGCCACCAGTTTCGCCACCCTGGGGATCTGGATAGCCCGCTTCCTGATCGGCTGGAGCGTCTGGGAAGTCACGCTGTCTCCCTTATGGGTCGGTGTAACCAGCGCCATCCTACTGGCCCCGACCTTTCTGTTGTCGCCCATTTTCGGGGTGATTTCCGATCGCATTGATCCGCGCGGTGGCGTGGTTATCACAGCATTACTCAACACCCTGATTTGCGTTGCCATTGCCCTGCTGTTTTTCCTGGAAGCGGTCAATCTCGTTGCGTTGCTGACCTCCGCTCTGGCGTTTGGGTGTGTCACCGCAGCCCATCATCCAATGCGCCTGGCCCTGGTGCCCAAAATTCTGAGCCGACACCTGTTGCCCAGCGGCATCGGAATGACGGCCATTGTCTTCAATGTCTCGCGGATTATCGGCCCGGCGCTGGGCGCTGGCATCATCAGCATTGCCAATGTCGGGGTTGCCTTTGCCCTCTCGGCCCTGTGTTTTTCCGGAACCCTGACGTTTCTGTTGCGCGTGCCACGGGTCGCCCCGGCCGCCAGGGACCGCAGTATCAGCCTGCTGGGTGATCTTCTGGCCGGCTTTCGCTTCATCCGTCAGGCGCCGCTGGTGCGACTGGTATTGCTGATGACACTAACCAACGGCCTGGTTGGTCGCTCCGTACTGGAACTTTTGCCCGCCATTTCCGGTGAACTGACCAGCGGCAGCGCGCAGAACCTGGCCGTGCTGACTGGGGTCGCTGGTGCCGGCTCCATCATTGGCGGCGTTATTGTCTCGCGCCAGCGAGGCGACCTTGCCCGTATCAGCCGACTGGTGCTGATGGGCCTGGTGATCAGTTCGGCGGCCATACTGCCCTTGCTCAAGCTGAACAGTCTGGTGTGGCTGATCGGCATTATCTGCCTGTGTAGCCTGGCCATGACGGTCATCGGCACCGGTTGCCAGGCGTTGATACAGATGATGATTGATGACCAGTACCGGGGTCGGGTTATGAGCATCTGGACGGTGGTCAGCATGGGTAGCCCGGCCATCGGTGCCCTGGTAATCGGGAGCCTGTCGGAATGGTTCGGCCTGGTGCCCACCCTGGTCAGTTTGGCTGCCCTGGCTCTGACTTTCAGCCTGAACCTTACCCGGCAACGCCGGCGGTTTGTCGATGTCTGATCAGGCTACCTGACACCCAACTGCCGCTCCAGGGAGTGCACCTGCTGTCGCAGAGCCTGCAACTCTTCAAGCAGGTCCATCGCCACCGCCACCCCTTGCCAGTCGAGATCCAGCTCCCGTTTGAGGCGAACCGCCTGATGCAGGGTTGGCACCACCGACACCTGAAATTGCCAGCGGTCAGCGGTAACGGTTTCTGGCGCAATTAGCCCCAGCTCCACCAACTCAACCACCAGAGTCTGCTTGAGACCGCAGCGTTCGCATAGGTCGTTCAAGCTCAGCCAGACCCCGGATTCATGCAACTGATGTTCATCGATAATGACTGTGGTGATGTCTTTGCTCATAACCCTTTCTCCAGCGATTTTCTGGGGTTAAACCCCGCTTCCGCTTCAGCCAGTTCCCGGTACAAGGCTTCCGACCTGGTCGAGTGATGAGCAGGCAAGGTCACCTGCACAGTAACGATCAGGTCTCCGGTCGGGTTTCGGCCCAGGCCCCTTCCTTTCAGGCGCAGCTTTTTACCGGCCACCGAGCCTTTGGGTATGGTCAGGTTGACCGACCCGGTGAGCGTCGGGACTTCTACCTTTGCGCCCAACGCAGCTTCCCAGGGGGCTAGAGGGAGCGTCAACAACAGATCACGTCCGTCGACCGCGAACAATGGGTGTGGCGCCAGCTCTATCTCCAGAAACAGATCGCCGGCGGCACCCCCGCTGTGCCCGGGGCCACCCTGTCCGGCCAGGCGGATACGCTGTCCGGCAACGACGCCGGCCGGTATTTTCACATTCAGCGTTTTGGTTTTGTGAACCATCTGCCCTCGTGAATCGGCTGCAGGCATGTCAAGCTTCAGGGTGCGCTGTACCCCTTGCACCGCCTCTTCCAGAAACAGGGCCAACCGGTGGTGCATGTCCTGCCCGCGATGACTGAAAGAACGCCCCCAATCGCTGGCACCCGCCTGACGAAACCCGCTGCCAGCCATACCCTCTCCCGCCATGCCACCGCCAAATACAGACCTGAAAAAGTCACTGAATTGCCGGCTGGCTTCGTCGTCACTCATGCCGGCACCGGTGCCTGCAGAGTGGCGGCCACCTCCGGCAGCCCGCAAAGCCCTGATTTGATCGTATTCCGCTCGCTTTTCGGCATCGCTGAGTACTTCGTAAGCCTCTCCGACTTCCTTGAACTTCGCTTCGGCGTCCTTTTCCTTGCTGACATCGGGGTGGTATTTTCTGGCCAGCTTGCGATAGGCCTGTTTGACCTCTGCCTGGGTCGCCTTGTCCGCAACGCCCAGCACCTTGTAGTAGTCTTTAAATTCCATAATCTGAGCAACGCTCCTGAATCATCGAACCCACCGAACGAATGAAATACCGGGACACTCTGAATTTAAATGCCGGGATACTATGAATAAGTCCCCACAGTTAAGCCTCTGAAGGCAAAAACAGCAATGCCCGGGCTGGATTGTGAAAAAGCCCCGCCCTGCAGCACGACTGTCAATTAGCCGCTGGAATGCTATTGTTTACGAAACAGAGCCTGAGACCTTTCCAGCGTGCAATTGGGTAGTACACCAGAACAGATCGAGTTAAGGCGCACACTGGTGCTGATGCGCTTTTTCGCGGTATCCGGCAATTTGATCATGGTACCCTTCGCCTTGCTGGCAATCTGGCAGGGCATCTGGATCCGGTTCTGGATTCTGTTGCTGGTCATTTGCGTGATCACCACCCTGGTCGTGACCGCCCATGTTCGCCAGCAGACACGCCTCGCCAGAGTCGCACTGGGCATCGTGCTGTGCCTGTTCGCCCTCTATCTGACTGTCTCTGGCGGCCAGGATGGCACGGGCGTCTACTTTGCCTTTACGCTAATCCCGATGATGATCGTCATTTCAGGCTGGCGATGGGGCCAGATACTGGGTGGCCTGTACACGCTGATGCTGATCGCCGCCATTCTGGTCGACTGGCCCTGGCTGTACCCCTATACCCTGGAAGCCGTGCCCCGCCTGATCGCTGCTACGCTGTTTATTGTGTTGCTGAGCCTGCTCATCGAATGGACCCACGTGCAATCTTACCTGGCGATAAAACACACGGCTGACATGCACCGGAAAAACTCCCTGACCGATCCGCTCACTGGCCTGATGAACCGGCTTGGTCTCGAGCGGCAACTGTTAAAATGGGAACAGACTGATCAGCCGGCCGTTGTTGCACTGATCGACATCGACCATTTCAAAGCCGTCAATGATCGCTATGGCCACGACGTGGGAGACCGGGTGCTCTCCACCTTTGCCCGAGTTTTGCGCAATAACCTGAAGGAATCAGACAGCGTCTGCCGTTGGGGGGGTGAAGAGTTTGTGCTGGTGATGAATAGCCTGACTGAAGCAGAAGCGCTGCCCATCGTCGACGAACTGCGCAAACTCATCGCCAGTCGCCAGTTTCAGTTCGACGAGCACACCATCGGCCTGACCTTCAGCGCTGGGCTGGCGGCCTTCAACGGCGAATCCGAATTCAAACGCGCGCTGAAACTCGCTGACCAGCGGGTGTATCAAGCCAAATCCAGTGGGCGCAACCGTTTGGTCTCGGGCGAGAGTGACCACTGACTGATTGATTCTCCTCTACTGGCAAGCCAGCACAGCTCGTTTTAGATGCTCATCCTGACCCGCCAGCCCCGTCAACTGAACGCCCATGTGCTGCCCATTCGAGTCCACCCCGGCGGGTAAAGTAATAGCCGGGCTGTCGAGCAAACTGGCGACCATGCTTAATCGCAGGCAGGCAGTATTGGCCGCCCGGTAGGCTTCATCATCCTGTAACAACGGCGCCAGTATAGGGGCCGTTTGCGCCACCGTCGGTGACAGCAACACAGCCGAACCCAACTGCTCTTTTAATGCCTGCTGCAGAGCGCGCCGTTCACGATACAAACACACCACATCGGCCGGAGAACGCTGCTCAAACGCCAGAATCCGGTCCCTGACGCGCGGGTCAAACCGGTCTGCCGGTACCCTTTCGAGCAATTCCTTATATTCAGCCAGAGCTTCGTACCCCCCCAGCCAGCCATACCGGGCGGTTAGCTGATGACATTGCCCGACAACCGGCACTGCCTTGCGCACCACTCGGATGCCCTTCGATTCCAGCTGATCGGCGTACTCTCGTATTGCCAACCGGACTGCCTCATCCAGACGGTCATCGTCCAGTGCCTGTTCATCCAGCACGACGGTTACCTGGTCGGATGCCAGAGGCCGGCGAGGCTCAGTGCCCTGGCCGCGAAAGGCGTCGTCCACCGCCAGGCAGTCGTCCAGCGTTCGTGCAATGACGCCCGGCGTATCCAGGCTGCGCCCCAGGGGCACCACGCCGCGGGTCGAGTGTTGGCCAGTCGTCGGCCGGTAGGACACCAATCCATTAAAAGCCGCGGGTATGCGCAGCGAACCGGCGGTATCGGTACCCGCCGCGACCGGAACCAGACCCTTGGCAACGGCAACGGCCGAGCCGCTGCTGGAGCCGCCGGGTACGCGGGGTTCACCGCTGCCAGGCGTTGCATC
Source organism: Saccharospirillum sp. (assembly GCF_039982735.1). Classification (GTDB taxonomy): domain Bacteria; phylum Pseudomonadota; class Gammaproteobacteria; order Pseudomonadales; family Natronospirillaceae; genus Saccharospirillum. The sequence continues at coordinate 17,489 of NZ_JBDWXV010000022.1, read as the reverse complement.
CGGTGTGCCGTAGTGCGGGTTCATGCCCAAACCGGAAAATGCCAGTTCTGTCAGATTCGTCTTGCCGATGCTCACCAGGCCTGCCTGGCCGGCCCGGTGCACAACATCGGCATCCCTCGACGCCGGTTCACTGAACACCCGCCCCCCGGCGGTGGTGACTTCACCGGCCACATCGAACAAATCCTTCCAGGCGATCGGCACGCCATCCAGAGGGCCCAGACGACAACGATGCGCTTGTCGCCACGCCGATTGCTCCGCTTCGCGGCGAGCCCGGTCATGCAGAACCTTCAAATAAATGGCGGGGTATTGGTCTGCCTGTTGGAGCGCTTGTTCGGCCAACTCGACCGGGCTCACCTCGCCTTGTGCGATGGCTTCACCGAGTTGGAGTGCAGTTGGAAACTGAATTGACATGAGAGGGCTCCAGGGTCAGGCGACCGGAGCAGAACGCCGGTTGCCCCGCTCAGGGCGTAAGATTGTTGAGTGATTGTTTGACTTTGTCGATGGCATCCATAATGCGGTCTCGGTCATAGTTGCGCACTTTTTCAACGTCCATCGACAGCGAAAACCCTTCCAGATCCACTTCGGTGTAACTGTGACGGGCGCCCAGGTCCTTGCGGAAATCGACGACCTGATAGACCGGCACGGGACGGGAAAACCCCTTGGCATTTATCCGGCCTTTCTCGCGGCACAGAATGGTGTCTTTTATCAGCGCATAGGTTTCATAGGAAACCAGAATTTCACCAGGCTCTGCAGAAGATTCGAGCCTGGAGGCCAGGTTAACCTCCTTGCCGAGAATGGTGTAATCCATCCGGGTCTCGGCACCAAAGTTGCCCACGGTACAATAACCACTGTTAATGCCCATGCGAATTTCCAGCGGGTGCTGGATACCCTGCGCCCGCCAGCGCTGTCGCAATATTCGCATCAGCTTGCGCATTTCGATCGCCATGGACACGCACGCCAGGGCATCCTTGCGAACCCCCTTGGATTCCGGGTCGCCAAAGAACACCATGATGGCATCGCCAATAAACTTGTCGATGGTGCCGCCGTATTTCATGACGACACGACTCATTTCGGTGAGGTAGGTGTTGATCAGTTCGGTCAGCGCTTCGGCTTCCATCATTTCCGAGATCTCGGAAAATCCTTTGATGTCGGAGAAAAATACCACCAGCCGCTTGCGCTGGGTTTCCAGTTTCACATCTCGCTTGCCCCGGAAAATGGTCTCCCAGACTTGCGGCGACAGGTATTTCGACAACTTTTGAGACAGCCCCCGGTATTGCTGGCTCTGGCGCTGAAGCTCCTGTCGCGTCATTTTCAGGTAACGGGCTTGCTGCGCCGTGTAGTAGGCATTCACACTGACATGCAGGCCAGCGCCGAAGGCCGCAATCACATTGGTTAGCACCGTGGTTTCAGTGAAGATAGGCTGCGGTTCAATTAAGTACATCACCCCCGCGCCCAGCGCCACAAACAGCAAACACAGCACGTACGACGAGGTTCGCCCCACACAGATGAAACTGGCATTGGCCATGATCAGCAACAGCATGGTCGGCACCAGCGGTGACCCCATGGCAACCAGGATGGCACCGATAAAAAACGCATCGAACAACATCAGCGTATAACCGACATGCTTCGGGAAGCGCCGGCGCATGGGAAGGCTGAGAAAGCGGATCAGGGTTGGGTACAGCAAACAGAACCCGACAATGATCGAGAACTGATTGGAAATCTGACCCGCATACAAAATACTGACCAGGGTGCCGGCCAGAGTCAGGTAGATCAGCGAGCGGGAATTGAACTCGGCCGAGATCGGAAGCACGGTAAAATCATCGGTCAGTTCAATGTCAGCAACCGATTGGCTATCTGTGCTCCGGGTGGGCACCTTGCCTTTCGGGTCTGTTGCCCGACGCCCTCGAATGGGGGCCGACGGCTTGGGTGTGCCATTCTTTTTATTGTCAGTGGCCATGTGCCGTTTCTGCATCCAGTAGCAACCCCAGTAGGCTCAAGGGCTTATGTTAAACAAATCAGATGGGTACGATAACTGAAAATGTGCGTTAAATCACTGAGTGGACCATGACCCAAAGCCCTAATACCAATACCTCAATACACCCGGCACTGGCCTTGCTTCAACAGCGGGTTTCACACCCGCGGCTGACCGAACCCGGGCCCAGCCAGGCCCAACTTGCCGACCTATACCGGGCAGCGATGCGCGCACCAGACCACGCCTGGCTGCGCCCCTGGCGGTTCATTGAAGTCAGCGGCGACGACCGCACCCGCCTGGGTGAGCACATGGCCCACAGCGCCCGGCAAGACGACCCCGACCTGGCCGACAAGCAATATCAGAAACTCCTCAATAGCCCTCTGCGGGCTCCCCTCGTGCTGATCGCCTGGGCAAAGATAAGCGAACACCCAAAAGTCCCAGCGATCGAGCAGGTACTTGCCACCGGCGCCGCCGTTACCAACCTGATCAACGCCGCCCACGCCCTCGGTATAGGTGCCGTCTGGCGCACCGGCGCACCTGCCTACAGCCCCGCGCTCAAGCAGACTCTCGGACTGACGGCAACCGACCACATAGTCGGCTTCATCTACCTCGGCACGCCTTCAGGCGAAGACAAGCCCGTTCCGGCCCTGGACCCCGCCGATTTCATCAGCCCACTCCCGACCTGAGCAACCCCGCACAGCGCGGTCACAGGGACCGCGCTACTTCAGACCTAACTGGTTGTTTTACCTCAAAAACTTGCAAAACGACCAGCCATCCTATAACCTTCGCCGCCGTTGTTTGCCACTGTGCAAACAACCATGTTGGTGAGGTGGCCGAGTGGCTGAAGGCGCACGCCTGGAAAGTGTGTATACGGAAACGTATCGAGGGTTCGAATCCCTCCCTCACCGCCAGATTCCACAAAAAAGCCCCCGCTCCGTAAGGATCGGGGGCTTTTTTGTGGAATCTCGGCCGTGCGGGCGGTGTGGACGAACCCTCCGGTTCGACTGAACGCAAGAAGCGTTCAGGGCCGCCGCAGGCGCACGCAGTGCGGGGCACAGGGATGTGCCACGGCCAATCCCTACCGGGTCAGCCTCCGCTATCGAGTCAATTCACATCCGCAAGGAGTGGGGGCTTTTTTGTGGAATCCCAGCCGTGCGGGCGGTGTGGACGAACCCTCCGGTTCAACTGAATGCCAGGAGTCTTCAGGGCCGCCGCAGGCGCACGCAGTGCGGGGCATATGGATGTGCCCCGGCCAATCCTTCCCGTTACAGCCCTAACCAATGATACGCTTACTGCCGCACCAACCGCCTGTTATCCACCACAAACGAATCATCATTCGACCGGTACGGATTAATATCCAATCCACCCCGCCGAACATAACGCGCATAAACGGTCAAACGTTCACAGCCACAATGCTGGCTCAAATCCTGAAAGATCCGCTCAACGCATTGTTCATGAAACTCATTGTGCTGGCGAAACGAAATCAGATACTTCAGCAATGATTCACGATCGATGCGCGGGCCGCGGTAATCAATGACCACACTGCCCCAATCTGGCTGGCCTGTTACCAGGCAATTGGATTTCAGCAGATGGCTGTGCAGCACTTCCTCGACATCCCGGGTTGCGTCTGCTTGCAACAAATCGGGCTTGGTCTGGTAGTGTTCAATCTCGATGTCGAGTTCATCCAGGCAATCACCAGGCAACGTGGTGATGTCTGCGCTGTGGCCCATCTGATTCAGGGGTACCAGTGTTACCCGCACCGGTGCTCCTGCGGCTGCCGACAGATCACGCTCCATAAGCTCGGCCACGGCGCGCACGCTGTCAAACCGGGTCTGGTTAAACGAATTCAGATACAGCTTGAACGATTTGGACTCAATCAGCCGCGGAGACTCCGCCGGTATAAATACCTCACCCATAGCCACCAGTGGCTTGCCGCGATTGTTCAACCAGGACAACTCATACGCATTCCACACGTCAACGCCACGAAAGGGAAGCTGTTGCGAGTCGATGCCGATTTCATCACGCTTGCCCTGTCGCTCTATCGGAAACAGCAGGCTCGCATCGTAGTGATCGATGTAGTCGCTGGTCTTTCCCAGCGGTGAAGCTTCAGGGGTAGCCATGGTCAGTCTCCGTCGTCAAACATATTAGCTGCGCAGGCCTCGCCCGGTGTGCAACAGGTAGAGTGCCCAGCTCATCAGCAGGGCAACAAACATCATCAACATTCCATAGGCCGCCAGCACCGGTATGTCGCTGTGCCCGATAATGCCATATCTGAAGGTGTTTACCATGTACAGAATCGGGTTGAGCTTGCTGACCCATTGCCAGAAGTCGGGCAACAGTGACACCGAGTAAAACACACCTCCCAAATACGTCAGTGGCGTCAGAATGAAGGTGGGCACGATGGTGACATCATCGAACTTGGTGGCAAAAATTGCGTTGATGAGACCGGCGGTTGAGAAGACAACAGCCGTCAGCAAAATAACACTGATCGTGACAAAGGCGTTGTGCACTTGCAGGTCGGTAAACCACAGGCTCAGTAGTGTCACAATAAAGCCACAGGCCAACCCACGAGCAACACCGCCGACCACGAAGCCGAGCATAATGACCCAGTTCGGAACCGGTGCCACCATCAGTTCTTCAATGGATTTTTGAAATTTGTTCGAGAAAAAGCTGGAACTGACGTTACCGTAACTGTTGGTGATAACGGTCATCATGATCAGGCCGGGGACGATGAACTGCATGTAATCGTAACCGTCCATGGTACCGATGCGGCTACCAATCAGATTGCCGAATATAATGAAGTACAACACCATGGTAATAGCCGGTGGCAACAGGGTTTGCATCCAGATACGGGTAAAACGGCGAACTTCTTTATAAACAATGGCCGAAAAAGCGACCCAGTACGGATGATTCACGCGTCGGCCTCCTGTTTACTGTGGGTGGTCAGGTCAACAAAGAGCTCTTCTAGCCGGTTCGTCTTCGGCCGAATGCTGACAACTTCCAACCCCTTGGCTTCCAATTGGGAAAACACCTCATTCAGAGTTTGCTCACGACTCAGATCGAACTCGATGCTGTGTTCGTCCAACAGCCGGCTGCTGAAACCATCCAGTTCAGGGGCAATGGTCAAAGTGCCCCGCACATCGACGACATAGGTTGAACGTTGCTTGCCTTTCAACAGGATTTTTGTTGGTGCCTGCGCCACGATTTCGCCGTTATCGATGATGGCGATGTTGCGGCAGAGGCTTTCCGCTTCTTCAAGATAGTGGGTCGTCAGAATAATGGTTGTACCTTGCTTGTTCAGCCGCTTTAGAAACGCCCACATGGACCGGCGAATCTCGATATCGACGCCAGCGGTCGGTTCATCCAGAATCAGCATGCGGGGCTCATGCACCAGCGCCCGGGCAATCATCAGGCGTCGTTTCATGCCTCCGGAGAGCATGCGCGCCGGCACGTCGCGCTTGTCCCACAAATCCAGCTGTTTCAGGTAGGTTTCAGACCGGGCTTCAGCCAGCTTTCGCTTGAGACCATAGTAGCCCGCTTGCTGGATGATGATGTCCTGCACTTTTTCGAAGGAGTTGAAGTTGAATTCCTGAGGCACGACACCGAGGCTGCGCTTTACGGCTTCTCGCTCGGTCGACAGATCAAAGCCACACACCTTCACAGTGCCTTCGCCTTTATTAACGAGGGAGGACACGATGCCCAGGGTGGTGGATTTACCGGCCCCGTTAGGGCCGAGCAGGGCAAAGAAATCGCCCTCTTCAACGCTCAGGTCGATGCCCTTCAGGGCGACAAAACCATTGTCATAGACCTTGCGAAGCTGTTGGATTTCGAGCGCTTTAGTCATGAAAGTCCTGTTCTGGTAGTCAGTCGCCACGCGGCGCCCGGATCAGAAGGGTGATCTTGGTGGCACGGCGAATGAATCTTTGCTGCTATGCTGGGTGATCAGGCAACCTGACCGGCAATGTGGTGCGTATAAGTGGTTGCTAAAGTCATTATTTCAATGGAGCCAAGATGAAAGTCCTGATTACCGGTGTCACTGGCCTGCTGGGCTCGCAACTCGCGCGGCATTATTCCCAACACGGACACGAGGTCTGGGGACTGGTACACAGCACTCCCGTACCCAGTGATCTGGCCAGGCACTTAACCCAGATTCGGGCGCCCAGTGAACTGACCGGAGATTTTGACCTGGCCATCAATCTCGCCGGGGCCAGTATTGCCGGAGGGCGATGGTCGGCCAAACGCAAGCAACTATTACGAGACTCGCGCATCGGCTTCACCAACTCCCTGCTCGCTCCGCTATCGGCCGCACAATACCGCATAGACCACCTTATTAGCGGCTCCGCCATTGGTTACTACGGTTCCACCACTGAGACAGTTACGGAACAGTCATCAGCCGGGTCAGATTTTTCCGCCCGCATGGTGGCTGACTGGGAAGACAGTGCTCTGGCAAGCCAGGCGCACATAGACAACATCACCCTGATCAGAACCGGTCTGGTGCTCAGCAACCGGGGCGGGTTGTTGAAACAGCTGGCGCTGCCTGCCCGGTTGGGTCTGGCGGCCAGACTGGGCAAGGGGAATCAGGGTCAATCCTGGGTTCATGAAGCCGACTGGCTCGCAGCGGTCATCTGGTTGCAGGAACAGCGCCATACCGGAGCTTTCAATCTAACGGCACCCGGGCCGGTATCACAGGATACGTTCAGCCGCACACTGGCCCGGCAGTTGCACCGCCCTTATTGGCTGAAAGTACCAGCAGCGACTTTGCGCTTGGGTATGGGCGAACTGGCTGACCTGGTGCTAAATGGCCAATGGGTGATCCCCGCCCGGTTAAAGGAGCAAGGCTTTAACTTTGCATTTCCGGATCTGGAATCGGCCTTGCACGATCTGTTTGGCGCGCACTGATTAGCGTTCCGATTTGCCGTATACTCCCGCCCTTCAACAGCCCGGCTGACTGTTAATAAACCGGGCCACCACGTCGTTCAGGAACACACAATGTTTGATGTCACGCCGTTTCGCGGCCTTGTTTTTGATATGGATGGCACCCTGGTCGAAAGCGGCCCGTTGCATGAAATCGCCTGGCGGGAAACGTTAGCCAAGTACAATCTTCCGGTAAATGCCCGACTGATGCATAGCCTGGCCGGCGTTCCCACGCGTGAAACCTTGCTGCGGGTAGCTGCGGAAACCGGGCATCCGCTGAGTGCCCCGGTGGAGGAAATGAACGCCTTCAAGGAGGCTTTGGTCGCCGATTTGGCCCCCCGCTACGTTAAGGCCACACCACTGGCAGAGCTGGCCCGCCAGCAGTTTGGGGTCTTGCCCATGGCCGTGGGAACGGGTGCCTACACCGCCGAAGCGCGTGGAATCCTGAAGCACTGCGGTATTTTAGCGCTATTCGACATCGTCGTCGGTGCCGATCAGGTAACGCACCCCAAGCCTGCAGCGGATACCTTTCTGGCCTGTGCTGCACACCTGGGATGCGAACCGGGCGACTGTGTCGTCTTTGAAGATGCAGATCTCGGGCTTGAAGCCGCCAGGGCTGCTGGCATGAGAGCGGTGGACGTACGTACTGAGTTTCAGTTCATCAACGACTATTTCCTGGCCGGCTGATGACTCTATGCCCGCCGGGAAAGCGGTGACAGACTGGAAAAACTCGTGTCGACCGGTCGCCAGTAACCGGTCAGACGCTGGTTCCAGTTACGGATTTCCGGCGCCATTCGCATTTCACTGACGGGCAGCCCGAGCCGGGCCAGTATAGCCGTGAGGGCGGTTTCGGCCGCTGGCGATGATCCAGTATCCATTTTCAGGGCGATGCCGGCATTCAATTCCGGAATAGCCGCGATGTAGACCCCTTCGGCACCCACTTTAAGAAACGCTCTGCCATTCAATTCCGCCATCACTTCACTGCAATAACGACCGGTACCGGCCACCATCACCGGTTCGCTGACGGCCGCGTCGTACAGTTGCAGGGCTGACTGCTGATACATGCCTGGCAGCTGATCCGGGTCGCCAAAGCGGGCAAATCCGAGGGCCAGGTTTTTCAGTGGCATGGCCCAGGTAGGAACGCTGCAGCCATCTGGCGCCACAGGCGCCCCTTCGAGACGGACATCACAACAGGTTTCAATGCACTCGCGAATGGCGATTTGCACCGGATGATCCACTTCAATATAGCCCTCGATGTCCCAGCCCATATGACGGGCCATGGCCAACATGCCGGCATGCTTGCCAGAGCAGTTGTTGTGTCTGGCTCCCGGCATTTGCCGATCCCAGGCCAGGTCGATCAGCGCCTGCTGTTGCATGGGCCAGTGTGCCCCACATTCCAGCGCCGGCTCGGACAATTCCAGCTTTTCCAACATCGCCAGGGCCGTGTTCGTGTGAAGCGCCTCGCCATTATGCGAGGCGCAGGTCAGCGCCAGTTCCGCTGGCGTAAAGCCAAAGGCTTTGGCGGCACCACTGGCCACCATGGGTAAGGCCTGGAATGCCTTAATCGACGAGCGCGGATACGTCAGCGCATTCACATCCCCCAGGGACCACAGCGTCTCACCGCTGCTGCGCACGATTACTGCCCGCCCGCGATGGGTACTTTCAACGGCATCACCACGAACCACTTCGACCAGAACAGGGTTGGCTGACATGAATTTGAACTCCAGCGACTAACAACGAAAGGACGGTCACAGTACCAAAATTCGGCAGAGACGAGTACGAATTACCGGATCCAACGGGACAGCATCGCGCCACACCGGTAAACTGATTCACGGTACTTTCCCGGCAAAAAGGAGCAACGTATGGCGAGCAAGTGGGCACAGCGGTTTTTCCAGATGGCGGAGCTGGTCGGCTCCTGGAGCAAAGACCCGTCTACGCAGGTAGGTGCGGTGATAACACAGGGCAACCGGGTCGTGTCGCTGGGCTTCAACGGTTACCCGCACGGTGTGTCAGACCGTGCCGACACCGATGACCGCGAGATGAAATACGCCAAAACCATTCACGCCGAAGAAAATGCCATCCTTTTTGCCAAGCGGGATCTGGCCAACTGTGAAATCTGGGTCACGCACTTCCCCTGCCCAAATTGCGCCGCCAAGATCATTCAAACCGGCATTACCATGGTGCACTGCCCGGTTCAGACCGAAGACTTTCTGTCGCGCTGGGGAGAAAAAATCACCATCAGTGAATCCATGTTTGAAGAAGCCGGAGTCCAGGTACACTGGGTCAAGGAACCACTGGCTGGACAACCTGCCTGACGAATCGGCCAGTCAATAGCCGGTCGGTCAGCACCGGCGAATGATCGGTGCTTTTCCCCGGCTGCCACGCAGAGGTGCCGCTCCCCGAAAGCAGCGAGTTTCCGCCAGATCAGCCTTTGTCCTGGCACCTCAATATCAGCCTTGCATCCCTCATCTCAGGCATCAGCGCACCGGCTGTGGCTACCGGTAACAGACTCCTGCTGGTACAGCTGAGACGACAACACTTTCCCTCCAAGAAAACGATTTCAGCCATCAGCTCCAATTCCCCATCCTGCACTATGCGGGGCTATCAGCCTTGTTCTTCAAGCTTGATCACTTTCTTAAAAAATTTTCTTGAAAACGTTACCAAGCGTGCTCATACTCTCTTCCAATCTAGAATTAAAAGCGTCGGTCACAGTCGCTAAAAATAACCACAAGAAAGTAAACGAGGTATTGCACGTGCAGGAGACATCTGGTCAAAGCAGATGGCATGCACTGACGCCATGGCTGTTTATGTTGCCTGCCATGTTGCTGTTCGCTGTTTATGTCATCATTCCTATCTTTCAAAGCATCTGGATCAGTTTTTTCGACTGGGACGGCATTGGCGATAAAGTCTTCATCGGTTTTGGCAACTACGCAGAACTGATGGACGACCCCCAGTTCTGGACAGCCCTGTGGAACAACGTCCTCTGGCTGCTCTTCTTTATGCTGGCCGTTCCCATCGGTCTGGGCGTCGCTCTCTTCCTGAACCAGCAGGTGCTGGGCATACGCGCCGTCAAATCGTTGTTTTTCTTTCCCTTTGTCATCTCCCAGGTCATCGTCGGGGTGGTCTTCTCCTGGTTTTACGACCCGAGTTCCGGCCTGCTGCAAGACATTATTGGCATCTTTGGGTTCGAACCCCTGCCCATTCTTGCCAGCGAATCAATGGCCACTTACGGCATCATTGCCGCCGGTCTCTGGCCGCAAATCGCCTACACCATGATTCTCTACCTCACCGGCCTGAACAACCTGAGCCCGGACCAGATCGAAGCAGCCCGCATGGACGGTGCCCACGGCTGGAGCATGCTGTGGAAAGTCATCATTCCGCAATTGCGCCCGGCGACCTTCATTGCCGTGGTGGTTACCGTCATCGGTGCGCTGCGCTCCTTTGACCTGGTCGCCACAATGACCGGGGGTGGCCCCTATGGCAGTACCACGGTATTGGCCTTCTTTATGTACGAGCAGTCCATCTTCAGTTACCGCATGGGGTACGGTGCCGCCATCGCGACCGTTTTGTTCCTGCTGATGCTGGTGTACATCGCATTTTTCCTGTGGCGCATGCTGCGTGCGGAACGAGGATAAAACATGTTTCCGACTCCCATACAACAAACGTCCCGCTTTACCCAGATCAGCTACAAGGTCGCACTGCCGCTGACCATACTGATCTGGCTGCTGCCACTGGCCGCCATCATGATGACCTCGGTGCGCTCCATTGCCGACATCAATGCCGGCAACTACTGGGGCTGGCCCGAGCAGTGGATGCTGATCGAGAACTACACCGAAGTCTTCGCCCGGACCAACATGGGTCGCTACCTGCTGAACAGCGTGCTGATCACAGTACCAGTCATGATCTTTTCGGTCGGTCTGGCCACCATGGCTGGCTTTGCCCTGGCCAAGTACAAATTCCGGGGGCGCATCGCCATCTTTGCCGTCTTTATCGGGGGGAACTTTGTTCCGTTCCAGATTCTGATGATCCCGGTTCGCGACCTCACCATTCAAACCGGCCTGTACGACACCATCTGGGCACTGATTATCTTCCACACCGCATTCCAGACCGGCTTTTGCACGCTGTTTATGCGTAATTTTATCGTCGGCTTACCGGATGAATTGTTTGAATCCTGCCGCCTTGAGGGCGCCAGTGAATGGCAGATTTTCACCAAGATCGTGTTGCCGCTGGTTCGGCCAGCACTGGCGGCCCTCTCGGTGCTGATTTTCACCTTCATCTGGAACGACTACTTCTGGGCGCTGGTGCTGGTTCAAAGCGATGAGGTCAGGCCAATAACCGCAGGCATCAGTGCGTTGCGAGGCCAATGGCTGGCTTCCTGGCAACTGATTTCAGCGGGCTCCATTGTGGCTGCACTGCCACCAGTAATTCTGTTTTTCGCCATGCAACGCCACTTCATTGCCGGCCTGACGCTGGGCGCAACCAAGGGGTAAACATGACGGTTCACGTACTGCATTCAGAGCGGTCTACCCTGCTGATCGAGGCACAGCCTGACGATGCGCCTGTCGTTCGCTACTGGGGCGCCCGACTGCATCAGTCGCCGGATCCTGTATTGTGGCAACCGGCGCTGCCCCAGGCTGGTTTGGATGAAGTCCGGCCACTGAGTATCGCGCCGACATTGGCCGACGGTACCTTTCTGGAACCCGCATTGCGTTCGCATCAGCATGGCCGGGGCTGGGCCGAGCAGTGGCAATTGACCGCCACTCAGGCAACAGATGCTGAACTGGCCTTCGTGCTCGTCAGTCGTTCAGGCCTGGTCCGGCTCAACTGGAAGGTCACCCTGGATACAGCGACCGATGTACTGTCTATCCATACTACCCTGACCAACCAGAGCGATGCCGAGCTCGCCCTGGAGCAGTGGCTAACCACCTGGCCACTGCCTCGTGAGCACAACGACGTTCTGTCGTTTACAGGCCGCTGGGTCAACGAATTTCAGCCGCGCCGTCAAGCACTGCCCATTGGCGCACTGGAACTGACCAACCTCAAAGGCCGTACCTCGCACGACCACTTTCCAGGTCTGCTCACCGGGACTCCGGGGTTTACGTCGGAACAGGGCGACGTCTGTGCATTTCACCTGGGCTGGAGCGGCAACCACCGCCTACGCGTTGAACGAAATCAGCAAGGCCACACCCAGTTTCAGGCCGGAGCGCACTTGCTGCCCGGTGAAATGCGGCTCGAGCCCGGCGCGCACTTTACCGCGCCGGTACTCTACGCCACCCGATCGTCATCCGGCTTCAATGGTATCGCTGCTAATTTCCAGCAATTTGTACGCAGTAACCTCCTGAACTGGCCCGGCAACGGTCCACGCCCGGTTCATATCAATACCTGGGAAGCGATTTACTTCGATCATACCCAGCAGGCGCTGGATGACCTGGCCGAGACCGCCGCTGCCGTTGGTGCTGAGCGTTACGTACTCGACGATGGCTGGTTTCAGGGGCGTCGCGACGATACGTCGGGGCTTGGCGACTGGACGGTCGACGAAAGCATCTACCCGGAAAAACTGCACCCTCTTGCAGCAACCCTGCAACGCACCGGTCTTGAGTTCGGTCTCTGGGTTGAGCCTGAAATGGTAAATCCGGATTCCAACCTGTATCGCAATCACCCGGAATGGGTGCTCGCCATCAATGGTCAGCATCAGCCTCTGGCGCGTCAGCAGCGGGTATTGGATCTGACTCGGGCGGAGGTTCAAACCTACCTGTTTGAACACCTGAGCGCTTTGCTCAGCGAATACCCCATTACCTACCTTAAGTGGGACATGAATCGCGACCTGGTACAGGCAGCTGATGCTCGGGGCCAGGCTGCGACCTTCCGCCAGACAGAAGCCCTCTATGCCTTGCTCGCAAAATTGCGTAATGCGCATCCGGACGTCGAAATTGAATCCTGTGCGTCCGGCGGTGCCCGAATGGATTACGGCATTCTGCAGCATACTCATCGATTCTGGCTGAGCGACTGCAACGACGCGCACGAGCGGCAACGCATGCAGCAATGGGCCGCCCTGTTTTTTCCGGCCGAAGTGCTCGGCAGCCACATTGGTCCACCGCACAGCCACACCACCGGCCGTCAGCACACGACAGAAGTTCGAGCGGGTACCGCCCTGTTCGGACACATGGGCATCGAATGGGATGTTCGTCATCTCAACGATGCAGACCGACAAGCACTGACAAATGCCATTGCCCTGCACAAGGAATGGCGACCGGTTATCCACAGCGGAATTCGCCGTTCCCTGCAGCCTGTAGATCCGAATCAGATCGCCTTTCAGGCCGCTGCTGCACCGCATCACCTGATCAGTGTGTTTCAGCAAGACATGCCCGAGTTGTCGGTTCCGGGATCACTGCAACTTTTAGAACTACAGCCCGAAAAACATTATCGACTCTCGATCATCCTTCAGTCCGTAAAAACAGGCCACTTGATGAAAACACGCCCAGCCTGGATGACCCACGATAAAGTAAGGATAAACGGTGAGAGCCTGATGAAAGTGGGACTGCCATTGCCAGTTATGGACCCCGACAGTTTGCTGGTGCTGGCTCTGACTGAAGATTAGTTAACTCGATTTGATGCGCTGGCCCCGGCCAGCGACGCAAAAGAAAGCGCTTAAGCGCGAAGAACCGTGTCACCGGCATACCGGTGACACATTGAAATGGGGCTCGCCCCAGATGTATCACAACAAAAAAGAAGGACGAGGCTATGAAACTGAAAACCTTACTGACAGCCAGTGCCATCGGGGCCTTATTCATGACCCAGGCCAGTGCTGGTACGCTAGTCATCAACTCCAACCAGTCTGACCCGGCGCCCAAGGCCGCCTGGGGAGAAATCATTGCCGATTTCGAAGCCGCCAACCCGGATATCGAGGTGCGGCTAAACGAATACGACCACGAGGGCTACAAAAGCGCGATTCGCAACTGGCTGGTAACCTCCCCACCGGATATCGTGTTCTGGTTCGCCGGCAACCGGATGAAGTATTTTGTCGACCGTGGTCTGTTTGAACCTGTTTCAGACGTCTGGGCCGACAACAACATGGATCGCACTTTTGCCTCCACTCGGGCATCCATGAGCGTTGAAGGCGAGCAATACGGTGTTCCGGCCACCTACTATCAATGGGGCATTTACTACAACGCCGATATTTTTGATGAACTGGGCCTCAGCGAACCGCAAACCTGGGACGAGTTCATGAACGTCAACCAGACGCTCAAGGACAACGGCTACACCCCAATCACCATCGGCACCAAATTTCTGTGGACGGCCGCCGGCTGGTTTGACTACCTGAACCTGCGCACCAACGGTCTGGATTTCCACATCGACCTGATGGACGGAAAAATCCCCTACACCGATGAGCGTGTCCGTGCGACCTTCGAAAACTGGCGCCAACTGATTGATGCGGGCTACTTCCTGGAAAACCACGCTTCTTATAGCTGGCAGGAAGCGCAAGCTCCCCTGCTTAATGGCGAAGCGGGCATGTACCTGATGGGTAACTTCCTGACGCCGAGCTTCCCGGAAGGTTCTAACTTCGACTTCTTCCAGTTCCCGCAGATCGATCCAAGCGTCGGCATGTTTGAAGATGCACCGACCGATACCGTGCACATTCCTGCTCGTGCGAGTAACAAGGAAGACGCCAAGCGTTTTCTGGCTTACGTTGCGCAGGCAGACGTGCAAACCAAGCTCAACCTGGGTCTGAACCAGCTGCCGCCTAATGCCAGCGCTGAAGCCGGTGACAACACCTTCCTGCAGCAGGGTTTGGAAATGCTGTCAGAAGCAGATGGTACGGCACAGTTCTACGATCGTGATACCGATCCGGCCATGGCCGCTGAAGGTATGAAAGGGTTCCAGGAATTTATGGTTAACCCGGATCGTCTGGACGCCATTCTGACCAACCTGGAACGGGTTCGTCAGCGCGTCTTCCGCTAAGTTCGTTCACTGTCACACAATTAGGCGACCTGCGGGTCGCCTTTTTTATGCCCGGATTTTCCGCGGCAGGCAGCGGTGTATAATCAGTAACACTTGTTTTACCATGATTCTGAAACAGAGAATCACAGGGATGGACTATGGGTTATTGGCTAAAACGCTTGCTGGCACTGGTACTGGGTGCACTCAGCCTGCTATTGGCAACACTCTGCTTCAACTGGGGCTTTACCACTCTCAGCGAATCACGGCAGATGGAGCGACTACCACAGTCACCCATTGCTGTTCTTGCCAACGGCCCCTACGCCGTGGCCGGTCGCACAGAACGCGAATCGAACGTCTTGACGGCGCCCTACTCCGGGCAAACTGTCTTGTATGTCCGGTACTTGCTGGAAGAAGAATACCGGGATTCAGACGGAGACCTGCGCACCCGAACCCTCGATATTGGGCAACGCAGTACCCGTTTCAGGTTGGCGGACGATAGCGGCAATGTGAGCATCGACCCGACCTTGTCGACCGGCAACATCAACTGGGCAGTGCAACGAACCTACCGAGAACGCCAGGGCGACCTGATCTACTCGGAATGGACCCTGAGCGAAGGGCAACAAGTCGAACTGCTGGGTCGCTTCCAGCCTTCGAACCAGACTCTGGTATTCAACACTCTAAATTTTAACTTGCCCGCGACCATTACCGACTCCAGCTTGCAAGCTGCCGGTGGGCAAAGCCTGTTGCGTGCGGCCCTGATCATCTCTCTGGCTGCCGGCCTGGTATCTGTCGGCATCGCCCTGGTACTGATCGGCCTGGGCGTTCACCGCTTTATTCTCTACGTCAGCGCCATGACCGTGATCATGATCGTCTATCTCTGGGGCCAGGGCCTGTATCAGCTCGAACAGGACTGGCAACGCGCCGCCTCTCTGTACCAGACCCGCATGACGGCACTCGGCTCATCACCCACCCTGGAACAACGAACAGACCTGCTGGCGATGCGATTGTTAATAGCCCGTGGCGCCGAACCCTGGCCAGACCGGCTGTTCTTCCAACAACTGGCGTCCGATTATTTTCCAGCGCCGGAGGGTCTGGATTCAACCCGGCGACAGGCTGTTGCAGAGCGCATGGCGAATTATCCAGGCAATCATTTCGACAATGGCTGGGTGACTCTGCTAGCCAGTATTGGCGGCGCAGGCTTTTCAATCTTACTGCTGTGGCTGGGTATCAGGCGCATCAGGCTTAAGCGCCTAATTGAGCATTTGCCTACCGCTGCTACCACGGGGCTGAGCTATGGGCTGGCAGAACTTAAAGGGAAGGTCGACCTGCAGGCAGAACCACTAACGTCGAAACTGACCGAAAACCCCTGTGTTGCCTTCCACTACCTGGAAGAAGAGAAACGCGGCTCGGGCAAAAAGTCCCGCTGGGTCACTCTGGAAGAGATTGACCGTCGCCTACCCTTTGAGCTGACCGATGAATCGGGCAGCGTCTGGGTATACCCTGAAAAAGCCACCATGCATTATTCGGATACGGTAACTCGCCGCCAGGGCAGACGCCGTTACAAAGAATCCTGGTTACCGCCCGATGCCAGGCTCTATTGTCTGGGTTTTGCCGGGCTCGATGCAAACCGGTCAGACCGACTGGCGTTGCAGCATGAAAACGAACAACCTTATATTGTGAGTACACTCGATGAGCAACGCCTCATCCAACGCAAAGGCGCCCAGGGCTTTCTGTTTACCTCCGTCAGTCTTGGCCTGCTGCTCAGTGCGTTCCTGATACTACTGGCGTACGCTGGCTCGCTGACGCCAGCCGACCTGCTGCTGACCGCCTTGCTCATTCCGGTGTTTGTGTTCCTGTATATCCTGGTACTTCACTACAACGACCTGATCTTTCTGCGCAATCGATGCGACAAAACGAAAGCAGACATTCGCACCGTTCTGCAGAAAAGACACGATTTGATACCACGCCTTAATCAGGTTTTGCAGGGTTATATGAAGCATGAACAGGAATTGCAGACCGCACTCGCAAACCTTCGAACAGCTAACCCCGAGATAGGTGACAGCCCTGATCAGATTGATCAATACAACGATCAGGTAAAGGCACTCAATCTACAGCTGATTGTCCGGTCGGAAGCGTATCCGGAGTTAAAGGCCAACACCCTGGTAGCAGAGTTTATGGAGCAGGTCGAAACCACCGAGAATTATCTGGCGTTGCTGCGTAATGGCTATAACGATGCCGTTGAGCTCTACAACACACAAATTCATTCTTTTCCCGACCTCTTATTGGCCAAGGCATTTGGGTTTGAGGAGAAGGCTTTGTTTAGGCAGTAACTATGGTCTGGGATAGTTAGAGAGGATTATTCGGTGGTTGGGATGACCTACTCGGGGTGCCGAGCAGTGCCCGTCATCGCTGCGCGACGCGTTCCGCGCCCCCGCTACGCACCGGTGCTCTCATGAGAGTCGGCTATCGTCTGTCGAACCAAAGCTACACGCATAAAAAACCCCAGACCATTGCTGGCCTGGGGTGGTATTAAAAGCTTGACGATGACCTACTCTCACATGGGGAGACCCCACACTACCATCGGCGAGGCTGCGTTTCACTTCTGAGTTCGGCAAGGGATCAGGTGGTTCCACAGCTCTATCGTCGTCAAGCAAACTGGTTGGTC
>NZ_JBDWXV010000021.1:0-65932 GCF_039982735.1 Saccharospirillum sp. | reverse complement strand
CCGCACCACCGACGTAACCGGTGCCTGTGAACTGCCGGAAGGCGTAGAAATGGTCATGCCGGGCGACAACGTCAAGATGGACGTTACCCTGATCGCTCCGATCGCGATGGACGAAGGTCTGCGTTTCGCGATTCGTGAAGGTGGCCGTACCGTAGGTGCGGGTGTTGTAGCGAAGATCATTAAGTAAAGATTGGCTTTGAGAGCTGAGAGCGACGAGCGGTTAGTAACGGCTCATAACTCGAAGCTCGCAGCTAACCGCTCTAAAAGAGGCGCCCAAAAGGCGCCTCTTTTGCTTTAACCCTCTGATTCTTAACTGAAAATCCCGCCTACAACTCCTTTCCTAATCGCCGTTGACAGCCCTGCTCAAGATACATACAATACGCCTCCCCTGATTTCCCGGGGGTATATTGCTGTTTAACAATCTTGGAGCTTTGGTCACATGCAGAACCAAAAGATCAGAATACGCTTGAAAGCGTTCGATCATCGCCTGATCGATGCTTCGACTCAGGAGATCGTCGATACGGCTAAGCGTACTGGTGCACAGGTGCGGGGCCCGATCCCGTTGCCGACTCGCAGAGAACGCTACACCGTGCTGGTCTCTCCGCACGTGAACAAGGATGCGCGTGATCAGTACGAAATTCGTACTCACAAGCGCATGCTGGATATCGTTGAGCCAACTGAAAAGACCGTAGACGCGTTGATGAAGTTGGATTTGGCGGCAGGTGTGGACGTACAGATTAGCCTCGGCTAATCGCTGAGTCTCTAATGTAACAGCCCAAGCTGCAGTAAATCATTAAGTGGTTACAGGCGCAGTAACTGGGCGGCCATAGCGGGTTTTAGCCCCGTACATAGAGGAAAGAAAGAAATGTCAATTGGTCTGATTGGTCGTAAGACTGGCATGACTCGCGTCTTCACTGAAGACGGCGTTTCCATTCCAGTGACCGTCGTAGAAGTCGAGCCCAACCGGGTCTCGCAAGTAAAGAGCGTGGAAACCGATGGCTACTATGCAGTCCAGCTAACCGCTGGTACTCGTCGTGCCAATCGCGTCACCAAGTCTCAGGCAGGACACTTCGCGAAAGCCAGTGTTGAAGCCGGTGTGTTCACTCGTGAATTCACTCTGAAGGAAGCAGCCGAACTGAAGGCTGGCGAAGAATTGACCGTTGTCCTGTTCGAAGCAGGTCAGCGTGTGGATGTGACCGGAACCTCCAAGGGTAAAGGCTTCGCTGGTGCGATCAAGCGCCACAACTTCAGCATGCAAGACGCAACTCACGGTAACTCACTGTCTCACCGCGCACCGGGCTCTATCGGCCAGTGCCAGACGCCAGGTCGTGTGTGGAAAGGCAAGAAGATGTCTGGCCACATGGGTGCTGAGCGCTCTACTGTGCAGTCACTTGAGATCGTTCGCGTCGACGCAGAGCGTAACTTGTTGTTGATTAAGGGCGCATTGCCCGGTGCAACAGGTTCTCACGTTGTTGTTCAACCCGCGGTTAAAGGCTAAGAGGTAAGCAATGGATATTAATATTGCAGGACAAGCCAGCGCCAAGGTTGAAGTTTCCGACGCGACGTTCGGCAAAGAATTCAATGAAGCTCTGGTTCATCAGGTCGTTAACGCCTTCCTGGCCGGTGGCCGTCAAGGCAGCCGCGCTCAGAAGAGTCGCTCTGATGTAGCCGGTGGCGGTAAAAAACCCTGGCGTCAAAAAGGCACAGGCCGTGCCCGTGCCGGTACCATTCGCTCGCCCATCTGGGTCGGCGGCGGTAAGACTTTTGCAGCTCGTCCTCAGGACTGGTCGCAGAAAGTTAACCGCAAAATGTACCGTGGTGCGATGAAATCAATCCTGTCAGAACTGGTTCGTCAGGACCGTCTGATCGTGGTTGAAGGTCTGGGCATTGAACAGCCAAAGACCAAGGCGTTCCTGTCCAAAATGAAAGAATTGGACGTGAGTAATGCTTTGATCGTCTCTGACGACGTTGATTCAAACCTGTACTTGTCTGCTCGCAACGTGCCGCACGTTGAAGTCAGTGATGTTGCTGGCATCAACCCGGTAAGCCTGGTGGCCTACGAAAAAGTGGTCATTACTGTTGCCGCGCTCAAGAAGCTTGAGGAGGTTTTGGCATGAACCAGGAACGCATCTATCAGGTCGTTTACGGTCCGCACATCTCCGAGAAAGCGACCATCGTAGCGGAAGGCACTGGCCAGTACGTATTTCGTGTGGCCAAGGATGCAACTAAGCCGGAAATCAAGAAGGCCGTTGAGCAGCTGTTCGAAGTTAAAGTTCAGTCTGTTCACACTCTGATCCAGAAGGGCAAGGTAAAGCGCACTCAGCGCGGCGTTGGTAAGCGTAACGACGTTAAAAAAGCCTATGTTCGTCTGGCTGAAGGCCAAGAAATTGATTTCCTGGCGGCAGAATAAGGTAGGGGTTGCGAACAATGGCTATTGTTAAAGCAAAGCCGACGTCAGCTGGACGTCGTCACGTTATCAAGACTTACAACGCCGAACTGCACACCGGTGCGCCATACGCGCCACTGGTTGAAAAGCAGTCCAAGAGCGGTGGCCGTAACAACATGGGTCGCATTACTACGCGTCACATTGGTGGTGGTCACAAGTCGCATTACCGCAAGGTTGATTTCAAGCGCAACAAAGATGGCATCAATGCCAAAGTTGAGCGTCTGGAATACGATCCGAACCGGACTGCGAACATCGCCCTGGTTCTGTACGCAGACGGTGAACGTCGTTACATCCTGGCGCCGGCCGGTTTGACGGCAGGTGATCAGATCGTATCCGGAGAGCACGCGCCAATCAAAGTGGGCAACACCATGCCACTGCGCAGCATTCCTCTGGGTTCGACGATTCACAACATTGAGATGAAGCCCGGCAAGGGTGGCCAGATGGTCCGCTCTGCAGGTAACTCAGCTCAGCTGGTCGCGCGCGAAGGCACCTATGCCACCTTGCGTTTGCGGTCCGGTGAAATGCGTAAAGTTCTGTCAGATTGCCGCGCCACCCTGGGTGAAGTGAGCAACTCTGAACATAGCCTGCGTGTATTGGGTAAAGCCGGTGCTACTCGCTGGCGTGGTGTCCGTCCGACGGTTCGTGGTGTTGTAATGAACCCGGTCGATCACCCGCACGGTGGTGGTGAAGGTAAAACCTCGGGTGGACGTCATCCGGTCACGCCTTGGGGTGTTCCCACCAAGGGATACAAAACTCGTAAGAACAAGCGCACGGACAAGTACATCGTTCGTCGTCGTTCTTCGAAGTAACTGAAATAAGAGGAAAAGGCTGTGCCACGTTCACTTAAGAAGGGTCCATTCGTCGACCTGCACTTGATGAAGAAGGTAGAGGCTGCACTGGAAAACGGTGACAAACGGCCCCTGAAAACCTGGTCGCGTCGCTCCACAATCTTCCCGGAATTCGTCGGGTTGACCTTTGCAGTCCATAATGGCCGTCAACATGTACCTGTTTATGTCACAGAGGACATGGTGGGTCATAAGTTGGGTGAATTCGCGCTGACTCGTACTTATAAGGGTCATGTTGCGGACAAGAAGGCTAAGCGGTAATAGAGGGTAGACATGATGGAAACACAAGCTGTATTACGCGGTGCTCGCTTGTCTGCTCAGAAAGGTCGTCTTGTAGCAGACATGATTCGCGGCAAGTCAGTGGCGGAAGCCCTGGATCTGCTGACATTCAGCCCTCAAAAAGGTGCTGCAATCGTCAAGAAGGTTCTGGAATCGGCCATTGCGAATGCAGAACACAATGACGGTGCAGACGTAGATGAGCTTTCAGTCGCCTCCATCTTTGTAGATGAAGGTATGACCATGAAGCGTATCCGTCCGCGTGCTAAAGGCCGTGCTGATCGTATCTTTAAGCGTACGAGCCACATTACGGTCAAGGTTGCCGAGAAATAAGGGGAGAATGACAGATGGGCCAGAAAGTACATCCCACCGGGATCCGGCTCGGCATCACTAAAGACCATAGTTCGGTCTGGTATGCCGACTCCAAGGATTACTCCAAGAAGCTGTTGAACGATATTCAGGTTCGCAGCTACCTGGAGAAGAAACTGGAAAAAGCGTCAGTAAGTAAAATCGTGATTGAGCGTCCTGCGCAGAACGCCAAAATCACCATCCACACCGCTCGCCCTGGCATTGTCATCGGCAAGAAAGGTGAAGATGTAGAAGTGCTGCGTCAGGAAGTATCCGCCATGATGGGGATTCCGGTGCACATTAACATCGAAGAGATCCGCAAGCCTGATCTGGACTCCAAACTGGTTGCCCAGTCTGTAGCTGGCCAGCTCGAGCGTCGTGTCATGTTCCGCCGCGCTATGAAGCGTGTGATGCAGAACGCGATGCGCAATGGCGCAAAAGGTGTTCGGATTCAGGTCAGTGGCCGTTTGGGTGGTGCTGAGATTGCGCGGACCGAGTGGTATCTCGAAGGTCGCGTTCCCTTGCACACGCTGCGTGCTGACATCGACTACGCTACGGCCGAAGCACACACCACTTACGGTGTGATCGGTATCAAAGTGTGGATTTTCAAAGGCGAAATCCTGGGTGGTATCGAGCAAGTTCGTGCTCAAGCCAAGGCGCCCAAGAAAAAGGCTTCACGGTAAGGAGTACGTAGATGCTGCAACCTAAACGTACAAAGTTCCGCAAAATGCAAAAGGGCCGTAACCGCGGTCTGGCACTGCGCGGTAGCAAAGTGAGCTTCGGCGAGTACGCGCTGAAGGCAACAGGGCGCGGACGCATTACAGCTCGTCAAATCGAAGCTGCTCGTCGCGCGATGACACGTCACATTAAACGTGGCGGCAAGATCTGGATCCGCGTTTTCCCGGACAAACCCATTTCCAAGAAGCCCTTGGAAGTTCGGATGGGTAAAGGTAAGGGTAACGTAGAATACTGGGTAGCTCAGATTCAGCCCGGTAAAGTCTTGTACGAAATGGAAGGTGTTGGTGAAGATGTAGCCTTGGAGGCGTTCCGCCTTGCAGCTGCCAAATTGCCGATATCAACCGTTGTTGTTAAACGGCAGGTGATGTAATGAACGCTAGTGATCTTCGTGAAAAGTCCGTAGACGAGCTGAATAACACCCTGTTGGAGTTGCTTCGCGATCAGTTCAAATATCGCATGCAAAAAGCGACGGGTCAGTTGACTCAGACGCATCTGCTGAAGCAAGTCCGCAAGGACATCGCTCGTGTCAAAACAGTATTGACTCAGAAAGCAGGTGCTTGATATGTCTGAACAAACAGCCCGTACCGTGACCGGTCAGGTCGTCAGCAACAAGGCTGAAAAGACCGTTACCGTAAAGATAGAGCGTACGGTTACTCACCCGATTTACGGGAAAATCGTAAAGCGTTCTACCAAGATGCATGCGCACGATGAAAACAATGAGTGCCAGATCGGCGACTTCGTCACCATCGAAGAATGCCGTCCTTTGTCCAAGTCCAAGACTTGGCGTCTGGTTCGCGTTGAAGAACGTGCGACTACCGTTTAACAGCGCCTGGGAGTTTGAGAGATGATTCAAACAGAAACCGTTTTAGACGTTGCGGATAACAGCGGTGCCAAGCGCGTCCAGTGCATCAAGGTGTTGGGCGGTTCTCACCGTCGCTATGCCGGCATTGGTGACTTGATCAAGGTCTCCGTGAAGGAAGCAATTCCTCGCGGCAAGGTCAAAAAAGGTCAAGTGATGAACGCTGTTGTTGTGCGCACGCGCAAGGGTGTACGTCGCCCTGACGGATCCGTGATCCGTTTTGACACCAACTCTGCGGTGTTACTTAACACTCAGCACGCCCCGATCGGCACCCGGATCTTTGGCCCGGTGACCCGTGAACTGCGTACCGAGAAATTTATGAAAATCATTTCCCTGGCGCCGGAAGTACTGTAAGCCCTCTGGGCTTACGTTACTGGACGGTAGCAGGAAGTGGAGTAGCGAATGAACAAGTTTAAAAGTGGCGACGACGTTGTCGTAATTGCCGGGAAAGACAAAGGCAAGCGCGGCAAGATCACCAAGGTGATCAGCGACGCCAAGAAAGGCCCGCGTTTTGTGGTATCTGGTGTGAATCTGATGAAGAAGCACCAGAAGCCGAACCCGAACCTGGGTGTCCAGGGCGGGATCGTCGAGAAAGAGGCTCCGATTGCGGCCTCCAACGTAGCGATCTTCAATTCAGAAACCAACAAGGGCGACCGGGTTGGCTTTTTGATCAAAGAAGACGGTACCAAGGTCCGCATCTTCAAGTCCACGAAGAAAGAAATTGGTGTATAAGGGCGGGATACGACATGTCTAGACTCAAAGAGCTCTACAAAACTGACGCTGTCCCTGCACTCCAAGAAGAGTTCGGGTACAAGAACGTCATGGAAATCCCGCGCGTCACCAAGATCACCTTGAACATGGGCGTGGGCGAAGCTATCGGCGACAAAAAGCAGATGGATAACGCTGTTGCAAACCTTGAAGCGATCGCTGGCCAGAAGGTCATGGTCACCAAGGCGCGCAAGTCCATCGCGGGTTTCAAAGTTCGTGAAGACTGGCCGATTGGCTGTAAAGTCACACTGCGCGGTGAGCGTATGTGGGAATTTATGGATCGTCTGATCGACATTTCATTGCCGCGTATGCGTGACTTCCGGGGTATCAACCCCAAGTCATTCGACGGCCGTGGCAACTACAGCATGGGTGTGAAAGAGCAGATTATCTTCCCCGAAATCGAATACGATAAGGTCGATAAGCTGCGTGGTCTGGATATTACCGTGACCACAACTGCTCGCACCAATGACGAAGGTCGCGCATTGCTGAAGGCGCTGGCCTTCCCATTCAAAGGTTAAGGGGAAAGGTCATGGCTAAAGTAAGTATGAAGGCGCGTGAAGCCAAGCGCATCAAGACCATCGCCAAGTATGCTGAGAAGCGTGCAAAGCTCAAAGCGATCATCAAAGACTCCAGCAGTACTGATGAGCAGGTTTGGGAAGCACAGCAATCGCTGCAAAAGCTGCCAAGAGACGCAAGTCCTGTTAGACTGCAGCGCCGCTGTCAGTTGACCGGCCGTCCACATGCGGTTTACCGCAAGTTCGGTCTGTCACGTATCAAGCTGCGTGAACAAGCCATGTTGGGCAATGTTCCGGGTTTGAAAAAGTCAAGTTGGTAAGCAAAGTGGTCCGGACTGGGGCATGTCGCCCCGGTTACCGCACTCGCTGTACACTTAGAGGTAATATTGAATGAGCATGCAAGACACACTTGCGGATATGTTCACACGTATCCGTAATGCTCAGCAGTCCAGTCACGCCATTGTTACCCTGCCGTCTTCAAAGCAAAAGATCGCTGTTGCGACCGTGCTGAAGAACGAAGGGTTCGTGGATGACTTTTCTGTTGAGGGCGAAGGCAAAAAGGTAATGCACATCACCCTGCGTTACTTTGAAGGCAAGCCGGTGATTGAATCGATCAAGCGCGTTTCACGTCCAGGTCTGCGTCAATACCGCGGCAGCGACGAGCTGCCCAAGGTATCGGGCGGGCTGGGTATCGCCATCGTTTCAACATCCAAAGGCGTTATGACCGACCGCGCGGCCCGTGCTGCGGGTGTGGGCGGTGAAATCATCTGCGAAGTCTTCTAAGGGAGTTGAACGATGTCTCGAATAGCTAACGCTCCTATTACGGTTCCGGCAGGTGTGGAAGTCAAGCTCGCTAGCGACAAGATTTCTGTCAAGGGCTCCAATGCAGCTCTTGAAACCAATCTGCACGGTTCTGTAGAAATAAAGCAGGACGGCAACACGCTGACCTTTGCCCCCCGTGATGGAGGCAAGATCGCGCACGCCATGTCAGGCACTATGCGTGCTCTGGTTAACAACATGGTTGTCGGTGTCACCACCGGTTTTGAAAAGCGCCTGCAACTGAACGGTGTCGGGTATCGTGCGAAAGCATCCGGCAGTTCCGTCAATTTGACACTGGGCTTCTCCCATCCGATCGATTACACCCTGCCTGCAGGTGTGTCGGCCGAGACCCCTAGCAACACTGAAATCGTGCTGAAAAGCGCCGATAAGCAGCAGCTGGGTCAGGTCGCCGCAGAAATTCGTGCGTTCCGTCCGCCGGAACCGTACAAAGGCAAAGGTGTTCGGTACGCGGATGAATACGTCCGTCGTAAAGAAGCCAAGAAAAAATAAGGGCATAGGTCATGAACGAAAAGAAAGTATCCCGTTTACGCCGTGCTCGCCGCAGCCGCATCAAGATCCGCGAATTGGGCGTGCACCGTCTGTGTGTAAACCGGTCGAACCAGCATATTTACGCGCAAGTCATCGCTCCCAATGGCAGCGTTGTGGTTGCATCAGCGTCTACGCTGGACGAATCGCTGCGTAAAGACGCGACGAGTAACGTAGATGCCGCTATCAAGGTAGGCGCTCTGATCGCAGAGCGGGCCAAGGCAGCCGGTATCGAACAGGTGGCTTTTGACCGGTCTGGTTTTAAATACCATGGCCGTGTGAAGGCTTTGGCAGACGCTGCCCGTGAAGGTGGCCTGAAATTCTAAGGTGCGAATGATGGCAAATAACGATCAAGCTCAAGCTGGCGGCGATCTGCAGGAAAAATTGGTCCAGGTAAACCGAGTAGCCAAAGTGGTGAAAGGTGGCCGGATTTTCGGTTTTACTGCACTGACAGTTGTTGGCGACGGCAATGGTAAAGTCGGCTTTGGCCGTGGCAAGGCGCGTGAAGTGCCTGTTGCGATCCAGAAGGCGATGGACGCGGCTCGCCGCAACATGATCCAGGTTCAACTGACTGAAGGCACGTTGCAATATCCGGTAAACGCCCGTCACGGCGCTTCCAAGGTATACATGCAGCCTGCTTCAGACGGTACTGGTGTCATTGCAGGCGGCGCGATGCGTGCCGTTCTGGAAGTTGCCGGTGTGCAAAACGTTCTGGCCAAGTGCTACGGCTCAACCAATCCGGTTAACGTCGTACGTGCAACCGTTAACGGTTTGGCCAAGATGCGTTCTCCTGAAGATGTGGCTGCCAAGCGTGGCAAGTCCGTCGAATACATTACGGAGTAACGGACATGGCTAAAGCAAAAACAGTAAAGGTTCAGCTGTTCCGCAGCCCCATCGCAACTCAGCCCAAGCATAAATTGTGCGTTCAGGGTCTGGGTTTGAAGAAGGTGGGCCAGGTCCGCGAACTGGAAGATACACCTTCCGTTCGTGGCATGATCAACAAAGTGAACTATATGGTTCGCGTGGTTGAGGGTGAGTAACATGTTTCTGAATACATTGAGCCCCGCTGAGGGCTCGACAACCGCTCCCAAGCGGGTTGGCCGTGGTATCGGCTCTGGTCTGGGTAAGACCGGCGGTCGTGGTCACAAGGGTCAGAAGTCCCGTTCAGGCGGTTCCGTCAAACCAGGTTTCGAAGGCGGTCAGATGCCTTTGCAGCGTCGCTTGCCGAAATTTGGTTTTACCTCCCGTCAGGCGCCTTTTGTCGCTGAGATTCGCCTGCACGAACTGGTCAAGGCCGGTGTCGAGGTTGTGGATCTCGCTGCGTTGAAAAAAGCCGATATCATCGGTGAAAAGATCAAGCGGGCGCGTGTCATCCTGTCAGGTGAAATCAGCCAGGCCGTTACGGTCAAGGGTCTGAAAGTCACCAAGGGTGCAAAGGCAGCCATTGAAGCTGCGGGCGGAAAGGTAGAGGAATAATTCTCCATGACCAGACAAGGACTACCGGCCGGGTCGCAAGGAGGGCTGGGCGAGCTTTGGACTCGCCTTCGCTTCCTTCTGTTAGCGCTCCTGGTCTACCGTATCGGTGCACACATTCCAGTTCCGGGTATTAACCCGGACAGTCTGTCTGCATTGTTCGAGCGTAACCGTGACACCATCCTGAGCATGTTTAACATGTTCTCCGGTGGCGCACTGGAACGTATGAGTATCTTCGCGCTCGGCATTATGCCGTACATTTCCGCGTCGATTATCATGCAGCTCCTGACGGTCGTGAGTCCCCATCTGGAACAGCTCAAGAAGGAAGGTGAAGCTGGCCGTCGCAAGATGAGCCAGTACACCCGATACGGCACGCTGGTGCTGGCAATTATCCAGTCTTTCGCCCTCTCGGCGGGTCTGGCCAGCCAGAACATAGCGTTCGATACTGGTCCGTCATTTTACTTTGTTGCCGTGGTCACGCTGACTTGCGGCACCATGTTCATGATGTGGCTGGGTGAACAGATCACTGAACGCGGTATTGGCAATGGTATTTCCATGCTGATATTCGCGGGCATTGTAGCGGGCTTGCCCGGTGCAATCGGCCAGAGCTTTGAGAGTGCCCGTCAGGGTGAACTCAGCATTATTGCTCTGCTGTTGATCGGTCTGGTTGCGGTGGCTGTGGTAGCGTTCATTGTCTTTATTGAACGCGGCCAGCGCCGGATCACCATCAATTACGCCAAGCGTCAGCAAGGTCGTAAGGTGTTCCAGGCTCAGAGCAGTCATTTGCCGCTGAAGATCAACATGGCCGGTGTGATTCCGCCCATCTTTGCCTCCAGCCTCTTGCTGTTCCCGGCTTCGCTGGGTAACTGGTTTGGCAGTGGTGACGGTATGGGCTGGATGCAGGATATCGCTCTGCTGCTCAGTCCGGGCCAGCCGCTGTACATTCTGCTGTTCGCATTCGCAGTCGTCTTCTTCTGCTATTTCTACACAGCAGTAACCTTCAATCCGAAGGATGTGGCTGAAAACCTGAAGCGGTCCGGTGCATTTATACCGGGGATTCGCCCAGGTGAGCAGACTTCCCGTTATATCGACGGTGTGTCTGCACGGCTGACCTTCTTTGGTGCGATGTACATTACCGCTGTGTCCTTGCTGCCCCAGGCCCTGGTGATAGCCGCCAACGTTCCGTTTTACTTTGGTGGTACCTCGCTGTTGATCGTGGTGGTGGTTGTGATGGACTTTATGGCTCAGGTGCAAAGTCACTTGATGTCCCACCAGTACTCGTCAGTGATGAAAAAGGCCAATCTGAAGTCGATTGGCAACAACTGAAGAGACTGAGTGATTACCAGTTATTGGAGTGAAGCATGAAAGTACGTGCGTCAGTCAAGAAAATGTGCCGTAACTGCAAGATTATCCGCCGTAACGGTGCTGTTCGTGTGATCTGCACGGATCCAAAGCACAAGCAGCGTCAGGGTTAATTGCAGTCGGTTGGTTAGCGTCAGGGCATTACGGGTTGATTTTGTAAAGCCCAGGCGCTATCATCTCGCGCCCCTTAAATAGGGGGTTCATTAATAGAGCCACAACGGCTCTATTAAACGTTTGATAACGGAGTAAGTTGAATGGCCCGTATAGCAGGCGTCAATATTCCTGACAACAAGCATGCGGTGATCTCGCTGACCTATATCTATGGTATTGGTCGCACCACTGCTTATGCCATCTGTACATCGGTTGGGGTTGAACCTACGGCTAAAGTGAAGGATTTGTCCGACGAGAAGCTGGACGAGATCCGTAATGAAGTCGGCAAGTACACTGTAGAAGGTGACTTGCGTCGTGAAATTCAGATGAACATCAAGCGGTTGATGGATCTGGGTTGCTACCGTGGTATCCGCCACCGTCGTAACCTACCTTTGCGTGGCCAGCGTACGAAGACGAACGCCCGCACCCGTAAAGGTCCGAAGAAGCCGATCAAACGCTAACACCGTTTGAAGGTCGCTTGAATCAGGTCTTTTGACCACAGTATTGATAACAGTTTTTGCATAGGAAATCGAAGATGGCAAAGCCAGGTACGAACCGGTCGCGCAAAAAGGTGAAAAAGCAGGTCGCTGATGGCATCGCGCACATCCATGCGTCCTTTAACAACACCATTGTGACCATTACGGACCGCCAAGGAAACGCCCTGAGCTGGGCAACTTCCGGTGGCTCCGGTTTCCGTGGATCTCGTAAGAGCACTCCTTTTGCAGCCCAGGTCGCCGCTGAGCGAGCCGGTGTTGCAGCCCAGGAATATGGTCTGAAGAATTTGGACGTCGAGGTGAAAGGCCCCGGTCCAGGTCGCGAATCTGCGGTACGAGCATTGAACGCGTGTGGCTATCGAATCAGCAACATTACCGATGTGACACCCATCCCTCACAACGGTTGCCGCCCGCCCAAGAAGCGCCGCGTGTAATAAAGGAGACAGAGTTTAATGGCACGTTATATTGGTCCTAAGTGTAAGCTGTCTCGTCGTGAAGGCACAGATCTGTTTCTGAAGAGCGGAGTTCGTTCACTCGACTCCAAATGTAAAGCAGAAACCGTTCCTGGTGTACACGGTGCACGCCGCGGTCGTTTGTCAGATTATGGCGTACAGCTGCGCGAGAAACAGAAAGTCCGTCGCATGTACGGTGTTCTTGAGAAGCAGTTCCGTAACTACTACAAGGCTGCGGCCCGTTCCAAGGGTGCTACCGGTGAAAACCTGTTGCAACTTCTTGAAACCCGTCTGGATAACGTTGTATACCGCATGGGCTTTGGTGCTACCCGCTCCGAGTCTCGTCAGTTGGTTGCACACAAAGCCATTTTGGTGAACGGCGAAACCGTCAACATTGCGTCCTACCAGGTACAACCGGGTGACGTCGTGGCGATCCGCGAAAAGAGCAAGACTCAGCTGCGTATTCAAAGCGCGCTGGATATCTCTGTACAGCGTTCGCCCGTCTCCTGGGTTGAAGTTGATGCCAAGAAGATGGAAGGCAAGTTCGTGTCCAAACCCGAACGTGCTGACCTGAGTCAGGAAATCAACGAAAACCTGATCGTGGAATTGTACTCCAAGTAATCTCACTGCAAATAGGGGCATCTATGCAGCGTTCAGCCAACGACTTTTTGACGCCACGTCATATCGATGTGCAGGAAATCAGCGCCAACCGGGCCAAGATCACGCTCGAGCCGCTTGAGCGCGGTTTCGGTCACACTCTGGGCAACGCGCTGCGTCGTATCCTGCTGTCGTCCATGCCTGGCGCCGCAATCACCGACGTTGAGATCGACGGTGTATTGCACGAGTACAGCACTATCGAAGGTGTGCAGGAAGACGTACAGGAAATCTTGCTTAACCTGAAAGACGTCGCCGTCAAGCTGTTCGACCGCGAAGAAGTGACCCTGACGCTGAAGAAGAAAGGCGCAGGCAATCTGACCGCGGGCGATATCCAGTTGGATCATGGCGTTGAAGTGGCCAATCCGGATCACATTATTGCCCACCTGGGTAGCAATGCGGATGTAAGCATGACGCTGCGTGTGACCACTGGCCGTGGTTATGTCCCTGCGGAATCCCGCAGCAGTGGTGAAGACGAGAGTAAACCCATCGGTAGACTGCAGTTGGATGCTACCTACAGCCCGGTCGTTCGGGTTGCCTACAACGTCGATGCGGCGCGTGTAGAGCAGCGTACAGACCTGGATAAGCTGGTGATTGAGCTGGAAACAAAGGGCACCCTGGATCCTGAAGAAGCGATTCGTCGTGCAGCCACCATCCTGCAACAGCAGGTAGCGGCCTTTGTAGACCTGGATCACCATGCTGAAAGCGAGCCGGAGAAGGAAGAAGACAAGATCGATCCTATCCTGCTGCGTCCGGTCGACGATCTGGAACTGACAGTACGTTCGGCCAACTGTCTGAAAGCAGAAAACATCTACTACATTGGTGACCTGATTCAGCGCACCGAAGTAGAACTGCTGAAGACACCGAACCTCGGCAAGAAGTCTTTGACTGAAATCAAAGACGTTCTGGCATCCAAGGGTCTTTCTCTGGGCATGGTCCTCGAGAACTGGCCACCTGCAAGTTTGAAGAATGACGATAAGGTTCTTTCGTAACCTTATGTCCGGCTGGTAAGGAATGTAACAATGCGTCATCGTAAAATTGGTCGTCACTTTAACCGTACCAGTGCTCACCGCAAAGCCATGTTCCAAAACATGTGCAATTCTTTGTTTGAGCACGAAGTGATTAAAACGACCTTGCCGAAGGCAAAAGAGCTGCGTCGTTTCGCAGAGCCCCTGATTACTCTGGCCAAGGAAGACTCCGTGGCCAACCGTCGTCTGGCGTTCGATCGTACTCGCTCTCCGGTAGCTGTAGGTAAGTTGTTTAATGAATTGGGTCCTCGCTACAAGGCTCGCCCGGGTGGTTACCTGCGTGTGCTGAAGTGTGGCTTCCGTGCTGGTGACAACGCGCCTATGGCGATTGTTGAGCTGGTAGACCGTCCTGTAGACGGTGAAGTGGTCGACGAGGCTTCTTAAGCCCCGCTGTAAACTATTGGAAAGACCCCAAAGACCGCCTCCGGGCGGTTTTTTTGTGGGTGCTGTAAAAGCAAAGTGGAAGCTCAGCAGAACAGTGCATCGAACCGGTCCGTGATCCGGGTTCATTGCCAAAGGTGATAAAAGCAGTAGGCTCGAGGCTTATAAAAACAACAGACTGAGCCATGCTATGACTGTGCTATTTACGCCTTCGGCCGAACAAAAGGCCAAATCCCAAATGGGTGTTTTTGCCGACCTGTTGAAGCGCAAATACCCGGTAGAATTAGAAGACTACCAGGCATTGCAGCAGTGGTCGGTACAGAACCTGACTACGTTCTGGCGCGAGCTGTGGGCGTTTGCCGGTGTGCAGGGAAATCCGGGTGAGACTGTACTCGAGCAGTCGACCATGCCTGGCGCGCGCTGGTTTCCCGAGGCCCGTCTGAACTTCAGTACGAACCTGTTGCATGTCGGCCGTGATGCGGACACGGCTCTAATTGCGATTTCAGAGACTCGCCACGAGCACCGTTATAGTTACGCCGATCTGCGCCAGGCGGTGGCTAGACTGGCTGGTTTTCTGCGACATGAGTGCGGCGTAGAACCTGGAGACAGGGTGGCGGCTTACCTTGGTAATACTCCCGAGGCGATCATTGGAATGCTGGCCGCAAGCCGAATTGGTGCTGTCTGGACTTCAGCGTCGCCCGATTTCGGCTACGAGGGCGTGCTTGATCGCTTCGGTCAGGTAGAACCCAAGGTGGTGATCGCCGGCAATGGGTATGGCTATGGTGGAAAGGCTATCGAACGTACCGGGGTCGCTAAGAGCCTGCAAGCAGCGCTGCCAACGGTGCGGCAGTGGGTACAGGTCGATACACTGCCCAGTGCCGACGTGATCGACGGTGCCTGGCAATGGGAAGAGGTGGTCAATCGCGAATGGCCCGTGGCTCCTCCACTGGAACTGGCGTTCGATCACCCACTTTATATCCTGTATTCCTCCGGTACCACCGGCAAGCCCAAGTGCATCGTACACGGGGCCGGGGGCACTCTGTTGCAGCATGCCAAGGAACTCCGGCTGCACGGTGATATCTCGCAGGATTCCGTGTTTTTCTACTTCACCACAACGGGCTGGATGATGTGGAACTGGCTGGCTTCGGGTCTGATGACCGGTGCGTCGCTGGTTTTGTTCGACGGTAACCCCATGTACCCCCGGTCGGATGTGCTGTGGCAGCTGGCGGACAAGCTGGGCATCACCCACTTCGGCACCAGCGCCAAGTACCTCTCTGCCTGTCGCAAGCAGGACCTCGAGCCCGGCAAAACCTTTGACCTGAGCGCTCTGTCCACGGTTTTTTCGACGGGTTCGCCACTGGCGCCGGAAGACTACGACTGGGTTTACTCAGCCTTAAAACCGGATGTAATGCTGCAATCCATCTCGGGTGGTACCGACATTGTCTCCTGCTTTGTCGGTGGCAACCCCTGGTCATCGGTCGTGCGCGGTAAGATTCAGGGGGCCAATCTTGGTATGGACGTGCAGGCCTGGAATGAGGCCGGGGAGAAGGTTGTTAACCAGCGCGGCGAGCTGGTGTGTGCACAACCTGCACCGTGCATGCCGATAGGCTTCTGGAACGACCCAGGCGACGAGCGTTACCGGGCCGCGTACTTTGAGCGCTTTGACGGTGTTTGGGCCCATGGTGATTTTATCGAATTCGATGACGCAGGCCAGGCGGTAATTCACGGCCGCAGTGACACCACCCTGAACCCCGGAGGCGTTCGTATTGGCACTGCGGAGATCTATCGTCAGGTAGAGACACTAACGGAGGTTGCAGACTCCCTGGTAGTAGGGCAGGCCGTCGACGGTGACGTGAAGGTCATTCTGTTTGTGCAGCTGCCTGAAGGGCAGCAGCTGGACAAGGCACTGACTGGCCGCATTCGTCAGCGCATCCGCGAAAACACCACGCCGCGCCACGTCCCGGCCGACATCGTTCAGGTACCGGCCATTCCCTATACCCGCTCTGGCAAGAAAGTCGAGCTCGCTGTCACCCAGATTCTGCGCGGTGAAGAGCCCGCTAACCTGACCGCGTTGTCTAACCCTGAATCCTTGCAGGCCTACCGGGATTATTACGCTGGTTTATAGTTATCCCTGGTTAACCTGGAACCAGGCGAGTGTTCGTGCAGATCAGCAGGATTAACCGACCTGGTGGCTTGCACGGATTCCTGGTACCCCCGAATCGTCGCACTATACGACACCCTCAGTAGCATGGACCGCTACTTTGAACGTCGCGCTTTTCCTGTCCGTTATTCCGCTTATAGTGGCTCCCGTCAGCCGATGTAAGGCTGCTCAAGAAGTACAACAACAACAAGACGATAATGCAGGGAGGGATTCACTGTGACTCAATCAGCCATTTCCACTGTTTTTGAATACATTAATGCGCATCCGGGATATCGCGCGACCATGGGGGTCATTGTCTCGCAACAAGCTCAGCAAACCGTTTTGTGCTGGGGTGCGGTCAGTGACGACGATACCAGCTACGTGCCCGATCTGACGTATTACCGGATTCGCTGGCCCGATGCTGACTGGATGCCCCTATCTGAGCAACAAGCGCAATTATTCGACCAGGCTTACGATCGACGTGATCACGACGCCTCGTCCCGGCAGACAGCCGGAAATTCTCGCTCCTGGATGCAATAACCCGCCGTACCAGGGGCATTCCCCGCAGTCCTCTCGCCGGTGGAGGTCATCACCGGTTAGCCATTCGACTGCTCGATCGGTTGGATGGCGGAGAACCCGTCTGGTTCTCTGAGTACTCCTCGACATTTGGCCCCGTAAGGGGCCCTTTTTTATTCTGTGTAGGGATCGCACCGGCTCAGTAATACCAGCGAGTGAGGCTTAAGCTCATAATCCCGCCTGATGCGTTCCGTTTGTTCCGGCCTCAGGCCCTCATTGCGCGCCGTATCGAACTCCACCTTCCAGCCCGAGTGCGGATTGGCCGGCAGCGTGAAGGTGCAATCGTGACCACCGCTGTTCAGCATCAGCAGATAATATTCCTCACACCGATGCAGATTGATCGCCGGGTTGCGGATGTCGGTAGACAATAGGATACCCAGGCAGCGGGTATGAGGGTTTTGCCAGTCGCGGATTTCCATGGCGTACCCGTCGTTGCGATACCAGTGCACGGCGTCCGTCGTCACCGGTGCATTAGAATGCGCTGGCGCATCAAACACCAAATTGCGAAACAGCGTGCTGGACTGACGTATGCTAATGCACTGGGCAATAAAACGCTGAAATGGACCGTCCTTCTGATCCCAGTGAACCCAACTGATCTCGTTGTCCTGGCAGTAGGCGTTGTTGTTGCCTTGCTGGGTGCGATTCAACTCGTCACCGCCGAGCAGATGCACAGCGCCTTGCGACAACAGCAAGGTGGCCAGCATGTTGCGCTTGATCTGCTGGCGATGCGCCAGGATGTTGCCATCGTCGGTGTCGCCTTCACTTCCCCAGTTAAAGCTCAGGTTGTTGCCATGGCCATCGAGGTTGCGTTCCTGGTTGGCGGCGTTGTGCCGGTCGTTGTAGGACACCAGGTCGTGGAGCGTAAAACCGTCGTGGTAGGTCACATAATTCAGGCTGGTTGAACTTGAATGCGCGTTCTTGTTGAGCACATCCCGCGAGCCCATCAGTACATTGGCCAGCTCTGGCATAACACCCATGTCAGCCCGCCAGAAGCGGCGCAGGGTATCGCGAAAGCGATCGTTGCATTCGTACCAGTTGGCGGGAAAGTTGCCCAGTTGATAGCCACCCCGGCCGATGTCCCAGGGCTCGGCGATCAGCTTTGAATGGCGAATCACCGGGTCCTGGTTACAGGCCATGAAAAAGGCCGCCCGGCTGGAAAAATCCCATTCCTCGCGGCCCAGTGCCGCAGCCAGATCAAAACGGAAACCATCGACCCGGTAGGTTTGCAACCAGTGGCGCAGGCTATCCATCACCAGTTGCAGCGTTACCTCCTCGTGCAGGTTCACACTGTTTCCACACCCGGTATTGTCGATAAAGTGGCTGAAGTCTCCTTGCTGATGCCGGTAGAACCAGGGCCCGTGCAGGCCTTTCTGGCTGACGCAGGGGCCGAGCAAATCGGATTCGGCGGTGTGGTTGTAGACCACGTCCATGATGACTTCGATGCCAGCCTGGTGCAGGGCGCGTACCAGTGTTTTGAACTCGGTGACGGCATCGTCGACGGCATAGCGTGGGTCGGGGGCAAAGAAAGACACCGGGTTGTAGCCCCAGTAATTGGTCAGCCCCAGGTTTGGCAGGCGGGGCTCACTCATGAAGGCGAAGCAGGGCATCAGCTGCACAGCGGTGACACCCAGTGACTGCAGGTGGGCCACACTCGCCTCATGGGCAAAGCCGAGGTAGGTGCCGCGCAGGTGCTCGGGCACCGCCGGGTTCAACTGGCTGAAGCCTTTAACGTGCGCTTCATAGATGACGGTATCGGGCCAGGGAGTTTTCGGCGCCCGGCTGTTCTGCCAGTCAAAGTCGTCCGCTGCCGGGGTCAGGCCTTTCGGGACCAGGGCGGCGCTGTCCATGGGGCAGGGCTTCAGGCACGTAAGATCGCTGGCATCATGTGCGTAGAGGCTGCGATTGGGTTCAAACGGGCCGGACAACGCCACCGCGTAGGGGTCGAGCAGTACCTTGTTCGGGTTGAACAGGGCCCCCAGGCCGGGCTTGAACTCGCCTTCAGCGCGATATCCATAGCGCGTTTGGGGCACTAGATCGGGAACATAGCCGTGCCAGATGTCACCGGTGCGGTGTAATGGCAATGGCTCGCCCCAGGGTTGATCCTGATCGTCAAAAAAGCACAGCAGTACCCGGGTTGCCTGGGGGCTGAAGATCGCAAAGTTACAGCCGTTATCTCCCGGGTGGGCTCCCAGCGGAAAGGGGTGCCCGGGTTCAAGCCGCATTTCGGCTGCGGATGTTGAGCTCGACATTGAAAACCTCGTGGTGAAGCGGGCGTCTGTGAGACCCGGGCGTCAGCGACGGCAGTTACGCGGCCCCCCTCGCGTCAGGCCCTTTCAGCCCGACTCACGCCCGAGCGAATACATCGCCAGAGTATGCGCCAATGCGCCCCAGACTGACATGACCTGCCTGGCGTATCGGCCTGGCGTCACTCCGGCATCAGTTTCAGAAACATGGCACCCAGAGGTGGTAGGGTGAACCGCAGATGCTGCGCCTGACCATCGGCCGGGCCAGGCTCGGTCGATAAGTGGGTGGCTGTCGGGAAATTGCTGCCGCCGTAGTATTCCGAATCGCTGTTCAACACGACCTCGTACCGGCCTGGCACCAGAGTACCCAGTACATAATCTTCGCGCGGCATGGGGGTGAAGTTGACGATGATCAGCATCAGCTCTTTGCCATCCAGCGACCGGCGGAACAGGCTGAGCACACTCGCTTCGGCATCGCCGGCGTTGATCCAGCCAAAGCCTTCGGCTTCGCAATCGGTTTCATATAGCGCTGGCTCAGAGCGGTAGAGCTTGTTCAGGTCCCGGAACAGCGCCTGGATGCCACGGTGACGCGGGTATTGCAGCAGACCCCAGTCGAGCTGGGCCCGGTAATTCCACTCCAGCGTCTGGCCGAATTCGTTGCCCATGAAGTTCAGTTTCTTGCCGGGGTGGGCAAACATATAGCTGTAATAAGCGCGAAGATTGGCGGCCTGTTGCCATTCATCGCCTGGCATCCGGGTCATTACCGTGCCTTTGCCGTGCACCACTTCATCGTGCGACAGCGGCAGTACGAAGTTCTCATTGAAGGCATACACCCCCGAGAAAGTCAGGGCGTCGTGGTGGAATTTGCGGTACACCGGGTCCTGTTTCATGTAGCCGAGGGTGTCGTGCATCCAGCCCATGTTCCACTTGAACCCGAAGCCCAGGCCGCCGGCGTAAACGGGGCGGGAAACACCGTCGAAGGCGGTGGATTCCTCGGCAATGGTGTAGCAATTCGGGAAGCGGCCATAAACGGTTTCGTTGAAGCGGCGCACGAAGGCAATGGCTTCATAGTTGTGATTGCCGCCGTCGACGTTGGGGGTCCATTCGCCTTCCTCGCGCGAGTAGTCGAGATACAACATCGAGGCGACAGCATCGACGCGCAGGCCGTCGACGTGAAATTCCTCAAGCCAGATCAGCGCCGACGACACCAGAAAATCACAGACGGTGTAGCGGCCAAAATCGTAGATGTAGGAGTTCCAGTCCGGGTGCCAGCCACGCTGGGGGTCGGCGTACTCAAAAAGCGGCGTGCCGTCGAAACGGGCGAGGCCGTGTTCGTCGGCTGGGAAATGGGCCGGCACCCAGTCGACGATGACCGCAATGCCGTGCTGGTGGCACTTGTCGACCAGGTATTTGAATTCATCCGGCGTACCAAAGCGGCTGGTCGGCGCAAACAGTCCGATCGGCTGGTAACCCCAACTGCCATCGTAGGGATATTCCGACACCGGCATCAGTTCGAGGTGGGTGAACTTCATGTCGAGCAGGTAGGGAATCAGTTCATCGGCCAGATCGTGGTAGTTAAGCGGTTGTCCATCCCGGGTTTTCCAGGATCCGGCATGCAGCTCATAGATGCTCATCGGCTCGTGCCGTGGATCACTGGCGGCGCGTTTCTGCCAGGCCTGATCCTGCCATTTGTAGGCACCGTGATCGATGACGATGGAATTGAAATCCGGGTATTGGGTAATGCCAAAGGCGTAGGGGTCGCACTTGTGCGGGAGCAGGTGCTCGCGCGCGTCTTTAAGCTCGAATTTATAGGCATCACCCGCCTGAAGGTGCGGCACAAACAAGCGCCAGATGCCATCGTGATGGCTGGCCATCGGGTGCCGCCGGCCATCCCAGTTATTGAAATCCCCGATCACACTGACGCTGCGCGCATTTGGGGCATAGACGGCAAAGCGAACCCCGGTCACCTCGGTGCCGTTCAGTTTGGTTGAGCACAGTTGGGCGCCCATGGTCTTATACAGCGTCGATGAATCACAGGGCATGTCTTCAAAGGTGCGTTCAATGCACTGATAGGCGTCGATGACGTCCCACTCGTGTCCACCTTTGCCCTGTACATGCAACTGATAGGCTGGGCGTTTTTTTTGCTTGAGCGTCAGTTCAAAGACATCGCTGTTCGGCCAGCGACTGAAGCGACCGAGTAACTTGCCCGTTTTCAGATCATGGGCTTCCAGTTGCTCGGCATCGGGCTGATACACCCGGATCAGCCAGCCGGCGTCGGTTTCAAAGACGCCCAGATGATCAAATGGGCGGGCTTCCAGTACATGCTGTAAACGGTCGACGAGTTCCCGGTCGGGTTGATTCATAGTGGTTACACTGCCTTGTCGGTCTGGTCGAGTGGCCTGTCTGGTCGGCCTGTTCTGGCTGAAACAGGCGACCTCTGTTTTTATTGGGTCCGTACCTGATTCCCAGTGTAGACCGAAGCGATCTGCTTTGCAGCGTTACCCACCCAGTGTCAGGCTCAGGGTCGGCACCCAATCGGCCTGCTCAGGTCGGTAATACACCGATGCGGTAGGCACCAGTCGCAAACGACTGTTGCGGAACACATTGGACGGTGCGCTCAGTTGAACCCCGTATGCGCTGCGTTGTTCTTCATCACGGTATTGCACCCGGGCGTCGAACGCCAGGGTCAGGCTGCGCAGATAGAGTAGTCGGCCGAGGGCGGCATCTACGGGTCCGAGACTGAACTGATAGTTGGCCCGGCTGGCAGCCATATCGAGCGTTACCGGAGCGGATTCGAACACGGGGGAAGTGGGTATGCGACTGCTGCCGGTAAAGTCCGGGTCACGGCGTTGCCATTGGCCCGAGATGCTGAAGTGATGGTTGTCCGCGAGACCGGGAATTTGCACGGAGTTGCTCAAAGCGAGCTGGAAGCCGCCGGTGTCCAGTTGGGTGTCGAGCAGAGCGGCCGGGGCGATGGCGATCGGTGCCTGTAGGTCTCGCGGTGCGGCCTGGTGAGCCCAATAGCCGGAGAGCCCGGCCTCAATGAAGCTGGCTTCGGCCGAGGCGTTTGAATCGATTGCGGTGGCTCTCAAGTGTGTGATGCCCAGGCTTGGCTCCAGACCTATCCGGGCAACGCCCCGGGTTTGCTGCAGCGGTACGGACAATGCCAGCCGGGTTTCGGTATCGATCCGGTTTAGGTCGGCATCGGGTTGCTGCTCTGCGGACAAAGAAACGACCGGCCAGTAACGACGCCAGTTGAGGGCCAGGGACCCGGTGGGGGTATCTGCTTCCCAGTTGTAACCCAGGCTGATGCTGGTACTCAGCGTGTTCATCAGGTTGGTGTTGTACAGGTTAATGGCGGCGGCCTGGTTGTCGGCGCTTAGCAGCCAGCTGTTGGGTAGCCAGTCGCCGGGTGCATAGCGAAACCGTTCGGCCGGGCCTGCGTTTATCTGCACCGGGTCGACCGGTTGGGCTAGTGGGGCGATGTAGGGTTCCTGAGGCGCGACGTCGGCTTCGGGCACCCAGTGCGCTTGAGGCTGTGACTCGCCGGGCCAGGGGTGTTCCACCAGAGCATGGCCGTTGGCCTGGTAGTCGGTACTGAGCAGCCGCTGTTGTTGCTCGTCCCAAACGATGAAGTAGTTCCCGAAGGGTCGCTGACTGATCCGATAACGGGCGCCGCTGGCCGTGTCCAGCGCCCAGAGGCTGTCGATGCCGCCGCGATCGCTGGTGTAAAGCACCCGGTCGTTAGCCTGCACCGGGGAACGCCAGGTCTCGCCTTGCACTGGCCCGGCCAGGGTGCGCAGTTGACCGGTCTGACCGGACCAGTGCATCAGTTGGGTGCCAGCGTCGGTAAGCAGGGCAAATACCCAGTCGCCTTCGTCATTAGCCGACATATCAAAGGCGAGACTCCGCTTAGGCAGCTGGATCTGCTTTAGGCTCTGGCCATCCGGACTTAGCAAATCGAGCTGGCTGTTGCGGTCCGTGCTGAAGCGGTGGGCGAGCAGGTGCCCGGTGCTGGCCTGACCCGCCGAAGTGATGTCTCCCAGATCGGTCAGTTGATACCGCTCGGACGTTTGAATGTCATAACAATACAGGTCGCGCGTGACGTCACGGTTAAAACGGGGGTGCTCCCGGCCTTCAGCCCAGCAAAAACGTTCATTGGCGTAACTGACCGTTTTTTGCTTCGCGGTTCCGGTGTAGCCCGCAGCGACGGCCGCAGGCAAGGTGACAACCCGGTATGTCTCATCCTGAGACAGAATAACCAGGTGGCTGCCTGTTTTTACATCCATTTCCACGGCCAGCACCCAGTCTTCGTCTATGGCGACCGGGTAGAGGCTTTGCCAGTGATCCGACGCGGGTTCCCACAGCGGCGTCACCGGGGTGATGTCGAGGGCATCGACCGTGCCTTGCCAGCGCTGGTGCAGTTCATCCCAGGCGGCGTGGTAGGTCTGGCTCAGGCTCTTGCCGGTCAGGGTGCGAATGCGACCATCGAACGTGAAGCCTGCACCGGGTTCGGCAACTCCTCCGAGTGCCTCATCCAGAATCAGCGAGCCGTGTTCGCGTCGCAGGTAGCTGGTCATCAGATAACCGAAATCGTAGGGGCTGACCCGGGGGTACTGTTCAAAGCCGGTGCCGAGCATGGCCCGGTCGTAGGAGTAGCGTTGCCCGGTCAATTCATGGGTACGGAGCCACAGATCGAACGAGGCCACACGCCCGCGCCCGCCCTGGGTAAGCCGGGTCTCTTCGGCGACGGCATCGCCTTCGAGCAGCCAATTGGGGTAAAACAGCAGCACGATGGCCATGGTGCCGTTCTCGCCGGCCAGTACTCGGGCCACGCGTCCGGTGGTGGTATCCAGTGGCTGGGTAAACTGCACCAGATGACGACCCTCGTGCACGGTTAGAAGGTCGAGCCATTCCAGCCCGCCCAGTGAGGATGGCTGATTGAAAAACACAGATTGAATGGGGTCGCTTCGTACAAAGCCGTTGGATGTCAGCGTAGCGGCGGACAACACGATGGGAATGCGTCGGGGTGGTCTGTGGGCTGGCATCGATTCGGTCAGTGCCGGCCAGTAAGTACCCAGTCGATTCGCCACATAGCGCGCTTCGGCTTCAAGCCCTTCCGGGTAGACAATATCGAAACCGGGCATTGATATCTGGTGCCAGTCCCGACCGGTCCGGTCCTGGTCGTTGGCATGAGCAGACAGTGCCAGGCTCACCAGCAAGGCCGTTACGGCCAGTGCAATCGCACGAAAAGTCACAGCGGATTCCTTTCAAAAAAACCGGTTGGGTGTCTGAAAGGCGCAGTGTAAAAGAATATCCGTAAGGATGCCCGGCTCCGTTAACACCCTCTCTTTCGGGGGGGATGGAGCCAGGCTTAAGGCGAAAGCGCTGACGCGGCTATCAGGCCGCCTGACGCAAGGCGGCTATGCGGTCATCCAGGCTGGGGTGGGAGGCAAAGAGTTCCTTGCGCTTGCCCTTGATGCCAAAGGCGACCAGTTGACCATCCAGTTGTGAATCCTGCCCGGTTTTCAACCGCTCCAGCGCGGCAATCATCTTCGGTGCGCCGACCAGAGACGCTGAACCGGCGTCAGCCCGGTATTCACGCTGGCGTGAGAACCACATGGCAATGATGCTGGCGAGCACGCCAAAGACCATTTCCATCACCATCACCACCGCCAGGTAGCTGAAGAAACCCAGGCCCTGGCCATTATCGTTACCGCGCGCGATGGCGTTGTTGATGATTTGCGCTACGATGCGCGCAAAGAAGATCACGAAGGTGTTCAACACGCCCTGAACCAGCGCCATGGTCACCATGTCGCCATTGGCGATGTGCGAAATCTCGTGTGCCAGAACCGCTTCGGCTTCATCGCGGTTCATGGTGCGCATGAGCCCAACCGATACTGCCACCAGTGAGTTGTTCTTGCTGGCGCCCGTGGCAAAGGCGTTTGCCTCGGGTGCCGGAAACACCGCTACTTCAGGCATGCCAATGTTGGCCTGCTTGGCCAGCCGCGCAACGGTTTCCATCAGCCACTGTTCTTCGGCGTTGCGCGGCTTTTCAATCACTTGAGCACCGGTCGCGCGCTTGGCCATCCATTTGGAGAGCATCAGCGAAATAAAGCTGCCGCCCATACCAAAGGCAAAGGCCAGCACCAGATAACCGCCGGTATTGCCAAGCTGAACCCCGAAAGCGGGCAGAATAACGTTCATAAAGACACCCAGCACCACAATGATGGCCAGGTTCGTCCCGAGGAAAAGCATGATGCGCTGCATAACAACACCTATAAGAAATGGGTCCCGCTATTATGGGGCCACCAGCGCGGCTGGCAAGTAGGCCAAAGGTCAGCTTTGTATAAATCGGCGGGTTGTAGTGAAGCGCTGGGGTGTCATGCGTTAGAAATTCGTTGTGATTGAACCACGGATGATCCAGGGGCTGTTGGGTGCGTCTACTGGGGGCCGTTAGACCCCAGGGATGCGGTATCCGAGTCTACATGGATGTATTTACGACGTGCTCCCAGTAGACGTACCCGACAGTCCGACTGGCACAGGCGCAACAGTTACCAACTAAGTAGATTACCCAACGAATTTCAAACGCATGATGCTAACTGCTTAGCCCATGCTTCTTAATCAACTTGTGCACATCGGTCCGGTTGCGCCCGGCCAGGGCGGCGGCCTGGGTGACGTTGCCTTCAGTCATGCTCAGGGCGCGGATCAGGTACTGGCGTTCGAAGGCGTCGCGGGCTTCGCTCAGGGTGGGCCAGTGGGGTTGCTGGTCGGCCAGGGCCTGGCGCACCAGCGCTTCGTGAACCACGGTGCTGGGGCAGAGTGCCACGCATTGCTCGATGACATTGACCAGTTGGCGCACGTTGCCCGGCCAGGGCGCTGTCATCAGCAAGTGCATGGCCTTGTCTTCAATGCGCGTGACGCGGCTGTTGTGTTGTTCCGCCGCCCGGCGCAGTAAATGCCGCGCCAGCAGCGGGATGTCTTCGGCGCGTTCGCGCAGGCTGGGTAGGGTGAGGTTGACGACGTTCAGCCGGTAATACAGGTCTTCCCGGAAATCGCCCTGTTCCATGGCGCGGCTCAGGTCGCGGTGGGTGGCGGAGACGATGCGCACGTCGATTGGCAGGGTTTCGCTGCTGCCTACCGGGCGCACCTGGCGTTCCTGCAGCACGCGCAGCAGCTTCACCTGCAGCGGCGTTGGCATATCGCCGATCTCATCCAGAAAAAGCGTGCCGCCCTCGGCTGCCCGGAACAGGCCGGCCTGTTCCCGAATCGCGCCGGTAAAGGCGCCCTTGGCATGGCCGAACAATTCTGATTCCAGCAGATGTTCGGGCAGAGCGCCGCAGTTGAGCGCCACGAACGGGCCGTTGGCGCGCGGGCTGGCGCGGTGAATAGCCTGGGCAAACAGTTCCTTGCCGGTGCCACTGGCGCCGCTGATCAGCACACTGACGTCACTGCGGGCGACCTGGCGCGTCTGGTCGAGCAGGCGGGTCATAGCCGGGCTGCGGGCGATGATGTCGCGGTCCCAGTCGTCGTCGCATTGCGGGCCGCCCCGGTCCATCACCTGGTTCATCAGGTCGCGCAGTTTGTCATGATCCAGCGGTTTGGTCAGAAAGCCGAGTACGCCCTGCTGAGTTGCTTGGACCGCCTCGGGGATCGAGCCGTGTGCGGTCATCAAAATGACCGCCAGGTCCGGATACCGCTCGGTGATGCGTTCAAACAGGTTCATGCCGTCCAGCCCCGGCATGCGCAGATCACTGATCACCAGGTTGACGGTGTGGCGCTCCAGGTACGCCAGCGCTGCAGCCCCATCGCTGACAGCC
Organism: Saccharospirillum sp.; assembly: GCF_039982735.1. Taxonomy (GTDB): domain Bacteria; phylum Pseudomonadota; class Gammaproteobacteria; order Pseudomonadales; family Natronospirillaceae; genus Saccharospirillum. The sequence goes on along the minus strand of NZ_JBDWXV010000021.1, from coordinate 38,999 downwards.
TCAACTTGCCAGCCATCGCTGGCCAGGCGCAGGGATAAGAGGCGCAGCAGGCTGGCATCGTCATCGACCAGCAGCAACGCGGGTTTGGACGCAGTCTGATTCATGGGGTGTCCTCCTGTGCGGGTCCGTTCTCGCGGGTATTCAACTGGGATTCGATCGCCGTCAGCGCATCGATTTGTGCCTGCTTTTGTTCCAGTGCTTGTTGCAGCGATGTGATTTGGCTTTCCAGTGCCTGGCGTTGCTGATTACGTTGACGGTATTCGTGCAGCAGTTCGCGGGCCGCGCTTTGATGCAGCTCGATCAGCGGTTGCAAGCTAGCGGGCAGGTTGGGTTTGAGCCGTTGTAATTGTCCGATGCCCAATTGCAACAGCACCGGGTTTTGGCCGGGTTTGCTAAAGTACAGGGCCCAGGCAAAGGCCAGGTCTTGGTCCGCCGGGTGTGCGGGCAGCGCGGCCCAATTGAGCACAGGCGTCGTCTGATTGAAGTCCAGCCAGTGCCAGGCACTGGATTCGGCGTCGAACACATCGGGCAGCAGGGGGCGTTCGCATTGGCCTTGCAATGTGCCTCCAGTGGTTGGCTCCGGTGGTTCAGGCGTTAGTCCGGCGCAGCCGGATAACAGGAACAGTAAAACCACCAAGGTAACCGGGAATGAGTGGCTTGCCGTTTGGTGCATCATGCGTTCGCCTCTCTTACCGGTAATTGAATGCGCACGCAGACGTCATACCCGGTGCGCTCGGCCAGCCCGGCGCGGCCTTCGAGCAGCCGGGCACAGTCGGTCACGATAGACAGCCCCAGACCGGAGCTTTGCAGACTGTCCTGCCGGGGCGCGTCGCCGCGCTGAAAAGGTTCGAAAATACTCTGGTGCAGGTGAGCGGGGATGGCGGGCCCGGTGTTGGCCACCTCAAGTACAACCCAGGGTGACTGGTGTTCCAGCCGGATATGAATCTGACCGGCGTCAGCCCCATAGGCCAGGGCATTGGTGATCAGGTTGTCGAGCATGCGCTTGAACAGAGTCGGGTCGGTGTGCAGGCGATCGACTGTGCACACAACCTGAATGTTCATGCCCCGCTGGTGCAATGCCAGTTGGTGTTGGCTAAGCGTGTCGTTGATCAGGGCCGACGGGCTCAGGGTTTGTCGCCTGACCTCGGTTTGCTGCAACCACTGGTTGTAGTCGAGCAATTGCTCGGTCAGTTGCGCCAGGCGGTCGGTGCTGCCGCTGAGCAGGGCGACTACTTCACGTTGTGGTCCGGTCAGTGGCCCGGTGATGCCTTCTTCCAGCAAAGAACAGCCCTCTTTAATGCTGGCCAGTGGCGTTTTTAATTCGTGGGCTGCGTGGCGCAGCAAGGCCAGGCGCAACGCTTCCAGTTGTTGCAACCGACCCGACAGCCAGGTCAGCCGCTCACCCAACTCGTTCAATTCGCGTGGCCCTTGTATGCCCTTGTGGTCGGGAGTAGCACCGGGTTGGCCGAGCGAGCGGATCATCCGGTCGAGGCGTTGTATCGGGGCCGCAATGCGCCGGCTTGAGCCGACGACCATGACGGCAGTCAGCAACACCAGGGTGAGCGTCTGCCAATACAGCGCTTGCTGTTCCTGTTGAATGATTTCACCCTGTGCTTCCAGTCGCTGGTTCAGCTGACGCCAGATGTGTTCGGTCAACTCGCTTTGGTGTTGTCTGAGCTGCGGCAAATCGGAGGTCAGGGTGTTCGGGTTGGGCGCTCTATTTGAGGTGCCGAGTGCTGCTAATTGTGCGTCGATCAGCTGCAGATGGCTGCTGCAGTGCGTTGCGGTTTCGCCTCCCATGAACAGGCACGCAGCGCTCACTGCCTGCCGGTATTCCTGCAAGGCTTGTTGCGATTGGGTTAGGGTGTTGTCGCTGGTTACCACGGCATGCTGGCGCAAGGCGCGTTCACTGTCGACGGCAAGCCGGTCGAGGTTTTCAACCTGGCGCGCTTCGCGCATGGCAGCCTGTGCCTCTGTTTGTGCCATAACGGTTATGCGCTGAAAAACGGTATGGCCCTGCCACAACAAAACAGCCAGTGGAATGAGTGCTATGGCAAAACTGACGATCAGGCGCTGTTGCAGAGACAACTGCTGCAACGATAGATGTTTAAGGGAAAAGTGTCGCCGTGAAGCGGTAGGCAAAGTTAAAGGCGATGCATGTGACGTAGATTTCATGATGTCGGGTCCGCAGACAGAGTAAAGGGGTAGCGCTGCGAACTTGTCACGGAAAAAGGGCTAAATCCTTTAGCCCATGAAAACGGTCATCGATGTCGATCTGAAAACGGGTCTTCAGTCAGGCTTATTTGCCTTCAGAAGTCTCGCTTTCAGTGTAGAACGTTTCAAATTCTTCCATGCTCAGGTCACCAGAACCGTCGGCGTCCAGCATTTCGAATTGCTCGGCCAGCAACAGATCAACATTGGCTTCGTCCTGAGTCAGAACGCCATCGCCATTGGCATCGAGTTGGTTAAACGCATCTTCAGCGCCCATAGTTTCCGCAGCAACACCCATTGAGGCAGAGGCTAACACCAGGGCAGTCAGAGTCAGTGCAGTTTTCATATTCCTTACTCCTGTATTTGATGGATCTAACATTTACGTGAGTGATATCGCTGTGTGACACAGCTACTTACTGCAAGCGTTTTATCAGCGAGGCTGACCAACGCGTTCACAAGAGGTATTGCAGAGGCTGTGCCAGGTTTAAAATATTCATATAAAACAATGGGTTAGGGCGGTTTTTAGGATTTTTTGCGGAGAAGGGTGGGCTGAACTGTCTGCAATCGCAGACAGTTCTGAAGGTGTGATATAAAAAGTCTTTAAAATCAGGTGGTTAGAGTGTCTTCAAACAGAGACGGGTTGAGGGCGTCTGTCGCTGATCTGGCTATAAGCCAGCCAGGTGATGTTCAAGCCAGAGTGATAGTGCAGGCTCTACCGGGTGCAATGATTTGTAGTCGCGTTCATCAGCAGAGAGGGCTGACAGTGCGTTGGATAACTCGTTCAGCCAGGCCGGGTTATCCAGAAAATCAGTGAAGGGTTTTATCTGTACTCGAATCGAAAATACCACCGCACCGGTCTGCGGCAGCCGTCTTAACGTTTGACGTTCAGTACGAATGAAACAACGCCGCGGTATATCGGCCGGGCTGGTGATTGGCTCGGATTCCTCATTACCCGGTTGGTACAAACGGTCGCTGGTCACCACCGACCAGTTTCCACGCCAGACCGGCCGGTCGACTTTAATGTGCTGAAAAAAACGGTTGATCTTGCCACTGAGTTTTTCACCATAGTCGGGAACCGGGGCATGAATACGGTCGAGTGGCTGGCCGATTTTTTCTAGCAAGCGCCAGTAGCTTGGGGCGCACAAGCTGGCGGCCGTCAGGCGGTAGTGGTCATCCTGTGGCTGCAGCAGGCAGAGGTCTTCCTGCACGCACCAGGAGGCCTTCAGTAAGGCGATATCCGGGTCGTCCCATTGGTAGGTTGTGTCGTTGAAACGGCAAACCAGTCCGTCGGAGCAGGGCGCATACAGATCGGGGTAGTGTTCTGGCAGGTACTCGCCAAGCGTACGAGCGACCTCCATCTGGGCAGCGCGCGATTCGGGTAGCTGGCTGTATACCCGTTCGCCAAGTTCCGACCAGAGCGATTGTTTAAGCGCCGTCTGCCCGGCCAGTTTTTCGTCCGGCAATAGCCATTCATCGGGCTTCAGACTGTGCAGCCCCATAGCCAGCAGGTTTTTGTGTTCCTGAAACGCGTAATACGCCAGTGACATAATGATCTTTCTTACCTTTCCTGAGGGCAACGCGGACCGATACTGGCATCACGTAAACCGGATTCAGAACGGCCACACCCAAAGAATAACAGGAACTGAGATGGCAATAACCAAAACCGACATTGGCAGCCCCAGCCGCCAATAGTCGCCGAATTTGTATCCACCGGGCTCCATGACCAGCGTGTTCGACTGATGACCGATGGGCGTTAAAAAAGCACAGGAAGCGGCGATGGCCACCGCCATGAGCATCGGGTCGGCAGAGACGTCCATGCCAGCCGCAAGTTTGATGGCAACCGGAGCGGCCAAGACGGCGGCGGCCGCATTGTTGATAATATTCGAGAGCAGCATGACAGACAGCATTAACACCAGCAGCGTGGCGGCAGGCGGGATCGACTGGCCGAGCGTGAGCAGACTGTCGGCGATGAGCTGGGAACCGCCCGTGGTATCGAGTGCTTCCCCGATCGGGATCATCGCCGCCAGTAAAATAATGACGGGCAGGTCAATGCTGTCGTAAATCTCCCCGGGTGGTACCAGCCGGGTGAGCACCATGACCAGTGCCGCGGTTACCAGGGCAAGCGAGGCAGGCAACATTTCAAAGGCAATGAGCGCTAGGGCAACGGCGAACAAACCACTGGCCATCCAGACTTTATCGGGTGTGAACAAACGCAAGCCGCGTGAGGCCAGCGGCAAGCAGCCCAGGTCATTCAGCGCTGGTTGTATGCGGTCTTTGTGGGCCTGGACCAGCAGGATATCGCCACCGGCAAAGCGAATCTGACCCAGGCGCTGGTTCAGTCGTTGGCCCTGTCGTGCAACGGCCAGAATGTTCACGCTGTAGCGCTCACGCAAACCGAGCGCAGACGCCGAGCGATTGATCAGTGGTGACCGCTGGGTGACGATGGCTTCGGTGAGTGACAGCTCTTTGTGTTTCTCTGATTTGTCAGACGACTTGTCTTCAGAGTCGGATGAAGCCGCCTCATCACTGGCTGGCTTTTGTGTGCCTTGTTCGCTGGCGTCGGCGTTGTCAGGCTCTGGAGCCAGGCTGAGCCCGGTGGCTTTGACCAGGGTTTTCAGGCTGTCGGAATCCGCCTCGACCAGCAGAATGTCATCTGCACGCAGCACTTTGTAGATGGAGGGCATTTCAGTCAGTTTGTCGTCGCGAACCAGGCCGACAACCAGAACATCGGCCTCGTCCCGTACCGAATCTACCAGATCATGCAGTGACCGGCCGACGTAGTCGGTGCCTTCCGGTAAGGTCAGTTCGGTGAGGTAAGCGCTGACTTCAAATAACTCATCGGAACTGGAATTTTCGCGCTTCGGGGTCAACCGCCAGCCAATCAGGGCAATAAACAACACCCCAATGACCGTGATGGACAACCCGACGGGCAGAAAATCGAACATGCCAAAGGCGTTGCCATCGATCTCCCGGCGGTAGGTCGCAATGATGATATTGGGGGGCGTTCCAATCATGGTCAGTGTGCCGCCCAGCAGCGAGCCAAAAGCCAGTGGCATTAACAGATAGGAAGGCGACCGCCCACTCTGGCGAGCCATCCAGATGGCCACCGGCATAAACAATGCCAGTGCACCCACGTTATTCATAAACCCGGAACACAACGCGACGATGCCCGTCAGTGTCGCGACCTGTATCCAGGGCTTATCTCCCACCTGGGTCAGCTTGCGGGCAATGGCATCCACCACGCCAGCGTTCAACAACCCCCGGCTAATCACCAGCACCGCTGCCACGGTGACCACCGCCGGGTGCCCGAGACCGGTAAAAGCCGTTTCGGCGGGTATCAACCCGGCCAGGGTTACCGTTAACAAAGCCGCCAGCGCCACCAGGTCATAACGCCAGCGGTTCCAGATAAAGAGGCCCAGGGTGGCAAACAGAACGGCAAAGATGATGCCTTGGTCCAGAGTCATTGACTGACCTTATTTAAGTAGGACATTAACAGGCGATCCTGCCGTTTTTTAACGCTGGCGTCGATACAGCAGCATCGTCACCGGCCCAAAAATGGCCAGCAGAATGGCCGGTGCAATCAGCGCGATGGCGATCACTGGCAGTGTCGCATTACCGTCCAGCACAGCACGCAAGGCCGTCACCAGATGTGCCACCGGGTTCAGGCTGACCACCGTCTGTAACCAGCCGGGCATGGTAGCCGGGTCGACGAAGATGTTGGAGGCGAAGGTGACCGGCATCAAAAACAGCCAGCTCAGCGTCATCACCGCGCCTGGCGTGCGCATCAGCAGGCCGATAGTGGTAAACACCCAACTGATGCCGAAAGCAAAGAGGTTCAGCAACAACACAGCCTGGATGATGCCGAACAGCCCGGCTTCGGTGCGGTAGCCCATGATCATGCCGATGAAAAACACGATGACCGCCGAGGCAGTGTAGCGAATTACATCTCCGGCCATGGCGCCGACCAGCGGTGAAGGATGCCAGACCGGCATCGATTTGAAGCGGTCGTAAATGCCCTTGTGAATATCGGTATTCAGCGTCATGCCGGTGTAGATGGTGGTGAAAACAACCGTTTGCGCCAGTATGCCGGGCAGCAGGAAATTCAGGTAGGCATCGGTTGAGCCCGCCAGTGCACCGCCAAAGAGGTAGGTGAACATGACGGTGAACATAATGGGCGTAACCAGCACATCGAACAATTGCTCGGGCACGTGTTTTATTTTCAGCAGCGCCCGCCAGCCGAACGTCAGAATGTTCGAGATCGGGCCGGGCAGGGTGGGCCGGGTGCGATCAGCCATCAACCGGGCCAGCGCATCGCTTTGGCGATTTGTCGGTGTCGTATTCAGCGCGTCGGTCATGTGGTCAGCGCCTCCTCGGCGGGTTCGGTGTGGTGGCCGGTCAGCGCGAGAAAGACTTCATCCAGGCTGGGCTGGTCCATGGAGAAACTGGCCAGGGTAATGCCGAGACCGCTCAGGCCTGAGAGTAAGCTGGCGGCGCGGCCGGTATCCGAGAGCTGTATCGACAGACTGGTTGGTTCGGCTTCCAGTGTGACGGCGCTACCCAGTTGTTGCTCCAGCCACTGGTGCGCGGCCGGGCGGTCGTCCGGGTTGGCCAGGCGCAGGCGCAGCACGCCGGAGCCGACCGAGCGTTTCAGCTCTGCGGGTGTGCCTTCGGCAATCACCCGGCCGTGATCAATCACGGCAATGCGTTCGGCCAGTTGGTCGGCTTCTTCCAGATACTGGGTGGTCAGCAACACTGTGGTGCCCGCCCCGGCGAGGCTGCGTACAATGTCCCACACTTGATTGCGCGAGCGCGGGTCAAGGCCGGTGGTCGGTTCATCCAGGAACAGCAGTTCCGGTGGAACAATGAGCGATGAGGCAATGTCCAGACGCCGGCGCATACCACCGGAGTAATCCTTAACTTGCTTGTCGGCCGCGTCGCTGAGGTCGAATGCATCGAGCAATTGCTGGGCGCGGGCTTTTCCCGAGCGACCATGAAAACCCAGCAGACGAGCCAGCAAACGCAAATTCTCACGCCCGGTCAGGTCTTCATCGACTGAGGCGAATTGTCCGGTCAGGCTGATGCGCTGACGCACTTCGGCTGCCTGGGTAGCAACATCGAGCCCGAGCACGCGGGCATTGCCGCTGTCCGGTGGGATCAGAGTGGCCAGCATACGCACTGTGGTGGTTTTACCGGCACCATTGGGACCGAGCAGTCCGTAAACACTGCCCGCCCGAACGCGCAGATCTATGCCGTTCACCGCACGGGTGTTACCGAAATGTTTACTTAGGCCTGTTACTTCTATGGCCGGTTGAGGGGCGTCCATCGTCATGCCATTTCCCTGCAAGGCTGGAGATGCCCATCATACACCCCCTTTTGTGACGGGAAAGTAGCCTGCGTTCAGTTGTTGCAGGTGAACCCGGCTTCCCGTAGCGGCGGCTCATTCGCTGTTTTTCGCCCACTACAGCCGGGTCTGATGGTGTAGCGCAGGCGGCAGACACGCCTCAAACCATCTTCGCTGCGACGGGTAGTAGCAAAAAGCTACCGAAAGCTAATGGTTACGCCCACACGCCATAGAGCATTCGCACCGCAGTGATAAACAGGAACACAGCAAACAGCTGGCGCAGCAAACGGGCGTTAATGGCGTGCGCTATTCGCGCGCCAATGGGGGCGGTCCATAACGTCATCGGGACGATCAGCGCAAAGCCGATCAGGTTTACGTAGCCGAGTGAGAACGGCGGCCGCTCCGGCACGCCCCAGCCGTTAATCAGAAACCCCAGAGCACCGGGTACGCTGATGAAAATACCAATCGCTGCCGCCGTGCCCACAGCCCGATGCATGGGCACCTGGCAGCGAGTCAGCACTGGCACACTGAGTGTGCCCCCACCAATCCCCATCAATGTAGAGAACCCGCCAATGCCGGTTCCAATGCTGTGGCGAACCATGCCCTTGGGGAGTGTTTCCGCCAGAGCTGCCGGTTCTTTGCTGATGGCCATATTGGCCGCAACCAGTAACCCGATAACCCCAAATACCAGCGAGAGTACCAGGCCCGACACCAGGCCGCTGACCAGCGTGCCTACCAGAACGCCGAACAGTAACGAGGGTGCCAGTGACTTCAGCAGTGCGGAGTCCAGATTACCTTTGTTGGAATGCGCCCGTGCCGAGCGCAGCGAGGTCGGAATAATCGTCGCCAGCGATGTGCCCACCGCCACATGCATCTTCACCGATTCATCAATGCCCAGCAGGGTGAACAGGTGGTACAGCACTGGCACAATCACAATGCCACCACCCACACCCAGCAAACCCGCCATTAACCCGGCAATCACCCCGGTAACCGATAACGCCACGACCAGCCCGATGATCCAGCTCAGGCTGTATTGATCCAGTAATTCCAATGGAAGTTCCTTGTTCTAAAAGCCATTATTGCAGCCGACCCAACCAGCCGGGCTGCACTCCGGGCGTTTATAGCAAGACTGGAACCAATTGGCGACTTTGGCTGAATTTAGGGGCACTTTAGGGTCTTTTGTCACTGAATTCGCACCAGAATTGTGCAGTTCGAACCATTTTGGTGCTGGCATTCGCGCGTGGCAAAGGCATTTTTGTACGGTTAGTGGATGACTGTATTGCCAACCTAGCGATTGGCGAGTTTTGGCGTAGTCAGTTAGATTGGTCGACTTAGCACCCGGCTCCGACTGGATAGGAACCAACTTGCGCCATGCCCACTGCATTGCAACGCTAATACCGCTTGTTGTTCACGATCAACCTGATGATCGCGAGCTCATACTGAGAATGGAAACCCCTATGAACACACCTCGAATGCTATGGACCCTGCTGATTACCCTGATCCTGACGGGGTGTGCTTCTCAGGGCTTTAACCAGCGGTATATTAACAACGAGTTTGCCGTGGCCGGGCTGGAGCAGACCGAAGCGGATATTCAGCGCATCCTGGATCTGGAACCGGCGCTGGGGCGGCCTTTTACACTGGGTATCTATTTCGAAGATTACTATGGAATTTACGCCAAGAAGGCCAAGGGCATTGTGCTGGATGACCTTTCCCCGATGCTGCAGCAACTTAAGAGCGCTGGCATCATCGATGACTTTTTTGTGATCAACAACAGTACGGTCATGGAAAACACGATTAAAGACGTGCGGATAGCGGCCGCCCGTCATCATGCCGATGCGGTGTTAATGATTGATAACTACCGGGGCTCAGACCGCTACATTAATCCGCTGGGGATTACGTATCTGACTATCGTTGCTGCCTACATTCTGCCAGGCACCGAGGTGGAAGCCATTGGTGCGGTATCCGCTACCTTGTGGGATACCCGCAACGAATATCTTTACGCCACGTCCTACAACGATGAGCTGTACCACACACGAGGCGCCGCGTTTATATTGAATGACAAAGAAATTGAGCTGATGGCGCTGGCGCAGGCAACGCCGGGATTTGTAGCGGATCTGGGCTCCCGGCTTGTCGCCATGTTTAGTGAGCCGGGCAGTGCCCTTGAGCTGGATCTGGGCTATTTGGAAACACGGTCGGATTCCGATAATTAGGGAGGCCGTCAGCGATGCACTTGCGTCATGCCATTGTGACCCGCGACCATAAATCGAACTACCCAAACCCGGTTTCATTTGAACCGGGAGACCGGTTAGACGTTGGCGCAGAAGACACCGAGTTTCCAGGCTGGGTTCGTATCATCGATCCAGTCGGGAATGAGGGCTGGGCGCCCCTGGAATACATTCAGCGATCTGAACATCATTCAACAGGTGTTGCGTTGAAAGCCTATTCGGCAAAAGAGTTAGACGTCGAACCAGGTGATCGGCTAATGGTTAGTGACGAGCATTGCCAGTGGTGCTGGGTAGAGCATGCAGACAAAGGGGCAGGCTGGGTACCCGAAGAATGTTTAAAGGCTGTAGAGTGACCTTGCAAGTCTGTATGAAATACCGGATGACCAGTGACGTCTAAGAATAGGATTGAGGGAGATTGAACCAGGGTGAGTATCGACGTCAGAAAGGCAAAGGTGGGCGATGAAGTCCGCATGGCAGAGATCCAGGTAGCGGCCTGGCGGCGCGCCTACTCGGGCATGATGTCGCCCGCGCTGCTGGATGCACTCGACATAAACCAGAAGACGGATATGTGGCGCAATGCACTGGAGCGCGCTGGCAAAGGGTCCTACCTGGTTGCCGAGGTGAGTGGTCGTGTAGAAGGCTTTGCTGTGTTCGGCCCGGCCCGGCCCGGGACAAGGATCTTAATGGATCCGAGTCTGCTGAAATCGTTTCGATCAATATCGACCCGGATAAGTGGGGTTTAGGATTGGGGCGCTCCCTGTTGAGCTCTATGATCGAACGACTCAGCACCGATGGATTTGGATCCATAGTCCTTTGGGTTGTGGAACAAAATGAGCGCGCCATGCGGCTTTATCAACGCAACGGCTTTAACCGCGAAGGTCGTATCAAGACCGACCCCAAACACTCCAGCATTCAAGAACTCAGGCTGGTTAGAATCCTTTCCTAGGTGCCAGGTACTGGGCCTTTAGGGGCCGTTATCGATTGGCTTAACACACCCATGAAACCGATCCTACTATCTTGGATTCAGTACAAAAGTAGAATTCGCTGGCTGACCGGCATCCGTGTTAGCTGTGTTGTGGCAGCCCAGGCAGGTTCCCTGTGGCTTATCCTGAATAAAGCTTTCCAGCGTCACGTTTGACAGGTATCTGGGTACTTCACCGGTGCCAAAGGGAGCTCCCCCAATGTTACCAACCCACTGTGTTCCGACCAGGCGGTAGTGTGCCAAGGCTGATCCTTGCAATGCCTGTTGCCACTGGCCATTGGTCGCTCGCGTGCCTTCAAAGATATTCCAGCAGCGCACGATGCGAGACGCCTGAATGGGCAAGCCGGAGCTATCACGAGCATAAGGGGTGCGGTCTCCCCAGAGCGCCTGGTTGTGGCCAGTATTAACCGTTGCGTCACTTTGAACATTAAAGAACAAGTGCGCGCGGCCAGCGGTGTCGGTTGGTGCCTGACATCCATCGGGGAACAATTCGGCAACCATGATGCTGTTGGGGCCTCTGGCATTCGTCGCCAGTGGGGCCGTATCAGTGTGCTCGAACGTGGACCATACCCATCGGTCACCATTGCCACTCGGGACGCGTTGAACCAAGTGCATACCCACCAGCCCAACCGTAACGCTCAAGCACTTGGGCTGGCCGGTATGCGCATGCCTGGCGGCTACGGAAATGTGTGCTTCCTGCACCAGGAAGTCAGACGGATTATCCGCATCATCTATTACTTTCCAGGCGAATTTCAGCATCTGAGCGCCGGGTCCGCCTGTGCTTTGCAACGGAAATTGAATCTCCTGGCCAGAATCGGAGTAACGTTTTCGCTCTTCCGTTGTCACCAGTCGCTGTTGGCGAATAAATGCCTCACTGGCCGGGTTAAGCCGGGTTTCATAGAGAACAAAATTCCCGGCCGAATCCACCAGTGCCTCCCCGCTGGATTGACGAAATTGGCTGAGCAGTAAACCGGTCTGATTTGAGCACGCTGCTTCCTGGTCGCTGGTGGCCAGCATGTCGTGTTGGTTGGTGTATGTTTTCCAGCGAGGTGTGCCGTTGTTGGGGTTTAGGAAACCGTTGGAAATGGGCGTGCCGGTTTCATCCAGTGGCCACTGTGATGCGATAAACGCCTGCCAGGAAAACCGGTCGAAGGGCGCTTGCACGGAAGGTGCGATGAAGCGATAGTCGAAGCTGGAACTGAATTCTGGGATGTCCGTGGGTGTGATCGGGCAAATACTTTTTTGGTCATCTGAAAAGCAAAAATCGGGAGTGTCGGCTCTGACTGACGGCTGTGTGCTGAGGAAGCCCAGTAATAGAACGATGGCCTGTAGCATGTACATTGGAGAATTGCCGTTGGCGGCCATCATGGATACCTCATCAGTAGGGGTTATCCGTGGATCAGATTAGCTATCACGTCCGTTTGCGTCACCCGGACGCTCGACATTCTTATCAGTATAGACAAGGAAGCCGTTTATTAAAGGCAGGCTCTTTTTTGAAATGGCCTGCTCGGGTATGGGGGCGTTCTTCGTGGCAGGGCCGTGTTATTCGGACAGGTGAAGCAGCCCCTGGTGTTGATGGACAGTGACTCGCATCGGATTGGTTATTTTTCCGATGAATTCACCGGTAGGGGAGTCATGCATAAAGGCCATGAAAACGAGTTCATTGTTGTGCAGGGTGATCTTACCGGCATAACGGATTATTGGGTTATTACCGTCAAGGAAAGGGCTGGGCGCCACTGCCCAGGGGCCCGTGGATGGCTGGTGATCAGGTAATGAGTGCCACCGACCGGATGTTGAGCGGTTGATTCGGTGTACCGCTGTGACCAGCGCTCACCGTATTCAAAGTCCTGAGGCACTTCCAATTGGCCGAAGTAGCCGGTGAACACGGGAGGCTGCAGTTGCCAGTGAGTGAGGTCATCCGACGTGGCGAGCCCGATGGCCCCGCCTTCGTTGGCTTCGCAACGATCGGGCACCCTCGCCGTAAAAAACATCAGCCATCCCTTGCTTTCGGGGTCTTTGATGACCCAGGGATCACGCAGCGCCCGGTCATACCAGTGTCCGGGAATATGCTCTTCATACAAGGCGGGGTCGAGATCCAGCGCGAGGCCCGTTCCGACCCGTTGCCAATGATGTACATCGTGGCTGGTTGCGTGACCGATGCGCTGTTTGAGCCCTTGCCCGATGCGTGGTCAGGCCGAGAGTGTGTCCGCCATATCTTTGCCAAACTGCTGTATCCAGGTTGCCCACTCGTCTTTTTCCAGGAAGTCGAAGGCATCGCCGACATTGATTTCACAGTGGAGGGCATCGTCATCGGTGCGGTAGGGCGGTGGAATCAGGGCGATGTTGTGTTGCTGCATCCAGCGCTCGCCTTTGACCAGAAAGGCCTCTGGCTGGCAGCGAATGCGCATGCGGAACATGTTGGTGTGCGGAATTTTGGGCCAGGTGGAAACACCGGGTAGCTGGTTCAGTTGTTCAGCCAGCCAGCGTGCCTGCTGGCGACGTTCAGGCAGTGCCTGCAGATGCCTGGCCAGTCCTTCCCTCGCGGCGATCACATAAGGGTACAGTGCATACAGGGTGCCACCTACCCGGCGTTGCCAGACCTTGGCGCGGGCAATGAAGTCCGCATCGCCCACCAGCATGGCACCGGCAATGCCGCCCAAGTCTTTGTAGAAACTGACATAGACGGAATCGAACAGGGCGGCGATGTCCGCCAGAGATTTTCCGTAAGCGGCCGGGCACTGCCACAGGCGGGCGCCATCCATGTGCAGCTTGATGCCTTGAGCGCGTGCCCAGCCGCTCTGGCGCACCAGTTCATCCCACGGTGGCAGTTGGCCGCCGATTTCGCGCATGGGCAGTTCCAGTAAAACAGCGGCCAGCGGGTCACGAGCGGCCGCTTTCAGATCGTCCAGCAACGGAACCCGATGTGATTCACCCAATTCGCACCCTTTCAGCTGCCACAGAACCTGATAGCTGTTGTGCTCGTGCAGAGCGACGTGGTTAGTGGCGTGCAGGGCTACATAGTCGGTTCGTGCCAGATCAGCCCAGATACGTAGCGCCATCGGCTGTGCCATGGTGCCGCTGGGCATGAAGATGGCGGCTTCTTTTCCCAACAAGGCAGCGACCTCTCGCTCGAACGATTCGATCAGTTCGCCACTGCCGTAATTGTCGATCTGTTCATCGTCGCCAGTGGCATCGGCCAGGCGCTGCAAGGTGGCTTTGATCGACTCGGGTTCGTGGCGGCTGGCATTGATCGGGCAGCCGCGAAACGTGGCTCGGTATTGGTCGACAGACATGGGTGACCTCTGAAGTGATATACAGTGGTCGATTCTAGCGTTTTTTAATCAGGATAAGCAGGTCCGGGGCACGGCTGTGAACGGTTGTCTCAGCTTTTTTGCAGTGCATTGTATGCGTTCAATCCGCCGGCGATGACTTTGGCGTTCTTGTAGCCCATGCTCTGTAGTGACGCCGCTGAGAGCGACCCGCGGTTATAGGCGTTGCAATAACACAAAAGCACCGTGTTCAAATCCGGGACGTTCTTCTCAATCACCATTTCCAGCTTGCCGCGGCTGATGTTGAGCGAATTCGGTATGTGTCCTTTGTCGTGCTCTTCCTTGTCGCGAATATCGAGTGCGATGGCGCCTTGGGCCATCAACGCATCGACTTGTTCTGGTGCGACTTCCTCGACTTGAGCGCGCGCGGCGTCGGCCATTGCTTGAAATTTGCGAGTGTAGTCCATCGGTTGGTTCTCATTCAGAAGTTCATCGGGATTATATATTAGATAAATCTAATAATAAACCGATCACCGGGCCTTGCTGAGCCCTGCTGGCGTTTGATCATCCTCATAAAGTGACCTGTATCAATTGATTGGCTGATCCTGAGAACAGACGGCACATTTTCGGCTACCGTGTTCGATAAACTTTGATGCATGAGCAGTTCCGAAGGCAGTGCGTTAATAACCCTACTGAGCGATCGCAATTTTTCTAAGGAGTTATCCGACCACCATGATCCCAACCTGGCCAGAAATAATGACCAAAATTCCCCGACTCGATGCGACGGACTGGGGTGCCATGGGCTTGGCAAAACGCTGGTTTGTGGCCACCCGGGCTGCCGTGTTTGTAATGACACTGTTTTCAGCGGGTATTGGCATGTTGCTGGCCATTCCGGCCGGTCAGTTTGATCTGATCAACGCTGCGCTCGTGTGCTTGGGGCTGGTGCTGGCTCACGCTACCAACAACCTGCTGAATGACTGGACGGACTCAAAAAAAGGGGTGGATAAAGACAACTACTTTCGAACCCAATACGGTCCGCAACCACTGGAAAATGGCTTGCTGACCGAGCGGCAAATGATGGGCTACATCGGGCTCACCGGTGCCGCGGCTCTGGCCATTGGCGCCGCGTTGGTGGTGCGGACCGATCTCACGACGCTGTACTTCATGCTGGCGGGCGCCTTCTTTGTGCTGTTTTACACTTGGCCGCTGAAATACATCGGCCTGGGCGAGCCCGCGGTCTGGCTGGTATGGGGGCCGCTGATGGTGTTGGGGTCCGCCTATGTGGTGTCTGCAGAACTGACGTCGTTTCAGTTCTGGATCGCGCTGGTTTATGGCATTGGCCCAACCTCGGTGTTACTGGGAAAACACACCGACAAACTGAAACAGGACCGTGCCAAAGGGGTACACACACTGCCTGTGATTCTGGGAGAGACCGGTAGCCGGAATCTAACACTCGGGCTTTGGGCCGTGCAGTATCTGGTGTTGACACTGGGCGCGCTGACAGGGGTGCTGAGCATCTGGTTTTTACTGGTCTGGCTGGCGTTGCCCCGCTTTATTGTCACGGTTAAACGGTTTCGCCAACCTCGCCCGCAGGAGCGGCCGGAGACAATACCCGAGGACGTTTGGCCACTGTATCTCGTTGCCTTTGCATTCAACTACAACAAGCTGTTTAGCGGAATACTGGTGCTGGCAATATTGCTCAGCCTGGTTTTCGGTTAAGCCCTGACACACACAACACAGGAGTTTACAGATGATTGGAACCTGGCTTCGGGAAGCGACCGTCGCTTCCTACTTACTGACCGTGGCCCGACTCTGGCTCGGTTATCAATGGCTGATGGCAGGCTGGCATAAAGTGACCGGCGAGTTCAGCGCTGTGGGCTTTCTGCGCGGTGCGATTGCCAACTCACAGGGCGAGCGCCCCCTGGTACAAGCCTGGTGGGCGTCGTTTCTGGAAAACTTTGCATTACCCAACGCAGCGCTGTTTGAATTTATGATCACCTGGGGTGAAGTGCTGGTTGGCCTGGGGCTGATTGTTGGCGCTTTCAGTTTGCTGGCTGTTTTTTTTGGCATGGTCATGAATTTTTCGTTCCTGTTGTCGGGCGCGATCAGCGTGAACCCGCAAATGATACTGGTCAGTTTTATCCTGTTGTCGGGCAGCCGAAACACAGGGTTGATTGGCCTGGACCGGTGGATCATGCCATTTCTGAGAACCCGCCTGCCCGGGTTACGATGACAAGCGGTCGTAGACCGATTAACCAGTCAGGCCAATCACCCAACAGGTGTTTGTGCAAATGAACTCATGTGCAGCCGGTTCATTGCGTGGCAATAGCAACCGCAATGGCCTTGCCCAACCCCTCGGTTGTGCCTTGGCCACCAAGGTCGGGCGTCAGGATGTTTGGGTTACCCTCTGCCAGAACGCTTTCTATGGCTTTCACGATGGCGTCACCGGCGTCGTGGTAACCCAGGTGTTCGAGCATCAACGCCGCTGACCAGATCTGACCAATCGGGTTGGCGATGCCTTTACCGGCGATGTCCGGTGCGCTGCCATGTACCGGTTCAAACATGCTCGGGAAGGTGCCTTCGGGGTTGATGTTAGCGGATGGCGCGATGCCAATAGTGCCCGTGCAGGCGGGGCCCAGATCAGACAAAATGTCGCCAAACAGATTGCTGGCAACGACGACGTCGAACCAGTCCGGGTGCATGACGAACTGGGCTGTGAGTATATCGATGTGAAAGGAGTCGACCTGAACGTCCGGGAATTGCTCACCCATGGCTTTTACGCGTTCATCCCAATAGGGCATGGTGATGGCGATGCCATTCGACTTGGTGGCTGACGTCAGTTTTTTACGTGGTCGGCTCTGGGCCAATTCATAAGCGTATTTCAGCACCCGATCCACGCCGATTCGGGTCATCACCGTTTCCTGAATTACGATTTCCCGTTCGGTGCCGGCAAACATTTTACCGCCCACGCTTGAGTATTCTCCCTCGGTGTTTTCCCGGACTACAAAGAAATCAATGTCACCCGGTTTGCGATTCGCCAATGGACTGGGAACGCCGGGCATCAGCTTGACCGGGCGCAAGTTAATGTATTGATCGAAGTCGCGGCGGAACTGCAGGATAGATCCCCAGAGTGAAATATGGTCCGGCACAGTCTCGGGCCAGCCAACGGCGCCGTAGAAAATGGCATCGTAGTCTTTGAGCTGTTCAAACCAGTCGTCGGGCATCATTTTCCCGTGCTCGAGGTAGTAGTCGCAGTTGGCGAAGTCGAAGGTTGTTGTGGTGAGTGGCACATTAAAGCGCGTGCAAACGGCCTCCAGGCACCGCAACCCTTCGGGCATGACTTCTTTACCGATACCGTCGCCGGCGATGACTGCAATGGACTGTGACATGTGACTGCTCCTGGCGTACAAGGGTTAAGTAGCGGGTTGCTCTGAACTGAGAGTGTAGCGGCTGGGTGCGAGTCGATAATCCCAGTATACTGAAAGCTATTGTTGCACCTGAGTAGATAATGCATGAGCCCACTAGACGATCTGGCCTTTTTCCGGCAATTGGCCCGGTCCGGTAGCCTGACTGTAACGGCCCGGGAGCTGGGGGTGTCGCTGTCCACCATCAGCAAGCGATTGAAACAACTGGAGGCGCGTCTGGGGGTGGCCCTGGCCCACCGAACCACACGTCGGCTGACGCTGACGGACGAAGGCGAGCTGTACCTTGCACGGGGCGTTGCCATTCTTGACGAGTTGGGTGAATTGGAGGAACAACTGGCGAGCCAGCAGGCTGATTTACAGGGCCGGTTGCGCATTAATGCGACCTTCGGATTCGGGCGGCATCACGTTGCGCCGCTGCTCTCTCAATTTTGCACCCGACACCCAGCACTAGAGGGGTTGCTGGATTTGACCAATTACCCCGCCAGCCTGAGTGATCAGGGGTTTGATCTGGGCATTCGCGTTGGCGAGCCGCCAGACTCACGGTTGATCGCCCGGCGTATATTGCCGAATCGGCGCGTATTGTGTGCCGCGTCAAGCTACCTCGAGCAGGCAGAACCGCTAAAAGAACCGCTGGATCTAACCCGCCACCGCTGTCTGTTGATTCGTGAAAACGAAGCGGACTACGCGGTCTGGCGATTCGAACATCGCGCAGGGCAACATGCGGCTCAATCGGTAAAAGTCTCTGGGGGGCTGGCCAGTAACGATGGCGACGTGATCAAACGCATGGCTCTCGATGGTCATGGCGTGTTGTACCGGTCCTGGTGGCATGTGCATGAAGATCTGGCGCGAGGTGACCTGATCGAGTTGTTGCCAGAATGGCAGGGCAGTCGGGCCGACTTTTACGCCGTCTACCCTCACCGCCGGCACACCCCTCAACGGTTACGGGCATTTGTCGAGTTTCTGGCAACGGCCATGCAAGGCAGAGTGCCGGCGCAGCCCGGTGTGACTTGGGCGGGGTGACACCCGCCGCTGGCATTGCCCGGCTTCCAGACATTCGGTGCGTCACACACCGTGTTATGAAGCAGCCAGCCATAGCATGGTCAAACGGTGCTATCGCCAATGTGTCGATGTCACCACAGAGCCCGAAGTGATTGACTGGGCAGAAGCTATCGAGGTCTCGTTTCGATATTGCAGTATCGTGGCCAAAGGAGCAATGTAAGGTACGATCGGTGTGCGACTCTGATGAATAGGGTCAGCAACTGGCACAGACCAACAACAAGGAGACGACCATGAGTAGACGTTCAGGGCTGCCGTTGAGGGCAATCGGCATTGCATTATTGGTACTGGGAGCGGGGCTGGCATTCTGGGGATTCCAGTTGTCGGAATCGGTCGGCTCGCAAGTGACTGAGCTCGTTACCGGTTCTGAGACCGATCGAGTCATGATGTTCTACCTAAGCGGTGCCGTAAGTTTTGCAGTCGGCCTCTATCTGTTTCTGAAAAAGTAGTCGAGAGGCGGTGGTGAGTTTCATCGTCTAAATCACCGCAGCTCTGACCATGTGGTCAACATCTAAGGGTGCCTTAAGTGTTCGCGGGGACCCTGCTGTTCTCTTAACCTCCTGATTTTAAATGGTTGATTCAGCCCTCGCTGTTGACGCCTATTCGCTCGCTCAGACTCCCTTATCACTCCCGCTTTCCATCCGTTGAAAGACACTGATAAAAATATTTGCATTCGTATGCAAAAAGTCTATTGTAGTTTTATGCCCAGGTGTTTTGAGCCCCCTCAAACCCGTGCCAACCCAATCACGCAGCCTCAGGAGCCGCCTCCATGACCAGCCCCAAAGCCGACAGTAACGACAGTCGTCCCTCCAAGTCGGAAGCCCGGAAATCCAGCACATCAGCGCTACAGGACACCGCTGTCCTGCAGTGCGAGCGCCTGGATTTTGTCGACCTTGTACCCGAAGACCGCCCGCGTGTGCAGTCGATGAAAGGCTTTGATGATTGCTACACCGACATTGTCGATTACATCGTGCGTTGCACTCACAAGATTTGGGATGAACGGGATGTGGGGCTTATCTACACCCATTACACCCACAATTGCGTGCTCTACGGAACCATGGGCACGATGTACAACCGGGAAGATGTGGTGCGCGATACCATTCAACGCCTGGTCAGTTTTCCCGAGCGTCGTGGTATGGCGACTCACGTTATCTGGAACGGTAACGACACCGATGGTTTCTACACCTCGCATCTGGTGACCGGTTCTGGCCGGCACAGCCAGAACGGACACCTGGGTCCGGCGACGGGCCGCGTCTTTCATTCCCGTACCATTGCTGATTGCATGGTTTATGAGAACAAGATTTATCGCGAGTGGGTTGTCGCAGATCAGATGGCTATTTTCAAACAGCTGGGTCTGGATGCTCATGCGTTTGCTGAAAAAATCGCCAGGGGCAAAGTAGCCCAGGGTCTGACCAACCTCGATATTGGCGAAAATCGCCTGATGATCGGCCAGTACCCGCCTGCTGAAACGGCCGATCTCAGCATCGCCAATAACGCACTGGAAGAGCGGACACTGCAATGGCTGCACGATGTCTGGAACCGGAAAATGTTTGGCACCATCAAGGATGTGTACGCTCCAACGGTTATGTACCACGGCCCGTTAATGAAAGAACTTTACGGTGTTGCAGCGGTCATGCATCAGGTCATCGGCCTGGTCGGCTCTTTGCCCGATGCCGTTTTCCAGCCGCAACACGTCAGTTCAGTCGAGTGTGTGGAAGGTGGCACCAAAGTGGCTGTTCGCTGGGTACTTGAAGGGCATCACCTTGGCTATGGTGGCCTGGAATCGCTGGGCGATCCGACTGGCAAGCGTCTGCAAGTGATGGGTATCTCTCACTTCCACTATAAGAACGAAAAAATCGTCGACGAGTGGTGTGTGTACGATGAACTCTCGGTGCTGATGCAACTGAAGATGGCTCAGTTACAGGATCTTCAGGCTAGCGAGGAGCCGACACACGACTAACCGATGAAACTTATTTAACGCCCGGGAGGAAGCGTTTTTTCTCCCTTTCCAAAACAGAACGTCCAATAAAAGCAACTGTACGGAGAGTGTCATGAAGAAAGCTACAATTACAACGCTGGTCGGTGCGACGCTGACCCTGTTCGCAGGCAGCGCCATTGCTGAGTGCAATATCAGCTCGGGCTCCGTCCGCATCCTGGGTAACGATTTTGATTCAATACGCACGGTGACTGACCAGGCCAGCACCTGCGCCTCCTCAGGTACCACGGTTCGCGTGAACCTGACCACCGAGCATAAAAACATTCAGGTTCCAGCACTGACGATCAGCCCGGCGGAGTACACCGTCGCGTTGATTGCCAACAACTCAATCAGCCCGCTTCTTTCTGCGGATCTGGTGCGTCCACTGAATGATCTGGTCGAGAAACACGGGCAAGACCTGCTGCCGAACCAGCTCATCCGAACCGGCGACGACATTGTTGCCATTGCTTTCATGGGCAATGCTCAGCACTTGTTTATGCGTGGCGATATACTGGATGACCTGGGTGTGGCGCCACCTGCAACCTATGAAGAGATTATTGATGTCGCGGAAATGATTCGCAGCGAAGGCATCATGGAATACCCGCTTGCCGCCACTTACGAGGCCGGTTGGTACCTGGCGGCCGAGTTCGTCAACATGCATCTGGGCATGGGCGGTCAGTTCTTTGAAGCAGGGTCGGCTCAGCCAGCGCTGAATAACGAGGCGGGCGTCCGTACTCTGGAAATGATGAAAACACTGACCGACTACATGTCACCCGAGTACCTGACGGTGACCGCCGACGAAATGAAGCAGATGTATCTGGCAGGCGAAGTGGCAATCATGAACCAGTGGGGCTCCATGGTTGCGGGCCATTTGGGTGAAGACAGCGGGAATCAACAAATATCCGAAGCCACTATTCTGGCTCCGGCACCTACCGCTCATGGCAACAGTACACCGGCAGCGGCACTCTGGTGGGACGGGTTTAGCATTGCCAAAAACATCAGTGACGAAGACGCCGAAGCGTCCTTCCAGGCCATGATGTACGGCATTCGTCCTGACATGGCCCAACAAAACCCCAATGCGGCGACCTGGCTGATTAAAGATTTTGATGCGCCAGACACCGCTCAGGGTGTACTGCAAACTGCCCGTCTGGGTGCTCGTGGCTATCCAATGAGTCCGTTCATGGGGTACATGCACGCTGCCCTGGGTACTGAGCTGTCTGATTTCATGCAGGGCCGTGAAAGTGCCGAACAGGCACTGATGGATGTAGAAGCAAGTTACCTTGCCTCCGTCAGAGAGGCCGGTCTGGCAGACTGATCAGAGCAGGGGAGCTGCCACGGTCGGTGGCAGCTCCCACTTCCAGGCGCATGGAGCTTCAACATGACTCATAAAACATTCTTTGCGTTCATTTTTCCCTCTCTACTTGCGATGATCCTGTTCATCGCCTTACCCATCGGATCCATCGTTGTGCAATCGTTGCACGTAGAGCATCCCCGGGTTCTGGTAGAGGTTGAAAATTGTGGTCCTTTTGGCTGTGAACGTGAAACCCGGGTAGATACCGCCGCCACTCAGGCACTGCAGGAAGCGCAGCCTATGGGGCAGTTCAACGGGTTGGGAACCTATTTTGACCGCCGGCACCTGGCCACTGAAGAAGTCAGTCGCATATTCAGTGACAATGAGGGTGTGGCGGATATAGCACGGCAAATGTATAACCTGCCTTTTTACAAGGCGTTGTCGTTTACACTGGTCTACACCTTTATTGTTACTCCGCTGGGAATGGCACTGGGTTTCTCGATCGCACTTGCGGTCAATTCCATTCCAAAAATTCTTAAAGGCCCCATCATTTTCTTTTCGTTGTTGCCGATGATTGTGACGCCACTGGTAGGATCACTGATCTTATTCTGGATGATCAACACCCAGGGCGTTATTGGCTCGAATCTGCAATTGTTGTTTGATGATCCGGACCTGTCATTGCGCGCCTCCCCGTTACTGACGTGGGTGACGCTGATTGTCTACGGGGTTTGGAGCATGGCGCCCTTCTCCTTTGTGGTGTTTTATGCCGGGTTGCAAACCGTACCGTCGGATACTCTGGAATCGGCAAAAATCGATGGCGCCAGCCGATGGGAGCGTATTCGTTATGTGGTTATCCCTCATCTGATTCCTCTGGCTACCTTCGTTGCGCTGGTTCAACTGATGGATAATTTCCGGGTGTTTGAACCCATCGTTGGTTTCAGTGCCGAAGCCAACGCTACGTCGCTATCCTGGAACATATTTAACGATCTGCGCGGACAAGTCGATCAGCAGTACAGTTCAGCCGCTGCTACCTCGGTGCTTACTGTATTCGGTGTTGTTGTACTGCTGATGCCTGTACTGATCCGGCTCTGGCGCGACTTTAATCGCAAGGCGTAGTGAGGTTTTCGATATGGAACAATCAACCGTTAATCGTCGACCGCTGTTGTTGTCGACCACCTCAAGCCTGTTTCTGGTGTTGTGGTTAATCGTGGCGGCTTTTCCGTTTCTCTGGACCGTTTGGGGGTCGTTCAAAGTCGAAGCCGATTTCTTTTCGCGCGAAAACTGGCAGTTGGCCATCACCGGTCTTAACACCATCGGGCAAACAGGCAGTGCGTTTACCGGAGACGGCTACCAGGGTGCCTGGATAGAGCGTGATTTCTGGAAAGCGGCCTGGAATACCGTGATTGTCACGGTATCTGTTACTGCCATTTCCCTGGTGCTGGGAACACTCGGTGGTTATGCACTGGCCCGGTCAGCCCGGCGCTATACACTGTGGATTCTGATTACGGCTCTGGTCTTTCGCGCCATGCCACACATTACGCTGGTGTCTGGCTACATGCTGCCGTTTTTCGAATGGAATGTCTGGGGTGCCTTACCGACGGCCATTATTGTTCTGGTCGCGATCAACCAGCCGTTTGCCTTGTGGATGCTGCACAGTTTTTTCCTGTCCATTCCCAAAGACCTGGACGAAAGCGCCATGGTCGATGGCTGTACCCGCTTTCAGGCGTTTCGCCAGGTGGTTATTCCGGTCATGTGGCCAGGGGTGATCACCACCGGGTTGTTCAGCTTTTTGCTGGCCTATAACGACTTCGCGGTAACCGCCATGTTGTTGAATCAGGATAACCAGACCATGGTCCCCAAAATTGCAAGTTTCCTCGGCACCGTGCAAACCGAAGGCGCTGTGATGTATGCCGTCGCAGCGGTGGTATCGGCAACCGTGCCGCTGTTTATGTTGGTGATGTTTTTTCAAAGACAGATCGTTAGCGGTCTGACCGCTGGCGCAGTGAAGGGGTAACAAGATGGCTGAGATCCGCCTGAACAACGTCTGTAAACGCTGGGGCAAAGTGTCCGGTGTCGACAACTTTGATCTTCACATTAAAGACGAGGAATTCCTGGTATTACTGGGCCCCTCGGGCTGTGGTAAATCGACCACCATGAGAATGATCGCCGGCCTTGAAGATGTCTCTTCCGGAGAAATCTGGCTGGGCGACCGGATGGTCAACAAACTTGAGCCCAAAGACCGCGATGTTTCCATGGTGTTTCAGAGCTATGGCCTGTACCCGAACATGACCGTGTATGAAAACATTCGCTTTCCGATCAAGGTTCGCAAAGTTCCCAAAGAGCTGCATCACGAGCAGGTGATGAAGGCCGCGGAGATGGTTGACCTTGTGGACTTTCTGCATCGTAAGCCGGCCGAATTGTCGGGCGGGCAGCGTCAGCGTGTTGCGCTCGGCCGGGCCATTGTACGCAAGCCCACGGTGTTCCTGATGGATGAACCGCTGTCGAACCTGGATGCCAAGCTGCGGGTGTCGACACGGGCACAGATCAAGAACCTGCAGTTCCGGTTGAAGACCACCACCATCTATGTCACCCACGATCAGATCGAAGCGATGACGCTGGCGGATCGCGTAGTCGTCATGAACCTTGGCCGCATTCAGCAAATTGCCACACCGACCGAGATTTACGATAACCCGGCCAATACCTTTGTAGCCGGCTTTATTGGTAACCCGGCGATGAACCTGATCAGGGGCACGATTGAATCCGGCGTTTTTAGCGCAGAGAACATTCGCATTGAAGGCCTGCCAAGCCAGCATTCGGGCTCAATCACCCTCGGTTTTCGCGCCGAGGACGCTGAACTGAAAGATGCGCAAAACGCGATCAATGCACCGGTGTATGCCATGGAGTTGCTGGGTGATTCATCAATGATCGCGCTGATGGTCGGCGGGGAGCTGATCAACATCAAAGCACCCAAGGATTTTCGGGCCGAAATCGGTTCACAGGTCAGTATCGGGATTAACCCCAGTCACTGTCACCTGTTCGATGCCGACAGCGGCGACCGAATATCTCAAGATATTTAATAAAACAGAATAAACGCAACACAGGACTCGATCCCATGAGCATAGAGTATCTAAAGAAAAACAAACCCAGCACCGAACGCAGCGCCGATGACCAAAAAGTACGCGATATTGTTGAGAAAACACTGACCGATATCGAGCAGAGCGGCGACAATGCAGTGAAGGCGTTGTCTGAAAAATTCGACAACTACAGCCCGGCTTCTTTTCGTTTGAGCCAGTCAGAGATCGATGAACTGATTCAACAGGTATCGCCGCAGGACCTTGACGACATAAAGTTCGCTCAAACCCAGGTGCGGAACTTTGCCCAGGCGCAGCGTGATTCAATGACGGACATTGAAGTCGAAACATTGCCTGGCGTGATACTGGGCCACAAGAACATTCCAGTGCAGTCGGTCGGCTGCTACATTCCCGGGGGCAAGTTTCCCATGGTGGCATCGGCCCATATGTCGGTGGTCACCGCGGCAGTGGCGGGTGTACCACGCATCATCGCGGCGACGCCGCCGTTTCATGGCAAACCCAACCCGGCCGTTATTGCTGCCATGCATCTGGGCGGTGCTCATGAAATCTATGTGCTCGGTGGTATTCAGGCCGTCGGTGCCATGGCGATTGGTACCGAAAGCATCGCACCGGTCGATATGCTGGTTGGCCCTGGCAATGCCTTTGTTGCCGAAGCCAAACGGCAGCTGTTTGGCCGGGTAGGCATCGACCTGTTCGCCGGCCCGACGGAAACCATGGTGATCGCCGATGATACCGTCGATGCCGAACTCTGCGCGACGGATCTGATGGGCCAGGCAGAGCACGGATATAACTCTCCGGCGGCATTGCTGACCACCTCCCGAGAATTGGCCGAGGCGACACTCAGGGAAGTTGACCGCTTGCTGGACATTCTGCCGACCGCGGAAACCGCCCGTAAAAGCTGGGAAGATTACGGTGACGTTATCCTCTGCTCGACTCACGAAGAAATGCTCGACCTGGCCAATGAGATGGCGTACGAACACGTTCAGATCATGACGGACCGGGATGACTGGTATCTGGAGCATATGCACAGCTACGGCGCTCTGTTTCTGGGCCCGAGAACCAACGTCTCCAACGGCGACAAGGTGATCGGCACCAACCATACGCTGCCTACCAAAAAAGCGGGCCGGTACACGGGTGGGCTTTGGGTGGGCAAGTATCTGAAAACCCACAGTTACCAGCGCATCACCACCGATGAGGCAGCAGCCGACATAGGTGCCCGTTGTTCCAGACTGTGTATACTCGAAGGTTTCGTAGGCCATGCCGAACAAGCCAATGTCAGAGTTCGTCGCTATGGCAACCGACACGTTGAGTATGGGACCGCTGCGCAATGACACTTCCCCAAACACCGTCTTTTCAACTAACCGGTAAGACTGCGCTGGTTACCGGCGCTTCCTCGGGCATTGGCCTGGCTTGTGCTGCGGCACTGGCCGGGGCCGGGGCCAAGGTTTATCTGGCGGCTCGCTCGCAAGACAAACTGAGCGAGGCCGTCGCCCAACTCAAGCAACGCGGGCAATCCGCCGAGGCGGTTCGGCTGGATATTACAGACATTGACGCGACCGCCCACTGGATCGAGCAACATGGCCCATTCGACGTGCTGGTCAATAGTGCCGGCATGGGTCGACATGGTCCGGCGGTTGATACCACGCCAGAGGCTTTTGATCAGGCCATGAACCTGAATGTACGCGCTGCCTATTTTCTCACGCAGGCGGTTGCGCGTGGTTTGCTGAGCGTTGGCAAACCCGGTTCGCTGATCAACATTTCCTCGCAAATGGGATCAGTGGGCGGGGTTGACCGATCTGTCTATTGTGCCAGCAAGCACGCTGTCGAAGGCTTTACCAAAGCCATGGCGATTGAGTGGGGCAAGGCCGGCGTTCGGGTGAATACCGTATGCCCAACCTTCATTCGCACGTCACTGACCGAATCGACCTTTGCCGACCCGGAGCGGGTGCAATGGCTGCAGAGCAATATCTTGCTGGATCGGGTTGGAGAAGTTGAAGACATCATGGGGGCGGTGCTGTACCTGGCTTCAGACGCTTCGGGCCTGGTTACAGGAAGCGCTCTGAGTGTCGATGGCGGCTGGAGGGCACATTGATGAACAACACCAAGGTAACCTCACACGATGTGGCTCGCCATGCCGGTGTTAGCCAGTCGGCGGTGTCGCGTTACTTCACTCCCGGGGGATCGGTCTCGAAGAAAAAAGCGGAGCTGATTCAAGCTGCGGCCGATGAGCTGGGTTATCGGCCCAATGTTCTGGCCCGTTCAATGATCACTGGCCGAAGCAAAATTGTCGGTCTGGTCGTCGCCTATTTTGAGAACCAGTTTTATCCAGAAGTTATTGAGTTGTTGTCGGTCGGTTTGCAGGCCAAGGGCTATCACGTTCTGGTGTTTATGGCTTCAAGAACCGTGGGCGATGTTGAGCCCATTGTTCAGGAAATGCTGGATTATCAGGTCGATGGCATTCTGATGTTGTCGGTATCGATGTCCTCAACGCTGGCGGAACAGTGCGCGTCGCAGGGCATTCCGGTCATGCTGTTCAACCGGGATCAGGCCGACGACCGGCTCAGTTCAGTCACCAGTGAAAACGGGGCCGGTGGTGAGCTGGCCGCAGAATTGCTGGTAAAGGGTGGCTATGAACGCATCGCTTATCTGGCCGGTTTTGAAGGCGCGTCCACCCAGATCCTGCGCGAACAGGGGTTCCTGAAAGGGCTGAAAGCCGCGGGTAAATCTCTGTACGCGCGCGAGGTAGGTGATTTTCACTACGACCAGGCCGCTGCAGCCGCACGTCGTTTGTTCAGCATGGACACCAAGCCGGATGCGGTGTTTGTCGGCAACGACCACATGGCCTTTGCTGCCATGGATGTCATACGGCATGAGTTTCATCTGTCGATTCCCGGCGATGTGGCCGTGGTCGGGTTTGACGACGTGCCCATTGCAGCCTGGCCGTCGTTTAATCTCACGACCATTCGCCAGGATGTAGACACCATGGTCGACGAAACGGTGAACCGGTTGCTGGATATGGTTGAAGGTCGAGCGACGGAACCGAGCAAGGTGAGAATACCGGTTGTACTGGTTGAGCGCGGCTCTACCCGTGCGCGCCCAAAAAGCTAATTCATACTTTACAGAAGCGAGTGATTGACGATCATGGTTACGCAAACGGAAATGGAGTCACGTACGGTTCGATATGGTGAATTACAGCCTTGTCGCAGTGCCTTCATCGATGCCCACACACCGGGCTCAAACCAGAAAGAGAACTTCACCATCATCGGGGGCGGTGTCTCTGAAAGTGCCGATCAGTATGTGCACATCACAGAAACCCCAGGCTTCAATATTGGGGCCGCCGGGCAACCGCCGCATTGCCGCAACAGTCTGCACACCCACCGAACGGCCGAAGTTTTTTTCGTATTGAAAGGCCGCTGGCGGTTTTTCTGGGGCCGCTGGGGCGATGCCGGTGAAGTCGTGCTGGAAGAGGGGGATGTGTTCAACATTCCCACCGGTATTTTTCGCGGTTTCGAAAACATCGGTACCGACTATGGCATGATCATGGCCATTCTCGGCGGCGACGATGCCGGTGGCGGAGTGGTCTGGGCACCGCAGGTGATTACCGATGCTAAAGACTACGGGTTGATTCTGGGTGACGACGGCAAGCTGTACGATCAGCAAAAAGGCCAGTCGTTACCAACGGGTGTTCAGCCCATGCCGTTATTGACCGACGAAGAATTGAAGCAGTTTCCCGAGCCGTCGGCATCTGACGTGGTTCCACATTTTGTCGCCCGTTACTGGGACATGATGGCGATGGCCGACAGCGCCCCGGTGAAGGTGATTGCGGAGCAGGGTTTGTTGAAAGACCGCCCTGGCTTCGAACTGGAGTTTATCAATCACGCATCCAGTAACGACGCACCAATCGAATCGAACCGGCACTCGGTGCTGATGGTGATGCGCGGCCACTGGAAACTGAGTTGGGCTGACGGTGAGCTAACCCTGGCACCGGGCGATACCTGCGCAGTACCTCCTGGCCTGACTCACCAGTTGGTTCCTGCCATGAGCGGCGAAGCCAGCCTGTTCCGGGTGCGCAATACGAACGATCCTGCCGGCCTGACCCGGCCGCTCTGAAAAGATGGATTCGCCGATGACGCCTTTGGTTTTGCTGCCCGGCATGATGTGCGATGCACGGTTGTTCACGCCACAGGTAGACTACTTCTCGGCCGAGCGTGCCGTGCAGGTGGCCTGCCTGACCCGGCACAACCGGGTTGAGGAAATGGCACGCGCTGTATTGGCTGTAGCACCGGAACGCTTTGCACTGGCCGGTCTGTCGATGGGTGGCATTGTCGCCATGGAAGTGGTGCGCCAGGCGCCGGACCGAGTGGCCGGCCTGGCCCTTCTGGATACCAACCCGCTGGCCGAAGACGCTCGCGTAAAGGCTGGCCGGGGCCCGCAAATGCAAACCGCCCGGGAGGGTGGGTTGTTGGATATGCTGGTCGACAAAGTGTTCCCGAATTACCTGGCGATTGAAACAACCCAGGCGCCCATTCTGGCCACTTGTTTTGCCATGGCGGAAGCACTGGGTGCTGACGTTTTTATCCGGCAATCCGAAGCACTGATGCACCGGCCGGACCAGACAGAAACACTTAGGCACTACAGTGGCCCGGCGATGATTCTTTGCGGCGAACAGGACCGGCTGTGCCCGGTTTCCCGCCATAACTTTATGAGTGAACTGATGCCGCATGCCAGCCTGCATGTTATTCCGGCGGCAGGGCATCTTGTCTCTCTGGAAAAACCGATTGAAACCTACAAAGCCATGGCTCAATGGCTGGAGGCACTATGACACCCGATTTGCTGAAGCGACTGCAAACTGTCGACACGCCCACCGTGTGTAATGCCATCGAAGTGGCACAGGGGCAGCGAGGTTTTGCTAACTATACCCGGCAAACGTTGTTGTCATCAGACCCGAACGCCGGTGCTCTGGTCGGCTACGCCCGAACCGCAACAATAGCCGCCCTGGCGCCCTCGAAGGAAGATCCGGCCACGATTCGTCAGCGCCGGATGGATTACTATCGCTACATGTCGGAGTCGACCGGGCCGTCGCTGGTCGTGATTGAAGACCTCGATGGTGACAACGCCGTCGGCGCTTATTGGGGTGAGATCAACACCACCGTGCATAAGGGTTTTGGCCTGGCAGGTGTGGTCACTAATGGCGTGATGCGGGATCTGGGTGACCTGCCAGCGGACTTTCCGGTGCTGGCCGGTCGCATCGGACCGAGCCATGCGTTTGTGCGGGTTGAGGCCTTCGACACGCCGGTAAAGGTGTTCGGCATGGAGGTAGCCCCGGGCGATCTGATACATGCCGATCGCCATGGCGCGCTGGTCATTCCCGACGCCGTGATTCCGGTACTGGCCGACGCCATTGAACGTCTGCTGGCTACTGAAAAACTGGTGCTCGAACCTGCTCGCTCGGCATCATTTGATTTTGCCGAGTTCGAACAAGCCTGGGCCGCGTTTGAAGCCGCAAGGACCTAAACATGACCGAGCCACGTTTCCCCACCGGGCAACTCACCGCAGAAACATTCAGCCGCTTATTGTCAGGCCATGGGCTCACCATCACACCAGACGACCAGGCCGCCGCTCTGGCAGCATCACAGAACCTGCTGGCACAGGCCGAGCGTGTGTGTGCGGCACTGCAGGCAGCGGAGGCTGACGATGACGCACCCCTGTGACCTGACCATCGCTGAAGCTGGCGAAGCCCTACGCAACGGTACGCTCAGTGCCGTCGAGCTGGCCCAGGCGCACCTGGAGCGCATTGAGCAACGGAATGACCGTTTGCTGGCTTTTATTGATGTGAATCCGGAAGCGGTGCTGCAGCAGGCGCGAGCAGCGGATGCCCGATTAACGGAAGGGGAGTGCGACGACTTACCCATGCTCGGTATTCCCGTCGCACTAAAAGATCTGTTTGATGTCGCCGGCACTGCTACCACTTGTGGTTCCCATGTGCAGGCAGGCCAAGTCGCGACGCAGGATGCAGTGGTAGTGCAGCGCATACAGTCGGCCGGTGCGGTACTGCTCGGCAAGGTCGCGACCTACGAGTTTGCCCTGACTGGCCCGGCGTTCGACCAACCCAACCCGCCGCCCCGTAACCCCTGGAACCTGGATCACATTACTGGCGGGTCATCCTCCGGCTCAGCCGCAGCCGTTGCGGGTGGCCTGGTTCGGTGTGCCCTGGGCACCGACACCGGTGGCTCGGTGCGCAGCCCCGCCGCGTATTGCGGCATTGTCGGGCTCAAACCCACCTATGAACGCCTGTCCCGGCAGGGAGTGTTTCCGTTGTCGGACAGTCTCGATCATGTAGGCCCGCTGGCGGCCTGCGTAGCGGATGCGGCCCTGTGTTTCGATGCTTTTGCGGAACTGGCGGACGCCCCGGCAGCCACCCAATGGCTGTGGAAAAGCCTGGCTGGCTTGCGACTGGGCTATGGCCGCGACTGGTTCGCCGATGACCCGGCCGTCGATCCGCAGGCCGTGACCGCCATGGATGCCGCCGCCTCCCAGCTCAGCCTGCTGGAAGCCCGAATTGAGCCGGTAGATTTGCCGGATTACGATCTGTTTGAAGCGGTCGGTACCGTCATTTTGCAGGCCGAGGCGCTGGCGGTGCACAAGAAAGCGCTGGGCACCATGCCTGAGCGCTATGGTAGGGCGGCGTTGAGAAACCTGATCACCGGTACGGTGCTGACGCCGGAGCACCTGGCCGCTGCGCGAGCCATGCAACAGCACCTGAGCGACGAGATGGACGCGGTGCTGCACCGCGTTGATGCGCTCATCACTCTCACCACACTAACCCCCGCACCGGCCTTTGCCGCCTTCACCGACGGTCAGCCCGTCTGGACACCCATGCGAACCTTCCCGTTTAACCTGACCGGTCATCCGGTGCTAACCGTACCCATTGGTTTTTCCAACGGCCTGCCGCTGGGAATGCAGATCATCGGCAAGCGCAACGACGAAGCCCGAATCTGTCAGATCGGCCAGGCGTTCGAACAAAGCACCGACCACTCCGTCATAAAACCTAATTTATAAAAAAGGGCCGACACCAGTTTGGATGCCGACCCAAAAACTTTTGTCGTCGAGTTTCACCGTTGGTCGAGAGGCAAGCGTTGGCTGCCGGGTATGCCCCTGTGGGGTAGTCCGCAGCAGGGATGCTGCGGCCTAGGCTCCACGGACGGATCTACGCCGACCCCACAGGGGCATACCCGGTAGCTGACGCGGGATAATGCCACCAAGCCAAATCCGAACACCCAACTGGGTGCTCCTTCTTTCCTGCTTACTGACTCATCCGATCCAGACGAATCTGCGCCGCCCGGCGATGGCCTTCCAGCCCTTCGCTGTTGCTCTGGCGTGTGGCAGAGGGGGCAACCTGTTTCACGCCTTCTTCGGTCAGCCACTGGTGTGTTGCGGTCTTTATGTAAGTGCCCACCCAGAGCCCGCCGGTGTATTTGCCCGCGCCCATGGTGGGCAGGGTGTGGTTGGTGCCGGAGCACTTGTCTGAATACACCACGCTGGCCAGCTCGCCGATAAACAGCGACCCGTAATTGTTCAGCTGTTTGGCAATGGCATGGGGGTCAGCGGTGTGCAGTTGCAAATGCTCGGCCGCGACGTCCTCGGAATAGGCCAGCATGTCGGCTTCGGATTCACAGAACACCACTTCGCCGTAGTCGCGCCAGGACTGGGCTGCGGTTTCTGCCGTCGACAGCGTTTGCAGTTGGCGGTCGACTTCTTTAACCACAGCCTCGGCCAGTGCTTTATCAGTGGTGATCAGGCCGACCCGGGTGCGAACATCGTGCTCGGCCTGGCCCAACAGGTCGGTCGCAATCAGTTCGGCATCGCCAGTGTGGTCGGCCAGCACGAAGATTTCCGAGGGGCCCGCCAACTGGTCGATACCGATGGGGCCAAATACCTGGCGTTTGGCCTCGTTCACAAAGGCATTGCCCGGGCCGACGATCTTGTTAACGGCCGGCACGGTCTCGGTGCCCATCGCCATGGCGGCAATCGCCTGGGCACCACCGATGCGGAAAATACGATCGGCACCGGACAGATGACAACCCGCAATCATGGCTTCGTGCGCATTGGGTGGCAGGCAGGCTATGACCTCGCCCACGCCGGCAATCTTGGCCGGCACAATCGTCATGATGGGCGCCGACAACAGCGGGTAGCGGCCACCGGGGACGTAGCAGCCCACTCGGTCCAGCGGGATGTTGCGATGGCCCATGTGAACGCCGGGCAGGATCTCGACATTGATTTCCGACAACGAGCCCAATTGCGCTTTGGCAAAGGCTGAGACGTTGTCGATCGCAAATTGTGTATCGGCCCGGGTTTGCGGGTCGAGGCGTTCAACGGCCAACTCGCGGTCTGCCATGGAGACCTCGAACGCATCCAGACGGATCTTGTCGAACTGTTCGGAATAATCCCGAACGGCATCATCGCCTCGCTCGCGGACCGATCGAATGATGTCGGCAACCAGCCCTTCAACTGACGTACTGTCGCTCTGGGCATTGCGCTCGGGTGTTTTAACGAACGTTAGCGCATCTTTGTTCAGGGTTTTGCTACTCGCCATGGTTTTCTCCTGGGCCAATCACGGTGGGCTGTCGTTGTTTTATATCTTGATATTACTCTTTTTGCATACGAATGCAAAAAAGATTAAGCGACTCGAAAATAGCGCTGTGGGAGGCTTGATGAAGGCGGATCTCGGACGGCTAAATCATGGGCAATAGGGGCTGAAAGCGGAGTAGGCCGAGCCAAAGCTCTCTGTGATGCTTCTGCATTAGGGTCAAGCGGGAGTGGGGCTATGTAAGCCAGGTCAGGCAGTGGCGGAATGAGGTTCAGCCAGCTTCCTGACGCAATTTTTCTCTAACATTCATGAGCACAGTCCCATAGGCATTCTCGCCACGCTGATCGCGACCGGTGCCCCAGAAATAGTCGTACAGGGAATTCTCCCGGATCGGTTTTTCACCGGTCGCCAGCAGGGCCTGGGCAAAATCAGGGTGGGTGTGTGCCTGGGTGTAGAGCGCCCGCGTCATCACTCGGGTACGAAGAGCGGGCCAGTCTTCCCGCGTGCGTTTTAGCCAGCCGCGGCCGTGTTTTCGGGCTTTTTCGGCGGTTGGGGCATTGCGGATGTCGTGAAAACGGTTTTTCCCCGGGTATTTCATGGCCTGGTAGTAATGTTCGGCCGTCAGCCAGCGATGGCCATCCAGTTCAAATGGGCGCTCAATGGCACAGCCGAGAACCTCTTCGGTGTCCAGCCGGTTGATCAGGAGCGCATCTTCCACTGTCTGGTGTTCAAACAAACTCATGATACGACGGTTCCTGAAGAGGGGGGTAAGAGAGTGTACCTCAACACGGGGTCTGGTCAGTAACGGCAACCAGCCCCGATTCAGTCGGGCAGGTGAGGCTCAGTCCAGGTCGCTGGCGTCATGCCGTTCCGGCAGCTGTTCGTCTGGCTCGCCCCAGGTGCGGTTCACTTTCACACCGCGCTTCACCGCGGGCCGTTCGGCTATGGCATTAGCCCAGCGCAACACATGGGTGTAGCCATCGGCCTCTAGAAATTCGGCGGCCTCATACACCTTGTTCTGAACCAGCCAGCCATACCAGGGCCAAACCGCCATATCGGCGATGCTGTAGGTGTCACCGCAGAGGTAGGTGTTGTCAGCCAGGTGGCGGTCGAGTACATCCAGCTGGCGTTTCACTTCCATAGTGTAACGGTTGATCGGGTATTCGAATTTTTCCGGCGCATAGGCGTAAAAATGGCCAAAGCCACCACCCAGAATCGGCGCGCTGCCCATTTGCCAGAACAACCAGTTGAAACATTCGGTGCGGCCAGCCGGGGTGTCGGGTATGAAGGCGTTAAATTTTTCAGCCAGATACATCAGGATGGAGCCGGATTCAAACACCCGCTGCGGCGGGGTGACGCTGTGGTCCATTAGGGCGGGTATCTTGGAGTTGGGGTTGGCTTCCACAAAGCCGGAACCAAACTGGTCCCCTTCCATGATGTTGATCAGCCAGGCGTCGTATTCGGCGCCGGCAATGCCAGCGGCTAACAGCTCTTCCAGCATGATGGTGACTTTAACGCCATTGGGGGTGGCCAGTGAATGCAGTTGCAGAGGGTGTTTGCCAACCGGCAGCGGTTTATCGTGCGTGGGGCCTGCGATGGGTCGGTTGATGTTGGCAAACCGGCCACCGTTGCCAGGTTCCCAGGTCCATACTTTGGGGGGTGTGTAGCTGCTATCGCTCATGGTGTGTCCTTGAATTTGATTGCGGTGAGTTGGAATTGATATCCGAATGGTACGGGAGGTGAGGGCGGTCGGGTCAAAAGCAACTTCACAGGCATCAGCCGCTGGACGTTAAAAACGTTAAAAACGTTGAGAACGGCGACCGGGACTGGAAGAATGAGGCGTCTCCCTTCTGCCACTGAACAAGGAAACCCCTGTGGAACGTCAATTGATCACCGACCAGTTTACCAACCGGATCGCCCTGGATATGGGGCTGGCCATTATCGAACTGGCCCGCAAGCGCGACGTCCGAATCGGTGTCTCGATTCGCCGTCTGAACCAAACCGTTTTCGAGTTCATCGACAATGATTTGTCGGCCGACAAAGCCAACTGGATTCGAAGAAAAGTGAATACAACGCTGAATTTTGCCGAAAGCTCGCTGGCGGTGCGGCTCGATTTGGAAGAAATGGGCAAAACGCTGGCGGCTGACTTTGGCCTGAGCGAAGATGACTACATCGCCAAAGGTGGTTGCATTCCGATTGTGGTGACCGGTGCTGGCCTGATCGGGACCATCACGGTGACCGGCCTAAAAGACGTGGATGACCACCAGATCATTGTGGATGCCTTGCCTGACTTCACGTTTGTCTGAAGACCGTTCAGAAAGATCCGCCGCGTTTACCAAACAGGAGGGCGAGTTCATGACCATTGAATACCGCATAAACGCACCGGTCAGCGCAGATCAGTTCATTGATCTGCTGCACCGGTCAACCCTGGCGGAACGCCGGCCCGTGGATGACCGCGCCTGCATAGAAGGCATGCTGACCAACGCCAGCTTAACCGTCACTGCCTGGGACGGTGACGTGTTGGTGGGCATTGCCCGCAGCGTCACCGATTTTCACTTCGCCTGTTATTTGTCTGATCTGGCGGTCGATGCCAGCCTGCAAAAATCGGGCATTGGCAAACAGTTACAAGCCGTCACTCAGCAGCAGCTTGGGCCGCGGTGTAAACTGATTCTGCTTGCCGCTCCCTCGGCCAGCGCCTATTACGAACCCCTGGGCTACCAGCACAATGATCGTTGCTGGGTGCTTGACCCGGATGTTCCCATTCGAGGTGCCCAGTGACGTTTGCAGCATCGCCGTGAAAAACAGGACTTTCGTTACTGTTTGAGACGGGTACATCGGCCTAAGCTAATGTCTGACATCGCCAATAAGGACGTGAGCCATGCCCCGCCGATTAACGATATTGCCTTTGCTGGTGTGTGCCAGCTTGCCTGCGTTAGCTGAACAAACCGGTTTTCAACGGTATTACCAGCAAAACGAATTTTCACTGACGTCGCCAGGCGCGATGAAATTCGGGCTGTACGGCTACGACAACCCGGCCGGGCTGCATTACCTGACCGAAGGCGATGTCACCGTTAACTGGACCAGTGATGACTTCTTGTATGACGACCAGCGTTGGAACGCCACGCTCGCCGCGCCGGGGGTGAGCTTCAGCTTCGGCCGGGACCACAGAGGCGCGGACACCATACGGGAATATAAGCTGGCCTTTGGCGGCGGCACCGACGCCAGCGCCGGCGGGCTTTCCATCGGCTGGTACGGTGGCGATACCGACAGCCAGGATCTGCGCACACATTTCACGCTGGGTTCAATCAACCGCCCCAATCGCTACACCTCCATTGGCCTGACCGGCACCCTGGCGACCGATACGCAATACTATCAGGGCACCGTAGACGTGGCCGTACGACCCTTTGGCAATGAATCCCTGACGGTATTTGCCGACTACGCCCTGGGCAACGATGAAGACTTTGAAGACGGCCATTGGTCGGCTGGCGCTGCAACCGAAGTGATGCCGGGCATTCGAGTTACCGGCCGTTATTTTGATACCGGAACCGTCACGGCCGGCCTGCAAGTGAGCCTCGGCCACACCGGCTTCAGCGTTCAGTCGCACCAGTTGGATGAAGGCGACAACTACCAATCGTACACCCTGCGCGCCGGTGGCTGGGACCGCAATGTGTTCGATGCCTGGTCGACATCGGGCGACGATGTTCTGGAACTGAGCCTCAACGACGAGATGGCCTACCAGACCTTCGGCCTGTTCGATCGCCGTCGGTCACTGCTCGATACCCTGCGCTACATCGATGCCGCCCGTCTGGACGACAACATTGGCGGCATTGTCGTCAACACCACGCGCATGCAAGTGCCGGCCGCCATGGCCTGGGAAATCAAAACCGCACTGGATGAATTCCGCGACTCCGGTAAAACTGTGGTGCTGTACATTGAAAACGGTGGCATGACCGAGCTGTTGCTCACCTCAGCCGCCGACGAAGTCATTCTGGACCCGATGGGCACCCTGACCGTACCAGGCTTTGTCTCCGGCAGTACCTACCTCGGTGAGTTGCTGGCCCACTGGGGCATCGGCGTCGATGAATTCCGCAACCTCGAATACAAAACCGCCTTTGAAAGCCTGTCGCGCAGTGACATGTCGGCCGCCGACCGGGTACAACGCCAAGCGATGATCGACAGCTTTTATCAGCTCTGGCAAACCAGCATGGCCCAAGGGCGGAATCTCTCGCCCAACGCCTTCGATCAACTGATCGACCGCGGCCTGTCCCTGACCGCCGATGATTTGCTGAACATGGGCGTGGTGGACCGACTGGCGCGGTATTCCGAACTGGATGACGTACTGGAAGACGTGACCGGTACCGAACCCCGCCGGGTCGCGCCCGACGGCTTGCAAGTGCTGCGCGAACCCCGCGACAACCAATGGGGGCCAGCCCACCGCATTGCCGTGATGTACGCCACCGGCATGACCGCGACCGACAGCGGTATGCGCACCCGTGAACTGGCGGAATCGCTTAGGGAGTTGCGTGAAGACGATGAGATCAAGGCTGTTGTGCTGCGTGTCGATTCACCGGGCGGGTTAATACTGGCGGCCGATCTGTTGGGCCAGGAAGTGAAGCTGACCCAGGCTGAGAAGCCGGTCGTGGTATCGATGGGTTCACTGGCCACCTCAGGCGGTTATTGGGTATCGATGCACGCAGGCACGCTGGTTGCCGCACCCAATACCATCACCGGCAGCATCGGCGTAACGGGCGTACGCCTGTGGGATGACGGCCTGGGCGACCGGTTGCACCTGAACAGCGATGCCGTGAGCCGGGGCGCCTCGGCCGATGCAACCGCTGGCATCGGATTACCAATCGCCGGGCTAACCCTGCCAAGCCGGGACCTGACACCCACAGAGCGCGCCGGCATTATGCGCAGCCTCGACAGCTACTACGACGCCTTCGTGACCCAGGCTGCTGAAGCCAGGGGCATCAGCGTTGCCGAGATGCGAGCACTGGCAGCGGGCCGGGTATACAGCGGCAGCGACGCCCTCGAAGCAGGCCTGATCGACGAGCTGGGCAGTCTGACCCACGCCATTGATCTGGCCCGTCAGCAGGCAGGCATTGCCGATCGCGATAAAGTATTCCTGGTCGAAAGCCCACGCCCCAGTGTGTCATCCTTGCAAGACTTGCGGTATCTGGTCGATGTAGAAGGTGCAGAAGCACTTGTGTTCAATCGGGATTTGTATCGCCAGCAGTACTTGCGGGACCTGGTAGAGCATCGCGGCCAGCCGATGGTGTTGTTGCCGTATCATTATTTTGAGGGGTCGTTGGAGCGGTAGGGCGGTTAGTTCGAGGCTTGTTGATTGGGACCGGGTGGCCTGATGGCTGCCCGGTGTTGCTGTACTAGGGAAAGTCCGTGCGTGCGTGATCTTCCCCCGATAAAATGGACACCTCGTCATTTCAAGCGACCATTCGCTCATATTCCACTGGTGAGCAATACCCGATTCCGGAGTGTAACCTCACCGCATTGTAGAACTTGTTTATATACCGTCCCAAAGCGCGAC
>NZ_JBDWXV010000020.1:0-204062 GCF_039982735.1 Saccharospirillum sp. | reverse complement strand
GTCGCGCTTTGGGACGGTATATAAACAAGTTCTACAATGCGGTGAGGTTACACTCCGGAATCGGGTATTGCTCACCAGTGGAATATGAGCGAATGGTCGCTTGAAATGACGAGGTGTCCATTTTATCGGGGGAAGATCACGGGCTGCCAAGACACCCAACCAAAACCAATTAATGGTAGCTATGAATGTCGTAATCTCGATAGTTTAGAGGCATGAGTATCTCAGCAGACCGATGATAGCCACTGAGGGTGTGTGTTTATTTTAACTATTTGTTCCTAGCCGTGTTTGCCAACCGGCCTGGCTCAGACCCCGTGAACCTATCATAAGTAGAATAATTGTTAAAAAAGGCATGACGAACGCCATTAAGAAACAAGGTGCAATAACAGAGAGGATGGGACGGTCTCTGCGCGACCTTAAGTAAATAAGATTGGCCAGCCCCGTTGCAGGTATTGCAAACATAGCAAGCAGCAATGCCGCTAAACCAGCCCAGGAACCATTTCCAGTGTTCATCGCTATCACAATCATCACGAATAGGGCTTGAGCTAAGACGGGAAGCAAAACTCCGATCACGTATCGCATTTCTTCACCAATAATAAGGGGTTATTACCGAATATACTCAACGTAAGCATTACGATAGAACTTCTGGGACCCCAAGCTAATTAACGTAAACTATCAAAATCCAGCTCCTGATAGTTGTATCCCGTAGGTGTCTCAGCAAGCTATTCAAGTGAGTAGCACGATCATGTCTGTGTTAAAAAATCGCCGATTCGATGACACACTCAAGTATTCGTTGTCCCTTATTTTATTTAGTGAACACCTGAACTTCTATACTCACCGGCCTCTGGACAGGTAGCCTCTCCATAGTACTCCTGAACACTCTCGTGAGCACTTGTCATAATGTAGTCAAACACCCAGACGCCCTTTTCTTGAACGTAATACAGCGACAGCGATTCAGGATCGCCTTCTTGGTTAAGACCATTGATGGTTAGGCACCCTTGGCTTCCGTCTATAGCTTCGAAATGGCTGTCCACCGTTTTAAACTGGTAGGCTAGATTCTCAAAGAAGGGGCTACGGAACTCTTCGGGCATTCTTGCATCGGCTTCTTCAATAACCTTCACATAGTCAGCGGCCACTTTGGTCTTCTTGGCAGTTGGCAGATCTGTCTCAACCAAATGCTGGAAGTCTCGAAATTCCTGATAAAGAGTACATGGCTGCTCCTCGTGTGAGGTATTAGCTGCGCAACCTCCCAATAACAGAGTTATTGAAGCGACTACGGATACTTCTTTCATACTTTCAATCCAAATCGGGTTAATGCTTCCTTTCTACTATAACATTACGCACACCTTACGCGGTGACCACTGCGAACCCTTAGAGAAGTGAAGGAATATGTGATCAAGTTTGCATATACTCACAATATTCATGGCAACTCAACGTTATTTCAGAACATGTAGCATAGTTATGCCCAAAAAAGAAACGGACACATGCGATTTTTCGTTGAAACACTATATGTGAAGTCACTCATAAATAATCCAACGTCATAATGGTCATCATTGCAACTGGCAATCAACCTCAATAGTCTCTCTTTTCGTACGAATTCAAACCATTGAAAGGGAATAGGGATATGGCGATACCAGCATATTTATGGTTGCAAGACGAACAAGGAAATGACATCAGAGGCTCTGTAAACGTCACGGGACGAGAGGGTTCTATCGAACTGATAGAGTTTGACCATTCCATTTATATTCCTACCGACAATGATACTGGCGAACTCACGGGCACACGAAAGCATGGTGCGATTCGGCTGGTAAAGGCATTCGATGAATCATCTCCATACCTGTTTAAAGCATGCTGTAACGGCCAGAAACTAAAGAATGCCGTTATCCGCTGGTATAAGATTGACGACTCAGGGCAGGAAGTTGAGTATTATCAGCATGAACTTGAAGGTGTGAAGATCAACTCATACTCACCAGGAATGGCCAATACCAAAGATGTAGCCCTGGAAAGAATACCGCACATCGAAAATATATCATTGCGGTATGAGAAAATCACACATACTTATCTTGATGGTAATATCAGTCACTTCGACTCATGGAATGAAGGACGATAAACTGAAAGGGCCGAATTGGTCCTTTCAGCCACATCAAAAGGAAATGTACTCATGGCTGCTACTGAGCTACAGGTAAAGATTACAATTGCAAAGATAATTCAGCTTGCCTACGACACCGATGGAGATGTGACTGCTGCGATCGTCTATTCAGGAAGCAATTATTCAATTATTGTAGATCAAACCGGTCAAGTTAGGCTCGTAGGAACTGTGGGTGATAGTCTTGTATTCACTGGCAGTCCGGCTTTGGAAGGGCTGGGCCTAAAGCTGAGACGAGCAACCGTCAGTTTTAGCGGCGGAAGTGATGGTGCATTCGACTACACAGGTTCATTCGACTTTGCTATCGGTACAAGGGTTTCTGTTAGCGGTAGCATCGATGTATTTGAACTAATCCAGAGCTGCAGCGGCTTAGTATGTAAAGCTGCCAGGTTCTTATCAGGAAGAAACGCACAAATTGAACATGAACTTCAACAATACATTCGATAAAGGAATGACAATGAGATTATGGCTTCTGATTTATGTGTTCTTCCTTTCCGCTTGCACGACTTCTTCTGAAGCCGAAACACACCGAGATAGTCTATATGAGACGTTCCAAGAGTTCAGATCGCTGGTAGTTGAAGACTATACTTTGGCTACTGAAGCGATGATTTCAGACGAGTATGTAGCACGGACTCGTCAGGCTCAGGAAAACATGCCACAAGAGTTGCGAAGTCCCTATTTTGAGAACCTGGCAAAAAAAATACAGACAGAGCACAGTCACTTTGAAAAAATGGGCACTTCTGAAGGGTGTCTGACGATTAATGGTTT
Source organism: Saccharospirillum sp. (assembly GCF_039982735.1). Classification (GTDB taxonomy): domain Bacteria; phylum Pseudomonadota; class Gammaproteobacteria; order Pseudomonadales; family Natronospirillaceae; genus Saccharospirillum. The sequence goes on along the minus strand of NZ_JBDWXV010000020.1, from coordinate 201,151 downwards.
GGATGATCAGAAGCGACCAAAGTCACTTTCACTGTATTATATTAAAGAGAATGGGAAATGGGTTTTCGACTCGATCATGGTTGCGGGTCACCAGACAGTGAACGATTATTATAACCAAGCGATGTGCCCTGATCTTGAGTGATAATAGACAAGCAACCAGAACATCCTTCTCAATGTTCTGGACGGGTGGCTTATCCTTACCTTCTTAGTGAACACCTACTTTCTTAACGAAGACACCCACACAAAGACTTGACCCTCAGAAATCAATACAGTACTTTATACAGCATTGATATACTGGGCCGTCAGGGTAAGACACAATGCCACGTGCAAGGAAAAGCCAGATCGCCCTGGAGGGGACACCCTACTATCATTGCACCTCCCGTTGCGTGCGCCGCGCCTTTCTGTGCGGCCGTGATGAACACTCCGGTAACGACTACGAACACCGCCGAGGCTGGATTGAACAGCGCATGCTGGCCTTGGCCGAGGTGTATGCGCTCGATATCTGCGCCTATGCCATCATGTCCAACCATTACCATGTCGTTCTTCACATTAACGCTGAGAAAGCCAACACCTGGTCGGATACCGAGGTCATTCAACGCTGGCACACCCTGTCTGCTGGCAATTTTCTAAGCCATGAGTATTTGGCCGGTAAAGACCTGTATGAAGAGCAATTTAAAGTCCTCTCAGAGCTCGTAACAGAATGGCGTGAGCGCCTTATGTCGATCAGTTGGTTCATGCGGGCCTTGAACGAAGACATCGCACGCCAGGCCAACGCTGAAGACAGCTGTACGGGGCGTTTCTGGGAAGGCAGATTCAAATCCCAGGCCTTGCTCGATGAAACGGCCCTCGCAACCTGCCTGGCCTATGTCGATTTAAACCCTATTCGCGCCCAGATGGCCGATACTCCTGAGACCTCTGACTTTACGTCCGTCAAAGAGCGCATCAATACGGCTCGAAGCGAACCTGAAAGCCATGAACCAAAGCAACCAAGATCCTTGTTTCCATTCGTAGGATACCCCCGCCAGGACATGCCTACAGGCCTGCCCTTTCGGTTACAGGATTACCTGGAACTGGTTGACTGGACCGGAAGGCAGATTCGTACAGACAAGCGAGGAAGCATCGATCAGAATATTCCACCTATTCTCGATCGACTCAACATCGATACCGACTACTGGATTTACAACACTCAGAATTTCGAGAGTCAATTCAAGGGTTTAGTGGGAACAGTAATATCTATCAAAGCCAAGTGTCAGCGGTTTGGATACCAGCGAACACCGGGGCTAGAGGCTGCTACACAGCTAGCCTAATTCACCCGCCCAGAATCAATTATCAGGGTTTCCTGAGGCTTTCCTATGCCTGAAATCCACGGTTTTTGGCCAAAAACTCCGATTTTCCTTGTACGGGCTGCCCCCACCCTTTTTTTGCTAGAAGACTTTTCACTTCAAAGTTCAAATTTCATTTAAAGTCCACTAGCTTGGGTGTCCTGTTTGCAGTCTTTAGAAGGCCCGAAGGGTTTTAAGTTTAGGTTTTCGGGACAGTCCATAGGTGTCATCCTCCTTATCGTCGTCTTTGCCTATTTTTTGGTGTATCTGGACCGAGTCTATAAGTTATCAGTGGTGAATCCGCAACAGGCTATCATCAATGCTGAATGGGAGGCGTATAAAGAGCACTATGGAAGACTGAGGGTCCCTAACCAATCGCAGGAATGATGGCATTAAATTGAAGAATCCCGCATTAACTCAGCTGAATGTCATCATCAGTCCGGCGCTAGTCGGCACAATTAAAGTGGAAATTTGCTAACGCCTCAGTGACGTAACTGAGACACCTTCCTAAAGGCTTAACTCATCAACATGCAACCAGTCTTTTATACAGTATTAGCTCATCCATACCGTCAGCGCAAGGCACTATGCCGCGTTCAAGGGACACCCTGCTGTCTACTATGATGGCTGTCCTATTAGTCCACTATGGTCGCGGTAGGAATGCCGGTCACCCGGCACCCCCCGCACAGATCTGTACGTGCGCTACTAACACATACGGCTCCTACGTCGAGTCAACCACCAAATCGGTAAACCGGATATGGATGGACCACGCGCACTGGGGGCATAAACAGCCTAACTAACTTCTGGAACTTGTACCACTGTAAGCAGCCAGCTTTTTGACTGCGTCGGCGCAGTGCCTTGTACCAGGCCTTGCACACTTCTGTGCGGAAGGCTTTCATGGCTACATGGTTTCCGGGTACGGCGTAATAGTTCAGATAACCGGTAACCACCTTCCTGAGCCACTGCCCGACCTCTACTACAGGACGGTGCAGATTTAGCTTCAACTGCTTTTTGATCGCAGCGATCTTCGCTCGTTGTCGCTTGGCCACAGTGATTCGCCTTAAGGCAAATTCGCCGGTGCTCCAACGCACTGAACAGAAGTGCGTGAAGCCCAGGAAGTCGAAGGTGTCCGGCTTCCCCATGCCGCGCTCGCGACGATTGCTCTTGGCAAAACGCCCGAACTCCACCAGCCGGGTTTTCTCCGGGTTGAGCGACAGGCCGAACTTATCCAGCCGTTGCTCAAGTGCCCGTTGGAACCGTTTACCGTCATCCAGACACTGAAAGCAGTAGAGGCTGTCATCCGCGTAGCGTACTGCGTACATCGCGCCTCGCGAGTGACGATAGCGCCACTGCCTTACCCATAGATCCAGTGCATAGTGCTGGTAGATATTCGCCAGCAGCGGTGACAAGACCGCGCCTTGCGGCGTACCTGCCTCTGTTTTGGTCTTCCTCCCCTCGTCCACTACGCCGCATTTTAGCGTACGCTCCACTATCCGTAGCAGCCGTGGATCGGCGATTCGATGCTCCAGGAACGTCATCATCCAGTCATGCTGGAGAGTGTCGAAGAAGCGTTTGATGTCTGCATCCAGCAACCAGTTTACTTTCCGAGAGGCGATGGCTACATAGACGGCATCCAGGGCGTGGTGTTGACTTCGCCCCGGTCTGAAGCCGTAGCTAAAGCCCAGAAAGTCGACCTCATAAATCGCCTCCAATACCCACACAACGGCTTGTTGAACGACCTTGTCCTCGATCGTGGTAATGCCGATCGGGCGTTGCTGTCCATCTGCCTTGGGTATCCAGATGCGTTTTACGGGCTGGGGTTTGAACCGGTTGGTGTGGACGCGTGTGCACAGGTCGGTGATATGGGCCTCAAGTTCTTGCCCATAGTCTTCCCAGCTCACATCGTCGACGCCTTTAGCCGCCTTGGCATTCAGCGCGTAATACGCCTGCCGCAGCAGCTCCGGTGTCAGGTGTTTCAGCAGATTGTTGAATCGCTGTTTAGGGTTCCGTTTTGCCGATTGGCGTACTCGAACCAGTCCTGTCAGCGTTTTTCCCACGCTCTGTGTCATGGTCACACTCGCTTTGGTTCCAGGTTCCTCTTTGTTAGCGCCCTTCGCTCCACCGGCTCCGCTGTTAACCACTGCATGCAGTGGCCTTCGTTGTTCGCTGGCTTCCTCACTACTATGGCGCTATCCGACTTCCTGCATTGCACCGGTTCGGGCGACGCTTTTTGGGCTTTCCCGACCTTGTGGTTGGCAGGCAACCACGCAACGCAGGACCTCCCGGGTTTCGTGTAAAAGACATCCGTACATGCAACAGGTCTAACGACTCCGGAGAATCGGCCGCATTACTCGCAATAGCGTTCTGCAGCCGTGTTGCCTTCCCCATCACCCAACAAGGTCGGCATTCTCGGGATGTGATCTCGGAGCTCAATACTGTGCCTGCACGTTCCTCTGTCAACGCTTAACCCCGACCCTTACGAGCAGTGGCCCATGACTCGAGGTCCTGGCGGGTTGCTAGCCCTTACCAGATAGAGGGCTTTCACCTCCAATCTTCTACCGGCTTTGCCCGGCGCACTGGGTGTCCCTATTAGCTCAGGTAAATTCCTGGGAACAAATCTGGCTCAAATCTGGCTGGACACCCATCACAATTACATACTGTAACGATGGGTGTCTACGTAGTCTGTTAGGTGACTGCGGTTTCGCATAACGAAAATAGCTGGACACCCCTCGCAATTACAAACTGTAACGGTGGGTGTCTTCATACCCTTCTTCAGAATAAGTACCCGTATAGCGTCGGAATTTGTGGACGATGGCCACTAATATGCTACATTCAGAGGCATGGTATAAAATCGAGAACATCCACTGACGGGCTGTCAGCGGATGGATAAAAAGCAGACACAAACGACACCCAAAGATTGTGATTCATTGATTATACTGCCTAAAATGGAATGATATCGCTTGAGTGATCACTGAAACTCAATTGCCACTTGATGTCGAACTCTCACTTTGTACCTGAGCGAGTCGGTACTCGAATGGACGGATAATAAGATGGAGACTCTTTGTGCAAAAGCTTCGCCTAGCGCCCCTGCTGTTAGTAATCGCCGCTATATCCAGCAGTTTTGTCCGTGCGGAATCCGACCCTCGGGTCGAAGGCGTCGCCAACTACCTTGCATCACTGTCCACGAAGAATTTCAACTACATCGTCGAGAAGCACTTATTGGATAACAGCTACCTTCAATGTTACTACCCGAATGTCTATTCCAGCATCGAAACCGTCGGCCTGATGAATGCCATCAACTTCAACCCCGAGACTTGGCAGACCCAATTCGAACGCGATCTGGAGCGCTACTTTGGCATTGCAATGCTCCAAGTGCTGGATGAAGACAAGATAGAAACCTTTGCAGCGACAACTCGGGACGCCTACATCGAAGACTTCCTTCAGAAGTTTCAGGCCAAATCCCCTCAAACAGGTGAACTGATCGATTTGGATTTTATCCCTTTTTCCGCCACCCCCGAAGAACGAATCCTCATCAATCGTTTCTCTGATTCCATCAATACCTACATCAATAATCTGTACGACCTGCAGACACTTGTCATGGAATCCAGAGGAGACGTCTGCTCCGTTGCTAATGACGGCTCTCTGGCCATCACGAATGTGATCGTAAAATTTGACGACACCCTTACAGCTTTCAAGAATAGTACCGCTGCATTAACTGACATCCCGATCTATTTTGAGGGCGTTGAAGTCAACACTCGGAATATCGCCCTAGCATTGACCGCCTACACCTTCATGCAGGCCACGGGGATCACAGAAAATCAACTGCAGGAACTGGCGGAGGTCGCTGATTCCGACAACTATGAAGTGAAACTGCTCTATATCTTCAGCAAGCTTGAAGATGCCAAGCCTGATCTGCGAACTGAAAAAGCCTATAATCGCTTCAAGGATTTCATCTTCCTAAGCGCCAAACTCGCCGACGCCGACAATGCCAACAGCGTGGAAACTGCACTCAATACCTACCTGGCGGACGAGGTGAGCTTCGGTACCAAACGACAATTTACCTTCAACCTAACAGCCCAGGCTTACTTCGGCATTGCCTACGATTCACAACTGGACGACACCATTGCCACCCTTCCCATTGGACTTGAAGGCAGCTACAACCTAAACGGCTATCCCGTAGGCATCATGATCGGTATTATCGACTTCGCCGGTCCGACCGTGGCTGCCCTGGAGGAGGATTCGACATCGAGCTTTCAGTGGGAGGAATTGATATCACCCTCTGTGGGCCTGTCGGTTGGGTGGAATGATTTGCCCTTGGCGCTAACAAGCAGTTATACGTTTAAGACTGAGGCCGTTCGCGTTGGGGTTAGTTTGGATATGCCATTGCTGGACCTATCGCGATAGCAATGTTGGAATTGAACATCATTAGAGTAACTCAGGTAACATTTCAATAGTGTCCGACAAAACTACAAGGCTTATCTAGACACCCACCACAATATTAGTTCTCCGCTTTTCCGTGCGCAGACCGTCATCACCATACATCGCCAAATGACTTTTCACTTAGAGAAACTGGACACCCATTACTAGAGATAGCTAAAGACTATAGAAATGATATCTGTGATAGCCACTTAGAGTGGGTGTCTAGGCTAGCTCTGTCTTAGGGTTACCTGCTTTTTCGGCTCGGCGGAGCCAGTCGATTCCAAACTAACTACGCAAAATAAACAGACATCCATCGTAATTACAAACTGTAACGGTGGATGTCTACATAGCCGTGTTTGCTCGCGGATCTACTTAAAAAATTTAAGGCATCCAAAGCCCTCTACATGGGCCCCGTGAGGAGAGTAAATACTTGCATCGCATTTTTGCAAACATCTATATATTGACAGCCCACCACCAAAACAACACCATATATGGACATTTAGTGATTTGCAGGCCCTGCACGATAAGTAGCTTTATGGTCACTGGTAACGGATGAGCGTCCATAAACCCTTGTGTTTTGTGAATAGAAAAAACTTCTAAAAGCAAGCTTCAATAGCGTATCACTAAAAGGTACATGGCATGTCAAATAGAGATCAAGAAACAAAAACACTACGCGTCGGTCAAAATGGGAGAACTCAGTGAGTAGGTTTCAAATTCTTTCATTGTCCGGAGGTGGTATTCGGGGGTTGTATAGTATTAAAGTATTAGCCCTTCTCGAAGAGCAGCTCGCAGAAAATAATAGTGACCCGACATACAACATAGCCAAACATTTTGACCTAATAACTGGCACTTCAGTTGGCGGCATACTTGCGCTAGGACTGGCGTCCGGCATGAACGCGCGGCAACTTCTGGAAGTAATTGATAAAAATCGAACAAAAATATTTGATAATCCCAGAAAATGGAGGTGGCCTGTTATAGGCAAAATTTTTCACACATGTCATCGTGCTTTTAAGTCTCTTCATGACCAGTCAGCGTTAAAGGAGGTTTTGAATGGGCAATTTGGAAATAAGGTTATACAAGATCTTGAGCGACCAGTTGTTATACCTTCAATAAATGGCAACACAGGCGAACCAAAGTTTTTCAAGACACCTCACCATATAAGTTTTACTTTTGATAAAAATGTAAGGCTAGTAGATGTTGCACTAGCCACCTCTGCGGCTCCTACATTCTTCGATCCAGTTAATGTAGTAGATTCGTTAATGATTGATGGAGGCTTGGTAGCTAATGCCCCAACTTTGGTTGGCATACACGAGGCGATACACTTTCTTAACGTGCCACAAGAATCTGTTTACCTGCTTAATATTGGCACATTAAGCGAGAAGATAACCTTGAATTCTGATCGAAATAAAAAAAGGTGGGGTTATCTCAAAGCATGGGGTTTTGGGAGTACTCTAATAGAACTTACTATGAGTGCTAACTCCACCATGCATAACCACATTGCCAAACACATGTTGAAAGATAGACTATTAACATTAGATGATCCAAATACAAAGAATCAAAGCACTTCCCTAACACTGGATAACTCTAGCGACGAAGCAGCCGCTATGTTAAGAGGAAAAGCGTACGAGAAAGTTAAAAGTGAAATAAATAGTAAACAGTTGAAAGGTTTTTTTACGCATACACCTTCGAAACTACATTACAGTGGATTAGAGGTATAATAGTATGAAATACAATATAGATAAATTATTAGAATCAGGTAATAAATCACTCTTAGATAACATCACGCCTGGAAAAGAAGTAGAGCAGTCTTTAAAAGAACGCAGGAAAGAGATACGAGAAGTAATTAGACAGGCTTTCAGAGAAGTAGCATCAGTCCTTGATCAAGACAACCGCGGGTGGAGCGTAGACGACAGTCTGATACCGACTGACGTAGCGGAGCGCATTCGTACATTGGATGCCAGTGGAAAAGCAGAGCTTAAGAAGCTTAAACCAAAATTCAAAACACAGGGCTCGTTTGTATACCAAACAATGAACCTTCCTTGTCATGATAAACAACAGTTAGATCTTGACGATGGTGTATATCTTCCCATTGAAGTGATGAGGCACCAACCAATTGTCAGCAAGCAGCTATTCTTTGAAATAGTTGATGCAGCCTTGGCAATTTATGCAAATAGAAAAGGGTACAAATTTATAGGCTCGAAGCCGACATGTGCACGTATTGAAATTAGTAACAGCATGCATATCGACATTCCTTTATATGCGATTCCAAAAGACCAGTATATGCGGTTCCTAGAGACATATGACCAAGCAGCATTGAAAGGTTTGAACAAAAGGGAAGCCTATCTGGAGTCAGATGAAGTATATCTTGCACGAAGAGACGAAGAGCATTGGGTTAAATCTGATCCAATGCAAATAAATGATTGGTTTGAGGCTGAGAAGTCTAAATACCCCAAAAGGCTGGTTAGAACATGCCGGTTCTTTAAGGCATGGAGAGACTACACTTGGACAGCAGGTGGCCCATCGTCAATCACACTTATGGCCAGTGTTGTTAACACGTTTAATGATCATGATGGATTTGATAGCCTCAGCGAAGCAATCTTGATATGTTCTAAAGAGCTAAAACAGCAACTTGCAGAGGGTGTGCCTAGCCCCATAGAAGGGGAGTCAAACCTTTTCCCTCGCAATGGTATGAAAGGAGAAGAAATAAATGGAACGATTGAGAAAGCCACCGAATTCGCGCGAACAGTGAAGAAGGCCCTTGAGTTTTCTCATACTAAGGGGGAGTGCAACAGTGAAGCGAGAACAGTTTTTGGATCTAGACTCCCGTATACTCCTGACGACATTGAACAAGTTCTTAGCCAGAAAATCAGGGAAACACCTGCAAAAGTTGTACCGCAAGAAGATACACCAAATATGGATGCAGGTTAGTGCAGAATACAGAAGAGACTGAAATCGTTAAGCAAGTATTTAGACAATACAGGTACCGCCTGCAGGTTGTCGTAGGCGGAGGTTTCCGATTCAATAAAGTCATTTCAACTGCCGAGGGTCCATTCAAAGTTCAATTCTCACGCATCGACATAGGTAGTGGCAATCTGCCATTAGCAAAAGTTTTAGACATGCCAGAACTATTCAAGGACCAGTTGATACCACACTTAATGCCCGGTGGTTACATATGTTTCCTAGATGAGCAGACAACAAACCTGAACCCCCTTGATATAGGTGGCTTACTCGCTACTTGTATAGAGCGAGTCGAGACTGTAATTAGTGATTGGGTGAGTAGAAATTCTCAAGATGACATTCCTGAAGAGTTCGTGAACTACTGGAGCATGTCAGATTGCATACAAACAAATATCATTAGCTCCACCCCTAGTGTCGGCATATTTTTCAGACGACAGATGTTAAATGGTAATATTATTGAAGAGCCGGTCTTTGGAAGCACCGAAGCATCGATTAAAGATTGGACTGAAAAGTCATTTGACATTAAGTCACAGGTCGGTCGCGAATCGCCAGTATACACCATTGAACTAAGTCAGAAGCTATTTGTACCGTTTTCAATTGATTGGCCCATAGATTCTACGAAGAAATTTTTTGATTGGTTGAAGGCAATTGATAGCCAGGCGTTTGGGGTATTGATTAATAAGATTTCAGATGGTGGCACACAGTCACTGATATTTATTCAGCTCAACTACTCTAATGACGTGGTTGGTGCGTACATATTATTAAATAGGGAAGGATATTTAGATTTTCAAAATGTAATCAAAAAAATACAACGACACAAGAAGGCTTCCTCCAGGAAAAGAAAGAAGAAGTCAAACCTTTTGTCTCCCAAAGATATATTGCCGACCTTAATCGATCCAAAAAATGTGGCAGCCTTTACTAGGTTGATTGGAGTGAAACACACAGAGAGCTTCATTACTAGTCGAAATACGCCTAACGAATCGATACAGGATCTCCGAATAGCCCTTATTGGTGCAGGTACTATAGGTGGGTACCTCGCTCAAAGTCTCGTTCAAGTAGGGGCTGGCTCGGGTAGCGGCCGACTCTCTATTTATGACCCAGATGAACTCCATAGTGAAAACTTAGGTAGACACATCCTTTCTGACAACTTTTACTTGGGAGAGAATAAGAGTAAAGCAATTGCGCATCAACTTTCAAAAGTTTTTTCTGGTGCTAGAATCGATACAAAACATAGTAGATTCTCGTCAGGTGACCTCAATAAGCGATGGGATATCATTATTGATGCAACTGGAGATTCTAGATTTTCCTTGCTTTTGTCAAAGTGGTACCGTGGATCAGACCTAAAATCGATGTTAGTACATGGGTGGGTCACTGCTTTTGGAAAAGCAGTACGAGTCTTAGTTGATGATAGAAAGTACTCATGCTACTCGTGTGTAGCACTATATAATAGTAAGATAGGAAGTGAGCGATTCCCCTTATTCTCTAAAAAAGCAGACCTTAGTGAGCTTAGTTCCTTTCATCGCCAATGTGGGAAAAGCTACCAAGCATTTACTTCTCAACCAGGTATGACTGCTGCTGGACTGATAGTTCGATCTGTTCTGGACAGGCATAAGCCAGGGTTTGTTCGATTTCGACAACTCAACCTAGATGATTGCGTCCTAGAGACAAAAGACCAAAATCCTAAACCAGCAAAGGCATGCCCAGTTTGTTCGAAGAGTTAATAGTATCGTTTACGCCCGAACACCATGTACTTATTGAGCCTAGAGTATTAGAAACCATATATAGTTATAAGCAAATGCGTCTTACGTCGCCTGAATCAGGTGGAGTACTTATTGGTAACTATAGGGGTAGCAGTATACATCTAGTTGCAGTTACCACCCCTAAAGACGGAGACATAAGTGCTAGGCACAAATTCTTACGTCGAAGTAAGTGTCACGGGATGGAAGTCAATGATCACTGGAAGAAGAGTGGTGGAACTAATTGCTGGATGGGTGATTGGCATACACACCCAGAACCAAGTCCAACACCATCATCTATAGACACAAAATCTTGGTTGAAAAACTACTACAATAGACCAATGGTTTCTTTAATCGTAGGAACATCCAGCATATGGATTGGGCTGCATATAGATATACAATGCAGGTCTGAGTTAATTGATATACACCGGTTAGAAAAAAGCAGGTCAACAACCTCCTAACAAGCTAACTTGTACTTCAACCGCAAGATATGGTTTCACTTAAAATCTCTTTTTGCTTTTCTCTAGCCCCAACAAAACCAACCAAAAACCAAAGCCCCCATCCGGTACCGTCTTTCGCAGCAGGCATGGATGCCTGCGGTAGGGCTTGGGTGGCAGGATGCCCCTGCAAGCCCGGGCGAAAGACGGTACCGGTTGGGAGCGGATTCTGGCTGGGATGGGGTTCGAAGGGGTTTTGGTCTGTGGTTTGTCTGAAGAAGCAAGGTCAAGGGCCCCTCTCCCCAGCCCTCTCCCGCATGGCGGGAGAGGGAGCATTTAGTTTTGGTGGTCTGTTGGCCTACAACCGCCTAACAGCTTCAACAGCCACCTCATTCAACCCAACCCCACCGGCCCTCACATACTCCTTCACCTCCACCTTCATCGGCTTAGCCCAAAACTTCCGCACATGCCCCGCCACCGCCTCGGCAGTGGCTTCTGGGGTTTCCTGCCGGGGCGCATTATCAGCAATCTGATTAATCATCTTAACCAAAGTATCGATCTGGCTACTCATCGCATGGGTCTCACTTCATCACCGGTTCAGTAGCTTCAGGTGTTTTCAACAACCCCCACTGCTTCTTATGCTGCACCCGGTGCCGTTCCTGCCAGGCACTCGGCTGCGCAACTTTCTCACACTGCACAGCAGTCACCTTGTACTCAGGGCAATTGGTGGCCCAGTCCGAGTTGTCGGTAGTAATCACGTTGGCGCCGCTCACCGGGTGGTGGAAGGTGGTGTACACCACGCCCGGTTGCATGCGGGTGCTGATTTTGGCTTGCAGCACGGTGTCGCCGGCGCGGCTGGTCAGGCCGACCCAGTCGCCCTCGTTGATGCCGCGTTCTTCGGCGTCGTGCGGGTGCAGTTCCAGCCAGTCCTGGTTGTGCCAGCTTTGGTTGTCGGTGCGTCGGGTTTGGGCGCCTACGTTGTATTGGCTGAGGATGCGGCCGGTGGTGAGCAGCAGCGGGAACTTGCGGTTGGCGCGTTCGGTGGTGGCAACGTAATCGGTCACCACGAAGCGACCTTTGCCAATTGGGAAGGTCTGCTCGTGCATAATCGGCATGCCGTTCGGGTACTCGTCGTTGCAGGGCCACTGAATGCTGCCCAGCTCGTCGAGCTTCTGGTAGGTCACGCCCTTGAAGCTTGGGGTCAGGCTGGCAATCTCGGCCATGATCTGTTCCGGGTGGTCGTAGTGCATGTCGTAACCCAAGGCATTGGCGAGGTCTTGGGTGATTTGCCAGTCTTCTTTGCCGGCCAGCGCGGGCATCACTTTGCGCACGCGGTTGATGCGGCGTTCGGCGTTGGTGAAGGTGCCGTCTTTTTCCAGGAAGGAAGAGCCCGGCAGCAATACGTGCGCGAACTTGGCGGTCTCGTTCAGGAAGAGGTCTTGTACGATCAGGCATTCCAGTGAGCCGAGCGCCCGTTCTACGTGCTGGGTGTTCGGGTCGGACTGGGCGATGTCTTCGCCCTGTACGTACAGGCCTTTGAAGCTGCCATCAATTGCGGCATCGAACATGTTCGGAATGCGCAGGCCCGGTTCGTTATCGATGGTCACGCCCCAGGCGTCTTCGAAGGCTTTGCGCGGGGCATCTTGGGATACGTGCTGGTAGCCCGGCAGTTCGTGCGGGAAGCTGCCCATGTCGCAACTGCCCTGCACGTTGTTCTGGCCGCGCAGCGGGTTCACGCCCACGCCTTCGCGGCCAATGTTGCCGGTGGCGAGTGCCAGGTTGGCAATGCCCATCACCATGGTGGAACCCTGGCTGTGTTCGGTCACACCCAGGCCGTAATAAATGGCGCCGTTGCGGGCGTTGGCATACTGGCGGGCGGCGGCGCGCACGCTTTCGGCCGGTACGCCGGTGGTGCTTTCGGTCGCTTCCGGGGCGTGGCGTTCGTCGCTGATGAACGCATGCCAGGCAGCATATTCGCCCGGGTCGCAGCGTTCGGCGATGAACAGCCGGTCTTCGAGCCCTTCGCTCACCACTACGTGTGCCAGGGCGTTAATCAGCGCGACGTTGGTGCCGGGGCGCAGTGGTAAATGCAGGGCGTCGCCGCCATGCGGGGTGGTCATTAAATCGATGTGGCGCGGGTCGGCCACAATGAGTTGAGCGCCCTGGCGCAGGCGGCGGCGCAGTTGGGAGGCAAACACCGGGTGGGCGTCGGTCGGGTTGGCGCCTATCACCACAATCACGTCGGATTGCATTACCGAATCAAAGGTCTGGGTGCCGGCGCTTTCGCCCAGGGTCTGTTTCAGGCCATAGCCGGTGGGCGAATGGCACACCCGGGCGCAGGTGTCGGTGTTGTTGTTGCCAAAGGCGGTGCGCACCAGCTTTTGCACCAGGTAGGCTTCTTCGTTGGTGCAGCGGGAGGAGGTAATGCCGCCCACGCTGTCTTGCCCGTATTTGGCCTGAATGGCTTTAATGCGGTCGGCGGCGAATTGCAGGGCTTCGTCCCAACTGGCTTCCTGCCAGGGCTCGTCGATGTGGTTGCGAATCATCGGCGTGGTCAGGCGGTCCGGGTGGGTGGCGTAGCCGAAGGCGAAGCGGCCTTTCACGCAGGAATGGCCGTGGTTGGCGTGGCCATCCTTGAACGGCACCATGCGAATGAGTTCGTTGCCTTTCATTTCGGCTTTGAACGAACAGCCAACGCCGCAATAGGCGCAGGTGGTCACTACCGAGTGTTCCGGCTGGCCCTGTTCGATCACGGAGTTTTCCATCAGCGTGGCGGTTGGGCAGGCTTGCACGCAGGCACCGCAGGAGACGCATTCGGAATCCATAAAGTCGTCGTCTTGCCCGGCGGAGACTGTAGAGTCGAAGCCCCGGCCGTCGATGGTCAGCGCGAAAGTGCCCTGCACTTCTTCACAGGCGCGCACGCAGCGCGAACAGACGATGCATTTGCTCGGGTCGAAGGTGAAATAGGGGTTGCTGGTGTCTTTTTCGGCGACCAGGTGGTTCTCGCCTTCATAGCCGTAACGCACGTCGCGCAGGCCGACGGCGCCAGCCATGTCCTGCAGTTCGCAGTCGCCATTGGCCGGGCAGGTCAGGCAATCGAGTGGGTGGTCGGAGATGTACAGTTCCATGACGTTGCGGCGCAGTTTGGCGACGCGGTCGGTCTGGGTGTTTACGCTCATGCCTTCGGCTACCGGCGTGGTGCAGGAAGCCGGCAGGCCGCGCCGCCCTTCAATCTCGACCGCGCACAGGCGGCAGGAACCGAAGGCGTCGAGGTTATCGGAGGCGCAGAGCTTGGGAATCTGAATGCCGGCCAGGGCGGCTGCGCGCAATACCGAGGTGCCCTCGGGCACCGCAATGGCGTTGCCGTCGATGCTCAGGCGCACGGTTTTTTCCGTGACCGGGGGCGGGGGTGTACCCAGGTCGCGGTCGGTGCGGGCGTTGGGGTCGAAGATGTGCAGCATGTTAGTGCTCCTCCGTCGTCGGTGACGCGGTGGTTCGGGCAAAGTCGTCCGGGTAGTAGTGTAGTGCACTGCGCACCGGGTTGGGGGTCATGCCGCCCATGGCGCACAGGGAACCGAATTCCAGGGTGTCGCACAGGTCGTGCAGCAGTACCAGGTTGGCATCGCGGTTTTCGTTGTTGCGAATGCGGTCTATCACTTCAACGCCGCGGGTAGAGCCAATGCGGCAGGGCGTGCATTTACCGCAGGATTCAACCGCGCAGAACTCCATGGCGAAGCGGGCCTGTTCGAGCATGTCGACGGTATCGTCGAACACGACGATGCCACCGTGGCCCACCACGGCGCCTATTTCGGCAAAGGCTTCGTAATCGAGCGGGGTGTCCCACTGGCTTTCGGGCATGTAAGCGCCGAGCGGCCCGCCGACCTGAACGGCATGCATAGGCCGGCCCGACGCGGTGCCACCGCCGTAATCTTCCAGCAATTCGCGCAGGGTGATGCCAAAGGCCAGTTCAACCACCCCACCCCGTTCGATGTTGCCGGCCAGTTGGAACGGCAAGGTACCCAGTGAACGGCCCTGGCCGTAATTGGCGTAGGCCTGGCCGCCTTCGGCCAGAATAAAGGGGATGGCCGCGAGTGTGAGTACGTTGTTCACGACGGTCGGCTGACCAAAGGCGCCTTTCAAGGCCGGCAGCGGCGGCTTCACCCGCACCTGGCCGCGTTTGCCTTCCAGGCTGTCGAGCAGGGAAGTTTCTTCGCCGCAAATGTAGGCACCGGCGCCGAGGCGCACTTCCAGATGAAACGCCTTGCCGGATGCCAGGATGTTATCGCCCAGGTAGCCCGCCGCTTTGGCGCGCGCAATGGCGTCGTTCATCACAAGGTGCGCCAGCGGGTATTCGGAGCGCAGGTAGATGTAGCCGGTCTCGGCACCGACGGCGAGGCCGGCGATGGCCATGCCTTCAATCAGCATGTAGGGGTCGGCTTCCATCACCAGGCGGTCGGCGAAGGTGCCGGAATCGCCTTCGTCGGCGTTGCAGACGATGAATTTCTGGCCGGAATAGCGGCTGTGTTCCGTATATGGGTTCGCATCTAGCACGGTTTGCCATTTGATGCCCGCCGGGAAGGCGGCCCCGCCCCGGCCACGCAGGCCGGAGGTTTTGACTTCATTCACAATCTGCTGGGATGTAGATGCCAAGGCCGCAACCAGGCCTTCGAAGCCGCCGTGGGCGCGGTAATCGTCTATTGAAACCGGGTCGGTAATGCCAGCGCGGGCGAAGGTGAGCCGCTGCTGGTTTTTCAAATAGGGGATGTCTTCAGTGAGGCCAAGGTACAAGGCATGGCCTGCGCCGCCTTCGAGTAGACCGGCTTCGATCAGTGACGGCACGTCTTCCGGCATTACCGGGCCGTAGGCGACTCGCCCGGCGTCGGTCTCGACTTCGACCAGGGTTTCCAGCCAGAACAGGCCACGCGAGCCATTGCGCACCAGCGTTATCTCGGCACCCTGTGCATCGGCCGCTGTTGATAGAGCCCGGGCCACTTCGTCGGCACCGAGAGAGACGGCGGTGGTATCGCGCGGCACGTAAATGCGAGTCATGCGTCGCCCTCCGTCAGCGGTTCCGGGTCTAGCGGTACGGTGATGGCGTCGTCAATAATGGCATCGAACCGTTCGGCGCTGACGCGGCCGTGAATGTGGTTACCAATACGCACTGAGGGGCCCGTCGCGCAATTGCCCAGGCAGTACACCGGTTCCAGCGTGAACTCGCCGTCGCGGGTGGTCTGGTGGTAATCGATGCCCAGGCGTTCCCGGGCGTAGTGTTCCAGCTCGCGGCTGCCGCGTGCCTGGCACGCTTCGGCCCGGCAGATTTGCAGGCGGTGGTTGCCTATCGGCTGGGTGTTGAAATCGTGGTAGAAGCTGATCACCCCGTGCACTTCTGCGCGGGTAATCTGTAAGCCCTCGGCAATCACCGGAACGGTGTGCTCGGGAATGTGGCCCAGGGTATCGCGCACCTTGTGCAGAATGGGTAGCAAAGCGCCGGGCTTGTGTTTCAGGTCGGCCACAATGGCCTTTACCCGGGAAAGCGTATCTGAGGGTGTTGCTTGGAGCATTTAGGGTCACCTGTGGTTTTATTTGAATCAGGGACATGAAACTGGGTGCACACGGGCACTGAAAGCCAGTGTACACCCGGTTCAGGGGCGCTTGTAGCGTGTCTGTTGCAACGCTGCGCCCACATTCACGGGTAACCCTGATTCTCAGGCCGCGAATGACCCGTGCGGGTCGATCACGAATTTCTTCGCGGCGCCGCCGTCGAAATCGGCATAGCCTTTGGGGGCCTGATCCAGGTTGATCATCTGCACATTGACCGCTTTGGCAATGTGCACCCGGTCGAACAGAATCGCTTGCATCAGGGAGCGGTGGTATTTCATCACCGGGCATTGCCCGGTGTGGAAGGAGTGGGATTTCGCCCAGCCCAATCCGAAACGCATGCTCAGCGCCCCTTTCTGAGCCGCCTCTTCGGCAGCACCCGGGTCATCGGTCACGTACAGGCCGGGAATCCCAATCTGGCCACCGGCGCGGGTGACACTCATCGCGGAGTTCAGCACTGTCGCTGGCTGCTCATGAGCGTGGTTGTGACCACAGGCATGCGCTTCAAAACCCACGCAATCGACAAAGCAGTCGACTTCCGGTTCACCCAGAATTTGCTCAAGCATGTCGGGCAGCTCGGCATCCTGTTTCAGGTCGATGACTTCGCAGCCAAAGCTGCGCGCCTGGTCGAGGCGTTCATCGATCATGTCGCCGACGATCACACAGGCGGCGCCCAGCAAGCGAGCACTCGCTGCGGCTGCCAGCCCCACAGGGCCAGCACCGGCGATGTAAACCGTAGAACCCGGGCCGACGCCCGCCGTCACACAACCGTGGAAACCGGTGGGGAATATGTCTGACAGCAGGGTCAGGTCCTGGATTTTCTCTTTGGCCTGGTCGCGGTCCGGGAACTTGAGCAGGTTGAAGTCGGCGTAAGGCACCATGACGTATTCCGCCTGGCCACCGACCCAGCCACCCATATCAACATAGCCGTAAGCGGCGCCGGGACGAGCCGGGTTCACGTTCAGGCAGATGCCGGTGCGGCCTTCCTTGCAATTGCGGCAACGGCCGCAGGCAATGTTGAATGGCACCGAGACGATGTCGCCCGCTTTCAGGAACTCGACATCCCGGCCACATTCGATGATCTCACCGGTGATTTCATGGCCGAGCACCAGGCCTGGCTGAGCGGTGGTGCGGCCGCGCACCATGTGCTGGTCGGAGCCGCAAATGTTGGTGGTCAGCACCTTCAGAATCACGCCATGGTCGCAACGGCGACTGCCCAGGGCAAGTTCGGGAAAGGCGATGGATTCGATGGAAACTTTACCGGGGCCCTGATAAATCACCCCGCGGTTGCCTGCGTTACTGGTCATGGCGTGTTCCTTTTTGTTGTGAGGGATTGGGAACGTCTGGAGCCTCTGAATAACTCTCCGGAGGGAAACTATTCAGAGGCTCCCAACCAACTTTACCCCCTGGCCGGTCTTTCAATTGTCCAGTTGCGACACTTTACGGTGTCTGAGCGCAACGGGGATACACGCATTGCTACTGGCCAACTACTGTATTAATATCCAGTCATTGATTTGACAAACCCGCCTGCAACGACCGGTGCCGATCGCGGCCCGGCGGGCGGCGACTCATGGGAGCAGTACCTTGGATTATCAACTGATAGGAAAAACCTTGGAAAACACCGGCAAAGACATCCAGAAGCTGAACAACAAACTCGATAAAGTGCTGGAAAAGCTGCTTGAGGTGGAGTCTCTGGAAGAACGCAAGGCCGATGCCATTGCCCGCATTGAAGCCGGTGACATCACCGAAGCCATCAACATTCTGAAAACGGTCGAGAAAGACCAGTCCAAAGCAGAAGACCTGAAACTGGAAGAAGCCAAGCTGCGTGAAGAGCTGGAAGCCTTGCGGATAACCGCCGAGAAAGCGGCCAAAGGCGAGGTTGAAACCAGCTCAACACCTGATACCCCGGAACAGACTGAAACCGACGCCGCCCCCGCTCGCGATATCGACGCTGCCTGATTTGTAACAAAGAGAAGAGAACCCTCTCCCCGGCCCTCTCCCGTGGGACGGGAGAGGGAGCTGTTCGCTGGTTGAAAACGACCTGTGTCTATCGCTAACGACACCTCACTTTCCAGTCCTCTCGCCCCGCCGGGGAGTGAGTTAGAGAGAGGGGACGGCGTAGCCGTTTGTTCTCCCTGCACCACTGAACCATAAAGAAACTGGAACGGTGGCCGCTAACGTCCAATACTATCAATAATGATTCGGGGCCTCACTCCCGATTCCCTCCGCTTCGCTGCGCAACTGGAGCCCGACCATGATTCGACGCCTGTCTATTGGCCTTCGACTTACGCTGACTTTTGTGTTGGCTGCTGTGTTGTTCGTTATTCTGGGTGCCTTCAGTCTGTTGCAATTAAATAGCCTGAACCAGCAAATCGAAGAAATCGATGAAGTGCTGGTGCCCAAGCAAATATTGCTGGGTGATATGAACAGTGAGTTATTGCGGCTTAGAGTGAACCTGGGCAACGTTGTCACCAACTTGATGGGATCACGTCAGCAGGAGTTTAGAGACGCGGCAACATCGGCGCTTGAAGCAATGGCCGTCGCCAAACAGCGTTACCTGGAACTGATCGATAACCCAGCCGACAGGGCCGCCTTTGAGGAATACGAAGCCGCCGAGGCCGAGTACCTGGCAATGGCGGCTCAGCTTTACGAACACATCGATGACCGCCAGTTCGCCATGGTGGCCGACCTGCGTAACGACGAAATGGCACCCGCCGGGTCTGCGCTCAGCGGCATTATTCGGGGGCTGATTACAGTCGAAGAAGGCCGGGTTGAAGCCGCCTCCGTTGAAGCCGACCGGGTTTACAACCAAGCGCTGATCACCATTGGTTCAGCCGTAGTCATTCTGGTGGTACTGCTCGGGCTTTCAGCACTGGTGCTGACGCGCAGCATCACAGGCCCGCTTCGTTCAGCGGTCGATCTGGCCGATGCCATTGCCGACAACGACCTGACTACAGCGGTCAGCAACAGCGGGAAAGATGAAGTCAGCCAGCTGGTCACGGCGATGTCGCGCATGCAAGGCGCGCTGCGCGAAACATTGGCCCAAATCAGTTCCAGTTCAGAACAGCTGGCCTCCTCTTCCGAGGAGCTCAGTGCCGTTACCGACGACAGCACGAAGAACCTGCGTCGCCAGAATGAAGAAATTGAACAGGCAGCCACAGCGGTGAACGAACTGACGGCGGCTATTGAAGAAGTGGCCAGCAACGCAACCGGCACCGCCGAGGAATCTCACGAGGCTGAGAGCCAGACGCGGCTTGGCCTGGAAAAAGTCAGCGGCACCGTCGCGGCTATTGAGCGGTTGGCCAAAGCCATTGGCGATACCGCCAGTAACATGGAAGCCCTGGCGTCGAAGGTGTCAGACGTCGGTTCGGTGCTGGACGTGATTCGCGGTATTGCCGAACAAACCAATTTGCTGGCGCTGAACGCGGCCATTGAAGCGGCCCGGGCCGGCGAAGCCGGTCGTGGTTTTGCGGTGGTGGCCGATGAAGTGCGGGCGCTGGCGAGTCGCACAGCCGATTCCACCAAGGAAATTGAAACCATCATCGATGCGGTTGAAACCGGTACCGACCAGGCGGTGACCGCCATGCGCGACAGCAACACCAGCGCTACCAATACGCTGGAAGCCGGGCGCGATGCGGGCGATGCCCTGCAAGCCATTGCCGCGCTGATCGAGAAGATCAACGAGCGCAACACGGCCTCAGCCAGTGCCGCTGAAGAGCAGGCTCAGGTGGCGCGTGAGGTCGACCGGAATCTGGTCTCCATCCGCGACATCGCTGTGCAGAACGCGACCGGTGCAGATGAAACCCTAACCTCCAGCAAAGAGCTGGCGCGGTTGGCCGAAGGCCTGAACCAGGTGGTGTCGCGGTTTAAGGTCTAACCACTGTTGAATTTGGATTTGTGCCAATGGTCCGCGGCGGCCACCGGGTAAGCCCCTGTGGGGTCGGCGTGAACCCATCCATGGGGCCTAGGCCACAACATCCCTGTTGTGGACTACCCCACAGGGGCTCACCCGGAAGCCGCCGCTCGTCTTCTCAGCAGACACCATTTAATTCGAAAGTCAGTTCGAAATAATCTCTATCCGACTGCCAGCCTGAGAAGGCCGCACATCTATACGCTGCGGTATCTGCTCCTTCAGTTCCGATACATGCGAAATTATGCCCACACTGCGGCCGTTAGCGCGCAGCTCCATCAGGGTTTCGATGGCCAGATCCAATGAATCGGGGTCCAATGAGCCAAAGCCTTCATCGATGAACAAAGCATCCAGCCGAATCCCGCCCGCATAGGCCTGTACTACGTCCGACAGCCCCAGCGCCAGTGCCAACGCAGCCATAAAACTTTCCCCGCCCGACAGGGTACTCACCGGACGGGATTTCCCGGTATAGGCGTCTTCGACATCCAGATCCAGCCCGGAGGCCACGTTGCCCTTGGTTCTGTCTTGACGGCGCAGCAGCTGGTAGCGGCCCTTGCTCATGGTGGTCAGCCGGTGGCTGGCTTCGATCAGTACGTCATCGAGCAATACGCTGAGTACAAACCGCTGCAAACTGATGCGCTGGCCATTTTTGCCGCTGGCAACTTCGGCCAGAGTGCCGGTTACGCCGTAGTCGGCTTCCAGCTGTTTGATTTTCTGCAGGGTTTCGGCCATGCGTTTTTTAACGTCGGTGGCGGCTTTTAGCAGGGCTTGCTGTTCATCGTAATGGCGGCTGGCGGTTTCCAGGGCGGCCTGGGTCTGTTTCCAGTCGGTTTCCAGCTGCGCCAGGTCTGGTCTGGTTTTATCGGCCAGTGCCGTTTCCTGCTGCTGAATGGACCATTTGAGCTTTTCACCGGCCTGGCGATGCTCGTCGATCTGGCGTTGCCATTGCTCAAGTTCGGCTTCGTCGTGGCGTGCCCGGGTGAAGTCGGCTTCCGTGTCGAAAGGGCTGTCTTCCAGTGCGGACTGCCAGCGCTTGGCAGCCTCTTCCAGGCCCTGCCTGGCCTCTGCCAACCGATTGGTCTGGTCCGCAACCCGTGCCTTGGCTGCGGTGAGTGTCTCACTGAAACGGTTTTGCTGTTGCTGAGCCTGCTCCCAACGCTGGCTGATCTGTTCGATGTGCCGGACAACGTCGCCCAGCCGGGCTTCCAGTGCGCCCGCTTCGCGGTAGGCTTCGGGAATGGCTTGTTCGAGGCTGTCGACCGCCTGCTCTGCGGCGGCTTTTTCGCTCACGGCTTGCTCGCGCAATGGCCTGGCTTCGGCGTCTTGCTGGTCGATCTGGCTGATATTCTGGCGGGTACTGTCCAGTTGGGTTTTGGCGCTTGCCAGTGCCTCGGCCTGTTGTTGCAGTGTTTGACGGGTACGCTGGTTGGTTTTGTAGTCCTGCTCCAGGTCTTCCATCGACCGGTCGGCGTACTCTTCCAGATCTTCCCGCAACCGCTGTGCTTGCTGGCTTGCCTCTTCAGCGCTGTGGCGGGCCCGGTCTCGGGCTTGCTGGGCCTTGCTGACGGCGGCCAACTGAGTTTCCAGTGCAGTGCGCGCCTGGGCAACCTGTTCCCGGCTAACCGGTTCGGCATCGGCTTGCGCCGGGTGTGGGTGGGCTTCGCTGCCGCACACCGGGCACGGTTCCCCTTCGTTTAACTGAGCCGCCAACTGAGCCGCCTGGCCCAAATGCCAGGCCTGCTCCTGCTTCAGCGCCTCGGTTCTCAGGGCGTCGGCGCTGGCTTCGGCGCGGGTCAGTTCCTGTTGGCAGCGGTCGGCCTCGGCGTGCTGTTTGGTCGCCGTTACATCCAGCTCGACCCAGCGGCGTTTCAGCTTACCCAGTCGGGTCAGCCGCTCCAGCAGATGCTGCAAACGCAACTGCTCGGCAGAAAGATCACCGGATTCCGCGATCTGGCGCTCCAGGCTTTGTAGCTGAGCGTTCAGGCCGGTTTTCTGTTCGCTGCGGGCCCGGGCGTCTTTGTCGAACTGTTCAACGGTTGAACGGGAGCGAGCAAGGCGTGCTTGGCCCTCCCGCAATTGCTCGCTCTGGCTGCGCAGCCGGGTCAGGGTATCCTGTTCCGATTTCAGTGCATCGACCCCGGCGTGGGCGTCTCTGGCGGCGGCGAGTTCGGCGTCGATGGCCGGTTTTTGCTGTTCCAGGTCGGTGACTGACTGCGTCAGTTGCACCAGCGTTTGCTGCTCTTTGGCCTCGTTACGCTGGCTCTGCTGCTGACGCTCCCAGACCGGACCCAGTTTTTCCGCCTGTCGGGCTGCGCTGATCAGGGCTTCTTTCTCTGTGATCGCCTTGGCCTGGGTTTCCCAGTCGCGTCGGGCCGCCTGGTCTTTGGCCAGTTGCTCAAACTGCTGTTGCAATGCCTGGCTGTCTTCGTGCGCGCGCCGGGCGTTGGCTTCCGCCTTGAGCGCCTCGGCCTGTTTGGTGCGTGCGGCGTCCACTGCCGGCGCAAGTTCTGCCAGGCGTTCATCCAGCGCTTCGGCCGTCTCCACGCCTGCCGAATCGAGATGCCCGGCCAGGCGTTCGGTCAGCTTATCGCGCTGGTTGCGGATCTCGGCCGCCTGCTCTTTCAGCCGGTCTTCAATGGCTTTGAAGGTGTGCGTCTGAAACAGCTGACTGAAAATGGCTTCGCGGTCGTTCGACGAGGCTAACAGCAGTTCGCGGAACTTACCCTGGGGCAGCACCATCACCTGGCGAAACTGGTCGGCGTTCAGGCCGGTCAGGGTTTGAATCTCGTCGTTGATCTCGCGAATGCCTTTTAACGGCAACAAGTCGGCTTGTTGCTCTTCAAACGATGTCGGTAGCAAAGCCGGGGGCATGCGCCACAGTTTGGCATCGGCCTGGCGAGTAGTGACGCCTTCGCCGCGTTTCTTGGCGACTTGCTGGATGGGCGTGCGCTCGATCCGGTAGAGGGTATCCCCGAGTTGAAAGTCAAACACTATGCAGGTGTCCAGGTCATCCGGTGCCTGGTCGGAGCGCATGCTGGCGGCTTCGCGTTCGCCGCCGGTGGTCACGCCATAGAGGGCGAAGCAAATGGCATCGAGCAGGCTGCTTTTACCGGCACCGGTTGGGCCGTTGATCAGAAAAAGGGCCGATTCGCCAAAGCGGGTGAAGTCGACCACTTCCTCGCCGGCGAAGGGGCCAAAGGCGCTGATGCTGAGACGCTGCGGCTTCATGCCTGGCCCTCGCTCTGGTGCACCGATTGAATGACGGTTTTTAGCGCCTCACGCTGGGCGTCGTTCAGGGCTTCGCCCTGGGTTTGTTCAAAGAAATCGGCGAACAGTTCCAATTCGGTGCGCTTCAGTTGCTCGCGGGAGGCCAGCTGCGCCGGGCGGTCGGGCGCCAGGCCCGGTTTTTCCAAATGCAGCACATGGGGATAAACCTGGCGCAACTGGCTCAGGGTATCGAGTATGGCGCGAGTATCAGTGAGGCGCACCAGCAGGTAGTCGTCGTTGCGAGGGTCATCTTTGCCCCCGGCCATCAGGGTATCGAACTCGCCTTCTACGATACGCAGGTCCCGCTCTGGTGTGAGTGGCAGGGCCGTGACGGTTGCCTGACCCTGTGCTGGCAGCTCTACCCGGGTGACGCCTTTCTTCTGCGTCACTTCCGAAAAGCTGTACTTCATCAGTGAGCCGGAATACCGAATGTGAGCTTCGCCCCGGAACTGGGGCGCGTGCAGATGGCCGAGCGCAACGTAGTCGAACTCGCGCATCGGTTGCCAGCGAACGGTATCGGCACCGCCCAGTGACAGCGGCCGCTCCGAATCACTTTCCTCGGCGCCGCTAACAAAACAGTGCGATAGCAGCACCCGTCGCTGGCCCGGCTGAAACGCCGCTTTGATGCGCTCAACCAGAAACGTATGGGCCTCGTCGAAGCTGCGTACATTTTCGTCGAAGACAGACCGAACATGCTCCGGCTGGCAATAGGGAATGCCATAAAACGCCACGTCGCCCTCGGCGTGGGGAATGATGACGGGCGTATCCACCTGCGCCAGGTCGCTGAGAATGTGCAGGCCGGCACCTTGCATCAGCCCGGCGCCGAAGCCCAGGCGCTCGGGGCTGTCGTGATTGCCACTGATCATGATCACCGGCACCGCCAGGTCGACGCAGAGCCTACGCAAGGTCTGATTGAGCAGGGTGACGGCTTCGGCCGGGGGGACTGACCGGTCGTAAATGTCGCCGGAAATCAGCACGACGTCGATCTGTTCCGCTTCTACATAATCGATGACCTGATCGAGCACCCCGGCCTGATCGGCCAGCAGTGACTGGTTGTGAAATTGTCGGCCCAGGTGCCAGTCGGAGGTGTGCAGCAGCTTCATTGCGTCGGTTCCGGATTCGGGTCGCCAACCTTAGCCGGTCTCGTGAGCGGATTAAACCCGTCCCTGCACGAAGTTCAAACGGAACAGGGCATTTTCGTTGGTATGTTCGTTCGAACCACAAGATGTATAAAGCGATGAAAATAAATCTCAAACGATCATAAAACTGTCATTTTTTGTCTGTATTGTCGATTTCGCTTGTCAATTATTTTCGTTCGATGCTATTTTCCATGCTCGTTCGAAAAACCGAAACAACAAACTCAAGTCACACTAAAAAGAGTGAGAACGTCAGATGAACAAGAAACTGCTAGTCCTCGCGGTCAGCGCTCTGGGCGCCAGCCAGGCTTTTGCCGAAACTGAAATCGAACTCTGGCACGCCATGGGCGGCGCTCTGGGTGAGAAAGTCGATGAGATCGTTGCTGAGTTCAACGGCTCCCAGTCCAATTACGTGGTCAATGCCACCTACCGTGGCAACTACAACGACACCATGACCGGCGCCATTGCGGCCTTCCGTTCCGGTGAACAGCCAGAAATCGTCCAGGTTTATGAAGTCGGCACCGCCACCATGATGGCCGCTGAAGGCGCTATCTACCCGATGTACCAAATGATGGATGAGCTGAGCGACGGCTTTAATCAGGAAGACTATCTGAGCAGTGTTACCGGCTACTACGCTGATGAAAATGGCAACATGCTGTCCATGCCGTTCAACAGCTCGACGCCGGTGCTGTACTACAACAAAGCCATGTTCGCAGAAGCAGGCCTGCCCGATCGCGGCCCGCGCACCTGGGAAGAAATGGATGAGTTCGGCAACAAGCTGCTGGAAGCCGGTTACGACTGTGGCTTCACCACGGCCTGGCAATCCTGGATCCACCTGGAAAACCTGTCGGCTCGCCACAACGTGCCTTTTGCCACTAAAGCCAATGGCTTCGGCGGCCTGAACACCGAGCTGGTGTTCAACTCCGATGTTCAGATTGCCCACATCGAGCAAATGGGCGAATGGCAACAGGAAGGCATTTTCAGCTACTCGGGCCGCACCAACGAAGGCTCCGCCAAGTTCTACAGTGAAGAATGCGGCATGTTCACAGAGTCTTCCGCGGGTTATGCCGGTATCAACCGTAATGCCCAGTTTGAATTCGGCGTGAGCCAGTTGCCGTACTGGGAATCGGTCATCGACACTCCGCAGAACACCATCATCGGTGGCGCCACCCTGTGGACTCTGCGCGGCCATGACGATGCCAACTACGAGGCGGTTGCAGCCTTCTTCGACTATCTGTCATTGCCGGAAGTTCAGGCCGACTGGCACCAGTTCTCCGGTTATCTGCCGGTTACCTACGAAGCCATTGAGCTGACGAAAGAACAGGGTTTCTACCGTGAAAACCCGGGCACCGATACGTCAATCAACCAGATGACCGCTGTTGAGCCAACGGCCAATTCACGTGGCCTGCGCCTCGGCAACTTCCCGCAGATTCGCGGCATCATCGATGAAGCGCTCGAATCCGTCTGGAACGGCGAAGCAACGGCTGAAGAAGCGCTGAACACAGCGACTTCGCGTGGCAACGACCAGCTGCGTCGTTTCGAGCGTGCCAATCGCTAAAGATAGTATTGGAGTTCGGGACGGCTGGGAGTCCCTGGGCCGCACCGGCTACCGGGTATGCTCCTGCGGGGTCGGCGTAAATCCATCCGTGGAGCCTAGGCCGAAACATCCATGTTTCGGACTACCCCGCAGGAGCATACCCGGCACCCGCCGCTGGCATCTTCGGCGAACTCCGAAACTTTACATTGCATGACATTACTAAGGAGCCTCCCAGCTCTTTTTAACGCCGGCACCTCAGAGCAATCCTCTCGTAGTTGCCGGCGTCCTTTTTCACTTTTGCGCAACGAGCCAAACCATGCACGACAATGCGGTTTTCAGCCATAAAGTGCTGCCCTTTTTTTTGCTTGCCCCCCAGCTGATTATCACGCTGGTGTTTTTTATCTGGCCTGCGGGTCAGGCGCTCTATCAATCTTTTCTGATTGAAGATGCCTTTGGTTTCTCGGTGGAGTTTGTCTGGTTCGAGAACTTCATCTATTTGCTGGAAGACCCGGAATACTGGAACAGTGTCCGCGTTACCTTTGTGTTCAGCGCCATGGTCGCACTGGTCGGTATGATTCTCGCGCTGTTGCTAGCGGCGATGGCCGACCGGGTGGTGAAAGGCGCTTCCGCCTATAAAACGCTGTTGATCTGGCCCTATGCGGTGGCACCGGTTGTTGCTGCCGTGTTGTGGTGGCTGATGTTTAACCCTTCCATGGGTGTGTTGCCGTTCTGGATGGGCGCCTTCGGTTATGACTGGAACCACTACGTCAATTCCGGTGAAGCGATGACGGTGGTGGTGATTGCCTCGGCCTGGAAACAGATCAGCTATAACTTTTTGTTTTTCCTGGCAGGTCTGCAGGCCATTCCCCGCTCGCTGATTGAAGCGGCGGCCATCGATGGCGCCAGTCCGTTCAAACGGTTCTGGCAAATTGTGTTTCCGTTGCTCTCTCCCACTGCTTTCTTCTTGCTGGTGGTGAACATTGTGTATGCCTTCTTTGAAACCTTCGGTGTGATTCACGCCACCACCCTAGGCGGGCCTGGCAGCTCAACCAAGACGCTGGTGTACAAGGTGTACGAAGACGGTTTTGTCGGGCTTGATCTGGGCGGCTCGGCGGCCCAGTCGGTCATCCTGATGATTATTGTGATTACGCTGACGGTCGTTCAGTTCCGTTACGTTGAGAAGAAGGTGCAATACTGATGGTTGAGAATCGCCCCTGGCTTACCGTAACCCGGCACCTGGTTCTGATTCTGGGTGTGTTTATTATTGGCTTCCCGATCTGGATTGCTCTGGTGGCTTCTACCAATTCGTCGAGCGAATTTGTCTCGGGTCTGATGCCGTTGTGGTTCGGCGAGGAAGGCTTTGGCAACTTCCGGCGTGTGCTGTCTAACGAAGAGCGCGTGCTCGGTGTCAGTGTGTCGGCCTCCTGGATGATGTGGAACAGTTTCATCATGGCCATGGTGATCGCCGTCGGTAAGATTGTGATTTCCATTCTATCGGCCTATGCCATCGTCTATTTCCGGTTTCCGTTTCGCAAAACCTGCTTCTGGCTGATTTTCCTGACGCTGATGCTGCCGGTGGAAGTGCGCATTCTGCCCACTTATGAAGTCGTCGCCAGCCTTGGCATGTTGAACTCTTATGCCGGCCTGACTATTCCGCTGATCGCCAGTGCTACGGCAACCTTTCTGTTCCGGCAGTTTTTCATGTCAGTGCCAAGCTCGCTGATGGAAGCTGCACGCATAGACGGCGCGGGCCCGTTCAAGTTCTTCAAGGATATTTTGTTGCCCTTGTCGGTCAACAACATTGCTGCCCTGTTTGTCATCTTGTTTATCTACGGCTGGAACCAGTACCTCTGGCCGCTGCTGATTACCACCGATGAGGATTACTACACCATCGTCATGGTGATCAAACGCCTGATGTCGGCCGGTGAAGGCAACATTCCGTGGAACATCATCATGACCACCACCATTCTGGCCATGCTGCCACCGGTTATTGTGGTGCTGGGCATGCAAAAACTATTCGTCAAAGGCCTGATTGAGCAGGAAAAATAAAGGGGATTGAACGTGGCCACAGTGTCATTGAAAAACATCAAAAAAACCTACGCCAACGGTCATCAGGCGATTGAGAATTTGAACCTCGACATTACCGATGGCGAAATGCTGGTGCTGGTTGGGCCTTCCGGTTGCGGTAAGTCCACCTCGTTGCGCATGGTCGCCGGGCTGGAAACCATTACCGGTGGCGACCTTTACATCGACGAGGTGCGCGTGAATGATCTGGAACCCTCCGAGCGCGATATCGCCATGGTGTTCCAGAACTACGCACTCTACCCGCACATGACGGTGTTTCAGAACATGGCCTATGGCCTGAAAAACCGTAAGGTGCCCAAAGACGAGATTCAGAAAAAGGTCGAGAAAGCCGCCGAGATTCTGGAAATCACCAATTTGCTGCATAACAAACCCGGCCAGCTTTCCGGCGGGCAGCGCCAGCGCGTTGCCATGGGCCGCGCCATTGTGCGCAACCCCAAGGTGTTTCTGTTTGACGAACCGCTGTCGAACCTCGATGCCAAACTGCGGGTACAGATGCGCATCGAGATCAAACGCCTGCAGCAGGAATTTGCGACCACCGCAATTTATGTAACGCACGATCAGGTTGAAGCCATGACTCTGGCTGACCGGTTGGTGGTGATGAACGAAGGCAACGTCGAACAGGTTGGCCCGCCGATCGAACTCTACGAAAAGCCGGCCACGCAATTCGTGGCAGGCTTTCTCGGTTCACCGGCGATGAACTTTCTCGACGCCAGTCTGAACGGCAACCGGCTGATTCTGTCGCCTGATGTGGTGCTGGAACTGAACGACCCGAACCTGCCTGACGATGCGCACGACCTCGACGTGGTGCTGGGTATTCGCCCGGAACACATGGAAGCCTGCGAGGAAACCGAAGCCGACTTCACGCTCAGCGTCGACATGATTGAACCGCTGGGTGCGGATACCCTGTTGTACGGCTATTTTCCAGGCACGGAAGCGCTGATCACCTCGGAGCAGCCTGGCAAACAGCAATTCAAGCGCGGCCACCGGCTGCCCTTGCGCGTCGACCGGGAGCGGTGCCACCTGTTTGATAAGGCCACCGGCAAGAGACTGGGTTCATGATTGCCAGCCGCCTGATCGCTCATCGCGGTGCGTCGTTACTGGCACCGGAAAATACCCTGGGGGCGATGACCAAAACCCACGAGATCGGCACACCCTGGGTGGAAATCGACGTCAACCGCCTGGGTGATGGTACTCTGGTGATGTTTCACGACGACCAGCTCGGCCGACTGACCTCGGCCCGGGGCCGGCTGTGCGACCAGCGCTGGGAAGATGTGGCATCACTGGATATCGGCAGCCATTTTTCGACGGACTACAGCGGTGAACGCATGGCGACCCTGAGCCAGGCGCTGGATCATATACAGACACTGGGGCTCGGCCTGAACCTGGAGATCAAGGTCTACCCGGAGTTTACACCCGAGCAGATTGTGTTCGATACCATTAAGGTGCTGGACACTCAGTGGCGCGATACTGACAAACTGCTGATCTCGAGTTTCAACTCCGAGGTGCTGAATTTGTTGCACCATTGGCGGCCTGACTGGCAATGCGGCCACCTGTGGGAGCGTATTCCCAACGACTGGGCAGAGATCGCGGAAGAGCTGAACCTGGTGAGTGTGCACTGCGACCATCGGTATCTTTCGGTGGAGCAGGTAAGCCAGATTCGCGCCAGCGGTCTCGACCTGTATTGCTACACCGTGAACGAGCCTGAGCGGGCAGCGCACCTTCTGCAGCTGGGTGTTGATGGTATTATCACCGACGACCCACTGTTGCTCGGCGCTAGCCGGTAACACCACAAGGGGTCACTGGCGCCCGTTGTGGCCAGCCTGAACCCTGTTTTTGCACCGGAACCGTGAGCCGATGAAAATCACAGAACGCCAACAAGCCATTCTCGACTGGGCACAGCTGCAGGAGCATCTTGAAGTGGATGCCCTGGTCGACCGGTTTGGGGTAACGCCGCAAACCATTCGACGCGACATCAACCAGCTGTGCGAAAGCGGGCTGTTGCGACGGCGCTATGGTGGCGTCAGCCTGCCCTCTTCGGTATCCAATTTGTCGTTCACCTCTCGCCAGGTGCTGAACCAGTTCGCCAAACAATCCATTGCCCGCAAAGTCGCGGCGATGATTCCGGACAACTCCTCGGTGTTTCTGGGCATCGGCACCACTCTGGAGTTTGTGGCGCGGGAACTGTCGCAACATCAGGGGCTGAAGGTGCTGACCAACAACCTCAACATTGCCTCGCTGTTGTGCAGCTGTCCCAACATCGATGTCATCGTCTCCGGTGGTCAGTTGCGCCACAACGACCACGATGTGGTCGGCCAGGAAACCACCCGCTTCTTTTCCGATTACTACGCCGATTATGGCCTGATCGGCACCGGCAGCCTCGATCCGGAGCGCGGCCTGATGGACTTCGACATGCGCGAGGCCCAGATCAGCCGCGCCATTCTGGATAACAGCCGGCACCGGGTACTGGTCGCCGATGCCAGTAAATGGGAGCGCCAGGCGCTGGCCCGGGTTGCGCCCTTTACCGCTCTGGACTGGTTCGTAACCGATCAACTCCCCGACGGCCGGGCCGACTGGCGACCCACCGCACTGACCGTTTTTGAAACCGGCAACCCGGCCGATGATTCGCACGCAGCACCTACTGACACAGAGGTCACCCCCAACGAATGAACACTCTGGATTTTAGCCAGGCGCGGTTCCTGTTAACCGACGTCGACGACACCCTGACCACCCACGGCCGACTGCTGCCGCAAACCTACCAGGCACTCTGGGCACTGGCCGATGCCGGTATTCATATCATTCCGGTGACCGGTGGCTGCGCCGGCTGGTGCGATCAGATCATCCGTACCTGGCCGGTGGCCGGTGTGATTGGCGAAAGCGGTGGTTTCTATATTGTCAAAGACCCGGAACAACGCACACGCTGGCACTACTGGCAGGATCGGGTGACCCACCGGGCGGACCAGGCCGCCATTGTGCAGACGGTCGATAATTTGGCGCTGCCATTTGAGGTGAAATACGCCAAAGACCAGTCGTTCCGGCACGTCGATGTCGCGATCGATTACAATCAGGACGCTCGTCTGACTCCGGTGCAGGCCGACACCGTGGTACACTCACTGCGACAGGCTGGGTTCAGCGTGAAAAAGAGCTCAATCCACATCAATGTCTGGCGCGGTGCCTTCGATAAAGGTGCCATGGCTCGCCGCATGCTGGCCGAGCAATGGCAACTGGCCGATACCCAGATGCAACAACAGGTCGTCTTCGTCGGCGATGCCCCCAACGATGAAAGCATGTTCGAGTTTTTCCCGAACTCGGTGGGTGTTGCCAATATTGGCCGACACCTTGAGCACATGACGCACCACCCGAAAGCCATAACGCCCTCTGCCTCGGGCGATGGGGTTACTGAACTGATACAGACCTGGCTGGCAACCAAAGGCCAGGCAACAACACTGGGACAATAACGGAACATGGGAGTTCTGATTCAACTGGCCGGCGCCATTGCCCTGCTGCTGTGGGGCATACGCATGGTCCAAACCGGTTTCAGCCGGCTGCTGGGCAGCAGGATGGAGCGTCTGCTGCGTAAAACCACCCGCAATCGCCCACTCGCGTTCAGCAGCGGTGTCAGCGCGGCGTTTCTGTTGCAATCGTCGACGGCGGTTGTGTTGATGGTCGGCGGGTTTACCGCCTCCAACATGATGACGCTTACGGCGGCACTGGCCACCGTACTCGGCGCTGAATTCGGCGCAAGCCTAGCGGCGTTTCTGCTCAACCTCGATGTTCAGGCGCTGGCATTACCGCTGGTACTGCTCGGTTTTGTCTTTTTCAAAAACAGCACAAGCCGGGCCTGGAAACACGCCGGGCGCATTACCATTGGTGTGGGCCTGGTGCTGCTATCGCTCGATCTGATTGGCCAGTCCACCTCGATGCTGAGCCACAGTGATATCACCACGCTGATCATCAACCGGGTAGAATCTGACTCGGCGCTGGCCATTACCATGCTGGCCATTCTGACCTGGCTGATTCATTCCACCCTGGCCAGCGTGTTGCTGATTGCCCAATTCGTCAGCGACGATGCGATCAGCATGAATGCGGGGCTGTTTATGTTGCTGGGTGCGAACCTCGGTGGCGCCATGCCCGCGCTGGTCGCCGGCTGGTCACTGAACCGCAAGGGCCGACAGGTGGTGATTGGCAATCTGATCTTCCGCGGTATCGCCATGGTACTTGGCTTGCTGATTTTGACCCTGACGGCCGGGCATCTGAGCGATTTCCTGCCCGGCGGCTCTGTTGGCATCGTCGTCGCGCACAGTCTGTTGAATCTGATCAACGGCCTGCTGCTGCTCCTGTTCCTACCCTGGTTGTTGCCGCTGATCAGCCGCACAGCCCCCGGCGAGGAAGAAGGCACCGATTTGTCGCAGGAAGACGAGATGCCCATTTATCTCGCCATCGACGATATTCACAATCCGCGCCGGGCAATCGCCAACGTGCGCAACGAGGCGATGCACATTGCCGATGTTGTATTTCGCATGCTGAACAACAGCATGGATGCGTTTGACGACAAGGATCTGGCCCGCCAGATCAGTGAACTCGACGACGACATCGACCGGCTGCATCGCGAGGCACTGAATTACATTCTGTCGATCGATAAGTCGGATCACTCCCATTCGACGCAACCGCTGCGCCGTGAAATCATCATCTACATGACCAACCTGGAACACATTGGCGACATCATCGATGCCAGCCTAATGCACCAGGCGCGCACCAAAGTGCGCAACAATGTGGAGTTCGATGCGGAAGAAAAAGCCGTGCTCAACCGATTGCACGATGAGTTGGTCGACGCGTTCCGCCTGTCGCAGGCGGTTTTTACCAGCGATAGCCTGACCCTCGCCCAGGACCTGCTCTCGGTAAAACGCAACTACCGCACCGAGATCATGGCGGCACGCCATGCCCACCTCGACCAGTTGGGTGGTCACCACTCAGAGAACTTGTTGTCGACGCAGATATTCATCGACGTACTGCGCGATATGCAGCGCATCTGCTCCCACCTGACCGCCGTGGCCTACCCGGTGATCAAGCGCAAGAAAGCGGAAGTGGCTTCTGCCTCGGGCGATTGACTGTGGAGATAACCCGTACCAGCGACCGGGTTTCCAGTTTGAGCCTTCTTATATCAATTAGTTACCTATAGATTCTTTTTAATTCATTTATAGAATCATCGCCCTTGGTTACTCTTGGGGTTTTCCAATCGGGAGCACCCCTGAATGACCTGGCAAGGCTGCGCCACCATTGCACTGGCACTGATCGCCCTGGCGACGATGGCCAGCGGCCGCTATGCACCGCACTGGGTGATGCTGGCGGTGATGATTGTGCTCAGCGCCAGCGGCATCATCAGCCCCGAAGCCGCCCTGGCGGGGTTCAGCAACACGGGTCTGATGACCGTAGCAGCCCTGTTTGTGGTCGCCGCCGGCATTCATAATTCCGGTGGCGTCGATGTGCTGGTAAACCGGTTTCTGGGCCGGCCAACCTCTCCGCGCCGCGCCCAGGCACGCATCATCTTCCCGGTCGCCCTGCTCAGTGGTTTTCTGAACAACACTCCGGTCGTTGCGACGCTGATACCCGCCATTCACGCCTGGTGCCGCCGCATTGGCATTGCACCCTCCAAACTGATGATTCCTCTAAGCTATGCGGCCATTCTGGGGGGCACCCTCACGCTGATGGGCACCAGCACCAACCTGGTGGTTAACGGACTGTACCGGGATCTGACCGGTGATACCTCGCTGTCGCTGTTTTCCATTACCGCCATTGGCTTACCTGTGGCGCTGATTGGCCTGGTCGCCATCATCTGGGTCTTTCCCCGGGTTTTGCCGGAGCGGCAGGATGCCCAGAAATTTGGTTCACTGCGGGAATTTACGCTGGAAGTGCGGGTGAACCCGACCGGGCCTCTGGTGGGAAAAACCGTTGATTCGGCTGGCTTGCGTAACCTCGACCGCTTATATCTGGTTGAGATTGAACGCCAGGGCAGCGTGGTGACGGCGGTGCCCTCTGAAGAACGACTGATGGGTGGCGACCGCCTGGTGTTTGCCGGCGAAACCCAGGCTATTTCCGATTTGTTGCGGATTCAGGGCATTGTGCCCTCCACCCACGACGACGAGCCCAGCCTCGACCAGCACCGGGCCGAACGCCGCCTGGTCGAAGCCGCCCTGTCGCCCCGCTCCGATGTTATCGGCCAAACCATTCGCGACGCCCGCTTTCGGGACCGCTTTGGCGCCGTGGTGTTGGCCGTGGCCCGACATGGCAAACGGGTTCAGGGCAACCTCGGCAATATTCGCCTGCAAGCCGGTGATGTGTTGTTGCTGGAAGCCCGGCCCGCTTTTGTAAGCCGCCAGCACTACGCGCAGGACTTCCTGTTGATCAACGATCTGGAAACCGAACGGCCGCGCCACGATAAAGCGGGCCTCGCCTGGGTGATACTGGCTGTCGTGGTGTTGAGCGCCACCGTCGGCTTGCTCAGCATTCTCAACGCCGCCCTGCTCGGCGCATCGGCGATGATTGCCACCGGCTGCCTGCGGGTCAGCCAGATTCAGAAAAGCCTCGATGCACCGGTATTGCTGACCATTGCCGCCTCGTTCGCGCTCGGCAACGCGCTGCAGATTACCGGTGCGGCCGGAGTCATCGCCCAGTGGCTGGTGTCGCTGAGCGGCGGCGACACCTTGCTGATGCTGATTATGGTGTATTTTACCGTCTCGGTACTGACCGAAATCATCACCAACAACGCCGCAGCTGTGGTTATGGTGCCGATTGTATTGTCGATCACCACTGCCGCGAACGTGGCCGCCGAACCCTTCATCATCGGCGTGATGATGGCCGCCTCGGCCAGCTTCGCCACCCCACTTGGCTACCAGACCAACCTGATGGTGATGGGCCCGGGCGGCTACCGGTTCAGTGATTACCTGAAGGTCGGTTTGCCAATGAATATCCTCATAGGCGCTTCGACTCTCGTGGTGATCAGCCTGCGATATGGGTTGTTCTAGGGAGTCTCATGCCTTACGCATCAGGCTCAGCCAAACGATGCCACCCAGTACTACCGCACCGCCCACCAACTGAACCGGGGCCAGCACCTGCCCCAGAATCACAAAGCCAAACAACAGCGATGCTACCGGCTCCAGATTCATTACCGGGGCATTTCGAGTCATGTTGAGTCTGGGCACCAGAACAAACAACACCGTTGAGGCGGTGCCATAGAGGGCGGCCAGGCTGGCCAGGGCGACCCAGCCGGACTGGCTTTGAGGCAGATCCAGACCACCGGGCAAAATGCCCAACAAGCCACCTGTCGCCATGAGTGCCAGCACAGTCATCATGGTAAAAACGCTGCGAACGGCTCCCGGTAGCCGGGAAAGCCGGTTCTCGGTGACCCAGATGGCCACTGCGAAGAACAAGGCAGCTGCTTCCGCCAACACAACACCCGGCAACCAGTCTGGCCCCATGGCTGTGGGGTCGGATAGCCAGGTGCCCAGGTCGAGTACCATGATCAGGCCAATCAGAATCACCACCATTATCGCAGTAAGCCGAACGGTAGGCCGTCGACCGCCCAGCACCCAGGTCAGCAAAGCGTAGAGAATAGGCCAGGTGTTCACCAGCAACAGCGCCACCGCAACGGGAATGCGCGCCACGGCTGAATAAAGACACAGGCTTTGCCCGGCGATCATCACGCCCAGCATCAGTTGCCAGCGGCGCTTTCCAGGCGGTATTGCGAGCCGGTGTCGTTGCGCGATCACCAGACTGACCATCATCAGAAAAGCGATACTGCCACGCGTCAGAATGGCCAGTAACACGCCTGTGCCATCATCGAACGCCACTCGGGCCGCGACGTGATTGGCGGCGAACAAACAGGCGGCTGACACCAGAATGGTTATAGCCAGCGGCCGGGATAGATGTTGTGTAACGTCAGACATGGGCTGATGTTAACTCATTTACTGTCTGGCTCAGGCTTTCATTGTTAACTTTAAATGGTTCTCCGCTGTTTTCTGGCGTTTTTCCACTAGTACCGGACGCCACATCCCCCTAAACTGAATTGAGCACCCATTAATGCGCTGTCCGTAGCGAGGCCAAAACCGGGCATTTGCTTGTGGCAGTCACGACCAGCGTAACCACAATAATGACCCGGAGGATGGGGATGCCAACCGTTCTGAATTTTGACGATCTGGACAACCTGATCGAAGGCGCCGCCTTTATGGGCAGTGGCGGCGGAGGCCCTTTGCCACTGGCACGCACCCTACTGGCCACCATGAAACAGCAAGGCATGACCCCCACTCTGGTTGAATGGGGTGAGCTGCCTGCCAATTACAGGGTAGCCACGACGGCTGGCATTGGTTCACCGAATGCGGCTGAATCGGTCAAATCCCCCTTTACCATCGCGCCCAAACGCATGATCGAAGCGCTGGAAGCCGCCCTGGGGTACTCGATAGAGTGCCTGATCCCTGGCGAAACCGGCCCGATGAACAGCCTGATTCCAATGATGGCCGCCGCTCAACTCGGCAAACCGGTACTGAACGGAGACGGTGCGGGAAGGGCCATGTCAACGCTGGCGATGAGCACCTTCAATGCAGTCGCACCAATACAGCCCTACCTGCTGGGCAATGAAACCACGACTCAGAACGACCAGGTTACGGCCAATTTAACCGTTCATACCCCGCAACAGGCCGACGCCCTGACCCGGGGCATCGTCAGTGAAGCCAGCTTCGGCTCCAGCGGTGCTTTTGCCACCTGGCCTTCGACCGTCGGCGCGCTTGAGAAAGTGGCGGTGCAAGGCTCGGTTGGCCAGGCGATGGATGTCGGCCGCTTACTGAAACAGGTACGCGCACTGGGAGCAGACCCGGTACCCGCCTTACAACAGTACTTTGGCAGCCGTATGCGTTGCCTCTATTCCGGCAAGCTGACCCAGGTCGACAGCCATACTGCCCAGGGCTTTGACATTACCCAGGTACGAATGGCCAGCGATGGCCAGCCGGGGCTGACGCTCTATGCTTTGAACGAATCGATGATGGCCTGGCGCGACGATCTGGCTCACCCCCTGGCCGTCGGGCCAGATAGCCTGTGCTGGGTTACGGAAGACGGCGTGCCCTTCTCCAATGCCTCCCTGAATGACTACCTGAGCCCAACAGCACCTACCCTGCACCTGATTGGGCTTAGTGCCGTTCCCCAGTTGCTGACGCCCAGTATTCTGGCGGCCTATCGGGCTGCGCTACTGCCTATGGGGTACCCGGGGCCCTACCAGCCGTTGTCTTACTGGGAAGAAGCTGAACATGGACGTCATTGAGCAGCTGTTTTTCCGGGGAATGTGGCAAAACACCCGGGACACCATGTTCCTGATTCTGGTGAAAGACGATGACTTTTTCATCCACAACATCAACCCGGTGCTCGAAGCCGCCGTTGGTGTAACCAGTGATCAGTTGAAGGGCACCCGGGTTGCCGATTTCCTGCCGGATCACAAGGTGCAGATTGAACGGTACCGTAGCTGTCAGCGTGAAGACAAAGCCATTTATTATGAAGAGGCCGGAGTCGCCCCCGATGGCTCGGTTCACTACTTCCACACCATGCTGGTGCCTGTGTGGCACGAGGGTAACCAGTACCTATTTGGTTCCTCGCGCAACATCGATGACATAAAGGAAGCCGAAACCATTCTGGCCCACGCCAAAGAGGAGGCGGAATCAGCCAACCGGGCAAAGAACCTGTTTTTAGCCAACATGAGCCACGAATTGCGCACGCCGCTGAACGGTATTGTTGGTACTGTGTCGTTGCTCCGTGCACGCAGCCAGGACCCGGAATTGCTCGAAAACCTCGACCTGGTGGAGCGCTCAGCCGCCGCTATGGAACGGTTGACCGCCGATATTCTGGATCTGTCGAAGATCGAGAATAACCGGCTCGATATCGATCTGGCCCCCTGCAACCTGCGGGAACCCATTCGTGATTCCTTTGTACTGGTGCAACAGCAGGCGGAAGACAAGCACCTCGAGTATTGCTGTGTGGTCGACGACAATCTGCCCGGTCTGGTTCTGGCCGATGCCGCACGCGTTCGTCAGATACTGTCTAACCTGTTGACCAATGCCATTAAATTCACCGACAGCGGCAAAGTGGAGCTGGCGGTTCATTACGAGCAAAAAACGCCTGAGACTGGCATCGTCAACTTCAGGGTGAGCGACAACGGCATAGGTATTCCCCAAGAAAAACTGGCCAGTGTCGGCATTCCGTTTTACCAGATCAGCCCGGAGCGCAATCGAGGGCATGAAGGCTCGGGCATTGGGTTGTCGGTGTGCAAATCGCTGGCGGAACTGATGGACGGCCGCTTTCACATCGAAAGCCAGGCGGGCCAGGGCACCGAGGTCAGCGTTCACCTGCCGGTGAGTATGGTGCAAAACAGCGCAGATTCAGATCAGACACCGCAGCTGGGCATCCCTGGCGGGCTGAGCATTCTGGTGGCGGAAGACAACCCGGCCAACCAGATCATCATACGGCGCATGGTTCAATTCCTGGAGGCCGATGTCGAGGTGGTGAATACCGGCCTGGCCGCAATCAATCGCATTCAGGAAAAAGCCTTCGATCTGGTGTTAATGGACATCAACATGCCAGAGATGGATGGCATCACCGCTACCCAAAAACTTCGCGCACTGGGCTACACTCTGCCCATTGTTGCGCTCACGGCAGCGGTTATTGATGAAGAGCGCCGGGCCTGTTCTGATGCCGGCATGAACGGCTTCATTCCGAAACCCGTTCGTATCGAAACCCTCAGGGCAGCGATTCGTAACGCGCTGCCCTGACCAAACCGGTATGGCACCAAGACCACATGGTCATGCATTAGCCGCTCGCCAGGGGTGAGTTTGAACGGGGTTCCCGGTACAGTAGAGATACCCGTATGACGCTCAGGATTCTGCATCATGTTGCGACTGTTTAAGCTCGACCAGAACACCATTCACCAGTTACCTACCGATGAACTCACGGAAAAGACCATCGCCGGTGCTGACTGGCTGGACGCCCACGAACCCGACTCTGGCGAGCGCGACCTGATCAATGCGCTGTTGCGCTCAGACTTGCCACAAAGCAGCGATGTGTCACAAATTGAATCCTCCGCCCGCTACTTTGTTGACGACGAAGGCGTTCACGTTCACTCCCTGTTTTTAAGCCACTCGGAAGGCCGGCATAAAACCGCGACGGTTGCGTTTATTCTGCAACCCAAACGCCTGATCACGGTGCGCGAAGGCAAACTCGCCGACTTTCGCCTGCTGCGTCTGCGCGCACGGCGCGGTCAGGTAGAAGCCGCTTCTCCATCCGACCTGATGATGACCATTTTCGAACAGAAGGTGGAGAATCTGGCTGACTTTATTGAAGACATTCACCGGGATCTGGAAGGCGTCAGCAAGGTCGTTCTTGAAGAAGAAGATTCCGACCTGGAATGGGCCATTGACCAACTGGCCAAACTGGAAGACAGCAACGGCAAGATCCGACTGTGTTTGATGGATACACAACGCTCACTGACGTTTCTGCAACGCCAGGTGCGCAGCCGCCTCTCCAGCTCAGAGTTGTGCAATGAAGTACTGCATGACATTGAAACCCTGCTCACCCACACCAGCTTTCTGTTCGATAAAATCAACTTTCTGATGGATTCAACGCAGGGGTTCATCAACATCAATCAGAATAAAATCATTAAAACCTTTTCCATCGCAGCGGTGGTGTTTCTGCCGCCTACTCTGGTGGCAAGCGCCTACGGCATGAACTTCAGGGTCATGCCGGAACTTGACTGGATGCTGGGCTATCCGATGGCGCTGGTGTTGATGTTTGCCTCCGGCATAGCCCCCTATTTATTTTTCAAACACAAAGGTTGGCTATGATCACTGATCAAACGAACAGGGTACTGATCAGATAGCCGGTATAGGCCAGATACGCGACCAACAGAGCCCCCCCTTCGACCCGGTTAATTCGGCCCGGGCCGCGAAAGCCGTACCCGAACACAAAGAGCATCAGGGTCAGACCGGCCATCACCATGATGTCGCGGTAAAACACCTCCGGACCAACAGCCAACGGGCTGATCATGCCGGCAATACCTACTACGGCCAGTGTATTAAACAGGTTGGAACCGATGATGTTGCCCAAAGCAATGTCATGCTCCCCTTTCCGTGCAGCAATAATCGACGAGGCAAACTCGGGCAGGGAAGTTCCGACGGCCACGATAGTCAGGCCAATGATCAGATCACTGACCCCCAGGCTCTGGGCAATGGCTACAGCGCCCCAAACCAGTATGCGCGAACTGATGATCAGTAACACGAGGCCAACGCCCAGCCACATAAGAGCCCGCTTCAGCGGCATGGGTTCTGCCGACAACTCCTCGACCATCTCGGTAGCCAGGGCATCACCCTGCTGCTTCATGCTCTGGCGAATGGTCCAGCCCATAAGGCCGGCAAACACCACCAGTAACACCAGAGCGTCCAGCCGGGTTAGCTCGCCGTCCCATATCTGCCAGCCTGCCAGCACTGTCACCGCCATTAAAATAGGCAGCTCTTTGCGCAGTACCTGAGAGTGCACGGCAATCGGGCTGATCAGCGCGGTAACGCCCAGAATCAACGCGATGTTGGTAATGTTCGAGCCATACGCATTACCCAGCGCAATGCCCGGATTTCCCTGGCTTGCCGCCAGCGCTGAGACCACCATCTCCGGGGCGGAGGTGCCAAAGCCGACCACGACCATACCGATCAATAACGGCGGCATGCCGAAATGACGCGCCGTTGAGGACGCGCCACCGACAAAACGGTCAGCACTCCAGACGAGCAGAATCAGGCCGAAGACGATGGCAAGAATGGGTAGAAACATGTTGATTCCCTGGTGTGCGTTTGCAGAGGCAGGCTCGAATGAGCGCTACGTGGCCGGGCAACCCGACAAAGGGCAGTGTAGTCAGAAAAACGGCGTTTCACAGGTGGATTTATCTGAATAGAATCGCCAGCGTCGGTTAAAAAAAGAGCCGGCGTAGTCAGCGCTGGCCCTGTTTGCTGGTTTCCATTGAATTCGCCTTTATGGCGACACTGTCAAGGCGGGTCAGCCAGCATTGCGGCTGCCGTCCGACCGGCAATGCCCCCCATCACAATGGCATGCAACAACCCGTTCCCTGACAAATACCCGGTATCGTTACTGCCCGACACACCCCGTGCGGCACCTCCGGCTGCTAACAGATTCGGTAAAACGCCACCGGTGTCATCAAGCACCCGGCCGCCGGGGGTAATCTCAAGCCCCCCCTGGGTATGGAACAAGGCTCCGGTTACCCGAATGGCGCAGTAAGGCGGCTTTAACAGATCCTGCGCCGCAAAGGTGCGCCCGAATCGATCGCTCTGGCCACTCTCAGCCAGACTCGCCATCTCGGAAAACGTGGACTCCAGAACGGCCAGGTCCATGGTCAATGCATGAGCCATGTCTTCAAGGGAGTCGAAGGTCTTGACCGACCGCGTCGCCATCGCATTCTGATAATCCTCAAAGCGAGTCAGATAGTCGTGAATGCGATGATCGTAGAGGTTCCAGGCATACTGGGTCGGCTGCGCCAGGACCTTGGCGGCTTGTTCGGAGTACCCGCCGTGCTCGTTGGAAAAACGCTCGCCGTGAATGTTGACCTGAATACCGCCTTGCATCATCACCGCCCAGGAAATGAGGGTTTGCGGTGGGTCGGCCAGAGAGCCGTGCCCCTGAAAAGCCCCCAGATCTTTCAAGCTGGCTCCCAGTTGTTCGCCCCACCGAATGGCATCGCCCTGGTTCCCCTCATGCCCGTAATACAAGGCGCGCTCCATCTGTGGCAGGTACTGTTTGACTAGAGACTGATTACCGCCATAGCCGTTACATGCGAGCAACAGCGTATCGCAGCCCAACGTTTCACGGGAGCCATCCGGCTGTTCATAGGTCAGGCCGGTAATCCGGCCTTCGGTATTCGCATAAAGATCCGTCACCAGCGCATCGGTAATGATGTCGATCCCCGCGTTTTCGGCGGCCGTGAGCAAGGCACCCATCAACTCTTCGCCGGTTCGGCGAGGTGTACAGTGCATGCGTTCGGCGCTGTGACCCGGATACAAAAACCCTTGCACCAGTTCGAACGGAATGTTGTGACGGTCTGCCAGCCATTCGATGATGCCCGCAGACTGTTCGGCGAGGGTGTTCACAATCGCCGGGTCGGCTTCGTGGCCATTCTTCTTTTGAATGTCGGTGGCCATCAACTCGGCGGAATCGACGACACCGACGGCTGTTTGAAAGCGGGTACCGGCCGCGGGCACAAATCCGGAGGACATGGAGGTACTGCCCCGCGGGAAGGCATCGCGTTCAAGCACCACCAGCTCAATGCCAGCTTCCTTGGCCGCCAGTGCCGCCACCAGACCACAGGCACCAGCGCCGACAATGACCAGCGGCATGCTGAAGTCGAAGCCTCCCGATTCAACCCCGGTATGCACTGTACTCATGACGATGCCTCGCGACCTGAATCCTGTTGTGTCTGAAAGGCCCTCAGTATCTCTCCTGAACCGGCCTGCCATACAGCCTCATGTCCGGAGATGTACTCCAGAATCGCTTCAAGGCTTGCGATGCGATGCGGTTGCCCCATCATCCAGGGGTGGATGTTCAGACCCAGCATCCGACCACCCTGAGTAGCCGACTCTTCCATCAGAAAATCAAAGGCGTCTTTTACCTGTTGCACCCACGAATCTTCCGAATGCAGGTTATTGCCAATGACGAACTGATCTTCAAGCTCAGTGGGCAGCGGCATCATCATCAGGTCGCCCTGTTCGGAGCGGAACGGATACGGCATGTCGTCGTTGACCCAATCGCAGCAGTACCGAACGCCTTCAGCAGTCAACAAATCCGGCGTGTTCTCACTCTGGTTCTTGGCCGGACTCAGCCACCCTTCAATGGACTGACCGCTGTGCTTGCGAAGCGTGTCGAGCGTGCGTTTGATCTGCTCGGCTTCTTCGGTTTTATCCTGCCCCCCGTAGTGCAAATGGTCCATGTTCCAGCCATGGGCCAGCAATTCTGCACCGGTATCGGCAAGCCGACTTAACAGGCTTGGGTACCGTTCTGCAATTTGTCCGTTCAGCGCGAAGGTGGGCGTGATGTTGTACCGGTCAAAGGCTTTCAGAAAGCGGTAAATCCCTACACGGTTGCCGTAATCGCGCAATGAATAGTGTCGCAGATCCGGATAAGGCATGGTCATACCGTTGGGCACCTTAAACGGAATGCCGCGCTGGTTGAGCGGATAGAACTCAACCGATACGTTCACCCACACCGCCAGTCGTTTGCCATTGGGCCACTGAACCGGAGGGCGATCGGTCAACATCGACCAGTCGTAGCGGTTGTGGTCATTGCCGTACTGGCGCCAGGGGTAGGCGAGGTAATCGTCTGGCAAGCTCATCAGCGCTGCCCTCCGTTTTGCCGGGCGATCGCAGTGCGGGCGTCATCATAACCGTTGGCCAGATAATGCTCGGCAATCTCCCGCCCGGTTGCCACCCACACGTCCGAATGACCGGTGATGTACTCCAGCGCTTCTTCAAACGCCTTGATCCGGTGCGGGCAGCTTATCTGGTAATTGTGCGTTGGAATACACATCACCGTGCCCGATTCGGCCCCTTCTTCATACAAACGATCAAAGTGCCGCTTAAGCATGTTGAGGTAATGACGCGGCTCTACCTTATTCACCGCGTAGACAATGGTGTCATTCATCTCAAGCGAATAGGGCATGGATATAAAGCGTTTTCCCGATCGCACATGCACCGGCGTGGGCTGGTCGTCATGAAACAGATCACAGGTATAAAAACCGGCGTCATCACCGAACAGTTCAGTGCCCACTTCGGCAAAGAGATCCAGGGTG
Source organism: Saccharospirillum sp. (assembly GCF_039982735.1). Classification (GTDB taxonomy): domain Bacteria; phylum Pseudomonadota; class Gammaproteobacteria; order Pseudomonadales; family Natronospirillaceae; genus Saccharospirillum. The sequence goes on along the minus strand of NZ_JBDWXV010000020.1, from coordinate 156,881 downwards.
TGCTCCGAATGCGACAACGCCGGCGCCAGATAACCCGCACACTTTTGCCCGGTGTGGCGATGAATGGTCTCGATACTGTCGCGGATCATCGCCCGCTCCTGATCCTCGCTCATGTTGTAGGTGTAGCGCGTGTTGTAAATGCCATGACTGAAAAATTCCCAGTCTCGCTCCATACAGGCGGCAATGATTTCAGGGTGGTGGTCGCACAGCGCAACCGATAAGGATACCGAACCGCGAATGCCGTATTTTTCCAGCAGATCCATCTGGCGTTTATGGCCGACCCGATTACCCCAGTCACGAATGCTGTACCCGGGCACCGCCGGGTTCGGTTGCGGCCAGGCTTTTCTGGATGGATTGGGTGGTGGATTCAACTCGTAGAATTCAATATTGGGGGCCACCCAAAACGCCACCCGGGCACCGTTGGGCCAACGTATCTTGGGCCGGTTCTCGTAGGCGTAATAGTCGTAGGCGTTCAGTGATTCCATCATACGGAGCCTCTCTTACTTGGCGATTTCCTGATCCAGCCAGGTTTTTACATCCGCGACGGTCATCACGTCGGCGTACTTCAGATGCAGATCCGTTAAGTTTGCGTAGTGGTAGCTTTCGTGTTTATCCGCCACGCATTCTTCCGGAACGATGGTTCTGTACCCTCGTGACAGGCTCTCGACCGCCGTGGCGCGAATGCACCCGGAAGTGGAGCCACCGGTAATGATCACGGTGTCCACCTGGTGCCAGACCAGCAATGACTGCAACGGCGTTTCAAAAAAGGCGGAGGGCATGCGCTTGGTGTAGATCGGCTCTGTTGTCGGGTCGATGTCGAGCCGGTCATCAAACTCGGCCCGCTCTGACCCGTGCTTGATGTTCTGCAGCGAATCCGGTGTGTCGGTTCGGGTTCCCCAGACACCGGCGTCGTCGGCGTTGTCCATAAAGGCGACATGCGTCCAGACGACCGGCCAGCCGAGTGTCCGAAAGCGTTTTACCAAATCCATGACGTACGTCATCTGATTGGGGTCGTGTTCATACGCGGTTTTAAACAAATCGGTGCGGGTATAGGCTTTTTGCGGATCCACATTAACCAGCACCGCTTTCTTGCCAAACCCGAAGGGTACGCGCTGCGGATTGGCCATCACTTCGTGAAAAATTTCTTTTGCCGTCTTGTCGGTGGTAATCATACGTCGCCTCCTGATCGATTCATTGCCTCTGCTCCTAGCGCGAGATGTCTTCGTACTGCTGACCCAGTTCCAGCATGGACTGAGTGCCGAGGTAATCGTTCAACTCGGTAAAGTTCAACATCTGGTCCCGAAAGTTATCGGTGGTGCCATCCCGCTTGAGCGTGTCAAAAAAACGGCTCGCCATAAACGTAAACGCACGGACCAGTGCCCCCGGGAAAATCACCATGGAAAACCCCAGCTTCTGCAGCGATTGGGCATCCTGCAACGGTGTATCACCGCCTTCGACCATATTGGCCATGATCGGCACCTTACCCTGGAAGGCCTTCATCACCTGGGCAATTTGCTTCGACGAACGAATGCCTTCCACGAAAACCATATCGGCACCGGCTTCATAATAGGCGTGTGCCCGTTCCAGCGCGACCTCAATACCGTCTGTCGCAATGGCATCGGTTCGGCCGATGATCAGCGTCTGATCACTGTCACGAGCATCAACAGCCGCCTTGATCTTGCCCGCCATTTCACTGGCACTGACCAGGCTTTTTCCTTTCAGGTGCCCACAACGTTTGGGGTACGTCTGATCTTCCAGCTGTATCGCGTTGGCTCCCGAACGTTCCAGCAGGCGCACGCTGCGCATGACGTTCAGGGCGTTACCAAAACCTGTGTCACAATCCACCACGATGGACACGTCATTGCGTTCACGAATGTGGCCCAGGGTGTCGTTCACCTCTGACAAGCTCATCAGGCCAATGTCTGGCCGCCCCAGCTTGGTATAGGCCAGGCTGGCGCCGGACAGATAAACGGTGTCGAACCCGGCCTGTTGCGCCAGAGAAGCACTCAACGCGTCGTAGACACCCGGCGCTACGACGATATCAGAATGGTGTAACCGAGCTTTCAGGCTCGAAGCGTGCGAAGTGCTCTGGTCTGCTGTCATAAGTCATTTCATCCAGATATAAGTTCAATGTAATGTGCGAACAGGCGCGACAGGCCAACGGGGTTTGTCGTTGTATGTGCCCGTCGGCGCCTGCTACACCGGGAGCGAATACGCGAAGGCCTTATTCATTCGCATTGGCCAGGTCGTTCCAGACGTCCTGCCGAACCAGCAGACCTGCCCGTAGCTCAAAGCGATCAATAAACCGAATACCGTTAAACGCGCGACCGTCCGGCCATTCGCCGGCCAGGGTGCCATGCGTGGTAACAACGGTAGTGTCCATGCCGTAGGCAACATCGGTCGCGATGATGGTTTTTTTGACATACCGGTAACGCCCCCTGGCCCAGTCGACCAGTTGCGCCAGTGACCGGAGTTCACCGCTGCCGGGAAACGACATAACGAAGTCGGCCGCCAGATAGGTTTCCGCCTTTTCCAGATCCCGCGCCTCCATAGCAGCCAGAAAATCGCCCACCATGGCGGCCGAATCGGGAGCACCGACACCCGGCTGACGCGGTTCCCCTCCCCGGCTGTATTGATCGGACCCGACTTCATGAATCCAAACCGTAATGGCGTCGGGTTTGGCCTGGGTGATGCCTCTGACTGCGCCCGTAAGCGCGCGCATTAGCCGGTGCTTGATCTCCGGGCTATAGCCTTTAAGCAGGTTGACCTGAAGCATTGGCATAGGGGATTCTCTCCACAGCGGCCGTGTTGATGCAGCGAGCATCCACAGCCTTTGTCTTATTCTAATGTACTATACTTAATACATTTATATGTGCTATACCTGTGACCTGTCAAGTAAAGACAGTCTCAGCGTCAACGAGGAACTTCCATGGATGCACCCCTTCACTCAGGCGGGCCTGGCGGCACCAAGTCGCATCAGTTGTTTTTACTGCTTAAAGACGCGATCGTGAACGGCCGCATGGCACCGGGCACCAAATTACCGGGCGAATTAAAGCTGGCGGAAGAACATCGGGTGTCGCGCGTTACCGTTCGCCGGGCCATGGAAGCCCTGACCGAAGAAGGCCTGATTTATCGAAAACCGGGCATTGGTACTCGTGTGTGCGAGCGCCCTGTCGGCGCTACGGTAATGACGGCGAGTGTTTCCAATTTACTGCCGAACATGGTCAAACTGGGTGAAAACTCGCGGGTTCGCCTGCTTGAATTCGTGTACGAGCAACCGTCTGAAACGATTCGCGAACGGCTTGGGCTCGGCGACAATGATCGAACCCAGCGGTCCATCCGGGTACGTCTGTCGGAAGACAAACCCTTTTCCTATCTGGTCACCAATGTGCCTGAACGCATAGCGCTGAACTACAGCGAAAGTGACCTGGCCAGTACCCCTTTGTTCGTTTTGCTTGAACGCAGCGGCGTCCACGTGGACCACGCCTCCCAAAGTATTTCAGCCACGCTGGCCACCAAAGAAGTGGCCCGGGCACTGGATGTTTCCGTGGGTTCACCGTTGATATCACTCACCCGGGTTGTGTTCGATAAAGCCGGCAATGGGGTTGAGCACCTGCAAGCACTCTACCGTCCCGATCGCTATCGCATTCAGATCGACCTCAACCGGGCCGGCTCAGAGGACGACCGCTACTGGCAGACCATTGACCCTCTGAACGGGTAGATCACTCCCCCGTCACCCCGATTGCACTGAGAGAGTTGACAGACCTGAAATTCTTGGTATACCTTTAATTGTACTATTTCTAATACATTTAAATGATCATCTTAATGATCTCAGCCTTTCGGGCAGCGTGGAATCGACATGAGCAGACAGACCTTGTTCGACAAAATCTGGCAAAGCCATGAGATCTGCCAGAATGATGAAGGCCAGAGCCTACTGTGGGTCGACCGGCATCTGGCTCACGAGGGGTCGTTTCACGCCTTTAACAAGTTGGCCGAACGCGGTCTTTCCGTGCGTCACCCGGAGCTGACGCTGGGCATTGCCGACCATTATGTGCCCACCCGGTCGCGCTCCCTGAAGACGGTGAATGACAAGACACGCAGCGTGATCGAACAACTGATCACAAACACCCGTGCCCACGGAGTACCCCTGATCGGACTGGACGATTCGCGCCAGGGTATTGTTCATGTCGTTGGCCCCGAGCTTGGGCTAACGCAGCCTGGCCTGGTGATGGTGTGTGGCGACAGCCACACCTCCACACATGGTGCACTGGGCGCTCTGGCGTTTGGCATTGGCGCCTCGGAAGTGGCGCACGTCCTGGCGACTCAGACCCTGTGGCAAAACAAACCCAAACAACTGCGCATTCGCATCAATGGGACTTTGTCGCCGGCCGTAACCGCCAAAGACATTGCCCTGGCCTGGATAGCACAATTGGGTGCGGACGGCGCCCGGGGCTACGCCATTGAGTACGCCGGATCGGCCATCGATGACCTCAGTGTTGAAGCCCGACTCACCCTGTGCAACCTGTCCATTGAAGGGGGCGCCCGTTGCGGCATGATCGCACCGGACGACAAAACCCTCGCTTACCTCAAAGACCGCCCACTGGCGCCAAAAGACGATGAATTTGAGCAGGCTGCGGCCTGGTGGCGAACCCTGGTGACCGATGAAGACGCAGTCTTTGACCTTGAGGTCGAACTCGACGCCACCAGCATCGCCCCTCAGGTCACCTGGGGAACGTCGCCGGAAGAAGCGCTGCCAATTACAGCTTGTGTACCCAGCCCGGATGACGAGCACTCTCCTGACAAAGCCCGGCAACATCGCGACAGCATTGATTACATGGGCCTGACCCCTGGCCAGGCGTTAACCGACATTGTCATAGACCGGGTATTCATTGGTTCCTGCACCAACGCTCGCATTGAGGACCTTCGCGCGGCGGCGGCTGTGCTCAAAGGTCGTAAAAGCAAGGTACCCGGTTTGATTTCGGCAGGCTCTACGCAGGTAAAGGCACAGGCAGAGGCCGAAGGGCTGGACCAAATATTCATTGATGCCGGGCTGGAGTGGCGCGAATCAGGTTGCTCCATGTGCGTTGGCATGAACGGCGATCAGTTGGCATCGGGTGAACGTTGCGCCTCGTCCACTAACCGGAATTTCAAAGGGCGCCAGGGTCTGGGTTCCCGCACGCACCTCATGTCGCCCGCCATGGTCGCAGCAGCAGCCGTAGCCGGACACCTCGCCGATGTGCGCCCCTTGCTTCAGGAGGCCCCCCAGTCATGACGCCCTTTACCCAATTGACGGCCCCCGCTTGCCCGCTGGTAAGAAGCAACGTGGACACCGACCAACTGATACCCGCCCGATTCATGAAAGAACCGCGCAGTGTGGGGTACGGCCAGTTCCTGCTGTACGACCTTCGCCATGATGACACCGGCAAGCCAGTGGACGATTTCATATTAAACCAGCCCGGCGCCGCCCACTTTGAAATCATGGTCACGCGCCGCAATTTTGGCGCGGGCTCATCGCGTGAAGCGGCCGTATACGCCCTGGTCGATTTTGGTTTTCGATGTGTTATTGCCCCAAGCTTTGGCGATATTTTCTCATCAAACGCGGTTAACAATGGGCTGTTACCGGCGCTCGTGAGCGAAGCAGACGCCGACCGACTGCTGAGCGCACTCGGGGCTGAACCAACCTCCATCAGCGTGGACCTGGCAAGCCAACAGATTCACTGTGCTGACCAGATTATCCCATTCGACATCAACGCGGTTTGGAAAACCAAATTGCTGAATGGCTGGGATGATATTGATCTGACCGAAGGATACAGATCGAAGATAGACGACTTTCTGTTGACGTATCAAACACGGTATCCCTGGACTCAGGGCCAGCCGGAAGGAGCACTCGGGCTGATCGCCCGCGACAATCGATGACGCAAACCCCAAAAAAGACCGGACCATGCCAGCCTAGCCAGTATTGCGGCTAACAGAACAACAGGCAGCCCCCGGAGTCATAACAACGAGAGGTAATAATAATGAAGCAGTCATTCCTGAAAAAAACGGCCCTGGCCATTGGCCTCGTGTCGTCCCTGTCGGTCACGAGCATCGCTTCGGCGGAAGAGCGCATTACCGCTGTTCATGCCTTCAACACCTCGCTGATTTATACCCGCAGCTTTCTCGAGTTTGTCGACAAGGTGAACGAGCGTGGCGAAGGCGTCATTGAAATCGACGTGCGTGGCGGCCCGGAAGTGATTGGCCTGAGTGAGCAACCCGATGCAGTGCGCAATGGCATTGTCGATATGGCTTATACAGCAGCCAGCTTCTACGGTGGCACGGTACCGGAGCGGGACATCATGGTCGCCTCCAACGCCAACGCCATTTATGCCCGCGAAAGCGGTGGTATTGACCTGTTAAACCAAATTCACCAGGAAAAGATGGGTGTCTATTACCTGGGCTGGTTCGACAGCGGTGTGAGCTACAACCTCTATACGGTTGACGAGCCGACCATTGGTGATGACGGCCGCCTGAGTGTCGACGGTCTGAAGTTGCGCTCCAACCCGGTGTACGATGCATTCTTCCGGGACTACCTGGGTGCCGAACCGATCAGTCTGCCAACCACTGACGTCTATTCAGCACTGGAACGAAACGTGGTCAATGCCACGGGCTGGACTGAGATTGGCCTGGCCGATTTGAACTGGGACCGGTTCCTGAACTACCGCATCGAGCCGTCGTTTTTCTCAACTGATATGGGTGTAATCATCAACCTCGATAGCTGGAATGCGTTGAGCGATGACGCGAAAGCCATCCTTCAGGAAGTCGCCATTGAGCACGAGCGCGACAGCGCCCTGACATTGGCAGAAGACGCAAAGACACAGCGTGAAGAGATGATTGAAAATGGCATGCAGATTGTCGACCTGCAAGGCGAGGTTCGGGATCAGTTCTCCGAATCGGCCCGTGAAGCAACCTGGAACCGCATGCGTGGTCTGATGGAGCGTCACCCCATGGGGTTGGAGCACTACGACTCGCTGGTCGAGATGTTCAACGAACTCTAATAGGTTGTTAAAAAAGGCTTCCTGCCTTTTCAAACCAAGCCATGACAGGAACATCCTACCCTGATGTTCCTGTCGTTTCGGTTGCCAACAGGTGAACACCATGCGAATTGCCAGCAAGGCCTACAAGGCCCTGATTGATCTACTAGCCATCATCGCCGGCGCCATGCTGGTATGGCTGATGGTCGCCATTGTACTGACCGTCGTGTTACGCAACCTGGGTTTACAACCTTCGGCCTGGTTCTTCTTGTCGACTGAATACGCCATGTTCTACCTCACACTGCTGGGTGCGCCCTGGCTAGTTAGAGAGAAAGGACATGTTTATATCGAACTGCTCACGGCAGCACTGCCAAAATCCTTTTTGAACATTCACAGTCGGGCCGTTTCCCTGTTTTGCGTTGTGGTCTGTCTGGTATTGGCCTGGAAAGGCTATGACCTTGTGGTGCAGAACATCAGCCGGAACGATTACGATGTACGTGCCTATTTTGTACCCAAGTGGATACTCACCATCGTCTTCCCCTTTTGTTTTTTTCTGATGGCGACCGAGTTCTTAAAGTTTGTGATCGGCAAAGACATCTTGCACAGCGGTGAAGCGGGGATAAAAGAATGATGGAATGGTATTTTGCATTGGGTTTCCTGCTGTCACTCATTGTCCTTTTTATGGGCATCGGCACACCCATCGCGCTGGCTTTTCTTGCGGCCAACGTCATTGGCTCCTGGTATTTCATGGGTGGCCAGAACGGAATTATCCAGCTGCTGAACAATGGCTTCGGATCACTGTCAAAATTCAGCCTGGTCCCTATTCCACTTTTCCTGTTGATGGGCGAACTGTTTTTCCGCTCCGGGCTTGGCATGAAAATGTTCAACGCCATCGATCAACTCATGGGTAAGGTGCCGGGTCGACTCTCCTATGTCACGGTCGTAGGTGGTACCGCATTCAGTACCCTGAGCGGCTCATCGATGGGCTCAACCGCCCTAATGGGTTCTCTACTGGTTCCGGAAATGAACAAACGGGGCTACAAGAAACACATGTCGATCGGGCCCATTCTGGGAACCGGCGGGTTAGCCATTATTATTCCACCTTCGGCCCTTGCCGTTTTGCTGGGGACACTGGCGAAAATCGACATCGCCCAACTGCTGATCGCCGGCATCATACCGGGCCTGATTCTGGCTTTGTTCTACATCGTCACCATCTGGGTGCGTACACGCCTCGACCCCGACGCTGCGCCCGTCTACGAGCTGGAACCGGTACCTTTGCTGGCAAAACTCAAGTTAGTGCTGACCGACATCATTCCCATGGTGGGTGTCATGGTCATGATCGTGATGATGATGCTGACCGGTCTGGCCACACCGTCAGAGTCAGCTGCCTTTGGTGCTCTGGGTGTGATCATTCTCGGGTTCATCTACCGCAAAATGAGCTGGGGGGTGTTTACCCAGTCGGTCAGTGGTGCGTTGAAAGTCACGCTGATGGCTTACCTGATCGTCTTCGGCTCTGCCACATTCAGTCAGCTGCTGGCGTTTTCGGGAGCCTCCAGCGGGCTGATCGAATGGGCTACCTCTTATGACCTGGCCCCCATTTATATGCTGCTCGCGATGTTCGGTGTGCTGTTGCTGCTCGGTACCTTCATGGAACAAATCTCCATCATGATGCTCACGGTTCCCTTCTTCTTCCCGCTGGCTGAGACACTGGGCTTCGACCTGATCTGGTTCGGCATCATCATCTTACTCGCGCTCGAAATCAGCTTTACTACCCCACCCTTTGGTTTGTTGTTGTTTGTGATGAAAGGCGTAGCACCGGCCGGTACCAGCATGAGGGAAATCTACACAGCCGCCATTCCCTATATACTGTGTTCCATGTTGTTGGTCGCACTGATGATCATTTATCCACCGATCGCGACCTGGCTGCCTGGGATGATCAACTGAGGGCTGACCCTGGCTGGGCAGGGTCTGCTACCGGAATGATTACCCGAACAATGCCTGCAGCATAGGACAGCTTTTTTCTCTACCCCGTTCGCTATGGCGTTGCGCATCGGTCTTCCCAGAGCCATGATCTGGAGAAGAAATAATTTACTAAATATTAGTGTGCCGTATACTGACCCTTGGTTTGAGTAGAATCAGGTTAGCTAACCATGGCAACCATCAAAGACATTGCACGCGAGGCAGGGGTTTCTTCCGCCACGGTATCCAGGGTGCTGAACTACGACAGCACCCTGTCCATTTCAGACGCCAAGAAAAAGCGCGTCTTTGAGGTCGCCGAGCGGATGGAATATGCCTCTCCGCGCATGCGGGCTGCCCGGCGCAACGCCAAAACCTCCAATCTGAACGTGGCGTTGGTGCATTTTCAGTCCCCGACTCAGGAGCTGGAAGACCCCTATTACATCGCCATTCGCATGGGCATTGAAGACCGGTGTCAGCAACTGGGCATCAACCTTAGCAAGAGCTACCGGGTCGACCCCGACGTCGAACCGCCGTCCTTGCGCGGCGTCAGCGGCATCATCGCCATCGGCAAATTTTCTCTGGAATACTGCGCCTGGCTGAAGGCGCAGTGCCCGAACATCGTGTTTGTTGACTCTTCACCGACGGAAGCACTCTATGATAGCGTCGTGATTGACGTTGAACAGGCCGTGAGCCAGGCCATCGACGGGCTCTGGGCCTGCGGTTACCGGGATATCGCCTATTTTGGCGGCCAGGAGATCGTGCGCGATTTCGACACGCCACTGGGCGAGAAACGCAAGAAAGCCTTTATTGAATGCATGAAAGCGAAAGGGGTTGAGCTCGGAGAGCGCGTCTACATTGGTGGCAATGGCCATGCGGACCCGACTGAGCCGGATCCGGCAACCCGCGACTGGAACACCTATGGGTTCTCACCACAAACCGGCCACCTGCTGGCGCGACGGCTGATTGCCGGGGGGCAGACCCTGCCCGAAGTCATTCTCTGTGGCAACGACAGTATCGCCATTGGTGCGCTGCGCGGCCTTCAGGAAGCTGGCATCAAAGTACCTGAGGATGTGGCGATTATCGGCATTAATGACATTCCCACCGCCCAGCACGTATACCCGACGCTTTCGACCGTTAAGGTGCATACTGAGATGATGGGGGAAACGGCGGTAGACCTGCTGATGGAGCGGGTTAACGGCCGTTCCATACCGAAAAAAGTGGTCATACCAACGCACATTGTCTGGCGTAACAGTTGCCGCAGCCCCGATGTTGAAACACCGGGAGTTAATATTTAGTTAATTATTAGTAAATATTTATTGAAAGGTTTCTCAGTTTGCTGAATACTTCCGTCAGTCCCGTCACGGACTGGTCGGTCCTCCCCATCAGTGAAGGGGGCGGTGAAGCAAACAACAACACAAAGAGAAACCGTCATGCGCTCAAAACTCACAACACTGGCCAGCCTGTCGCTGGCAATGACCCCTCTTGTCTCACAGGCTGAGGCGGAAGAAATCACCATCTGGGCCTGGGATCCGAACTTCAACATCGCGATCATGGAAGAGGCGAAAGCCCGCTACCTGCAGCAGAACCCAGATGTCACCTTCAACATCATCGTTTATTCCAAAGACGATGTAGAGCAGAAGCTGCTCACCAACCTGGCCTCCGGTGTAACGCGCTCGTTGCCAGACATCGTGCTGATTGAAGACTACAAGGCCCAGAATTACCTGCAGTCATTCCCCGGTTCGTTTGAACGGTTGGATGACGACATCGATATGTCCGACTTCGCGCCTTATAAAGTCTCACTGGCGACGGTTGACGGCGCATCCTACTCAGTGCCTTTCGATACCGGCGTGACCGGCATGTTTTACCGCTCTGACGTATTGGCTGAAGCCGGCTTTGGCGCACAGGACCTGGAAGACATCACCTGGGATGAGTTCATCGAGATCGGCAAAGTCGTCAAAGAAAAAACCGGCATGGACATCATTTCTGTCAACACGGCTGAATCCGGTTTTATGCGCATGCTGATGCATTCGGCCAACACCTGGTTCTTTAACGAAGCCGGTGAGTTGAATCTGCGCGACAATGCAGGCCTGGAAGCCACGCTTAACCTCTACCGGGATCTGCATGCCAGCGGCGTGGCACGCTCCTCCACCGGCTGGTCTGAATGGGTATCGGGGGTCAGTCAGGGCGATGTCGCCACCGCCATCACCGGTGTCTGGTTTATGGGAACGATCAAATCACTGGACCAGCCCGGTCAGTGGGCTGTTGCTCCTACCCCCCGCCTGAGTGGTGTTGATGGCGCCGCCAATGCATCCAACTGGGGTGGCTCCAGCTGGTATGTCATGAGCAGTTCAGATACCAAGGAAGAAGCCATCGATTTCCTGAGAAGCACCTTTGCCAGTGACGTCGATTTCTACCAGAAGATTCTGGTCGAACGTGGCGCCGTGGGCAGCTACCTGCCCTCTCAAGCAGGCACCGCCTACGTCGAGGGTGATGCCTACTTCGGTGGCCAGCCAGTCTTCGAAGACTTCGCTGCCTGGTCAGCCATGATTCCGGCCATCGACTTTGGTACCTACACCTACGAAGTCTCCGATGCGCTGGTAGCTCAGGTTCCCGGACTGCTGCGTGGTATGAGCGTTGATGAGGCCATTACCAATGCGGAAGCCCAGGTAGCCGGCCAGATCCAGTAAGCGGATCAATTCCCACCATCACCACCAAGCCGGTCGCGTGGAACGCCTCGTTCGTGACCGGCTTCTTTTCAGCCTGCCGGGTGCAGATCCGGCAGGCTCTTTTTACCGAGGAATGCTTCGATGTACCGGACGCATAGGAATTCGATGAATCGGTTCGTCAACATCAACGGCTGGGGGTTTGTTTCCCTGTCCCTGGCTTTGATACTGGCGTTTGCTGTTTACCCGATTATTCAGTCACTGTGGTTATCTACGCAGGTCGGCAAGGGCGTGGTCACTGAGTTCGGCGGCCTGACCAACGTGTACCGGCTGTTTCGTGACCCGCTGTTTAAAACCGCGCTGTTCAACACCTTCATTTTTTTGCTGGTACAAGTGCCCATCATGCTGACGCTGGCACTTGTATTGGCCAACACGCTGAACAACCCGGATCTGAAATATAAGAACCTGTTCAGAATCGCGATCTTTCTACCCTGTGTGACCTCCCTGGTCGCTTACTCACTGCTGTTCAAAGGTATGTTCAGTCAGGATGGGGTGATCAACAGCTTCCTGCTGAACCTGCACCTGATTAACGAACCCATCGGCTGGCTGACCGATCCATTCTGGGCAAAGATCACCATCATTACCGCCATCACCTGGCGCTGGACTGGTTACAACATGATCTTCTATATTGCTGCCCTACAGAATGTCGATCGCTCTATTTATGAAGCGGCCGACCTTGAAGGCGCGAACGCCTTTCAGAAGTTCACCCGAATCACCGTACCCATGTTAAAACCGGTAATCCTGTTTACCACGGTTATTTCTACCATTGGCACCCTGCAGCTGTTCGATGAAATCATGAACATCACCAACGGAGGCCCGGCCAACTCTACAATTACGCTGTCGGTCTACATTTACAAACTGTCGTTTCAATATGTTCCGAACTTCGGCTACGCCGCTACAGTCTCCTACGTGATCGTGTTGATTGTCGCGTTGCTATCGATTCTTCAGTTTAAAGTCGCGGGGAAAGATGCATGATCAGTCGCACTCAAAAGAACCTGCTGCCCTCCTATGCGCTACTTGTCGTGTTCTCTCTGGTATCAGTCTTCCCTTTTATCTGGCTGATCATTGGGGCCACCAACGCCAATATTGATATTTTGCGCGGCAGTATGACATTCGGTACAGAACTGGCCGCTAACTGGCAGAAACTGAACGACCTGGTCAATCTGCCTCTGGTTCTCTGGAACACAATCAAGGTCACGATGCTGGGCACCTTGCTGACCTTACTTGTTGCATCGATGGCCGGCTATGGCTTCGAGATATTCAAGTCCAGAGCCCGGGAAAGAGTGTATCAACTCGTGCTGCTGACACTGATGATTCCCTTTGCCGCCCTGATGATTCCACTGTTCAAAATTTTTGCGACCATCGGTCTGCTCGACACCCATGCCGCTGTCATCATCCCCACCATCGCCTCGGTGTTTATCATTTTCTATTTCCGACAAGCGAGCAAAGCGTTCCCTTCCGAATTACGCGAGGCCGCGCGGGTCGATGGCATGAAGGAGTGGCAAATCTTCTTTTACATCTACATGCCGGTGATGAAATCAACCTATGCGGCCGCTTTCATCATCATGTTTATGACCAACTGGAACAACTATCTGTGGCCGTTGATTGTCCTCCAGTCGGAAGACACCAAAACCATCACCCTGGTCATTTCTTCACTGGCTTCAGCCTACAGCCCTGACTACGGCGTGGTTCTGACCGGCACGCTGGTCGCGACTATTCCCACCCTTATTGTTTTTCTGATCATGCAGCGACATTTCGTTCATGGCATGACTGGCTCGGTTAAATAGGATTACCATGCGACATCAACATTTGCTCAATACCGGCTGGTATTTCAAAGAAGGCTTCAGCGACGCGGACATTCAACCAGCGTCGTTTGCCGAATGCACCGCCGTGGTACTGCCACACACCGTGCAGGAGGTGCCCTACAACCATTTTAGCGAAGCAGTATTCCACAAGGACTTCAGCTACTACCGGACCCTGACGGCACAAGAACTTTCAGAATTGTCTACCGGAAGGCGTGCCATTTTGACCTTTGAGGGTGTCATGACCGCCTGCCAGGTTTATCTGGATGGCAAAAAACTGGCAGAACACCGGGGTGGCTACACAGAATTTGACGTCGACATTACCGATGCACTGAAGCCGGAATCCGACAACCTGCTCACCGTCGCTGTCGATGCTCGTGAGCGCCCTGATACGCCCCCCTTTGGTGGACAGCTGGATTACCAGACTTACGGTGGTATTTACCGGGATGTGCACCTGAGCATCGTGGAGCCGGTATCGATTCAGCGGGTTAAAGTTGAAACAACAAACACTCTGGCACCCGAAAAGGGCGTTAATATTCAGTGCTGGTTTCGCAACCCGACGCTGTTGACCGAGCCCGTCACGGTAACAGCAGACATCACCACGCCGGAAGGCGAAATTATTGCAACCAAGGTCATTGAAACCGCCCCGGATGCTCCTGCGGAGTTCCAATTCGAGCACCTCACTGACCTTGAGCTCTGGTCGGTTGAGAGTCCGTCCTTGTACCTGGTGACAATTCGCACCACCACACCGGCAGGAACGGATCTTTATTCAACTCGTTTTGGTTTCCGGACCGCCGAGTTCCGGGTAGATGGGTTTTATCTGAACAACAAGCGCCTAACCCTGTGTGGCGCGAACCGGCATCAGTCCTGGCCCTACCTGGGGTATGCCGTTGGCCCGCGGGCACAACGCAAAGACGCTGACCTGATGCGCTTTACACTTGGCTTCAACCTGGTTAGAACCTCGCACTACCCTCAAAGCAAGGCATTTATTGACCACTGCGATAGCATCGGCTTGCTGGTCTTCGAGGAGATTCCCGGCTGGCAGCATCTTGGAGGTGAAGACTGGCAGGAGCAAGTTTGCGCAGACGTTAAAGACATGATCCAGCGCGACTGGAACAGTCCATCGATCATTCTATGGGGCGTACGCATTAATGAAAGCCCCGATCACACAGAACTCTATACCCGCACCAACAGGATTGCCCGATCACTGGACCGCACCCGGCAAACCGGAGGCGTTCGCTGTATCGAAAACAGCGAATTTCTGGAAGACGTGTTCACCATGAACGACTTCATTCATTCCGGCGAAGAGATCATCCTGCGCGATCAGGAAACCGTGACCGGCCTAAACCACAAAGTCCCTTATCTGGTAACGGAATACAACGGTCACATGTATCCGACCAAACGGTTTGATCAGGAACAGCGCCAGCATGAGCACACTCTGCGTCACCTGAAAATTCTGGATCAAATTTACGGTACTGAGACCACCAGCGGCGGCATTGCCTGGTCGCTGTTCGACTACAACACCCACAAAGACTTTGGCTCGGGCGATCGTATCTGCTACCACGGCGTCACCGATATGTTTCGCATTGAGAAACACGCGGCCTTTGCCTACGCCAGCCAAAAACCGGCCAGCGACGACCCGGTAATGCATCCGGTTACGGCCTGGGCACGCGGGGAGCGCGACATCAGCGGTGCCATGCCACTGATGATTCTAACCAACTGCGACTACCTGGAATTTCAATACGGAAGCCAGCCCGTGCGCCGTGTCTACCCCGACCGTGATACCTTCCCAAATTTGCCCAATGCACCAGTGATACTGGATGAACGAACGCTGGACCCAAGCGAACTGGGCGAGTGGGGCCTGGCCTGGAGCGACGTGAAACTCACCGGTTTCGTCAACGATGAGGCCGTGATCCAAAAAACGCTTGCAGCCGACTCTCAACCCACCAGGCTCAGCATTGAGGCGGATGACACCACCTTGTCGTCTACTCAAAAAGAACTCACCCGGGTGGTTATTCGCGGGCTGGATCAAAACAACAACCAAATGCCCTACTGGAGCCCCGTCGTGCAATTGAGCATCAGCGGGCCTGGCAGAATCGTTGGGCCTTCATTGCTGACGCTCACTGGTGGCGCTATCGGCACGTATGTGGAGACCACCATGGCGGCAGGTCAAATAGAACTGAAAGTCACAGCAGGTGATCTGGTGGGCGCTATCAACATCGAGGTGACCTGATTGAGGGGCAGTATGCGCAGTCGGCTGTTGTTCTTGGCCAACCCGCAATGCTCCGCATGGATTGTGTCTCGTACAAAGCACCTTGCAGTCCGGGTCGCTCAAGTTATGGAACAACTGCACGCAATGGACACTATCAGGAGTGACTACACAAAGAAAATCACTTGCCGCCAGCGTCTTTCAAGACACGAACCAAGTCGTCCGGCACCGGCATTGGTTCAAACGCACTGACGTTCGCACGCCCCGTATTGCCAACAGGAACCCAGATTCGTGAGAACAGCAACGCTGCGATGGCCCGTACCAACTGCCCGAGGGCTTCGCGGGCATCACGTGTGCGCCAGCCGAGCCGGAACATACGCAAATGCGTGGCCGCATGTGCGAACGCGAACTTCTGGCTCAAGATATGTGCCCGTTCAAGGTGTCTGAACGCCGCATGCAAATCACCCCGGTCTTCAGCATCAGTGGCTGCTACCCGCTCTGCCAGATAAAACGACTTTAATTGATTATTCATTATTCAATTCACATCCTGTTTCGACATCAACGTTCTTAACAAAGTTTCGCCAGAAATCTTCCCGGTTTCATGAAGACCTTCTGCGTTCAACAGATGATCGAAGGTGCAAAGTCGATCCCGATTAGGCTGAGTGACTGTTATCTAGTAGCTCATTGTCGGGCAGTGATTCATGAACAAGTCGATTCAGCGGTTCAGCACCGAGCGCTGTCACTTTCAGTTGACGGACTCGGGGATACCAACTCGCCATTCTTCTATACCCTCACGGATAACCTGCCAGGCGGAGTGCAGAAAGAGCGCGGCAATAGCGAGGCCCACCACGATATCGGGCCACAGGGAATTGGTGACGGCCACCAATCCAGCTGCGATGATCACACTGCTGTTGGAAAACAGATCGTTCCTGGAACACAGCCAGGTGGAACGCATATTGAGATCGTCCGCGCGGTGACGGTAGAGCAAGGCGAAACAAATGCCATTTGCAAACAGGGCAAGGGCGCCGATAGCTCCCATCCAGTCAGCAGAGGGGACCTCCTGAATCAACAGCTTACGTATCGCATCGGCCACGACAACGACACCGAACAACAGCATAAAACCGCCTTTGAGCAGGGCTGCACCAGCACGCGCACGACGGCTTCTGTCCAGCACAAAGAGCGTCAGCGCATAGACAGAGGCGTCGCCAAACATATCCAGTGAATCACCCAGCAGCGCCGTAGAGCTGGCAATCCAGCCGGCGCTGAACTCCACCACAAACATCACAGCGTTGATGGCAAGCGCTGTGTAAAGCACCCGGCTCTGGTTCGCTCTCAATTGTGCCAGCTCGCCTGCCTTGTTTTCACAGCAACTGTCCACGACATACCCTCCTATAAGTAGCAATATAGCGATACACTAGGGGTTATAGTAACTATAAGGTCAATGGCAATGAGCGAAAAAAGTTACACGGTGGGTCGGCTGGCTGAACATACCGGCATCAAACCTGTGACCATACGCTACTATGAGAAAATTGGGCTGTTACCGAGAGCAACCCGCTCGGAATCCGGCTATCGCCTTTACTCCAAAGCGGATTATTCGCGGCTGGTGTTCGTCCGGCGAAGCCGGGGGCTCGGATTCAGCCTTGACGATATCCGTGAACTGCTCTCGCTAGCCGATCGGCAGGAAGAGTCCTGCGCCGGTGTGGATGCCAAAGTTGAACAGCAGTTGGCGCAGGTCCGCTCCCGACTGAAAGACTTGCGTGCGATGGAACAGGAGCTGGAAAGATTAAGCGCCTGCTGTGAAGGCGGGGTTATCATGGACTGCCGTATCATTGAGACGCTATCTGGCGAGGCATAAACGCGTAATTTCGGGGCGACCTCACAAAGGCGTTGGTGATCGGAATGTTGATCTCGAAATAGCACAGCACCTCCTCCGCTAGCCGCTGACCTGGATGAATAGACCCTTCCAGGCCTACTTCTGCCCATGCTGATTGTCGCCGATCCAGCGAGCTAGCGCCTACTCACCTTAACGCCGGTTGGTGCAGTCACAAATGTGGAAGAACCGTTTCTTGTCCAACTTTGTCATGTCACGATGGCCAACTCATGTGATGGCCGTCGATCACAAAGATGTGCCGATGCCGGCCTCCCGGATGATAGTGGGGATGGTGATGTGGTTCTGGCCCTTCCCACCCCTCATGCTCATGTTGGTGTTGGTCGTCGTGGTAGTGCAGGTGGGTATGCTCCAAGGGGGTATGTTCATGCTCGAAGACTTTCGGGTCATGGGAGGGCCAGATACGCGCCGCGATTACCGTCGAGACTAGCGCGATCGTACCCAGCAGGGTGAAAGTCTCGCTCAACCCCACCTCGGCCCCTACCCAGCCGGCCAGCGGATAGGCCACCAGCCAGCAGCCATGCGACAGCGAGAACTGCGCCGCGAACAGCGCCGGACGATCCTCGGGGTGACAGGACTGCTTTAGCAGGCGACCAGAGGGCGTCATGACCATTGAGGCACCGACGCCCAGCAGGAACCATAGCCCTATCAGGCCGACGAACCCGGGAGCGAGCAGACCGAAAAACAGACTCACGGTCATCAGCACGCCGCCCGCGAGCATGATCCTGCGTTCACGCACGCGCTCCAGCACCTTCGGCAGCAGCAGGGCCACCAGCATCGACCCACCCCCGACCGCCGCGAATGCCATGGCGACCGCCTGCTCGCCCAAGCCCAGGGCAGTGCGAACGTAGACCACGGTATTGACAATCTGCATCGCCCCGGCGGCTGACACCACCATGCTCAGGGCGAGCAGCCCGCGCAGACGAGGCGTTTTCAGGTAAATTCTCATGCCGTGAGAGACCTTACGCCAGACACTCGGTGCCTCGTCATGCACGGCCAGGGGCGACGGCAGGACCACCGAGACGACCAGGCCTGCCGAGACCAGGAAGGCCAGGCCATTGAGCAGGAACAGCACATCGAAGCTCATCACCATCAGCAGTGCTGCGGCGGCTATGGGGCTGAGCAGGTTCTCGAGGTCATAGGCGAGCCGCGACATTGACAGCGCCCGGCTGTATTGCCCTTCGTCCTCAAAGATATCCGGTATCGTCGCCTGGAAGACTGGGGTGAAGCCGGCCGAGGCGGCATTGAGCAGAAAAATCAGTACATAGATCTGCCATACCTCAGTGACGAAGGGCAGCGCGCAGACCACGGATGCTCGCAACAGGTCAAGCCCGACCAGCAGAGTGCGGCGAGGCAGACGCGAGGCGTAGGCCCCGACCAGTGGCGCGATGCCCACATAGGCCACCATCTTGATCGCGAGTGCCGTGCCGAGCACGATCCCCGCTTGCCCGGCCGCCAGGTCATGGGCCAGCAGCGCCAGGGCGACCGTCGTCAGTCCGGTGCCGACGAGAGCGATGACCTGAGCCAAGAATAAATGGCGGTAACAACGATGACTCAGCACTTGGAGCATTGGCCCTCCTAGAGGCGTTATTTTCGGTTACCGACGGCATGCTGGTAACTGAAGACAGGCACCGTTTTTCAGGACCCGGATTCTAAACCGGGTAATTCATCGGTTAAACAAAAGGGACTATAACATTGAACGGGTTTGATGATGTTCGGATGCGATTGGACCCTATATCCATTTACCAATTACTGTTCCTATTCCCAAAGTGGGGATGTTATGCTTTTAAAATCATCAAACCAATAGTCGGGCCAGCAAACTGATTCGTATGATTATGGCTATCCCTCGTAAAAAGTGGTTACCCGTTCTTGTCATGTTGTTCGCGTTGGCAGGCATGTCGTTTTCCACCATCGGAGAAGCGTACTCACATGGTATCGCTGAGGTCGTTGAATCTCATAAGGCACTCCACGATAGCCACTCACATAATCACGAAGCGATGGACGACAAACCAAAACATCACCCGCATCACGATACAGGTAATCATTCACACGAATCAGCTGATCACCCTCCGGTACGTCCGCTATCGGATTCTGCGACCACACTCCGGCGACCCATTCCATATGCCGGAGACTCTCCCAACAGCTTTCATTATCGGCTCGAACGGCCGCCAAAACTCTCTCTGACTGTTTGAATCTCGCTGCCTAGCAGCTTTTTTAACCAAACTTGTTGGAGTTATTATGCTCTCTACATTGCTTCACGGTCGCTGGCGTGCGCGAACGGCTGCCTGCAGTTACCGTCTATTTTATATTTTCATTACCATCGGCTTGCTCGGAATGAGTGCCGATGTGCTGGCTCATGCCGTTGCCGAGGGCGACAAGGGCTACATCCAGGAAATTACCGGGATAAAACTCGTTGCCTTTATGTATCTGGGCGCAAAGCATATGGTCACCGGGTATGACCATCTTCTGTTCCTACTGGGTGTGATTTTCTTCCTATATCGCATGCAACACATCGCGATATATGTGAGCTTGTTTGCGCTAGGGCATTCTACCACCATGCTGTTAGGCGTGTACTTCGATGTAGGCATCAACAGCTACCTCATTGATGCCGTCATCGGCCTCTCTGTGGTGTACAAAGCGCTGGACAACATTGGCGCGTATCAACGCTGGTTCGGCTTTCAGCCCAATACCAAAGCCGCCACCCTCATCTTCGGGTTTTTCCATGGCTTTGGCTTATCGACGAAAATAATTGAGTACGACATCTCTTCCGATGGGCTGATACCGAATTTACTCGCATTTAACGTGGGCGTAGAAATCGGGCAGCTCATCGCACTGGCCATGATTCTGATTGCCATGAGCTTCTGGCGTAAAACGGACGGATTCTTTCGTCATGCCTATACCGCCAATGTGGCCATGATGGGCGCAGGGTTTCTGCTCATCGGCTATCAGCTCACTGGTTATTTTGTCACTTAATTTCGGAGACCTTTTATGTATAACACTGACTTACCCTCACGTAACGAATTGCCCAGCTCCGCCCAGCTAGTTCGTTCCACCGCAATAGCGGCGATCGTAGCACTCGTGCTGCTGGTAACCGTGGTGATGCCTGCCGAATACGCCCTGGACCCCACCGGAGCAGGCCGGATACTTGGCTTGACGGAGATGGGCGAGATCAAAGTTCAACTCGCAGAGGAAGCTGCCGCTGACGCCGCTGCACAACTGGTAACGGTACAGTCCACCAGTGAGCTGAGCGTACCAGAGCCCACAGGCTCGCTTTCTGAACCAGCAGAAGCGCCTGAAGTGTTGATCGAACAGGGAGCAGAAGAGTCCGCATCTTCCGGTACTAATCAGACTCAATGGCAGGATGAAGTTCGAGTTATCCTGACGCCCGGTGAAGGCACAGAATTTAAGTTGACCATGGAGGAAGGCGCAGTAGCTCGATATTCCTGGGTGTCTGATGGCGGTCCAATTAACTACGATACTCACGGTGACGGCAATGGCCAATCAATCTCGTACGAGAAAGGCCGCGGAGTTCCAGAAGATGAGGGCGAACTGGAAGCAGCGTTCACTGGCAATCATGGCTGGTTTTTCCGCAATCGTAATGACAATGACATAACACTAGTACTTCGTACTTCTGGGGATTATGGTGAATTGAGAAGAGCGATGTAATAACACTCAACCAACAAGTCACTAGGCTAACCCGGCCTGCCTTTCAACCTGCAGGCCTGTTTTGGTATCGGAAATAAGGAAGGATCACTGACAACCGACATGAGATATTGAAACCAACAAGCGGCGGCAAGGTTCATCGTTTTACATCAGAAGAATCCTTAAAGGGCTGAACAAGCATTCGACCCAACCGAAGATCGCTCGGATTTCTGAACTGCTCTATCCCAATCACCATATCATCGTGCCCGCCGGTCGGTTGGTCGATGTAGGTACCAAACAACCGATCCCACCAGGGTACGCTGAAGCCAAAGTTGCTGTCGGTTTCCCGGCGGACGACGGAGTGGTGAACTCGATGCATATCGGGTGTTACCAGCAGAAGGCGAAGCCATCGATCAAGGCGGTCTGGCATACGCACATTGCCATGGTTGAACATCGAGGTTGCATTGAGGATTACCTCGAACAGAACAACGGACGCCGCCGGCGCTCCGAGCAACGTCACGACCACGAGTTTGATCCCCATGGATATCACAATTTCCAGGGGGTGAAATCGAAGCCCCGTCGTGACATCAAAATCCAAATCTGCATGGTGCATCCGGTGCAAGCGCCACAACCAGGAAGTGGCGTGAAAGAGCCGGTGCTGACAATAGATGGCCAGATCCAGAATTAGAACTGACGCGGTGATGGCCAGCCAAAAGGGTATGTCGACGACGTTGAACAAGCCCCACCCTTGTTCCGATGCCACCAGTGCTGCACCGACTGCAGCCAGTGGGAACACAAGCCGCACCGCCAGAGTGTCGAGGACCACAATCGCCAGATTGGCGGGCCATCTCTGACGACGAACAATGCTCTGGTGGCGACGCTGGGCCAGGGTCTCCCAAACAGCCATTGTCAGTAACACGGTACCGAAAACGGCCCCACGTAAAAGTGGCTCATAAGACATCAGCAGCTCAGACAAGGCTAAACCCTCTAACTGGCAATTGGGAGGCCTGCCGCCTTCCACTCAGGATACCCTTCTTCGAACCGCCGCACCCGGTAACCAAGTTGATGAAGTCGCTGAACGGCCTGATGTGACATGACGCAATAGGGCCCACGGCAATAGGCGACAATTTCCTTGTCTTTAGGCAGCACAGTCAACATTTCCTCCAGTTGGTCCAGAGGAATGTTAATCGCCTCGGGCAAGTGCCCTGCCTTAAATTCAACGTTGGGTCGCACATCGAGCAGCGCTATTTTACCGCTGGCCATTGCCGACAGCAGTTCATCACGACCGACCGTCTCCAGCCCGCCCTGTGCATCGTCATCGGCAAATAAACGACCGACCAGTCGTTCCATCTCCGCCAGATTGGTTTCGGCCACCTGGCGCAGCAAGGTCACTAGAGTGACAACTCGTTCATCCGTCAGCCGATAAAACATCTGTTTGCCATCACGCCTGGCGGTGACTAGCCCTCCCTTGCGCAACTGCTGCAAATGCTGGGAGGCGTTGCCAACCGTGAGTCCGGTCGTTTCCGCGAGGGTGTCTACCGAGGCTTCGGTTTGAGCCAGACGCTCCACCAATGCCAATCGGTGCCCGTTACCCAGTGCGCGGGCAACCGAGGCGAGCGTATCCAACAGATCCAGTTTTGACGTCATAAGCGTGTCTCCGGGTGAAATCTGTAATACAAGCAGATCGCTTGACAGCTCAATCACAATGAAACTATCATTCTATTGATTTATTGAATGATGACAAGAATTTTCCCACAACCGGAGTTTGCACTTGGCAATCAGACCGCTCTCCAGTAACCCGGCCCCTTTGGAAATGGGCTTAAGGCACAACCAGGCGCAGGTTATTCATCAGTTACTGCAGGTACTCTTTGTCGGCCTGACCATCGGCATGCTGCGAACTGTAGTACCGGCCTTGGCGGAAACGGAATTCGGGCTCGCCCAGGGCTCGTTCCTGATGCTGACATCCTTTGTCGTCGCCTTCGGGTTTGTGAAAGGTACGCTGAATTTCGTGGCGGGGCGTTTATCGGAACGCATTGGGCGCAAAAAGGTGCTTATTTTAGGTTGGCTGGCCGCTCTGCCCATTCCCTTTCTGATTTGGTGGGCACCCAGCTGGAACTGGGTTGTCATCGCCACTATTTTACTTGGCATCAATCAGGGGCTGGCCTGGTCGATGACACAAACCTCGAAAATGGATCTGACCCGGGCCAATGAACGTGGCCTGACCATGGGACTCAATGAATTTGCTGGTTATGTTGGCGTCGCCGTCGCCGGCATTGTGACCGGTTATCTAGCAAGCTGGTACGGCCCGCGACTGGGCCTTCTGATGTTCGGTGTCGCCGTCATTCTGGTTGCATTGATGCTGGCCATTCTGGCCGTTCGGGAAACGCTCGACTGGGCACATGCAGAGAGCGCGCGTCACGCGACCGGTAAGGCGACGGGTCCGCAAGCCCGGCTCTCCACAGAGATTTCCGACAACCCCAGTACATGGGAAGTCTTTACCCTGGTTTCCTGGCGCGACAAACGGCTGTTTGCCTTCAGCCAGGCCGGCTTGGTGGAAAAATTCGTTGATGCACTGGTATGGGTATTCTATCCGGTGTTCCTGTTCGATCGAGGCGTGAGTCTG
Source organism: Saccharospirillum sp. (assembly GCF_039982735.1). GTDB lineage: Bacteria > Pseudomonadota > Gammaproteobacteria > Pseudomonadales > Natronospirillaceae > Saccharospirillum. Next base: position 133,025 of record NZ_JBDWXV010000020.1, on the reverse strand, counting down.
GCCAGCATTGGCTGGATCGTCGGGATCTACGGATTCGTCTGGGGAGGCTCCCAGTTCCTCACCGGCAAGTGGTCTGACCATGTTGGCCGTAAGAAACTGATTGTCTGGGGTATGTGGCTCTGTGGTTTGGGTGTCGGCATGACGGTGTTGGGCAACGGTGTCTGGTGGTGGTCTCTGTCGGCTGCCATCTCAGGGTTCGGCATGGCTATGCTCTACCCCACGTTAAGTGCCGCCGTAGCAGACATCTCACACCCCAACTGGCGCGGTTCGGCCATTGGCATTTACCGGTTTTGGCGGGATCTGGGCTATGGAATTGGCGCGCTTGGTTTGGGACTGGCAGCGCATTGGGCCGGAGCAGTCACCGCTGGTTTCTGGTTTGTATTCATTGCGATGATGGTCTCAGGTACTCTGGTTTGGGTGTTTGGGGAGGAGACGCATCCGAGGTTGAATCCGGCGCTTTAGTGAACGGTTCCCGCCACCACATCCAAAAAAGCCACGCCTTGGGGTGTGAGTTTAGATTCTTGGCAGGGCACGGCGGCGGGAATGATTCGGCCCATCCATGGGCCTCACCCCTACGGGGCGCCCTTCGGGCGTCCAAATCGGCTTTCCTGCCGATTTGTCGAACCCGGCGCCTTAGCGAACTATTCCCGCCGCCACCAACTCCAAAAAAAAAGCCACCCTTTTGGGTGTGAGTTTGGATTATTGGCTGGGCACGGCGGCGGGAATGCCTCGGGGCCATCCATGGCCCCGACCCTTCGGGCGCCTTCGGCGGGCCCATTCGCTCCTGGCGAATGGTCGAACCCGACGCTGTTAGCGAGCAATTCCCGCCGCCTCCACCACATCCAAAAAAAAAGCCACCCTCTTGGGTGGCCTTTTGGATGTGGTGGAGGCGGCGGGAATCGAACCTTGCATTTTTATCACCAAATCAATAGGTTACCAATGAGTGTACCAGAAATGCGTCAATCGCCAATCAGGTTGACCTGAATGGGATCTTTGAACAACCAAGTTTAAAACTATAATACGTGTACCTCTTTTTAAACAGCCCGAACACCTGTTTATTTGTTTCAAAATTCATACTTGGACCGGTATTAACGCTAGAGGCTATAAAATTTCCAGTCCCACCATCTACCAATGATACTTTAATATATGGAATAGGCGCCTCTGCTCCTTCTCTCAGGTAAAGTTCATCTGAATTTGTGATATTGGAGTACTTAACTAACCTCCACTCTTGCTCTGAAGCAAAAGAGGGATCCTTAAACAAACAAGCATCTCTAAATACTTCAGATATAAAGTCACTAAAGTAACTCTCTCTTTCACCTGCCTGACAGGCTCTTATCAAATTCGAAATACTTAAAGACGCAGCTTTTTTTGCTTCAGCAAGACTGTAGTTGACCTTTTTAAAATGCACGACACTATCGCTCATTGTGGACTGCAGCTCGTCAGCATGGAACCCAATATTGAAGCCTCCTTCAGAACCATACCCTCTCCACTGGGGAAGTGAGTCACCATTTTCTGAGAATGAAGCAACGTAAATCCTAAGATCATTTTGTATGTTTTCAATGGAATACAAAGACGACTCACACTCTTCACGTAGTCTATTGTCTAGATCGCCTGACCTATCTTTGAAACAGTCCATTAGTATTTCAATATAATAATGAAATTCCATTGCATCATTTAGGAACCTGATATCTGTCAGCCAGATTTCTTTGCTTTGCAGTATTCCGATTAGCCCAGACATATTCGTGTAGTGAAAGTAGTCACCAAGCAATTCAATAGCTTCATCTGATCCAGCGTCCATATACACTCCTAATCATTCCCCAGTCTTTATGCCCCATCTGATAAGCCACCTTAAGCGGGTTTTCCCCTTTTGACAACAGAGTGGAGGCATAAGTATGTCTAGTCTGGTATGGGTTTCTATATGCAACACCTGACGCCTTGATAGCCTTTTTCCAAACTCTTTTTCGAATTATCTGGTCGCTGTCCCACCTCTTCATATACTTCGGGTCGTAAAATACAAAACAATCCTCATTTGAGCTCTGTTCTTGTTGACTTAGTAGAACCTCTATTGCGGTACTCGATAGCGGTACTGATCTCCAACCTGAACTCGACTTAGTGTCTTTAATGCGCCCCCTAACGCATGCCCTACGAATATGAATCTGCCTATTATCCAAGTCTACATCGTCCCACATTAAGGCTATTAGCTCTGAAGTACGTAAACCGGTCTCGAATGCAAAACAAATGAGATTACGCTCAACACCTGTTAGTACCGACAAAATCTTATCTACTTCTACCTGGTTGAATGGGCTTGGTTCTGAACGGTCATGTTTTGGATTTCTCACACGAATCATAGGATTCTGCTCAATGAGACCGTCGAAAATGGCGTCTTCATATGCTTGGCGCAGAGGAATCAGTATGTTTCTCTTTCGTTTCCCTGATATTTCAAGGCTACTGAGCCACTCTTCAACTTTGATCGCTTTTAGCTCACCTATTTTCAGTGTTCCAAACTGAGGGATCAAGTGAAAGGTGACGGCAGAAGCATAGTCTCTCAAAGTACTATATGCCGTCCTGTCTTTCACTCTCTTCAACCATTCGTTTAATATTTGATCAACTGTAATTGATTGCTGCAAGCTTTGGCTCAGTCGCATTGCATGCTTGCTTCTCGGAAAGTGACGACCATAGTCAAACTTCCCCATAGCAATATCGTGCTGAATGGCGGCTAGCTTCAGCTCAGCAGCCTTAATATTAGGCTTAGTATCAGGCATTCGCAGTGACTCTCTGAACCGCTCTTCCTGGTAAGAAAAGCTCAGTTGCAGGCTGTTGCCTCGCACTGTTACGCCTCTGGGTAGCTTTCGATCCACTTTTCAATCTCCTCTACATTGATCATTAAACGACCATCTGGTGCCTTGCGAACGTGTTGAGTCAGCCTCCACACTCCCTTTTTGATCTTTTGCCGTATGGCCTCTTCTGAGTACCCTGAAAGCTCTGCGTAGCGTTTAACCGTGACAAACCGTCCCATATGTTGCTCCTGTGTGGGTTCGGTTATAGTCTCCACTGGTCTGAGCCGGTTTAGACCGGTAAGTACCGGTAATATACCGGTCACATATCAGTAACCATGCGGGTTTCAAGGAAATGAGGAATGGATAAGTCAGCCACTGTTGAAGCTCTGTCTGTAGCAGAAGCGACCCTTAGCACACTGGAAAACATTGAAGACTTGGACCCAGAATCAAGACCGATCGAGGTTTTGCGGGCCCTAATCGAAATGACCCGATCAATGATTGAACAAGGTGTCCCAGAAGAGAAAATCATATTCACGGTCAAGGACGTTGCAGATCGAATAAAGCAAACTGACAGCACCGAAGACGCCAGGAGGTTCGTAAACCGGCACCTTAAGAGGTTGACAGAAATCCTAGAGGATCTCCGGCCTTCCCTAGATAGCTCCTTAATCAAAGCAGATAAGCGACAGCGGTTGAGGATCAAGTCGAGCAAACAGGACAAACGAAAGTACCTCTGTCTGGACACTGAACCGCTAGATCCGGTACCAACACCTCTGATAACTGATGGAACCCTCGAAACGACAAATATTAGATACGAACTGTTCTCAATGCCTAAGATGCGCGGCCTATCAAAGCTACTCGGTGAGCTGGCAATGACTAGCACAGTGAGGTGGTCATTTGGTTTAGCCCCTTTCGTGATCATCTTTTTGACTGTGATTATGACTTCAGTTGCGGTCGCTCTTGATATGCCGCAATTGGCGGCTGCGGTGATAGTCACTGGGGTAGCGGTCTTTGCCATAGTGTTGAGTGCTATTTGGCCATTCATCCAGGCCAGTGATCAGGGGATCGTTGAATCGCCGTTCTGGCTTACGCCCCAATTCATAGATAGATCCTATCTGGTGGTAGAACCGAATAGCTTTTCTAAAAGCAGCTCCAAGGCAAAAAGCGTTATCCGAATAAAATCCTATACCGCGGTATGCCCTATATGCGAGGGAACGGTATACGTCGAACCAGGTACAAAGCGCCACGGAATGAAAGGCCGGTTTGTTGGTGCATGCCGATACAGCCCTGAGCATATATTCACATTTGATCATATGACGTTATCAGGGCAGTACGCTTTGTCTTAAGCTGGTTGTTAAAGAGCGAGCACGGTTAGTCGTGCAGTGAGTCAACTTGCCATACGGGAGCTGACTGCATGTCGAGCAATTGCTCCTCAAACGCCAACTTTCCATTTTTGTCGTATACCCGGCCTTTAAGGAAAGGTTTGAACTGTTGCCCCATATCCAGCTTCCCAGCCCGCTCTTGCTCAATGAGATCCATCATGCGAACTCCCTGGCCTTGATCTGGTGATCGATAGGAAATCCCGGTAATTTCAAATACCGGTGTTTCTAGTAACCAGTTGCTGGTCAAACACTGGAGCGATACCAATCTATCACCGTGAAGGTTCATCAATTCCTCTGGTGTTTTTCCGTCTCTCAGTTTTTTCGCCATCTCATTAATTCCTTGGTGAGTGGGTGACAGCCACCCTTTGGTTGTAATGTCGTGAATCGCCAAGACCGTATCGGGCTGATCTTCTCTCTCGCAGGCAAATGCAGAAGTTTCCATCAGATTCTGTTTACTTGAACGCTGAATCCATCTGCCTTTAGAGTCTTTTTCAATAAAGAGCCACCCCGTTACACGGACTTTCGAAGGGCCGTGATATTCAGCGTATGCCCAAGAGGCGATCCAGAAAGGAAACTGTGCTCCCCCTGCCAAAAACAGCTCCAGGGGAGTAAAGGTGTCTTCCCAATCGGCAATTGGCTCAATCATTGACGACCTCAAATCTAGCCGTGAACTCAGACCGGGTTAGCTGCTCTACTCCGTCTGCTATTTTGATGATGAGTTCCACTTCATCGTTCATCGTCAATACACCCACGATGATTCCCAGCTCTGAGATTTTGTAACGTTGAGTCGCAGTCTTTGCTTTATCAGCAACTGGAAAATTCAGGTAAGTCACAGCCTCTTTAAGAGAGAAACCGTCTATGGGTAATTCTATGATCTGCGCCATACTGGCTGCCCCGTACAGTTATTTACACAAGTCCAAGTTACCGCTGAAAGTGACAGGGTTGCCGGCTACGCCGGCAAGCCCTATCACTTTCAGCGGTTCGAATTGTTGACCCAACCAATGCCGTGTCCGCGTCGGAAGTCGCAAGATGCCACTGCATACGCCAATGACTTTCCCGCGCAGGGGCTCGCCAAAACGGTTCGTATAAGAAGTCACCACTTCACCCGTTACCCGGTTGACGGTTTCCGTATGCGCTCGCATCAACTCAACACCACGGCCTTCACCACATAGTTGCTTGTGCTGCATGGCCTCCATGAAGCCAAACCAGTCACCGGTGTCAGCCGCTTCATAGGCGGCACCCATGGCATAACCCCGACCTTCCCGAAGACGCCTCAGCTCTCGCCAGACACCCACAGGCGGGCCGCCAATCGTTTGAAACTGACGAATACGCCAAGTACTGGCCCAGGCGCGTATGCGGGTTGGTGTATCAAGGAGGGGGCGACCGGCTTGATCGGTTTTTAAATTGGCGCCGTCGATGTTCTTTGAGACGTATTTGGCCACGTACCCAGCGGCACTACCCCGGGCGGGGTCGATATGGACAATCTTAAGGCGACGCTTTAGCAGATCCGGCCGTTCTGAGTCCTTGAGCACGTACTCGCGGAAGATGCTCACCAGTGACTGTTCTGACCCTTTTGGCGTAAACAACATCAAGTGCCAGTGGGGGGTGCCATCGTGGTGTGGTTCAACCACACGTAGACCAAATGGAGTGATGTCATTGCGATGGACTTTGGCCCGAATCAGCGACCACAGCTTGCCCAGGTGATCGTTTCCGGCCCTGGGGTCGCTGCCATCGTGTCGGGGATTCACAAAGCCTTTCTTTAGGGAGGCATGAAATTCAGACGGCAACGTAAGCGTGATGAATAAACCGGCACAATCATGGGCCTGGGCATACTCTTCCATGCCGCGGACACGGGTCATCAGTTCCGCCCGCCGAACCGCCGGGTTAGACACCGTGTGTTCACTGACTTCTGCCAATGACAGACGTTCACCATCCTCACTCTCGATGAAAGTGCGCGCCAAATAGGCTTGGCTCAATTCCTGGGCGTGGAGGTACTCGTTAAAAATGGGTTTGGCCAGGTAGGGGCTCGTTCCATGCCTTACCTGACCTAGCGCCCGGTGGCTATTGTCGATGGCTTGCCGATAGTGTCGTTCTAAGTGTCGACGCCACCAGGCTGACTCGGACAGGCGTGATGCGCAGCCGACGGCCGTACGTCCCTGGTTGGGGGTGGGTGCGGTAAGGTTTAGATAATCTGCAAGCCGTGTGGCTTGTTGGAGTACTTCGGTGGGGGTATCGGCCTGTTTCAGACGCCTCGTCACGAGCCGGGCAAAGAAGACCGCCATCAGCTTGATGGACGTGACACCAATCAGGCTTGTGCCCAAATTGTGCCATTCTGGAGACCTTTGGAGACTTTCCGAGACCAATTGGCAAAACTGCGCTCTGGTCTGGAACCCGCATTCTAGCCGGGTTTGAAGGGGTTGGGGCTGGTTATTACCAGCCCCGGTATTGGTGGAGGCGGCGGGAATCGAACCCGCGTCCGCAAGCCCTCTACTCTCGGTCCTACATGCTTAGTCACTTCTTTAATTTACCCTTGCCGTTACCGAAGGACAGGTGCGACTCGGGGAGCCTGGAATTAGGTTTTAGCAGCTCCGGCCCAGACAACCTTACACTGCGATCCTGAATTATTGACAGTCAGCAGCCCCGTTCAGGCACAGGACAGTGACCGCCGGACCGGTTAATGGGTCCAGTTTGAAGGATTATGCGGCTAGCGCGTAACCTTCGTAGTTGTCATCGTTTGCAACTATGAGTTTGCAGCTTTGGTTTTACGAGATTGGCTACCATCTCGGCATGCACCTTGAGCTTTGTAACCCGCGTCGAAGCCATGTCGCCCCCGAAACTGGTGTGTCATTCATCCGTGATGACCAAACTCTGGTGGTTCTTCCTGTTCTTCTAAAACGCTTAATACTACTTTCTGTACAACCCATTAAATGGTGCCAAACCATTACAGTTCAAGCCCCTTTCAACGGCCGAGCAGTTTAACACGAAGGCGTCAGGTATTATACGCCTTCAGCACCCGCTGTTTCTGGCGGCCCCACTCGCGTTCTTTGATGGTGGCCCGCTTGTCGTGCAGTTTCTTGCCTTTTACCAGGGCAATGTCGGCTTTGACCTTGTTTTTCTTCCAAAACAGGGACAAACAGACAGCGGTATAGCCATCCTGCTCGGACTGGCGGGAGATTTTGTCGATCTCCTTGCGGTTGAGCAGCAGCTTGCGAGTGCGCGTCGGGTCGGCAATCACGTGGGTTGAGGCGGCTTCCAGCGGTGAAAAATGGGCACCGATCAGCCAGGCCTCGTTGTCCTTGAAGATGACGTAGCTGTCGACCAGCTGCGCCTTGCCCGCGCGCAGGCTTTTGACTTCCCAGCCCAACAGAACCAACCCGGCCTCATACTTTTCTTCGATATGATATTCGTGGCGGGCTCGTTTATTCTGGGCGATGGTACCGCCTGTGTGGACGGTGCTTTTCTTGGATTTGCTCATGGCGCGCATTATACCGCCCTTCCCCCCGGCGGGCGCAAGCGCTTGATGAGAGGAATTCATTCTGTGAATCAATCAGTTGCGGCATTTGCGCTGATCCGGTACCGGGTTTCAGGCACACTGCACCCGGGTCGACTGTTTAAAGGGTAAGACGATGGTTCTGGGTTTTCTGGTATTACTGGCCTATTGGCTCGCGGGCGAGGCAGTGTCGCAGTGGATCGGCTGGCCAATTCCGGGCAACGTGGTCGGGCTGGTGCTGCTGTGGGTCACCCTGACCATCATCCGCAAGGTGCCCAAACCGGTGGCCGAAGCCAGCAAAATGCTGATCCGCTACCTGACCCTGCTGTTTGTACCTGCTGGCGTGGGCCTGATTGAACACTGGGACCGGCTGATGACCAACGGTCACTGGATGCTGCTGATCATCGCCGCCAGCACCGCCCTCTCGGCCCTGGCCATGGTCGGCATCTTTCGTCTGTTTCGGGTTAAAAACACATGAGTGTCTCCATTGATCTGTTGCTGGCCATCAGCATGACACTGGGTATCTACCTGTTGGCGGAGCAACTGTACCGTCGGGCCGGTCGGTCGGCTCTGGTGCACCCGGTGATCGTCAGCATTTTCTCCATCATGGGGTTGATTACCCTGCTCGGCTGGGATTACCCGCAGTATCAGCGCGACACGCAGATGATCCACTTCCTGCTCGGCCCTGCTACCGTGGCCCTGGCAGTACCACTGCACGAGAACATGGCGCTGATCCGCAAAATGGCCATGCCCCTGCTGGTCGCCTGTTTCACCGGTGCTCTGGTAGCCGCCGGCAGCGCGGTAATCCTCTCAGACCTGATTACCGGCGATGATGTGCTGTCGCTGAGCATGAGCGGCAAATCGATTACCACGCCCATCGCGATTGGCATGGTGGCGAACCTGGGCGGCAGCAGTTCACTCGCCGCAGGCCTGGTATTACTGACGGGGGCTGTCGGAACCTTGATGCTGCCCACGCTCATGCGTCTGTGCCGCCTGGATGACCATGCGCTGTATGGTTATGTACTGGGGTTAACGGCTCACGGTTTCGGTACCGCCCAGGCGTTTGAAAAGTCCGCAACTTGTGGTGCTTTTGCGGGACTTTCCATGAGCCTGACCGGGGTTGTGACTGCCTTTATCGTTCCGCCTTTGGTGCCTTACTGGATGATCGGGCTTTAAGCATTAACCCTGCACGCTGGCCTACTGGTACTTTGGGGTTGGGGAAGACGATGTATTCGGGTTCGTTGCCCACCCGGTATTCCTGGTCGCCGTCGCGCCAGATCAGGGTGCCGGGGGCGTAGTCGGTAAAGTTGAGGGCATCGTCCGGGATGAAGAACTCCCAGGTGTCGCTGGTAACGTCTATGGAATGGCACACTTCGAATTCGGTGACCGGTCGCTTGGGCTCGGCTGGCAGAGGTTCGCCGGCAACCAGTTCACGCAATGCATAGTCGATGCCGCTGTAGCGGCTAAGGTCGTTTTCGCCAAAAGGTTTAACCGACCCCAGTTCCAGCGTGAAACTCTCGGCGCCGTAACGCAGCGATGAAAAAGAAGAGAAGGTGTTGGCTTCTTTCTGCTGCAGCAGAACGGTATCTATGTCAGACCGCGCCAGAAACGCTTTTTGGCTGGCAGGCAGCTCACGCCCTTCAACAAAAGGGTAAATACCGAAACGTTCGCGCTTGCTGCCCCGAATGGCGGTGTGCAGATCGTAGTGGAATCGTTTGGTGACGGTTACCGGCTCTTCCGCAAAAAAATTGGCAACGTAGGCCTCCAGTTTGGCGGCACGTTTTACTTCTTTCAATGTGGTGTCGTACTGCTGCCAGTCACCGGCGAAGAGACGGTTCATGTTGACCTCAACAAAGCGCCGGGCAATGTTCATTGACCAGGGGTTGCCCATAATGAACAGCACCCGTTGCCCGGCTTTTTGCTCTTCTTCCAGAACGTCACGCACGATGTCACGCACCAGCTCGATCGGGGCGGTTTCGTTGCCGTGCACGGCACAGGAGATTACGACCGAGGTATCGCAGGCGGTGTTCGGTTCAACCCGCAACACGCCACAGTCCAACAGGGTAACTTCGGTACCCGCGGACAATATCGAAAATTCGGGGCTGACGGTGTCGTCGGCCGTTGCCAGTGTGTGTTGCAGAAAATCGGAATGAGCCCCGAACATGAAATGGTTGCCTCCGCTCAATTGCAAAAAAGGCCGCATAGGGCGGCCTGGATTCAGATTTCAGACGGCACGTTCTATAACCGTCAGCGTGGGCGCAAATGCCCCAGCAAACGTTTCTCCAGTTGCTTGAACACACCCAGAATACCGAAGGTCAGTATCAGGTAGATGCAGGCGACAAAGATAAAGGCTGGAAATGGCGCATAGTATTGCGCGTAAATATTACGAGCAGCGCCCAGCAAATCGATAATGGTAACAACCGATGCAATGGCACTGGCGTGCAGCATGAAAATGACTTCGTTGCTGTATGCCGGAATAGCACGGCGAAAGGCACTGGGCAGTACAATGCGGCGCATTCTTTTGGCCCAGCTCATGCCATAAGCCTTGGCGGCTTCAATTTCACCCCGCGGTGTCGCTTCAATGGCGCCGCGAAATATCTCGGTGGTGTAAGCCGCTGTGTTCAGTACAAAGGCAATCAGCGCCGGGTAGAAAGCACCCCGGAAGATTTCCCACCAGAAAGTATCCTGAATACCGTCGATCAGCGTGACCCCGTAGTAGATCATGTACAGCTGTACCAGTAGGGGTGTACCGCGAAATACATAGGTATAGACCCAAACCGGACGGCTGATCCAGGGGTTATCGGACGCCCGCATAATGGCCAGCGGCACGGCGATGACCAGACCAATAATGAGTGACAGGAAAACCAGCTGGACTGTCGTCACCAAGCCACCCCAATACTGCATCAGGGTGTTCGGTGTGAAAATATCGTTGCTTTCGAGCAAGGCAATGAGTGCATCCATGATCAGTTGCCTCCCTTAACAACGCCAGCGCTGTACTTGTTGTTGAGCATCTTGAAAATAATGTCGGACAAGGCGGCGATGGTTAGGTAAACAATGGCAACCGGTATGAAGAACTTGAAAGGTGAACCGGTCGATTTTGCGGCTTCGCTGGCCAGCCTTACCATGTCAGCCAAACCGATCACACTCACCAGGGCGGTGGTTTTGAGCAGCACCTGCCAGTTGTTGGCAATGCCGGGGATCGCATGGCGCATCATCTGTGGAAACATGATGCGGGAAAATACTTTCCAGCCGCTCATGCCGTAAGCTTTGCCCGCTTCAATCTGGCCATTTTCAACCGCCATAAAGGCACCGCGAAACGTCTCGGACATATAGGCACCAAAAATAAAGCCAATGGTCAGTACGCCCGCCGCAAATTCATTGAACTGGGGGTATGGCAAGTCAAACCCCAGATCGTAATTCAGATAATCAAGTATGGTGTTCAGGGCTATCTGGCCGCCGAAGAACAGCAACATCATCCAGACGAGGTCGGGTACGCCACGAATCAGCGTGGTATAAAAGGTTGCGACTCCTTTCGCCAGCCGGTTGCGGGACATTTTGCCCCAGGCACCCATCAAACCGAGAAACACGGCCAGAACCAGCGAGAAGACAGCCAGCTCCAACGTAATGATGGCGCCACCAAATATGGAAGGGCCATAGCCTTCGAAATCAAACACAGGCGTTACTCTTCGTTGGTTGTTGTTTTACTGAGTTGCTTGGTCTGCCTACGCAACAGCATCATTCAATCCTGTTAACGGACTGACACCCTGTGAAGCAGGCCGAGCAACACATGAAGGGCCGGCTGACACCGGCCCTTCGCACAAACACAAAATGAAAACGTCTTGTCAGACGGGTTCGTTACAGTTTGATGTCGATGTCAAAATACTTCTGCATGATGGTGTCGTAGGTACCATCGTTCTTCAGTTGCTCAAGTGCAGCACTGACTTGCTCTTCCAGAGCGGTATCGCGCTTGCGGAATGCAGCGCCTACGCCTTCACCAAAGATGCGTGTCGGCTCCTTGATGAATTCGCCAACCTGGGATACTTCATCGTTGCCTTCCAGCATTTCGATGCCAACCGGGGCATCGATGAACATGGCGTCCAGACGGCCGCCTTGCAGGTCGACAATCATGTCGTCAGCTGTGGTGTAACGAACCACTTCAGCACCGGTCAGGAATTCAGTGACATAGGTGTCCTGAATGGTAGCCCGCTGAACACCAACGCGCTTGCCGTCGCTGCTGTCGGGGTTAAAGCCGTTGCCATCCGGTGCAAAAAACGCAGAGGGAGTTGTGTAGTAAGGGTCTGAAAACAGAACGCGCTTCTGGCGCTCTTCGTTGATCGACATGGATGAGAAAATCATGTCGTATTTGCGAGCCAGCAGACCCGGGATAATACCGTCCCATGCCTGAACAACCCACTCACAGTCGTTGCCGGATACGATCTGGCACACTTCATTGCCCAGTTCAATTTCGAAACCGGTCAGTTCGCCATCGGGGGCGCGGTATTCAAACGGTGGGTAAGGTGCGTCCACGCCCACACGAATGGTGTCCCAGCTTTCGGCCGATACGGCAGAGGTCATTGCGAGCATACCCGCAACAGCAATTAACGTTTTTTTCATTATGGTTGACTCCAGTGTTGTCATTCGATCAGGTGGTTCCTGATTCCTAGTATAGGATGGCTTACGCCGCCCCTCTTTCATCATCCCATTGTCCGTAATATTGGGCACAACCTGGCAGGTTGCGTTGGTATCCGGCGCGATCGGATACCGGACACCTCCTGTGTCCACACCAGCTTACGCTGATCATACTGGTTAACCGCCCCCAAATACGGCGCGGTCAATGCATTCCAAATGCCGCAAAGTGCAGCTTCCGGAATCAGTAATTGGGTGCAATAAACTGCTTGAAGCGTTCCGATTTCGGGTTATTGAACACTTCTTTCGGGTCGCCATATTCTTCAATCTTGCCCTGGTGCAGGTACATCACCTTGTTCGAGACATCCTGGGCGAACGCCATTTCATGGGTAACGACCACCATGGTGCGCCCTTCTTCTGCCAGTGCCCGCATCACCTTGAGTACTTCACCCACCAGCTCAGGGTCGAGTGCCGAGGTCGGCTCGTCAAAGAGCATCACCTCAGGGTTCATCGCCAGCGCCCGGGCAATGGCAGCACGCTGCTGCTGACCGCCCGACATGTGGGCCGGGTAGTAGTTGCGACGGTCGTACAGGCCAACCCGGTTCAAATGCTCTTCGGCCCGCTCGATGGCTTCTTTCTTACTGATGCCAAGCACATGGACCGGAGCTTCTATGATGTTTTCCATCACCGTCATGTGGGCCCAGAGGTTGAACCCCTGGAACACCATGGACAGCTGGGCACGCATCTTTTCAACCTGTCGTATGTCGGCAGGTTCACGCTCACCTCGACGGTTGGTCTTGAACGCCACTTTCTCACCATGCACCTGAATGTCACCTGAAGTAGGGATCTCAAGCATGTTGATGCAGCGCAAAAAGGTACTTTTACCCGACCCGGAAGACCCAATGACGGAGATAACATCGCCTTTGTGCGCTTCCAGTGAAATGCCCTTGAGGACTTCAAGCTCACCAAAACACTTGTGTATGTCGGTGGCTATCAGCGGGGCTACTTGCTGACCCATTGTGGTCTCCTGATCCGTTCCTGCCTGCGGTACCTGCCGAATGTCTGTGCTTTGGTGGCACTGGACATCTGAGGCCGGCAGAACTGATTACTTTTTATGCGTTTTTGTTGCTGGCATTTTGAATAAGCCCGGGGGCCAATGCAAAACATAATCGCACCCGGGGTTGTGGTTGTGCGACATGCGCTTGACTTCGGGGGATTCACCGGCCTGTTTCGCGACAGCCAGACCAGCGTGAGCAAGGCTACTCGTTAAACCATTCGCTCAGCGCGTGCCGGGAGGCAGCATAGAAACCGCGCTGGCTGGTCCAGGCATCGGCCATGGCGACACCCGCAAAAGGATGGCGGGACGGGGCCGATACTTGATGCAATGTTTGATTCCGCAATGGATTCGCCTCTTGAACGCTGTGCGCCCTATTCAAAACACCACTAACAGAGCGCTGCTACTGCAAAGTCACCAAAGCGTCGTTACCGACTGAGGGGTGACAATGGTCCCAATCACTGCAACGTTTCGCAATGTTGGTTCCGTATCCGGGGAGCCAGTACCCTGTAAACCCGCCCTAATTGGCATGAATCTTCGCCATTTTGGCCAAAAATTCAATGCTGCCAGTATACTCCTGCCTCGTTCCGCCTCAGAGAAAGCAAAGTGCGGACCACATCCCGGACCTTTTAACCTTAGTCGAAAAAGAGCCGCTAAAACACTCCAGAGCCCCTTAACTTTTACAGCTTTGAGACATAAAGGCGGCAATCTGACGTGACGGCACCCGGAAAAATTTAGCATTTCCTGACTGGTTGCCCTATTTTAAACCCTGCTTTATGCTCAAGCACCACAGTTGACCATAAGTACGGTTATATCGACCACTGGGGTCGGTTCTGATTTGACGTGTCAGGTACACGCCAAAGCCTGACCCGCGCGGGTTGCGGGAACCCGTACGGTGGCTGCAACACCAACTGTCAGCCTGTGCCTCGGCGTGGTCTCATTCTTGCTGAAGCGATGGTTCCCCGGCGCTCTTCCTCACAGAGCGACGGGTCAAAGGCCGCTGATGAACAGAGTCATGATCAGCAGCGGCTTACATAATAAAAGGAGAGAAATAACAATGAAGAAAAGTCTGTCACTCTTTGCCGGCGCCGCACTGGCCACGGCAATGGCGTCTACCGCTGCTGCGGACACCTTTGTGTATTGCTCGGAAGCGAGCCCTGAAGGCTTTAACCCGGCTTTTTACACTTCTGGCACCACCTTTGACGCGTCTTCGCGCACCATGTTCAACCGCCTGGTGGAATTTGAGCGTGGCGGCACGGCAGTCGTACCGGGTCTGGCTGAGACCTGGGAAATTTCAGACGACGGCCTGACCTACACCTTTAACCTGCGTGAAAACGTCAAGTTCCACGCTCGTTCAGATTTCCGTCCGAGCCGTGACTTCAACGCAGAAGACGTTCTGTTCAGTTTCGAGCGCCAGATGGATGAAGATCATCCGTTCCACGGCATCAGCAACCAGGATTACGCCTACTTTGGTTACATGGGTATGGCCGATGCAATCGAGTCGATCACCGCACCCGATGACAGCACCATTGTCTTTCAGCTAAGTGCCCCTAATGCCACCTTCCTGGCTAACCTGGCCATGGACTTCGCCTCCATTCACTCGGCCGAATACGCCGATGCGATGATGGATGCGGGCACCCCGAACCAGGTCGACATTACGCCGATCGGTACCGGCCCATTCATTCTGGCTCAGTATCGTAAAGACTCAGTGATTCGCTATGTGCGTCACAATGCCTATTGGGAAGGTGCGGCTGATATCGAGCGTCTGGTGTTCTCCATTACTCCTGATGCCAGTGTTCGTTACGCCAAGCTGCGTGCCGGCGAATGTCACCACATGGTGTACCCGAACCCGTCTGATGTTCAGGCTATGCAAGATGACCCGAACATTAACGTACTGTCCCAGCCTGGCCTGAACGTCGGCTATCTGGCATTCAACACCCAGAAAGCCCCGTTCGACAATGACCTCGTTCGTCAGGCTTTGAACATCGCAACCAACAAAGAAGCGATTCTGGATGCGGTCTATCAGGGCGCTGGCCAGGTTGCCAAGAACCCGATCCCACCAACCATGTGGTCGTACAACGAAAACGTCGTCGATTATGACTACGATCCGGAATACGCCCGTCAGTTGCTGGCCGAAGCTGGCTTCCCGGACGGTTTCGAAACCGACATCTGGGCAATGCCTGTACAGCGTCCCTACAACCCGAACGCACGCCGTATGGCCGAGCTGATTCAGGCAGACTGGGCTGCTGTTGGTGTAGACGCTGAAATCGTATCCTTCGAGTGGGGCGAGTACCTGCAGCGCACCCAGGATGGCGAACATGAAACCATGATGCTTGGCTGGACCGGCGACAACGGTGACCCGGATAACTTCCTGAACACCCTGCTGGGCTGTCAGGCGGCTGAAACCGGTGGTAACCGTGCGTTCTGGTGTGACGAAGAGTTCAACTCACTGGTTGACCAGGCTCTGCGTACACCCGTCACAGAAGAGCGGACCGCTCTGTACGAAGAAGCTCAGGTTGTATTCAAGGCAGCAGCGCCCTGGATCACCATTGCTCACTCGGTGGTCTTCGAGCCGGTTCGTCCTGAAGTTCAGGGCTACGTCATGAGCCCGTTCGGTTCGCACTCGTTCTACGGGGTTAGCCTCGCAGACTGAGTCAACACCTGACAGTTAAGACGTCTCTATCAGGGCGGCAGACCATCTGCCGCCCTTTCTTGTTTAATAACCGCTGCCGTCACCGCTGGGTGATGCAGGCACCGGCACCTACCCGGTACCGGCTCAAGCACTGTTCCGGGCCGTGATCCCCGGTTCATTGCATAAAGCAGAAACCAGCTCGCCTGACCCTCTGGTTTCATTCCCGAAATGGCCAAGCACCCATTTCAGGTTGGAGAATAGACTCAATGCTACAATTTTTACTACGCCGTCTGGGCATGGTGATACCCACCTTCATCGGTGTATCGCTTTTCACCTTCGCGCTTATTTATCTGATCCCCGGTGATCCGATCACCATCATGGGGGGCGAACGCGGGTTCGGGCCCGAACAACGGGCGGAACTCGAGGCCATGCTGGGCCTGGACAAGCCGATCTGGCAACAATATTTCATCTATCTGGGCAACGTTCTGCAGGGTGACCTGGGCACCTCCTATGTGACGCGCCAGCCGGTTATGTCAGAGTTTATGTCACTGTTTCCGGCGACCATTGAACTGACGGTATGCGCCGCCATTTTTGCGGTCATCACCGGACTTACCCTGGGTATCCTCGCTGCCATCAAACGTGGCGGGCTGCTCGACCATACCGTTATGACCATCTCGCTCACGGGCTATTCAATGCCGATTTTCTGGTGGGCCCTGCTGTTGATGCTATTGTTCTCCGTCAACCTCGGCTGGACACCGGTTTCTGGCAGGCTGGACGTTATGTTCTGGGTCGACGAAGTAACCGGGTTCATGCTGATCGATACGTTGCTATCGGACGAAGACGGCGCCTTTATCTCGGCGTTGAGCCATCTGGTGCTGCCATCCATTGTACTCGGCACCATCCCTATGGCGGTTATCGCGCGGATGACTCGTTCATCCATGCTCGAGGTACTGGGTGAAGACTATATTCGGACCGCTCGGGCCAAAGGCTTGTCGAAGCGGCGCATCATCGTCAAACACGCGCTGCGCAATGCGTTGATTCCGGTCATCACCGTTATGGGACTGCAAGTCGGCCTGTTGCTCAGCGGTGCCATTCTGACGGAGACCATCTTTGCCTGGCCGGGCATCGGCAAGTGGCTGATTGAGTCGATCGGGCGACGCGATTACCCGGTGGTTCAGGGCGGCCTGCTGCTGATTGCCACCATCATCATTCTGGTCAACCTGCTGGTCGACCTCATGTACGGCGTGGTTAACCCGCGCGTACGTCACAGCAAGTAAGGAGCCAGCACATGACAATGACTTCCGAAACCCAAACGACGGTGCGCGTGCCACAAACACCGTTTGCCGAATTCTGGTCGTACTTTATACAGAACCGGGGCGCCTTGATTGGCCTCTGTTTTATCGTCTTTATCGTTTTTCTGGCGGTTTTTGCCGATTTTGTCGCACCGCATCATCCGCATGAACAGTTCCGGGACTTCATTCTGGTGCCTCCGGCCTGGGCCGAGGGCGGCAACGCCCAGTTCTGGCTGGGTACCGACGGTGTAGGCCGGGACATTCTGTCGCGGCTGATTCACGGCGCACGCCTCTCGCTGCTGATCGGTCTGGTGATTGTGACGGTCTCGCTCGTACTGGGTATTTGCCTGGGGCTGATTGCCGGTTATTTTGGCGGCTTTGTCGATGTCGCCATCATGCGCTTTGCCGACATCCTGCTGTCGATGCCTGCTCTGCTGCTGGCCATTGCCATTGTCGCGATTCTCGGCCCCAGCATCGTCAACTCCGGGCTGGCGCTGTCACTGGTGTACCTGCCGCACTACGTGCGACTGACGCGTGCCTCGGTTCTGACAGAAATCAACAAGGATTATGTGATCTCCTCCCGCGTAGCGGGCGCAGGTGCTTTACGCCTGATGTTTATTGTTATTTTGCCGAACTGCCTGGCCCCGCTGATCGTTCAGGCGACGCTCGGCTTCTCTAACGCCATTCTCGATATGGCCGCACTGGGTTTCCTCGGTCTCGGCGCCCAGCCTCCGCTGCCGGAATGGGGGTCAATGCTGGCCACGGCACGTGAATTCATTCAGAGCGCCTGGTGGGTGGTGACCTTCCCCGGCCTGATCATTCTGATGACCGTTCTGGCGTTTAACCTGATGGGTGATGGCCTGCGCGATGCCCTCGACCCGAAACTGAAACAATAGGAGACCGACATGACTGAGACTGACAAGAGCCTCCTGGTCGTAAACAACCTGTCGGTGGCCTTTGGAACCAAAGACAATCCGTTCAAAGCGGTCGACCGGGTCAGCTTTCACGTCGAACAGGGCGAAGTGCTGGGCATTGTGGGCGAATCCGGCTCCGGCAAGAGTGTGTCATCCCTGGCGCTGATGGGGCTGATCGATTTCCCGGGCCGTGTAACGGCGGATGAACTGCGATTCAAGACAACCGACCTGCAGACCCTGAACGAAAAGGCCCGGCGCAAGATCACCGGTGACGAAATCTCGATGATCTTTCAGGATCCAATGACCTCCCTGAACCCCAGCTACACCGTGGGCAATCAGATCATGGAGGCCATTGAAGTTCATCAGGGTGGCAGTAAAAAAGAGCGCCAGGCCAAGGCCATTGACCTGCTGCGCCAGGTTGGTATTCCAGCACCGGAAAGCCGCATCAACAACTACCCGCATCAACTCTCTGGCGGCATGAGCCAACGGGTCATGATCGCCATGGCGATCGCCTGCGATCCGAAATTGCTGATCGCGGATGAACCCACTACCGCACTCGACGTCACCATTCAGGCGCAAATCATCGAACTGTTGCTCAAGCTGCAGCGCGAGAAACAGATGGGCCTGATGCTGATCACCCACGATTTGGCATTAGTCGCCGAAGCCGCTGACCGGGTGGTGGTGATGTATGCCGGACAAATCGTTGAAACCGGACCGGCCAGCGACATTTTCAAGGCACCCAAACACCCCTACACCCAGGCACTGATGAACTCCCTGCCTGAGTCGTCTGAAGGTAAAGACCGGTTGAATGCGCTGCCCGGTGTTGTACCCGGCGCCAACGACCGGCCACAGGGTTGCCTGCTGAACCCGCGCTGTCCCTATGTGACCGATCGCTGCCGGGCCGAAGAACCTGAGCAATATGGCCCGCGAGGTCGTCAGGTGAAATGTTTTTACCCGCTGGATGAAGCCGGGAGGCCCACGGTATGAGTGAACAGCCAATGACCCAACAACCTTCCGAAACACCAGCGGCTAAACCACCGATCATGAGCGGTGTCGGCCTCAAGCAACACTACCCGGTCAAACAGGG
This sequence comes from Saccharospirillum sp., assembly GCF_039982735.1. Taxonomy (GTDB): domain Bacteria; phylum Pseudomonadota; class Gammaproteobacteria; order Pseudomonadales; family Natronospirillaceae; genus Saccharospirillum. The sequence goes on along the minus strand of NZ_JBDWXV010000020.1, from coordinate 113,774 downwards.
GTTCATGAAACCACCGGGCCTGGTCAAAGCTCTGGATGGTGTTAATTTCACCGTTGAAGCAGGCAAGACGCTGGCCGTCGTCGGGGAGTCCGGCTGTGGCAAATCGACCCTGGCGCGTTTGCTGACCATGATTGAGCTGCCCACCGAAGGCGAGCTGAACTTCGACGGCAAAAACCTGCTGACGCTGGACCGGGAAACCCGCAAGGAATTGCGCCAGCGCATTCAGATTATTTTCCAGAACCCTTACGGGTCACTGAACCCGCGCAAGAAAGTCGGGTCCATTCTGGAAGAGCCATTGGTGATTAACGGCAAGCTGACCAAGGCAGAGCGCAAAGAGCGCGCCCTGAATTTGTTGCAGAAAGTGGGACTGAAGCCTGAACACTACGATCGCTACCCGCACATGTTCTCAGGTGGCCAACGCCAGCGTATCGCCATCGCCCGGGGGTTGATGATGAATCCCAAGGTCGTGGTGGCTGATGAGCCGGTGTCGGCCCTGGACGTGTCGGTACAGGCGCAGGTGCTGAACCTGATGATGGACCTTCAGCAAGAGCTTGATCTGGCTTACGTGTTCATCTCTCACGATTTGTCGGTGGTCGAGCACATTGCCGATAAAGTCATGGTGATGTATCTGGGTAAAGTGGTGGAGTACGGTGCAACCGAAGACATCTTCACACACCCCCAACACCCCTACACCCGGGCGCTGCTGTCATCGACACCGCGTATCGACCCTGAACACCGGATCGACAAAATCCGGCTGACCGGTGAATTGCCTTCTCCGCTGAACCCGCCCAGTGGCTGTGCCTTTCACGGCCGGTGCGAGTTTGCCAATGAACGCTGCAAGGTTGAGACTCCGGTGTTGAAAGACAAGAGCGGCGAATCTTCCGTCGCCTGCTTCGGGATCGACGAAAACCGCCTGCCTTACATTAACCGCTGAACCACCGCGCCGCAGCCTTTCGGCTGCGGCCTGTTCAGTCACTCGGGCTGAACAAACCGCTGTAACCCTGCCGCCAGTTCGCTGCCCGCTTCCGCATAGGTCAGACCTTTGCGCGCAATCTGCGTGGCGCCGACAGTATCTCCCTGACGGGATTTGAGTTCAGCCATCTGCAAATACAGGTCTGCTGCCTGGGGTTCGATGCGCAATGCCCGCAATAGCAGGGCTTCGGCCTGATCCCATTGGCCAACAGCCGCCCGTTCATGCGCTGAACGCTGCAGTGAATCCACCAGGCTGCTGCGAGTGGCGATGGGGGTTTCGATAGGCTGACCGGCACGTTCTTCCTTGCGTTCCCAGGTACTCAGCCGGGGATCATCGGGCTGATCTACCGGTACCGAAACGCACCCTGAAAACCAGATCACTGAGAGCAACACCCAAACCAAACGCCCATAAAAGGGACAAACCCGGCCCCGGTATTTTAATTGAACAGCCGTTGCCACCAGCCACCTCCTTCGTCATCGCTGGAAGGGTCGGGGCTGCCAGAGCAACCACGCCGCTCGGGGGGTTCTGAACCGGCTAAAAAGGGCAATACCCTCTGGTTATCACAGCGTTCGCTGACCTGAGCCCCCTGCGCATTCACCGGCACCCGAACCACGGTAGCTGGCTGCCCGCGCCGCTCCTGATTGGGTTTCAACCCGGCCATAATGTCAGCCCAAATAGGCAAGGCCCCGCTCGAACCCGTCAGTGGCGTTGGCTCGTTGCCATCGCGGCCAACCCAAACAACCGCCTGGCGGTCACTGCTGTAGCCGGCAAACCAGGCATCCCGGTTATCGTCAGTGGTACCCGTTTTACCCGCCAGCCACCAGCTTTGCGGCAAGCGCCACTGCAAGCTGCGCGCCGTGCCTTCCAGGGTGACCCGGTGCAGGGCTTCCTGGATCAGGTACATCTGTTCGGGCTCGAAACGCTGCTCTACCTGCAGGTCGAACCGCTGTAGTACGCCGATATCCGGGTGCACCACAGCGCGTATGGCGTTCAACGGGCTGTAGAAACCATTGCCGGCGATGGTCTGGTACATCTGGGCGACATGAAAGGGCGACAAATCCACGGTCCCCAGCATGACAGCGGGTACGGCTGGCAAGCGCTCACTCACGCCCAATCGATCGATAACATCGAACACTTCGGCGAGGCCCACTTCCATACCCAAACGCGCAGTCGCCTGGTTATAGCTGTTGGAAAAGGCATCGACCAGCAACGGTAAGCCATGGCTTTCCCGATCAAAATTTCGGGGCTCCCACACATCCCCATCGGCCGACGCCACCTGAACCGGTGCATCGTTGACCGGTGTGGCCAGAGTATAGCCAGCTTCAAGCGCCGCCAGATAAACCGCGGGTTTCATCAGCGAGCCCACCTGACGGCGCGCATCCAGCGCCCGGTTGAAACCAGCCAGTTCCGGTTTGCGCCCACCGGTAATCGCCAGCACATCGCCGGTGGAAGGCCGAGTCACGACCGCCGCCCCCTCCAGGGTGTCATGAGCCAGGTTGTAACTGGTTTCCAACTCAGCAAGGCTATTGGGCAAGACGGCTTCCAGGTGGTTTTGCGCCAGCGGATCGAGGGTGGTAAAGACGGTCAACCCTTCGGCCAGCAGATCCTGACGCCGATAGCCCTGGTCGAGTTGCCGGCGCACCAGGTCCATAAAGGCCGGATAACTGGCATCGCCAGGCACTTCGGTGATGTCCAGGCCAGAAGCCAGCGCGCGGTCGTATTCGGCCTGGGTAATCACCCCGGCTTCACGCCAGACAGACAACACCACATTGCGCCGGGCCATTGCCTGATCCGGGTTACGCCGGGGGTTGTAATAGGATGGCCCCTTGATCAAACCCACCAACAAAGCTTGCTGATGGATGTTGAGCGAGCGCAACGGACTCCCGAAGAAAAACTGAGCGCCCAGTCCAAAGCCATTGATAGACCGGCGCCCCTGCTGACCGATGTAGATTTCATTGATGTAGGCTTCAAGTATGTCTTCCTTGCTGTAATGCCACTCCATCAACAGGGCCATCAGCGCCTCATTACCCTTGCGCCACAGTGTCTGGTCGGCGGTCAAATACATGTTCTTGACCAGTTGCTGGGTTAGGGTACTCCCACCCTGGGCAATGGAGGCCGAGGTGACATTAGCCCAGAGGGCCCGGGCGATGCCGACTGGTGAGATGCCCCAATGCTGATAATAGCGCCGGTCTTCGACCGCAATGAGGCCTTCAATCAGGGATTGCGGCACTTCATCGAGCGGCAATAACAAGCGGTCCTCACCGCTGCCGGGATAAATCTGACCAATAAACAGCGGGTCGAGCCGGGCAACCAGAACCGGTTGCCCGGCCGTGGTTACCATATTGACCAGGCTGCCCTGGCTGAAGTCCAGCTCAAGACGTCGGGCGGGCTCCGGGTTGTCCCAGAAATCGAAACTGCGAGTGTGCACCGAGAGCGTTTGCCCGCGCCGCAAATACCGGCCAGACTGGCCAAGATCACCGGTCTGACGATACCCAAGTGCCTGCAACAGGGATTCGACCTGATCGGCACTGACCGGCGCTCCGGTATAGAGTTCCTGGGCTTCGCTGTACACCCGGGCCGGCACGGTAAAGCGCTGCCCTTCAAAGCGCTCGCGCACCACGGCGTTCAAATAGAACATCCAGGCGATCAGCACGGCTGCGCCAATTATGCTTAACTGCAGTAAACGCCAGCGCCACAAAGCACCCCGGCTCTGTTTGCGAGCCTTGCTGCTTCGTCTGGAACGGGATTTGGGTGCTGCGCTGCGGCGAGTACTGCCGGAGCGGGATCGAGTTGGTTTCTTTGCCATGGCGCGGGAGTATAAAGGGCGAATTGGTTGCTGTCTTTGGTCGTGTTGGCAGAATGGATAACCTAGGTTCGGAGTTTGGGTCGCCTCGGTGGTGATGGCCCGCACCGGATACCGGGTATGCCTCTGTGGGGTCGGCGTAAATCCATCCGTGGAGCCTAGGCCGCAGCATCCCTGCTGCGGACTACCCCACAGAGGCATACCCGGCACCCGGTGCTAGTCACTCTGGCAAACTCAGAAACTTGACAGAAAACCTATTTGGGAAACGCTTAATGGGTATTTGACTGATTGATCAGGATCGGTACACTGCCCGCCCCACCCGGTCGCCGACGTTGTTTGACAGACGCTGGCCGTTCGTCATCCTACCGGTATCCGCCGGTCTAACAGGCAGTTATGCGAATGAGTCATCTTGATATTTACGCGGTCGGACAGGCGCTGGTAGACGAAGAATACAGTGTCGATGAGGCCTTTCTGGCCACTCTGGGTGTGGCCAAGGCGCACCGGACCCTGATCGATTTTGAACGCAGCCGCACACTGCGCACAGCCGCCTCGCGCGAAGGTACCCTGCTCAAGCGGATGAACGGCGGCAGTGGCGCCAACAGCCTGACCGCCAGTGCGCAACTGGGGGCAAAATGCCACTTTTCCTGTCGACTGGGCGATGACGCCGACGGCGACTTCTACATTCAGCAGTTGACCGATTCCGGCGTGACAACCGACCCGCACGACCGTGTGAAAGACGGCCATACCGGTGTCTGCCTGATTATGGTAACCCCCGACGCCGAACGCACCATGAACACCTACATCGGCATTACCGACGATATTGGCATCGACAACGTCAACTTCGAGGCGCTTGCCGCCGCCGACTGGCTGTTCCTGGAGGGGCATTTGTCCATCTCAAGCCTGGGCCACCAGGCCGCCCTGGCCTGTCGTAACCGGGCACGCAAACTGGGCAAGAAGATCGCCGTAAACTTCTGCGACCCGGCCGTGGTGCGCCTATGCCGTGAGGAAATGACCGAACTGCTCAGCGACCGCTGTGACCTGCTGTTTTGCAACGAAGAAGAAGCCCGCATCTGGAGCCACAAGCCCGATCTGGAAGACGCCCTGTCCAGCCTCGATGACCTGGCCGATACCTGGGTGATGACCCGGGGCGACCAGGGTGCCATTGCCTTCGACGGTCACACCCGATTTGAGATCCCGGCGCACAAGGTTAAGGCGATCAACACCACCGGAGCAGGCGATACGTTCGCCGGAGCCTTCATGTATGGCTTGTCTCAGGGCCACAGCTACCAGACCGCCGGTGCACTGGCGAGCCTGGCCTCGGCGGTAAAGGTTCAGCACTCCGGTGCCCGGCTAGACCAGGCCCAATTGCTGGACTGCCGCAAGCGCATTCTGGGCCACTGACCCGGGGCGTCAGCCAACGAATGGCCCTTTGCCAGCAACCCATTGGGAGAAGTGTCGAGCGGGTCACAGCAAAACATTCACTTTCTGGGCGCCAGAGGGTTAAACTAATCGAAACGGTTTGTCATATTCTACACTGCTGCCGATGCTCACAGTTTAAGGAACCCTCATGAAACAAGGCTTGCTGTTAACAGCTTCCCGCCTGACGCGCTCAGCACTGGTTGTGGCGCTGGTCGGCTTTCTTGCATCCCAAGCTGGCCCGGCCCTGGCCGAAGGCAAGATTTACACCTGGACGGACGAAGAAGGCACGGTTCACTACGGTGACCGCCCACCGCGCAATGCCCAGGCCGAGGAAGTCAGCATACGGGGTCAGCGTCAGGAGGCCATCGAAGTCAATGCCGCCCAGCTTAACGGCACCTGGTTTGGCCGTGGCGCTAATGGCGGCGAAACCCGCATTCGCATTCAGGAAAACGGCGCCATACGCTTCACCCAGACACGCCCGGACCAGTCCATCTACAACTACCAGGGCATCTGGCGCCTGGAAGACCGTACCTTGAGCGTCATTACCGAGTTTATCGAAGAAGGGGGTGCCGGCACCGGCATGCAACGCTCGGTAGAACCCGTGCAGCTCACATACACCTTCACCGCCTTCAGCCCGGAAAGTTTTACGTTGCGCAGCCAGGGCCAGGACATCAATGTGAGCCTGGTGAACTGATTCAACGTCGTCATCAGCATTCAAACAAGGCTCCTGTTCGGGAGCCTTTTTTTTTGGGTTGATTTAAAACAACGTCATCTGCTCATCCACCAGCGTCGCGAAGTCCATTCCCAGAAAATGCAGAATGCCATCGGCGATGGGTGCCAGCTGTTTGTCGAGGTAGTGGTCGTAGTCGAGCGGTGACTCAATAAACGGCTCGGGTTCCACGCCATTGAGCGTCATGCGATAGCGGATTTCACGTCCGCTCCACTGCGGCTGTCGCTCCTTGCGTTTCAACGCGGCCTGAACGTGCGGTGGCTTCTGTTTTTCGTAGGAAGCCAGCGAGCGCCGCAGCCGGCGCCGGTAGGTCAAATCTTCGTCGCGCTGGCCCGCCAGCAAGGCGGCCACTTCGGCTTTTACAAAGCGGGTAACATCTTCCTTCATAAACACCCGCCGGTAGAGCTCCCGCTGAAAGGTTTTAGCCAGGGGGGTCCAGTCTGAGCGCACCACTTCGAGCCCCTTGAACACCAGCTCGGGCTCGCCATCGCGCATGATCATGCCGGCATAGCGCTTTTTCGAGCCAGTTTCCTGCCCGCGGATGGTGGGCATTAAAAACCGGTGGTAATGGGTTTCGTACTCCATCTCCAGGTGAGATTCCAGGTCGAACTCGTCGCGCAGGCGGGTCTGCCACCAGTTATTCAATTGGTTGGCCAGCTCATTGCCCAGCGCCGCCGGGTCTGTATGGCGGTCGACCCAGACGAACACTGAGTCTGTGTCGCCGTAAATAACCCGATGCCCCTGCTGTTCGATGTAATCGCGACTGTCGTTGAGAATCTGATGCCCGCGCAAGGTAATCGAACTGGCCAGGCGCGGATCAAAGAACCGGCAGAGGTTGCTGCCGAGCACGCCGTAGAAGGAGTTCATCAGAATCTTGATGGCCTGCGACAGGGGAGCGTTGCGAGCCTGCTTGGCCTCATCCCGAGCCAGCCAGAGTTGATCGATGATGCCGGGCAATAAGTGACCGGTGCGGTGAAAGCGCGCTCCGAGAAACCCCGGTACCGATTCGGTTTCCGGCCCTTCCAGGCCCAGATGCAACCCGAGCGGGTCGATCAGAAAGGTGCGGATGATACTGGGGTACAGGCTTTTGAAGTCGAGCACCAGCACGTTGTCGTAGAGACCGGGATTGCTGTCCATAACGAAGCCGCCGGGGCTGTGCTCGGTCAGTTGCTGGTCGCCTACCGAGGGGGCGACACGCCCGGCTCGGTGCAGCCGGGGCAAATAAACGTAGCTGAAGGAGGCCGCCGAGGCGCCTATTCTATCCAGCGTCAGGCCAGTCAGGTGCGCCCGCTCGATCAAAAAGCCCCAGAGGTCGGCAGTTTTGAAGATGTCGAGCACTAACTGGGCGTCTTCGCGGTTGTAGGTATAGAGCGCCACAGGGTCATCGCGATAGAGTCGTTCGATTTCGCCGACCCGGTCGTCGCTGTCGGCAATGGCCTTTCCTCGTCCCAACAACGCGCGTGAAACCGCCTCGAGCGAATAGCTTTCAAGTGACCAGGCCGCAGAGCGCAGCGTGCCGGGGCCATCGACGACCTGGCGGCCCTCCAGTTCTATGCGCTGACGCCCCGACTCACGCCCCTGCCAGCGTGCCGGTTGCCGGTCGCGGCCCAGGGCCAGTGGCACGCCCAACTGGTCGCAATGCTGCTGCAACACCCACAAATCAAAATCGACCACGGCCCAGCCCACCAGCACATCCGGGTCGGTTTGTTGCACAAAGCTGAAAAAGGCCTCAAGTGCGGCACGTGGTGTCTCTACCCAGTGAAAATCGCCGGCCGTTTGAGCGGGCTTTTCCTGCCCGCGGTCAACAACCCAGACCGCGCTGGCGGTGTCAGTGACGGCTGCAATGCTGTACAGATCAGGCACCTTACCCGGTACAAACCAGGCGGTTTCGATATCGAGCGACAGTACGTTAAGGGTGGGCCTGGCCCGGGCCGGACGTGGGCGCTGGCCTTCCAGTTGCACACCGGCGGTGATCAGCCGTTCCATCAGAAAGCGGTCGGCAGGCAGAATGTCATCTTCCCAGACCCGCAGTTGCTGGTCGCGCCCGCGCCGAACCCACTGGCGCTGGGCACTGAACTGGAGGGAGTACACGGGTACAACCGGCTCGCCACTGAGCAGCCTCAGCTCAGCATCGCCTACTTCGGGCACCGACCCGAAGGCGGACCAGACCCGACCCCAGGCTGCTCGTTCAGCCACCGGGATAAAACAGACAGAACGCTGGTTGGCCACCTGCCAGCACTGCACCTGATCCGCCGTCTTCAGCCAGTAGCGCAACTGTATGCCCTGATCGTTTTCCGACCAGTGCCGGCTGAGCACAAAGGCCGATGGTAATGACTGGCTGTTCTGAGGCATGGCAATTGCTATACTGATGGCAGTGACTTTGAAGGAATTGTATATGCTTTTACTGGGTGAGCGGTCGCCTGTTACCGATCAATTGCAGGAACGCCTGAGAATTCTGGCCGACAAGCTGTTCGAAGACCGGCCCGAAGGCCAGTTATTGTCGCTCGACTCGGTCACCGACCTATACGCCAGCCATACCCGTGAAACGCTGTTCATTCTGCGCAGTGGCACCCTTCAGGGGCATCAGGAGGAGCGTCACTGCCTCTATTATGAACCCGGTGATGTGGTCGGCCTGTCCGATTGTTACCAGCTACCCTCATTTCGCATCAGCAGCGATGGCCCGGTAGAACTCGAGGCCTACGCGGCTGACGTTCTACTGCAACATTGCCTGGAAAACCGCCAGCGCCAATCGATCTGGACCAGCTACCTGATCTCTCTGTCGGCCCTGTTCATGCACGCCTTCGGCCGCTACCTGAGCGAAGCCAACCAGCAACCACTGACAGGCTTTCTGAACTTTGCCGCCGGGGAAACCATCATCGCCGAGGGCGACCCGGCACATGAGGTGTTCACCATTCTGACCGGCCGGGCTGAAGTGACCGTAGCCGGAGCCCCGGTAGGCGAAGTCCTTAAAGACGAGATTTTCGGCGCCATGGCCGTGTTCACCGGCGAGCCGCGCTCAGCTACGGTCATCGCCGCCGAACCCTGCACTGTATTAGCTGTTCCCAAAGACCAGTTCATCTCGCTGATCAAATCCCACCCGGATACTGTGCTGACACTGATCGAAAACATGGCGCGCAGCATTCAGTCACTGAACACCCAACTGACTGAAGCAGGGTGACCTTTGTAGTCAATTTCCTACACGGGGTGTCACCGATGACGCCTTTTACCGACACCCGGGCCACTGCATAATGCACACATTGCTCAGGACGAGCTGGGGTGCATTGGACGCACCCGGTGCAGGACGCCAAGACCACATACTGGTTTTATGAACCTGATTCGCACTACCCAAAGGACTCCTCAGTGGGCAGCTGAGTCGGCCAAGGCAGGCTGTTTCCCCAACCGGTTACCCTTAATCCGCGACGGGATCGGCTCTGCTTTCAGGCTGGCGAAGCAGCGACGTATCGCATCGGCTGGTTACCGACCTGTTGCCCGCGCCCCAACCTTCCTTTCGACACGACTTGACTAAGCGCCAATACCACCTATTGTCACTCTCGCCCCTGGCTTGACTTCCCGGTCATCCCCCCCATGCTCATTACCATAGCCCGCAATGGTTAATTGCCCATGCCTGATGATCTGGTTACCCCCATGCAGTTTGACAACCGCTATCAGCGGGAGCTGCCAGACACCTATGCCCGGGTCACACCCACGCCAGTGAAGAATCCGCGCTGGGTCGCCTGGAACGAGCCCCTGGCACGCGAGCTGAATTGGCCAAACCCGCCCGATGACGATGTGCTGGCCGCTTTCTCCGGCCACGGCCAACTGGAAGGCACCGACCCCATTGCCCAGAAATACGCCGGACACCAGTTTGGCACCTTTAATCCGGACCTCGGCGACGGCCGTGGCCTGCTGCTGGGAGAGTGGGTTGATGGCCAGGGCCAACACTGGGACTTTCACCTCAAAGGCTCCGGAAAAACGCCGTTCAGCCGATTCGGCGATGGCCGGGCCGTGCTACGATCATCCGTCCGCGAACTGCTGGCCAGTGAAGCCTTGCACGGGCTGGGCATTCCCACGACACGTGCCCTGGCGTTAATTGGGTCTGACGAGCCCGTCATGCGCGAGCGGCTTGAGAATGGCGCGATGCTGCTGCGCGTGGCTAAAACCCACATTCGCTTTGGTCACTTCGAATGGTTTGCCTTCAGCGGCCAGACCGAAAAGCTGGAGCGTTTGCTGGCGTTTTGTCTGACCCACCTGTTTCCAGACTGCAACAATGCCCCTGACCCCGCCGCCGCCTTCTTTGACGAGGTGGTTACCCGCACCGCTTGCCTGGTCGCCCACTGGATGAGTACCGGCTTTTGTCACGGGGTAATGAACACCGACAACATGAGCATCATCGGCGATACCTTCGACTATGGCCCCTACGCCTTTCTCGACGCCCTGCAGCCCGGCTTTATCTGTAACCATACCGACACCGGCGGTCGCTACGCCTACAATCAGCAGCCTGACATTGCCTTCTGGAACCTGCAATGCCTTGCCCAGGCTCTGGCGGGCATCGCCGACCAGGGTGCCTTGCGCGACAGCCTGAGCCGATTTGCCGGACACTATAACGCCCGGTTTCTGGAGTTGATGGGAGCGCGCCTGGGGGTATTGAACGTATCTGAGGAAGACCAGTCGCTGATTCGCGACTGGATGCAACTGGCCACCGGGGAGGCAAAGGACTTTCATCGCCCGTTGCGCGCACTGGCCGAAACAGAAACCTCAGACTGGGCCAGGCTCGACGACGATTACATTGATCGCGAGCGTTTTCGTCGTTTTCGACAGGCCCTGGCGGAACGCCGTGATCAGGAACCCGACGCCCAATCCCTCGCATTGGCCAGCAACCCGGTCTCGATTCTGCGCACCCATCATGCCCAGGCGGTGATAGACGCCTGTGAACAGGGCGACGATTCACTGCTGCACAGCTATCTCGCCGCCCTGCAATCGCCGTTCGAAGACCGGCCGGAGTGGCAGCGCTGGCGCACACCGCCTCCAGCGAGTTATCAGGCTCAGCCGCTCAGTTGCAGTAGCTAATTACTATACCTTAAAGCGGCCAACCACATCGCTAAGTTCATCGGTTCGATGCTTCAAGTTTTCGGCCAGTTCGCTTAGATTGCGTGACTGGTCAGAGCTGCGGCTCGAGTAATCCGAAATCATCTGCAGGTTTTTGTTAATTTCCTCGACCACATGGGTTTGCTCTTCGGTGGCCGTTGCAATTTGCATCGACATATCGGTGATTTGCGAAATAGCCCCTTCGATGGATCTGAAAGAGTCGGCTGCACTGGCAACGTCCGAGACGGTGCTTTCCAGCACTTCGATGCCGCTTTTCATGGCGCCAACAGTTTCATCGACACCGGCTTGCAACGTCTCAATCCGCTTTTGGATGTCCTCGGTCGACTGCTGAGTCTTGCTGGCCAGCGCCCGAACTTCATCGGCGACAACGGCAAAACCACGCCCCTGTTCGCCTGCACGCGCCGCCTCAATCGCCGCGTTAAGCGCCAGCAGGTTGGTTTGCTCGGCAATGCCTCGAATCACATCCAGCACCGAGGCGATGCTGACGGCCTCTTCGGCCAGACGGCCGACGGCTTCAGAAGAGCGATTCAGGCGATCAGACAACTGCGCGACACGCTCATTGGCCTTTTGCGATACCTCCGTACCCTGCCCTACCGAGTTTTGTGCTTCATTCGCTGCATCGGCACCGGAATTCGAGTTATTGGCGATCTCCCTGGCAGCACCGTGCATTTCTTCGACAGCCGTCACTACCTGATCAACGGTCTGGTGTTGTTCATCGGCCAGCTTGATGTTGCCTGCTGCCGCTTCGCGCAGCGAGGAAGCTCCCTGCTCAAGATGCACATTGACGTCTTTGACCACAGAGATCGATTTCTGCAGTTTTTCGATCACCGCATTAAAGGCCAGAGCCAACTGCCCCAATTCGTCTTGCGAGCGAGCCGTTAAGCGGGCGGTCAAATCACCCTCGCCCTGAGCAATGTCATTCATCTTATCGCGCAACATTTCGATCGGCCGCACCAGCATCATGGGTAGCGTGATTCCGATCAAGACAAATACAATAACCAGCACGATTACCTGGAGTAATTGAAAGCTTGTTTGCTGTGACAGTGTTTCAGAGGCGGCCGAAGCGGCTTCATTGGCCAGTTGATCAAGCCGCTCACCGAGCAGGTTGAGTGAATCGCGCGGGGCATTGAACAGATCGCTATTGTCATTTGAGTCATAGTTAGCGATGACCTGATCGCCATGGGCAAGCCAGGCCTGCATTTGAGAACGGTATTGCGCTGCCGTATTCGGCTCAAGCTGATCACCCATCATCTCAATGGCAGTCAGCCCCCGGTCGAGCGCTTGCTGGTAGTTTTCAAGTCGATCGGCATTAAGCGCCTGCAGCGTCTCCGGGTCAGCGCTGGCGCCCAGCTCAACGTATTCTCGCATGGCCACCAACGCCTGGTACAAATCGCGATCGGCATTCAGGGCTGCGGATATGGCCGGGAAATACTGCTGATCAAAGGCAGCAACCTGTGAATCGATTTCAGTCATCGCCCGGTATGACTGGAATGACATCCAGAAAATAAACAGGGCAAGCAACAGCAGTGGCAGGCGAATCTTATTTTTTAACGACCAGTGTTTGAACGATTTCATGCAACACTCACTCTTCCAGTTAACCCATTTGTCGCGTGCTTATTCCCTTAACACGGGCACTTTTCATCCAACTATCTGCCAACTAACACCAGCAAAATGCGAGCATCCCGGCCCTGGGGTACTCTCCAGACGATAGTCTAGACCAAGGTTATCGGATAGATTAGAAAAAACTGAAGGAAATGAACTGTTACTGAACAGATGCGTTCCAGAATTGAGAACACCAGACGTAGATGAGGGATTTTCCAAAAAGACAGCCCGCCAATGGCGGGCTCGAACAAAACCGGAGGTTAAAAGGCGTCGGCGGGTGTCGCCATGAGGGTCTCGCTGCCAGCCAGTACCTTCGCGTGGTAACCGAGAGACTCGGGCAACAAACGCTGCATGAAGAACCGGGCGGTCTCCAGCTTGGTGCGATGAAACGCTGAATCTTGTGCTTTGGCCGCACTGGCCATCATCGCCCACATATAGGCATAGGCCGTGAGACCAAAAAGGTTCAGGTAATCGCAACTGGCTGCACCAATGGCGTTCGGGTCGTCTTTTACCTGGTTCAATACCGCTGTGGTGGCATCATCCAGCCGGGCGAGCGCATCCGCGAGCGGACCGTTGAATTCAGCCAGATCGGGGGTACTGTCAATAAATGCCTGAACTTCCTGTTTGAAACTCTGGAAGAAAGCCCCCTGATTGGCCGCAATTTTCCGACCCATCAAATCCAGTGCCTGAATGCCGTTGGTGCCTTCGTAGATCTGGGCAATGCGGGCATCACGCACGAACTGTTCGAGGCCCCACTCACGAATGTAGCCATGGCCGCCCAATACCTGCTGGCCAAGCACCGTGGCATCCAGCCCACGATCGGTAAAATACGCCTTGGCAACCGGTGTCAGTAAGGCAACCAGGCCTTCGGCTTTGGTCCGCGTTGCGTCATCCGGGTGGCCCTTTGCCATATCCAGCCACATGCCGACGTAGGCCGCAAACGCACGACCGCCTTCGGTGTAGGCACGCTGGGTCAGCAACATGCGACGCACATCCGGGTGTACGATGATCGGGTCGGCCACCTGATCCGGCTGCACTTTACCAGCCGGAGACCGGCTCTGAATCCGCTCCAGCGCATACTCGCGCGCCAACTGATAAGACACATCACCCAGGCCAATGCCCTGCAAGCCAATCGACAGACGCTCGTAGTTCATCATGGTGAACATCGCCGCCAGGCCGCGGTTTTCTTCACCGACCAGATACCCTTCAGCGCCGTCGAAGTTCATCACACAAGTCGCCGAACCCTTAATGCCCATTTTGTGTTCAATGGAGCCACAGGCCAGCAAATTGCGTTCACCCAGCGAACCATCGGCATTCACCTTGAACTTGGGCACCACAAATAGAGAAATGCCTTTTGGCCCAGCGGGGGCATCCGGCAATTTGGCCAGCACCAGATGAATGATGTTTTCATTCAAATCATGCTCACCACCGGTAATGAAAATCTTGGTACCGGAAATCTTATAGGTGCCGTCATCGCCAGGCACCGCCTTGGTCTTCATAATGCCCAGATCCGTACCACAATGCGGCTCGGTCAGACACATGGAACCCGACCAGCGGCCTTCATACATTGGCGGCAGATAGGTTTGCTTAAGCTCATCGCTGGCATGGTGCAACAGGCACAAACAGGCACCGGCGGTCAGCGCCGGATACAGCGCAAACGAGGTATTGGCCGCATAGACCATTTCCTCGAACATCACCGTCAGCATCTTCGGCATGCCCTGGCCACCAAACTCAGGGTCACCGCCCAAACTCAGCCAGCCGCTTTCGGCGTAGGTCGCGTAGGCTTCTTTGAAACCCGTCGGCGTTGTCACTTCGCCGTCTTTCCAGGTACAGCCTTCCTCATCGCCCTGACGGTTGATGGGGAACAACTCGTTTTCACAAACGCGCGCGCCTTCTTCGAGAATCGCCGACACCAGATCCGGCGTCACTTCAGAAGTAGAAGGCATACTGGCCCAAAGGTCGTCGGCTTTGAACACGTCGTGCAGTACGAACTGCATGTCCTGAATGGGTGCTTTGTAATTTGCCATGATCGGTTACCTGAATATCTGAGTCATGAAGTAAGCAAAACGAACCGTGGTCTTACGTCACTAGATTTTGAAAATAGCACTGACTAAGTAGCAGGTGCCGGGTATGGCTATCCGGGGAAGTTCGCAGCATGGATGCTGCGATCTAGGCCCCATGGATGGGTCCACGCCGACCCCGGATAGCCATACCCGGTGCCTGATACGAACCCCTGGCGCAACAGCAAACCCAACCGGGTGCCACTTAACAAAACGGGCTCATCAGAGCCCGCTAGAAAAGATTAAAACGCGAAGTGCGCTTCATCCAGTGCCATGGTGCTGTCGACACCGGCCAGCATGCAGCCTTTGTGTCCGGCGGTGCGCGGCAGAATGCGGTCGAAGTAGAACTGGGCCGTGGTCAGCTTGGCCTGGTAGAAATCGACTTCATCGGTGCCTGCGGCCAGGGCTGCCTGAGCTTTTTCAGCCATCAGTGCCCAGTAGTACGCCAGCACAGCGTAGCCTGAGTACATCAGATAATCGACCGCTGCACCGCCAACTTCCTCGCGGTTCTGCATGGCTTTCATACCGATCTGCATGGTCAGGTCGCCCCACTCTTTGTTCAGCGTCGCCAGTTGCGTCACCATCGGCTTGATGGCCTCGTTTTCAGCATTGGCCTTGCAGAACTTGTGCACGATCTTGGTGAAGTTCTTCAGCGCTTCGCCCTGAGTCATCAGCACTTTACGGCCGAGCAGGTCGAGTGCCTGAATACCCGTAGTGCCTTCATACAACTGGGCAATGCGGTTATCGCGAACAATTTGCTCCATGCCCCACTCTTGAATGTAACCATGACCACCGTAAACCTGCACACCGTGGTTGGCGGCTTCGGTACCCACTTCGGTCAGGAAGGCCTTGGCAATCGGCGTCAGGAAGCCAAGCAGATCATCGGCTTCTTTCTTCTGAGCCTCGTCTTTGCTGTATTTGACCAGATCGACCATTTGGCTGGCGTGCATCATCATCATGCGGCCGCCTTCGGCAAAGGCTTTCTGGGTCAGCAACATGCGACGCACATCCGGGTGAACAATGATCGGGTCAGCCGGCTTTTCCGGTGCTTTCGGGCCAGTCAGGCTGCGCATCGCCAGGCGATCGCGAGCATACGTCAGCGCGCCCTGGAAGGAGAGCTCAGCTGAAGCAACACCCTGCATCGCCGTACCCAGACGGGCAAAGTTCATAAAGGTGAACATGCACTTCAGGCCCTGGTTCGGCGGGCCGATCAGGAAGCCTTTGGCGCCATCGAAGTTCATCACGCAGGTGGCGTTGCCGTGAATGCCCATCTTGTGCTCGATGGAGCCGCATTTAACATCGTTACGGGTGCCATCGGGCAGGACTTTGGGCACGATGAACAATGAAATGCCCTTGGTGCCTTCCGGTGCATCTGGCAAACGAGCCAGCACAATGTGGACAATGTTCTCGGCCATATCGTGCTCGCCGGAAGAGATGAAGATCTTGGTGCCGCTGATGGCGTAAGAGCCGTCGGCGTTTTCTTCGGCCTTGGATTTCAGCGTGCCCAGGTCAGACCCGCAATGCGGCTCGGTCAGACACATGGTGCCGGTCCACTCGCCTGACACCAGCTTCGACAGATAGACTTCTTTCTGCTCATCGGTGCCGTGCAGTTCGATGGTGTTCATCGCACCGTGCGACAGACCCGGGTACATGCCCCAGGCCCAGTTAGCGGTAGAGACCATTTCAGAGACCACATTGCCGATCGAATCGGGCAGGCCCTGGCCGCCGAATTCGGTCGGTTGCGCCAGTGACGGCCAGCCGTTATCGACCCACTGCTGATAGGCCGCTTTAAAACCGGTCGGGGTGGTCACTTCGCCGTCGTTCCAGGTGCAGCCTTCCTGATCGCCGACCTGGTTCAACGGTGACAATACCTCTTCACAGAACTTGGCGGCTTCACCCATGATGGCATCGACCATGTCGCGGGTGGCATCTTCGGCACCGATGGCCTGATAGTGGACTTCTGCGTTAAGCATTTCATGCATGACGAACTGCAGATCGCGCAGGGGGGCTTTATAAGCTGGCATTGTGTTCACCTCAACAGGGCCCGTAGGCGGTAAGAGGCCAGCTCAGTTCAACCATAACGTAAGCGGGTGGAACCGAACCGACTTCAGTGTTCAAACGATCGTTTGAAACATACGTTCGCATTCAAGCCAAGTCAAGCGCCATTCTCACTGTGCTCACAGGTTTGGGCCCGGCCTGGGGTATTGCTTCCTTCCCGGCATAAACCGTCTCATTCCTGTCGCGATTGACCCGGGAAATCGAAGGCTCTGTATAGCTTGGTTTCTTTACTTTTTAACGACATCTGGCGGACTGCCAGCCCGTATACGAGGGTCAATATGAACTGGTTTGACGGAATATTTTGCGCAAGACACCCAGTTTTGCTTAACAAACCGGTTGATTAGCCAGGAGCGTATCTAGGGTGCAGTTCGATCTGTCGAGTGCAGATCCTAACTTTGAAATCGCCGGATACCGTTTATCCCGCAAACCGATAACGCACGACAGGAGTTTTACTGATATGAACTTGATCAAACGCGCAACCATTAGCCTGGCTTCCGTAGTCTTCGCAGCAACGGCGTTTGCCGGCGCTCACATGGCCAGCAAAGACATTGTTGAAACCGCCATCGAATCCGACGACTTCAACACCCTGGTCGCCGCCGTTCAGGCTGCTGGTCTGGTCGAAACATTGCAGGGCGACGGACCTTTCACCGTGTTTGCCCCTAATGATGCCGCCTTCGACAAGATCCCCAGCGCCACTCTGAACAGCCTGCTGGAAGACCCGGAAGCCCTGGGCGCCATTCTGGGCCTGCACGTCGTGGCCGGTAAAGTGATGGCCGAAGACGTCGTCGGCCTGAGCAGCGCCGAAACCATTACCGGTGAAACCCTGACGATCGAAGTCATGGGCGGCAAAGTCATGGTGAATGGCGCAACCGTGATCGCCACCGACATTGAAACCTCAAACGGTGTCATTCACGTGATCGACACCGTCATCACTGAGTAAATCTGTTCTATTCAGACATCGCTTTCAGCGTGATGCGTTAACGGGCTTCGGCCCGTTTTTTTTATTGCAGAGCCGCTCACTCAAGGCCTGTCGAAGCCCCTGCTCAATACTCCCGGCTCAAATCTACCGGGTACCGGGGCGGCTCACCGGCCCTAACCTGGCGCAGATTATCGATCGACAGCCGGATCACATCCGACGGATCGCTGATCGAGGCAATGTGCGGCGTGACCCAGATATTCGGGTGTGACCAGAGCGGGCTCTGCGATGGCAGCGGCTCAGTCTCGAACACATCCAGAATAGCACCGCTGAGCTGCCCGACTTCCAGCGCAGGTATCAGATCATCTTCAGCCAGCGATGCACCCCGGCCCACATTCATGATCACAGGCTGGCGTTCGCACCGTGCCCACAGTTCGCTGCCGAGCAACCCGCGGGTGGCGGAAGTCAGTGGCAATAGATTGATCAGATAATCCGCCCTGGCCAGACCAGCATTCAAGCCAGGCTTCCCGGTCAGAGATTCCACCCCCTTCAGTTTCTTCGGCGACTGACTCCAGCCACTGACCTTGTAGCCCTGCACTGCCAGTGATTCTGCTACCGATTGACCCAATTCACCGAGACCAAGAATCAGCACCTGCTCACCCCAGCGGCCATCGTGCCAGTCCCAACGCTTTTCATTCTGGGCCTGAACCAGTCTCGGCATATCCAGCTGCCAGTTGCTCAACTGAGCACAGACATAACGCACCATCCGGTCTTTCAGAGACTGGCCCATAAAACGGGCCACCGGCCAGTCGGCGGGAAAACCCGCATCCAGCAGGTGATCCACTCCGGCGCCCCAGCTCTGCACCAGTTTGACCCCTGTATAGGCTGACCAGTCACGGACTTGCGGCTTCCAGGCAAGCACCAACTCAATGCTGGCCGGGTCATAGTCTTCACCCGGTAACCAGACCGGATCGGTAATACCCAGTCGCTTGAAATCGGTTTTAATCGCATCGAGCCGGCTTTCGCTGCCGGTCATATCCACCAGAATGGCCATACTGCGTCTCTGTACTCGGAGTGAACTCGCTACCCTACCACAGAGTTCAAACGCCGGGCAGGCGCTGATTTTCCTGCTCGATGTACTGGTAAAACGCCACATCTTCCAACTGACTGGCCGCCGCCCTGTCCAGCACCAGCGTGGCTTTGGGGTGCATTTGCAAAATAGACGCCGGGCACCGAGCCGCGAGCGGCCCCTCTACCGTCGCCCTCACCGCCGCCGCCTTGCCCTCACCGGTCGCCAGCAACAGAATCTGCCGCGCCTCCATAATGGTGCCAATGCCCATGGTGATCGACAGATGCGGCTGAAACTCACCGTCATCGAAAAAGCGCTGGTTGGCCCTCACCGTATCCGGCGTCAGCGTTTTAACCCGGGTGCGCGAGGCCAGGCTGGAACTGGGCTCGTTAAAACCAATGTGACCATTGCGACCGATACCCAATAACTGCAAATCGATGCCACCGGCGGCTTTAATCGCGACTTCATACGCATCGCAGGCGGACAGCGGTTCCTCGGTAGCGCCATCAGGAACAGCCGTATTGGCCAAATCAATATCCAGATGCCGAAACAGATGCTCATTCATAAAGTAGCGATAGCTTTGCGGGTGTGTACCAGCCAACCCCAGATATTCATCCAGATTAAAAGTACGAGCTTTGGCAAAGCTCAATTCGCCGCGCTTCACCCGTGTAATCAATGCGTTGTACAACGCAATTGGGGTTGAGCCGGTAGCCAGGCCCAAAACAGAGTCTGGCTTGTTGTTTAACTGATCCGCGAACCGGTCTGCACCATAGCTGGCGACTTGTTCGGGTGTGTCCAGAATTACGATTTGCATGTCAACGGCTCGAAGATGATTAAATGAAATGTTTGCTATGAGTGAAACGGTTACCAAGGGTTAGAAATTCGTACGGTTCAACCACTGACTATCCAGGGATCGCCACAAATCAAAAAGCAACCACCGAACCAATTTCGGCCGCAGAATTTCGAACTCATGGCACTAACCTAAGACCAGCCCGCCAGAGCCCCTTCACGTTCATGGCGTCATCGAACCAGGTTAGATCTGCCATGCGGCCCGCTCGCAAGCTACCGAAGCGATCATCGATGCCGAGGTATTCCGCCGGGTAGCGACTGGCCATGGCAATGGCTTCATCGACCGGCACCTGCAAGTGCTCGCAGCAATAACGCACGGCATCGACCAGGGAAATGGCACTGCCGGCGAGT
This sequence comes from Saccharospirillum sp., assembly GCF_039982735.1. Taxonomy (GTDB): domain Bacteria; phylum Pseudomonadota; class Gammaproteobacteria; order Pseudomonadales; family Natronospirillaceae; genus Saccharospirillum. Next base: position 93,838 of record NZ_JBDWXV010000020.1, on the reverse strand, counting down.
CGGCCCGCCGCATTGACCAGACGGCCATCGACTTCGGAAATCCACTCGCCATAGAGTCGGAATTGTTTGTCCACAGAGCCAATGGTCGCCATCGCATCGCTGACCAGATAGACCTTGCCTCTGGGCTTGGCTTTCAAAGCCAATCGCAAAGAGGCCGGGTGCACATGAATGCCATCAGCGATCACGCCGCACCAGGTTTCATCACTGGCCAGAGCAGCCCCGACCACACCGGGCTCACGACCGGTTTGCGGGCGCATGGCATTGAACAAATGGGTAAAACCGGATAAGCCAGCATGGATGGCTGCGTTTACCTCATCAAACACCGCATTGGTATGGCCGGCGCTGACGCGCAAGCCCAGCGACGCCATACGCTGAATGTCGGCAACCGCTACCTGCTCTGGCGCCAGCGTAACGATGCCCGGAATGGTCGCCGCCCGCTCCAGCCACTGCCAGTCGGCTGCCTCCAGTTTGCGCAACTGATCCTGATGGTGCACCCCATTGCGTTCGTTACTGAAAAACGGGCCTTCAACATGAATGCCCAGAATACCAAAATGCGGATCGGCACTGGCAGCAATGGCGGCGTCTACCGCTTGCTCGGTCACCATTCGGGTATCGGAAATTACGGTCGCAAGAATGCGTGCTACGCCTTTGCGGGCATGACCTTCGGCCATCGTCTTCAGAGTCGATAGACTGGGGTCATTGTTCAACAGCGCGCCACCGCCACCATTGGCCTGCAGGTCCAGCAGACCCGGTGCCAGCAAGCCGCCTTGCAAGGTTTCTGCAGCGTAATGCGAGGGGATGTCGCTTGGCGAAACCCGACCCACCAGGGTGTCGCCTTCAATCAGAAGCGCACTGGTACCCAGTCGCTCAAAACCGTCAAATACAGCGGGGGCAATTAATGCCGTATGCATACTCTGTCCTTCCTGGCCGAACCCGGTACAAACCCGGGTTAATGACTGATTGATCGGTCTCGTTCGGCCAGGCCAACAGGCTCAGGCCGGCATCGCCGATAATTCAGTCACGAAATCGTAGATGTCACCCCGGTACCAGGACCGGGTAAATTCCACCGGGCGGTTGCTGCCATCGAAGCCCTGGCGTTCGATGTACAGCACCGCGTCGCCCGGCGCGATGTTCAGATGCCGCGCCACTTCGGCATCGGCGTTGTGCGCGGTCATGGTTTGCAGGGCGCGAACCGGCCGGGCATTGGCTTCATCGAGCGCCTGATACAGCGACACGTTCACGTCCTTAGCGTCAGCAATAATGCTGCCGGGCACCGAGGCAATCTCGTAGGCCATGGGGGTTTCACTGGCAAAACGCACCCGGGTGTAACGACCAACCCGGCTTCCGGGCGACAGATTCAGCGCCATGGCTTCGCGTGGTGAACTTTGCACCGTTATCCGGCTCACCCATTCCGACGAGGGCTCAAGGCCTCGGGTAATCATGTCTTCGGTAAAGCTGTTCAAAACCGAGAGGTTCTTGTGAATCGACTTGCGTTCGCCTGAGGTCACTACCGTGCCTGCACCCTGGCGCTGGCGCAGCAACCCCTCATTCACCAGTGCTTCAATGGCTTTGCGGACGGTGACCCGGGAGACACCCAGCGCAACGGCCAGCTCACGCTGGGGCAATAAATAGTCGCCGTCTTTGAGCAGGCCTTCGTGAATGGCCTGACTCAGGGAGCGAGACAGTTGCGTATAAAGTGACCCGGGGCGATCCGGATTCGGGGTCAGAAAATCGATCAGGTCCTGATCGTTAAGCGGTGCTGTGGCCATCAGTCGGGGCTCCTCGTCTGGGCCAACCGCAGTGCCCCGTCCAGTGCGTCGCCCTGCGCGGTGCGCAGCTGCAAACGATGTCGCTCTGCCAGCAAAGGGCTGACCCGGGCGGCCAGGCCACCCATCACAACAAGTGGCTGGGGAGTCGGGCTCAGGGCGTCCAGCAATCGATCCAGAATGTCGAGCTGGTCAGAGACGATCTGGCGGGCAATGGGGTCGGCCTGGTCATACCAATCCATTACCAAAGGCGCCAGCTTACCATAATCGACGGACTTGGCCTTTTGGGCCCAACCAATAAGACCACTGGCCGAATCATGGTGCAGTGCCCAGACTGCCCGGGTCAGGTCAGTGCCTTCAATCAGGCCGTCCCGTTGCCAGAGAGCATGCCGCACAGCTTGCATACCCAGCCAGGCGCCACTACCGCCGTCGTCCAGCGGAAAGCCCCAGCCAGAGACCTGACGCCACTGCCCTTGCTGGAACGACACGCCAATCACGCCGGTACCAACCACCAGCAAGGCACCGTCAGCACCGTCATGGGCACCAACACAGGCAATCTGGCCGTCGTTCAATAACTGGAACCGGGCAAAGCCATGGGGTCGTGCCAAAAACGCGGCCGCAGCAGATTCGATTTCAGACCCCGCCAACCCGGCCACAACCACCAATCTTTTCCGGTCAGCCGGTTGCAGACCACTGGCTTGCAATACACTGGCCGTAGCCTGATCAACCGAGGCCCAACTGGTCTCAACGCTCTGATACACGTTGGCACTGCCGGCACTGGCTTCAGCCAGCACCTGGCCACCGGCGTCTGCCAGCCGAACCCGGCAGGAAGTCCCACCCCCGTCGATCCCCATAAAAAGAGGCGAACTTGTTGCGGTTGTCATTTTCCGGCGCCTCCTTTTTTTGTGGCTTAGTCCGTGCAGGCTACCGGGTGTACCTAGCCGGGGTCGTCGTGAATCCATCCATGGAGACTAGGCCGCAGGATATGAATCCCATCCATGGGATTCACCCTTCGGGCTCGCTCCGCTCATGCCAAAACGCTCCTGGCGTTTTGGTCCATGCTGCGGACTCCCCCGGCTAGGTACACCCGGCAGCCTGCACTCGGTTGGTTGCCAATTTCAGAATTTAAAACCTGAATAACTGCCGTTCAGGTTACTTGTTGTTGCTACCCTGACCTCAAGTTTTGACAACATGGGGGTCAGAATTATTTCGGGCAAGAATACGACCTTTCACTGGCCATGACAATACCAATATAATACCTTTAAGAAAAACACTAAGGACTCAAACATGACATTAACGGCCGAACTCGCCATCACCGCCCGGGATGGCCACTACCATTTGACGCTTACGTTGCCTGAATCGCTTGCCAGAGAGCCTGCCGCAACCGAACTCTGTTTCAGTATCGCGCACCCTATGGACCTGTCGAGTTTAAAAGGCGCCCGGTTGCTGGATGCCCAGGGCGACTGGCATCGCATTGAACTGGAGGCGCCCTGGACGGGTGAACAAGCGGTGACCGTGAGTTTTTCAGGTAAGAATGAGCTGAAAAAGCTGACCGATCGCCCCTACGGTGTTTATCTGGTTCAGGGTGAGAAACGCCTGCCGGTTCGGTTCGAAGGTGAAGCAGAGCGACACTTTATTAAACCCGTTGCGGTGCCCCCCGATACCCTGAGTTTTATTCCCAGACCCAGTCATTTAAGCGCTGACTCGCCTTCGATTCCCTGCCCGATCGCTCTGCGATTTATAGCTACACCCTCTGGCCCAGCCTGGAACACTGGCTGGTATCAGCGGCTCATGGCCCGGCTCAATACCTCCGCCCCAGCACTGGCTGATGATGGATTTCCGATTAACGCCACACTCGCCAGCGACCTTGCCGAAAGCTTTCGACTGAAAGTTGATAATCAGGGCGCTGAATTGAGTTATCGAGATGAATCAGGCTTTTACGCTGGCCAGGCGTATCTGATGCAGTATCTGCTGCAGTGGATACTGGCCGGCTCGCAACCGGGCGTCACCCTGGCTGGCACATCGGCTTTTGCGTACCGCGGTGTGCATCTGGATGTGGTACGGCACTTCTTCCAGGCCGGTACAATCCAGGGTTGGCTGGATATCATCGCCCTGCTGCAATTCAATCACTTCCACTGGCACCTGACCGATGACGACGGCTGGCGTGTGCCAAGCGAGGCTTACCCGGAACTGGCGCGCATTGCGGCCTGGCGGGGGCACGACCTGCCTGTGTGTCCGCAAATGGGCTCCGGTTCAGAGCCCTATGGCGGGGCTTATACGCCTGATGAAATTCGTGACACCGTGAGCCTCGCACGGGAACTGGGCATCACCGTGGTGCCGGAACTCGACATCCCCGGCCACGCCCGGGCCTTGCTGATTGCCTTGCCAGAACTGGTTGAGCCAGACGATGCCTCTGTTTACACCAGTGTTCAGCACCATCACCGCAATGTGATCAACCCCGCTTTGCCGAAGACGTCTGAAGTGATGAAAACCCTACTCGACGAGTGGTGCTCGTTCTTTCCCGGCCCCTTGTTCCATCTCGGGTCGGATGAAGTACCTGACGGCGTCTGGCAGGGGTCACCGGCTGCCCAATCCTGGTCCGAGCAGAGCGGTCAGCCTGTCGATACCTTGCACGGTGCTTTTATGGCAGAGATGGAACGAGAGGTTCAGGCACGAGGGAAGACCGTTGTCGGCTGGGAGGAAATTCGTACCGGCCAGGCCGTTTCCACCGACACCTGGGTGATGTCGTGGCAAGGCATTGAGGCAGGCCAGGCCGCCGCCGAGGCCGGGCATCCGGTGATAATGACCCCCGCCCACCATTGTTATTTCGATCTGGCCGTGACGGATCAGCCTCTCGACCCCGGCTACTATTGGGCCGGTACCGTCACTCTGGAAAAAGCCTGGGCGTTCGATCCACTGGCTGGCCTCTCTGACACCGCTAAGGCAAAGATCAAGGGGGTTCAGGCCTGTTTATGGACCGAGATCGTCGAAACCCCACGCCACGCCGAGTACATGTGGTTTCCACGCCTGCTGGCAACCGCCGAGGTGGCCTGGGGCACCGGCGCGGAGCGCACTTTTGCTCAGTTCGAACGGGATGCCCGGGTAACAATGAATCTGTTGGCTCACCTTGGTATTGCCGCTCGCGATGAAGCCGCGAGCTGGTAAGCAACTGATTTATTTGACTATTTTGAGAGAGGCTCAAAAAAGCAACAAGAAAAATCAGGCTGGTTATTGCTTGGTACTACCATTGGTATTATATTGGGCTTGCCCTTATCGAAGCATTCATTAAAAAAGATCACAGGCTGTGATCTGCCAACAATAAAGAGGTTCATATGAAACTCATCAAAAAGACCCTGGTTCTGGCGACTGCAGCGGCCACACTTGCTACCAGCCACCTGGCCTTCGCGGAAAGCACAACGGTAGAAATGTACAGCTGGCGCATTCAGGACGAGGCGCTGATTGATTACATCAACGAGAAAAACCTGATCCCGGGTGTTCAGATCAACCTGAACGTCTATACCGAAGACATTGAATCCAAGCTGCGCATTGACATGCAGACCAACCGGCCAGACCTTTACCACGCCAAAGCCGGCTCTGCCTGGATGCAACCCTGGATCGACGCGGGTGTTGCGGCTCCGGTCAGCGACCTCGGCATCGATATGTCGGCCTTTGGCGAGGCTGCCCTGGCGGGCGCGACCGGCAGCGATGGCCAGGTTTATGGCGTGCCTTTTGTGATGCAGATGGAGTCCATTCTGTACAACAAGTCGGTACTGACCACGGAACCGACCAACCTGGAAGAACTCGAAGCCACGTTTGAAGACCTGAAGGCTCAGGGCATCGTACCTCTTCACGTCGATGGTCGAGATGGCTGGTACCTGAACCAGGTACTGCACGAAACACTGCTGGCGGGCCTAACCAGCGATGAATGGGCCCAGGGTGTTGTGGAAGGCACGGCCTGCTTTACCGACGACATTTATGTTGACGCCATGGCGCGTTTTAAGTCCTGGCAGGACAAAGGCTACCTGAACCCGAACCCGATGGCGGATGACTACGGCGCCATGCGTACCGGCGTAGCACTGGGTACCTCGGCGATGATGATCGATGGCATCTGGTCTGCAACCCCGGCCTCCCCTATGTATCAGATAGATCCGGAGCTGCAACTGGGCTACATGGCCATTCCGGGCTCGGCGAATAAAGTCTATGGCTTTACCGATGCGCACCTGGCCTACAACCCGCAGTCTGATGACATTGAAGCGGTTGAGAAGGTGCTGGAATTTTACGCCTCGCCGATGTTCGCACAGTTGTTTGCTGACCTGGTCGAAGCCGTACCTGCGTCGAACTACCCGGTTGATGTAAACAATGAGCGCGTGCAAATGGCCTCAGAGATGATCGCCAACAACTCTCTGGTCGCCCAACCGTTCTTTGCCGACTCACTGATCAGCGTCGACCCGGGCTATCGCCCACTGGTCTCGGAAGGTCTGCAAGAGTTACTGGCGGGCAAGATCACCCCGCGCGGTCTGGCTGAAAAGATCCAGTCCGGTCTGAACCAGTCGGATTACATAGGCGCGGCTAACTGCGCAATGTAAACGGAAGTATCGGTCCTAGTTCCCGGGCTTGCACCCTATAAGCGGCGGATGCCGGCGGTGCCTCTGCAGGGGAGTCCGCAGCATGGATGCTGCGGCCTGGGCTCCATGGAAGGATTCACGCCGACCCTGCAGAGGCATCAGCGGTAGCCGACGCGGACCATAGCCACTGAAGCTATAGAAACCGGTGCTACATAGGGAGCCTCTGATAAGGCTCCCGCTCCCTCTTCTCTACCGCCTGCAAATGTGACTATCATGACACGACATGCCCCCGCTGAGCCTTTGGCTCCACTGAGCACCGCCGACATGCCAGACGACAAACAAGCCAGCCGTGTAAAGCTCAGCTATCGCACGATTGAAAAAATTCAGCGCACGCTGCTGCTAACGCCCGGCGTACTGCTCTACAGTGTATTCAATTTTATTCCGTTGCTGATGCTGTTTTACCTGAGCCTGGTCGACTGGCCCGGCATTGGTCCGAAAGAATTTGTTGGCCTCGACAACTTTGCAAAAGTGTTGACCCAACCCTATTACCGCGATCAGATGATCAACGCACTGCTTCAAAATGTGATCTTTTTTACGGTCATCATTGGCTGCTTTTTGATTATTGGTACTGGACTGGCGCTACTGCTGAGTTTTCGCACTTACGGTCGGAAAACCTATCAGGTGTTGTTCTTTTTACCCTACCCGATGGCTGGTGCTGCCGTTGCTTATTTGCTCGACTTATTTGTACACCCGCGCGGCCCACTAAACGCGGCACTTACCCAATGGGGCCTGGCCGACGCGCCTATTCCCTTTTTAGGCTCGGAAGACACCTCGCTGATTACCATGGCGTTGTTTTACTCCTGGCACCGCATGGGGTTCGCCATCATTCTGATTTTGTCAGGCATTCTCGCGGTTCGAACCGATCTGCTCGAAGCCTCAATGCTCGATGGCGCCAGTCGCTGGCAATCGATCCGTCATGTCGTGTTCCCGGTGCTTGGCCCGGCCTTTATTCTGATCACGGTGATCGTGCTGGTCGATGTGTTCAACAACGCCGATTACATTCTGCTGATCATGGGTCCGGAAGCCGGCCCGCTGCGCTCAACCGACATCATGGGTACCTTTTTGTTCCGCACCGCTTTTGGCGGCAGCGCTGACACCACCGACACCAATTTCGGTCTGGCAGCGGCCATTGGGCTGCTAACCGCACTGATGATATTACCGGCGGCCATCTTCCTCGCGCTGCGCAATCTACGGAAAACCTGAGGCCGTTATGGACAAGATATTCAAGCTCAACAAACGTGAACAGTTGCTGGTGCAATTCATCATGCTCGCCTGGGTCGCGGTGGTGCTGATTCCCTTCGGCGCAGCCGTACTCAACGCACTGAAGCCCAACGTCGGGCAGGTATTTCGCGAACCCTTCGGCCTGCCAGACCCCTGGACCTGGAGCAACTTTGCCAAGGCCTGGGTCAACGCCAATTTTGCACAGTACTTTGCCAATTCAACCATCATCGCGGTCAGTTGCGTCGTGCTGGTCACCTTCTGCGCCAGCACTACCGCCTTTGTGCTAGCGCGGATGCCGTTCAAAGGCAGTACCTTTATTTTTATCTGCTTTTTATTCGGCGTCATCATCCCTATCCGGCTCGCACTGGCACCGTTGTTCGACATTGTGCGGTCGCTCGGATTGCTCGACTCGCTGCTTGGGGTCATCCTGGTTCAAAGTGCCAGCATGATGCCGGTGTCGGTATTCATTCTGGTCAGCTTTATGAAAGGCATTTCGACCGAATTGGAAGAAGCCGCCAAGATGGACGGCGCCCTGCCCTTCACCCTCTACTGGCGCATTATTTTCCCGCTAATGCGACCCGCCATCGCCACCATCGCCCTGCTGACCTTCGTGCAAGCCTGGAACGAATACTTTCTGCCGCTGATCTTTTTGCAATCAGAAGCCAACTACCCACTCACCCTGGGCCTGCAACGCTTCAACCAGCAATTCTCAATCCAGTGGCACATGATGTTTGCCGGCATCCTGATCATGATGGGCCCCACCATCATAGCCTTCATGCTGGCCTCCAAGCAGTTCATTGCCGGGCTTACTCAGGGTGGCGTTAAGGAGTAAGTGGTTGCATTAACTTCCGGTTGCTCTGCCTCCGAGGTTAGGGGCGGAGAATCGGGTGCTGTCAGTCGGGGTCGCTGTGAATACCTCCATGTACGCTTGACTTCGGGATATGAATCCCATCCATGGGATTCACCCTCCGGGCTCGCTGCGCTAGTGCTAAAACGCTCCCGGCGTTTTAGTCCATGCCTCAGACATCCCCGACTGACAACACCCAATCCCCCACCCCCGATTTCACCCGCGGTTAATTAATCAGTGTTAGAAATACTTAATATCAAGTTCTTGATTAACCACGTTACAAACTATCGTTGAGCTGGAACCAACTAGATAACTCCAGCAGCACACATATTTAGCAGCTTGTGCCACTGCCCGACACCCCAACTCCCAGCCCTTTAAGTTCAACCTCTTAAACAGCCACATAGTTAGCCCCATCTCTTGACCTTCCTCCCACTGAACCCTCCAGACTGCCTCCGCACAAATATTTACACTGTTATATTTACACCGTATATTTCTAGTGATAAGTTTGCATCGTTAACTTAACACCATAAACATAATGAGTGATCAACACAGGAGCATGACAATGAACGGATTGATACGGGGTTGGGCACGATGCGTGGTGCGCGGTCGCTGGGCTGTACTGGCTCTGGTGGCTGCGGCTATGGGCCTGGCCTTTGTGCCGATGGGCAACCTCTACTATGACAACTCCAATGAGCGATTCTTCCTTGAAGATGACCCGAACCTGGCGACGTTTAACGACCTGTTATATCGCTTTGGCGATGTCGAATACCTGTCAGTCGGGATTGAAGCCCCGGCTGGTGATGCCGACCTGTTTACGCCGGAAACGCTCGGTGTGATCGATGAGCTGACCCGGTTCCTGGAGGACCGGCCAGAAGTGACCCAGGTGCGGTCGCTGAGCAAGTACCAGTACACCCACTCGGGTGGCGGTATGTTAAGTACCGATACCGTATTTGAAGAGATTGATAACCCGACCGCCATTGCCGACGGCCGCGAGATCATGCTCGGCGAAGACATGGCGCTGGGCAGCCTGCTGACGAAAAACCTGCGCCACACTCGCATTGCGGCTCGGGTGCAGTATGAATCGGGCACCAGCGAACTGAAGATGTCGCTGATGGCCTCGCTGCGCGATTTTATCGCCGAACAAGGCTATGAGACACAGGGTTATCCGCTTCGGTTAAGTGGGCAGCCGGTGTTCAATGAACAGTTCGAAGTGTTGTCGAAAAGCGATCAGGCCTGGATCAACCCTGCCATGGCGCTGGTGATGATTATTATTCTGGCGTTTAGTTTTCGCTCAGTTACCGGCACGCTCGTGCCCTGGGTCTTGATCGGCAGCGCTATTACGCTGGTCACCGGCATACAGGGACTGATGCGCTGGCCGCACTCGGTGGTTGAATCGGCCCTGGTGCCTGCGCTGATTATCATTGGCGTGGGGGTTTCTGTGCATGTTCTGGTCGAATTCTACCGGTTTCGTGGTGAGGGTCTGTCGCCCAAAGAAGCGGCTCAACGCACCATTGAACACCTTTGGGTGCCTGCGTTTTTTACCGCCTTTACGACAGCCGCTGGCTTTATGGCGCTGAGCGTTACCCAATTGGTACCTGTTCAGCAATTCGCCTGGTTAGGTGCCATAGGCGCCATGATGTTGTTCTTACTGGCGATGACCCTGCTGCCGGCCGTGCTGAGCTTTATTCCCTGGTTTTCCGACCGTACCCGTCACAGTGTCGATACCGGTCTGGTTGCGCGCATTACCACAGCAGTGCCCGGCTTTACGTATCGCAACCGTCATCTGCTGACACTGCTCGGTGCCACCTTACTGGCCATCAGTTTGGCTCTGATTCCGCGCATTCAGGTCGATTCGAATTTCATCACCTATTTCAAGGAATCCAACCCAACCCGGGCAGACCTGAATTACTTCGATGAACAGTACAACGGTATTCAAAACGTTGATTTGATGATCGACAGTGGCGAGGTACGGGGCATTCACAACCCGACCTTTCTGAGCGAAGTGGACCGCCTGCAAAGCTGGCTGGAAACCCAGCCGGAAACCGGTGAAATCAACTCCCTGATCGATTTTCACAAGCGCATAAATCAGTCGTTGAATTTCGACGACCCGGCCTATTCACGCCTGCCCGACTCCCGCGAAATGGCGGCTCAGTTTCTGTTGTTGTACGACAACAGCGGCAGCGATGAAGACCTGACCGACGCGAAGGATTTCGACGAGCGCTGGCTGCGCATGTCGGTGCCGATTCGCAACATGGCCGCCAGTGACACCTCCGCCTTTCTCGACCGTTTGAAACAGGAACTGCGCGACGAGTACCCGACACTGACCACTGAAATAAGCGGTAGCATGGTGATGTATAACGCTCAGGATGAATACATTAACCAGGGCATGTTCCAGTCGTTTCTGGTCGCGCTGGGCATCATGGCCGTCAGCTTTATGGTGCTGTTCCGCTCGCTGAAATATGGCCTGATCGCGCTGGTACCGAGCATTGTTCCGATCCTGATGACCGGTGCCCTGTTGGTGATTCTCGGCATTCCACTGAACCTCGGCACTATGGTGGTCGGTGCAATGACCATGGGTATCGCGGTCGATGATGCCATTCACATGATGAACCGCTATCTGCGTGCCCGTGCACGTGGCATGACGGCATCGCAAGCCATTACCGCTGCCAGCGACCAGGCCGGCCGAGCGGTGATTTTCACCTCTATCGTCCTGGTCCTCGGCTTCAGCATGATGCTGTTCGGCTCCTTTATTCCCTACATCTACACCGGGTTGTTTGCGGCCAGCATTATGGCGCTTGCCCTGCTGGGTGATCTGATTTTCCTGCCCGCATTGCTGCATCTGATCGACGGCCGCAAGGTCGTTGAACCCAACCCAACGGCCTCTCTGTCAACCTCATCCACCGGAGGAACACTGTAATGTCTGTCTATAAATTTCTAACGATCACGTCGCTGTCACTGGCCGCCTTACTAAACGTTGCCCAGGCGGAAACCCTGAGCGCCCGCGAAATCATGGAGCGCGTCGATGACCGTTACACCGGCGACTCGTCCGTCTCGGACGCCAACCTGATTCTGATCGATCGCAACAATCGCGAGCGGGTGCGCGACCTGAGGTTGTACTCGCTTGAAGAAGAAGGCGTTACCAGGGCAGTCACCTATTTTCTGGCACCAACCGACGTCGCCGGAACGTCGTACCTGAGTTACGACCATGACAATCAGGAAGACGAAGCCTGGCTGTATTTGCCAGCGCTGAAACAGGTGCGCCGGGTCGCCGCCGGTGATCGCTCAAACTCCTTCATGGGCAGCGACTTCAGCTATTCGGATCTCAACGGCACCACGCTTGAGTGGTACGACTATGAGCTGCTCAGTGACGACGAGAGCGTCGACGGCCACCCGGTCTGGAAGATCGAGTCACGTCCCAAGCCCGAATTCGCTGAACAGGTCTCCAACGAGACAGGCTATGAACGTTCTCACTTGTGGATCCGTAAAGATAATTTCATGCAGGTTCAGGGGCAGATCTGGGTTGAGCGCGGTGGCCGGGTGAAATATTTCAGCGCCCGGGAAATCGAAGAAGTCGACGGTATCTGGACGGCGCATCGCATTCAGATGATCACCACCCGCAACGGCGAGCGCGAACACGGCAGCGTGTTTCAGATCAACCGGGTTGAATACAACGAGCATACCGATCCTGGTCTGTTCACCACCCAGGCGATGCAACGGGGGCTGAACTGATGGCCGCACTCCCCTTTCCCAAGGCGGCGTTAGGTTTGGCACTGGTCATGCCGGGCCTGGTGCTGGCCGAGGATGACTTTTTTGGCGCACTCGACACCCAGGCTACGGCCGCCGAACCGGTCTCACAAAGCCCGGTGCAATGGCTCGGCTGGGTTCAACAAAAAGCCGCCTATGGCTACCGGGCACCCGAGCCCGGCCCAAGCCGGGACAAGGCCGCGCTGACTCGCCTTGAGACCCAGCTTTACGGCCAGATGAGCGCCAGCCAAGAAGCTTGGTCCGTTCGGCTCGCCGGGTCTCTCACTTACGATGCATTGCCAGACGTGAGCGAAGCGGATGCCTGGGAGACCCACAATTTCACCGACGCCCAGGCAGAAGAACGCCGCTGGCAGGCCCAATGGGCCGATAGTTACCTTGGCTGGCAAGACGGCAATTGGTGGCTGAAGGCCGGGTACCAGACACTGGCCTGGGGCCAGGCGGAATCGCTGATCGTCACCGATGTGCTGGCCCGGCGCGACCAGCGCTGGCCTGGCCAGCAGGATCTGGAACAGACCCGCCTGCCGGTGCCTGCCCTCAGCCTGAACTGGGCGGGCAAACTGGATGTGGCGGTGCTGGGCTGGGCTGAAACCGACCTGACTCCGGCCCCCTTTGACGACTTCGATCAACGCGCTGGCCTGCGTGCCAGCGGTATTGAAATCAGAGACAAAGAAGCTGAGAACCCACTGGGCGTTGCCGTGCGCTGGCAACAGCGCTGGCCCGGGCTCGACCTGACCTGGCTGGCAGCCGATGTGAATGCCTTCGAAGCCACACTGAGCGACGTCAGCTACAGCGGTGCTATTCCCGAAGCCGCCACCTTTCAGCCGGAACGACGCCGGGTGCTGGGCCTGAGTGCCCAGCTCGCCCGGGGTTCCTGGCTGCTGAAAACCGAGCAAGCCTGGCATCAGGGGGTGCAGCACGCGACGGACAATGCGCTGGAACCCTGGGTCGAGTCCGATGAATGGCGCGCCATGATCGGGGCCGATTACAGCGGTTTCCGCAACCTGACGCTGACACTGGAAGTCGGCAGTCAACTGTTGCTGGACCCGCCAGACGACATCGCCGATGACGAAATACGGCTGTCGCAATCGGCACGCGCCCGTTACACCACCTGGAATGACCGGTTGGAACTGACCGCTCAGGGCGTGAATTTGCCCGGTGATGCTGGGCAGGTTGTGCGGCTCGCCGCCGACTGGCAAGTCAGCGACCCGCTCTCGGTCGGCCTGAGCGCGGTTGACTACCTCGCTGATGGGTCAGACCAGGCCCTCTACGGCGTGCGCAATCAGGACGCGGCGATCTTCAATCTGCGGTATGGGTTTTAGAGAGTGTTGCTGCAGACTCATAACGGGCGAAACACCGGCTTCATTCTGGTAGACTGGCCGGTGTTTCGGTTTTGAGTATCCACATGAGTCGTCAAAAGAAATCCAGCTACCACCACGGCAATTTGCGGGTCGCATTAATGGATGCCGGTTTCCGGTCACTTGAAACCGGGCAGCTGGAAGACCTGAGCTTGCGCGCTCTGGCCAAGGAGGTCGGGGTAACGCCAACGGCGGCCTACAATCATTTTGCCGACAAGATGGCACTGATGGTTGAAATGAAGACTGAAGGCTTCCGCCGGTTCGATGCGTTTTTAGCCGAACATCTGGAAGCCTTTAAAGAGGCATCGGCGGAAGACAAGGTACGCTGCCTCGGCCGCGCCTACATGGCCTTTGCGGTCGAGCATCCTGGCATTTTCAACCTGATTTTCTTCTGGACGCCAGAACAGAAGTACCTGACGGACGCCCTGGCTCATGCGGCCGCCTGTGGCGAGAGAATGCTTCAGGATATCGTTGCCGACATGTTACAAGTCGATGGTATTGAGCTGAACGATTATCAAAAATCAGTGGCCTGCTTCAGCGCCTGGTCGATGGTTCACGGTATTACCCTGCTGCTGAAAACCGGCGTGGTCGATGCTGTGACCTATTGCGGCAACTGGCCCCAGGAATTCTCCAGCCAGAACCCGGAATCCCAGGCACATATTCTGGAGCACCTACTGGAAATTCAAATCGAAGGCCTGAAGCGAGTGCTGCCCGGCGTTAAGCCATAAACCATCTTTTTTACCAAGCCACTTAAGGAGCAGAGCGACAGCAATGACGACCGTCTCCATACAATGGCAACAGGCCCCCGTCGGCTATATTCAGGGTGACCCCAACCTCACCCTGCATCAAAACCTCGATAACCAGGGCATCACCCTGCGCAAAGCCTGCGACAATGGAGCCTGTGGCATTTGCCGCTGCCGCCTGACCTCCGGCGCCATCGATTACCGCGGCCGCCACCCCTACGGTTTAAACTCCGGCCTGCAAGCCGACGGCTGGATTCTCCCCTGCATCGCCTACCCCAAAACCCATGTAAAACTGGCGGACTTGCGGTTTACGAGTGAAGCCTGAGGTTCGTTAACTGAGTTAGAAATTCACGTATAAACAATTATCCCTAGTTTCTCACCATACAGTGCAAAGCGGACACGGAATCAGTCCAATTCTCCCCTCACTCACATTCAGTTCCGTTTCCGGCCAGTTTTTCATACTTTTCGGGTTACACTGATCCTCGTGAACTGAGGACAATATTGTGACCCACTGCCACTACCAACAAGCCCGACTCGCACGCGACCACCGATTCGATGGCCGGTTTTTTGTGGCGGTTAAAACCACCGGCATCTACTGCCGACCAATATGCCCGGCACCAGCGCCAAAAGAGCAGAACGTCTGCTATTTTGAAACGGCCATTGCGGCCGCTAACGCCGGCTTTCGTCCCTGCCTGCGTTGCAGGCCAGACAGTGCACCAGCGTCCTCGGCCTGGAAAGGTACAGATACTACGCTAGAGCGGGCGCTGCGATTGATTGATGGCGGGACCCTGATAACTGGCAGCGTCACTGACCTTGCGGATCGGCTGGGCATTACCAGTCGTTATCTGGGCCAGTTGTTTCAGCGTTCTGTCGGCACCAGCCCGAAACAATATGGGCTTTACCAGCAAGTGCTGTTCGCCAAGAGTCTGCTGCAACAGACCGATATGCCGATCACTGACGTGGCACTGGCCTCCGGGTTCAACAGCGTACGCCGTTTCAATGACTGCTTTGCCAGCGTGCTTCAAATGACGCCGCGTTCGTTGCGACGTCCAACGGGCAAACGAATTCAGGAGCCGGGTATCCGGTTGTTGTTGAGTTACCGCCCCCCTTACGACTGGGCGGCGTTACGCGATTTCCTGCAGACCCGGTTAATTGACACCCTGGAATGGTGTGGCGATGACCACTACGGTCGCACCTTTCGCCTGGCCAATGGTGCTTCCGGCTGCTTTACGGCCTGGCACCGGCCTGAGCGATTCGGGTTTGATGTTTCGCTTCAGTTCAGTCAAGCCGTACCCTTACTGCCGGTGGTGCGGACCATCCGCCGGCTGCTGGATCTCGATGCCGACAGCAGCACCATCGACGCTCATCTGGCGCCGATTCAGGCAGAAGTTGGGCCGGAACGGCCGGGCTTACGGTTGCCGGGTACCTGGGATGCGTTCGAAGCCGGTATTCGTGCCATTCTCGGGCAGCAAATCAGTGTGGCGGCAGCGCGCAACCTGGTGCGCCAGCTTGTGGCTGAGCAAGGGGAAGTGTTGAGCGGAGCGGACGATGAGCATCGCCTGTTTCCCACCCCGGCGGCGCTGGCTAACAGTGATCTGGCCAGCCTGAAAATACCCGGACGCCGGCGCCAGACGCTGATCGATTTCGCCCGCTTCTTCGACAACGAGCCCGACCAGGCCGCAGACCCGGAGCATTGGCTGGCGCTCAGCGGCATCGGCCCCTGGACGGTGAATTACGCCCGCATGCGCGGGTTGGGCGACAGCGATGTCTGGCTTGGGTCTGATCTCGGGGTGAAGAAAGCCCTGGGACAGGCGAAGGGTGCCTGGCAACCCGCCGATGCCTCACCCTGGCAAAGTTATCTGACCTTTTATATGTGGAATCTGCTATGAAACCGGTTTATCAGAGTGTATTGCCTACCCCGATCGGCACGGTGCGCATACTCGCCAATGACGAGGCGATTACGCGCATCGATTTTGTCGACGAAGCTAACGCTTCAGCTCATGCAGAGAACGACGTAACTCGTTTGGCCCGGCAGCAGTTGACTGATTATTTCGAAGGCCAGCGACAGGCATTTGATTTGCCGCTGGCCCCATCGGGTACCGAATTCCAGCAAGCCTGCTGGCAGGCCCTGGTGCAGATACCCTATGGCGAGACACGCTATTACGCCGAGCAAGCCCGGGTGATCCAGCGCCCGAGCGCGGTGCGGGCTGTTGGCGCAGCCAATGGGGCCAACCCGATCTCCATTGTGGTGCCTTGCCACAGGGTGATCGGGAAAAGCGGTCAGTTGACGGGTTATGCGGGTGGGTTGGACCGCAAGGCCTGGTTACTGGCCCTTGAGCGGGGTGCTGTAACCACTGGTCAGTGATTCGGGCAAAGCCACTGCGCCCACGGTGCGCTGATAGAACTCTATAGGCCCCGGGTCACCAATGAACGCATACACATACCCCCGAGCCCTCAGCCGATGCAGTGCATCGAGCAACAAGGCCTTGCCCAGCCCCAGGCCGCGGGCCGATTCGGCCACGCCGGTTGGCCCGAAAAAGCCGGGAAAGGTCACATCGAAACAGGCAAACCCCAGAATCTCGGTGCCGCGCCGGGCAATCAGTACCCGGCACGGGTGGTGACCCAGCCCATTGGCCACCTCGCTCGACCAGAGCGTGCCAAAATGGTCGCGCACCCAGTCGACTATCACCTCTCTGTCCCAGGTTTTGGCTGGCGTCAGTTCATACCCTTCTACCAGGGGCGGTATGACGGGCAAGTCTGACAAACCAACAATCATATCGGTCATGCTCGGTTCCTACTTGAGTCGAAGTCGACAATTTAACAGGCTGAGAGCCTGGTTTGGAAATCCGGACCATTTGAAAGCGATGAACTCAAGATGAACGCCAAGGTTAAAAAGGCAAAAAGGTGACCAGTTGCACTCGCACCGGCTATTCGCCTGCCTGATAATAGCCCTATTGACACAGCACCCGGCCCTCACCTTTCTTGCCGCCGGGCGACAAGGAGACACCGACATGCGCGCCACCGCTTTCGTTTTAATGCTGGCCATGACCCCCTGGGCCTGGAGCGAGACCCGGCCCGAACCGGTCAGTGTTATCAGCACGGCCTTTGCCGACACCCAATCCGCCGCCTGCCGCCTTGCATTTGAACAGGCTGAAGATGATGCCCGGGCACAACTGGGCACTGGCGACACAGACCGTCTGGAGCTGGTCAGCCGTACCGATGAACGGCTAGGCACCACAGAAGACGAGCGTTTTGAATGTCAGGTCGAGACCTTCTGGCTTGAACGCCAGGCGCTAACAGCAGAGCAGCCCCAGCCAGACAGCATCCGTGAAGACCCGTTGCGTTTGGGTGGTCTGGAATCCATAGAAGGCCGGTACCAGGCCGATTGCCGGGCCAGCCGTCGAGGTGAAGCGTGCCGCGAGCAGATTGAAACCGAGGCTGGTGAGGCGCTGCTGAACCGGCTGTTACAGCGTGAAGGCTTGTCAGACGACGAATTGGCACTGGAATCAGACGGGTTCGAAGGCAGCCAGACATTCGACTACGACCAGTCGGACCTGACGCTGACCATGGACGGCACCTTCTACTTCATTCGGGTCGCCCCCGAGCAGCAAGACACTGACTCGACACCAGCCCCTGAACCCACAGGCACCCAAGGTGAACTGACCCGCGCCAAGCCAGCCAAGCCTGGCCCAATGGATAACCTGGACGTTACTCTGTTCTACGTTTGGGATGGCAACGACAGCGCCAGTGAAGATGAACTGGCACTCAGCGCTCGCCGCTGGGGCGTGGGACTTTGGGTCGATAACCGCATTGGTGTCTCGGCCTTCTGGGGCGATGAACGAGCCGGCATCGCCGATTCACGCGGTAACGTTCATAACGCCGGCGACCGTTACGACATTCGCGGCGTCGGCATTGGTTATCGCGTGTTCGACAACCGCTCAGTCACACTGGAAAACATGCTTCACTACGTTGATGCCCAGCCCTACTCAACCGCCAATCTCGACCCGGGCTGTGCCGCCTGCACGTCCCGCAGCTACGAAGCGGAAGATTACTTCCAGGCGTCCGTAAACCTGAAAACCAACAACGAAGGCCTCAACCTGGGCTGGATGCTGACCTGGAAATTGCGCGACGATGTCACCCAGTTCGACAGCCTCTCCGGCGGCTGGTATGTGGAGTTGCAGTTTTAAGCTTTACTCACCCAGCACCAGTCGCTAGCCTAGCCCGCTCATTTTAGGCTACTGGCGAGCAAGTGATGTCATCTGAAACCCGGGCGCTGTGTTATGCACTCGCTGCTGTACTGCTCTGGTCAACTGTCGCCACGGCATTCAAAGTTGCTCTGGGGTTTGTCACCGTCAGTCAGCTAATGTTCGGCGCTTCAGTGTTTTCGGTGATCGCTCTGGCGGCTACGTTGCGGGTTCGGGGTGAACTGCGCCAGGCCCTGCAGCGGTTCTGGTCTGATCGCAATGCGGCCTTTCGGCTCGGGCTGGTCAACCCGGTACTCTATTACGCCGTTCTGTTCGAAGCCTACGACCGCCTGCCTGCTCAGGTCGCCCAACCGGTGAACTACACCTGGGCGATCACCCTTGGGCTGCTCTCTGTCCCCTTTCTCGGTCATAAACTGACCCGCTGGGATCTGATCGGCATGTTGCTGGGTTATTCCGGTGTGGTGTTCATCTCGCTGGCTGGCAAAAACATCTCGGGCACACTCGATGGTTTCGGGCTTTTTCTGGCGTTGTTTTCCACCCTGCTCTGGGCCGGCTACTGGCTACTGAACGCACGCGACCCCCGACCGCCGATCATTGGCCTGTTCCAGAACTTCAGCTACGCCCTGCCATTACTCCTGATCTGGATGCTGGCTACCGACGGCTTCCCCGCCATGAACAGCTGGCAACCCTGGGCGGCCCTAGCCTATGTGGGCGTGTTTGAAATGGGCGTCACCTTTGTTTTCTGGCAATTGGCGATGCACTACACCAACAACGCCAGCCGCATCGGCACGCTGATCTTCCTCTCACCCTTTATCAGCCTGTTCCTGATCCACTTCGTGCTTGGCGAACCCCTGCAATTGATGACGTTCGGCGGCCTCGGCCTGATCATCGCGGGGCTCTGGTTGCAGCAGCAAATGGCAAGGCGGGAAGCACCCTAGCCTTCATCAACCGTCTTAAACAACTGAAACCCGCGCGCTTCGTAATTGGCGCGCGCATTGGGGTGATCACCCGAGCAAGTATGTAGCCAGACTCGTTTTGGCAGATTGCCCCGTTCATCAGCGAACGCCCAGGCCAGGTGCAGTGCCTCGGTCAGAAAGCCACTGCCCAGACCCTGGCCGATGAAGGGTCGCGACAGACCAAAGTTCTCTATCTCGATCTGGTGGCCCTCGCCGTCGATCAGTGGCTGACGCACCATCTCTACATAGCCCGCCGGGCTGCCCTTCAGGTAGAGCACCCAGGTGCGGACTTCCGGGCGTTCAACCTGGGCTTGCCACTGCTCGAGCGACCAGCTGTTCTTTTGGGTCCAGTCCCAGTCTTCGCCGACCAGCTGGTACAAAAACCGGTTAAACGCCGCCTGGCGAATTTCAGCTTCAGCCAGCACGGTATCCGCGTGTTCCAAACGCTTGCCGGTCACTGCCTCGGGCGAGCGCATTTCCAGGTGCCAGACAATCATCAGAACAGCTGCCTTTTGCTGACCACGATGCCGGTTTCATCGGCATAGAGGTACATTCCCGGCTCGATCGTCTGACCCGCAAAGGTGACCGGTACATCGACATCGCCCAGACCTTTCTTTTCGGTCTTCACCGGAATGCTGGCCAGGGCCCGCACACCAATGGGCATGCGCTGCAGTTCGTGAATGTCGCGTGCGCAGCCGTTGATGACGACGCCCTGCCAGCCGTGATTAACGGCATCGAGCGCAATCTGGTCACCGATCAGGGCTTTGGCCAACGACGCACCCCCATCGACCACCATCACCTTGCCATCGCCATCGGTACCGGCCAGCTCTTTAACGCGGGAGTTATCTTCAAAGCACTTGACCGTCACCACCTGGCCAAAAAACGCCGGTTTGCCACCAAAGTTTTGAAACAGCGGTTCGAGGACAAGTACGTCATCGGGGTTGTCATCACATAAATCGGGTGTATTCCACATGGGCTCTTGACTCGCTTTCTTTGGCAATGAATGATCATGAACGTTTTAACCGGGGCGCTCATGGCATGACAACAGGCCCCGATCCAGGTTAACAAGAGAATGAGTGCCGACGTGACTTACCGTGACATCCAAACACCCGAATCCAAAACCGGCTCAACACACGAGGCAGCGCCATGTTAACCACAGAGCGCCTCGTTCTGGTAAGCCCCGAGGTCATCAAAGCCCCGGTACTGCTCGACTTTCACTTACAAAACGCTGACCATTTTGCCCAAGCAGGCGGCACATTGCCAGAGTCTCTCCGTATCTGCCGGCAACGCCTGAAAGCGGAAACCACGCTCTGGAAAAACGATCGGTCCTACCGGTTCTATGGCTTGCTCGAAGGCGAGCTGATTCTGGATGTCAGCCTGAGCAATCTGGTGCGCGGTGTGTTCCAGGCCGCGCATCTGGGCTACAAGATAGCGGAGCATCACACTGGCCAGGGCTTAATGACAGAAGCCGTCGATGCGGTGGTACGACACGCCTTCAATCGGTTGCGCCTGCACCGGATAATGGCCAACTACCAACCCTGGAACACCGCAAGCGGCCGAATACTCGAAAAGCTCGGGTTCGAACGGGAAGGGTTTGCCAAAGACTATTTGTTCATCAATGGCCAATGGCGAGACCATGTACTGACATCGAAAACCAATAAAACATTCCAGTTCAAACAATGACCACGTCGCGCCGAATGTGCTCATTGATGTCATGGTTTATATACAGGATCATCAAACGCCATCAATTGAACATTTGTCTACTCGATCACAAATTCAATCACACCGGTTTGTACGAAAAAAATTCTGCTGATATCTTCGATCTCAATTGACAGCATGCGACATTCGTCGCAATGCTGATGGAAAAAACCGCCAAGGACGTATTCGCCACCCGTTACCGACCAAACAGCATCCGCTGTTATTCACTGATTTCGCCCGTGCCGTTTGTGTGTTGCGCTTGCGTAATAGCAACAGACTTTTAGTGCCGGAAGAAATTCAGCGGACGGCTGACAGCGACATACTGACAAATGCAACTCACCCTGGATGGACCCAGACAGTGTTGAAATCCCTTATTCTTTCACCACCCCGGCAGTTGATCGAAAAACTGCTCCCGACCTCCGACAACGTCGTCGTTACCCTTTACGACAAGTTTGGTCATTCGCATACGGGCACCGTCTTATCCGTGTCGGCAGAACGAGGCCTGATCGGCCTGCAGTCCGATGGCAAGAGGGGCAAAGATATTTCCCTCAGCGTACTTGCGCTGAACGATATCGTGTCATTTATGCTGCATCAGGCAGAAGCACATCTGGAACACCTTACCAGCGCCAAACCCTCCAGTCAGACTACCTCAAGTGCACCCTATGGCTTTGATTTTGACGACTATTTGCTTACACAGCAGACCATGCTCAAGACAAACTATGGGTTAACACTTGAGCTTTCTCTCGATCAGGCAGACATCGAAGACGAGGCTTCCGAGACCCGGGTCAAGAACATGGTCGACAAACTAATCGACCTCATTGCCAAAACCAGTCAGGACGAGTTTGGTCTTCAGATGGTCGCCACCCTCAGTACTATCCACATCGTGAATAACGAAGCGCAGTTGATCTCCATAAAAAGAGCGGAATCAGCCCTTCGGGTCCAATACGATTACCGGGCCAGTTCGGGCACACAGGCACAACTCGCCGATAAACTGAAAGTCTTGTTTGAACGGGTTCTTTAAGTTCGGCGCTTCCTCAATGGTTGAGAAAGGCCGTTTTTTATACCTGGCCAATAACCAGGTGACGTTAAGAAGGAGCAAGTAATGGGTTTAGCAGAAAAGAAAGCCGCGCGTGAGTTTCAGAACAACCGTTTCGAATCTCTGAAAAAGCAGATCGACAAGGAAGCGGGCTTCGAAGTAGACGTTGAAGTGAACTGGGAAACATTACAAGTTGAAAAGTACTCACACCTTTTTGATGAAACCTGGCCCAAGGTTTACTTTCACCCTTTGATCAAAGCGCTGAAGGAAATGTGCTCGGAAGATTTTGCACAGGAAGCCGTTCAGGAAGGGCTCAAAAAAGTCGTTATCCAGAATTACAGCGATAACCACAACTCTGATCGTTTTGCTACGTTCAAAAACGGCGTTTTGACGTTAAATCACTCACCGATCTTCAACGTAGACCAGATCGACGATCGGGCTCACAACATCCAAACCGTTGTCGAGAAAGAACTCTGAACTAGGAACCACCATCTGTACTCCCACCCTTGCCGTCTTTACCTCGGGTGGGAGCCTTCAGCACACAAAGGGAACACTCAGGGGCAAACCCGGAACGGCTGTTAAAACGCACGTTAATCTGGCCGTGCTTGAGTAACAACTCTCCCCCGACCTACTCGGTGTGCTTTGGCTGAGCTTTATGGCAACGGATAAAATGACTCACCATCTCTACCGGTACATCCTACAACTGAAAAACCAAGCGGTCACAGTACCGCCTGCATCGTCCAGGCATTGAGTGGGAGCTGACCAGGGAGCCTATTGCTCCAGTCAGCCTCCAGTGTCAATAATGCGAGATCAATAACACTCGATCACTATAATCTCCAACCCTGTGTCTGTTAAACAGACTCGACATGCTGTTCAACAAAACGATTCAGCTCAGAAACGGACCGAATAACATACAGCGATTTAACTACCGACATACCTTCCAGCTTGCTGACAAACCCATCATTCCAGAACCTTGGGCATTGTGTTAATACTCTATAGCTTTCCAGGGTTCCCTTTAACACTGAACTCCCTTCAGGCCAGCCTTCCGGTCTTACAACCAAGCCTTTCAAACAACGCTTTGTCACCAGCCAATAGCTGACAAAATAGGGCAAATCGATGTAGACCAATGTATCCGCCATGTGCAACCGACGATAGAATGACTCGATGGGTCCAAAGCCATCAATGAGCCAGTGCTCTGACGTCAGTATCGATTCATGTTTGTCTTCGTAAACTTGCCGATCGACCAGGCTTCCATTGCTTTCATATAGAATTGAATCCAATGGATACAACGCAACTCCTGTAGCGAGTGCCAGACGCTTGCTTAAGATGGACTTACCACTACCCGGTTTACCGAAAACGGCTATCTTCTTCATTCTACCTCCATTAAATGAGACTAAACCCATGAGGCAGACACAAAAAACCCGCCTCTTGGGCGGGTTTGATCAATCACGAACGCATCAAAAACCCACCATTCCTATAGAATGATGATAATTCTGTCTGCCTGTTGCGTACGGTGAGTATGCATTATCGATTGCATTGCTGATGATGTTTCCACGAGTTCAAATCTTATCTGGCCCTCAGAGTCTATACTCACATTAAAGAAAAGAGAGCGTTGTTGGTGAGCCCCTGAGCAACTCACTCTTGCACCATCCTACCAGAAGAGGAAAATAGCCCCCAATCAACTTTCCGCCACGAGGGCCCACGTCATGCCATATCTAATGCCAGCTCTAATAGGTCACCGGGGCGTTGCGAGTGAAGCCCCCGAGAATACAGCCATTGGCCTGAAACGCTGCAAGTCGCTTGGCATCAAGTGGGTGGAGCTGGATGTTACCCAGGCCGGGGATGGCAGCCTGGTGATGATGCACGATGAGACCCTTGAACGGTTTGGCGGTCGGGCGGAGCGGATCAGTAATATGGACCGGGAGGCACTGATGAAGGTGGATGCGGGCACCTGGTTTTCGCCCGTGTTTGCCGGTGAACCTTTATTGTTTCTGGAAGAAGCGCTGGATCTGGTGAAGACCCTGGGGCTGGGGCTTAACCTGGAAATTAAAGTAAACCCGGATTTGCCAGTGGCGCCGTTGGTCGATGCGGTGGTTGCAACCCGAGGGTTGGATGCGTTGCACAATGGAGAGCGGCTGGTTATTTCCAGTTTCGATCATACCGCGCTTGCCCGGGTTGCACAGCAGAAGCCAAACTGGGCGCTGGGCGCTTTGTATGAAGGGGTAACGGAGCAATGGGCCGAAAGCCTGGCTGACTTTACGCCCTACAGCATTCATACCGATTTCGAAACACTCACGGCTGAACTGGCAGCGGAGATTCGGGCTCAGTACCCCCTGTATTGCTACACAGTGAACGACCCTATTACCTTCCAGCGCCTGCTGGATAAGGGCGTGAACGGGGTCTTTTCAGACCGCGCCCACGCGCCGGATATGCGGGCTTTGGTCAAGGCTGGCTGACACCCCCTACACCTATCAAACTTTGAAACGATCGGCCTGTTCGCGCAGGCGCTCGGCGTCTTCGGCCATGGTGCGCACACCAGCGACGGTTTGCTGGGCCTGTTCCGCTACCTGAGCAATCAGGGTTGCAATGCTCGTTACGCTGTTGTCGATGGAGTCGGTTGCTTCAGCCTGTTCCTGCGTCGCCTGGGAAATGTGTTCGTTGGTGGCGCGAATGTCGCCCACTACCGTTACCACTGAACGCATCGCCTCGCCGGCGCTGGCACTGAGCGTACCGGCCGAGGCGGCGGATTCCACGGCACGTTGCATGGCCGCCACGGTGGTGTTCACTTCGTTGGAAAAGTGCGCCACCATCGTTTTAATCTCTTCGGAAGATTGCTCGGTTTTTTGCGCCAAAGTACGTACTTCATCGGCCACGACGGCAAAGCCCCGACCCTGCTCGCCAGCGCGCGCAGCCTCAATGGCAGCGTTAAGGGCCAGCAGGTTGGTTTGCTCGGAAACGCCATGAATCACATCGACCATGGCGTGAATGTCTTTGGTGCGGTCGGCCAGGGCGTTCAGGTTGCCGGAGGCGGTGCGAATCTCCTGCTCCAGGGCCGTTACCTGCTCGCCGCTGGCGACGGCTTGGTCGCTGCTGTTGCGGCAGGCAGCTTCTACATCCATGGCACGGTTGGCCGCTTCCGTGGTGTGTTCATTAATGCCGCGCACGGTGGCTGACAGCTCGTTGATGGCGGCGGCGACCAGATCTACCTCGGTATTCAAACGGTCGAGTATCTGACGGATGGATTCATTGGCCTGTGAATTCTCCGAGACTTTTTCAGCCATTGACTCGGCGCTGCTGCGCACATCCTGAACAATGCTGCTGAAGCTGGTCAGCATGTTGTTGAAACTCTTGGCAATGCGGCCCACCTCGTCGCGGCGCTTCAGGTGCACTCGCTGGGTCAAGTCGGCGGTTTCATCAATGCGTTTAATGGCTTTTTCGAGTTGCAGCACGGGCTGGCTGACCGAGCGGGATAGAATAAAGCCGACCACAATAAACAGCACGCTCACCACCGCCGCCGTCAGCCACCCCTGACGCTGGGTGGAACGGCCCCGATCGACCATGGTTTCAATACCCGCTATCAGGGTTTCACTGCCGTCGGCCACTCCGGCCGCTGCGCGTTCAACATCCAACACAGACGTTTCCAGGCTGCTCAGTGCATCGGTCACGCTGCTGTTGGCCGCGACCACCGCTTCAGATGAGAGCATGGCCACCACTTCCATCATGGTGTTCATTGAAATGAAGTTACTCTGGGTGCTCTGCACAATGCGTTGGCCTTGCTCGGCATTACCCTGTTCGAAGGCTTCCAGCGCGCGCTCAATGTTGCTGTTGAAGTCATCCAGATCGAGCAGGAACACATCAATGGCCTCGGCCAGCTCCTCATCCAGCTCCCCCAGGGCCTGCACCGCGTCGCGCAGTTGCACCTCAGCCCGGTCACCTTCGCCAATATCGGTGGAAGACAGCGAGGCCGTAGAAGCCAGGCGCCAGAACAAGAAGGCCGGGTAGCGTTCCAGCGCAACCGCCGTTTGCTGCTGCACCTGTACCGCTTGCAACTGGTCTGCCAGTGCTACCTGTTGTTGTTCAAGCTGGCGTTTTTGCTGCTGCAATACCTCACTTTGGCGGGTGAGCGTGGTGCGCTGTTCGTCTACCAGGTCGGCCTGGCTCTCGCTTTGCGCCACCAGATCCTGAACACCGGCCATCACAAAGGCAAAACCGAGCAGCAACAATATGACCAACACGCCCACCAGCAGCTGCGTGCGCACAAACAGCGTCCAGTTACGGGGGTTGGCCTTGGCAATTAGGGACATCGTTCAACTCCAATGGCACGCCAGCCTGAGGGCGCGGGGTATATTAATGAATCTCAGTATAGCTTTAAAAACAGGCGCCTCGTTTTCATCATTGCGGCCTGTGGCACTGCCTTGCCTTGGTGCAAGAGCGGCAGCCACGTATGATGGCCCGACACATTCCTACAAAAACATTCAGGACAGGACACCGACTCGATATGCTGACTTTGATCCGTGGCGCCCACCTTCTGGCACCGGAAGACCTGGGCATTCAGGACGTACTGATCGCCGCTGGCTCCATCATCGCCATCGGCACAGATCTGAACCTGTCGGGCACCGTTGATATAGAGGTTATCGACGCCCGGGGCCAATACTTGACGCCCGGCCTGGTCGACACCCTCACTCACATCACCGGTGGCGGCGGCGAAGGCGGCTTTCACACCCGCACCCCGGCCATGACGTTCAGCGACGCGATTGGCGGGGGCGTGACCACCGTTACCGGCGTTCTGGGCACAGACGCCATCTCCCGAACACTGCCCGACCTGCTCGCCAAGGCCGCCGGACTCGAAGCCGAAGGCCTCACCGTGGTTTGCCACACAGGCTCTTACCAGGTACCGGTGCGAACGCTTACCGGAAGCATCCAGCAAGACATTATGCTGATCGAGCGGTTTGTGGGTGTCGGCGAAGTCGCGATAGCAGACCACCGTGGCAGTCAGCCTAGCTGGCAGGAACTGGCGCGCATTGGCGCTGAGGCCCGGGTCGGCGGCTTGCTCAGTGGCAAGGCAGGGATCGTCAGCATTCACGTCGGCGAGGCCAGCGAACAGCTGTCGTTGTTGTTCGATGTCGCCAACCAGTCGAACATACCCCTCAGCCAATACTACCCAACGCACATGAATCGGTCGCCCGAACTGCTGCAAGACGGCCTGCGCTTCATCAAAGGCGGCGGCAGCATCGACTTCACCGCCAGCCATACGCCCGAGATTCTGGACGCCGGCGAAATCAAATGCGCCCATGCCCTGAAATACGCCCTGGACCGGGGCGCCGATGAAGACCGCCTGACCTTCAGTACCGATGGACACGCCAGCCTGCCTCATTTCAATAAGGAAGGTATACTGGAAAGCCTGAAGGTCGGTGCCATGGATGCCATGCTGAACGAATACCGCGATGCCGTACTTGAAGAAGGCATACACCACAGCACCGCACTGAAAGCAGTTACTGCCAACCCGGCCCGAGTCTTGAAACTGCCCAGAAAAGGCCGACTGGCTCCCGGCTGCGACGCCGATCTGCTGCTGCTGGATAAAGACACCCTGGCGCTGCGGCGCGTAATGGCCAAGGGCGACTGGTGCCTGGCCGACGGGGAAACCCTCAAAAAAGGCACCTTTGATCGTTGACCGACGGTTTAATCAGTACCTTTGTTTTCCATACAACAACGCCCCACCGCGGAGAGTAACAGGTGACACAACGCATTGGTTTTATCTTACTGCCCGGATACTCCTCTATGGCCTACGTATCCGCCATGGAACCTCTGCTGGTGTGCAACGAACTGACTGGCGAAGACGCCTTCAGCACCTTTACCGTGGCGCTGTCCGGCAATAAAACGTTTTCCAGCCTCGGCAACCGCATGGACACCGATTTCAACCTGGACGACGCTCCGGACGCCGATGTCTGGGTCGTCGCCGGCACCTCACCGGCGCGCCACCCTGCCACGCCGGGGCTGGATGACTTTCTGCGGGCAGTGCCCACACGCTGTTCCCTGGGCGGGCTCGCCTCCGGCACCTACGTACTGGCCCGGCTGGGCCTGGTGAACGGTTACCGGGCCGTGGTGCACTGGCTGAGCTACGACGAGCTGTTGAAAGAACACAAATCCATCCTGCTGGCTTCCGAACAATTCTGCATTGACCGCGACCGGCTCACCTGCCGGGGCGGCAGCTCAAGCCTGGACATGATACTGATGTGGATCGCCCGCAACATCAGCGCCGAAACCGCCGAAGCTGTTTCCCGCCATTTCGTCAACGAACGCCTCGGTATTCCATCCGACACCGTGCCGCAACAACTGAGCGAGCGCACCCGCGCCGAACAACCCAAGCTGGCTGAAGCGCTGGAGCTGATGGATGCCAACATTGAAGAACCACTGACCACTGACGACATCGCCTTTCACGTCAAAATCAGCCGTCGCCAGCTGGAACGACTGTTCAAAAAGCACCTGAACGCCGTGCCAAGCCGCTATTACCTGCAGATCCGGCTGGAAAAAGCCCGGAACAAGCTGCTTTCCTGCTCGGAAAGCATTGCGGAGATAGGCCTGAGCTGCGGCTTCTCTTCCGGCGCCCACTTTTCTACGGCCTATCGCAACCAGTACGGTCTTACCCCATCGGAAGACCGAAGCCTGCATCAGAAGATGTCCATTGATAAATAATCTTGTCAGTTCAACAAAAAGAATCAGAACTTCGTGGTTATTTAACCACTGAGCATCCAAGGACAGCCGGGTGCGTCTACTGGGGGCCGTTAGACCGCATGGATGCGGTCTCCGAGCTTACAGGGAGGTATTTGCAGCGTGCCCCCAGTAGACGTACCCGGCTGTCCGACAGGCACCAGAGCAGTTCGGACGATATAACCTCGTGTCGCACCCCCGTAACCTTTTAGCCCCGACTTTCTCTATGATAGTCACCATAGCGTTCCCGCTGACTCTGCACAGTCGGCAGACAGAACGGACCCGATAACCGGTTGCACCGCCCAACACAGACGGCGCCAGCCCAAACCAGTGGAAATCGAGATGAGCGATATTACCAGAGCACAATTTGATGACGTCATGGTCCCGAACTACGCCCCGGGCAAAATCATTCCCGTCAAGGGCAAAGGCTCGCGCGTCTGGGATCAGGACGGCCGCGAATTCATCGACTTCGCCGGCGGCATTGCCGTAAACGCCCTGGGCCACGCCCACCCTGCACTGGTAGAAGCACTGACGACACAGGGCCAGAACCTCTGGCACCTGGCCAACGTGATGACCAACGAACCGGCCATTGCCCTGGCAAAACGCCTGACCGAGCTGACCTTTGCCGACAAAGTCTTTTTCTGCAACAGCGGCGCCGAAGCGAACGAAGCCGCCCTGAAGCTGGGCCGTCGTCACGCCTTCCTAAAGTATGGCCCCCAGAAAAACGAGATCATCTCCACTCTGAGCTCCTTCCATGGCCGCACCCTGTTCACCGTATCGGTCGGTGGCCAGCCCAAGTACAAGGAAGGCTTTGAGCCTACGCCGGGTGGCATCAGCCACGTACCTTACAACGACCTGGACGCCATGGCCGCCCAGATCTCCGACAATACGGCGGCCGTCATCATCGAGCCGATTCAGGGTGAGGGCGGCGTTACCCCAGGCAAGAAAGAATACCTCGAAGGCGTGCGCGCCCTGTGCGACAAGCACAACGCCCTGCTGATCTTCGACGAAGTACAAAGCGGTGTTGGCCGTACCGGCGAACTCTACGCCTACCAGAAATACGGCGTCACACCCGACATTCTGTCTACCGCCAAAGCGCTCGGCGGCGGCTTCCCGATTGGCGCCATGCTGACGACCGACAAGTGCGCAGAAAGCCTGGGCATCGGCACTCACGGTTCAACTTACGGCGGCAACCCGCTGGCATGTGCGGTATCGCTGGCGGTGATCAATGAAATCACCAAACCGGGCGTACTGGATGCCGTTGAAACCAAATCACAACGGTTCCGTGATGGCCTGCAGAAGATCAACGACCAGTACCACATCTTCAAGGAAGTGCGCGGCATGGGCTTGTTGCTCGGCGCAGAGCTGACCGAAGACTGGGCCGGTCGCGCCAAGGATTTTCTCGGTGCCGCTTTGGATGAAGGCCTGATGATGCTGATTGCGGGGCCAAATGTATTGCGCTTCACCCCGTCTCTGATCATCCCGGATGAAGACATCGACGAAGGCCTGGCACGTTTTGAGAATGCCGTTGCAAAGCTGGTTAGCTAAAGAACTGAATTAAATCTCGAGCTTCGACACTTGCGCGATGCAAGCGACGGGTGCCGGTGATACCTCTGCGAGGGAGTCCGCAGCAGGGATGCTGCGGTCTAGGCCCCATGGATGGGTTCACGCCGACCTCGCAGAGGTATTACCGGTAGCCGGCGCGGACCCCGCCAGGGCTTCCGAAGCCTGAGTAGAATATTCAGGCCGAAGTGTTCGGCCACACTGAATGACCGGGGCCTGTTAATGGCCCTTTGTGAGAGGACGCACCATGCTCGTTGTTCGCCCGAGTAACTTCGTGGACCTGACCAGCATCGAACGATTGCTGAATGCCACCGATGCCCGCGTGACAACCCTGCCAAAAGACAGGGATAAGCTGTCGGAGAAAATCGGCCAGTCCGACGACGCCTTTAAAAGTGGCATCGACCAGGATGGCCCGGCGTCGTTTCTGTTTGTGCTGGAAGACACCGACAACCAAAAGCTGATGGGCACATCGGGAATCGATACCGAAGCCGGCGGCGGTTATCCGTTTTTTAATTACCGGATGGATGCTGTGGTTCACGCCTCGCATCACCTCGATGTCAGTTCCAAGGTACCGGTCTTGTTTCTGTCGCATGAGCTGACCGGCAAAACGCTGTTGCGCTCATTTGCCATCGACCCGGACCATAAAAACTCCGATGCATTTGATTTGCTGTCACGCGCGCGGCTGCTGTTTATGGCCTGTCTGCCTGAGCGGTTTCACCGCGAAGTGATTATAGAGATTCAGGGCATATTCGACGACAAGGGTGAATGCCCGTTCTGGGATGCGGTTGGCCGACACTTCTTTGGCATCGACTTTAATACAGCCGATTACTACTGCAGCGTGAAAAGCAAAACCTTTATGTCGGAACTGATTCCACAGCACCCGATTTATGTACCGCTGCTGCCGGAAGTGGCGCAGGGCAACATTGGCCAGAATCATGAAGCGGCTAATCGCGCCTGCCAGTTGTTCTACCGTGAAGGTTTCAGTAAAACCGTCTTTATCGACCCGTTCGACGGTGGACCGGTGCTTACCGGCGAGCTAAACAATCTGTTCACGCTCAAGCAGGTGCGCCACAAAAAAGCGCGGCCGAGCGATGTGGTCGGCGGGCTGAAATACCTGATCAGCAATCGTTCACTGAGCGATTTCCGCTGCACCATTGGCACCCTGGTAGACGGCATTGGCGAGACCATTCGCATACCCGAAAACGTCGCCGAGGCCCTCAACGTCAAAGAAGGCGACCCCATCGCCTACGCGCCGCTATAAGGAAGGAATACGACTATGTACATTCGTCCGGTAGCGCCAACTGATATCGATGCGCTGTGCACCATGGCCAAAAACTCCGGAGTGGGGGTCACCACCCTGCCGGATAACCGCCAGAAAATGCAGGCCAAACTCGATAAAGCCGTGGCATCGTTTAAGAAAGAACTCCCCGAAAAAGACCGGCTTTATCTGTTCGCGATGATCGACCCCAGCAACGATGAGATTGCCGGCATTTGCGCACTCGAAGCCAGCATCGGGCACGACGACATCTGGTACAACTACCACGTTGGTAAGACCGTGCATGCCTCCAAAGACATTGGCGTGCACAAGATCACCAAAACGCTGTATCTGAGCAACGACCTGACCGGCAGCTCCGAAATCTGCACCCTGTTTTTGATGCCGGATTACCGCCAGAACCAGAACGGCCAGTTGCTGAGCAAAAGCCGCTATCTGTTCCTGGCCGAATTTCAGGACCTGTTTGGCCGGGACATCATCGCTGAAATGCGCGGTTTCAGCGACGAAGAGGGAAAATCACCGGTTTGGGAAAGCCTGGGGCGGCACTTCTTCCAGATGGAATTTTCCGACGCAGACTACCTGACGGGCCTTGGCAACAAAGCCTTTATTGCCGAACTGATGCCCAAGTTCCCAATCTATGTCCCCATGCTGTCGAAAGACGCCCAGGAAGCCATCGGCAAGGTCCACCCGGATACCGAGCCTGCCCTGGCAATGTTGAAAGCGGAAGGTTTCGACTTTAACGGCTATGTGGATATTTTTGACGGTGGCCCTACCGTCTCGGCCCGCGTTGCCAACGTTCGTGCCGTTAAAGACAGCCAGCTGTATACCGTCGCCGTGCAGGATGAAACGCCTGTACCCGACCTGACCCGAAAAGATGGCTTAACCCTGGTATCTAACCGCCGGTTCGACGACTACCGGGTCAGCCTGATCAATACCGCGGCCATCGATGGCACCACCCTTCACCTAAGCACGGCCCAGGCCAGCAACCTGCAGGTGACTGCAGGCGATTCTGTCCGCGCCGTCGCGCTGAGACCCCGGAGACCCTCCGATGACTGAAGCAAGACTCTTTATTGGCGGCCAGTGGCACACTGGCCACGGCGATCACCTCGACTCCATCAACCCGATCGATCAATCGGTTGTCTGGGCGGGGAATACCGCCAGCGCCGACGATGTCGACCAGGCGATTAACGCCGCCCGTACCGCCTTTGCTGAGTGGAAGCACCGTTCACTGGATGAGCGCATCGCTATCTGCCGCAAGTTTGCCGGAGGCCTGAAAGACAACCAGGAAAAACTGGCGCGAGTGATCGGCAGCGAAACCGGAAAACCCCTGTGGGAAGCGCGTACCGAAGTGGGCGCCATGGTTGGCAAGATCGAAATCTCGATCAAAGCTTACAACGAGCGCACGGGCGTTACTCGCAGTGAACTGCCAGACGGCGAAGCCGTATTACGCCATCGCCCACACGGCGTTGTGGCCGTATTCGGACCGTATAACTTCCCCGGCCACCTGCCCAATGGGCACATTGTTCCCGCCATTCTTGCGGGCAATACCGTGGTATTCAAACCCAGCGAGATGACGCCCAAAATGGGCGAGGAAACCGTTCGGATCTGGGACGAAGCTGGCTTGCCCAAGGGCGTCATCAACCTGGTTCAGGGTGCGAAAACCACCGGTGTAGCGCTGGCCGGACACCCCGGCATCGACGGCCTGTTTTTCACCGGCTCCTCGACTGTCGGCGAGATCCTGCACAAACAGTACGGCGGCCAGCCAGGCAAAATTCTGGCGCTGGAAATGGGTGGCAACAACCCGCTGATCGTCGATACCGACATCGACACCGATGCGGCCCTGCACCATGTCATTACCAGTGCCTTCATTTCAGCCGGGCAACGCTGCACCTGTGCACGTCGCGTCTTCATCGCCAACGGCGAACAGGGCGATGCCTTCCTGGCCCGCTTGATCGAAGCCACTCGCAACCTCAAGGTCGGCCACTGGGACGCCGACGACCAGCCTTACATGGGTTCCGTGGTATCACTGCCCGCCGCCGATGCCTTGCTGGAGGCCCAGAAGATGCTGATCAGCAAGGGCGGACGCAGCTTGCTGGAAATGACGCGTCATGAAGCAGGCACGGCCTTGCTGACACCGGGCATCGTCGATCTAACCGACGCCAACGACGTGCCGGATGAAGAATACTTCGGCCCGCTGCTGAGCATCTACCGCTACGACAGTTTCGACGACGCCATTGCCGGGGCAAACAACACCCGCTACGGCTTGTCGGCTGGCCTGCTGTCAAATGACCGGGCCCGTTATGAGCAATTCATCGATGAGATTCGCGCCGGCATCGTCAACTGGAACAAGCCGATCACCGGCGCCAGCAGCGGCGCCCCCTTCGGCGGCGTAGGTGCCAGCGGCAACCACCGCGCCTCTGCCTATTACGCGGCAGACTACTGCGCCTACCCGGTCGCCTCGATGGAAAGCCCGACCCTGACCAAACCCGAAACCACTGCGCCGGGAATGAACCTATGACCGCCTTTGAAATGAACCTGGATGGCCTGGTTGGGCCAACCCACAACTACGCTGGCCTGTCTTACGGCAACATCGCCTCGCTGAGCAATGAAAGCGAGGCGTCCAACCCGAAAGAAGCCGCCAAACAGGGGCTGCGCAAAATGAAAGCGCTGTCGGACCTCGGCTTGCGCCAGGGCATTTTGCTGCCGCACGAGCGCCCCGCCATCTGGGCGTTGCGTGAACTGGGGTTCAGCGGAACAGACGCCCAGGTGCTGGAGAAAGTCGCCAAACAGAACCCGGCGATTTTAAGCGCGGTCAGCTCTGCCTCCTGCATGTGGACCGCCAATGCCGGCACCGTATCGCCCAGCGCCGATACGGCCGATGGCCGGGTGCATTTCACTGCGGCCAATTTGAACGCCAAGTTTCACCGTTCCATCGAGCACCCAACCACCACCCGGATGCTCAAATCAATCTTTCGTGATGAACGTTACTTCGCCCATCACGATGCCCTGCCTGCCGTCAGCTTCTTCGGCGACGAAGGTGCCGCCAACCACACCCGGTTCTGCGGCCAGTACGACAGTTCCGGTGTCGAATTGTTCGTTTACGGCCAGGAAGCCTTCAACCAGAACGCGCCGCGCCCACAGCGCTTTCCCGCGCGTCAGACGCTCGAAGCCAGCCAGGCCGTGGCCCGGTTGCATGGTCTGGGTGACGATCAGGCGGTTTTCGCATTGCAGAAGCCAGAGACC
The DNA here is from genome assembly GCF_039982735.1 of Saccharospirillum sp. Taxonomy (GTDB): domain Bacteria; phylum Pseudomonadota; class Gammaproteobacteria; order Pseudomonadales; family Natronospirillaceae; genus Saccharospirillum. Next base: position 58,834 of record NZ_JBDWXV010000020.1, on the reverse strand, counting down.
ATCGATGCCGGTGTGTTCCACAACGACGTGATCGCCGTGGGCAACCGAAACGTGCTCTTCTATCATGAGGAAGCCTTCGCCGATACCGACGCGGTGCTGGACGAGCTGCAACGCAAGCTGGGCGACGTCAAACTCATTGCCGTCAAAGTTCCGACGGCTGAAGTCTCCATTCTGGACGCCGTGCGTTCTTACCTGTTCAACAGCCAGCTATTAAGCCTTGCTGACGACAGCATGATGCTGGTAGTGCCCGGCGAATGCCGCGAGACCGGACCGGTAGCCGACTTTCTGGACCGCCTGATGGCCGACCCCGGCAACCCGATCAACCGGGTGGAAGTGTTCGATCTGAAACAGTCGATGCAAAACGGCGGTGGCCCGGCTTGTCTGCGTTTGCGCGTGGCACTGACCCAGTCCGAGTACGAAGCCATGCATCAGGGCATCATCCTCACCGATGCGCTGTTCAACTCGCTGAACGACTGGGTCGACGCTCACTACCGCGATCGCCTGAGCCAGGCCGACCTGGCCGACCCCAAGCTGCTGATCGAGAGCCGTACTGCATTGGACGAGCTAACCCGCCTGACCGGCGTTGGCACCATTTACCCCTTCCAGCGCTGACCGTTTCCGCGGGCTCAACCGAGCCCGCAATTTTCCCCAGAAAGAAACCCCGAATATCGTCAAATTACCTTTGCATTGCTTAAAAAAAGCACTATCTTTAGGGATAACGACTATGGATGGCAGCCCTTGTTCGCCTGGAATTCAGGTCAGGGGGCACAGCAGAGGCGAGGCTTTAATGGCATCGATGAATTGGCTAGACGAAAAGACCAGAGACGGCGAAGAACCTCCGAATGCTGGCTGGCAAGTGCTGGTCGTCGATGACGAACCCGAAGTCCACGCGGTGACCCGCCTGGCCCTGCGCCGCTTTACCTTTGAAGACCGCCCCCTTGTTGTCCACACGGCCTCCAGTGGACAGGAAGCACTGGCCATCGCCCATGAGCTGGGCGAAGAACTCGCCATGGCCATCATCGATGTGGTGATGGAAACTGACCGCGCCGGTCTCGACCTGGTCAAAGCCATTCGCGAGGAAGTTGGCAACCACCTCACCCGCCTTGTGCTGCGCACCGGCCAACCCGGCAGCGCTCCGGAAACCGATGTGGTCCGAGATTACGACATCAACGACTACAAAGAAAAAACAGAACTCACCGCCCAAAAGTTCCAGACCATGATGTACGGTGGCCTGCGCAACTACCGCGATCTGCGTTTAATGCAGGATGCTGTGTTGGCTAAGACTCATTAGTTTGGTGGCACGAGCCTGTGTCATGAGTCAGAAATTCGAAGGGTTATTTCCTGCGGTACCAACCTTTTACTTTGCGCCAAACGGGCCATCGGGTGCGCCTACTGGGGCACGCTGTAAATACCTCCCTGTAAGCTCGGAGACCGGATATGAATCCCCTCCATGGGATTCACCCTTCGGGCTCGCTTCGCTCATGCTAAAACGCTCCCGGCGTTTTAGTCCATGCGGTCTAACGGCCCCCAGTAGACGCACCCGACAGCCCTTCGATTCTTGGTCGGTTAATCATCACGAATTTCTGACTCAAGACACAATACAACGGTTACTCATGCAAAGTAGCCACTTTCCCGCGCAGGCAATACCAAATATTGATTTTTTGATGCAACGGTTAGCACCCAACCAAGTGCCGGCTGCCGTAGGCACCCGAGCCACAGTAAACGTCAGCCACCGAAGCAAACCAATCAGTAGTCGTCTGTACCCTGAATGGAAAGCTTGGCGGCCTGGCCGGTGAGATGGCCCGGGTCGGTTTCCTGATCCAGTTTGATCATCAGGCGCAGGTCGTTGGCGGAGTCTGCATAGCCGAGGGCGTCTTCGTAGGTGATTTCGCCGCGTGAATAGGCTCTGAACAACGCCTGATCGAAGGTTTGCATGCCTTGCTCTGTGGACTTGGACATCAGATCTTTGAGCAGGTGAACCTCGCCCTTGCGGATGTGGTCGGACACCAGCGGAGTGTTGACCAGCACTTCGATAATGGCTTTGCGGCCATTACCGTCGGGCGTTGGAATCAATTGCTGGGCGACGATGCCTTTCAGGTTCAGCGACAGGTCCATCCACAACTGGCGTTGCCGGTCGGACGGGAAGAAGTGCATGATGCGATCTAGCGCCTGGTTGGCGTTGTTCGCGTGCAGTGTTGCCAGACACAGGTGACCGGTTTCGGCAAACGCCATGGCGTAATCCATGGTTTCTTTGGTCCTCACCTCACCGATCATGATCACATCCGGCGCCTGACGCAGGGTGTTTTTCAGGGCCACTTCAAAGCTGTCGGTATCGAGCCCCACTTCGCGCTGGGTCACGATGCTGCCTTCGTGCTGGTGAATAAATTCGATCGGGTCTTCAATGGAAATAATGTGGCCGCGCGAATTGCGATTCCGGTGACCGATCATCGCCGCCAGGCTGGTCGATTTACCCGTGCCGGTTGCGCCGACAAAGAACACCAGGCCCCGTTTGGTCATGGCCAGTTTTTTGATGATATCCGGCAGGCCCAGGTCTTCAAGGCGTGGAATCTGGGTTTCGATGCGTCGCAGTACCATGCCCGCCAGATTTCGCTGGTGAAAGGCACTGACCCGGAAGCGGCCAATGCCGCGCGCCGATATCGCGAAGTTGCATTCCTGAGTATCGGAAAACTCGATTCGCTGTTTGTCGCTCATTACCGACATCACCAGCTCTCGGGTCTTCTCCGGGCTGAGCGGGTTTTTGGTGACGTGCACCACCTGGCCATTCACCTTCATACTGGGCGGTACGCCAGCGGTAATGAACATGTCAGAGGCGCCTTTTTCGACCATCAGACGCAATAAACGATCAAATTCCATACTCAATCCTGTTGTGGCTCGGCAACTTACCGGGTTGGTCGGGGTGGCTGTGGGCCGCGACGGCTACCGGTGACGCCTCGTCGGGGTCGGCGTTAATCCATCCATGGAGCCTAGGCCGCAACATCCATGTTGCGGACTCCCCCGCCGAGGCGTCACCGGCATCCGCCGCTGGTCACCTGGAAACCTCGAGCTTGGTTCTAAAAATTATCGGGCTGTTTTGCTTTCTCACGCGCAACCTCGCGACTGATCAGCCCGCGTTGCATCATGTTCTGCAGGCATTGATCGAGCGTCTGCATGCCCAGCTGCGCGCCGGTCTGGATGGCAGAGTACATCTGCGCCACCTTGTCTTCACGGATGAGGTTCCGGATCGCGGGTGTGCCGATCATGATCTCATGGGCTGCGACCCGACCGCCGCCGTTCTTTTTCAGCAGGGTCTGGGAGATGACCGCCTGCAGCGACTCCGAGAGCATCGATCGGACCATGGATTTTTCTTCAGCCGGGAACACGTCGACCACCCGGTCGATGGTTTTTGCAGCTGAGGTGGTGTGCAGGGTGCCAAAGACCAGGTGACCGGTTTCTGCCGCAGTCAGTGCCAGACGAATGGTTTCGAGATCGCGCAGCTCGCCGACCAGAATGATGTCCGGGTCTTCGCGCAAGGCCGAGCGCAGGGCTTCCGAGAAGCCGTGGGTGTCGCGGTGCACTTCACGCTGGTTGACCAGGCATTTCTTGGATTCGTGCACGAATTCGATTGGGTCTTCGATGGTCAGGATGTGTTCGTATTTGGTTTCGTTGATGTAGTTGATCATCGCCGCCAGGGTGGTCGACTTGCCCGAGCCGGTCGGACCGGTCACGAGGCAGATGCCACGGGGCACCATGGCGATGTCTTTGAAGACCTGGCCCATGCCCAGGTCGTCCATGGTCAGTACTTTGGACGGAATGGTCCGGAATACCGCACCGGAGCCCCGGTTCTGGGTGAAAGCGTTCACCCGGAAACGGGCCACACCAGGTACTTCGAAGGAAAAGTCGGTTTCCAGGAATTCTTCGAAGTCCTTGCGCTGCTTGTCGTTCATGATGTCGTAGATCAGCGAATGGACTTCTTTGTGCGACAGAGCAGGGAGGTTGATGCGGCGAATATCGCCATCGACACGGATCATCGGCGGCAAGCCCGATGACAGGTGCAAGTCGGATGCGTTCTGCTTGGCACTGAACGCCAGTAATTCTGTAATATCCATGAGACTCCTCACTGCCAGTCTGTCACAGCGGCCGGGTTGGCATGCCGTCGCTATCGTTCATAGGGTCAGGTCACGCTCGGGGCGCCTGCCAGGCCATAAGATACATTATTCAGACGGTGCCAAAATAGGTATGCTGTCGGCTTTTGAGACTCAGCCTTCAAAATGACGCTGTCGAACTCGACAGTCGCCTGTTTGGCTGATCTGCAATCAGTGTAACCGAACGTCGGTTTTTTGCGAGCAACAGACACTGGTCGTGCCCGCCACCACGCCGATTAAGCCCGAGGACACCATGACTGCCGCCCAAAACACCGCTTTCAGTGACCGGCTGGCCAAAGTAAAGGCCCGCATTGCCGCTGCCTGCGCCCGCAGTGACCGCCCGCCAGAAGAGATTACCCTGGTCGCCGTGAGTAAAACCTGGCCTCTGGCCGACCTGGAAGCCGCCATGGCTGCTGGCGCGACGGACCTGGGTGAAAACTACGTGCAGGAAGCGGTCGACAAGATCACCCACTGGCAGGGGCCAGCTCCGGTCTGGCACTTTATTGGCCCGCTGCAGAGCAACAAAACCCGCCAGGTCGCGGAGCTGTTTGACTGGGTGCACAGTGTCGACCGGTTGAAAATTGCCCGTCGTTTAAGCGAGCAGCGCCCACCCGACAAAGAGCCGTTGTCAGTATGCATTCAGGTCAATATCAGTGACGATCCGGCCAAGGCAGGGGTAGCACCGGGCAACGTGGCGGGTCTGCTCTCCGACATGGCCGGGCTGGAAAATCTGACCGTAGCCGGTTTAATGGCCATTCCCGCAGTGGATCTCGCTGAGTCCACCCTGCGCCAGCAATACAGTGAATTGAAAACACTGCGCGACACCCTTATTACCAGATATCCGGACTGCAAAGCGCTGTCGATGGGTATGAGCGGTGATTTTGAGCTGGCCATTGAATGCGGCGCCACCCACGTTCGGGTGGGCAGCGCCCTGTTCGGGCAACGCCACTACTCTGCACAGAGCTGACGCTGATCAGCTACTGTATTTAACCTGGTTACGACAAGGAGACACCATGCAACAGCAGCCCATCATCGGATTCATAGGCGCCGGTAACATGGCCGGAGCCATCATTGATGGCATGCTGGCCAGTGGCTACCCGGCCGATCGTATCTGGGTGTGCGACCGCAACGCGCCCAAGCGCGACGCCTTCGCCGCCAAGGGTCTGCAGGCCACCGATGACAACAATGCCCTGATCGAGAGCTGTGAAGCGGTCGTGTTAGCCGTGAAACCCCAGGTACTGAAGCAGGTTCTGGAACCGCTACGCGACGCGTTTCAGGCGAGTAAACCGCTGGTCGTCAGTGTGGCCGCCAGTGTCACGGCAGAAGCCATCGATCGCTGGCTCGGCGGCGGCTTTGCCGTCATCCGCACCATGCCCAATACCCCCTCTCTGGTCATGACCGGCGCCACCGGCCTGTATGCCAATGAAGCCGTCGAGGCCAGCGAACGCGAAGCCGTTGAGGCCATCTTCAGTGCCATCGGCGTCGCAGTCTGGGTAGCAGACGAAGAGGACCTGCACTCGGTAACCGCCACCAGCGGCAGTGCCCCGGCCTACTTCTTCCGCTTTATGGAAGCCATGCAAAAAGCGGCCGAAGATGCCGGGCTCGATGCAGACACCGCGCAGCGTCTTATTGTACAAACGGCTATGGGTGCGGCGCGCATGGTTGAGCAAACCGGTGAAACACCGGCACAATTGCGCAAGAAGGTATGCTCACCCAAGGGCACCACCGAGCAGGCTATCTTCAGCTTCGAGCGCGACGACATCGACGCCGTCGTAGCCCGTGCGATGCAGGCCTGCATGGATCGGTCGCGGGTGTTGTCGCAGGAACTGGCTGAATAATTTAATCGCTAACCCCAAGTTTCGGAGTTTGCAATTAACTGAGTGTCGGGTGTGGGGTGTGCCTTTCCGGGGAAGTCCGCAGCATGGATGCTGCGGTCTAGGCCCCATGGATGGGTTGACGCCGAGCGATATGTCGCACCACCCGGAAAGGCATACCCCGCGCCCGGCACGAGCTTATGGCAATGTATCACGAACAACAGGCATCACCCTGCATCACAGGGTATGATTAACACAGACTCATCAAAGGAGTGTCCGAATGCTGGGCCCGCTTATCGTACTCATTTTGAAAACGGCGTTTGGTATTTTACTGATCAGCCTGGTTGCCCGCTTTCTGGCACAGATCGCCCGGGCGGATGTGCGCAACCCGCTGGCGATGACGGTGCTGCAAATCACCGACCCGGTGCTTAAACCCATGCGCCGCATCATTCCAGGCCTCGGCGGGCTCGATCTGGCGTCATTGCTGTGCATCTGGATCGGCCAGTTCATTCTGGGTTGCCTGATCTTCGCCGCCATGGGAGTAAACCCCATGGCACTGGGTGGCCAATTGGTGGTCTGGTCACTGCTCGGTGTGGCCGGCATTCTGCTGACTGTGCTGCAATGGAGCATGATCATCGTTGCCATTGGCAGCTGGATTTCCATGGGCCAGCAAAACCCTTTGCTGGGTTTCCTCGGCCAGCTGGTCGAACCTTTTGTTGGCCCGTTCCGTCGCCTGAACCTGAACATTGGCATGCTTGATCTGTCGTACATCATCGCCTTTCTGGTGCTGATTATCCTGCGCGACTTTATTCTCGGCGGCATGATTCTGCCCCAGACCGGGTATTCCACCGTCGGTGGAATCAGCCCGATTCTGGGGCTGTGAATCTGGGTTTAACACACCGAATTGCTGACTCATTACCGGCCAACCTGACTGGCCGGTCTCCCGGGACATCGTAAATGCCAACAGAAATACCCGCCGACAGCGTCGGGCTGATTCAGCCGCAGTCGGCCTTTTTTGAAGACGCCCTGCCCTTGCGCTGCGGACGCAGTCTGTCGAACTACACCCTGGTGTATGAGACCTACGGCAACCTGAACAAGGATGCCTCCAACGCCATTCTGATCTGCCATGCCCTGAGCGGACACCACCATGCGGCGGGCTACAACAGCGTTGAAGACCGCAAACCGGGCTGGTGGGATGCCTGCATCGGCCCCGGCAAGGCCATCGACACCAACCGCTATTTTGTTGTTAGCCTGAACAACCTGGGCGGCTGCCACGGCTCCACCGGCCCAATGAGCCAGGACCCGGAGACCGGCCGCCCTTACGGACCGGACTTCCCGATCATCGCCGTACGCGACTGGGTGAAAAGCCAGGCGCGGCTGGCCGATCGCCTGGGTATAGACTGCTGGCATGCTGTGATCGGCGGTAGCCTCGGCGGCATGCAGGCACTGCGCTGGTCGATCGATTACCCGGACCGCCTGAAAGGTTGTGCCGTTATCGCTTCGGCACCCAAACTGAGCGCCCAAAACATTGCCTTTAACGAAGTGGCTCGCCAGGCCATCGTCAGCGACCCGGATTTCCATCAGGGCCGGTATTTCGATCACGATACCCGCCCCAAACGCGGTCTGATGCTGGCGCGGATGCTCGGGCACATTACCTACCTGTCCGACAGCAGCATGCGCGAGAAATTTGGACGGGACCTGCGCACCGGCAAGCTGAATTTCAATTTCGATGCCGATTTCGAGGTTGAGTCCTACCTGCGCTATCAGGGTGAGAATTTCTCGGACCAGTTCGATGCAAACACCTATTTGCTGATGACCAAGGCGCTCGATTATTTCGACCCGGCGGGCGACCACGACGGCGACCTCGCGCGCTGCCTGAGCCAGGCCCACTGTCGCTTTCTGGTTACCTCCTTCAGTACCGACTGGCGTTTTGCCCCGGAACGCAGCGAAGAACTGGTGCGCGCCCTCACCCGGGCCCGCCGCCAGGTCAGCTATCTGGAAATCGAAGCTCCCCAGGGCCACGACGCCTTCCTGTTCCCCATTCCAGAATACGTGGCGCTGATCGAAGGCTTTCTCGGCTCACTGGCCAACGGAGGGACAGTCTGATGCGCCCGGATCTCGACTACATAGAACGCTGGATCAACAATGGCAGCCACGTGCTCGACCTGGGCTGCGGCGATGGCAGCCTGCTGGCCCTGTTGCGCCAGCGCAAACAGGTGACCGGCTACGGCATGGAGATCGATACCCAGAACATTCTGTCCTGCGTACGCCAGGGCGTGGATGTGATTCATCAGGACCTGAACGAAGGGCTGGACGACATTGACGACCAGAGCTTCGACACCGTGATCATGACCCAGTCTCTGCAGCAGACGCACAAGCCGGACCGCATTGTTGAGGACATGCTGCGCATCGGCAAGCAGGCCATCGTCACCTTTCCCAACTTCGGGCACTGGACAGTGCGCTCCTATCTGGCCCTCCACGGGCGCATGCCGGTCTCGGAAAACCTGCCGTACACCTGGTACGACACGCCCAACATTCACTTCTTCACCTTTCGCGACTTTGAGGTGTTATGTCGGGAACGAAACATTAAAATACTGGAACGCACGGTGGTGGACCGCAACCACCAAGCCAACTGGAAAATCAGTCTGATGCCCAACCTGATGGGCGAAATCGCGCTCTACCACATTACACGGTGACCCCATGTTATTGAGATACACCACAACGCTGATGCTGAGCCTGGCGCTGCTGTTCAGTACCGCCCAGGCCGACCAGAAAGTCACCTTTAACGGTTATGAACTGCATTACATTGCTTTCAACAGCACCATGCTGACGCCGGAAATCGCCGGGCAATATGGCCTGACACGCTCCGGGCAGCGTGCCCTGCTGAACCTGTCGGTACTGGAACAGCGCCGCAACGACGTTGCCGTCCCGGTGCCGAATGCCGAGGTATCGGTACGGGTACGCAACCTGCTGGGGCAAAGCAACCGGCTCGAGATGCGCGTAATCGAAGAACAGAACGCGCGCTACTTCATCGGCTCGGTGCCCTTTGATGACCGTGAAGTGCTCTGGTTCGACATCGAAGTCAGCATTCCCGGCGAACGCGACTTTGAATACAGCTTCAGCCAGGAACTCTGGGAGGAAGACGCATGAGCCAGTGGGTCCTCGCCTCCGGCAATACCGGCAAACTGGCTGAATTCAGCCGTCTGCTCGAGCCGCTGTCGATTACCGTGCGCCCCCAGGGCGAGTTCGGCGTCAGCGATGCCGATGAAACCGGCTTGAGTTTCATTGAGAACGCCATTCTGAAGGCACGCCATGCCGCGGCAGCGACCGGTTTGCCGGCCCTGGCCGATGATTCCGGTGTCGTCGTTGACGCCCTGAACGGCGAACCGGGCATTTACAGCGCCCGTTTTTCGGCCAGAGCGGGCGGTGAATCCGGCGACAGCGCCAATATCGACTATCTGCTGGAGCGCCTGGCAGGGGTGCCCGAACCGGACCGCGGCGCCCATTATTACTGCCTGCTGGCCTTCGTTCGCCACGCCAGCGACCCTACCCCCCTGATCGCCGAAGGCCGCTGGGATGGCCGTATTCTGACCGAACGGGTCGGCACCGGTGGTTTCGGCTATGACCCGGTGTTTTATTTGCCAGCACAGGATTGCACCGCCGCCCAGCTGGAATCGGCCCTGAAAAATCGCCTGTCGCACCGTGGCCAGGCCATGGCCGCCTTCATGCCCCGGCTGCAAGCCTTGCTGGCGCAATGACCGAGATCACGACCCCCAGAACGCACCTGCCACCGCTGTCCGCCTACGTGCACGTACCCTGGTGTGTGCGCAAATGCCCCTATTGCGATTTCAACTCGCATGCGCTCGACCCCGGGCAAATTCCGGAAACGGACTACCTGGCGAGGCTGTTCGAAGATCTGCAACAGGATGCATCTCTCGCCCTGGGTCGGCAGTTGCACAGTGTCTTCTTTGGCGGCGGCACACCGAGCCTGCTGTCACCGTCGGCTATTGGCCAGATTCTGACTGAGCTGGAACGCAGCATCGGCTTCAGTGACGACTGTGAAATCACCCTCGAAGCCAACCCGGGCACGGTCGACGAAGCGCATTTTCGCGGCTTCAGGGACGCCGGTGTCAATCGGCTGTCGATTGGCATCCAGAGCTTCAACGATGCTCACCTGCAGCGCCTGGGCCGCATTCACGACCGGAACCAGGCCCTGCACGCCGGTGACCGGGCCCGCGCCGCCGGTTTCGACAATTTCAACCTGGATCTGATGCACGGCCTACCCGACCAGACTGAAGCCGACGCCCTGGCCGACCTGAACCAGGCAATCGCCCTGAACCCCAGCCACCTCAGCTGGTATCAGTTGACCATCGAACCGAACACCGAGTTTTACCGCAAGCCACCCGCACTGCCGGAAGACGACACCCTCTGGGCCATTCAGGAAGCCGGCCAGGCAAGGCTGGCTGAAGCGGGGTTTAGCCAATACGAAGTCTCCGCCTACGCCAAACCCGGCAAGCGCTGTCAGCACAACCTCAATTACTGGGGCTATGGCGACTATATCGGCATCGGCCCGGGTGCCCACGGCAAGGTCACCCGAACCAGCCCGTTCGATATCATTCGCACTCGCAAAACGAGACTGCCGAAAGATTATCTGAACCGCGACCGGTTACTGATTCGCCACGAAGAAAGGGTTGCCATCGAGGACCGGCCGTTCGATTATTTCATTAATACCCTGCGTCTGGTCGAGGGCCGCCCGGCCGAAGAATTCAGCCGGGTCACCGGCCTGGCCTGGGCCGAGATTGAACCCACTCTTATCCGGTTGCGCGATCAGGGTATGCTGGAATGGGAGCACGGATCGTTACGCACAACCGACCGGGGTTTCCTATACTTGAATGACCTACTGGCGCATTGGCTGACATGACACGACTGTTGTTTACCGCTCTGCTGTATTGCCTGACGCCGGCCCTGCTGCTGCGGCTGTGGCTGCGCGGGCGCACCTTGCCGGGCTACCGGCAGCGCTGGCGCGAGCGCTTCGGGCACTGGCCGGCCATGCCCGAAGGCGCGCTCTGGCTGCACAGCGTCAGTGTGGGCGAAACCATTGCCGCCCGGCCTTTTGTCGAACGCTGGCTGGCGCGCCATCCGGACATTCCGGTGATCATTACCACCATGACCCCGACCGGCAGCGAAACGGTACAGGCACTGTTTGGCGACAAAGTTCACCACGCCTATCTGCCCTGGGATTACCCGCACGTTTATCGACGTCTATTACCCCGGCTGAACCCCAAAGCCCTGGTAATCATGGAAACCGAGCTCTGGCCCAACCTGATCAACGCCTGCGACCGGCACCGGGTGCCGGTGTTTCTGGTCAATGGCCGGCTCTCGGAACGCTCGGCTCGGGGCTACCGCCGCTTCCGGGCGCTCACCCGGCCCATGCTGCAGCAGCTGACCGGCATCGCCGCCCAACACTGGCCCGACGCCGAACGCTTTGAGTCTCTGGGGGTAGCGGCGAGCAACATCGAAGTCACCGGGTCAATCAAGTTTGATCTCAGCATCTCCAGTAAGCTGACCGGCGACATCGCCGCCTTCGCCCGTGGCATCAAAGGCCGGCCTGTCTGGGTAGCGGCCAGCACCCATGGTGGCGAAGAAGAAGGCTTGCTGGACGTGCACCGACGCATTACCACAGTGCTGCCAGACGCCCTGATGATTCTGGTGCCGCGCCACCCGGACCGTTTCGAAACCGTATCGGATATCGTCGCCGCATCGGGCCTGCGTTTTAGCCGGCGCAGTCAGCGCAGTCAGCCGCGCGACAACGACCAGGTGTACCTGGCCGATTCGCTGGGAGAACTGATGGTATTCTTCGGCGCTGCCCAGGTTGCCGTAATGGGCAACACCTTCAACGACGGCGGCGGCCACAACCCCATTGAACCGGCGGCGCTGGGCAAGCCGGTGCTGGTTGGCCCCAGTTTCACCAACTTTCAGTCGATCATCAGCGCCATGCAAAAGGAACAGGGTATTATCGTCGCCGATACGTTAGAAGCGCTTGAAAAGCGTCTGCTCGGGTTGCTCAAATCCCAGGACCTACGCGACACCTTTGGCCAGCGCGCTTATGTGTTTTACCAGCACCAACAAGGCGCACTGCAACGGTTGGAACACTGGCTTGACCGTCACCTGAACCTGGTCGACCCCAATACCGACCCGTCACGCCGCGCTCTGCCGCCCAAGATCAGCTCAGATCGCTAACCGGCGATATACCTGCACGCACAAAAAAAGCCGCTAAACAGCGGCCTTTCTCATACTCATTCAGATACCGAATCAGCGATTCGAACTCAGATCAGTTCGACATCGGAGGCTTGTGGGCCCTTCTGACCGTCGGTAATGGTGAACTGCACTTCCTGGCCTTCTGCCAGGGTGCGGAACCCATCGCCCTTGATGGCACTGAAGTGCACAAAGACGTCTTTGCCGCCTTCAACTTCAATAAAGCCAAAACCTTTGGTTTCGTTGAACCACTTCACCTTGCCGGTTTGTGTCGCCATGTTGTACTCCTGCTTCGGATGCGATTGCAAATAGCCTGCGTCGTGCCGGTTATTCCCGGCCAACGCTGCCGGGTAAAGATCATAACGTCTACTTACGCGCAACCTGTTCAGGAACTGCCTGGTTGTACTTTCCGCGACACATTGATTCATCAATTACGCCTGGCAAGCACATGGTTCATAGCGTCTAACTGGTCTTGCTTATAAGTATTGCGAAAATCTTTAACACCTCTACTTTAGCCCAGCACTTGTGTATGTAAAGTACTTTTTAGGCCAATTTTTCCGGAGATTTCAGGACGATTACAGGCCATCCATGACGATGTAACCCTGTCGCTTTGCGCTCACCAGCATGGCAACCGTCACATCTTGATGCATACAGCCTGAACAACCGCACCCAGGCCGGTGTGTCCTCGCCCTTCATGAATCGGACGGTCCATTTCCTGCAATTGCTCGAACTGAAGCGGTGCCAGTTCCTCCTGCAGTTGCTCGGCGGTCATCATCCACTCGGCGCGGGGCGGTCCGCCGGTTTTAAACAGCAGTTGCTCCGGCCGATAGGCTTCCAGCACAAAGAGCCCGCCGGGCTTGAGCGCATCGAACACTTTCTGGTGCAGTGCCTGGCGCACTTCAGGCGGCAAATGACAAAATATTGAAACAATGCCATCCCATTGCCCGTGGCCGAGATCGAATTCGGCCAGATCAGCGGTTCGCGTCTCAATGGACACCCCCCTTGCCCGTGCAAGGCGTTCAGCCTTGGACAAACCCACGACCGACGCATCCACCGCCACCACGTCTATCCCCTGCTCTGCCAGGTAGACGGCATTGCGTCCCTCACCTTCCGCCAGACAAAGCACCCGGGCGCCACTGGCGAAGAGGTCAGCCTGGGCCTTCAGGTAATCGTTCGGTTCGGTGCCGTAGACATAGTCGTCACCGGCATAGCGTTCATCCCACATTTTTGCGGCCTCTTTCACATTCCTGTTGGCAATGGGGGCATCGATGGCCGGTTCAAGCCGGTAAACGCAGACAGCCGGGAAACGGGCCTGCTACAATCGCCGGTCTAAAAGTTTGTTCAATGGTCTGAGCATTCAGGAATTGAACGGGCTGTCCGGTGCCCTGTTGGGCAGAGCACCCTGTACTTTACTTACCGATGGAGCCTTACATGAAAGGAATGATAACGCGCGTGCTACTGACCCTGGCTGTGGTCACTGCCAGCGTGAGCAGTGCCTACGCTTTTAATCTGTTTGGTCTGTTCTCATCCGACCAGGCCGATAATTCAATCAACACCCTGCTCAGCCATACCCCGGCCGATACCGTACTCTTTGTGGGCGGGCACAATACTCTGGTGGGCCGGGATATCATGGATTCCTGGTCTACGGTCAACCAGTCTGATATCGACGAACTGCAAACCCTACTGGCGGAAATTGGCAGCGACGATAGTCCGGTACTGGGCCTGTTCGAAGCCCTGCTGGTGGATTACACCGCCGCTGCAGGCGGCGGCTACAGCGAACTGATCGCCCATTACGGCCTGCCCGATGAAGGCGCCGGTGCGTTCTATTTGCATGGCGCCATGCCCGTTGCCCGCTTTGCCCTGGATAACCCCGATGCGTTCAATGAAGTCCTGAACCAGGCCATTCTTGAATCCGGTGCTGCACCGGTTATGAAACAGGTAGAAGGGGTCGAAGTCCGCACCTGGCAGCTGACGCCCGAAGGCGACGACGAACGCTTTGATCTGGCCATCGCGGTCGACCAGGGGTTTGCCACCGTTACCCTGCTCAACCATACCGATACCGACGCGATTCAGGCCGAGCGCCTGGGCCTGACCGATCTGTCTGACTCTCTGGCCGACCAGGGCGATTGGGAAGCCCTTGGCGACCAGTACGACTACGATGAAACCTTGCGTGGCTATATCGACCTCGATGGCCTGGCAGCAACCCTGCTGACCGGCACAGAGACCCGCCTGCGACGCGACCTGGAAGCCCTGATCCCGGACGAAATCGAGCGAATGGACACCCAGATGGCCGACAGCCAGTGCGGACCCGAAGGCTATGCACTCGCCCGCCAGGTGCCCCGTTTCGCCTTTGGCAGCGAGGACATCTCGTCGACTTCCGACAGCCTGTCACAACAGGTTGGCATGATTCTCGAACTGACCAACACCGACCTGACCGGTCAACTGAAGCGCCTGCCCGGCAGCCTGCCCGCCTATGCCACCGATGGCAGCGATAAGTTGCTGGCCCTGGCGCTGGGTGTCGATGTCAATGCTCTGGCACCGGTAGCGAGCGCCCTGTGGTCACAACTGCCACAAACGGAATACAAATGCCCGGCACTGCGTGACATGACCGCCGATCTGCGTCAGAACAACCCGGCCATGCTGGGCATGGCGACGGCCATGGCACAGGGCGTCAAGGGTGTCGGTGCCGCGGTTTACGACATCACAGCCAACGACAACAGCCCATTTGGGCTGGCAGGATCGGCCCTGGTTACCCTGAGTGCCGATAACCCGAGCGTACTGGCAGGCCTGATCAGCTCCAGCATCCCTGGCATGGCCGGCGTTACCATTCCCGACGACGGCACCGCCGTGCAGGTTCCGGTACCCATGGCACCGCAGCCTGTATTTGCCGCAATCAAAGGCAAGCACCTGGTGGTATACACCGGTGACGCCGCCAAGGCACCGGCCGATGCAATGGCCAGTGAGCCGCTGAATACTCGCGGCAGCACCGCCATTGCCTTCAACTACGAGCGTTTCGGTGAAGCGGCTCTGGTAGCTCTGGAATCGCCCATGGTTGCCAGCAATGCCCAGGGCATGGCGATGGCGACCGGCAGTTGTGTCGACGCCTACGCGGGCATACTGCAAGCGGCGGCTCTGCCACTGGAAGGCAGCTACCGGGATACCCTCACCGAGCGCGGCTGGGAAGCCAAATTCGAGGTGACACTGGGTGAAATGAACACAGACCTCAGCGTACCGACCGGTACTTTCCAGTCTGAAACCCTCGACTACGACTGCACCTGGTACGATTCTGGCGTTGAAATCATCAACGCCGACGGTACTGGCCAGTTCACCGAAACCGATGACAACGGCCAGTGCGCCCTGTACCAGGCTGATTACACCTGGACTCAGAACGGCAACGTCATGGAGCAAACCACCACAGCGCTGCGCTCGCGCGAAAGCTGCGACACTGCCTGGGAAGACCAGCCGCAGGAGACCTTCACCTGTACACTGCTCGGCAGCCACAACGGCAACCTCTACTGCCAGTATGGCACGGGTATGGATGCCTACCTGATGCGCTACTTCCAGTAACCACAACGCGTTCCAGTCTGGAAAACCCGGTGCCTTCACCGGGTTTTTTTTGGCCGGTCATCTTACCCACACCTTCTGTGGACAAGCCTGTGCACAGCCCCGGGAAAACCGATGCCGGGCCCAGCCCACTGCCGCCGCTTAAAATACGTTAAAAAACAATCAGTTAGTTCATGCACCAAGTCACGAAAATGTCATATTTGAGCACTATCCTCCCGGCTCTTCGCCCATTGGTTGTACGGGAGCACACCATGACCCTCATCGCATCACCTGCCCAACCTGCGTCCAAAAGCAATCTGGTCGGCCTTTTGTGGACATTCCGGCAGCGCCTCGCCGCCAAGCCCCACCAACTCGAAACCGACTTCGAACGCTTGCTGAGCGAACCGGACTACCGCAACGCTCTTTTTGACCGGGCCAGAGCGATGGAGGACCCGGGCATTCAAAATCTGGCGCTTCGACTGGCGCGCACCGAGATGCCTGACTCCCTGCTAGCGGATGCCCGTGAGCAGGGGCTCCTGCCCAGAGCGTTTCAGCCAGTGCTTGCACGCCCCTGGCGGCGTCTGCTGCTGGCGCTGCTGGCGCTTACCCTGGTTGCCACCGGCGTTTACAGCCAATGGGAGCGCCTGCTGGAAACCCTGACCGGGACCGTCGTCGTCGCGACCGATATCGATACCGACACTCGCTGGCATGCCGACCGAACCTATTGGCTGGATTCCGACATCTTCGTACACAACGATGCCGTCTTGCGCATAGCCCCCGGCACGGTAATCAAAGGTCGGCCGGGTTCATCACTCGTGATTGCCCGGGGCAGTCAACTGGTTGCCGAAGGCACCCGGTCAGCACCCATCGTTTTCACCAGTGCCCAGCCCGTCGGGCAGCGCGAACGCGGTGATTGGGGTGGCGTGGTATTGCTCGGGGACGACCGCACCAACGAAGCCTTTGCCCGTGTCGAAGGGGTCGACGTGCGAGATATTCGTGGCCACTTCGGCGGGCAAGAGAGGAATGGCAGCTGCGGTAGCCTGCGCTATGTGCGCATTGAATACGCCGGTTACGAGGCCTTTGTCGACAATGAGCTCAATGGTCTGACCGTCGCCGGGTGCGGCCCGCAAACCACGCTGGAGTACCTGCAGATTCACAAGGCACTGGACGATGGTATCGAATTTTTCGGCGGCTCGGCCAACGTTCGCCACTTACTGATTACCGGTGCCAGAGACGACAGCCTCGACTGGGATCTGGGCTGGAACGGCAAGGTGCAGTTTCTGATCGCTCAACAACACCCCAACTCAGGTGATCGAGCCTTTGAAGGCGACAACTCACCAGAACGCGACAATGCCCGGCCGCGCTCTGAACCACAAATCAGCAACGTCACGTTGGTCGGCACCTCACCGGACCATACCGCCATGGTGCTGCGCAGTGGTACCGCCGGTCAGTTCAGCCGCCTTCTGCTTTCGGGTTACGGCAACAACCCGATCGACTTGCGAGATCCGTTGACCGAGAGCCTGATCAGCCAAGAGGCCCTGAGGTTCGCTCATCTGGCCATCGATGGCGAGTCCGCAGCAACGTCACCCTGGCGTCCGGAAACCGGCGATAGGGATAACGACGCAGGCTTTGCCGAACCGGACTACTTCAACCCGGTCAGCCAGGTTATTCCCGGCTTACTGGGCAACCAGGCCAGCAACCCGGTAGCACCGGACTTCAGACCCCGCCAGCCAACGGGCAGTTCGACCACCTGGCCGGATAACGACCCCTTCTGGGATCAGACCGCCACCTACGCCGGCGCTGTTAACCCGGCCACGACGACCCCCTGGTATCTCGGCTGGACTGACTTCAGTGAGCACTAGACTGAAGACAACCATTGAGCGATCAGGACTCAATTCTGTCATCGAATCGCTATCAAACTGACATCCCGTCGTCACGCCTCTGTCACGTCGGTTGGCAAAACTGTCACACGATTTCCGTGCAGACCAACCGACCTGACAATAAGGACCTGACCCATGTCTAACCACACCCCCGATGCCAGCCTGGAACCAGATTACAACGAAAACCCCGTTGAATTCGATCGGCTGATCAGCAAAGCCATTTCACGTCGCAGCCTGATCAAGATCGGCTCGGCTGCCGGTGCGGCGACCTTCCTCGGTGGCACGTCAAGCCTGGCCATGGCCGTCAGCGAAGCCACCACCCTGATGAGCTTCGACAACATTCCCGCCAGCACCGCTGACACCATTACACTGCCTGCTGGCTACAGCTACGATGTGCTGATGTCCTGGGGCGATCCGGTGCTGGCCGGTGCGCCCAACTTCGCGCGGAACAACGACGCCGATGCTCAGGCTGGCCAGTTTGGCGACAACACCGACGGCATGGAAATGTTTCATCTGACTTACGCCGACGGCAGCGTCAACCCGGACCGGGCTATCCTCGCGGTCAACAACGAATACTACAACGACGAATTCATCTTCGAGCATGGTGAAGCCGCCAAAACCCTGGCCGATGTGCGCAAAGGCATCGCCGCGCACGGTGTCACGCTGGTGGAAATGGAGCGCAAACCTAACGGTCAGTGGGTGTACCTGAAAGACGCTCCCATGAACCGCCGGCTGCACGGGTACGCGGCCTTCGAACTGACCGGTCCCGTCGCCGGTTCCGAGTACGTTAAAACCTCAACCGACCCAAGCGGTCGTCGCGTGCTGGGTACCTTTAACAACTGCGGCTCCGGACGCACCCCCTGGGGCACCTACCTCACCTGTGAAGAAAACTTCAACGGTTATTTTGGCGCACCGGAAGGCACTGAATTGAGCGACGACCAACGCCGCTACGGCCTGAGTGACAGTGGTTTCGGTTACAACTGGTGGCCGCATGAGGAACGCTTTAATCTGGCCAAGGAACCGAACGAAGCAAACCGCTTTGGCTGGGTCGTCGAAATTGATCCGTACAATCCGGACGCACGCCCGAAAAAACGCACCGCCCTCGGCCGTTTCAAACATGAAAATGCCGCCATGACCATCAACCGGGACGGCCGTGCCGTGGTGTATTCTGGAGACGACGAACGCGGTGAGTTTCTGTACAAGTTTGTCTCGCGCGATGCCTACCGACCCAATGACCGCGCCCACAATCTGACCCTGCTGGAACAGGGCACGCTCTATGTCGCCAAATTCCACGATGGGGGTGCCGGTGAATGGATCGAGCTCAGTTACGGCCAGAACGGCCTGAACCAGGCAAACGGTTTTGAAAACGAGGCCGATATTCTGGTGCGGGCCCGCGCCGCAGCGAGCTTTGTCGGCGCGACCACCATGGACCGTCCGGAATGGGTTGCCTGTCACCCCTCTTCACCCATGGTCTTCTGCGCCCTGACCAACAACACACGGCGCGGCACCACCGACCAGCAACCGGTCGGCGGCCCGAACCCGCGTGCCGAAAACCAGTACGGTCAGATCGTGCGCTGGATGCCGGAAAACCGCGATCACGCATCACGCCGCTTTGGCTGGGATCTGTACGCCGTTGCCGGCAACCCGGTGGTTAAAACCGGCGCCTATGCCGGCAGTGAAAACATCACCGCCGACAACATGTTCAACAGCCCGGACGGCCTGGTGTTCGACCGCTTCGGACGGTTGTGGATTCAGACCGATGGTAATTATTCGAATGAAGGCGACTTCGCTGGTCAGGGCAACAACCAAATGCTCTGTGCCGACCCGGTCACCGGCCACATTCGTCGATTCCTGGTTGGCCCTCAGGGCTGTGAAGTCACGGGGCTGACGTTTTCGGACGATCACCGCACCATGCTGGTCGGCATTCAGCACCCGGCCGGTCAGTGGCCCAACGCAGCACGTGACGGCGTTCCCCGGTCGTCCGTGATTGCGGTTCGTCGCAACGATGGCGGCGTTATCGGCGCCTGACCGGCCCTGCGCAACAGCCGGGTCACTGCCTTACCGGCCTGACCCGGCTACTCCCCTCCCTGCTCAGGCTGTCTGAACAGGGTTTCATTGCCTTTCGCATCGAAAATCGACGCCTGCACAATGGCACCCGCCTCATCTATCAGCACCCGCCCCAGTGAACTGCCGTTTACCAGACTCTGGTTCCGGTCTGCATTCGGGTACCGGGTGTCGATCGACATACCACGCCGCTTGGTAAACGCATTCAGGGGAGAGTAGCGTCCATACAACAAGGCGTTGGCCCGGTCGAAACGGTGCAAAAGGGTCGTGGGAAAGCCATTTTTCAGGCCACTGCTCGTGACCTGCTGAATATGCGGACTGCTTTTGCTGTGACGAATGCGAATATCGTACACAAAGGAGTAGTGCACATCACCACTGAGAATGCCGAAATGTACT
Source organism: Saccharospirillum sp. (assembly GCF_039982735.1). Taxonomy (GTDB): domain Bacteria; phylum Pseudomonadota; class Gammaproteobacteria; order Pseudomonadales; family Natronospirillaceae; genus Saccharospirillum. Next base: position 38,740 of record NZ_JBDWXV010000020.1, on the reverse strand, counting down.
GGCGTTTTAGCGTGTCGAAAAATATTGAGCATCACATGAGCTGCACCCGGGTGCGCCATCCAGTTTTCAGCATCAACGGTTAATGCCCGCCCAAAAAATGTAAACACGCGTTGCATCGCCTCGATCAGCTTTACACCAAACACCGGTGCGGCCGATACCATCAGTACCGATGGTTGATGGATGAGTTGTTGCTGCAATTCAGTCAGGGCTTCCCAGTCCATCAACCCGGAAGGTCTGTCCGGGTCCGACTCCGAACGCCAACGCTGAGTTCGCGTATCCAGAACAATCAATGGCGGGTGGGTGGGCACCTGGTAATGCCAGTGTTCCCAGTCGAGCACCTGGTCAATTATCCGCTCGTGTTGCTCCGGGTTATAGCCCTGGGCTTTGGCTTCCAGTACCGGTTTGATCTGTTCACGAATCAGCGACGTCAATTGGTCGGGGTCATTGCCCCATGCCTGGCAGAGAGCATACCCCACCAGCGCATTGCCAATAATGCGTCGTGAAAACGGATGACCGTAGGCCGCGGCTTCCCAGCCCCGGGTGAGGTTCCAGTCGTCGGTAATGTCGTGATCATCAAAGATCATGTAACAGGGAAGGTGCGCCAACGCGCGCTGGACCCGCGGCAGATCGGCGACGAAGCCGGCAATAATGCCCGCTTCGCGATCATACTGCTCCTGAAAGTCCGGCGACATGCTGGCCGGTGATGACCGATCAATCAGTGGCCAGAGCCGGTCCGACCAGACCAGGCAATACATGGCCAGCACTTCCGATAAGCCCACCAGATGGTTCTTGGCCGCTACCGAGGTAAAAATAGGCTTGCGCGCTCCGGAAATAAACCGTTTATACAGGGCGCGGTTTTCTTCCGTCTTGGGCAGCAGCGCTTCACGGCAATAGTAAGAAAAGTCAGAGGATTGCAGCGTTTCGCTGTCGTTAATCTCGGCACCCTGCCAGCGTTCCGGCCAAAGACCCAGCAGCTCACTGGTGGCGTGAATGGCGCACAGCATCGGGCCAGCCACATCATCGGCATACACCTGATCGCCGGTCATCAGCAACACATCGGGACGTTGAGCGTCGGCATTGACGAACGCGTCCGCCAACCGGTCGTCCAGTTGAGCCAGGGCATCGTCGCCATCGTAATGCGGTTTCCGGCAAGAGCCGTGCAGTACTTCGCCCAGTGTCTTTTTCAGCCGTAGTTGCGGGCGAGACTGGTTGGGATACAGCAGCGCAGGGGTCAGTTGCATCAGGCGCTGGGTGTGACCGTTCTCAGTCACTACCCAGTCGTACTCGATGAACTCACCGTCGCTTTGCGGCTCATCAAACCGGGCGTCAATCAGCACCACCCAGGCACGCGTGCCGATCCGGACGGTTTCGGCCACCTCGGCCAGGTCAGTGTCCAGCAAAACGGCCTGATCCCTGCTCCGGATCACTTCAAACCGCCCGGCTGGCTCCCGGGTGACGACCATCCAGAGCACACATCGCTCCAGCGTTAGGCGCCGAACCACGGGCCCGGCAACCAACAAGGGGACTGTGACGGACGCTGCTCCGGAAGTATTAGTCAACACCTGTCCTTTGTTGAACGTTTTGAAGTACCTGCCAGCCTACCCCGTGCTGACGCAGGCCTCCAGACCAGCGCTCGTAAACTCTGCGTCAGGGTAAATCAAACACCAGCGCTTCGGCACTTGAATCCCCGGTCAGCGTTATTGATCGGTCATTGAGGGCAATGCCATCACCCGGATTCAGGGTATGTCCCGCCACCTGAATCTGCCCACTGACACTGTGGACATAGAGCTGCTGCCCCTCAGGAACCAGCGTCCACTCTGCGCTACCAGAATCGCTACTGCCCAGGTAACGCCACAACCGGGCGTCCGAATGCACGTGCATTGCGCCAGGCTCCCCGGGATGCAAGATGGCGGTGCCACCGGGACGACGGGCAAAGGCCCGCTGGTCATAGCGAGGCGTTACCTGCATGGCATTGGGCAGCAGCCAGATCTGCAGAAAATGCAGAGGCTCGGTGTCTGATGCATTGTATTCGCTGTGCATCACCCCGGTACCGGCACTCATGATCTGAAAATCACCCGCCGGAATGCGCTTGATGTTGCCCATGCTGTCGCGGTGTTCAATTTCACCTTCAAGCACGTACGACAGTATTTCCATATCGCGATGACCATGAGCACCAAAGCCGGCTCCCGGATCAACCCGGTCGTCATTGATAACGCGCAGCACCGAGACGCCCATGTGGTTCGGGTCGTAATAATTGCCAAAGGAAAAGGAGTGGTGGCTGTCGAGCCAGCCAAATTGGGCGCGACCGCGTTCGGTCGCAGGTCTGACATAGGTCATGGGGGAATCTCCTCACTGTTTGGCACAGACTAAGTCAGATTCACCCGTGCAGATAGCGAGGGTTTCTGCAGTGACTGCTCAAAAAAACTGAACGGCCACGGCTCCCCGGGCCAGGCCGCAGTTAAAGCCCGTGCCAGTCAACTTCGGGCAGGGTTTCAAATCCCGGTTTGGCAAACCAGTACCCCTGAAACAGATCGACGCCCAGGTTCTGCAGAAAGGCAAACTCGCCCTCGCACTCAATACCCTCAGCCAGAGGCCGGCAGCCGATATCACGCAGCATTTGCACGGTAGACCGTACGATGATCTGGCGGGTTCTATCCTGATCGATACCGCGAATGAGCGCCATATCAAGTTTCACGATGTCCGGCTGAACCTTGGCCAGCAAATTCAGCCCGGAATAACCGGAACCGAAATCGTCGAGCGCGGTCAGAAAACCCTGTTTCTGGTAGTAATCGAGGATTGAGACCAGATGATCCTGATCTTCAACCCGTTCCACTTCGGTGATCTCGAACATGATGCGTTCTATCGGAAATTGCGCTTCGTTTGCAGCATTCAGGGTGGTACGAATGCACAGCTCGGGCCGGTAAACGGCATTCGGTAAAAAGTTAATGCTGAGCATGCCTTGCAATTGCAGCCTGGACGCCAGCGTGATGGCTTTTACCCGGCAGGCCTGATCGAAGCGGTAGCGATTGGTGTCATCGATCTTGCTGATGATGCTGTAGGCCGACTCGCCCTTCAAGCCCCGCACCAGGGCTTCGTACCCATAGAGTTCGCGCCGGGATACATCCACCAGCGGCTGGAACGCCATACTGAAATCAAATCCCAACAGGTTGCCATCGCGGCAGGCCTGACAACTCAGTGTTTGAAAATCAACAGGCTGTTCTCTCATTGTCTAACTTTCCGGTCATTTGTCTAAAAAGTCAGGTTAGCAGCCCAACCCGATTCGGTGAAATGCTTTTACAGTGCCCCTGCGCCGGAATGGAAGAAAAAAGGCGCAATGCACCTGACAACGCACCGTTTCAGTGCTTTAATTTGAGAATCAGTAGACATTAAGTGGCGATATCACAGCAAGATCCGGCACGAATTTCGCATAGCAAAGCGTTGGCTACCACCGACGATTCGCTACCGGTTTCGTCAAGTTCTCGCTGGTACAGCCGATACACCACCCAATACCGGGTTGTTGCCATCAAGGAGGAGGCGATCACCAGTCAGCAAACGCCCCAGGGCCAAAGGCATCGCAGATGATCAAACTCTCGCTTACTTACAAAATCAGCCTACTGGTCAGTGCGCTTATTTTGGCACTGATACTGCTCGCCGGGCTCTTTGTCACCAGCTTCAGCGGCATTATTGCCAACAGCCAGACCGACGCCCAGTTGCGACGCCTGGAGAGCCAACTGGTTGAAAACTGGCAAACCCTAAACCGACAATACGCCGACACCTCAGACCTAGGGCCGCGCTATTTTGCCGATGCCATTCCACTGGCCGAGCTGGAAGCATCGGTGCAAGCCACGCAAGCCACTCAAACCCGCCTGCTTGAGGCCACCCAAAACCTTGATCCGGCGCTCATTGAAAGCTGGAATAACGTACTGGTTCCCATCACCGACCTGCCCCTCCAAGACCTGATGAGCACCCTGCAAGAGCGCCAGGCGAACCTGGGGGCGGCCTTCAACGAAGCGGCCGAGGTCTGGATCACCAAGGGCGGCTTCAATGTGCGGCGTGCGGCAGAAACGGCACTGGAAGAACGTACCCAGCCCGTTGAAGAAAGCATTGACCTGTTTACCGAGCACTACAACACCCTGGTCAGCACCCGATCCAACGATTTGATCGAATCGCAGCAAAGCACCGTGCAAAACCTGGTCATTGGCTTGACGCTGATCATACTACTGGCCGTTGCCGTGGCGTTTTTCGTGCTGCGCAAACTCAAGCGCGACCTGCATTCGGTGGTCGATATTACCCGCCAACTCGCCAGTGGCGACCTGACCGGCGTTATCGATGCCCGTGAACAGGGCGATGAAGTCGATGAGGTAAAACTGGCTGTTAGCCAGATGAACACCAAACTCAACGAGATTTTCACCTCGGTGGTGGAGCTTTCCGAACACCTGGGCACTTCGGCCGGCAGTATTATGGAAGACACCGAAGCCCGCTTTAAAGACGCGGAAAACCAGCAGGAGAAAATGCAGCATCTGGCCCACGCCATTGGTGAACTGCAAACCGCCTCGCAGCAGGTTTCCGAAGCGGCGGTCGAATCGCTTAACGTGTCCGAAAGTGCAAACGAAGCCGCCGCCCAGGGCAACGACACCGTGACCCAGACCATTACCGCCATTCAGAAACTGGCCGGTGACATCGAACAATCGGTGGAGGTGATCAAAAAACTCGACGGCCAGGCAGAAAACATCACCACCATTATTACCTCGATTCAGGCCATTGCCGAGCAGACCAACCTGCTCGCGCTTAATGCTGCCATCGAAGCCGCCCGCGCCGGTGAACAGGGCCGCGGCTTTGCCGTCGTCGCTGACGAAGTGCGCCAACTCGCGCACCGCACCCAGCAGTCGACCGAGGAAATTCAGCAAACACTGGAAGAGCTGCGCCAGGGTACCCAGGCTGCTGTGAGCGTCATCAATGACAGCCACGACCAGTCAATCGCGTCGGTCGACAAAGTCAGCGAGGCCGGTGAGGCCATTCAACGCTTTGTCGTCGCCGTCGAAAAAATTCGCGACTGGACCCTGCAAACCTCAGCCGCCGCCGAGGAGCAAAACGTCACCCTCAGCACCCTGTCGGACACCGTCAACGACGTGAACCAGATCACCGAAGACAACACCCGCCGCGCTCAGGTATCGGTCGGTTCAACCGAATCGCTGAATCAGCTGAGCAAGGACCTGCTGCACTCGGTGTCGTACTTTAAACTGAAGTAGCCCCCAGTACTTTCTGCAACCAGGCTGAGATCGTATTGATCTCGGCCGCATTCACGCTGTGCTCCATTGGGTAGGTCTGGTATTCGGGCGAATACCCGTTTTCGGTCAGCGCCGTGACAGCCTGGCGACCCAGCACTTCGGGCACAACCGGATCCATCACCCCGTGACACACAAGTATGGGTAATGCCTGGTTCGCCACCGATCGTTTGACGGTCTTTTGCGTCGCGAAATAGGTCGATAGCGCCATCAGACCGCCCAAAGGCTCGGCGTGCCGCAGAGCGCATTCGTAGGCCACGGCTCCGCCCTGGGAAAACCCCGCCACGATGATGCGCCGGCTGTCGATGCCGCGACTGCGTTCACGCGCTATAAACGCATCGATTGCCGAGGCAGAGGCTTCCAGCTGTGGCGTATCGACCTTACGGTCGATCGACATTTCCAGAATGTCGTACCAGGCGGGCATCACAAAGCCGCCGTTAATGGTCACCGGAATTTGGGGCGCGTGCGGAAAGATAAACCGCACCGACATCGATGCTGGTAACTGCAGTTCTGGAACAATGGGTTCGAAATCGTGACCGTCGGCTCCCAGACCGTGTAACCAGATAACGGTCGCATCCGGCTGATCGCCCGTTTCCACTTCCAGTGCCGGTAACAGCTTGGCTGCCTGTTCAGGTGAAGATGCCATCTCACTGAGCCTCAATCGATTATTCATGTAGGTACAGAGTATACCGGCTTGTCTCACGCCTCGCAGTGCCTCCGGGCATTCCTGTACTACCCTGAGTGCAACCTGACCGCCCGAATCGGTCCAGTATGGCAGCCTGGCCGTAAGTAAGCGTACGCGGTCGGACGGTCTTAGCCTGACAGTGCACCAGGACCGGGCCGGTCACTCTTCACACTTCAGTAACCACAACAAAGAGAGGAAGCGATATGAAACTGCACCACAGTCTCGCCACCCTGGTGGGTACGGCTCTGTTTACGCTGTCGGCCCAGGCCGAGGTGATGGGCCAGGCCCATACCTACAGCGTCGATGGCATGGAATTCGAAGGCTATGTGGCTCACAACAGCAATCTGGATGAATCTCTTGGCACCGTGCTGATCATTCACGACTGGGATGGCGTAACCGACTACGAAAAACGCCGGGCCGAAATGCTCGCCGCTCAGGGTTACACCGCCTTTGCCATCGATGTATACGGCGCTGGCCGCAACCCGACCTCGATGGAAGAAAACCAGCAACGCTCGGGCGAAATGTATGCCGACCGGGCAGAATTCCAAAAACGCCTGCAGGGCGCTCTGGCAGAGGCCGAGTGGATTCCCGGTGCCACTGACGACATCGTGGTCATCGGCTATTGCTTCGGCGGTGCCGGCGTTCTGGAACTGGCGCGCACCGGAGCGGAAACCGAAGGCTTTGTGTCGTTTCACGGCGGCCTTAACCTGCCCGATGGCCAGAACTACAGCCAGGTTGCTGCCCCGGTGATGGTACAGCATGGCTCAGCCGACCCGGTGTCGGGCATGGCCGATGTGGCGGCCCTGCTCGACAATCTGCAGGCCGCAGGCGTTGAGCATTCTGCTCAGATTCACGGCGGTGCACGCCATTCCTTTACGGTTTTTGGCAGTGGCGATTACGATCTGAACGCCGATCGGGCTTCCTGGGAAGCGCTGCAGGATTTTCTCGCTGCCCGTCTGGATTGAACCCGGCTATCGAACCGAACGCCTGCCACCCGGCAGGTGTTCGAACGCCCTTATGACTTTGCTGTACGCCCCGCCTGACTGAACTTTTCATTGCCAGAGTGTCAATCTGGCGAGATACCCGCTATATTTCCGTAATAATAAAAACCCCAGTTGTCCCATGAACGCACCTGCACTCTATGCCGCGGTAGACCTCGGCTCGAACAGCTTCCATCTGGTTATCATGAAATCGGATGGACACTCGCTGCAATCGGTGGATTGCAAACGCCAACTGGTGCGCCTCGCTGCGGGCGTCGACATCAGCACCGGCCGTCTCAACCGGGATACCAAAACCCGGGCGTTGCGCTGTCTGACTCAATTCAGCAATACCCTCAAAAACCTGCCCGATGTTCAGGTCACCGCCGTTGGCACCAGTGCCTTTCGCCACCTCAGTGGCGACCCCCAGTTCATTAAGCGGGCCGAGTCGGCCCTGGGCCAACCCATACGAATTCTCAGCGGCGAAGACGAGGCCCACTACATATATCGTGGTGTCTCTCAGGGGCAACCCGAACAGGACCGACGTTTCGTGCTGGACATTGGCGGTGGCAGTACGGAACTGATCGTCGGCCACGGCAGAAAGCCGGAAGTGGTGGCCAGCCTTGAGCTCGGCTGCGTCACGCTGACGTCCCGCTTTCTGGATCACGACCGGCTGGACCCCAAACACTTGGCGGCCTGCGAGGCTTACGTCGATGACCAAATTGCCGCCATCAAACCCCGCTTCGAGGGTCACGACTGGACCGATGTGATGGGATCATCCGGCAGCATCAAGGCGATAAGCTGGGCACTCAGCAATCTTGGGCTGACCCGCGACGGCAGCATAAGCCGGGCACAACTCGACCGGCTGCACCCGGTGCTGACCCAGGCCGACAGTCAACATCAGTTATCACAACTACTCGAACTGAACCCACGCCGAATTGCCGTCTTCGCCGCCGGCTATGTGATTCTGCACCGGGTTTTCCATGCCTTCGAGATCGACAGCATGCGACTGTCGTTCAAAGCCATTCGCGAAGGGCTGATCGACGAGATGATTCGCGATGAACTGATGACCCAGCCGATCATTTCATCCGAGTCCCAAACCTAAAAAACCCGCCTCGGCGGGTTTTTAAATTCAAGTTCCGGAGTTCGGGTTGCCTGAGAGGCATTGGTCCGCGCCGGGCACCGGGTATACCCCTGTGGGGTCGGCGTAGATCTATCCATGGCGGTCCGACGTCTCGGGCCTAGACCGCAGCATCCCTGCTGCGGACTACCCCACAGGGGTACACCCGGTACCCGGCGCTAATTTTCTCGGCGAACTCCGAAACTTGAGAGGCTGCTTTTAGATTAGCGGCAGCAAGCAACTGAGTGTCAGGTGCCGGGTGTACCTATCTGGGGAAGTCTGAAGCATGGATGCTTCAGTCTAGGCCCCATGGATGGGTTCACGCCGACCCCAGATAGGTGCACCCGGTGCCCGACACGGATTCCTGGCACCAGAGTAACCCAAACTCCGAAGTTTGTGGCTTAGGCTGGTTCCGCCACCTCAACCTTTTCTTCGACTGTCGCTGCGGGGACATCCGAACGAATCAGGTGATCGAAAGCGCTCAGGGCAGCGGTGGCACCGGCACCCATTGAAATCACGATTTGCTTGTATGGCACTGTGGTGGCATCGCCTGCGGCGAAGACGCCAGGCACAGACGTTTCGCCACGCGCGTCGATTTCAATTTCACCGAAGCGGGTCAACGCCAGGTCGCTGTCTTTGAGCCATTCTGTGTTGGGCACCAGGCCGATCTGAACAAAAACACCGGCCAGTTCGACAGAGTGCGAATTGCCACTCGCGCGGTCAGTATACTTCAGCGAAGTCACGGTCTTGCCATTGCCGACCACTTCAGTGGTCTGGGCATTGGTGATGATGGTGATGTTGCTCATCGACCGTGCTTTACGCTGCAGCACGTCATCGGCGCGCAGTGTGTCGGCAAATTCCAGTACGGTCACGTGGCTGACAATACCTGCCAGATCAATCGCCGCTTCGATGCCGGAGTTGCCACCACCAATGACGGCAACGTGTTTGCCCTTGTAGAAGGGGCCGTCGCAATGCGGGCAATAGGCCACGCCCTTGTTACGGTATTCGGCTTCGCCCGGCACGCCCAGTTCGCGCCAGCGAGCACCCGGGGCCAGAATCACAGAGCGGCTCGACAATGTGGCCCCGCTTTCCAGCGCAAGTTGCAACTGGCCATCTCTTTTCAGTTCAGCGGCGCGCTGCCCGGTGATCAGGTCAACGCCATACTCTTTCACGTGCTGTTCTAGACCGGCAGTCAGTTTCGGACCTTCGGTGTAAGGCACTGAAATGAAGTTTTCGATGCCGACGGTATCCATAACCTGGCCGCCAAACTTCTCAGCCACCAGCCCGGTACGGATACCCTTGCGTGCGGCATAAATCGCGGCAGCTGCGCCTGCGGGGCCACCGCCAACAATCAGGACGTCGTAGGGGTCACGCTCGTTCAGTGCTTCGGCCTGACGCTCGGCGGCGCCGGTGTCGAGCTTGGCGACGATGTCAGTCAGTGTCATCCGGCCCTGGCCAAAGTGTTCGCCATTCAGATAGACAGAAGGCACGGCCATGATCTGGCGCTGGTCGACTTCGTCCTGAAACAGGGCACCGTCGATCATTTCGTGGGTGATGTTCGGGTTCAGCGTCGCCATCAGGTTCAGGGCCTGAACCACATCGGGGCAGTTCTGGCACGACAGCGATATGTAGGTTTCAAAATGGAACTCACCGGTCAGTGCACGTACCTGGTCGAGCACCTCTGGATCGGCTTTCGACGGGTGACCTCCGGCTTGCAACAAGGCGAGCACCAGGGAGGTGAATTCGTGGCCCATGGGAATGCCGGCAAAGCTCACCCGGGGGGTTTCGCCCGCGGCGGCAATCGCCATGCTCGGTGTCCGCTGGCCGGTGAACTGGCCGCGACTGATGTTACCGGAAAGATCTATGATCTCCGTGGCAAGCGCGTCCAGTTCTTTGGATTTGGCAGTATCATCGGTGGACACACTGACTTCGATTGGGGTCACAATCTTTTGCAGGTAGGTGTCCAATTGCTGTTTTAACGTGGCGTCCAACATCGGTGTGTCCTGTGTGTCTGGAAAAGCGGAATACGGGGCGGGTGCGCGATAAAAAAAGGGGCGAACCCGCCCCCTCATGAAGGTCGATCTGGTTATTCAGCCAATAGGCTGTGTTTAGATCTTGCCTACCAGGTCCAGTGACGGAGCCAGAGTTTCTTCACCTTCTTTCCACTTGGCCGGGCATACTTCGCCGGGGTGGGCAGCGATGTACTGGGCCGCTTTGATCTTGCGCAGCAGTTCATTGGCGTCGCGGCCAATACCGCCGTCGGTGATCTCAACCACACGGATGATACCTTCCGGGTCGATCACGAACGTAGCACGATCGGCAATGCCGTCTTCTTCGATCATGACGTTCAGGCTGCGTGTCAGCTTGCCCGTCGGATCCGCAATCATCGGATACTGGATCTTGTTGATGGTTTCTGACGAATCGTGCCAGGCTTTGTGGGTGAAGTGAGTGTCGGTAGACACCGAGTACACTTCGACGCCGCGCTTCTGGAACTCGTCATAGTTGTCGGCCAGGTCACCCAGTTCAGTCGGGCATACAAAGGTAAAGTCGGCCGGGTAGAAGAACAGTACCGCCCACTTGCCTTTCAGGGTCGCTTCGGTAACTTCAACGAATTCACCGTTGTGAAATGCCTGGGCGGTAAACGGGGCCAATTCGGAATTGATGTAACGTGCCATGTGTAAAGACTCCCTAGTCTGTGAAGGTAACGGTTAGAAACATGTCGGCGATGCGTCGACTACGAGGGCCATGTTATGGGTATTCTGGTAACGAAGAAATCGACTTATAGCAATCAACGTCATAGCGTGAACCAATCAACAATTAAAAAGTGATTGATTTTGATGCAAGCCCCCTGCGGCAGCACGATTTCGGTGCAGTGCTCACAAGGTAACCGGGCCACCCTTGTTGATAGCCACCCGATACGCCGGGCGCGCCCGCAACCGTTCCAGATAGGCCGACAACGCCGGATAGGCATCGCCCAACCCATAGCGACCGGCTGCCGCTTCCAAGGGGTAGCTGAGCTGAATATCAGCACCGGTAAAGCGATCGGCAACCAGCCAGTCACGCTTCTGCAAGTGATCGTTCAAGACCTTGAGCTGGGTGTCCACCTGGGGCTGGATGTAACTGCCAATTACTCGGCGGGTGATGTTTTTCGCCACTGGTTTGGCAAAAAACGGCATGCGGGATTTGGGCACCCGTCGAAACACCAGCGTCATCACCAGCAAAGGCATTAGTGTGCCCTCCGCATAATGCAGCCAGTAAAGGTAATCGGCCCGGGCGGGATCGGCCGCTGGTACGGATAGCGCCTTCTCCGGATGTTGCTCCGTCAGCCATTCAAGAATGGCACCGGACTCCGCCAGGGTCATATCGCTCGTGGTAATCACCGGCGACTTACCGAGCGGATGCACGGCTTTCAACTCAGCCGGAGCCAGCATGGTCTTGGGATTGCGCTGGTAGGTCTTTAGCTCGTACTCCAGCCCCAATTCTTCAAGCAACCACAGCACCCGGTGCGAGCGCGATTTTTCCAGGTGATGAACCGTCAACATAATTCAGGGACTCCTGCCTGATACAATCTAAACACAAAAAAGCCAGCAAACGCTGGCTGGCTTAACAACGGTATTCTGTGCCGGAATTGAGTGGATGGTAAAAAAGGCCAATCAAAAAACCACGATCTGCCTTAAAAACTAACCAGATAAGACTCGATTTGTTCCAGATCACTCACCGACAACTGACCTGCCGACTGCTTCAATAGTAACCCACTGATCACATAATCGTAACGGGCATTGGCGAAATCCTGCCGGGCTGCAAACACAGCCTGCTGGGCGTTCAGAACTTCAACAATGTTCCGCGTTCCGACTTCGTAGCCTACCTCAGTCGCTTGCAAAGCGCTCTCGCGGGATTCCACGACGCGCGCCTGGGCATCGATATTCTGCGCCGCTGTGCGTAACTGCCGGTAATAGGTGCCCACCTGAATGCGGGTATTGCGCTTCAGTTGTTCAAGGCGCTGTTCCGCTATGTTGTTTTGCAAACCGGTTGATACGATCTGTGCCGATGTAGCGCCACCGGTGTACAGCGGAACCGACAGCGACAGGCCGATTGAACTGCCCAGCCGGTCGTCAAAATCGACGCCATCACTGGCGTTGTCCTGATAATTGACCGATGCACTGGCACTGAGCACGGGCAAGCGGTTATTGCGCCGCGCTTGCAGCTCACGTTCGCCGGATTCGAGGCCTTTCTGGGCCGCAAGAATGCTGGGGTGATTGTCCAGGGCGTAATCGATCCAGCGATCCTGACCATTCTCGACCGGCATACTAATCGGCAGGCGGGTACCAATGGCCATGACGGACTCCGGCACTTCACCGGTTAATACCGAGAGGTTCTGCAGGGCGATGTCGTATTCGCTATTGGCGCTGATCAGGGCCACACGGGATTGATCAAGCGTTGCCTGGGCGTCCAACACATCCGTCACAGTGACCAGACCGACTTCATAGCGTTGCTCGGTTTGTTCAGCCTGGCGCTCCACGGCGCGCAGTTGCGTCTGGGCTGAATCGAGGCCTTCTTTGGCGCGCAACACACTGATGTAAGCCTCAGCCACGCGCACAATCAATGACTGCTGGGCCGCAATGGTCTCAATTTCAACGCTCGATGCATTCAACTTCAGGGCTTCATAGGCGTCTATTGCCGCCAGCGCAAAGATATTCTGGGTTGCCGTTACCCGGGCACTGAGGCTCTGGCCATTGTCGAAATCGGGGCCAATGCCATTACCGGGGGTGCTCGATACGGTGTAACCCGCCGAGGCATTAACGCTCGGCAACAGTTCGCTGAAGCCCGAGTCTACCTGCACGGCCGATACGCGCTGGTTGAGCGACTGAATCGCCAGTTCCGGGTCGTTCTCGAGCGCTTGCTGATAGACATCCATCAGCGACACCTCAGCCCAGGCTCCGGCGGAAGCCAGCGCCAGGGTGATGCTTGCTACAAATCGATTCACTGCCATTGTTCCTGTCTCTTGGTTATACGTTTGTCGGCGAACCGGGTGATAGCCGGTACACCGCGGTGACGGGCACTGTTCTGGTATCGAACCGCCATTATGCCGCCTGGGGCGCAGGTTTACAGTCATCGGCCCGGGCTTTACGGATTATTGCACCAGTGTGACCCGAATCACCCCCAACCAGAAGCCCCAAAAGTCACCATCGCCCCGGGCAGCCAACTCGACGCCGGTGCTGACTGTGCCATACTGTCGCGCCATACCCGTGCCGACCCAACCGGCCTGAATCACGACGCTGACCCAGAGGATGCCCATGAGCCGCGACACCCTGACGTTCCACCACACCATTGACCAGGTTGAGCATCTTTACGAAGGCTTCTACCGCATGGACCGCTACACTCTGACTCACCAGACATTCGCGGGCCAATCCCTGACCATACAGCGCGAACTGATGGACCGTCACGATGCGGTGTGCGTGCTGCCACTGGATCTGGCCACCGACCATGTGGTGCTGGTCGAGCAGTTTCGGGTCGGCGCCCTGCGCCTGGCCAACCCCTGGTTACTGGAGCTGGTAGCCGGGCTGATCGATAAAGACGAGATTCCCGAACAGGTTGCCCGCCGCGAAGCCCAGGAAGAAGCCGGGGTTGAACTGGGTCGGCTGCACCCCATCACCCAATATCTGCCCTCGCCGGGCGGCACCAATGAACGGGTGTTTCTGTTCGTTGGCGAAGTCGACAGCCTGGGGGTCGGCGGCATTCATGGCCTCGACGAGGAAGGGGAAGACATACGCGTCCACCGGGTGCCGCTGGAACAAGCCTTCGCCTGGTGTAAAGACGGCACCATCAACAATGCCGCCAGCCTGATCGCCCTGCAGTGGGTGCAACTGAACCTGACCTGGCTGAAAGACCACTGGTCCGCTCAATGAAACCTGTATCACCCGGAGGCCATTGCCACCTTGATCAATAAACGCTACATCCCGGATTTGCCGGAGCAAAATGCCCTGTCCGAGGCCAACTTTCTGCGCCTGGAACGGCTGCTCGGTGATATGAGCAAAAGCCACTACGCCTTTCAATGGGGCGGCGGCAAGGGGCAGACACCGGTGCGCGTGCAAATTGATGTGCAGGAGCGATTCAAATTCACCACCACCCTCACCCTGAGCAAAGACAACCCAGCCCTGCCCGAACCGCTCAATCAGGTGCAGCTGACGCTGCGCATGTACCACGATGCGCGAATGGCTGAAGTCGTCACCTGGGCCAAGGGCAAGCAGATGTCCGGCGTTTACCCCTACCCGAATGACCAGATGTACCAGATCGATGAAAAAGCCCAGGCAAACCTGTACCTGGGCGAATGGCTGGCGCACCTGATGCAGCACGGCGTTACCGAAGATCGCTGGCAGCCTGCGTCGCCGGAGTAATAGGCCCAAAACCACTCATTGATGAGAGCCAGGTCGCGAAATGCACAGGGCGTGTTACATTTAGCCCAGACTTTGTGTAAAAATGGATTTATAACCGTTGACTGCGGATTGACATGTTGAAACAGCAGACAGTACGTGTGGTGCAAATCACCGATAGCCATCTTCATGCCAGCCAGGAAGGCACTCTGCTGGGCATGAACACCCTGAACAGCCTGGACCTGGTGCTTGATCGGGTGGTTGCGGAGCGCCCTGAGATCGACGTTGTGCTTGCCACCGGCGACATCGCTCAGGATGGGTCCGTCGGCGCCTACACCACCTTCATCGGGCGGATGGATCGCCTCGGCGCACCCGTTTTCTGGACCGCAGGCAACCACGACGACCGCGAGCACATGAGCCAGGCCCTGGCGCTGACCGGCCGGCCGTCCATGGCCCGCAGCGTCTTTACCACAGACGACTGGGTCATCGTACTGCTCGACAGCACCGTGCCCGGCAAGGTCTACGGCCACCTCGCCGCAGACCAGCTTGCCCTGCTCGACCGCGCCCTGACCCAGCACAGCGACAAACACGCCCTTGTGACCTTTCACCACCACCCCAAATCCATGGGCAGCCGCTGGATCGACAAAATCGGCATTCACAACGAAGCTGAGCTGATGGCGGTGCTTGGCCGCCACACTAACGTACGCGCCCTGCTCTGGGGCCATGTGCATCAGAGCAGCGACGAAGTGCACAATGGCCTCCGGTATATTTCAACACCCTCGACCTGCGTTCAGTTCGAACCGAAAAGCAAGGACTTTTCGATCGACACCGAGGGACCCGGCTACCGCTGGCTCGACCTGCACGCCGATGGCCGCATAGACACCGGCCTCACTCGCGTTGAAGGCGTCGACTTCGAGATCGACTACTCCGTCAAAGGCTACTGACCGGCCCGGTATTGCCGGTCTGTAGCCTGCCTGGCAGCGGTTTGGTCCATGCCCGCTGTGCGGGCAATGCCCCCTGGCACTCGACGCCAGTGCCGCTTAGCCAGTATCCTAACCCCATTCTTCAGCCTTTCCTGGCTGACTTTCAGCAAGCACCTTGCGAGACAGATTGATGAGGCACTCCCGAGCATGAGTCAGAGCAATTATTCGGCCGACGCCATTGAAGTCCTGAGCGGCCTTGACCCGGTGCGCAAGCGCCCCGGCATGTATACCGACACCACCCGCCCCAACCACCTGGCCCAGGAAGTCATCGACAACAGCGTCGACGAAGCCATCGGCGGCTATGCCACCAGCATGGAAGTGGTGCTGTACAAGGACGGCTCTTTGTCGGTCGCCGATAACGGACGCGGCATGCCGGTGGATATTCACCCCGAACACGGCGTACCCGGCATTGAACTGATAATGACCCGGCTGCACGCCGGGGGTAAGTTCTCTGGCAAGAACTATCAGTTCTCGGGCGGTTTGCACGGCGTGGGTATCTCGGTGGTTAACGCCCTGTCGACGCTGCTGGAAGTCTCGGTAAAACGCGACGGCAAACTCTACCGCATGGGCTTCGCCAACGGCGACAAAGCCTCCGAGCTTGAAGAGATTGGCAATTGTGCCAAGCGCGACACCGGCACCACCGTGCGCTTCATGCCCGACCCCAAATACTTTGACAGCGGCAAATTCCTCGCCAGCCGTTTGCGCCATGTACTGCGCGCCAAAGCAGTGCTGTGCCCCGGCCTTAACGTCACCTTTTACAACGAAGAAAAAGACGAAACCGACACCTGGCACTACGCCGACGGTCTGCGCGATTACCTGCACAACGCCACCGTGGTCTACGACCCCATTCCCGCCGAACCCTTTACCGGCGCGTTCAGCAGTGAAGACGAAGCGGTCGACTGGGCCGTACAGTGGCTGCCCGAAGGCGGCGAAGGCGTACAGGAAAGTTACGTCAACCTGATCCCGACTGCCCTCGGCGGTACCCATGTCAACGGCCTGCGTCAGGGCCTGCTCGACGCCCTACGGGACTTCTGTGAATACCGCAACCTGCTACCGCGAGGCGTTAAACTGAGCCCGGAAGACGTCTGGGACAAATGCCACTACGTGCTGTCGTTCAAATTGCGCGATCCACAGTTCTCTGGCCAAACCAAAGAGCGGCTGTCGTCACGCCAGGCTTCAGCCTTTATTTCCGGCGTGGTTAAAGATGCCTTCAGCCTCTGGCTGAACCAGCACACCGACATCGCCGAACAGATCGCCGAACTGGTGGTCAGCAACGCCCAAAGCCGCCTGAAGCAGGCCAAGAAAGTCGCCCGCAAGAAAGTCACCCAGGGCCCGGCTCTGCCCGGCAAACTGGCCGACTGTTCCGGCAGCGAAACCAGCCGCAGCGAACTGTTTCTGGTAGAGGGTGATTCCGCTGGCGGCTCCGCCAAACAGGCCCGCGACCGCACCTTCCAGGCAATCATGCCGCTGCGAGGCAAGATTCTAAACAGCTGGGAAGTCGCCAGCGATGAATTGCTGGCCAGCGAAGAAATCCACAACATCGCCATTGCCCTGGGCGTCGACCCGGATACCGACAACCTCGAAGGCCTGCGCTACGGCAAGGTCTGCATCCTGGCCGACGCCGACTCGGACGGCCTGCACATATGCACCCTGCTCTGCGCCCTGTTCATGCGCCACTTCCGCGCTCTGGTCGACAACGGCCACGTCTACGTCGCCATGCCACCGCTGTACCGGATCGACATCGGCAAGGAAATTTATTACGCCCTGGATAACGACGAGCGCGACGGCATCATCGACCGCATCAAGGCCGAGAAAAAACGCGGCAAAGTTCAGGTCACCCGCTTCAAGGGCCTGGGTGAAATGAACCCGCTGCAACTGCGCGAAACCACCATGGACCCGAACACCCGGAGACTGGTGCAACTGCGCATCGACGACCACGACGTCGCCGTTGAGATGATGGACATGTTACTGGCTAAAAAGCGCTCCGGTGACCGTAAGAACTGGTTGGAATCCAAGGGTAATCTGGCTGACATCGCCGTTTGACGGCTACTCCGGCTTGAGTGCCTTGAGTACGCGTTCCCGACCGGGTATCCCTGTCCGGGGTCGGCGTGAATCTATCCATGGCGGTCCGACGCTTCGGGCCTAGACCGGATGATATGAATCCCCTCCATGGGATTCACCCATACGGGCTCGCTTCGCTCATGCTAAAACGCTCCTGGCGTTTTAGTCCATGTTGCGGACTACCCCAGACAGGGACACCCAATCGCCAACGCTCGCTCAGCATCGATTTTTAGATTGCATCCAAAGGCTATAGGTTTACCAACTATTAAATGCCCACATCAAAGGTATCTCGGCATGTGTGGTCTATCGTTCAAAACCGGAGATCTCATTTGACTGTGCACCTGATCCTCGGCGGAGCCCGTTCCGGTAAATCAAGTTATGCCGAACGCATTGCTCTTGCAGCCGACGGCCCACTTCACTATCTGGCCACAGCCGAAGCCGGCGATGCAGAAATGGCAGACCGCCTGGAACGACACCAGGCCCTGCGCTCTCCCCGATTCGAAACCTGTGAATGCCCGCTGACGCTACCCGAGGAACTGGCCAAAAGAGATCAACCCGGCCACACTGTTCTGGTAGATTGTCTGACCTTATGGCTTAGCAATTGTCTGCTAACCACACCTGATTCCTGGGCTGAGAGGCGTGCAGCCCTGTTAGGCCGATTGCGAGAAACCCAGGCTGAGATTCTGCTGGTGAGCAATGAAGTCGGCCAGGGCATTGTGCCCCTGGGTGCACTGAACCGGCGCTTTGTTGATGAGGCCGGGTGGCTGCATCAGGCTATTGCAGAGCAGGCTGAACAGGTCACCTGGGTAGTGGCAGGGTTACCGCAAAAATTGAAATAACTGAATGGTTCAGTAAATTTTAAAGTTGGCAAAGATTCAAACTTTAGCCACCAGAGGGAACAGCAACCCATGCCTAAGGACCGCTTTACCATCACCGCTGTAGACAACAGTCTTGATGCTGTTATCCAGAATACGCTCGATAACAAGACCAAGCCGCCCGGATCACTGGGTCAGTTGGAAGCGGTGGCGGCACAGATCGCTCGTCTTCAGCACAGTTTAAGCCCGCAGCTCAGTCGGTTGAATCATTGTGTGTTTGCGGCCGACCATGGTGTCTGTGACGAAGGTGTCAGCCCCTACCCCAGCGACGTGACGCGCCAGATGGTGTTGAACTTTATGGCCGGTGGCGCTGCCATCAACGTTTTTTGCCGACAGCAGGACGTTCGGTTGACCGTGGTCGATGCCGGGCTAAAGGGCGAACCGCTGCCCGCGCACCCAAACCTGATTGACGCCAAGCTTGGCGAGGGCAGCGCGAACTTGTTGCGTCAGCCTGCCATGAGCCGCGAGCACTACCAGCTAGCGGTCGACAAAGCCGCCGACATCATAGAAATGCAACTGGCCGAAGGCGCCGACATTCTCAGCTTCGGTGAAATGGGCATTGGCAATACTACCTCGGGCGCGGCGCTGATGGCCGCCTGCCTGAAGGTCGACCCGGCCGACTGCGTTGGTGCCGGAACCGGGGCCGACGCCACACTTATTGAACACAAAACCCAGGTGGTTCGCCAGGCACTGGCTCTGCACCAGGCAGGCCTGACCTCGGGTCGTGCCATCATGCAGCACCTGGGTGGCTTCGAGCTGGCGATGATAGCCGGGGCCATGGCGGCTACGGCAGAACTGGGCAAACCTTTTATTGTCGACGGCTTTCTGGCAACGGCCGCCCTGCTGACCGTCTGGTACGACCACCCGGAGATCCTCGACTACGCCCTGTTCAGCCATGTCTCCGGCGAGCATGGTCACCAGCGCATGCTCACCGCTTTGGGCGTAAAACCCTTGCTGCAACTCGATCTGCGCCTGGGCGAAGGTACCGGCGCTGTATTGGCCTGGCCGCTGATTCGGGCCGCCGTTGCCATGCTCGATGAAATGGCCAGCTTCGACAGTGCCGGCGTCGATACCGCTGGGGGTGATTGAGCGTAATGCCACCACCGGATACCCCCCGAACGGAACCCTGGCTCGTCACCCAGTGGCACAGTTTCTTCAACGCCTGGGTCTTCTTCTCCCGCCTGCCGCCGCCCCCGGGTATCCGCTTTGACGACGCGCTGCTAAACCACAGCAGCCGCTATTTTACGTGGATCGGGGCGATTCTCGGCCTGATGTTGGCGCTGGTCGTGATGGCCGCAGGCACCTTATGGACTTGGCCCGTGGCGGTTGCGCTGATGCTGGCTTTCAGCCTGCTGCTGACCGGCGCCTTTCACGAAGATGGCCTGGCCGACACCTTTGATGGCTTTGGCGGTGGCTTCACCCGCGAGGCCGTGCTCACCATCATGAAAGACAGCCGCCTGGGCACTTACGGTGCGGCGGCCCTTATAGTCACCCTGCTGATTCGCTGGCTGGCCTGGACAACCCTGTTCGAGCAAGGCTTGTCGCCCTGGTGGGCGCTGCCTCTGATCGCCGCCTGGAGCCGGTTCTGGGCCATCTCAACCCTCTGGACGCTCCCCTACGCCCGCGACGACAACAGCAAAAGCAAACCCCTGGCCACGCGCTTTGGCATAGGTGCCTCGGTGCTGGCATTGGTGCCCGTAATAGGGTTAGTCTGGTGGCTAAGCCCGATGCAGCTGCTCGGCCTAGTGCTTGGAGCCCTGTTGCTTCGCGCCCTGTTGAACCGCTGGTTTATGCGCCGCATTCAGGGCTACACTGGCGACTGCCTGGGCGCTGCCCAGCAACTGCAGGAAACGCTGGCCGTGCTGATCTTGCTGGCGTTCATTGCCTGAGCAGGGATAGAAACCCTAACCGTCATCATGGAAGGATACCGGTGATACTGATTCGACACGGCGCACCGGCCGAAACCGGTGTCTGTTACGGGCACAGCGACCCGACTCTGGCAGAACCGGCGGAACAGACCGCCCGGTCGCTGTCTGCCAGGCTCGCGCAGCGACCAGGGCCCTTGTATTGCAGCCCGTCGCCTCGCTGTCTGGCCATTGCCCGGGCCCTGGCCCCGGCTGAGCAGATAATGGAAGTCGAGGCGCTGCGAGAACTGAATTTTGGCGACTGGGAGCAACGCCCCTGGTCCGATATTGATCGCCACGCTCTGGACGACTGGGCGCAACAGCCGCTCGACTACTGCATGCCGGGCGGAGAATCCGGACGCGATCTGTTCAGCCGGGTATATGCGTGGGCGACGCAAACAACACTCGATGAGCACAGCATCGTGATTGCCCACGCTGGCAGCCTGCGCGCCCTGGCTGCAACGCTGTTGGAGCAGCCATTTGAGCATACCTGGCAGTGGCCAGTACCCTACGGCATTGCATTAAAACTGAATTCCCGGGGCTCCGGGTTCGATTTATGGGAGCAGGATGACTAGTCCTACAGAATTGAGAACAGCCCCGAACCGATTATTCATGACCAAAGGAGTCCAATGTGACTCAAAACACAACCACTCAGCCGGAGAACATTGTCATCATCGGTGGCGGAGCCGGTGGCCTTGAACTGGCCACGCGCCTGGGCAAAAAGCTGGGGCGGCGCAAGCAAGCGCGCATCACGCTGATCGACCGCAACAACACCCATCTGTGGAAACCGCTGCTGCACGAAGTCGCCGCCGGCTCTCTGGATGCGGGTGTCGATGAGGTAAACTACCGGGGCCAGGCGCGCCGTAACGGCTTTCATTTTACCCTGGGCACCGTCTGCGATCTGGACCGGGAGAAACGAGAAGTAATTCTGGCGCCGCTGGTCGACAGCGAAGGCACCACCGTGCTCAAAGAACGCCGCGTCCCCTACGATCAACTGGTGTTTTCCCTGGGCAGCGTCACCAACGATTTCGGCATTCCCGGCATCAAGGAACACTGCATGGTGCTCGACGCCCCAGCACAGGCCGAGCGCTTCCACCAGCACCTGCTCAACGCCTTTCTGCGACTCGACCGGGCGCGGGCCCAGGGTCTGGATGAACGCTTAAAGCTGGTTATCGTCGGCGGCGGCGCCACCGGGGTTGAGCTGTCGGCCGAGCTGTACAATGCCGCCAGCGTTCTGAAAGACTACGACCTCGGCCACGTTGGACCGGACCATCTGGACGTTACCCTGGTCGAAGCCGGGCCGCGCATTTTGCCCGCCCTGCCCGATCGCATCAGCCAGACGGTCACCCACGAACTCGGTCAACTGGGCGTCACCGTGCGCACCCAGACCAAGGTCGTCAAAGGCCATGAGGGTGCACTGGAAACAGACGACGGCGAACGCATTGAAGGGTCGATCATGGTATGGGCGGCTGGCGTGCGTGCTCCAAGTTTTCTCAAGGATCTGGCCGGGCTGGAAACCACTCGTAACAACCTGATGCTGGTCAGTGCCACCCTGCAAACAACAAGAGACGACCGCATCTGGGCCATTGGCGACTGCAGCGCCTGCCCGCAACCGGGCGATCGCTGGGTACCGCCCCGCGCCCAGTCGGCACATCAGATGGCCAGCCATGTGTATAAGAACATGCTGCGTCAGCGCCAGCAAAAGCCACTGCTTGAATACCGGTACAAAGACCATGGTTCGCTGATCAGCCTGAGCCGGTTCAGCACGGTGGGCTCACTGATGGGCAATCTGACCCGGGGCAGCATGATGATTGAAGGGCGCATTGCCCGGATGGTCTACATCAGCCTGTATCGGCAGCATCAGGTGGCGCTGCATGGTGTGGCCAGAACAGCACTGCTGACGGTGATCGACCGCTTGAATCATGCGATTCGGCCGCGCTTGAAACTGCACTGAGATCGAACTATCTGCACGCAACCTGATTTCATACTGAATCGGGTTGCTCGCTAACTCTAGTGTTGGAGTTCGCCCGGGAGACTAGCGCCGGGTGCCGGGTGCCGGGTGTGCCTCTGTGGGGAAGTCCGCAACATGGATGTTGCGGCCTAGGCCCGATGCGTCGGACCGACATGGACGTATCTACGCCGTCCCACAGAGGCATACCTGGTAGCCGGCGCGGTCCATAGCCTCCAATGTGACCCGAATTCCGTAACTTGGCTACTAACTTAAAAACTCAGTACGCAACCCGGCGTCTTTTTTGAATACCCCACCCAGCGCAATGGTCTCGGTCTGAGACTGCTCGTCCATTACTCCACGCGCTTTCACACAATAATGCTTCGCATCAATATGCACGGCGACATCATCGGTACCGAGGAGTACTTGCAGCGATACCATAATCTGACGGGTCAGACGTTCCTGAACCTGGGGCCGTTGGGCGAAGAAACGTACCAGGCGGTTCAGTTTCGACAGGCCAATAATCGTATCTTTGGGAATGTAGGCGATACGGGCGCAGCCATCGATGGTGATGAAATGATGCTCACAGGTGCTGAGCACGCCGATATCCCGCACTTTAATCACTTCATGCAGGCCCATCTTGTTCTCGATCTGGGTGATCTTCGGGAAGGTGCTGTAATCGAGACCGGAGAAAATTTCTTCAACGTACATCTTGGCGATGCGCGCCGGGGTTTCCATCAGGCTGTCGTCGGTTAAATCGAGCCCGAGGGTGCCTGCCACTTCCGCCATCAGCCCGGTGATGCGCTCTCGTTTCTGTTCATTGCTCAGGCCATTGTCGACCATGGGGGTCTCCAGACCCTGGTGCACCAGTGCTTCACGGACAGCTGCGGCTTCGTTACTCAACATGGGCGGGCACTCTTTGCAATTAGGTGGGGTTACCGGGTTGTACGCAGTCAACCCGGGGGCCAGATGACAGCCCGATGACGATTTCTGGCAGACTCAGTCTGCACCGGACGACCAGTCCTGCAGCCACTGCCGGGTGAGGCGAACACCAAAGCCAGTCACATCCGTTGGAACATGGGCCAGGCCCCCTTTGTGGCTATCGGCCGCCAGGTCGACATGCACCCAGGGTACGCCCGCCTCCACAAACCGGCTCAGAAATCGGGCCGCATCGATATGATCGGACGACTTGCCCGGGTTGCACTGCTGAATATCGGCAATGTCGCTTTTAATCTGGTCGTCGTAATCCGGGTCGATCGGGAAAGGCCAGACCCGCTCTCCGCAGCGCTGACCGGTACTGATCAGCGGCATCCACCAGGCATCATGGTTGGTAAAAACGCCACTGTATCGGGTAGAGAGGGCAGCAATGCAGGTGCCGGTCAGGGTGGCGTAGTCAAATACCCATTTCGGCCGTTCGCGCGACGCCAGCGTCAGGGTATCGGCCAGAATCATCCGGCCCTCGGCATCGGTATCCACCACTTCAATGGTGGTGCCGTTCAACGCCCGCACCACCTGATTGGCATGATAGGCATTGGGCCCCAGGTGGTTGGCTACCAGTGCCAGCCAGCCGGTCATGTTGAACGGCAAACCCAGTCGGGTGGCGGTTAGCAGGCTGCCCAGCACTGCCGCGCTGCCGCCCATATCACCGTGCATGCCAAACATGCTGCCGCTGATTTTCAGGTTATAGCCCCCGGTATCGAAACAGACGCCCTTGCCGACCAGGGCCAGGGTGTCGGTTGATTCCGGCTTGCCGCGATACTGCACCCGCACGATGGAGGCATCCTGACTCTCCGAGCCCTGTGCCACGGCCAGGAAGGCACCCGCGCCCATTTGTTGTAGTTCTTTGTAGTCGTAGACCCGGTAATTCCAGCCTTCGGCCTCGGCCAGGTCTTCCACCCAGTCCCGATACGACCAGGGGGTGAGCTCGTTGGCGGGCATCGTCGACAAAAACCGGGTTAAGGCATTGCCTTCGGCTTCGGCACAGCGAATGCGCACGTCAGCATCGTTGATCGGCCCCACCAGCGTAATGCGCGTCACCGTCGGGGCCGGGGCGGGGTCCTGCTTGAAGGTAGGCAGCACATACAAAGCCGCCAATGCCGCGCTGAGCAAGGCGTCTAGTGCTTCGGCACTGTCGGCCACCAGCGTCAGATGCCGATCACCCACCTGCCAGGCACCAGACAGCGCTTTACGCGCCTGGGTCAGGCGCTCGAACATCGAACTGGCCGACGCCAGCTTAACAAAAGTCCACTGCCCCTTTGGTGCTTCATCCGGCGCCAGCGTTTGATCCCGCTCCCGGTTTCGGTCGGCAATAACAGTCAAAACACTGCGTTCACGCCATTCCAGCACGGCATCAGTGTCCGTTGGTACTGAGGCGGCGATTTGGACATCAAAAACGGGATAGTCGAAGGCTTTCATAGTCACCTTGTTTAGAAGCCTCTGCGGGCTGCGGTAATCGTTGTCTTAGAGGTTGCTCATGTTGGGCTTACTTGGTTGCCGGTTGTCGGTGCCGGCACGGCGCCAAATCATGACATCAATAAACCGAAGGCTCGCCCTCAGGCCGGGTTTTAAAACGCTTGTGCAACCACAAATACTGATCTGGCGCTTCCCGTACACAGCCTTCCAGCCAGGCATTAAAACAGGCCGCATCATTGATGTCATCTCCACTGGGGATCGGCAGCGGCGGCCCAAAACGGGCGCCGTATCCCAACAGTGTCGAGTCACGGTAGAAAAACACCGGAATAACGCGGGCATTGCCCGATTTAGCCAGCTTGCTGGTCATAGTGACTGTCGCCGTCTGGATGTTGAAAAACGGCACGAATTCGCTCGCCTTGCGGCCATAATCCTGATCGGGCGCGTACCAGACAATGCGGCCCTCGCGCAGTGACCGGATCAGGCCCTTCATATCGCGACGCGCCAGTGTCCGTTCGCACCAGCGTTCACGCGAGCGGGTCATAAAGTAGTTGAGCAGGGCGTTGTCGTGTTTGCGGTAGACCAGATCATAGGGCTTGATCAGTCCGAACAGCGCACCGGCCATGTCCAGAATGGCGAAATGGCCGCCGACCAGCAGCACGCCCTGGCCGTCTTTCTCGGCGGCATCCAGGTGCTCAACACCCTCCCAGCGCACGCGCGAGCGCATACGCTCTATCGGGCGCACCCAGGAATCGGCCGTTTCGAAAAACCCCAACACATTGGCGAAAAAAGTATCCCGAACCAGTTTTTTGCGCTCAGCTTCGGTTTTCTCCGGGAAACACAGATCGATGTTGGTTTTGGCAATGTGATGCCGGCTGCGGGCGAGGCGCATGGCCAGGGGCGTCAGTATGTGGGCCAGCCCAATGCGAACTTTACCGGGTATATACCCAATCACGTACATAAAGCCGATGAACAGCCAGGCTCCCCAGTATTTGGGCGCCAGAAAGTCGCTATACTGGGTGCCTTCGGTAACACGCGAGTCGCGCTGACGGCGCCCCGGCCGCTTGGGCGGGGTCGGTGGTGAGGGGTTCGCTTGACGCATCGGGCTCATGAATCGTTAAATGGACCGGCAGTTTATCAAATTTATCCACTAACCTTCGAACAATTCCCATCAAGGATTCGCCAACATGGCCAAAGCATTGCCAAAATTCCTCACTCGCCGCCGCGCTGCCCACAAGCTATTAAGCTGGCTGGCCGCCATGCAGGTCAGATGGCAAGGCTACAAAGACGCGCGCAGCGCGCTAAAGGCCAAACGCAAGCGGGGGAAGTAACGCCACGAGTCCGTGCCAGTTACCGGGTCTGCCTATCCGGGGTCGGCGTAGATCCATCCATGGAGCCTAGGCCACAACATCCCTGTTGCGGACTCCCCCGGATAGGCAGACCCGGCACCTGTCACTCAGCCGGAGTTAAATAATAGTACTGGACCTCAGGAAAGCCCCATCACCCCATCCATCTCAACCTGGGCGTCTTTCGGCAACTGAGCCACGCCAATCGCCGCACGCGCCGGATACGGGGCCTCGAAATACTCTTTCATGATCTCGTTGACGGTGTTGAAATGACCAAGGTCGGTCAGGAAGATGTTCAGCTTAACAATGTGCTGCAAACTGCCTCCGGCCGCTTCGCAGACCGCTGTCAGGTTCTTGAAAACCTGTTGCACCTGGGCTGCGATGTCGCCTTCGACCAGCGCCATGGTTTTCGGATCGAGCGGGATCTGGCCCGACAGATAGACGGTATCGCCCACTTTAACAGCCTGTGAATAGGGGCCTATGGCGGCCGGGGCCTGATCGGTGCTGATGATGCTCTTGTTCATGCTCGGACACTCCATTTCATCAATTTACGCAGCCCGCCATTATGATTGATTGCGCGCTGAGCACAACGTTCTACAATCGCCTCTTTTCGAACATCCTGGTGAATGCTGCTAGGCTGCCACTACCGATTGCCGTTATTTGATGATAAGGAAAACGCTTACTATGAGTTGGTCCGTTGCCGACGCTCTTGAACTGTATAACGTCAGCCGCTGGTCGGAAGACTACTTTGGCATTACCAGCGATGGTCGTGTCAGCGTCAACCACGCCGCCCAGCCGGTTCCGCTCACGCGTATTGTCGACGCCGCTCGCGCCCAGGGTTTGCAAATGCCGCTGCTGGTGCGTTTTCCGCATATTCTGCATGACCGGGTTGGCACCATTGTGGATGCCTTTCACAAGGCCATCGCCAGTGAAGCCTATCAGGGCCAGTACCAGCCGTTGTATCCAATCAAGGTGAACCAGCAACGCCGGGTTGTTGAGGAAATCATTAACGGCCAACAAAAAGCGTGTAACGGCCGCATTGGGCTGGAAGCCGGCAGCAAGCCGGAGTTACTGGCGGTGATGGCCGAGGCTCATAAAGGTGAGACCACCATTGTTTGCAACGGCTACAAAGACCGGGAGTTCATTCGGCTGGCGCTGCTGGCTGAGAAACTCGGCCACCGGGTGTTTCTGGTGGTGGAGAAAGCCAGCGAAGTCGACTGGGTGATTCAGATCGCTCAGGAGCTGAACGTGCGGCCGCGCATTGGCGTGCGTGCGCGGCTGTCGTCCATTGGTAAGGGAAACTGGCAGAACACCGGGGGCGAGAAATCCAAATTTGGTCTGACCGCCGCCGAGGTATTGCGTGTAGTCGATGCCCTGAAAGCCGCCAATATGACTGATGCCTTCCAGTTGCTTCATTTTCACCTGGGCTCACAGATCGCCAACATCCGCGATATTCAGGTTGGTTTGCGCGAATGTGCGCGCTTCTATGTTGAACTGCGTCAGCTGGGTGTGCCTGTGTCATGCGTCGACGTTGGTGGTGGCCTGGGTGTCGACTACGAAGGCACCCGCTCGCGTTCGACCTGTTCGATGAACTACAGCACCCAGGAATACGCCAACAACGTCGTGTTCGCCTTCCGGCAAGCGGCCGAGCAGGCGGAACTGCCGCACCCGAACATTTTCAGTGAATCCGGCCGGGCGGTTACCGCGCATCACGCTGTGTTGCTAACCGATGTGATCGAAGAAGAACGAGCCAATTCCACCGACGTGGGCAAGCCCGAGAGTGACGAACAACCCGCCCTGCTCGAACTCTGGTCCTGCCTGCAGGATCTGGACTCGCGCAAGCGGTCTCTGGCCGAGCTCTACCATGACGCCAGCTACTTCCTCAGCGAGTGCCACCAGGCCTATAACCTGGGGCAATTGTCGCTACATGGCCGGGCCCAGGCCGAAGAGCTGGCGCGTAGTCTGAACCAGGGTATTCGCAGCCGCTTGAACCCGAGTAAGAGCAGCCACAGAGGCATGATCGACGACTTGAATGAAAAGCTGGCGACCAAGTTGTTCGTTAACTTCTCGGTCTTCCAGTCGGTGCCTGACATCTGGGGTATCGACCAGATTTTCCCGATTCTGCCGCTGACTGGGCTAGACCGGGAACCGACTGAACGCGGCGTGATTCAGGACATCACCTGTGATTCCGATGGTCGCATCAATGCCTACGTCGACGGTGAAGGTGTCGAAACCACCCTGCCCCTTCCGGACTGGACCCCCAATGAAAAACCCTGGCTAGGGCTGTTCATGGTGGGCGCCTACCAGGAAATTCTGGGTGACCTGCACAACCTGTTCGGCGATACCGACAGCCTCGACATCTTCTTTGAAGAAAACGGCGACCTGCGCCTGAGCAACGTGCGTCGTGGTGACAGCATTCAAGGCGTGCTGAAAACCGTCGACTTCGAATTCGACATGCTCAAAGCCGCCTTCGACAAACAACTGCAAGCCGCCAACCTGAGTGACGCCGAACGAGCCGACATGATGCAGCAATACATCAACGGCCTGAACCAGATCACCTATCTGGAAGCGCGCCAGGCGACGGCGCCGCAGTAACCCCGGCATAATCTAAAGAGTACCGCCTATGGCCGTGCAGTGTCCGTTTTGCAGCGCACCCTACACGGCTGATTACCCGGCCAAAACCGAAGGCGTGCACACGGTCAAATGTGACCAGTGCCAGCGCGCCTTTATTATCTGGGTCAGAAAAGGGTGGTTGGGGTGGTCGCGGGTTGTCAAAGTGAGGTAACGGACAGCCTTGTAAAGCGCCGTTTTTCCGGCGCTGTCAGCAAGCCAGTAATATTTTGTATTTAACTCATAAAAAGTGATTTTGGCGATTGATCTTGACCGGTCGGATAAGCATAATCCGCGCCGCGATCTGCCTACTAATTGACCAGACCGTATACCCTTACATTTGCTGTTTTACCGGAGAACACCATGACAGCTATCGGTCTCAACACCCTCGTTCAACTACCTGCCAAAGCACCGGTACCCGAATTCTATATGCCGTCGATGCCACCGCTGCACTTGTTTGCCACGGCAGGTCGCCTTTACCGTGCCTGGCAATACCGCAACAAGCTGATCAGCCTGACACGATACGATGATGCCACGCTGGAAGACATTGGCTACACCCGTGCAGAACTGAAGATGGCCATTGCCATGCCACTGAGCCAGGACCCGCGCCCGGTGTTGAAGCAGTGGCGTGCGCAGCGTCGGATTACCGGATAAACCCGAACACAACGGTCTGCCTGCTCCTGGCTGGAGCGGGCAGACCGTACCTGAAAGATCCTAGCTCTCCTTTCAAGAGCCTCTCCCTTTTCGACTTTATTCAGCTCTGCTCATTTTGAGTCACAAGGCGATTCGGCGCCCCTGGAAACAACGCTCCCGATACCGCCACTCTCCGACCATTCGACTTCAAACCAGCCCTTGCTGGGCGCAGTCGGAATGGTGTACTCGAACAAACTGCCATCACATTGTTCAAACACAGAATTTTCTCCTGCTATTGCTTTCAGAAAGCGCGGCTTTACAGCTACCGCTTCTGCCTGCAACGATTCAAACGGCAAAGCGCGATCAGCCATCATCACGGGCGCATCAGATCCGGACGGTTCATTCGGCGCCGGTTCCATACGCCGTGACTCCGCTTTGGGAGCCGGTGTTGGTGCACTGCGAGCGGGTTCAGGGGATGCTTCACCGGTGGTCAATTCAGTCAAAAAAGACTGTGCCGACTCAGTCGCTTCTGTATCGGCCATCTCCGAAACCATACTGACGTCTTCGCTGAGTGAGAGCACCGGATCTTGCAGCCAGTTCATACCCAGCACGAGAATGACCACAGCGGCGGCGACCGAAGACAAGGCACCTTTCCAGCCATAACCCCGCCCATGACGGTCTTTTTCAGCCTTGGCAGTCGCTAACACCGTCTCGTTCAAGCGCTCGGGGGCCGGGTGACGCTGCTTGCGCTGCTGGTAAAGCGACGACAGGTCATCATGCTGTGCTGAGCGGTCGTCGTCATGCGGGGCCATGATGCGCCTCCAACTGTTGCTGTAGGGTTTGACGGGCAAAACGCAACCGGCTTTTAATGGTTTCCTGGCCGATGCCGGTAATATCGCTGATGTCTTTCAGGCTAAAGCCCTCCTGTTGCAACACGAACGCCTCGCGCTGGGCAAAGGGCAACCCGAGCAACAGCCGGTCAAAGTGCTGGTGAAGGTTATCCTGAGCGATGGTGCTTTCCAGCGGTTGTGTGTGCAGTTCTGCCAGGCTCGCCGGGTCGGTTTCTGCGTCGTCGAGATCCGTCGTTTGCCAGCGTTTCTGTCGCCGTAACTCGTCGATCATCAGGTGCCGGCCCAGGGTGAACAACCATGTTTTGAATTTGGCCGACCCCGGCTCGTACTGATGGCGCCGCTCCATCACCCTGAGCCAGACGCTCTGGTACAAGTCTTCAGCAAAGGCGGCATCGGTTTGGGTTAACAGGAAATGGTAGAGGTCGCCCCCTGTGTCGCGCATCAGACGGGCGAGCAGGTCCGCGCTGCCGGATTGACGATAGCGCCACATCAGTTGGCTGTCCGGGTCGGCCGGGGCTGCATCGCCCCGGCCGGTGAACCAGCCCTGTACGTTGGATAACAGCGTCACTGCTAACGATATTCCTGTTTCAATGGGGTGCCAACGCCTCGGCGTTCTGCATCAGTTGAAGCAACTCCTGGCGGTAGCCGAAGGCATCCTCGCCAATGGCCGCTTGCGCCAGTTGACGGGCATCTGCAATTGACCAGTCGTCGACATAGTAGCTGCCGCGCAACAACTCGCCAAATCCGGCGACAGCAGCGGCAAACTGCATGGCGCTGTCCATACTCTGGGCTTCAGTGGCCGCTTCGACCGGATGGGACATCAGAATACTGCGATGCTGATCCGGCCGTTTGTAGCGCAGTTTCACAAAGGCCAGTTCCGAAGCCGTGGCTTCAACACCCGAGTGCTCCTGAAAACGCAGCGGATCAATAAACCTGAAGTCACTGCGGGCGGGCACCACTTCGTACAGTGCTGTGACCGAATGGCCAGCCCCGACATCACCGGCATCTACCCGGTCGTTATTGAAGTCTTCCCGGCGAAGTTGGCGGTTGTCGTAACCGATCAGGCGGTATTCAGCCACCCACTCCGGGTTAAACTCGACCTGTATTTTGACGTCTTTGGCGATGCTGTGCAGCGTACCAGCCAGGTCTTCGGCGAATACCTTGCGAGCCTCCCGGAACTGGTCAATGTAATAGGCGGTGCCATTGCCCAAGTTGGTCAGCTCTTCCATCAGCTGATCGTTATAATTGCCGGTCCCAAACCCGAGCGCACTGAAGAAGACGCCGCTTTCACGCTTGGCTTCAATCAGTGTTTTCAGGTCATCCAGGTTGGTCACTCCCACATTAAAGTCACCATCGGTGCCCAGTATCACCCGGTTGATGCCACCTTCCGTGAACTGCGCTTCTGCAACCTGATAGGCCAACTGAATGCCCGCACTGCCATGAGTGCTGCCGCCGGCCTGCAACTGGTTCAGCGCATGACTGATGCTGACGCGATCATCCCCACCGGTAGGTTCCAACACCACCCCCGACGCTCCGGCATAAACCACAATGGCCACTTTATCTTCAGGCCGTAGCCTATCTACCAGCAATCCAAAAGCACGTTGCAGCAGTGGCAATTTATTGGGCTGGTTCATGGAGCCGGAGACATCGAGCAAGAATACCAGATTCATCGGCGGCAGTGACTCTGCTTCAACCTCGTAACCCTGCACCCCAATGCGCAACAACTGGGTATGTTCGTTCCAGGGTGTGGGTGCCAGCTGGGTATGAATGGCAAAGGGATGATCACTCTCACCAGGCCCTTCATACTGATAATCGAAGTAATTAAGCAGCTCTTCGACCCGAATGCTGTCTTCGGGTGGCATGACACCCTGGCTCAAAAACCGGCGCATGTTGCTGTAGCTGGCCGTATCCACATCAACACTGAAGGTAGACACCGGCGACTCCAACACACGGTGGATCGGGTTAACCGCGGCTGCCTCATAGCGTTCCCGATCGGGCTCGATAACCACCCCAGGCTCTGGGCTTGGAGCGGGCATCACAAAACTTGCGATGCTTTCAGAGCGGGCAGCGGGCTGTGCCTGAATGTGGGGACTCGTGGCATCCGCAAGCGTCGAATTGAGTTTAGTTGTCTCACGCAACGGTTCTGGCTGCGGTGCCGGGCGAATTTCGGCCGATGACGGTTCCGAATGAGCCTGCCCCACTTCCAGAGTATTGGGCTCCTGGACGCTGGAACAGGCAGTGAGTATGGCGGTGCTCAGCCAAAGGCCGTGAGTGCGATTGATCATGTGGATTCCCCTTGTATCGTACGACCGCCTCATGGTCGGTCTTGGGGGTTAAACGTCTGAGGTTGGGAAAAGGGGTAAAAATAATTTGAGTGCACTGCGCCCAGCGCGCGGAAAACCGATGAAATTACAAATTGATACTCAATTTCATTCAGGTTCTGCCTCAGCCCGGCCGCTACCCACTGAGTATCGTTACGTCTGAGGGATTATTATGCGTATCATCAGTAGTGATGTGGTCAGCCAATCGGTTCAGCAACACACCACCGAGCGACTGCAACAGCGGCGTGAACAGGTCAGCACGCTGGACCAGGACACACTCCAGCAACGGTTCAACCGTGGCTCGGACATTATGGATGTCGGTCAGGGGAACCTAGTCTTCGAACGCAAACGGTCAGCCGATCGCGAAGCCAGCGTCACATTGGAGCTGACTACCACTCACTCAGAGCGGCTTGCCTTGCAGGCGGCCTCGGTCGTCGCTGGGCCGGGCGACACCATCAGCAGCCATTTAAGCCAATCAATCCTCGAGGCGGTCACGGCGTCTTCGCAACGGGCCGAGTTCACGATCACCCGCTCACTGCCGACGGGTAGCAATGGCAACCCAGCCGACGCAACCCTTATTGAGATCAGCACAGTCGAAAGTGTTGAAACCCATAATTCAGTACAAATGAACACCCTGGGCACGGTAACGACCGCAGACGGGCGCGAGATTAGTTTTCTCATGCAACTTGATTTTGAACGCCTGACACAACGTGAACAGGTCAATACCTTCGTCGGGAATGTCGACCTGATTGATCCACTCGCCATCAACCTGAACGGCGAAAGTGTGCAACTGAGCGACGAAGTGTTCGACTTTGACCTCAATGCCGACGGCGAACTGGACAGCGTATCCAGAACCGCCAGTGGTTCCGGCTACCTCGTATTCGATCGCAACGGCAACGGGAAAATTGATGACGGCAGCGAGCTGTTTGGCCCGTCGACTGGCCATGGTTATCAGGAGCTGGCCGAACTCGATAACGACGGCAACGGCTGGATAGACGAAGGCGACGCCGCTTTTCAACAATTGGGCTTCATGCAGTTCGACGACCAGGGCCAGCCCGTCATCCAATCTCTGTCTACCGTGGGTCTGGGTGCCATATCGCTCACCAGTGCCGAAACCCAGTACGACTTACTCGATAGCCAGGGCGAATTGCAGGCACAGGTGAAACGAAGCGGGGCCGCCTTAATGGAAAACGGCGCCGTCGCCGTGGTGCAGGAACTGAACCTGCGCAACTTCGTCTCCGAGTCCAGCCTTGGGTACATTGATGACGACGGGCAGGAAGACACCCGAATGAACCCCCTGGCGTTCTTTCAGGATTCCATAGAGGTTCGGATTCAGGAGCGCAATGAGGAAACCCAGGTCCGGATTCAGGGGAACAACCTGTTGGCACAAGCATCAACCGAGCCAGTGCTGCAACGACCCACCAGTGAAGAAGCCCCGGTAGTTACCATCGCCTTTCAGGGCGAAATAACTCAACGCGTCGAGGCCTCCGTGAGCCGACAAGAACAAACCTTTGACAGTGAAACCCGGCGGTTAGCCGTAGAACGCATGCAAGCCAACCTGGATTTCAGCACAACGAAGAAGGTCAGCCAGACCTACGTGTTCACGCCCGAGGCGGCCGAACACAGATTTCTCAATAACCTGCCGACCGGCTGGCAGTTTGACCAAACGCCTCAAGACGGTGCGCTTGAACGATTAAAGAACTTAGTTGAGTCTCTGAAAGAGATGCAACAGCATCAGAAGGAGTCGCTTGAGAAACTGGGCCTATACCACTCCATCGGCCGCCTTAATTGAACTGGAACGGTCCATTGGCAACGTGCCTGCCACTGAGTATAAATAGATGTTCTGTCTTTTCCTGTGCATTCATGAACCCGCAGCCGTAGTACTAGCTTATCAGACTGCAGCAGACCAGTTGACGATCATCCTGATACCGTCAAACGTTGGCTTGGTATTCGCAGGTGGCCATGATGCAGCTAGTAGCAAGGGACGTTCGAATCCTAAAAGTCGATTTCGGCGACTTCCTCAATCCTGGCGTTGGCGGTACACAACGCCAGGATTGTAGCGATGATGAACCTCACGACTGAATAACCCTCGTTTACTGGTACTGCCATAAGAACCTTAATCAATGAAAAGCCAACGCCACAACCAGCCCAATAAACACCCACAACAATGACGCAAGGATTAACCCGATTACACGCCACCAGCTAGCTCGGGAAGATGTACTCCTTCGCACCTTGACAGTAATCAATGCTGCCAGGGCAGCAAAGCCTACTGGCCAATAACGATCATATTGTGATTCACCGATATTTACCGCAGCGAATGCAACCACCCAACCGACGACCGCACCCACAATACCCAAGGTGATCTTGTAAACTCTGGACTGACTGTTGTACGCCAACCCCCATAAGCAAGCGGTAAATGTGCCAAAAAACGCGGCAATAATCAGTTGCGAGCGCTGGAAGCCCTTCTGCTTATGCCCAGAAGGTGGCATCGCTACTTTTTTACTGAACCTGCCTCCAACGCTTCAAGCTCGCGAGCGGCGGAAACGGGTACGGAATAGTACCGGGAGGCTGCTTCATGCGCACTGCCGAGCACGAATGTCCAGCTGTCAATATCTCGTTTTAACAGTTTCAACTGAAACGCTACGAAGGGTTCTGGAACCATACCCTCTTTTTCACTGACATCAAATTCAAGTACCTGGCTAACGCCGTTGAACTCAAATGACAGTGTGATTACATTACCTTCCCACTGTGTTTCAATCGCAGAAAAATTAATACGACCATTTGATGCTTTGGATAGTTTTTCGAGTCTATTTCGATAATAGTCTTCGTCTTGATATCTCTGACTGCCATCAAAGGTATCGACGTCAAAATACGACAACCCGAGTGCTTCCATTGATAAGATTTCCAAGGGTAGGACGTACTCGGCAGCAGCCATCTGGTTAAGCTCCCGATCAAGGACCTCTTGCTCGGGACGGTATTCGATGACTTTGTGCTTCAGTAGTATATCCAATGCCTTACTACTGACTTTTGCTAGTTCTTCTTTGGTTAAATGCATCATTCAGGTCGAATCCAGGCCATATTTGGGTCTTTTGGTCGATGGGGAGAGATATATTCCTCATCCCACTGGTAGCATCGCATATTGCCGCCCATATCCATAAAATAAACATCCTTCTCATAAAAGTGGATGCTCCAAGGCTGATATGGATCTTCAGCTTCCCAGACAATATCTCCGGTCCACTTATCAATCGCCAACACGCGGTCACCATCTGCACTGGCAAAAACAAGATCACCGGCAATATAGTTCTGGTTAAACTTATTAAACTTCTTTCGCCATAGAATGAGCTTAGATTTCCAGTGGTAGCAATGAAAGATATCGCCGTCTGAGCGACTTTCAGTAAATACTGACAATGGAGAAAATCGATCACTAAAGTCTGAAAATTGAACGCCGCCTACACAGTCTTCGTCATTCAAAGTACCAATAACATTCAAAGTACGGTCGTCTAAGTAGCAACCGCCGCCATCACTGAAACTCAATTTAATTCCACTTTGGTTTCCAATAGCAGCAGAAAAACCAAGCACTTCCTTTTCAGAAATAATTGCCATATCGCTAATTCTGCGAATCTGCAGGTTTTCTTTGGCCTTACACACGACTTGACCTTGATCGTAAAACATCCAACCTGGCCAGCTCGCACCGACATCCTGAATTGTCTCCTTCCAAGTATTAAGGTCAAGAACCCACCAGTGACCTGGTTTCTTATCGGGATTTAGCTCCCTGATCGCGTAGTGGCCGGTAATGAATCCGCGTCCGCGAGGCCTTGGCTCTATACCATAGGCGTCAAAGGCAGGCCAAGGATCATGCGCTATTTCCAGCGTTTCCAAATCCACAATATATGGATCAATAAAAAGATACTTCCCATTGTGACGATTATTTACCATACCATTAATACAACGACTGAAACTCAACCTATCGACTATGACGCCTTCCTTTCGGTTGAATATAACCAAGCCATCTTTATTCGAAGCAGATAATAGAAGGTCACCATACGGAATAATCTTATGGTGAAGTTGATCTAAAGAATTTCTATAGTCACCCTTAAAGTCATATAGAAAAGATTTCCTGGGTATTCCTGACACTCGGGCTGTCATAGACCAATTCCAGATTGCGATTCTTTCCTGATCAGTCATAGCACTCTCTAACTCGTAAATGGTGGAACACTTTCTTCCACGACGTCTACTTTAATTAAGTCATCAAACAAAGCATCGAATTCTTCCGGGGTCTTATCCAGCCAGTCACCTAACATTCCAGAGCCTTCGAAAGAATTTCCGTTTACCTTTTGCTCTCTAACAATTTTCTTAAAACGCTCTAACACCTCTTCTCTAGTAGTGCCAGACTTGCCCCAGAACCCACCATTCAACACATAGTGGATTCTCGGCTTGCCGTCACCCTTCCACGCAACAGCACCTAAATCACTTATATCTTCAATATTACGAATCACTTGCTCCTGCAAATGCTTAACAAACTGCCTGTCCAAGATGTCCGAAAGATAAGCATCAATATCAGCTTTGTTACCATTGTATTAACACGAAGCTGGACACCAACACGAAGCTGGACACCCATCCTAACACTTGACTTGGGAAAAGACATACAGTAGTTTATACAGCATACTTACAACGGGCCGTCAGGGTTAGACGCTATGCCACGTTCGAGGAAATCCCAGATCGCCATAGAGGCGACTCCTTATTACCACTGCACCTCCCGATGCGTGCGCCGGGCGTTCTTGTGCGGCCGCGATGAACATTCCGGCAACGACTACGAACACCGCCGCGGCTGGATTGAACACCGCATGCTACTGCTAGCCGAGGTATATGCCCTCGATATCTGCGCTTATGCGGTCATGTCCAACCATTATCATATCGTTTTGCACATCAACTCCGAAAAGGCCAAAGCCTGGACGGAGAGACAAGTTATTGAGCGTTGGCATAGGTTGTATTCCGGTAATTTCCTGACCCAACAGTACATGGCCGGGAAGGATCTTTACGAAGAGCAACTCAAAGCCATAGCAGAGTTGGCGACTGAATGGCGCGAACGCCTAATGTCGATCAGTTGGTTCATGCGGGCCCTGAATGAAGACATTGCCCGACAGGCTAATGCGGAAGACGGCTGTACTGGGCGCTTCTGGGAGGCCAGGTTTAAATCCCAGGCATTGCTCGATGAGAAAGCCCTTGCAACCTGCCTAGCCTATGTGGATTTAAACCCTATTCGAGCACAGATAGCAGACACGCCGGAATCATCCGAATTCACCTCAGCTAAAAAACGGATAGCTACCGCGCAGAAGGCCCCTGAATCACTAGAACCCCATCAACCAAAATCATTGTTTCCGTTTGTGGGCTACCCGCGCCAGGGTATGCCCGAAGGCCTTCCCTTTCGACTGCAAGACTACCTGGAATTGGTAGACTGGACCTGGCGCCAAATACGAGATGACAAGCGTGGAAGTATCGACAATAGCACCCCACCTATTCTCGAACGCCTAAGCATCGACGCTGAACACTGGATCTACAACACTCAGCACTTTGAAAGTCAGTTTAAGGGCTTGGTGGGCACCGCCATTTCCATCAAAGCCAAGTTTCAGCAGTTTGGTTATCAGCGAACCCCGGGTCTTCGGCTGGCAGAGCTGCTAACTTAGAGTGATCCCCAGCTTATAAAAAATCCTCTTCACAGGGCAGCCTGAAGCTTTACTATGGCTGAAAACCCGTATTTCTGACCCACCCAGTAATTCCGACTGTTACTTTCCTTTTTTACACAGCCTTTTGTGTGACTTTATGTTCGGTATCATCTTATTACGTTGATATGGATGTCCATTTAGTCTTTTAGTCTTTCGTTGATATGGATGTCCATTTAGTCTCTTAGTCTCGATTCATGGAAAGGTTGCCTGGGTATGGGCGCCTTAACCCTTAAACCCAATTTCCTTCGATCTCAACATGACTCACATCGCAGGATTGTAACCACGCCTGTAAATCAGGCAGGGTTTTCTCCAACGCGTAACTGCCCATGAAATTCAGCGTCAGGTTACCTTGTTCCAAGGCATAGCTTTCCAGATTGAGGCTATCGTATGAAGCTTCGAGTTTATCGAGCACTATTTCCAGGGTGGCTTCAGCTGCTGGAAAGGTGTTTTCGACGTAGGTTTCTAACACAGCTCCAGTTTTACCGGCGACCATCAAGCTTAGTATCAAGCTTGAACCGCGACAATAATTATCGACCATAGTAGATTTCCTCTGGAGTTTTAAAGTTCAAGCGCTTTCTTGGCCGAGAGTTCAGACGATCCGCGATGATGTCGCATTGTTGCTGTGTCAGCTCAGCCAT
>NZ_JBDWXV010000019.1:0-124497 GCF_039982735.1 Saccharospirillum sp. | reverse complement strand
TATGCGCTCTGCGCCTTAGCGATTACTATGGGTTTAAAGGCGAAGACCTCTCATTCCTTGGTTCGCTTGGGTTCCTGAAGAGTCTTGAGATCTACTGTTGGGATGCAAAGGGAGTTCAGGCTGTTGGCGATTTACCGCATCTCGAAGTTTTGGGGCTTCAGTTTCGTTCGGCCCGGAAGATAGAGTTTTCTGGATTTACTAGGTTGCGGGTGGCGATGGTTACTTGGACAAAGGGACTCCAATCGCTGCTGGAAGTGGCTACGCTTGAAAAGCTGAACATCCAAAATTACCCATACATAGACCTAGCACCGTGTGTGCGCCTCTCGCTGCTGCGAAGTCTGTATCTGACTTCTAGAAAGTTAGAGAGTTTGGCAGGGATCGAGAGCCTAAAGAATCTGGAGGTTCTTGATCTATACAACTGCCCCCAATTGGCTTCAGTGGAGGAGGCGGATGGCTGTCCGAATCTTCAAAAGCTCGAAATCGAAGCCTGTGCGAGGCTTAATGCATAACCAGGCGGTCAACGGGACCGCTTTTCCGCGCCGCCTTCGGCTCTGCTCCAAAGCGGCCCGATACCTCAGCGTTAAGCATTGGATTGTAAAAAGTGATAGAAACCAATAGATTGCTTCTTTTAAAACCTAGCGCAAATGATCTGGATGTCATTTCCGACATACTGTCTAGTCCTGAGCAGACAAAATACCTTCCAAATGAAGCACCTTATTCAAATGCCCAAAAAAATGAATACCTAAACAAGCGAATTGCTCATTGGGAAAATCATGGATTTGGTACATTTATATTTGTACTTAAAGACAATCCAGAAATGAAGCTAGGATTTGTAGGTGCAGAATATGCACCAAATCCAGAATTCATTGATATTAGATTCGGAATATCTCATGTGTATGAAGGGCAAGGGTTTGTAACGGAAGCCGCAAAGTCCTTAATAAGTTGGTTCTTCGAAAATACAGAATTCAAAAAGCTCTATGGTGTTTCAATGATGGAGAATTTTGGTTCTAAAATGGTACTAAGCAAGATTGGAATGGCCCCTGAGAGTGATGTGGATCTCTATAATTGTGAAGAACTTGAGAACTATAGTATCGAGGCACCTTATGCATAAAAATCACAGTCATTTGACGCGAAAAAGCCCGCTCAACTGCTGCAAGCGTTAGTTGAATAAGGATTATGGAAGAACTAAAATCAAATCGAGAAGGGGCTATTTATAAGGACGGGAATGCTGTGGTGCGGCCTATTAACCCCTGGACGAAATCGACCCATCTTTTTCTAAATCACTTGAGTATGAAAGGGGTATTGGGAGTTCCCAAAGTATTAGAATTCGATTCTAAGTCTGAAAAACTTCAATACATTGATGGTGAAACCACTGATTTTCCTCTCGAAGGTGAATTTTCAAAAGAAGGAGCTTTAATCAGTGCTGCCAAACTACTAAGAGAAATCCATAACTGCTCAATTGATTTTGTTAAAAGCCATAATGTGAAAGCTATGGTGTGGATGCTTCCAGCAGTTGAGCCGCTTGAGGTCGTTTGTCATGGTGATTTCGCCCCATACAATTGTGCCTTTATAGATGGAAAAGTTTCAGGTGTCTTTGATTTTGATACAGCGCATCCAGCACCAAGAATTTGGGACCTCGCATACGCTATTTATACTTGGGCTCCCTTTCAATCAGATGGACACTTAAACAAAGTGCCACTATCGGATCAGATTGATCGAGCAAGGTTATTTTGTGATATTTATGGTGCAACTGATATCCAGCGGAAGGAACTTCCGGCGATGATGATCAAGAGGCTTCGCGCATTAGTCGAATTTATGCGTATAGAAGCTAAGAAAGGGAATGTTCAATTTATTGAAAACATTGATGGTGGGCATCATTGCGCCTACCTAGCAGACATAGAGTACATTAGTAGCCAGGAAGGAATGATAATTCATGGGCTTCTTGTCAACTGACAATCCATTGCAATGGACTCGGAAAGAGCCTCTCGCCATTAAATGGGGGCGTTTAGCTTGAATAGAAAAAGGACATTCCATGGAAATTCGATCTGGTAAATTAACAGATGTAGTGGGCATCACCGATATCTTTAACTTCTATATTGAAAATACCAATGCTCGCTTTGAAGAAATTCCTTTTACAGTGAAAAACCGTCAAGAATGGTTCTCTCAGTTCTCAAATGACGCTAAGCATCAACTTTATGTCGCTACAGAAAATGAAGTACTGCTAGGGTTTGCCTGCTCTCAACAGTACAGAGCGATATCTGCTTTTGACGATACTGTAGAAGTGACAGTTTACCTAGCAAAAGGGGCTAAAGGTAAAGGTTTAGGTTCCAAATTAT
This sequence comes from Saccharospirillum sp., assembly GCF_039982735.1. GTDB lineage: Bacteria > Pseudomonadota > Gammaproteobacteria > Pseudomonadales > Natronospirillaceae > Saccharospirillum. The sequence goes on along the minus strand of NZ_JBDWXV010000019.1, from coordinate 122,161 downwards.
ATACTCAGTTGTTTTCATCAATAAGTACGTATGGTGTGCATCGTTTATTGTCGGGTGTCGCATTGCCAAATGACGCATCAGTTGCTTTACATAAACGTTTTGGCTTTAAAGAAGTAGGTGTTTTCAACGAGTACGCAAAGAAGCACGGGCAGTACATTAGTTCGCTGTGGTTAGAAAAGGCGTTGAACGTAGAGTCTGCATTATAATAATACTAGGCACAGCGACTCTATTACTCGCGCGTGCTATAAGCGTTTTGAGCTATTTTAGCTTCAATCGAAAGGGGAAATGATGATACATCGATACTTACTGGTGCTTTTATTTGCTGTCACTTCGCAAGTTTTCGCAGAGTCTCTAACGCTTTGGCAAGTCGAATTAGAGGCTCCTGATTATGCAATTAATGTGGTAGTTGAAGACTACGAGAAGTATTTCACAAAGACGCTCACGTTTGATGTAGAGGCAATAGATCCCGCCGAAATATCTGATTTTTACTCCAATTTATTCGAGCAAATTAATTGGAGTGACCCCTTGGCTGCCAATTCCAATGGTTCGAATATTCCTGGTGGTTGGTCAGGTTACAATATCCATATGGGCACAAACGGTAAGCCAGAGGCAATATATGTGAAAGGTTGGCAATCGGACAATGTGCCAGCATCAGGAAACCTTAAGTTGGTTCTAAGTTCGTTTGATGGTGAGGGTTATTCAGGTTCAGTAACTGTGGCAGTCATGCCAACTGTAGATATGTCGCCATTATTTAAGCTAAACCAATTGATCTCGGCTGATCCTAAAAATATATTCTTACTTTATCAAGAGCTAAATGAGAACCCATTTGAAATATGGAAAATTGAAGCAAGCGATTTCCCGACAGTAATAGATGGTTCTTTACTGCATAGCTATCTAGAAATCGTAAGAGAAATTGAAAATAATTATCAAATATACGGCGAAACCTATGCTCCTTGACTAAGTATTTGCACTCTTAACAAGTACGGGCTTGGGATTCGTTCCTCGCCCCAGACGTAAACATTAGGCAATACCATGGAATCTTCAGAAAAAAAGTGGCGCGGCGGCGCTAGAATTGACTTAATGAACGCAACTTGGCCTTTTGCGAAACTCAAAGTTACCAAGACAGAACTCGATTTACGCGTTACATTTTTCGGTAAGTATGTTTTCAAACCCGAAGATGTTGAACGTGTTGAAGCGTATGGGCTAATTCCTTTTGTGGGGAAAGGAGTTCGAATTCATCATAATGTTGCAGGTTATCCTAAGAAAATTATCTTTTGGTATCTATGCTTTAGCCCTAAAGAAATTGTACATACAATTAAATCTCTCGGCTTCGGTACCTAACAAGCGCACCAAGGCACCGACACTAAGCGGCTATTAGAAGCCTGTTTATTATAGTTTAGACTAATCAAATATAGTGCCGGGTGTCCAAGGGACCTCGCTTCGAGCCATTGAACAGTCACTTCAGCAAAGGTATATCGATCGAGCTATCCAGATCTGCCTTAAAACCCGGCACCAGCCGGTGCCTGATCCGTTTAGCCGGGTCAGGCTGTCTAACGCGGCTGCCGCTGCAGCTCCAGCCAAAAACTGAACCGCCAACGCGACGGTGGTCACAATCCCTATCAACCGAACCGCCACTCTGTTCAGTAGTCGGGTCAATCAGAGTGATAGTAAAACCGGTTCCTGCCCAGTCCTTTGGCGCGATACATGGCCTGGTCTGCCTGGTTCAGCAGGGAATCGATTGAATCGTCAGGCTGGGTCAGATAGCCGCCGACGCTGACGGTGATATGACAGTCATCATGCATGGTTTCTTCAATCGCTGATCGAATTCGCTCACCCAGTTGCATCAGAGTGTCGGCATCGCAGTCGACCATAACAATTAAGAATTCATCTCCACCCCAGCGGGCTGCCTGATCATAGATTCTCAGGTTGTCTCGCAACACGGTTGCTACCTGAATCAGCGCCTGGTCACCGCGGGCGTGGCCGTGTTGGTCGTTCAGTTCTTTAAAGTGGTCGAGGTCGATCCACAATATTCCGAGCGAGGTGTTCTCGCGATGGGCACGGTCGAGCCAGGTGGCCAGGGTGTCTGTTAGGCCCCGGCGGTTGAGCAGATTGGTGAGCGAGTCTATGCGGGCCAGAGATTCCAGTTGGCGGGTGCGCTCCTGTACGCGATCTTCCAGTTCATCGGTATGGCGAAGAATCGACTCCGCCATCTCCCCAAAATACGCAATCAGTCGGCCGACTTCTCGCTGTCCTTTGGGTAAGCGCTCTACCTTGAACGTACCATTTTGCAGAGAACGCATCGAGCCGCCCATTTTTTGCATCGGGGTCAAAAACCAGTGATTCAGCAGCAGGTAGATCATGACCAGGCTGGCTATCAGCATCACCGACATCAGTGCCAGGGTACGGAAAAAGGGCTCTACGGGCATCAATTCGGTCAGGTCGATCAGGGTGACGGCAAACCAGTCGATGTCCGGTAAGTGGGCAATGCCGAGCAGGTGGCGTGTCCCTTCCCGGGTCACAAAGACCGTTTCAACCTGCGTCTCAGCCTGACTGTTTTGCCTCAGTTCGCGCATTAGCTGCCTTACCGCCGTCACGTCTTTCGAAGTATCCAGTAGCCGGTCGATGGTGCTCTTTTGGCCGTCGGGTTTAACCTGGGTGGCGAAATCGATCAGCGACGCGTCGCGATAGAGTTGAATGGCGCCGTTGGCGTCCAGAAACAACGAGGTGATGCCAGGTTGGTTAAGGTCGACGATGTCGCGCAGAAAGGGCCCCAGCTCAAGGCCTGTTCCGGCGAGGCCGACAATCTCGCCCGCGTCAGTGCGAATTTGGGCATCGATCCACAGCATGGTGACGCCCAGCTCGGGGTCCGGGTTAACGTTGAGGTGAAAATCCCGCCCGGCCGCTACCAACTGATAGAACCAGGCATCTTTGGCGGCTTGTTCATCCAGAGTGTATCGATGCAGTGCCGACGCGTAGTCATTGTCTGCATTGTTGAAGTAATAGTCGCCGGTATTCTCCAGGGCGACGAAAAAATTGCGGTCGCGAAAGCTCTGGCGGTACTGTTCCATTTCCTGTTCAGCTTCGCGGGTGAGTTCCGGGTCACTCTGGTTTGTGGCCCAGCGCTTAATGACGCTTGAGGTCGCGAATTGCTGCGACAGCGCGATTTCCCGGTCCAGTGGTTGTGACAGGCGGGCGCTGTCATAGAGCACCTGTATCTCTGCAATCCGTTGCCCCCACTGCTCAATGATCGTCGTGGCGGAGCGGTTAAAGAGGTACAGCGCAATCAATGACGAGACAAATATAAGCCCGGCCGTTATTAAGATGAAACGGTACTTCAGACTCAATGGTGTGCTCCATAAGTAAGTCCTTTTATAGAGAAAAGTGTAGTACAGAGACACGCATCTGTATGTGGATTGTTAAGGCGGGGCCAGGTTTCCTTACAGATAGCCTTGCCGCAGGTGGCGACCCACCATCATCGAGGCTGCCCCTGCAATGCCAGTTCGCGAATAATATTGGCCATATACCGCGTGGCGAGGGGGCGTTCACGGTTGCGGTTCCAGAGCAGGCCAGGGGTGCGAATCGGCGTTGGGTTTTCCAGCGCCACCGCGACCAGATCCGGCTCGCCGCTCAGGGCATTGTCGGAGACGATGCTGCACAACCGCGTGCGCCGCACCAGTTCCACCATGGGGGAAATGGCGTTCATTTCGGCCACAACCTGCGGTTCGGCCCCTGCGGCGTCAAAGCACTCGTCCAGCAACTGCCGGGTCGAGAAATTGCGGGTCAGCAGCGCCAACGGCAAGCCATTGAGTTCAACCATACGCACCCGCTTGCGTTTCGCCAGCGGATGGTTCGGGCTCATGATCAGTTTCAATTCCTCATTGAACAAGGGTTCGAACCAGAGCCCGCGTGGCACTGCCGGCCGGTAGGAAATGCCCAGGTCCAGCGTACCCGTCTCCAGGCCCTGGGCAATCTGATCGCCGGATAACTCTTCGACCACCACCTTCACTCGCGGAAACTTATCCATAAAAGCGGCGAGGCATTGGGGAATAAGCTGCACGTTGAAGCTGTGTGTGGCCGCAATGCGCAATTCCCCGGTCAGTTGATCGGGCGGCGCTTTCAACGCCCCAACGGCGGCATCCACTTGTTTCAGAATGGGGGTAATCGTGTCTACAAAATCACGCCCGGCCTGGGTCAGCGATACCGACTTGCCATCCCGGTTAAACAGGGCAACCGACAGTTCATCTTCCAGTTGTTTGATCTGGTGCGACAGCGTCGATTGGGTGACGTGGGTGCGCTCAGCCGCCCGAGTGAAGTTCTGCACCTCGGCCAGCGCCACGCAGTAACGTAAATGCCTCAGTTCCATGGTCGCTCCGATTGGCTGTGCGTTTATCTATCGATGGTATCGATCATTAATATCGAAATATATCATTTTTGTAAATGGTTCGGTGGGGATAACGTGAGGGCAACTCGACAACAATCACAATAAACACCGGAGCCGACCATGAAGATAGGGCGCGAAACCACGCCGAAAACGGCCATCTGCACTTCCAACGAACACACCATCGTCGTGCGCGGGCAGGACCTCTGCCAGGACCTGATCGGCCAGACCAGCTTTACCGACTACTTCCTGCTGTTGCTGACCGGCAAACAGCCTTCCGACACCGCGCGCAAGGTGGTCGATGCCACCCTGGTCTCCATCGCCGAGCATGGCTTTGTGCCCAGCGTTCAAGCCAGCCGCATGACCTACGCCGCTGCGCCCGATGCCCTGCAGGGCGCCGTCGCCGCCGGTATTCTGGGGTGCGGTCCGGTCATCCTCGGTGCTTCGGAAACCGCCGGGAAAATGTTTGTGCGCATCCGCGAACGCATGAACGACGGCACCAGCCTGGACGACGCGGCTTTGGCCGAAGTGCAGGCGCTTCGGGCCGAACGTCAGCCGATTCCGGGCTATGGCCACCCACTGCATAAATCCCGTGACCCGCGTGTTGATGCCTTGTTCAAGGTCGCCCGCGATGCCGGTGCGAATCTGGACTTCATCGCCACCGCCGAGGCGGTCGAACGCGCCATTCCCAAGGTGATCAGCAAAGCGCTCAAGTTGAATGTATCGGCGGCTATTCCGGCCGTGTTGCTGGGTGTTGATTTTCCGGTCTCCGCGTTGCGCGGCATTCCAATTCTGGCCCGCACAGCCAGTCTGATTGCGCATCTTTCGGAAGAGGCCGAGCAGCCGAGTGGCTTTGCGCTCTCCTACCAGGCCACGCAACACCTGGAATACACCGGCGAGACACCCGACGGCTACACAGCCTGATCACCGAGGAACCGTACAGATGATCAAAGTACTCGAAGGCATTACCGTGATAGAGCAGGGCACCTTCATCACCGGTCCGGCCGCCGGCATGTTGCTGGCGGATCTGGGGGCGAACGTGATCAAGGTTGAAATGCCGGGCACTGGCGACCCGTTTCGCGCCTTTAAAGGCGGCTTGTACAGCCCGCACTACCAGACTTACAACCGCAACAAACGCAGCATCGCGCTGAACACTAAACAGCCCGAAGATCTGGCGATTTTCGATGACCTGATTCGCGACGCCGATGTGTATATTCAGAACTTTCGCCCCGGCGCCGCCGACCGTCTGGGTGCGGGTGAAGACCGCCTGCGGGAACTGAACCCGGGGCTAATTTACTGCTCCATCAGCGGCTTCGGGCCAGACGGCCCCCACGCTGGCCGCCCGAGTTACGACACCGTGGCCCAGGCCGCCAGTGGCTTTCTGAAACTGCTGATCAACCCGGAAAACCCCCGCGTGGTCGGCCCGGCCATGGCCGATGCGATGTCCGGCTTTTACGCGGCCTACGGCATTCTGGGTGCACTGTACGAACGCAGCCAGACTGGCAAAGGCCGAAAAGTCGAAGTCTCGATGCTCGAAGCCATGTGCCACTTCAATCTCGATGCCTTCACCCACTATTTCTCCGAAGGCGAAATCATGGGGCCCTACAGCCGCCCGCAGGTATCGCAGAGCTACGTCATGGAATGCGCCGATGGCAAGTGGGTGGCGTTGCACATGTCATCGCCCGAGAAATTCTGGCAGGGCCTGGCCAATGCCATCGGCTACCCGGAACTGCTGCAAGACGAGCGCTTCAGCACCCGTGAAGGCCGCATCGACCATCAGGAAGCGATGATCGAGGTGCTCAAACCCATCTTCAAACAGCAGAGCCGCGACACATGGTGCGAGCGACTGGAAGCCGAAGACGTGCCGCATGCCCCGATGTACGACTCGAATGAAGTGCTCGAAGACGTGCAGTTCAAACACCTGCAGTTGGAAGTTTCAACGCAGCATCCCGAAATGGGCACCTTCCGGTCGGTGCGCTCACCCGTATCCTACGACGGAGAACGGCCGGTCAGCATTACCGCACCACCGACATTGAATGAACACCGCGACGCCATCGTCGCCGAACTTCAGGCACGCAAAAAATAAGAAACAGTGAGGGCCAACCCCATGTTCGAATTGCCGAAAAAAGAAGACATTTTCAACCACGGTATTCCATCCACACCGGATGACATTACCGAGATCGTCATCAAGGCCATGGGCCAGACTGAGAATCCGCGCCTGCGCGAAATTCTCACCGCCCTGGTCAAACACCTGCACGCCTTTGGCCGCGAGGTGAAACTAAGCGATGAAGAATTCACCCAGGCGCTCGATGCCGTCACGCGCCTTGGTCACTTGAGCGTCGGCAAGCACAACGAAACCGTGGTGATGTCCGACGCGCTCGGCTTCTCCACCCTGGTGATGATCCTGAACCAGAACCGTGATGCCGATCAAATGTCGCCCGCCTTGCTCGGCCCGTTTTACACCCGCAAGGATCCGGAATACCCGAACGGCTTTAACATTGCCCGGGATAAGCCCAAAGAAACCGATATTCCCCTGTTCGTGCGGGGCCGGGTGCAGGATAAAGACGGCACACCGCTGGCCAATGCGCTGGTCGAAGTCTGGCACGCCTCGCCGGAAGGTCTGTACGACAATCAGGATGAAACCATGCCCGCCAACAACCTGCGCGGCAAGTTCCGCACCGACGGCGACGGCCAGTTTCACTTCCGCACCATTCGCCCGGCCAGCTACCCGATTCCGACCCACGGTCTGGTCGGCGACATGCTTCGCGCCCAGGGCCGCCACCCGTTCCGCGCAGCGCACCTGCATTTCACGGTATCGGCCGACGACCACGCCACCCTGGTGACACAGATTTTCCCGGAAGACGATTTGTTTGTTGAATCCGATTGCGTGTTCGGGGTCACCAGTGCCGACCTGGCCATCGACTTCCCGATGCACAACGACGACAAGGCACCGGATGACGATGTAACCGGCGCTTACTGCACGCTGGACCTGACGTTTGATTTATCGCCCGGTGAGTCGCGCTTGCCGCAATCACCGATCAATGCCTGACGACAAACAAACGACCCGTTGTTAACGCAAGACTCTAAAAACAAAACAAGAGAGAGACGAAGCCATGAAAACAACCATCACCCGGGGCGCCATTGCCGCTACCCTGACTCTGGCCACCACACTGCCAACAGTGGTGAACGCCGAAGAAACCATTAACCTGACCGTCGGTTCCAGCCACCCCACCACCATCCCCTGGGTCGGCATGATTCCGAACGTCTTCATTCCCGAAGTCGACCGCATTCTGGCGGAAAGCGGCGACTATGAAATCAACTGGACCGAGGCTTACGCCGGCCAGTTGTATGGCGCCAACGCGACCCTGACGTCGGTCGGCGATGGCATTGCCGACATCGGTTGGGTGTTCAGTTATCTGGAAGGCTCGCGCATGCCGCTGAGTCAGTTGAGCGCCTACACGCCGTTCACAACGAGTGACCCGGAACTGATTCTTGACGTGTTCGTCGACCTGATCAACGACCAGCCCGAACTGGCCGACGAATGGGAAGGCAACAACGTGGTGTTCCTGGGCGCCACCGCGTCGGATACCTACGACATCTACACCAACTTCCCAGTCAACGATTTATCCGACCTCGACGGTCGTCGCATTTCCGCACCGGGCGTACTGGGTGTGTGGCTCGACCCGGTGAACGCCACCCCGGTCGATGGCACCCTGGCCAGCTACTACACCGACATTCAAACCGGCGTGTCTGAAGGGGTTGTTACCCTGGCAACCGGTGCACTGCCGGCGCGCATTTATGAAGTGGCCCCGTACATCACTCAGGTGAACCTGGGCGTGGTGTTCTCCGGCGGTATTGCCATTAACCGCGACCGGTTCGAAAGCCTGCCAGAGGCCGTTCAGGATGCCATGAAGCAAGCCGGCGCGGTGTACACCGCCGCCCACGGCCGCGACCTGGCCGAACGTTACCAGAGCTCGCTCGACCGCATGGTGGAACTGAGTGCCGACGGCAACAACCCGGTTCAGATCACCGCCCTCACAGCAGCCCAGCGCCAGGAGTGGATCGATGGCATGCCGGACCTGGCACAGCAGTGGGTCGATAACAACGAAGCCCGCAACCTGCCCGCAAGCGACATTCTGCAAGCCTACATGAATGCCATTCGCGAGCGTGGCGTGCAGCCAGAACGCGCCTGGGACGAACTCTGAGTTCGGTACCCCCTCGACGCAACGGCCGGGCGGGTGCCCGGCCGTTACCACGGTCACTCCCTGGAGCAGTATGCCATGAACGTGAAATCGCTAGTTTTCGGCCAGGGCACCGGTAACAGTCTCTTTGGCTACCTGGTGGATGGGCTGAACGCCGCCGGGTCGCTGTTGATCTTTGCCATCATGGCACTGATTTGTGCCGATGTGTTATCCCGCAATCTGTTTAACCAACCCATCGATGGGGTGGCCGAAATGGTCGCTGCCTCGATTGTGATGATCGTCTTCCTGCAGTTGGCCAGCACGCTGCGCCACGGCCGCCTGGCCCAGGCCGACATCTTTATTTACGGCTTTACCGTCTCATTCCCTCGCATCGGGCGCAGCCTGACCACCCTCTATTACCTGGCGGGCGCCGCCATGTTGGGCGTGGTGTATCAGGGCACCGTGCCGGTGCTGATGCGCGCGATTAATCGCAATCAATTCTTTGGCGTGGAAGGGGTGTTCACCTTTCCCGTCTGGCCCATTCGTACCGTGGTGGTGGTGTGCGCGGCCGTCACTGTATTGCAATTTCTGGTGCTGGCGGTGCGCGAAGCCCTCTGCGTGGTGCGCGGTACCCCCATTAACACACCCGCCGCCCCCAGTTCAGGAGAACCCTCATGACCGGTTTGGAAATTGGCCTGGTCGCCGTCGTGGTCATGCTGGTGCTGATTTACATCGGCATGCACATCAGCATCGCGCTGATGCTGGTCTCGTTCGGCGCCATTGCCACCCTGCGTGATTCCGGCCTGGCCACGCGCATGGTCGCCGCCGCCGCGAACGATTCGCTAGGCAGTTATTTGTACGGCGTGGTGCCCTTGTTTGTGTTGATGGGCTTACTCGTCGTGGTCTCCGGTGTTGGGCGCGATACCTTCGATGTGTTTCAGCGCCTGCTGCGCAAAGTGCGCGGTGGCCTGGGGTTGGCGACCGTAGGTGCCAATGGCATTTTCGCCTCCATCACCGGCATCAGCGTTGCCTCGGCGGCGGTGTTCACTCAGGTCGCTGTGCCCGAAATGCGTCGCCACGGTTACACCCCGAAATTCTCAGTAGGTGTGGTCGCGGGCAGCTCGGTACTGGGCATGCTGATTCCACCTTCGCTGTTGATGATCGTCTACGGTGTGTTGGCCGAGCAATCGGTGGGCCGCATGTTCATTGCCGGTATTATCCCGGGCCTGATTCTGGCGGTGAGTTTCTGCATCACCATCATGGTGCTGGCCTATGCCTTCCCGGACTTTATGAACCAAAAGGGCCACCAGCCCGTTGCCGACCCGGAAGGCATAAATCCATCACGCCTGGCCCTGGCCAGCAAACTGATCCCGATTCTGATTTTAATGCTGCTCGTGCTCGGTGGTTTGTACTCAGGCTTCTTCACGCCCACGGAAGCCGGTGCCGTCGGCGCCTGTGGCGCACTCGTGCTGGCGTTGGCCAAGCGCCGCCTAACCTGGGGCTCTTTTTACAAGGTGCTGGGTGAAACCGGCCACGTGGCGGTGTCGATTCTGTTTCTGATTCTGGCGGCCTCGTTATACAGCCGCATGCTGGCGCTCACCGGTTTGCCGATGTCCGTCGCGCAGTGGGTCACCTCGCTTGACCTCGCCGTGTATGAATTTTTGTTCGTGTATTTGCTGGTGATCATCCTAATGGGCTGCATCATCGATTCGGTGTCGATCATGCTGATTGTGTTGCCCATTGTGCTGCCGATTGCCCAGTTCTTCGGGCTCGACTTGATCTGGTTTGGGGTGATTACCGTGGTCGCGGTTGAGATTGGCCTGGTCACGCCACCGTTTGGGATATCGGTGTACACGGTAAAAGCCAGCCTGAATGACGACACCGTCTCGGTAAAAGAAATCTTCAAGGGGGTAACGCCCTTCTTCATCGCCATGCTGTTTGCACTGTTCGTGCTCACGGTGTTTCCAGCGCTCTCCACCACGCTGGCTTACCTATATTAGAGGTGACTGCTGCCATGACATCATTGTCGACCGCACCCCTGGAAGACGCGCGCCACACCCCGCTGGATGATTGCGCGCTCAACCAACTGTTCTACGGCGCCCGTACGTTTTCCTACTGGCAAGACCGGCCCGTCGACGACAACAAACTGCGCCAGTTAGCCGAGCTTTCCGGCCTGGCCCCAACCAGCATGAACTGCAACCCGCTGCGCATTTATTTCTTGCGCACGGCCGAGGCGCGCGAGCAACTGGTGCCTGCGTTAAAGGAAGGCAACGTCGACAAAGTGCGCCAGGCGCCGGTCACCGCCATACTGGCCTACGACCGCCGCTTCTACGACCACCTGCCCACCCTGTTTCCACACAACAAAGACGCCCGTTCCCTGTTTGTGGGCAACGAACCCCTGCGCGAAGAAACCGCCTTTCGCAATGGCAGCCTCCAGGGTGGCTACTTTATTCTGGCCGCGCGGGCGTTGGGGCTAGATTGCGGCCCGATCTCCGGTTTCGATAACGACAAGGTCGACCAGAGTTTCTTTGGGTCGGAGAACCCGCACCTGCGCAGCAACTTTATTTGCAACCTGGGTTACGGTGATGAAACCCGGTTGCACGCGCGCGGCCCGCGCCTGAGTTTTGATGAAAGCTGCCGGCTGTTGTAAACCGGCCGGTAGCCGAAGAGTGAACCGATGAAAACGCCGCCGCCACAGCGACGGACACACAAACAAACGGCAAGACAAAAACAACAAGAGGACGCTCCCATGTGCAGACTGTGTGACGCTAACAAAGCCAGTGGCCATTCCGAAGGCCGCCGAGATTTCCTGAAAATGGCCGCCGCGACTGGCGCGGTTGCCGCCTCCATGCCGCTACTGGCCGGGGGCGCACAAGCCGCCGCTCACTCGACCCAATCTCAAATGCCCTCAGGCATCGGCAACGAAGGCCGCCGCACCCTGATCAAAGGCGGCGCCGTCATGTCGATGGATCCAGCCATACCCGACCTGCCCGTGGGCGATGTACTGCTCGAAGGCAAACGCATTGTACAAATTGCCCCCTCCATCAGCGTGGGTGACGACGTAGCGGTCATCGACGCCAAAGGCAAAGTAGTCATGCCCGGCTTCATCGACACACATCACCACCAGTTCGAAACCGCCCTGCGCAGCTTCCTGGCCGATGGCATTCTGATCAATGACGGCCAACCTCACAGCGAGCGCAACTATTACGAGACGATTCTGCAGAACTTCTCGATGCATTACCGCACCGAAGACGTGTACATCAACGAACTGTTCGCCGGGCTTTCGCAACTCGATGCCGGTGTAACCACGGTAATGGACGTCAGCCAGATCCACCATTCACCGGAGCATTCCGACGCCGCCATTCTGGGCCTGAAAGACGCCGGCCGCCGCGGCGTGTTCGGCTACTTCGAAGGCTGGGGCGACCGCGCCCAATACCCACAAGACGCCACTCGCATTCGCCAGCAACACTTTGCCTCCGACGACCAACTGACCAGCATGGTCATGGGCGGCGAAATCTACCTGCCGGGTTACGAAGAAGCCTGGCGCATCGGCCGCGAACTGAACCTGCCGATTGCCCTGCACGTAGTCGGCACCTTCGGCATGGCCGACACCTTCGACCAACTGGCACGCGACGGCCAGTTCGGTGCCGACAACATCTTCATTCACATGACCGGCATGAGCGACATGGCCTGGCAGGCAGCAGCCGATGCAGGCTCACACGTATCCCTTTCAGTACCCATCGAGATGACCATGCGCCACGGCATGCCACCGATTCAGAAATGCCTCGACATGGGCTTGCAACCCTCGCTCTCCAGCGACGTGGAATGCACCATGACAGCCGACCCCTTCACCCAAATGCGCTCCACCATGACGCTGCAACGCGCCTTCGTAAACGAAAAGGCCCTGGCCGGTGAAGACAACCTGCCAGGCCTGCTCACCGCCCGCGACTGCATCCGTTTTCACACCCTGGAAGGCGCCCGCGGCCTGAAATTGGACCACAAAGTCGGTAGCCTTACCCCGGGTAAAGAAGCTGACATCATTCTGTTGGATGCCGAAGCCATTAACGTTGCGCCGTTGAATCATGTACCGGGTGCTGTAGTGACGCTAATGGAACGCAACAACGTAGACACCGTGCTGGTAGCCGGCAAAATCCGCAAATGGCAGGGCAAGCTGGTGGATGTGGATGTAGACCACTTGCGTGGGCAGTTGGAGGCGAGTCGGGATTATTTGTTTGAAGCCGCAGGCATAGAACAGGACCTGTTCAGAGCCTGAAAGCAACCACCCAACTAAAGTCTCCCTCTCCCGCCCTGCGGGAGAGGGCCGGGGAGAGGGCACTCTTCCAGATTTATGCTCCCTCTCCCGCTTGCGGGAGAGGGCCGGGGAGAGGGTGCACTTCAAGTCTTACAGCCAACCACAGAACCCCACCCCGTTAGGCCTGTGCCCGTCGAAGGCCTTTGGGGCGCAAGCCAAACCTGAGACCCTCACATACAGGGGGGCGCGAATGACACCTCTCAGCAGATATGTACTTGCCAACTTCGTCACAGAGTGCCATGGTGAACGGACAACTAAATTTGACTTGGTGTGCCCTGTAACCGGCCGGGCGGTAGTGAATCTGAACGATTCTCACCGACTGCATAACAGTACGTCTCGACCACCATATATATTCCGATCAAATCCGAGGAATGCCAGCAGAATTTGGCCCATGCAGCTTTTGATCGCCTCGGCTATTCGTGCACATCCCAGTGGCTATTGAATCACCCTATAGCTATGCGTCAAAGAACGAAGGGGGGACGGGATGTGCAACATATCCAGAATATCTCGGTGGATATGTTGCAAATGTGATGGGTTATCCCGGATAGCCTACAGATTTGCAGGTTCTTGTGGGTTGACGTGTAGTTCATAGAAAGGGCCTGGTTTTAGATTGAAGGCTCTGGAATGGTTTTTTCAGAGAACTGGCGTGAGATGGGATGTTTTTGGTGGTCTTGGGTAATGTGATGTGCATTAGTTGATCTGAATAATGGTATGGACTCTCTCCTATAATGTCCGCGTCACCAATTGACGCCAGGGCAAACGGGAGGTGGGTATGAAAGGTCTAGGATCATATTGCGGTATCGATATTGCCAAACAGGTAATATCGATTCACATTGAAAACAGTAACCGTCAAGTTATTTGTCGTAAGAACCTGACTCGATCTAAAGTATTGACGTTTTTCAGCAATTTGCCTGCATGCCTAATAGGTATCGAATCATGTGGAGGCAGTCAATATTGGGCGAGAGAATTGATGAAGCTAGGTCATGATGTCCGCCTGATGAATGCTCGATTTATTGTGCCGTACCGACGCAAAAGCAAGAATGACGCTAATGATGCAGAAGCGATCTGTGAGGCTGTGACCAGACCGCACATGAGGTTTGTATCCATCAAGTCTGAACAGCAGCAGTCAATTTTGATGATGCACCGCCTAAGAGAGCAATGCGTATCGCAACGTAGAGCACTAATCAATCAGATGCACGGCTTCTTATTAGAGTTCGGGATTTCGCTACCAAAAGGAGCAAAAGCGGTACACAGAAATATGCAGGCCATTTTGGATGAAGAAAAACTACCAAGTCTTGCTGTAGAGATGTTGCATAACCAAATGGTAGCGCTAGCTCAGGTTGAAGAGCGAGAGTCCGTTCTCACGAAAAGGATCACACAGTGGGCTGAGAGCAATGAACAAGCTAAGGCCCTGCTAGCCCTAGAAGGCGTAGGGCCACTGACAGCATCTGCCATTGTTGCAACAGCTGGTAGTGCCAAGCCATTTAAGAACGGGCGACAGTTTGCCGCCTGGTTAGGCCTAGTACCAAAGCAGCGATCTAGTGGAGGTAAGGCCAAGTTGGGTGGTATTACCAAAACTGGAGACAGTTACCTTCGCAAACTCCTGGTACAGAGTGCTAGATCGGTACTACTAATGGCCAACCGAGGGCGGGGTAGAAACAAGGAATGGGTAGGCCAGTTAGTGGAACGTCGGCCCACGAATGTAGTGGCCATCGCAATGGCGGCGAAGCAAGCACGTATGGCATGGGCTGTTATGGCCGGTAAAGTGGTGTAGCAGTTATTAGAAATGAAGAGGATGCTCAATGATTTGCTGAGAATTAGATGAATGTCAGCCTGACTGACTGCGCGATAGCCTGATAACAGTTTTGATACTCGATATCGATTGAATAATGAGGAGCGCGCAGGCAACTACCATCTTGGTCACTCAATGAGTGAAACCGAATAGATAAATGCAGTCACAAGACGTTACTCTGATTTTCGTGCAAAGCGGGGAGAGTCCATAGATAAACTGTTAGCTTCTACTTTCGGAGATCGTACTCTTGGGTAAATCGAACAAAAAACCTTACGACGAAAGAACCGATGACGAAAAGCTATTGTCCAATTGGAAGAAAGCAGTGGGTCTATTCGAGAGGGAAGATTGGTCGGCCTCTATAATGCGAGTAGCTACTTCTTCAGAAATTGCCTCAAATATCTATGTGCGGCACTATCTTCAGGAGAGGCACGGCCTTCCTGGAGACTTTGTTAATTCACTTTTAAAATCCGCAAATGGTATGGCTGGTAAGTTAAGGCAGTTAATAACTCCAGCAGCTAAATCGCTTGGCAAATGGGATGAGATTAAGTCTATTCAACAGAAAATAGACTCAATCAATACACATCGAAATGAGGTGGCGCATGCAGGAAAGTTCAAGAATAGAAAGGACGCGAGAGTAGTAGTTGAGCATGCAATCGAAGTTATCGGGATTTTAGCGCCCAACGTTAAAGAACAAGTGGCTTGTCAGGCCGAAAAACTAACCAGTAAATCCAGCCGACGCAAAAAGACGCGCGGCTGAATTAGACGTTATACGGTGGGCCTAGTAAATCCGCTTTCGACCCAAAGCGAACATTTATAATTTGAATAAACTAGGTTGTCAGCAACAGATAAACAATATAGTGGCGAGTAGCGGTATTAATGACCAATAGTGATGGCGAAGAAATAAGGAAAGTCATACCGTCTCAGTTTATGAGAGCGCTTCGGCCTGAATATTATTCGGATACCGAAGACCGAATTGCCTATCTGCTAGATCCGCCAACCTTGGAATATCATCTGGAATCGATTACCTCACGCAATCAAACTCATGATTTTGAAATATTTTGCCGGAAACTCTGTGAACGAACAATTTGTCCGAACTTGCGTGCCCATACGGGCCCGGACGGTGGGGGCGATAGTAAAGCTGATACCGAAACTTACCCTGTAACTGAAGAAATTGCAGCTCTATTTTATATCGGCGAAGAAAAATCAGCACAAGAACGATGGGCTTTTGCTTTTAGTGCTGAAAAGAAATGGTCAAGCAAAGTTCGGAGTGATGTGAAAGGTATTGTTGAAACGGAGCGTGATTACAAAAGAATAATTTTTGTTACGAGCAGGTTTGCCCGGGATAAGGATCGTGCCCGTATCGAGGATGAGCTTTCAGAGCAATATAGTATTCCGGTTACAATTCACGACCGATCATGGATCATAAAAGAGATCATAGAAAATGACCGTAAAGACATTGCCTACAATTACCTGAATGTTGGAGAAACCAAGGACGATCCGCTTAGGCTGGGGCCGACGGATTATTCTCGCGTGCAGCAACTCACAGAGATTGAAAAATCCATTGTTGATCCTGACGCATTTAAGGATATGGAACAACAACGGGTCACGGAAGCTCTCTTAGCAGCGAAGTTATCTAGAAACATGGAGCTCCCCCGCACAGAAACCGATGGCAGGTTTCTCCGTGCTATCAGGTTGGCGGAGGCGGATGGTACTTACCGGCAAAAACTGGAAGCCAAATACGAACATATCTGGACAGCATTCTGGTGGTTTGATGATTTTCAGTCTTTAACGGATTCATACGAGGCTTTTGAAACGCTGGCAATTAAATCTGACCATGCCATAAATCTGGAATTTTTGTGTAATCTTCTTCAGCTTTTTGTGAACTCGGTCATTCATGATCATATGTCCCGCGACGAATGCAGACTTGATGAGCGCACGGCCAGGCTTAAAGAGGCGGTGAAAAAAATAGCCACGGATAAAGACCGCCCCAACAATGCTCTTGAAGCGCAGACCTCTCTTCTCATTATCCGGATGAACCAAGCTATGCTCAATAACAAGCGCGATGAACTGGCCAGCGTTTGGTATGATTTTTCTGCCGTCTTGGAAAAAGCAAACGGGCTTGGCGAGTTTAAAGCTGACCGGCTGGTGCAAATTGTGGAGATCGCCGGGAATTTAGCCGGGAATGATCCCGCATATAACGATTTGGTGGAAAAAACAGCAGAGTTTGTTTCCAAACGGAAAAGCGAGGCTGAAGGCGCTTTGATACTTCTTAAGAGGGCGCAGAAGCTTGATTTTGATAATAACTTTGAAATGATCCGCCTGCTTGGCAAAGCCGCTATAGGGCTGACAAAAAAGGAATATGCTGACCATCTCATCGAAGCCCTTCAGCTTTTGATGCTTGCCTATCGGAGTGCAGGGCTATTGTGGGCAGCACGGGCAAGCTGCGCCTTCCTTGCCGCATCCTGTGTTATGGAAGGCGAAGAAGATAGTGAACTGCCGGTCAGTTTTGTTCCAACAATGAAAATCTGGGCGTGGATAGCATTGGAATTGCGCCACATTCCTGATTTTCTGTTTGCGATCCAATTGCTGAACGGCGCTCTGTCCGCTTTACCGTTAACAGATGATTCAAAAGAAAAGGTCGGCGAGGATATTCGGGAGCTGGATATGGCACTTGGCAGCGTGCTCCTGAATTTGGATGAAACCAATCTTCGCAAACTGGAAAGCCTGCCGGATATACTTGAGGCGCTGGGATTATTCATGGCGCGGTCTGCCCTTCTTTTTACGCTTGGTCACGTGGATGTTCTGCGGTCCGACGGTAGTTTGCCCGAGGAAGAATCCAATGACGACGTGAACAGGATTTTTTCAGTGCTAGCAAGTCAGCCGGTTGCACAAAATCTACGCGGGCCTCTTGTTCTGAATACTGAAGTGGCGCAGATTTTAAACACAACCATTCTGGGTATGGCTGTTGAAATCCATATTGAAGGAAGTGCTCAATCCGTCCTTATTGCGGAAGCTATTATGGGTTCTTTGGAAGCGTTTTTTGCCACGGCGATTGAACAACGTATTGTCCCCCACACAGAAAAATTTCGGCTTAATGTGATACAAAGTGAAAGAGTATCCGAGCCATCCTTTGAGATAAGCACCATGGATATGATTGGCACCATCACCTGGCCTACTGATCTTTCTCCCAGCAATTTTGACAATCAAAGCGAGATTCATGAATTTTGGGCAGAGGTATCAGGCTACATCCTTTCCACATGCTGCATTATCGAAGATGCGGAAGCGTTTTTGGAAAAACTATATGCCGATGAGGCTTTGCACCACAGAATGACGATGGTGGCGCTCGCCTCTACCAGTTACCACAGAGTCGCGACGCGAAGCATTTCCCGGCTATCAGATTGGCAAGAGGTCATACAGCAATCTTACGCATTGCGCAGCAAACGCCCGGTGGTAACGCTTATTCCACTTACGGAAGAAAAACTAGACGATCCAGAATTTCAAAGCAACGACAGGCCGCCTATGCCGAAAGATCATCGAGCCTATAGCGTCAAATCGGTTATTGATGTACATGCTTGGGATCAGGCGCAATGGAAAGGAACGGCTTATGCTCAACTCAGCCATTCTCAGCCCCCATGTGTGGCGTTTCTTTTTAAAAATGAAGAAGGTGGCAGGAAAATTTTTGAACGCTGGCGGGAACGGTTTGGCACACAAGATGAAAATGAAGAAATTTCTTTATCCATTATCCGTCAACTGCCAGAGAAAAATGAACATTACTATTGCGTCCTAATAACTTCTAAATTGCCGGAAACAGATGATTTTAAGCCAAATCAAGTGATGACAATGGCCAGTCGGTCTATGACTATGACGCCTGACAACGGAACTAATTTAGAGAGGTTTTTGAAGTCATATGAACAGTTAGGAGCATTCTATGTACTACCAGCGTTTTTGAATGGTGCAGGCCCGCCGGAATTGGCTTTTGACTTGGCGATTTTAAAACGTGATCTGACTGTGAAGAGAGCTCAGAATGTTGGTGAACATGATATCGAGGCGATGGCTCTTCGTGGGCACTTAAAAAATAGCTAGCTATAAAAAAGTCAGTGGCTGCTTAGGCTTCAAGGAGATCATTACATTCCTAATACTACTATTATTAATTTCCCCGAAACATGGCCTGATGATCTGCATCAATTCTTAAATGGAAACGAAAGGGTTATAGAAGGCTGGGAATACAGCGCTCCTAAAACAACGTCAGCGGTGGCCTAACAGGACAGGCACATTCACAATGAAAGAGTGATATTGATTTGAAAGATAGTATTTTGGTTGAAAGAACGGCTTCAGAATATGATGTAAATATAATCATCGGAGAAAATGGTTCAGGAAAAAGTTATTACTTAAATTCTATCGCAAAAGAGTTTATAGATTCTGGCATGAATGTTATCGGGATCGCTACTTCTGTACATGATAAATTTAATATTCGCAGCCGTCGATTTCATTTTTTTGGAGGTCGACAGGGACGAAATATGGTTGAAAAGCTTGTTAAAAAATCTCTCTATTTTAAAGATTCTGTCGACACTGATAGAGTGAGGTATTTAGTAAGAGCGCTTGAGTATAGCGGTTATGAAGCGCGTATTGGCATAAAAGTTGAAGGTTATGATCCTGAAAATGAAAAACTAATCAAACATGACCTAACGATGTCTGATGAAGATAAAAATGAAATCCTCACTATCATATCTAATTATGGAGAAAACTTTGGACACCTTGATTTGCCCGGTTTTAGTGAACTATTAAGTTTAAACTTGATTGGGTTAACTGCTGGAAATATTTATGGGACTACATTATCAACAATATTGAAGCACGAACGTATTCTAAAGAAGCTAAAAATAATATCATCTGTAAATCTGTATCTTGAAAAGGAATATAGTACGGTAGAATTAAAGAATGCCAGTTCAGGTGAGTTAATGATGATGTCTTCATTTTTGCATATATCGTCACATATTACAGGCGATTCAGTAATAATTATAGATGAGCCTGAAAACAGCTTACATCCTAAGTGGCAAAAAGAGTATATAAGCAAAATTTTAGATTTGTTTTACTTATATAAGCCGAAAATTATTATTGCAAGCCACTCGCCATTAATTATTCCTTTGGAAAATCAAGATTCAAAATTGTTCAGGTTATCAGAATACAAACTAGAAGAGATTTCAAGAGAAAGCAGTAATAATGAAGAAGTTATGTCAGAAGTTTTTGGAGTTTTAACCCCGGAGAATAGATACCTTTCTGATTATCTCATCAATGTAATCAATGATTATGACGCTAATCTTATAGACTATAAAGATGCTAGAGATAAAGTCTTAGAACAAAAACAAAAAATATATGACGTTAGGCAAAGAGAATTCGTTGATGGTGTTTTAGAGATCATTGAGGTAATGTCAGATATTAAAGGGGGAGATGGTGGTTAATCGTGTTAAATTCACTCGTGATGAGATTTTGAATATTAAAAGTGCTGCATTAGCAGGGCACAACGGTTGGGATAACAACCCAGAGCTAAAAAAGGTTAAAGATAAAATTAAAGACTTCTCCATAATTAAAACTAATGAGAGGTGTTGTTATTGCGGCAGAAATGTTAAAGGTGAATTTAGAATGGTGTTAGATATTGAGCATATCCTGCCAAAGTCACTTTACCTAAGATATATGTTTACTATGAAGAATTTATCTGTTGCATGTAAACGTTGTAATATGAGTATAAAAAAGAATAGAGTGGACTTTTTAGAGGACAGTATTGTCTTGACGAGTAAAGTATTCAAATCTAAACATTACAAATTCATTCATCCAAATTTAGATAAATTTGATGCTCATTTGCTTCTGGCTGGTATTCAGTTAGGTAAAAATATGATAGTTAAATATCATGTTGTAAAAGACAGTGATAAAGGTAAGTTTAATTATGCTTATTTCAAGCTTGACGCATTAGAAAAAGATAGTTTTGATCGAGGGCAAGGGGGGCGAAAGAGAGCAGAAATAAATAACCAAAGTGTTAGGAATATGTTCAACGATCTGGTTCTCTAACAAGGCGCGCCTAACAGGACAGGCACAGTAGTAAAAAATATTTGCAATACCTTGGTTATAAAAACTGATTTTAGGGACTGGACTAGAAGAACGGCCTAAAAGCCTAAATGGACAGGCACCGTAGTAAAAACAGTTTGAAATACCTCGGTCATAGAAATATGTTTTAGATGCGTTGCAAGAGAATTAATGGATAGGGTTAATCTGTATGAAAACCTGCTAAATTTATGCTTTCCAAGCGCAGCAGCGCCTCAGGTTGCCCTGTGACACAAGCCACATTGGACAGGCACTTTAGAGAAAGAATAGAAAACAGGCCATACATCGATTCAGTAATTTGAAAAACAGTACCGCCGATTAACGTCAGTTTGGAAGAAAGGGGAAGATTGGCTGATTATCGCTTTTTTCAGGCACACAACTGCCTCAGGCTGCCTTGTTAATTGAGTATCGAGGAAAGTTTTGGCTAAGTCAGTTGCGCAGCCAAGGCTAATCCGGGAGTTCGCCGGTAGCTGAACTGCTGGCATTTTGCGCTTATTGAGATTGCAGTGCCAACCAATCCTTTAAACTGGCTTTCAAAGTGCTGAGTGTTATAGAGCCAGTGTTCAGCGTCGATATTAAGGTGTTCGAGAATGGGGGGAAGGGTCTGTGTGATGACCTAACAGGACATGCACAATAGCTGACTATAAAAGCTGAAAAGTTCATAGGTCGATGCTATTGCCTGAGATTGGTATCCAGAAGATTGCTCTTTTTTTAAAGCGACCTAATAGGACATGCACAATAGGCGACCGACTAGTAGGACATGCACATTAGTCGACTATCAAGATCATAGAGTCCATAGGTTTTGACTATTTTTGTGATGGGTGTCCAGCTTGCTCTTCATAAGTCAATAGGGCGTGCACAAAACGTTCTACAGGAAGACTATGGTCAAAGTTTTATGCTATCGACTGTGATGGGTGTCTACAATTTACTTCTACAGTTTAAGGGTAGATTAGAATCACGAAAACTGAAGCAATCATATACAATGCAAACGCTAAAAAGAATGCCCTCAAAAAAGTTCTTTCTATCCCTAGATGAAAACCTGCAAAGACCATTATTTTTCTTAACGTAAATTGTCTGATTATCAATAAACTACTGACGCTTAGTAATAGGGTAACTACCATGTGTTTTGGATCAAACCCTACCAGGACTCTTTTGATGAAGAGAATGGAGAATGCGCAGATGTAGAGCGAAAGGAACAATTTCCAGAACGTATTTCTATCAGCCATCAATTGCTCCCTTTGATAAAGTAGCGTTGCACTAAGGTTAGTCTAACAGGTCAGAATCGCCTAACAGAGCATACACAGAGTCCACTATCAGAGCTAAAGAATTCATAGGTCGATGCTATTGCTTGTAATGGGTTTCTAGCGGGCTGTTGCCGTCTTCCGCATATGACCGCGCGTTTATAGTTGCCACACAGATGACCCGCCACTAAAACCGGGTTCAGCGCCAGAGCTCGGCCGCCACCTCAACCACAATAGCATGACGCCTGGCCAGCGCCTGGCGGTCGTCGTCGTAGCCACCCCCGATGACCGTTGCAACGGGAATGCCTCGCTGTAGCAGCGTGCTCAGCACCAGCCGGTCGCGCTGCCGGATACCCGCTTCTGAAATGTTCAAACGCCCCAGCGGGTCACCGGAATAAACGTCCACACCCGCGTCGTACAACACGATGTCCGGTGAGCTACGCCGCAGTGCCT
The DNA here is from genome assembly GCF_039982735.1 of Saccharospirillum sp. Classification (GTDB taxonomy): domain Bacteria; phylum Pseudomonadota; class Gammaproteobacteria; order Pseudomonadales; family Natronospirillaceae; genus Saccharospirillum. The sequence continues at coordinate 99,711 of NZ_JBDWXV010000019.1, read as the reverse complement.
CGTCCAGTGTGGTGTCGACGACCTCCAGGTAGTCATCGTCTTCCATGCCGTTGGGCAAGCCCACGTCCATATCGCTGATTTGCTTGGTGAAGGGAAAATTGGTTTCGCAATGAATGGAGCAGGTAAAGGCACCCTCATCGTCCTTCAGTAAGGCGGCCGTTCCGTCGCCCTGATGCACGTCGCAGTCAAAGATCAGCACCTGCCGAACATCGGATTGATTGAGCAGCACATGGGTGGCAATGGCCAGGTCGTTCAGAATGCAGAACCCGGAGGCGTGGTCATAGTGCGCATGGTGGGTGCCGCCCGCCAGGTGACAGGCCAGACCCTGATGCAGTGCCAACTGAGCGGTAAGCACCGTGCCGGAGGGCGCCAGTAAGGTGCGATTCACCAGCCCTTCGCTCCAGGGCAGGTTCATCTGGCGTTGTTCGGCACGCGAGAGGGTGTTGTTAATGAACCGGGCCAGATAATCCGGAGAGTGCGTCTGGTTGAGCCAGTGGTCGCGACACTTGCCCGGTCGGTAGGTGTTGTCGGGGGTCAGCAGTCCCTGGCCGCGCAGGTAGTCTGCCAGCAAGCCAAACTTTGCCATCGGGAATCGGTGTTTGGGCGGGAACGGGAAGCTGTAGTCGGGGTGGTGCACCATCGGCGGCAAGCCAGACATCGGGTCATCCTAAGGGTTTAAGCAGCTGTGAATCATCGGGGCTCTGTCTCGGTTATGGCCAGTGGCCAAGTGTAGCCAATTTTGACCCTCGATGTGGCGAGACCTTACCCAAATTTCCAAACACCGGGGTTCACCCGACTCACTGAGTAGCAAAGCGTGAATAATGGGTAGTACCAGGCTCTGGTCGGTGAGCTGAATGGCGCTGACGGTAACGGCGATGCCACCGCGATGGAATGGTAAACGTACCCGGCCCGTTTGGGCCGGATATTTTTTTATAGGAGCAAGTCGCGTCTGGCTTACCAGCGATTATAGGCGAGGTACTTACCGCTCATGGTGATCACGACTCGGTCGCCTTTGGGGTTCTCTTCCTTGTCGACCTCCATGGTGAAGTCAATGGCGCTCATGATGCCATCACCAAACTTTTCATGGATAAGCTCTTTCAACGTATCGCCGTACACACCGACAATCTCGTAAAAGCGATAGATAGCCGGGTCTTGCGGAATCGCATCGTCCCAACCTTTTTTGGGGGATACCTGCAGGGTGGCTGCAACGTCTTTATCGAGACCGAGCAGGTCACAGATTGCGAAGGCTTTGTCTTCTGTCATGGTGTTCATCCCGAGACACGCCGACGTCGTGAATACGGGCGACATACCAATGCTCTCTGCCAGGGCTTCCCAAGAGATCCCTTTAGTCGCCTTGGCTTCGAAAATTTTTGCGGTCATCATTTCTTTGGTCATCATGGCTAAATCCTCATTTCATTGATAATGATTGGTCAAGCGTTAACGGCCTTTACTGTGTCTGGATGACTCTCCTGATCACCGATTGTTGAGCCGGCGGTAAGCCCCGGTTCAACAACGCGCGGACTTCCATCGGCTTCAGGCTCTGCGGAGTCACTTCGGTTAACGAGATAATCGACGAGATAGTCACGTATTTTGTGGTAGGACGGATCCTGGAAAATGGTCGACCGGGCACGCGGGTGTGGCAAGCCGACTTTTACGCTTTCCGCTATCCGCGCGTTAGGGCCGTTGGACATCAGAAAAATGCGATCCGATAACAAAATGGCTTCGTCCACATCGTGCGTGATCATAAAGACGGTTTGTCGTGTTTCCTGCCAGATTTTGACCAGCTCATCCTGAATAACGCCGCGGGTCAGCGCATCAAGCGCACCAAACGGCTCATCAAGCAACAACAGTTCAGGTTGCGTAGCAAAGGCTCGGGCGATACTCACACGCTGACGCATACCACCCGACAGTTGCGAGGGTTTGCGATGAAAGGCGTGATCGAGCCCGACCATTTTCAGGTAACCCTCGCTGTGCTCCAGTACCTGTTGCTTGCTCCAGGATGGCCAGCGCGCGCGCACCGCAAACGTAATATTGCTCAGGGTACTTTTCCAGGGCAGCAGACTGTAGTTCTGAAAGACCACGCCCCGGTCAAGGCTGGGGCCTTTTACTTCCTTGCCATTCATGACGATGTTGCCGGTCGTGGCCTCATCCAGACCGGCCAGCACGTTTAGGATCGTGGATTTACCACAGCCGGAGTGACCGATGATGCACACAAATTCGCCTTTCTCCAGTGCAAGACGAATGTCCTCAAATACGGTGAATTCGCCGCCCTGTCCGTCTGGGTAGACCTTCGACAGCGCTTCGACTTCCAAAAATGACTTACTCATAACAGCCTCCGTTCGGAGTGGTACACCGCCCTCACATCGTGAGGGCGGTGTTTTATTCGGTGTATTCCACCAGCTTCTGGGCTTTGCCCAGGGCGATATCCAATACCATTCCGACCAAACCAATCATGAGAATGGAGAAGATCACGCTGGTCAGATCGAGGTTGTTCCATTCATTCCACACGTAGTAACCAATGCCCGTTCCACCGACCAGCATTTCTGCGGCAACAATCACCAGCCAGGCGATGCCGATCGAAATTCGCATGCCGGTCAGAATGGTGGGTGCAGCGGCCGGCAGGATGACAGTAAGCGCGGTGCGGATCTGGCTAAGCTCATGCGTTCGCGCCACATTAATCCAATCCTGGCGCACGTTGGCTACGCCAAATGCCGTGTTCAATAACATGGGCCAGATCGAACAAATGAAGATCACGAAGATGGCCGATGCGTCGGAGTCCTGAATGATGAACAGCGCCAGTGGCATCCAGGCAAGGGGTGATATTGGCCGCAACACCTGAATGTAGGGGTTGAACGCCTTATACATCAGGGGCGACATACCAATCAGAAACCCAATCGGTAGCGCAATCACCATGGCTGCCAGGTAACCGGCCAATACCCGGTAGACCGAGTACGCCAATTGAATGCCAATCCCTTTGTCATTGGCGCCCGCGTCGTAGAACGGATTCGACAATTCCTCCCACGCCCGAATCAAAACAGCCGAGGGCGGTGGCACCCGGGATTCCTGTTCCGCGCCACCCATCAGAATTTCGTACTCCGTCATACTCTCCTGAGCTTCAGGCGGTTGAGTCGACAGCTCCCACAGGCCAAGCAAGGCGGCCAGGAAAGAAATCGACAGCAGCGCCGCCCTCACGTTCAAAGAGGACATCATCAGACCCTCCCGATCGCAAAGCTTCGCGTGTATTCTTCAGGCGTCGCCGGGTCAAAGGTTTTACCCATGATGACGTGTGACTTGTACGTTTCGTTGGGCACTTCCATACCCATCTCTCTCATGATGCGTCCGGTATCACTCGCCAGGTAAACCTGCTCGGCAATACCCCGGTAATCGACGTCGCCTTCGATGTAACCCCAACGCTTCATTTGCGTCAGAATCCATACGCCCATCGAGTGCCAGGGGAACGGGTCGAAGTCGATACGGTTTGGCTCATCCATGATGTTGCCCAGACCATCGGCATAACGACCGGTGAGTACTTGTTGAATGACGGGAACCGGCTGATTCAGATAGTTGGTCGGTGCAATGGCTTCAGCAATTTCGAATCGGTTGTTGTAATCGTTCGAGTACTGGGTTGCATCAAGAATCGAGCGCAGCAGTGCGCCGTACGTATTCGGGTTCTCTGTGGCAAACCGCTGGCTACAGGCAAAGGCACAGCACGGGTGGCCTTCCCAAATTTCCTTGGTCAGCATGTGAATGAAACCGACTTTTTCCCAAACAGCCCGCTGGTTGAACGGATCGGGCGACAAATAGCCGTCCAGGTTGCCGGCTCTCAGGTTAGCGACCATTTCCGGTGGTGGAACCACTCGAATCTGTACATCTGTATCCGGGTCAATGCCGTTTTCAGCAAGGTAGTAACGCAGCAAAAAGTTGTGCATCGAGTACTCGAATGGCACACCAAATTTGAAGCCTTTCCACTGTTTTGGATCACGCTTATCTTTGTGGTCTACGTGTAACACAATGGCCTGGCCGTTAATGTTTTCTACGGCTGGCATGATGTAAGGTTCCGGAGTAGAACCAGCTCCCATCGACATGGCCAGTGGCATCGGGGTCAGCATGTGAGACGCATCGTATTCGCCCGCCAGAGACTTGTCGCGCGCGACGGCCCAGCCTGCGGTTTTGGTGACGGTTACGTCCAGACCATACTTTTCATAGAAACCCAGCGGGTCTGCCATGATGATCGGGGTGGCGCAGGTAATGGGGACAAAGCCAACGTTGAGTCTTGTCTTTTCCAGCTGCCCCATCGCTTCATGAGCCGCGGCTTTTGCCTGAGCCAGCGGGAATACACTGCCAATCATCGCAGCTGCACTGCCGGCACCCACCATTTTCATGAAGCTTCGACGGCTATGATCGTTGTGCCCGAATACGGAACGCACGACAGCGCTTTCAATTGCCCGGTCAAGCAAGTCTTCGGAACTGCCGTTCTGCGCGATGGTATCGGCAGAAGCCTGCTCCTGCTGAGCGAAAGCGGGGGCACGTTCTTTTGTCGGGTTTGTGGAGGTCACGCAGTCCGAGCAACCGCAGTCTTTTTTGTGTATCAGCGACTGGTCACCGTCAAATGGATTTCCCAAGCTTTTAATGGTCATCGAAGTATCTCCCGTAATGTGTTTGGGGCGCAGAAACCCAACGCCCGGTCCTCAACATCGTTGCCTTTTCACCTCCAGTCGCACCAGTTGGGTGCGATGGCAGGGGCTCTATATAGGTCGGGGCAGAAAGCGGTGCTACCCGACCACGCGTAATGCACCTGACGTAGAGGCTTATCGCAGAAGTTGTGCCAACCCCGGCAACTTTTTTAACTCATTGTTTTCTTTGGCTTTTAGCAGATGTTCAAGCTTTTGGTCGCCTTACGAATATTCGTAAGTTACGAACATTCGTAAAATAGTTAACGATATTTCGTGAGCTGGCATGAGTTTTGGAGAGTCATTCAGACGGGCTGTGCCTACTCCGGGATGGCCATTGACGGGATGACACCTCATGACTGAACTGCTTACGCACTCAGCTTCCGACACTGCGCGCTCTGCCCGGCATTGGATTGACCAACTGCCGGAGCCTGCACTGCTGGTGGATGCCGAGCAGGATGTCATTCTTGCGCTGAATCCGGCCCTCGGGCGGTTGCTTGGCGTCAGTCGAGGCAGCCTGGAGGGTTCGTCCTGTATCCGCCTGTTCCGTGGGCAAGGTCCAATGCTCATTGCCTTTACCGAAGAAACCCTATACCGGGGCAGCGCCTGGAGCCGCGACTTTAGCCTCACGCATCGGGATGGGCAGTCTGTAGAGCTTGAAATGTCAGCCTCACGGGCCGGCGAACCCGACGAGCACGTTATGCTCCTACTGTTGAGAGACAGCAATCTGTTGCGCGTTCGCCGGGAGCGGCATGACGCCAATCACTACCATAGTGGCGGGCTGCTTGAATGGCGGCGCATCGAAGCGCTGTTCAAGGATATGGAGCGAGAGAACCAACTCATTTTGCATGCGGTGGGTGAAGGTATTTACGGCGTGGATGCCGAAGGCCGGGCAACCTTTGTGAACCCGGCTGCCGAGCGAATGCTGGGCTGGCGCAGTGATGAACTGATGGGTAGGGTCGTGCATCGGGTTATGCACCACTCCCATGAAGATGGCAGCCTGTTCCCGTTAAACCAGTGTCCCATCTACGAGGCCTTCCGTAACGGCAGTGTCATGCGGGTCGATGAGGACTGGTTCTGGCGGAAAGACGGATCTGGGTTCCCGGTTGAGTACACCAGCACACCCATCATGGATAACGGCCACCCCGTCGGTGCGGTGCTTGTTTTCCGCGATGTGTCACAGCGCCATCAGGCACAAAAGCAACTGCAAAAAGCCCTGGAAGAAGTGGAAAGCCTGAAGCACAAGCTGGAAATTGAAAACGCATACTTGCAAGAGGAGCTCAGTGCTGAGTATCACTTTCATGAAATCGTCGGGCAAAGTGACGCCATTAAAGCCATTGTCAGGCGTATTGGGCTAGTAGCACCCACTGATGCGAATGTTCTGGTAACCGGTGAGTCAGGTACCGGTAAGGAGCTTATCGCCCGAGCGATTCATCATGCAGGCTCACGACAGGAACGACCACTGATTCGCGTGAATTGCGCGGCTATCCCGAAAGATTTGTTTGAGAGTGAATTTTTCGGGCACGTTAAGGGGGCTTTTACCGGCGCCATCAATGACCGTATCGGTCGGTTCGAACTTGCCGACGGCGGAACGTTGTTTCTTGATGAGGTGGGTGAGATTCCCATTGAACTGCAGGGCAAACTACTTCGGGTATTGCAGGATCAGGAATTCGAGCGAGTCGGTGAAAACCGAACACGCCGTGTTGACGTGAGAGTCATTGCGGCGACCAATCTGGACTTACAGGTCGCAGTGGCTGAGAAGCTGTTTCGGGAAGACCTCTACTTCCGACTCAATGTGTTCCCGATTGAGTCGGTGCCTTTGCGGCAACGAACCGAAGACATCCCGATGCTGGCACAGGAATTCCTGCAGCGAGCCTGTACCCGCTTCAACCGCCCCAGGCTGACACTCACTAACCGGGATGTTGAGCAGCTGCAGCATTACCACTGGCCAGGCAATGTCCGTGAATTGGAAAACGTCATTGAGCGACAAGTCATCACCGCCAATGGCCGGCTCGATTTCGACCTGGTCGGTCGCGATACTTCCAGAGCAAAGCAGGCGCTAGCCAGTGATGCACCTGCCCGACATTCCGGAGCACAGGTCAAAACGGTTCAGGAAATGCAGAAGCTTGAATACGACAACCTGGTACGTGCATTGGTCGCTACCGGGGGGCGGGTGTCTGGACAGGATGGTGCAGCATCTTTGTTGGGTATTAAACCGACGACACTGGCCTCCAAATTAAAAAAGAGTGGCATCAATCCGGCAAGCTTTAAAACGACTGATACTGAGGCCGAGAGTCGTTAGTGCTCGCTGGACGTTGTTGGTCGGTTTGATGAGCCGCTCAGAGTAGCCCAATGAAACCCGGTTCTATAAACAGGGCGATAAATCGTATGGACACAGGCCCCAGAGAGAGTTAATAGCGCATGCCCGGCCAGTGGCTCTCTAAACCTCAGTTTGGTTGGATTATTTCTATTGACTGTTACGGGTGACCACACGATCTATCCACACGACCTGGCTAGCGGGTGTCTTGGTGAGTGCCCTTGTTACCGATCGTGCTGTTCCCTGAGAATCTCCTTGCGGCACACGTCCAGAATTTCATCGGCTAGCGGCGAGTCATCCGGGCAGGCCCTCGACAATATTAATGCACCAACCACATGAGCGTAGGTGCTAATCATCGTTGCCCGCCTTTGGGTTTGGTCGAGTTCGCTTTCTTTTGCGCTCTGGTCCTGGAAGGAAGCGATAGTGTTTTCGATGCCGTCCGCAAAGGTTGCCTTGATGTCTGCCGATTGTCGCGCGGTATCCCCACTGAGTGCCGCTATGGTACAACCCGAGCTACGGCTGTCGCGATGCCCCCGGCTCAAGTACTGCTCGACGAATGCCGCAGGGTCGAGCCCAGTGTTGCTGGTGAGGTTTTGCGAAATCCCGCATGCGGCCGCTTCGTCCATCAGGTCTGCTTTGGAGCGGAAGTGCTTGTAAAACCCGCCGTGGGTAAAGCCAGCAGTGGCCATTAATTCTGCGACCCCCACGCCGTCGTAGCCACGTTCCCGGAATAGCGTGGAAGCAGTCTCAACGATATGGTCCCGGTTCTCCTGAGCCTGTGCTTTGGTGACCTTCATGGCTGGGCCTCTCCCGTTCATACATAAACAAGTCAGCCATACTACATTGATGTCGATCATAATCAAAATTCTTGACAGTTTAGATTATGATCGACATCATAAGGCTTCATTCACTGGTGAGACCCTGCCATGACGAACCCCAATCACACCACTGTACTTATTACCGGTGCTTCAAGCGGCTTTGGCGAAGAGTTTGCCAGGCAATATGCACAGCGCGGCCACCGCCTGGTGTTGGTCGCGCGCCGGAAAGATCGGCTTGAGTCATTAGCTGAAACTCTGCGTCAGCAGTACAACGTCAACGTTTTGGTAGAGCCGGTCGATCTGTCCGACCTGGCTGCAGTAACCGATCTCCACGCACGCCTTACCAAACGTGGCGTCGAGGTCGACGTGCTGATAAACAATGCCGGCCATGGCCTTCACGGCCCATTTCTGGACAACCCGTTGGACGCAGCCCTCTCTATGATCCAGTTGGATATCGCCAGCCTCACGGCCATGACTCATGTGTTTGGGCAGGATATGAGAAAGCGTAAACGCGGGCAGATACTGCAAATCGCCAGTATTCTGGCCTATCAGGGGGTTGAGCAGTTCGCGGTTTACTCGGCCGCCAAGGCCTATGTGCTTCGCTTCGGTGACGCACTGCATCGGGAGTTCAAGCGAGATAACGTCACGGTGACAACACTGTGCCCGGGGCTGAGTGACACCGGCTTCATCAGTGCTGCGGAACAGCGGGTTACACCGCAGATGCAAATGGTCATGATGCAGACCCCACCGGTTGTGCGTGCAGGAATTCGGGCGCTGGATGCGGGTCGTATTAGCGTGGTCGCGGGTTTATCCAATAAGTTGACCACCTTCTTCATGTGGGCCACACCGCGCAGAATTCACCAGGCCGTTATGTCCAGAATCTTGAATGCAGGATAGGGCAAGCAACTCTGCGGTGGTAAAGCCTGAAGACTGTCGGCATTGATCTTGCGGGATCGGTTACAAATTCCATAATACACTGTCGATACTAGGTGACGGTCAGTTCAGAAACGCATTCGAACTGGGTGAAACGTCTTATTTGGTTTCACCCTCGGCATCGGGTTTCGCTGCCTTGAATCACTATGCTGAAATCAAACGCAGCTAATAGCAAAAGCAAAAGAGCTCCATACGCACGCACAACAGTCTTCTATCTGGGCTGAAAAGTTGATGGTCGATGCTATTGCCTGTAATCGGTAGCCACAGAGCTCTTGGTTAAGGCCGGCAGCTGACATCAAGCCTTCGACTGATAAAGCAACCTCCCACTCAACGACAAGAGTCAGCCAAAATAGTCCTCCATCCACTGCACCAGTTTACCGGTGTCCAATTCGGACAAGGCCATACTCTGAAATTCATCTCCGGCCTCTTGTTCGATGGTAATAAACTGATACAACAACTGGCCGGGCTGCCCGTCATGAAGAATCAGCATGATACGTCGAGCTGTTCGATGACAGTCAATGGTCAGTACATCGGCCGGAATACCGGCATCACGCATCTTGCGGCGCACTTCAATGACCGGGTTGATGTGTTCATGACTGGCCTGGATTCGGGCATGGGCATCGCTGACGGCATCTGACAGCAATTTCAGGGGATCTTCGGGCATGGTCGGGCTCACTAGGCATCGCTGACAGGTTTAATGAACCGCTTAGGGTAGCCCAATGAAACCCGATTAGACAAACACTCTGGACACGAGCACCGGGCGAGCCGGTTCCCAGCCTACCCGGTGCACGGTTTACGATCACTCCTGCCGGGTAGGGCGATACAGTATTTCGTTGATGTCCACATCTTCCGGCTGGCTCATCGCGAAGATGACGCAGCGCGCAAAGCTGTCGGCCGAGATTGCATGGTCTTTGTAGAAACCCGCCACCCGTTCAGACACCCCTTCGGCGGCAACTGACGATGGCAATTCCGTATCGACAGCGCCCGGTGACAGTATGGTGGTGCGAATGCCATAGGGTTTCACTTCTTTGCGCAGGCCTTCCGAGATCGCCCGTACGGCAAACTTGGTGCCGGAATAGACTGCGCTGCCAGGCCCAACGCTGTGACCCGCCACCGAAGAGACGTTGATGATCTGGCCGCTTTGCTGCTCTTTCATGTGCGGCAGGGCCGCCCCGATGCCGTACAGAACCCCTTTGATGTTGACGTCGATCATCTGGTCCCATTCGTCGTAGCGCAGCATCTCCAGCGGAGACAGGGGCATTAGACCTGCGTTGTTGATCATCACATCCACCCGTCCGTGGAGTGATATGGCGCGGTCCACCAAAGCCTGAACCTGGGTACGGTCGGTGACATCGGTTTTGACCAGGGCATCCTGGCTTAACCCTATTTCCTCTGCCAGCGCTGTCATGCGGTCCATGCGTCGTGCGCCGAGCACCAGTTTGGCGCCAGCTTTGGCCAGGTGGCGAGCTGCTTCGGCGCCCAGACCACTGCTTGCGCCGGTAATAACAACGACTTTGTTTTCGATACCTTCTGTCATGAGAATCTCCTCTCTTGAGCATTGTCCGTTGAAGCGGTACCCACCATCGGGCTCTAAACGGACGCGGTGGTCATGATTGGTCCGTTATTGGCGATTTCAAACTCGGTGGTTGAAACAAGGCGCGGTGAGGTAGGCAACGTCGGCAGGCAGACGGTCGCTTTCTGTGTTAGCGTTATAGAGGTTCTAGGTCGGGTGCAGCCCCTGTGAGACCGCGCCAGCACAACGGCTCTACTGGTAGTTAATTCACTTTTGTCAGGTTTAGTAATGACCCATGACCCCTTCTTTCATCATCCTGAACTCGCCGATCTGATCACGAAGCCAGAAGACTCATTCTTTCGGGATTTTTCAATAGCCAAGCTCACCAACATACTGACCGACAGAGGGTTGCCGACAGGCTGGTGGCATACCGACGAACACCGTAATGCAATAAGAGGAGAAGCACTCAGCGAACACCGCTCGGGGGATCTCTGGATATTCGCGTATGGATCGCTCATGTGGGACCCGGCCATTCGGTTTACGGAAGTCCGGCGAGCTCGGGTCCAGGGCTATCAGCGCCGGTTCATATTGAAAGACATTCATGGTGGCCGTGGAACACGTGAGGCCCCTGGCCTAATGGCAGCGTTGGACCAGGGTGGTGAGTGCGAAGGGTTGCTGTTTCGCATTGACCGGGACGACATAGAAGTGGAAACCGACATTCTCTGGCGGCGCGAGTTCATCGGGCCGGCATACTTTCCGGTGTTTGTACCCGCTCAATTGGGTGAGGGCACTGTCAATGCGCTGACCTTCGTAGCGGACTATGAGGCTGAGTTAATTGAACCGGAACTCAGTCGAGCGGAACAGCTTGAGTACCTGTTAACGGGGTCGGGTTTTCTGGGAGATAGTGCAGATTACCTCAGAAACATTGCACGGCAGTTTCGGCTGTTTGGCATCAAAGACGCCGAAGTCGACGCTTTGTATAGGGGGATGAATCTACGCGAGGAATGAAACAGCACATCGTTTGAATACTGAATTCCCCGACTCCGTGTATACACGTAAAGAGACACCGTTGGGTATCCGTAAAAAGCGTTGACAGAGCAGTCACCCATCACACAGATTAAGCCCCACTCTATACTGGCGATGATACATAGACGAATCTAAACCGAAGTGGATTTCCCGGTAGGTTGTGCTTAGTGCTGCATTGCAAGGCAGGCTGCAGGGTAGCCTGGCAGAGAAGTAGTGGATAAACATCACGGTAAGCGAGGATGGTTGCAATGGAAGTGTTTGGGATCATTGGTATGTCGATGGGCACCATGGGCTTTATTTTTGGAATCTATGGAATGAATGCAATGAATCAGGTTGCTCTGCTTCGAAAAGAACACGACGCATTGAAGCAAAGCCTGATCGATTCGGGCGTTCTAACAGGCACCCCTGAACCAGAGTAGAGGCGAGCATTCAATGGTGGTTGCCTAATGTTTCTGCACCACGTAACCCCCAACCCTACGACAGCACAATGACCTGAGTCGCTAACGAAAGGTAAGTGGGGATGGTGTGGATGAGGCGGGCGTTGTGGGTGTTTTACTGTAAAGGATGATTCCGTGGATACCGAATATTTCGATTTCAAAGACCATATGGATTCCGTTGAGTGGATAAACAGCCTCCCAAGGGGGATGATACACCAAAGAATGAATACGTTAGTTCACACGGTCACCATCACAAAGAACCATACTGGATGGGAGGTGTACGTTGGCCCCAAAGACATGGACGGCGGCGGAGAGGGTATTGCGATCACGCTGGACGACGACCTCGCCCTGGTGAGCTATGAGATTGAAAGAATTGCACCGAGCCCTTACTAGCGAGAGCGAATATGAGTGACGTGATTCAGATCGTTGCATTGACCCTAATGGCCGGAATTGCCATGCCTTTGGGTGCGTCCCTTGCCGCAGTTGAACGCATCAGTCCGTTTTGGCTGGAAACGGAAGTCCGTCACGGGGTCATTGCATTTGGTGGTGGTGCGCTGTTGTCGGCGGTAGCGCTGGTGCTGGTACCAGAAGGGGTGGCTGACTTATCGATTTTCACGGTTGCGGTTTGCTTTACGGCGGGTGGTGCCCTGTTTATGGCCCTCGACATCTGGCTGGCCGCTAACAAGACACCGCTTAATCAGCTGGCCGCGATGTTGTCAGACTTCGTACCTGAGGCTCTTGCGCTGGGTGCGACGTTCACCGTATCTAGTGAAGCCGGGCTGTTGCTAGCGGGCATCATTGCACTCCAAAACCTGCCAGAAGGGTTTAACGCATACCGGGAAATCAGTGAGGCTACGGAATACAGCCGGGGGCGCATTATCGGTGCGTTTACGGCCATGGCATTTCTGGGCCCGGTAGCCGGCCTGATCGGTTATTTTTTACTGGCAGGGTACCCGACAGTGGTGTCGGGAATCATGGTGTTTGCGGCTGGTGGTATCCTCTACATCGTATTCCAGGACATAGCACCACAGGCCAAGCTGAAGAATCATTGGGCGCCACCCTTAGGCGCGGTTGGGGGTTTCTTGCTGGGGGTTATCGGTCATATGCTGGTTGGGGCCTAGTCGCAACAGCACCGGTCGAAGAATCTAACGCTAGCCGCCAGTGGGTAGGGTCGATTCAAGCATGCTAAACGGTCAACTAACGGAAGTGAGTGATCCGTAGGTCGGTACTCTCGCCTGTGGCCCGTGTGCGAGCACCGCTGTTCCTACTTGAATTCGAGCTAGGGTTATGCTCTGATCAACTGGTTCGAAACATTCTTATGGCAGTTTTCGACATTTACTCTGAAATCTAACAGAAACGATGGATGGACTAAATGAAAGGAATTCTGCTCCCTCAGGCAACTGTGTTTGCCATTAGTATCTTCCTGGTCGGCTGCGGCCCTTCCGATTCTTCTGAAGACAGCAACGCTGGCACTAATGCCGGTGGTGGTTCAAACACACAAACTGCTGCTTATTGCGAAGAAAATTACCCGGCTATGACGTCCAACCTGGGCAATGTCTATGTGTTTGATGCTGAGCCACCTGCGTGCTTTGGATTGGTGCAAAGCCCTGCGCTGCGAAAGGAAGTCCCATTCACCATTTCGACGATCGACATAAGAGATGGCTCGATTGGCGACCCTGAGTTGAGTGTGGACTCAACGGTTAAGCTGTTGCTTCGTCAGTCCGGATTCAACTTTGGTGGATATGAGCTCTATGCTTCCATCACCATGACTAACAATTCCAGTGATTACTATTGTTACCGGCCGGACGATATTGAATTGAAGAACGCATCAGGTGGCGTGGTGGTTGAACGAGTAGGGTCAACATCCCGCTCTGGCGGTGCATTGTTTCATAGCAGCGTTGATACAACGTTTCGATGTTTGCCATCGGGCCAAACTCATTATTACATCGCGTCGTCTTCACTGGTGTCTGAAAGTACTTTTAATTCAGTCGCTTCGGCAACGATGAGTGAGCTTAGACTGGATAAGGAATCAGCCAATTATCGCCAGGCTCCCGTATTGAATGCTGAAATGACGTGGCTAAACCCGGGGAAACGAGGCCTGGGCTACCCGACTCTGGAGGTGACCTGGACAAATACAACGGGTGAAACAGTCGAGTTGGATGACGATACCCATAACGTCTGGCTGATGGATGAAGATGGCTATGCTGTATCACGAACCTATGTTCGGCTGGATGAAGGGTTGAATATCGACGATACCGAACTGCAACCCGATGATTATGTGGTGCTAAACGGTGACACAGTCACGCTATCGGATGATGCGGCCGACAATGCGGTAGTTACACCATCCTCTGCCACCAGGGCACTGATCTATCTGGACTGGATTTGGGTGGAGTAATTCGTTTACCGGAGTTAAATGGGGTTATCCCCATCAATTCTGAATAAGAGCCTGGAAAGCAATGATTAGACATATTTTACTGATAAAGTTTAAAGCTGTTTCAACGTTGGCAGACATCGAGCATATTAAAAACCTGTTCATGGCCATGCCTGAAAAGGTCGAGGGCGTGGCTTCGGTTGAATGGGGCGAAAACGATAGCCCTGAAGGGAAAAACCAGGGCTACACCCATTCTGTATTGATGACATTTGCAGACGCAGCAGGTCGAAAAAATTACCTTCCGCATCCTGAGCACGAAGCCTTGAAGCTCGTTTTTGGTCCGTTGCTGGACGACATAGTGGTGTTTGACTACCCGATTTAGCGGGTATCAGTGCCTGGTGGCATTCTCTGTGGAATACCTCAAGCCTTCGTAAGAACCCAGGCGCAGATGCTAGAATACTTGCCCGCTTCAGCTATCACCGGAGAAAACATCACTATGACCACGGCTTCCACACTTTACCCAATTGGCACGCCAGGCACTCCCTGGGGCGAACCGGAACGCGCCGAGTGGCTGGCCGGGCAAACCCGGCACCGTAGCTTTGAGGCCGATGTATTGAGTGTGATCGAGCGCCTGGGTGATCGTTTCGATGTGCAAGCCTATGGCAGTCTGGACTATGGTGCCGACCATTACCCGCTGATGGCCATCCGCAGTCGGGGCTGGCGTAATGATCTGCCCGTTGTGCTGGTTACCGGCGGCGTGCATGGCTATGAAACCAGCGGTGTGCATGGTGCGCTGCAGTTCGTGGACCAAAATGCGGCGGCATACGCAGACCGTGCGAATGTGCTGGTAGTGCCCTGTGTTAGCCCCTGGGCTTATGAGCGCATTCATCGCTGGAACGCGAACGCGATCGATCCGAACCGGTCGTTCCGCGAAGGCAGCCCGGCTGAGGAATCGGCGGCGCTTATGCGGTTAGTGGCTTCCCTGGGTGATCGCGTCGTGATGCATATCGACCTGCACGAAACCACCGATACCGACGAAACTGAGTTTCGCCCCGCACTGGCAGCGCGCGACGGCGAGCCATTCAAGCCCGGTGAGATTCCCGATGGCTTTTATGTGGTCGACGACAGCGAAAATCCACAGCCTGATTTCCAGCAGGCGGTGATCCGCGCTGTTGAACAAGTCACGCACATTGCTCCGGCTGACAAGCGCGGAGAGATCATTGGCTCAACAGCGGTGGCCCGGGGCGTAATCGAGTACCCGCTCACTCAGCTTGGCCTGTGTGCGGGTATGACCGGTGCGGCGTATAAAACCACCACAGAGGTGTATCCGGACAGCCCGAGGGCGACCCCGGAGCAATGCAATGCGGCGCAAGTGGCGGCTGTGTGTGCAGCGATCGACTACGTACTTGGCTGAGCATAACTGGCAGGGCCGGCCGCGACCGGGTTAATCCAACAGCGCCGTCGTTCAGCATTGCAAGAGCCAACCTGTCAGCGTGTAGATGCTAGCCAGGCTTTGATTGGCTCCCAGTACATTTTGTGCCAGCCACCGTCCAGGTGGTCACCGGCTCCCTCCGGAAAGGCGGTATGCGTCAGGTGCAGCTGAGTGCCTCCGTTGTGGGGTTTCAGTTCGAAGGAGACCAGTGAATAGTGGCCACTGGCCCAGTCGGCACCTCGCCAAGCCTGGACAATGCGCTGGTTCTCGACCAATTCTATGTTGCGACCTTCCACGCCACCGCCATAAAGCGTAAAGGCGCTGCCTTCTGTTGGCTCTATTGTGGCCGGCGCCTTGGTGAATGCACTGTGGTCTTCAGTATTGAGGTAGGCGTTGTAGAGTGTTGCGGGGTCGGTGTCAAAGACCATGTCTTGCTCAATTGAGGCGGTCATGATCGGGCTCCTTATGGGTGGGTTGGACTCATCATCATTTAACTAAACCATTTGGTTTAGTAATTCGATGCTAAACCGTATGGTTGACTATTGCAATGATAAACTGAATGGTTAACAATCCGTCTATGATGACTGAACAAACCGCTCGCCCTCAGACGCTGGATGACGATCAGCTCGACCTGGTTTTTAAGGCTTTGTCTGACCGTACCCGGCGTAGGCTGCTGGCCGAATTGGCCCGTGGCGATGCATCGGTCAGCGAGTTGGCCGCGCCTCTGCACATGTCGTTACCGGCAGCGTCCAAGCACATTCGCGTGCTGGAGAATGCATCGCTGGTTAAACGCACCAAGTCCGGGCGGGTGCAACACTGTGCCTTGCAGGCTGAGGCGCTGTCAGATGCCGACGCGTGGCTGAACCACTACCGGGCGTTCTGGAACGATCAGCTGGACACCCTGCAACACTTCCTTGAAAGTGATCCCTCATGACCTTGGCCGACCTGAGCCTTATTGTTCGGCGTCACATCAAAGCCAGTCCCAATCGGGTTTTTGCCGCCTGGACATCACCTGAGGCGCTGAAAGTGTGGTGGGGGCCCCAGGGTGTCCGCTGCCCGGATGCGCAGGTCGATCTGACTGTTGGCGGGCACTACCGCATTGCCAACGAATTGCCGGACGGTCGCTTACTCTGGATAGAAGGGATCTTTGAGGAAATCGTACCCGATGAAAAACTGGTGTACTCCTGGGTATCCAGTGACCTGCAACCGGCACCAGAGCGAGTAATCGTTCACTTCAAACCGGTGCGTGAGGGTACCGAAGTGATTGTTGTCCATGAGCGAATTGCCAGTAAAGCGGCCGTCGATGACCACACTGCAGGCTGGGAAGGCTGTCTCGATGGCCTGGAGCGACTGGGCTTGATAGGTGATGTATTTTAGTCGACTAACAAGTCTTAGAGGCTGACCGTTTCATGCTGTTGTTGACGCTGTGTTTCCTTACCGCACATCCCGCACACCTTTTAAATGGGTAATCCACCCTAAGGTTATGCTGTGAATACTTGGCTGCGGGAGGCCCTCATGACTCAATCAATCATGCCAAACCCCGGCTTCGCCCCATCTTGGGACCCTGCCTGAATCGGCTCCAGCGGAGTTGACCGCCGTGGGCGTAAGCTCCGCGCCTACAGAATATCCTTGTCGGAGAACAGCCAGAGCTGATTAGGGATTATGCACCCACTAAGGCCGCTATCCGACATAATGCATTACCGGCTAGCAAGGCAACCCCTGGTCATTACCCGCAACATTCTTTCTCGTTCACTCACCCCGTCACGAGCTCTAACCTCAGCGCGATTCCAGATACGCCAGTCAGCCTTGCGATCCCCCGCTGGTGACCAGCGCCACAACAAGTTTGCAGAAAGCACGCACCGCTCTGTGTCCGGCAACGCATCCAGTCGCTCCAACACCACAGGCACTGCATCGGCCCCCAGCGCCATCAGATAATTGGTATCCAGTGACTGTTGCTGATCAATCGTGCGCTCCAGGTTCACACTCGCTACCCAGCCTGCCGGGTTTATAAGCGCGAAAACCAATACCATGGCCACGCCAGCCAGAGTCGACCCCGAAGCGAACCAGTTCAAGCGCCCCTGCAGCACCGTCGCCGAAAACAACAGCAGGGTGAATGCGAGCCACAGCAGAATGGCCAGCACGGTTAACCGGTCCAGACTCAACCCGAAGGCGTCGATATACAGCACGAATCGCTGGGTGGCGGAAACCAGCATTACCAGCACGAGACCGACGAGCACCAATGCCAGGCTGCGGTACAGGCGTTGGCTGGTGCTCACGGAACCGGCGAATAACAATAGGCACAACGTCAGGCCGGCGATGGTCACCAGCTCGAAAAAGCCCCGGCGGGCGTACTCTGCCATCGTTAAGCCTGATACGCGTTGAATCACTTCCTGGCCGCCAAACAAGTACCCCAGTTGCAACGCAACGAACCCACCGAACAGGAGCGTGAGCGAACCCAGTACGATGAGGGTTTCATCCCGGCCAACACTGGGCAGCGGTATCCTTCGAAATCGATTTTCCGAATTGTGGTTGACCACGGCGGCCAGCCAGCCACTCGTTGCCCAGGCTATGAGTAGTGCAATAATGAGGTGGCTGCTTAGTTCGGAAACGGTGAACGTATCTAAAGTGCGCTCCACGAAGCGGTTAAACCCGGCATCCGCTGAAGCGAGCAATCCGGTAAATACCCACATCAGCGGCAAAGCCAGCGCGAGGCCCCGGCCAACCCCAGCCAGGCGTCGCAAAGCAGGGCCCCGGCCCCTGGTTGCTCCGGTGAGTAATGGCACGGCTCCGAACAAGGCCCTCACCGGCACCGATACGAGTGCGTACAAATGATCCAGCGGCAACGACCGGCCCAATCGAGCACCCCAGCCGAGCATGATGATTTGGGAGACCGCAAACGGCAGGAGCAAAAACAATAGAAACTGGGTGAACCCATTACCACGAACCACCATCAGCCCGGTTGCCATCAGCGCCACGGCACACCAGGCCGCAACTGGCCGCCAACGGGTGGGGTCGGCTTGCAACGCCAGCCAGGTTGCTGCGATGCCAGCCAATCCAACCCACACCACCAGCCCGGGCCCTACCGGCCCGGCTCGCACTAAAAGATCTCCCAGAACGCCCAGCAGCAGAGCCGATAAAACGGTTGCGCGTTTCAGGTGGGTTGGTTCGATAGCGGCTTCGGTATCCATGTGTATTACTCCTTCACAGTAAAAGTACTTTGAAATACAAAGTATGTAGGCAAAAAAATATCAGCCGCCTTTAACGTGGCTGATAATGGCTTCCATGTGGGCCACATACTGCTCCAGTGCCTGGCGGCCCTCGCGGGTCAGGCGGTAGTCAGTACGTGGCGTTCGGCCTTCAAACCCTTTGCGACATTCAATGTAGCCCGCATCTTCCAGTTTGCGGGCGTGTACGCTGAGGTTGCCGTCGGTTGCCTTCAATACTTTTTTGAGTTCACTGAAACTGAGGCTTGCATCGGTCGCCAGTGCACTGAGAATGCCCAGGCGTACCCGGTCGTGTATTAACCGGTCCAGATCTGCTGCAGGGGCTGGTGCCGGTTTGGCAGTCGGTGGGTTGTTTTCGACTTTTGCCGCTGTTTTCTTTATTGCTTTAGCCACCGTACCGCCTCCAAATCAACAGGCCGAACAGGCCATGCAAGCCGCCGAAGCCGAGCAACATCATCCAGCCTGTCGTGTCTGGCCACAGTAACGCGATTGCGCCCGCTGCCATAAAGGCCATGCCCATCACCGGAATAATGCTCACCGAGAACAAACCGCCGGTGATCACGCTTACCCCGTATAAACTCAGCCAAATGCCCTGAATTAACGCCAGGTTGCCCGTTGGGTACAGCACGAAGGTTAATAAGCCACCGGCGGCCATCGGCGGTGAAAAGGCCAGCAGCAATTTTCGGGCAGAGCGGGTCCACAAGGTCGTACCTGCGCTGGCCGCCTTGCGTGCGGTAAACCAAAGGCCAAGTACCGTCGCCATTACAAACTCGGCAAACCAGATTGCTAATTCGAACTCGGGTGCCAGCAGTGACACCAACCAGGCTAATGCTGCCGAAACCCCAATCAGTAAATAACCCAGGCCGGAAAGTTCGGTGAAGCGGCCGGTGCTTTCCATGGTCTCGCGGATGAAGCGCAGGTTATCGGCTGCGTGTTCGTGCAAGCTTGTCGGTTCGGGCGGTACGGCCCTGGGTTGGGTGTCTGTCATAGCGGGTGGAACCCGGGTTGTTGGTTGTTGACCAAGTACTTTACAAAACAAAGTATTCTGGAGCAACCTGAATCTACAGATTGAGTAACGGTTGGGGTAGTATCGAAGGCCAAATCATTGCCGATCCTCTACAGAGAACGTTGTATAAAACAATGAAGAGACTGTTCGTTTTATTGTTATTGTTATTGTTGCTGGCCAGCGCTTCGGCCAGCGAGCTGCGACCCTTTACCTCAGACGGCTGCAGTTCTTTCCCAAATGGAACGTTCTGGCAAAACGAGTTATGGCTTGCGTGTTGTACCGCCCACGACTATGCCTATTGGCAGGGGGGCACCTTTGAGCAGCGTCTGCAGGCCGACCAGGAACTGGAAGCCTGCGTCAGTGCCGTGGGTGAGCCCGAGATCGCTCGTCTGATGCTGGCCGGTGTCAGAGTCGGTGGTACGCCCTATTTACCCACGATGTTTCGTTGGGGGTATGGCTGGCCGTATCCGCGTGGCTATAAAGCATTGAGTGATGAAGAGCGACAGCAAATAGACGCATTGGAAGGGTGAAGGTCTGGGAGGTCTGCGGTTATGTCCGGTAACGTCGAAACCTAACCTGATCGTGCCTCATGATGTCTGGCACACGGCCAATGTTCCGCAAGGAGCGCTGGCGATGTTTATTACTGAAGGTGAAGGCCCGGAACATCGCCCCGGGGATTGAGCATCCTGCGACATCCTTTTTCAGGCCTGGAGTTTGCCAATGCGCCCTAGTCAATATGCCCAACTGTGTTCCATCGCCCACCGGATCATTCACGATACCGGCGAAGCGGAAGACGTTGCGCAAGAGGCTTTACTGGCCGCATTTCTGGCAGGACACGCCGATTTTGAGGCCATCGAAACTCGGCGGTGGCTCGTCGGCACCGTTCGGAATATGGCCCGCATGTCGCTGCGCGGCACCGTGCGTCGGCAAGAGCGCGAAAGCCAGTGGCAGGGTGCACAGCACGTTCAGTCCGACCCCTCTGCCAACGGTTACCAGGTGTTGCCAGTCAGTTTGTCGCCTTCGCTCAAGGCTGTTGCCGCGCTGGCCTTATCGGGCCACAACAAGAAAGAAATCGCGTACTTACTGAATCTGACGGACGTAACGCTGCGCCAGCGCATTCGCTCCTTAAAGCGTGCATTAACCCAGGCAGAGATGGTAATGCCGACTGAACTGCCGGGGTTACACCTGGGGCTGGCCTATGGTCGACTTCGCAGTGCTTTGTTGTCCAAGTTGTCGCATCGGGGCGGTGTGTTGGCCAGCCATGATCCCGATGGGCATCTTTTTGTCATCAGTGGCTCACAAAAGGGAAATCGGCGGCAATTAGGCGGCAATTAACAGGTGGATAAACCAAAAAGGAAAACACCATGAACTTCAAACCTAAAAGTGCCAGCATCGTCTATTACGTCAGCGACATTCAGCGTACGGAAACCTTCTACAATGAGACCTTCGGGCTTGGCCTGGAGCGGATGGAGGGTGCCGATCCGTTCTGGCTGCAGGGGCAGCTGGAAAATGGACTGGATCTTATATTCTTCGAAATGGAAGGCACACGGGGCAATACGCCCGCCATTGTATTCGAAGTGAATGAAGGCGGAATTGACGATATTGTCGCCGAACTGGCGGATTCTGGGGTGACCATTGTGACGCCCGTGTCGGAGGCTCCTGGCGGCTGGAGCGCCGATTTTTTGGACCCGGATGGGTTTGGTCTGGGCTTATGGCAGTCGGGCGAGTTGCCGCGTACGTTGAAGTCCTGATCCGTCAGGTTTGTGATACCCCGGGAATGGCCATAAAGCGTCATTTTTCTGGCTAATTTCCGGCATCGGCCAACAAATCTCTACCAGAAACGTGTCTTCCGGCACAGTGTTCGGTGTCTGTTTCGCCGATAATCAGAGTTCACTGTTTTGTGGAAGCCAGCCGTGCACCGGTCATTCATTGTCTTCAGCCTTGGCTGTATTAGCCTGCTTGCCGGGTGCAGCCAGGAGCTGCCCGGCACTGGTTCGCCTACCACGGCACCGGTTGCCGATGTACGCATCGATTGCAACGCTAACGACGATGAGTTCTTCAGCTCCAAAGTCTGGCCGATTCTCCGGGAATGCAGCAGTTGCCACGTCGAGGGCGGGGTGGCGGTTAATCAGGGTGCCCGGTTTATTGTGGCCCCCGGTAACGCAAGCGCCAGCCAGGGCCTGCTGCGCGATTTCATTACCTTGGCCGGCGATCGGCTCGTTAACAAGCCGACGCTGTATCAGGTCAGCCACGGCGGCGGACACCTGTTCGACACCGATAGCCCGGAAGCGGCTACCCTGGCAGAAGCCGTATTGCGTTACAGCCAGAGCGCACCGCAATGCAGCGAAGATGAATCGCCCGTTGCCGAACAACCGGGATACCGCGATGTCAGCCTGATCAGCCGTACTCGAACGCTGCGCAAGGCGGCGATCATGCTCGGCTCAGAATTGCCCGATACCAGTACGCTGAACGACGTACGCGACGATGACAACGCTTTGCGGGAACAGCTGAACGCCTTAATGCAAGGCCCAAATTTCGAAGCCTGGCTGAAAAGTGGGGCCAACGATCGCCTGCTGAGCCGCAAGTATCTGGATGGCATGAGCGAAGCCCAGGAAACGCTGGGCGGAACCTATTACGAAGCACTCTATGAACGCACCGGTGAAGCGTTTGCATCGGCTGATGCAGCCGCTACGGCCTGTGGCAGTGATTTGGATGCCGACACCAGCGAATGCGCGCTGGCGCGGGACGAACGCCAGCGCGCCAACCTGATCTACCAGGAAACCCAGCGGGCTTTGGCCGAAGAGCCGCTGGAGCTGATTCGGCACGTGGTGACCAACGATCTTCCATACCGGGAAGTGCTCACCGCCGATTACCGGATGATGAACCCTTTCACCTACGAGGTGCTCGACGGTGCCAGCTGGCAAGGCAGCTACGACCCTCTGGATCCGACCGACTGGCGCCCTGGCCAGATAAGGCGGTACCGGGTGGCCTGGGGCGTCTCCTTGCAGGCGCGAACCGGGCGCGACTATTTGCCCTCGGCCGGTATTCTTTCGTCACCGGTGTTTCTGGCCCGCTTTCCATCGACAGAGACCAACCGCAACCGGGCCAGAGCGCGCTGGACGTACCAGTTCTTTCTCGGTGTCGACATCGAACGTCTGGCCGTTCGGGCCATGGATCCGGAAGAGCTCAAACGGGTGACCAATCCCGGGGCCGAAGGCAGCAGCTGTTTCGGCTGTCACTCCCTGCTCGACCCCGTTGCCGCCACCTTCCAGAACTGGGGCAACGATGGGCATTTTCTGGATCGGCAGGGTTACGATGCCTTGCCGCCCAGCTATATCGGTTCGGAGCACTACCAACCGGATGACCGGTGGTACCGGCAACAGCTACCGGCTGGTTTCAACCAGCAAACAATGCCGACCATTGCGCCTTACGGCCCGGTCAATGGCCACGACGATGGCTTGCGCTGGCTGGCCGGGCAGATCGTCACCGACGACCGCTTCGCCACCGGTACTGTGCAGTTCTGGTTCAAGGGTTTGCTGGGCCGCGAACCCCTGTTGCAGCCGTTAGAGCCGAGTGACCCGAATTACAGTGCGGACCTCGAAGCCTGGCAAGCCGAACAGACGCTGATCCGGGAGCTGGGCCAGCATTTCCGCGACAACAACGAAAGCCTGAAATCGCTTCTCGTTGAAATGATGATGTCACCGCTGTTTCGCAGTGAACGCTTTGACCAGGCGTCTAACGCTCGTCGCGAGGCATTGCGCGAATTGGGAATCGGCCAGTTGCTGACGCCCGAACAACTCGATAGAAAGCTGACCGCCGTGCTCGGCCAAAGCTGGAAACTGGACTGGCAACAACGCGGCCAACTGCTGGAAAACTATTACCTGTTTTACGGCGGCATCGATTCCGATGGCATTACCGAACGCCCGCAGTATCTGAACAGCATGATGGTCTCGGTCACCGAGCGTATGGCCAACGAGCTTGCCTGCGAGCTGGTGTTTCAGGAGTTCTGGCCAGGCATGCCCCGAACCCTCTTTCCGATGGTCGAGATCACCACCGACCCGACCACTGAAGCGGGTGAAGCCGCCATTCGCACGAACCTGCAGCACCTGATGTGGCGGCTGTGGGGCACCACCGAACCGGCCGAGGTGGACGCTGCCTGGGCATTGTACAAGGCGCTGTATGAGCAACGACTGAGCTGGGATGAACCCACCCCTTACCTGTCGCAGGTAGCGATCTGGAGCGGCCCCGACGCTGACCCGAACGAAGACGAATATTGCCCGGTGCGGGATCGGGACTCCAACGACGGCGTCGCCATTTCCCTGAATTGGGACGGCATCACCAACAGCGACTGGGTGGCTGCCAGTAATGGCAACCCGGAGCCGGTGCGCGCGCACCTGGGCAGTTTCTACAATCCCGAACAGACACTCAGACCCTGGGTCGGTGTGCTGGTCTATCTGTTAACCGACATCCAGTTTCTGACGGAGTGACCATGGATCGCCGCGACCTGCTCAAAGCGCTGTTTGCCGCCGGGCTTGCCCCCGCACTGGCCCCTTTTGCCCGGGCCGAAACAATGCGTTACGAAGGCCCGATTTACATCACCGTGTTTGCCGAAGGCGGTTGGGATGTGACCAGCCTGTGCGACCCGAAAAACGGCCAGCGGCTGAACCCGGCCAGTGGTGAAAGCGTTTGGATCAATCACTGGGCTGAAGCTGGCGAGAGCATTGCCAGTACTGCCAATGGCCTGCGATACGCGCCCTTTGCCGACAATGAACGGTTGTTTCAAACCCTGGGCTCGAAAATGATGGTCATCAATGGCATCGATACCCAGACCAACGCCCACAATGCCGGGGTGCGCCATACCTTCAGCGGCCGTTTTGCCGATGGCTACCCGGCCCAGACGGCGTTGGCCGCCGCCAAACACGGTGCAGGCTTGCCACTGGCCTTTCTCAGCAACGGCGGTTACCGGGAAACCGCAGGTCTGACTCAGTTCACCCTGATGCAGGACCCAAGCACCCTGAACAACCTGATTAACCCGAACGAGCCCAACGGAATCGACAGCCATTATCATCGGGCCGACAGTCTTGACCTGATCGCCGCGGCACGACAATCGAGGCTCGACCGGCTGATGGGCCAGCACCAGCTCACACAACGGTTGAGCGATGCGGCGCGCTTTATGGATTCGAGCCGGGCCGGGCGAGACCAGTTGGCGGCGCTAAACGATTTTCTGCCCGAGACCCTGGCACCGGCCACCGACGCCGATGGCCGCTGGCACCCCATTCTGCGCCAGATCCAGTTGGCACTGGTGTCGGCCGCTGCCGGGTTAACGGTGTCGGCCGACCTGGTGCAGTGGGGTTTCGATACCCACGCTAACCATGACAACTCACAAAGCATTGCCCTGAGCCAGCTCAGCGATGGGCTCATCTATTTGTGGCAGGAAGCCGCCGACATGGATCAGCGGTTTGGCACCAACCTGGCGAGTAGGCTGCGCGTGGTTGTTGCCTCTGATTTTGGCCGTACACCCTGGTATAACGACGGCGATGGAAAAGACCACTGGCCTCTGGGCAGTGCCATTCTGATGCGCGACGGCGGCTTTGCCCAGCACACAGTGGGTGGTACCAGCGACGACGTCGAAGCGCTCAGCCTGAATGCCGACCTGAGCCTGAACGCCGATCCGCAAGCCGCCGATCAATCACGGATCATCCGGCCAGCCCATTTGCAGCAACTGCTGCGCTATTGGGCCAATGTAGAGAACTACAACTCAACCTTCCCGCTGGAAACCGGCAGTCTGGACTTGCGTTCGCTGCTTGGCTAATGAGCCTTTCTAATTCCTATTAGGAATAGATCGCATAGCAATGATTCACTGGTGGAATGCATGCCTTTCCTCTAACTTGGCGGTTCGAAAGGAGTGCGAACCATGAGTTGGATTGGCTTTACCCTGTTGGCGGCGTTTATGCAGGCGGTGCGAACCGCCGGGCAAAAGCAGCTTTCCCTTCATTTAACCGCGATGAGTACGACGCTGAGCCGGTATTTGTTCGGCTTGCCGGTTGCGTTGTTGTATACGGCGGCACTGTGGTATTGGCAGCCCGAAGCCACGCCACAGTGGTCTGGTGGTTTTCTGATGTGGGCGGGGCTGGCGTCGGTGGCTCAAATTGGCGCGACCTGGTGTCTGGTAACAGCCTTTCGGTTTAACAACTTTGCTGTCGGTACCACCCTCGCCAAAACCGAAGCCTTGCAAACCGCGTTGATCGGCTGGTGGCTATTCGGTTTACCGCTGGCCATGCTTGGCTGGTTCGCGTTGGTTGTCGGTTTTTTGGGTGTGCTGGTCATGGGTAACCCGAAAACCCTGTTTAGCAACAAACACGCCTGGCGCAGCCCGGCGCTGGTGTATGGGTTGGCGGCTGGGGCGTTGTTCGCCGTTGCCTCGCTCAGTTTGCGTACGGCGGCTTTGTCGCTGAAGGTCGATACGTTGTTGGCGGCAGCGTTAACACTGAGCAGTATGGTGATGTTGCAAACGGTGATTTGCGCGGTTTGGGTGAGCACCACCGAGACAAAACCCTGGCAGCGATTGTGGCAGTATCGCCGGTTGGCGCTGTTTATCGGCATCACCAGTGCTCTGGGTTCTATTGGTTGGTTTACGGCCATGGCTTTGCATAACCCGGCCCTGGTTAAAACGTTGGGGCAGGTCGAATTCCTGATGACGCTGGCAATTACCCGGTGGGTATTCCATGAGCGGATCAACCACTATCAGGGGTGGGGCATGGTGCTGGTGGTAACCAGTGTCATCTTGTTGCTGCAATAAACCGGGCTGCTAAACCCTATGTTTTACGGGTAGTGGTTAGGGAATGGTGTAAGTACTTTTGGATTCAATTAATTGCCATTTTTAGGTGCAATGCAGCCATGCCTTGTTTATATTGGTTTAGTGTAAAGATAATGGTAAAAGGAACTTACTTATGAAAATGAGTGTTCGAATGGCGGTCGTGGTGGCTGCAGTCGGTTTGAGTATTGCGGGCACAACGCAGGCTGTGGATTGGCGTGCCAAGCCGAACTACGGCACCATTGAATTGAACGCTGGCTTTCGTCCGGACCCTTACACTACGTCAGTCAGAGCCGGGGGTGCAGAGTCTGCTCGCACTGTCGGGGATAACTGCCGTGGCTTTATCAGCAATGCCCCGGACATGGACCTGAACTACGACGCAGGCTCTACTTCGCTGACGATCTACGTTGAGTCGTCAGCCGATGTCACCCTGGTCGTTTATGATGCCGCCGGTAATTGGCATTGCAATGATGATTACTCCAGCGCCGGTGGCACAAATCCAGCCATTCGCTGGACCAACCCGCCCTCCGGCAATTACAACATTTGGATTGGCACCTACGAGTCGGGCGGTTTGCAAGATTCTCAGCTGAGTGTGACGGAATTGGCTTTGCCATGGAGTCAAAGCACGTCCAATAGCACAGGTACTGGCATCGAGTGGGGCGATAATACCAGTAATTGGGCCGATGATGGCGAGTGTGATGACCCAAGATTCGCCGGTCCCGGTACCTCATCAGCGGCCGCCACGGCACACCGTTTTCACGATGCCAATGACTGCCGGACACTTTATCAGCAAGGGCAAATCTACCTTCGGTAATAAGTCGGGTCGGTTCGACAAACCCGTCCCAATCGGCATCGTATCCGCTAAGCCATTGCCGTCAGAACCTGGCCGGTCGACGGCTTTGCTGCAATGGCGTTACACTGCGCGCCTAAAACAATAACAGCGCAAGCCGAGACCCCAATGCAAGATCTCCTGAACGACATTGCCGGCAAAATGAAGCTGGCCACTGAGCGCGGCCAGGTCGCGAATTATATTCCCCAGCTTGCCCATGTCGATCCACAACAATTTGGCATTGCGGTGGCAACACCCGACGGCCAGGTATTTACCGCCGGGGATGCCCACGAACCCTTTTCCATTCAGAGTATTTCCAAAGTTTTTGCGCTGACGCTTGCGCTGGGCAAGCAGGGCGACAGTTTGTGGCAATACGTAGGGCGAGAGCCCTCGGGGGACCCGTTCAATTCCATTGTGCAGTTGGAGCACGAATCGGGGAAACCCCGTAATCCGTTCATTAACGCCGGGGCCATCGCGGTGGTGGATGCCATTATGATGGGGCATGAACCGAAGGAAGTGCTGGCAGAATTACTGAACTTTGTGCGCTTTGTAGCGAACGATGACAGCCTGTATTTCGACCATGAAGTGGCAGCTTCGGAACTTGAGCACAAGCACCGAAATGCCTCACTGGCGCACTTCATGAAAGCCTTCGGTCGGTTGCATCACGAGGTGGATAAAGTCATCGGTACCTACTTCCATCAATGTGCGCTTGCGATGAGCTGCGTGCAATTGGCGCAGGCAGGTTTGTTTCTGGTGGCCGATGGCGTCAACCCTGTAACTGGCACCCGGGTGGTGTCGGCGCAGCGCGCCCGGCGAATCAATTCACTGATGATGATGTGCGGGCATTACGATGGCTCGGGCGAGTTTGCGTTTCGAGTCGGCTTGCCGGGCAAAAGTGGTGTGGGTGGCGGCATTCTAGCCATTGCACCGGCCAGGGCCTCCATCGCGGTCTGGTCGCCCGGTCTGGATAAGATCGGTAATAGCTTGCTGGGAACTCGTGCTCTGGAAATGCTGGTACAGGAAACCGGTTGGTCGGTGTTTGGGCATTAAGGTAGGTTTTAAGAGAGTACAGACTTACACACCGCTTGCGCAATGTTTACATCGAGTGTGATCAGGGTATCAGGAAGTGATCTGGTACGGGGGTTACACTGGCGCTCGATCAGGAACCTAACAGCCACCCGCGCCGAATGGTCGGTTCGGGTTTCAGATGCGTGAGTGTTGCCGCATGACGTTGTAACCCTGCAGTACTGTCTAACCGGTGCGGTTCGTTCTGGAGCCCCCCGAATGCGATGTTATTTCATACTATTCCCCGCTTTGTTTTTGTTGCCGGTGCAGGCGGAAACGACCAGCACCACCACGTTTCAGGTGGGCGCTCAGGTTCAGTCCGGCTGTCGGGTTCAGGCGAATGATCTGCGTTTTGCCGCTCTCGATGAAGCGGGCGTCGAACGCCTCAATACTTCAGCGTTACTCAGTGTGCATTGCACACGCGGTACCTATGTCGGGATGATGCTCGATCAGGGCCAGAACGCTCACCCGGAAACCGGAGTTCGCCAGCTTGCCGGTGAAGAGGCACAGGCAGTTCTCGGGTATCGGCTTCAGCATCAGAAAGCGGAGAGCGCACCTGCGGAAACCGACTGGGAAAATGGATTACCGATGCTGGTCAGTGATGGCAAACGGCAGGCGTTAACGCTATATGGTGAACTGGCTGAAGCCCCGAATGGCTCGCGTTTTCTCTCCGATACGCTAACCATTACGCTGGTGTATTGATGCGCTGGTTCGCGTTGCTCGTGTTAAGCGGTTGGAGCCTGGCGTCGTTTTGCCTGGGGGCGGGGTTGCAGGTGACGCCGATTTTGCAGGAAATTCCCAGAGGGGAAACGACGGCCCTGTACCAGGTACGCAATACCGGAGATGCAGCCGTAACGGTTCAGGTGAGCGCCCAGTTGTGGCAACAGGACAACGGAGAGCGGGTTACCTCGGATACCGACAGCATTCAAACCAACCCGCCGTTGATATCGCTTGAACCCGGTCAGGATGAGTGGGTGCGGGTGGCGTTAATGAGTGATCGTGCCGATGAAGAGCAAGCCTTCCGGGTGTACTTCAGCCAGGTACCGGAAACGGCTCAAACTCTGCACCCGGGTGTTAGAACGCTTATCAGGCTGGATACGCCGTTGTTCTTTCAGGCCCAGGAGCCGCAAACCGATCTTCAATGGAGTGTGCAGCAAGAGGCTGAAGGCTGGCAATTACAAGTACTGAACGCAGGGACCCGGTTCGGCCAGCTAACGCGGCTGGTGGTGGAGACCGAGGGCGGTCGACGCCTGCCCATTGCGGAGGGCGTGCTCTACGTTTTGCCCGATGCTTCGCAAGCCTGGCCCTTGGACCTGTCAGATGTCGACGTCCAGGGCGGGCTTTCGTTGCAGGTTGTGTCGGGTGGCCAGGTTCAGTTTCAACCCTTGAACAACACTGAGTAGCCCGATGATGATGGGGCACATCAGCTTACGCGCAATGCTGCTGCTGGGAATGCTCTTTTTGGCAGTGGCGAGGGCAGACCTGTTGCCGCCAATGGACGAAGGCGATGACCGACCGCGCAATCTCAGAATTCAGTTGCAGCAACAGGAGGATGGTACCTGGGTTTTGCCGATCTCCGACCTGACTGCATTTGGCTGGGCGATGCCCAATGCCGGCTCGCTGCCAGTTTTCGAACAGGAAGGGCGACGTTACATTACGGTTGATGCACTGCCTGAATCCGTCGCTCGCGTGAATGAACGCGAAGGCTATGCGAGCCTGCAGACAGAGGAACTGCGCGTTGTCGATGTCGAAACCGCGAGCGAGTGGCTGCTGCCCATATCGCTGAACAGTCAGGAAGTTAGCGAGCCTCACTCCCTGGTGCGGGAAGCAGGACAGTATTATTTGCCGGCGCAAACCCTGGAAGCTCTGGGTATTTCTCCCGCAGCCATTGTACCCAATGCCACGGGCCTTTATTCATTGAATGAACTGACTGAGGGGTTTTACTGGCTGGATGTTTCTCAGCCCAAACTCACTTTGTGGATGCCCACCAGCCGCTTCAAACCCTACCGGATTGAACGCAAGCGAGCCGACCCTCTGGTGCCGCAGCACGGCTATTCGTTCTTGCTCGATTACCAGTTAACCGAAGGCATCGATGAAGATGAGTGCTGGCGCACGGGTTTGTTTGATGCAGCCGTGAGCCTGGGTACGGCGTATTGCGAAACCCAGCATCAGTACCGTTCCACCACCGAACGTTTTACCCGTCAGGGCAGCCGGTGCGTGCTGGATCGTCCGCGCTCATTGCTTTCTGTAACGCTTGGGGACACCTTCACCTCCAACTCGGTACTCGGGCAAACCGTTGCGTACGGCGGTGTGCAAGTAGGCACCAATACCAAGCTGGCGCCTTCCTGGGTAACGCGGCCTCGACCTTCGTTGCGGGGTGCCGTGTTGACGCCGGCCATGCTGGAAGTATGGATCAATCAGAACCTGGTCACTCAGGAGCAACTGCCACCCGGTCAGTTTGAACTTTACGATTTGCCGGCTGCCAGTGGCGTCAGCGATATTCTCAGTCGCATTGAAGACAGTAGTGGTATGCCCATTATCCAGCGCTTTGCTTTTTATTCAGATGCCTCTTTGCTTGCCCGGGGGCTTGGTGAATGGTCACTTTCATACGGGCATCGCCGGGCGGGTGTCATCGACGGGCAAATCCAGTACGACGAGTTCCCCTTTGCTCTGATGGCCGGTCGTTACGGGTTGACCAACAGGGTGACCTTCGGTGCGCGGGCTGAATTGTTCGAAACCGGACGCGTTGGCGCAGGCACCAGCTATTGGGGCTTGGGCCGGCTTGGCATGCTCGATGTTGGCGGCGCGCTGAGTTTCAACGAAGACACTCAGGATACCGGTGCCACCTGGCAATGGGGCGTTACCCGCCGGGCGAGCAAGGTGTCGCTCCGGTACCGGGAGCAGCGTACCGACGATGCATTCATTCAGTTCGGCAGTACGGTGCCCAACCGGCTACCGGATGTCGAAAAGCAACTGACACTGGGCTGGTCGGTGCGCCGTGGCGTGTCGCTGTCGGTAGGTCGGCTGGCGCGGGAATACGAGACCCGGGCCGACTACCTGGCCAATAACGCCACCCTGGGGCTGAGCTGGGCGGGCCGCGGAACTGTGCGGTTTTCGGCATTGGATGTGATCGAGCCGCAGCCACGGCGACAATACAACCTCAGCTTTACGCTGACGCTGGGCAAGGGCCGCTCGATGACGGCCGCCATGTCGGGTGAGGAACTGGAAAATCGCGGTGTGAGTTACCAGTACCGGTCGCCCGGCGATGGCGGCTATGGGTACCGGGTACATACCGGCGAACAGGGTGAGGTGAGTGTGCAGGATGCCGAACTGAAGCTGGATGGCAGGCTGGCAACGTTGCGCTTGAATGCTGAACGACGCAACGATGAGCTCAGTGGCGCCGTCGAATTAAGCGGTGCCCTGGTTATCAATGAAGCCGGTGCCTTCCTCAGCCGTAACCCGGCGGGCAGCTATGCACTCGTCGATGCCGGCGTCCCCGATGTGCGGGTTTACCGCAACAACCGACTGGTTGGGGTAACGGATAACAGCGGCCGCTTGCTGGTGTCGGGGTTGAAGCCCTACACCCACAACCGGTTGCGCCTGGCAACTGAAGACCTGCCTCTTGCGGCCAGTTTGGCGGAACCCTCTGTGCAGCTGGTGCCGGGAAACCGCCAGGTATTAACGGCACCGTTCGATGTTGTTCTGGACCGGAGTATCACCGCCTACCTCATCGGCCCGGACCAAAACCCACTGCCTGCAGGCACCACCGTGCGCTTTGAAGGGCAACCCGAAGCGCTCACGGTGGGCCACGACGGTTTGCTCTATACCGACGTTGGCTTGCGTTCATATTGGGTGGGTCAGGCCCGACTGGGCGATCAGAAAGTGTGTGAGTTTGAACTGGAACTGAGCGAGGTGGAAGCCTACCCCGCAGACCTGGGAGCCGTACAATGCGAACCCTTATAACCGCAAAAATCGTTCTGACCTACCTGGGCCCGGTGGTGCTGGGCAGCTTGGTGAGCAGTGCGGCAGCGTGCACGGTCAGCGCAACACCGCTGGCTTTTGGCCCTATCGACCCGCTGGCGGACCAGCCAACGGACAGTGTCGGCAGCCTCACCGTGGAATGCCCCGAAAGCAGGGCTTACACCCTGAGCGTTACGCCGGGTAAAGGCACTTATAGCCAGCGCCTGATGAGTGTTGGGGAACTGACGCTGGCTTATAACCTCTACATCGATCAGGAGCACCTGTTTATTTTCGGGGATGGCACCGGCGATACCCGGGTGCTGACTGGCGAAGGGGTAAGCACCGAGGGGGTGTACGGCAGGGTGCCCGCTCAGCCCCGAGCGTACCCCGGGCACTATACCGATGACATAGTGGTGACGGTGGCTTACTGAGCTGCAAGGGCGCGCGCTGATGTGCCCAATTATTGTGGGTGACTGTGTTGGTCCATTTACTGTTCACGCCTTCTCAGGGTACCGTTCGTTCATATCAACCAGTGACTGTCGCACCAATTCCCTAAGCGCCGATGTATCCACATCGTTCAGCCGCTTGATGTATAAACAAGACTTACCCAGCTTGTGTTTGCCAAGACGCTCCAGCACAGCTTGGTAGGGCTTGAAGCCGGGGATGATGTAGATCGACAGATTCTGTTTTCTGGGCGAAAATCCAACCCGCATGAAATCGCCCTCCCGACCACTGTCATAGCGATAGTGGTATTGGCCGAAGCCGATAATGGCCGGACCCCAAAGCACCGGTTCCTGGCCGGATTCCTCTCGCATCAAATCAATCAGTTGGTGGCATTCGGCTTGTCGGCGTTCGTCGGCGAGCGACTCTATAAATTCCGCAATGGAGGTTGAGGTAGGTTGGGTTTTGTTGGCCATGAGGTGTTCTCCATAAGCTGTATTATTGACCCCCGCAGTGCAGGCTGGCTTGCCATTATTTACCCCTCTCTACTGCCCACTGTCTGAAAGGTGGCTCTGCAGCTCAATCACAGACGGCAGAATACTCCGGTAGAAAATATCAAACAGTACGGCCGTTTTATCCGAATTGTAAAACCCAGCGGTAAAGACGGCGACCAGGTCGTATTCGGGAACGATGAATATTAGCTGGCCCCCGTTTCCGCTGGCCCAAATCACTTTGACCCTCTTTTCACCGTAAGGCAGCGTATCCATCCACCAGAGGTACCCATACGGTGTTTCTCGCACCTGGGTTTGAGGTTGAATTGACTCTTGAATCCAATCACGGGGTATCAGCTGGCGACCTTCCCATTGGCCCTCTTGCAGCACCAGTAGCCCCAGCTTAGCCATGCCTTGGGGTGTGAGCAACAGGTGACCACCGGTGTCGACTTTTTCGTCGTTATCGAACCTTGCCCAGCGATAGTTGCTAATACCCATAGGGCCGAACAGGGCGTCATCAGCAAAGTCGGAGAAATCCCTTCCCGAAGCCTGGGCAATGACCTCGCCCAGGGAAATGACACCCGCGGTGCAGTAACGGGCGACTTCGCCCGGGGCGTGAACCGGCGGTAAGGCGAGAAAGGAGGCGACCCAGTCCTGAGTGCGGTAGAGGCGGTCTTCCTGGCCCTTCGAGCGCCAATTGAAGTCGTCGCAATCAAGGCCGGAACTCATTGTTAGCAAGTGGCGGGTCTGGATATCACCCTTGTTGTCGACATTGGGGTAGCTCTTTGCGAGAAAGTCCATGATGGGGCTTTCCACACTGGGAATAACGCCCTGATCCAATGCCGCTCCCGTCAATAGCGAAGTGATGCTTTTCGTCGCCGAGCGCAGGTCATGAGGGTTATCCCGGCTGTAGCCATTGTAGTATTCCTCGAACACAAGGCGGCCGCCCCGCAGGACCAGCAGGCTGTGAAGCTGATGGCTTTGCATCGCCGCAAGTTGGTTCGATACATTTTCCAAACGGGCTGCGTCTAACCCTACCGACTCTGGTGTGCCGACAGGCAACGGCTCGTCTGCATTTATGGGCGGGTGAATGGTGCCTACTGACGAGCATGCAGTCAGGCCAGCCGACATAAAGAGAGCGCAAACCCAAATCAAGAGTCGGTTGGCGTGCGTCAGGGAGGGTACTGCAACCGAGTTTGCATCTGACCGTGTTTTCTTTGTCATAACAGGGTTAGGTTTTTTCGTATTCCCTTGGTCCATTTGACTGCTCCCTAGATCAGTTAACCCGACAAGAAGCCAGAAGTCATCCAAAATCACAATAGGCCAGGCAGGTTGTCGGGCGCTGGTGAGGTGTTCCATTGAAGAGCCGTTCATTCACAATAAAATTCCTTAGGTAGTCACTTAAGATAGGCAAAAAAAAGAGCAGGGCAAAGCCCCGCTCTTTCTGTGGTACCGGGTTATTGTTTACTTAATCCAATATTTGCCCCAGTGGGTAATGTTGAACTGAGCGATATTGCTCATGAACCGCTGAATCGAGGGCTCGGTATCAACGGCGTCTATTTGCTCGTCAATCAGGTACGTAGAGTGCGCAAAAACCGAGGTTACAAAGGCTATGGCATCGGCATTGACTTCCAGCGCACGCAGATCGACGTTATCAATGGTGTCGCAAGCCGAATGGTAGCACTCGTCGAAGGCCACACCGGCTTGACCGCCAAATATCAACGCTTCCTCTTCGGTTTTAATAACTTCGGCACCGGTAAAGAGCCCGCCGAAGGGAATGTCTTCTACGAAAAATTCGGCGTAATCGGAGCGAAAGCTGATTTCGCTGTCGACATAGGATTCACCTCTTAATTCGAAGTACTTCTGGAACACGCTCTCAATAGCCGCTGACCCTGCCGGGCCCTCAAGCCCGAACCCGGAGCCGTCGCCATCGTAAATGCCGTAAATAAAGTTCGGCGAGGCGATCATGTCGAAGTTCAGGTAGGCCTTGATCCGTTCAAGCTCGGTTTCACCCAGGTTTTGAACGTAACGGGTCGAGCCAACCAGGCCGGCCTCCTCGGCACCCCACCAGGCAAAGCGGACTTTGTTGCGGGTACGGGCCTTCTTCATCAGGTTGGCCATTTCCAGCAGAGCGGCGCTGCCTGATGCGTTGTCGTTAATGCCCGCGCCTTCGGCAACGGAGTCGAGGTGAGCGCCGAGCATCACAACGTTGTCCGGGTTACCCCAGCGGCTCTCGGCTATGACGTTGTCGACCGACCGGGTCTCGCGCAATACATCGGCCAGCATCGACAAGACCAGGCCATCGGTTTCAGCCCAGGTAACGCCGTTGTCGTAGGTGGCGAAGAAGACCGGTATGCCGCCGCTGTATTCTTCACCCAGGGTGGCGTTGATCAGGCCTGTGCGATCATCGGCATTGCCCTGGTTAAAGACAATGACGCCAACGGCTCCGGCAGTGGCGGCGTTTTCAGCTTTTTGCTGGAAGCTGCAGGCACCGCGCTGCACCAGGGCAATATTGCCGGATTGAAACGAGTCGAAGTCCTCGATTTCACAGCCGCTGGTAGAGGCATTGCCAGCACCGAGGTCGAGGTCTACCGCCTGAACGGTGCCTGATACGTTGCCCGGTTCTGTCTGGGAGAGGTAGGTGAAGTCTTCGTTCCAGACATAACTGGTCGGCGTTGGCGCCAGAGAGTTCAGTTGCCCGTCTCCCTGCTCGTAGTACGCGGTGAAGTCGAAGGCATCCAGGGTGACGTTGTAACCCATATCTTCGAGTGATTCAGCCACGAAGGCGACCGAGGCATCGTAGCCAGGCAGTCCTGAGGCCCGGTTGCCGTCGTTTTCGTCGGACAGGCGTTGGAAGGTTTCCAGATACGGCACGATGTTCTCGGCCTGCATGCAACGCGGCATGTGCATGGGCGTTGCCCAGCGGATCACCCGGCACTCATTCTTGTGCATGTAGGCTCCGCTCCAGTAGGCATCCAGAAAGTACGACAGGGCCGGAGGGGGCGCATTATTCGAATTGCCATGGAAGGGGTTTGCTATTGCGGCATTGCCGATGAGTAAAGCGCCTGTGGCTATTGCTCCCGCCAGCAGGGTTACAGGTTGGATTGATTTCATGGTTTTTCCCTTGGTTGGTTATTGTTGCTTTTGCCTATAACTCCATCAATACAGACAGTCTTTCCGCCTTGTACTGCTAAACCAAGTTGGGAGGTACATACTGGTAGGTTCATGCAGGTTTTCCATGAACCGGTTCATTATTGTCGAAAAAAAACAGCCCGCCATCGTAAGCCTGGCGAAACAGAGGGAGGGGAAGGGGTTACCTTTTCTATGATGCCATTCCGATTGATTGTTACGGCTTCGCCGCCTGGTAGGCCGCATCCAGCCCCGACAGAACGGTCGACTGAAACCCTTTCTCCATCATGCATTGAAGCCCCTGAGCGGTGGTGCCGCGGTATTCGATCAGTCGGTTTACCATGTCTTGCGGATCGGTGTTCAGGTGTTCCAATAGCCGGCTGCCACCAACCAGTGTCTGCATAACGGCTTCATAGGCGATAGCGTCGGTGATGCCCATCTGTTTGGCATGCGCCAACATGGCGCTGGCCAGCAGCGCCGGGAAGGCCGGGCCAGCGCCGGTTAAGGCGGTCATGTAATCCAGCTCTTGCTCGGTTACCAGCTCGCGCGCCTTACCACAGCTGCTTAGCAGATGCTGTGCTGCGACCCGGTCGGCCTGGGTTGTTGCTGCGCTAGCGTGCCAGGGCATGTAGGCTTCGCCAATCTGTGCCGCGGCGTTTGGCATGGCGCGAATGATGCGCTCGCTGCCGGTCTTGCGGGCAAGCTCTGCGCTGGAGACCATGGCGAGCAGCGAGATGACCGGTTTGTCGCCAACTGGCAGTTCCAGCGCGGGCAGTTGATCCGGGCGCACAGACAGCACCACCAGATCGGCCAGGGCCAGCAGGTCGTGGTTATCGTGAACACAGCGAACCTCCGGCCAGGCATCGTAAGCATCACCGCCGGATCGAGACGACACCACCAATTGACTGGGCGGCACCAGCCCCTGGTTCAGCAAGGCCAACCCCAGGGCGCGGCCCATCCATCCGTGACCGCCGATGATGCCGACAACGCTTCCGGCTAGTTCGTTTTCAGACATTCCGCCGCTCTCCGTTGATCGTAAGCCTGCAACCACTCTTGCAGGTTGGGTGCGTGACGCGAGACGAAACGTTCAAGGTCAGACCGTTCGCAGGGGTGGCCGGTGAAAATCAGGATGTAGTCGGCAAAGCGACCGATGCGCACGGCTTTGGTCTCATGAGTGTGCATTGAAATATAGCCGATTTGCGTCAGATAAATAGTACGTGCGCGGACGCCAGCTTCATGGGGTGGGTAGTTGAAGCGCAGTAACATATTGGTTAGCGCTTGCAGCCGGCGTTCGTCGGCGGTGGCGACTTCTTTGGCCACCTGGGCGTTCTGCATGGCCCAGTTTCGCACGGCGTATTCGAATTCCGAGTCAAACAGTTGCTCATCGAGCCAGCAATCGAACACATTGAGCGTGGCTTCAACCACGGTGTCGGCATAGCGTTCGGT
Organism: Saccharospirillum sp.; assembly: GCF_039982735.1. Taxonomy (GTDB): domain Bacteria; phylum Pseudomonadota; class Gammaproteobacteria; order Pseudomonadales; family Natronospirillaceae; genus Saccharospirillum. Next base: position 61,789 of record NZ_JBDWXV010000019.1, on the reverse strand, counting down.
CTGCTGAATGAGGCCCTCGGTGTTGTGCGCTTTCCACCGGTCGATCAGGCGGTCGAGCAGAGCTTCCCGGTCTTTGAAAAACCAGTAGAAGCTGGTGCGGGAGGTGTTCAGCGCTTTGGCCAGCGGCAGTATTTTCACCGCATCCACCCCGGATTGGATCAGCAGACGGTAGGCGGCATCGAGCCAGTCTTCTGCGCGGCCTTTGTCGGTATCGGTTGTCATGGTGCCCTCTGATGAAAATGAACGATTCAGTCGTCTGGCGTTACCTAATTGTACACCAATGTCATTTTAATTGACACAAGTGTACATGATCGATAGCGTGTTTAACCAGCCGGTATTCGACAGGAGACTGACCATGGCTCAAGACCCGTTGTTGCAACCCTTCCAGCTCAAGCATCTGACGATCAAAAACCGTTTGATGATGACCGCGCATGAACCGGCTTACCCGGTAGACGGCATGCCTACCGAGCTGTACCGGGCTTACCATGTTGAGCGCGCCAAAGCCGGTATCGGCCTGACCATGACCGCCGGTTCCGCCGCCGTGGCGAAAGACAGCCCGCCGGTGTTCAACAATATTTTGGCCTACAAAGATGAAGTCGTGCCCTGGCTGCGCGAACTGACTGACGCCTGCCACGAACAGGGCACCGCGGTAATGATTCAGCTGACCCATCTCGGCAGGCGCACCCGGTGGGACAAAGCCGACTGGCTGCCGGCTGTTTCCGCCTCCCACCATCGCGAAGCATCGCATCGCGCTTTTCCCAAGCAGGCTGAAGACTGGGACATTGATCGTCTGATTCGTGACTACGCCGACGCCGCAGAACGCATGCACGCCGCCGGGCTCGATGGCATTGAACTGCAGGCTTACGGGCATTTGATGGATCAGTTCTGGTCGCCACTGACGAATACCCTGGAAGCGCCTTACGGCGGCAGCCTGGATAACCGGTTACGGTTCACGTTTGATGTACTGCGAGCCATTCGCGAGCGGGTAGGGCCCGAGTTTATTGTGGGCGTGCGGTATACCGGCGACGAACAACTGCCCGGTGGTTTGAGCGCCGATGAGGGGCTGACTATTTCGCGGCGTATGAAAGACAGCGGCATGGTCGATTTTCTCAACGTAGTGCGTGGTCACATTGATACCGACCCCGGTCTGACCGACGTGATACCCGTTCAGGGCATGCCCAGCGCCCCGCATCTGGATTTTGCCGGCGAGATTAAACGCCAGGTCGACTTCCCTACCTTCCACGGCGCCAAGATTCAGGACGTGGGTACCGCACGCTATGCCATCGAATCCGGCAAGGTCGATATGATTGGCATGACCCGCGCGCACATGGCCGACCCGCACATTGTGAGAAAGATTGTGGCAGGGCGCGAGGAAGAAATACGCCCCTGCGTTGGTGCCAATTATTGTTTGGATCGAATCTATCAGGGCGGTGCCGCTTATTGCATTCACAACGCGGCCACCGGGCGTGAAACCACCATGCCGCACGATATCCCCAGGGCCGGGCAGAGGCGTCGCATTCTGGTCATCGGTGCCGGGCCGGGCGGATTGGAAGCGGCCCGGGTCGCCGCCGAACGCGGACATGAGGTGGTGGTCATGGAAGCCATGAGTCAGGCCGGAGGCCAGGTGCGGTTAGCCGCGCAAAGCGAACGCCGGCGCGAGATGATCGCCATCATCGACTGGCGGTTGGCGCAATGTGAAAAACTGGGCGTCGAGATCCGATACAACTGCTGGGCCGAGGCAGACGAGGTACGTCAGGAAAACCCGGATGTCGTGATTGTTGCCACCGGTGGATACCCGATTGAAGACAAACCCACAATGGGGCACGACCTGGTCGTCAACAGTTGGGATATTCTATCGGGTCACATCAAGCCCGGACTACGCGTTCTGCTGTTCGATGATGCGGGCGACCACCCGGCACTTCAGGCGGCGGAAATCATTGCCAGAACCGGTGCCGAGCTCGAGATCATGACACCGGATCGAACCTTTTCGGCCGAGATTATGGCCATGAATCTGGTGCCCTACATGAGAGCACTGCAGCGCCCTAACGTGACCTTTACACCGACCTATCGGTTGAGATCGGTAGAGCGTAATGGGAACAACCTGCTCGCCAGAATCACCAGCGACTACCTCGATCTGGACCACGAACGTCATGTCGATCAGGTTGTCGTTAATTACGGCATAACCCCCATGGCGGACATCTACTTCGATCTCAAGCCGCACGCCAGCAACGGCGGCGAAGTGAATTACGATGATCTGATTGTGGGCAAACCGCAAAACGTGGTGCGTAACGAAGACGGGCGTTTTCAATTGTTCCGCATTGGCGATGCGGTTGAATCACGCAATATTCATGCAGCCATATATGATGCGTTGCGGTTAACAAAAGACCTTTAAGGAGTCTCTGCACACATTCCTCTGGAGAAAATGTTCAGAGGCCCCCTAGCATTCGATCACATTCACCGCCAACCCACCGCGCGAGGTTTCCTTGTATTTGTCGAGCATGTCTCGCCCGGTGTCGCGCATGGTGCGTATTACCTTGTCGAGCGAGACGAAGTGTTCACCGTCGCCACGCAGGGCCATAACAGCGGCGTTAATGGCTTTAATGGCGCCAACGGCATTGCGTTCAATGCAGGGTACCTGAACCAGGCCCCCAATCGGGTCACAGGTCAGGCCGAGGTGATGTTCCATGCCAATTTCTGCGGCGTTTTCAACTTGCTCCGGCGTGCCACCGGTTACGGCTGCCAAACCTGCAGCAGCCATGGCGCAAGCCGAACCGACTTCACCCTGGCACCCCACTTCTGCACCGGAAATGGACGCGTTTTCCTTGAACAGAATGCCAATGGCAGCCGCGGTTAACAGGAAATCAACAACGCCTTCTTCGCTGGCATTGGGGCACCAGTTCCAGTAGTAATGGAGCACGGCCGGAATAATACCGGCGGCACCATTGGTAGGCGCAGTCACCATTCGGCCGCCGTTGGCGTTTTCTTCGTTCACGGCCAGCGCATAGAGGTTTACCCAGTCCATGGCGCTCAGTGATGGTGAGATCATATCCTGGCGATTAATGTCCATTAACGAAGCGTAGAGCTTTGCTGCCCGCCGCCTGACTTTGAGTCCGCCAGGTAAAATACCTTCGTTCTTTATGCCGTTCTGCACACACTCCTGCATTACCTGCCAGATGTGCAGAATGCCTTCGCGAATCTCGGTTTCACTGCGCCAGGCTTGTTCATTGGCCATCATCACACCGGCGATGCTCAACCCGCTGGCCTTGCACTGATTCAGCAAATCGACTCCGCTTTTGAACGGGTAGGGCAAGGGGGTTGTGTCTTCCACAATGCGGTCAGCCCCGGCGGCTTCCTCATCAACCACGAAGCCGCCCCCCACTGAATAATAGGTGCGCTGACGAATCGCTTCTCCATCGGCACCGAAGGCGGTAAACATCATGCCATTGGGATGGTAGGGCAACGATTCCTTGCGGTGATAGGTCAGGTCGGTCGCTTCAGCAAAGGCAATGGCGTGCTCCCCGTGCAAGCACAGTTCACCCTGGGTGCGAATGTCGTCGAGCCGGGGGTTGAGCATGGCGGGGTCTATGGAATCCGGTCGGTGACCTTCAAGCCCGAGCATGACAGCAGGCCCGGTGCCATGGCCTTTACCCGTCGCACCGAGCGACCCGTACAATTGAATATCCACGCGAGTGACGTCAGTGAGGCGCCCGGCTTTGCACAGGCCTTCAACAAACAGGTAGGCCGCTTGCATCGGCCCGACCGTGTGTGAACTGGACGGGCCAATGCCGATTTTCAACATATCAAACAGACTGATGGCCACAGGCAATGCTCTTTAAAGACAGTTTTAAGTGATGAGCTACGAGCTACGAGTAATTAGCTAACAGCTCGAAGCTCAAAGCTCGCAGCTAACAGCTTTCCCTTCACCCGTACGCCGGGAAATCCCGGCACAGCTGGGTAACCTGTTCTCGGGTTTCCGCAATGGCAGCACTGGCGTCGCCTTTTTGCAGAGCATCCAGAATATCGACGATCCAGCCGGCCAGCGCCCGGCACTCGGGCTCTTTCAAACCGCGTGTGGTAATAACCGGTGAACCAATGCGCAGCCCGGAGGTAACAAAGGGCGATTGCGGATCGTTCGGAACTGCATTTTTGTTGACGGTGATGTTCGCTTCGCCAAGCGCTGCGTCGGCTTCTTTGCCGGTTAGCCCCTGTTTGACCAGGCTAAGCAGGAACAGGTGGTTATCGGTACCACCGGAGACGACGTCGTAGCCGCGTTCGATAAAGACATCAGCCATGGCGCGGGCGTTGTGCACCACCTGTTGCTGGTAGCTCTGGAATTCCGGTTCGGCTGCTTCTTTGAAGGCGACGGCTTTGGCGGCGATGACGTGCATTAACGGGCCTCCCTGGCTGGCCGGGAACACGGCCGAATTGAATTTCTTTTCCAGGTCGGGCTGGCCCTTGCACAGGATCAAACCACCGCGCGGTCCGCGCAAGGTTTTGTGAGTCGTGGTGGTAACGACGTGAGCGTGCGGTACCGGGTTCGGGTAAACGCCTGCCGCAACCAGACCGGCGACATGAGCCATGTCGACCATTAAGTAGGCGCCGACAGCATCGGCAATTTCCCGAAAGCGTGCCCAGTCAACAACGCGTGAATAGGCAGAGAAACCCGCGACGATCATGCCGGGTTTGTGCTCCTTGGCCAGGGCTTCAACCTGCTCGTAGTCAATCTCGCCTGTCGTCTCGTTCAGGCCATATTGTACGGCGTGGTAAATCTTGCCAGAAAAGCTGACATGGGCGCCGTGTGTCAGGTGGCCGCCATGGGCCAGGCTCATGCCCAGGACGGTATCGCCCGGGTTCAGCAACGCCATGTACACCGCTGCGTTAGCCTGGGAGCCCGAGTGTGGTTGCACGTTGGCGTAGTCAGCGCCGAACAGGGCGCTGGCGCGATCAATCGCCAGTTGTTCTACCCGGTCGACGTGTTCACAGCCACCGTAGTAACGCTTGCCCGGGTAACCTTCGGCGTACTTGTTGGTCAGGCAGGAACCCTGGGCTTCCATCACCAGTGGGCTGGTGTAGTTTTCGGAGGCGATCAGCTCCAGGTGGTCTTCCTGGCGCGTGGTTTCGTCCTGCATGGCCGCCCAGAGGGTTTCGTCGTAGTTGGACAATGTTTTGTTTTTGCTGAACATGGCTGCGATTCCCGGGTTATGACACCAGACCTGACCTGCCAGGCAAGGGTGAATGAAACAAGCAAGGGGATGGTAAGCCGGTTGAGACTGACCGATCTGCTCGGTCACGACATGAGAGCGAGGATTTGCGACAGTCGGGGTTTCATCTGAAACGAGGGTCGGCGTTCCAATCGGACTTCCGGACTCAGCCAGCAATCGGCATTGTGATGGCGTTGCCAGGGCGACGGTATTCTTCGGCCAGTGAATTTGACGCTAACCGGTGGCACTGTAGTTACGATGGTTGGCTGAGATGCCCCCGAATTGCTCGCAGATCAAAGCTGGGATCTGCGGTGTACACGCTGAAGAGGGTGAATACCCGCAGATGCAGCCAATGCGATGTATGTCCAAACTGATGGATGAGCTGGCCAAGTGCAACGCGATAAAGTGCCCGGGTGTCACTCCGACACCGGGCTAATCTCGATCGTGCACCGAATGGCCAGGCGCTCAGCGGAGTCACCCGCTGCATCAATCAGGTCGGCCAGGTCGGCCTTGGTTTGTTTTAACTCGCGGATGCGACGGGCACCGGGTTCGTCGGTCTTTCCGAACCGTTCTTTTTTACTCCAGCCATCCCGTTCGTGGAACTGAATTTTGTGTTCGATCAGCGCCATTAAAATGGAGCGGGCGTCGTCGGATGAAAAGACGCCGTTGATGAGTTGATGCTGGGATGATGGCGTGTGTTTGTTCATGCTGTTCTCCTGAATCTGTCACCCGTTTGTTAAAGCCAGGGAGCCGCTGAACAACTCCCCCAGGGCTCTGCGCGTGTGTCGCGTTTACGTCAGAGGCGTGTTTTGTGTGAAGGCCACGCGTGCCACTGGCCCTGGTAGTAGCGCTCTGCCTGATGCCCGTCGAGGCGCACCAGGTACAGCCATTGGTTCCCGATCAACTGGCGCACGAGCTCGTGTTTCGCGATCACGTCGTCGATAGCACGGCGCGATGCTTCAATCACAACCGTCAGTCGCAGTGGCGTGTGCTGCCATTGCTCACCGTTGTGCACCGATTGCAGCGGCAGTCCGATTCTCAGGTCTCCGCCGTTACCCTCGAAGACACCCAGTCGTCCACCCACCACATTATGCAGGGTTTTGTTGCCGCTACCGAAGCGGTGGTTGTCGACGGTCGAGCCGAAGTATTGCAGGTTGATCCAGTTGGCGACCACCATGGGCGCGGTCATGATCTGTTCCAGCAAGGCCCCTTCAGGGTCTTTGCGCTGGTCATAATCGTGAAGGAAGCAGCGGCCACCGAGGTCGAGCTCCCGGGTTCGGGCTCTGGGTGCGGCAATGAAGGCCGCGTTGTTGGCGAGCCCCCATTCCGGGCGAGTTTGAGCCCAGTCGTTGGCGCGTTCACGCAGGGCTTTGGCGAGTGCTTTGGGGCGATCTTGCAGGGCGGTTAAGCCGATGCTCGCTGCGCGTTCCCGTGAGGCTCCGGCCTGGGCACCCTGCAATAGCGCTTGCAGTGATGCCAGGTCGCTAGCGTGACTGTCCGGCAGGCTTTGCAGGCCAAACAGCTCGACTTCGTCGGTCGTGGTGTTGTGCAGTCCCGCTAAGAACCAGGTGCTGTCAGGAATGTCGATGCCCAGATCGCGAACCCCTAAACGTACCTCAGGGTCGTTGAGCAAACCGGCCAGCGCGCGTGCGTTAACGTCGCCGCGCTGACCACAGCAGGCCCCGCAATCGAGCCCGGCGCGGTGCGGGTTGTTTTGGGTCTGGCTGCCGTGGCCTGCCAGCAGAACCAGGCGGGCCAGGTGGCCGGTGAGCCCCATGGCGGTCAGAATCTGATGCGCCAGCGTTGCCTGTTGTTCAACGCCTCCGGCTGCCTGGGCATTTAGAATGGGGCCAAGAGCCGAGGCCGCCTGCTTGTTCAGTCCGGTGCTGTTATCGGAGGCCAGGGCATCGGTGCCCGGCAGTGTCCGTTTGACCAGTTTGGCCAGATACCCGAGCCCAAGCGATTCGACCAGTACGAAGGCCGACAGCGGCAACGACTGAAAAGTGCGCCAACCTTTTACACCCTGCAAGTTGGATTGGCGCTGTTGGCTGATGGTCTCGTCACGCGCAGCATCACCACTGCTGTCAGTGACGGTGAGCGCCGGGCTGAGCAACCCCGGTATCTGCGGGCGGCTGGTCTCGGTGCCCAGCGGCTGATACTGAACGGGCAACCCGAAAAAGCCCGCAAACCCCAGCGTCTGAACGCGAGGTGACTGGGCTTCGAGGTGCCGCCGAAACACTTCGGAACGCACATCAATGCAGAAGGCTGCCTGAACTTCCGGGAGAGGTGTGTCCGCTGCGTTGGCTGATGCCGCCAGCCGGTTGATCAGGCTCTGCTGGTAACTGATTTCCTGAGCCCGCTGCCAGATCAGCAGCGGTTGATCGGGCCCGGTGTCGGTACTTTGATAATGTTCCCGCCAGTCCGATTGCCACAGTGACCAAACAGATCCGCTATGGCGCTTACCATCATCGATCAGGCATTCCCAGCTCAGTCGAATGGCGAGCAGATCGACCAGGGTCATATCATCGCTGCCGGCCAGCCGTGCCTGCCAGCGCAAGTAGGCGCACCAGGCGGCCCAGCCGCTAATGCGCATCAGCACGGCCTGAAGGTAGGCGGGTACCTCGCTCGCCGGAAGCTCCAGCTGAGCCAGGGCCAGGCGGATTTGCTGGCGTGGGTCATCCGCCAGGCGGGCCGCCTTGGCGGGGATCGCAGGGGCTTTCATCAGCAATGCGACGCTGTGATCGTGCTTAAGGACGGTGCGCCAGCTGGCATACAATGGCTGGGATTGATCGGGCCGCCAGTCTGCCTGGTCGGTGTCAAAATAAGCTGCACAGAACTGGGCAATCTGGTGGGTGATGGTGTCGCACCAGGCCGGTTCGTGCTGAAGATCCCGCTGCCCGTCGAGGCTGTCGGACAACAGCGGAGCGGCGGTCATGACTGAATCGCTTTCGTCTAGCATCCGGATCAACTGTTCTGTACTCAGCGTTGACGATGCCTCCTGCCGGGCCTGCTCAAGGGCCTGAGGTGTGATCTCACCCGAGGCCCGGGCGGCGCGATACCAGGAAGCCGGCATCGCCATGGGCGAACCCGCGCTCTGTGCCAGCAAGGTTGCCACCTCTGTAAAGTGCTGGTTCACATAGCCCCAATAGGGGTTTACCGCGATCATCCTGTCCAGTGGCCAGGTGGGTGCTATGCGCTCGACGGCGGCATCGATGGCCGCGTCCAGTGCCTCATCATCAGTCAAAGCTGCAGTGGCTGACAGACTCATAACAGTTCTCCAGGTTGTGACGAGAATCGATTGACCCGTGTTTGTGCCTGAGTGGGGCTCAGCGTCGCTGGCCATACCCGAAAGGTGACCCGGGTAAAGGTTTCATCCAGGTAAAAACCGTTGTAGGCCCAGGGGTAAAGCCGGGTCGACAAGCGACCCTGTGGATTGCGCCGCAGCCAGAACTGGGCGATGTAGAGGCCCAGGAAACACAGCGAAACCCAGGCGGTGAGTGCAACGGAGACGGTTTCAACTGGCGGTACCACAGACCCGAACAGCCAGTGCCAGAGCAAGTACAGCTGCGTCAACGCGACGACCTGACCAAGGCCGCGTACCAGCAGAGCAGTGCTGCGGCCCTGTTCAAACCAGAGCAACGGGGCCAACCCGAACGCCAGGATTAGGATCGTCACCAGCGGTAGGGTCAGTGTGGGTTGAAACAGATGCCAGACCCAAGCCGACGCCGCAATCAACGCGCCAGTGACCAGCGCCGAGGTCAGGTACCAGTAAGGCGAGGCCGGAACCGTCCGGGCACCGGTGAAATCACGGTGACGGGCTTCTTCCACGGTATTGCCGGCACTCAGGAAGGCATGGGCTTTGTACAGCGAGTGGGCAACGAGGTGAAGCAGGGCGAGCTCGTAGAGACCGAGACCGATTTCCAGCAACATGAAACCCATCTGCGCGCAAGTAGACCAGGCCAGCCGGACCTTGATGCTGATGCGTGTCATCATCACCAGACTCGCCAGTACCGCCGTGGTGCTACCGGCAATGACCAGCACGATTTGTGCAGCCGGTGCCAGGGAGATCAGCTCGGCCAGACGGATCAGAACAAAGCCGCCAATGTTGACCACACCGGCATGCAGCAGGGCCGAAACCGGAGTGGGCGCTTCCATGACCTGAATCAGCCAGCCATGAAGAGGCAACTGGGCAGTTTTGAGAATGGCGGCCAGTGCGATCAGAACAGCGGCCACATGCAGACCGGCGGGCAAAGACTCCCGGGTGCCAAGGTAACTGGCCAGTGCATCAAGCGAGAGGGTGCCAGTCGCCTGGTAAACCAGAAACAGGGCGATGGCCAGACAGAGTTCAGCGCAGCGGCTGATCAGGAATTTCTTGTGGGCAACAATTTGCGCTGCCTTGCGCTCCGGGTAATGGGTGAGCAGGTAGTGCAGGCCTACGCTGGTACCGGACCAGGCGAGCACAATCACCAGAAGATGGCGGCTCAGTAGCAACACCCCGACCGAGGCCAGGGTGAACAGCATGGCACCGATAAAGCGGCTTTGGCGTGCATCGCCAGTCAGATATCGGGATGAAAACTGGATGATCACCCACCCCAGCAACGACACCAGCATGGCTCCGAGAAGCCCCAGAGTGTCAGCATCGAGGGTGGAAAAGTGCGCACCGGCGGTGGCAGCAATGACGGAGAGCAAGGCTACCAGCAGGCCAGCCAGACCCGCCGCGCGGGCGATGGCCCAGTGCTGGCGGGGTTGGGCGACGATCAGCAGCCAGCCAGTCGTATACACAAATGGTAATAGCCAGCCGCTGGTAAGAATGTGCATCGGTCATCTCCTGGATTGTGCGTTCAACATGGGTCAGTTCGTCTATCCTGCCCTGTCCTGATTGTTTTTAAAAATATATGATTAAGAAGATACTGTTCTCTTTTATGGAACTATACGAATGAGAAACCTGAATTTTCACCACCTGCATTACTTTTGGGTCGTTGCCAAAGAGGGCCATCTAACCCGGGCCGCTCAGCAGCTGCACGTCTCCCAATCGGCTTTGTCGTCCCAGATAAGGCAGCTCCAGGAACAACTCGGGCGTGACCTGTTTGTGCGTGAGGGGCGGGCATTGCGACTGACCGAATTCGGACAGGTGGTGCTGAAATACGCCGAGAGTATTTTTAATCTGGGAAATGAACTGCTGTCGCTGACCGAGAGCGGCGAATTGCAGCGGCTGCAACAACTTCGCATCGGGTCGGTGGCGACGCTGTCGCGGAATTTTCAGGAGAACTTTTTGCGGCCGGTCATTGGCGAGGCCGAAGTTAAGTTATTGATGCGGTCTGCGAGTCTCGAAGAGCTGCTTGAACTGCTGAGCATTCACAAGCTCGACTTGATTCTCTCTAACCGGGCCGTCGCGGCTGATTCGTCAACCTCATGGCGCTGTCAGCAAATTGCCGAGCAGAGCGTGTGCATCGTGGGGCCGCCCGGCGATGCGGCTAAAGCGTTTCGGTTCCCGGACGACCTGGTGAACGCCAAGCTCCTGTTGCCGGGGCCAAGCAGCGACATTCGTAGCCAGTTTGATGTTCTGCTGAGTCAGCTGGGCATTGAAATCGACCCGTTCGCCGAAGTCGACGACATGGCGATGCTGCGTCTGCTGGCTCGTGACTCGGGTGGTTTGGCGTTGGTACCCAAAGTGGTGGTACAAGATGAACTTGAAAGCGGCCGGCTGGAAACCTACTGGGTGCTCGACACCATCGTCGAACGGTTTTATGCGATTACCGCCAAGCGACACTTTGAGCTGGTGCCCCTAAAAATCCTGCTGGAAAAATCGCAGGCAGGGTTCCAACCGCTCAGTTCCGGTTAGGCGTTTCTTCTGACCGGGGTACCTGCACCCGTAAGGTGGGTGACCCGGTCAGATGTGGTCACCGTTGGGCGGAGCGCCCATGTTGATCAAACCGGAAAGACCCAATACCATGAGAACCCGAATCCGGAGTTAATGGTATGACAACCGATGCAACAGCGCTGACTGCGTTGCTGGCAGAACACGCCATTCACCGTCTGGTACTCGATGCCCAGCACGCACTCGATACCAAAGCGTTCGACGAATTCGTGCAGCTGTTTGTGCCGGAAGGTCGACTCTTCCGGCCGACCACCCCCGAGCCGTTGGTCGGTCGCGAGGCGATTTTGCAGGCCTATCTGAACAACCCGCCCAACCGGCTGAACCGGCATCTGGTGACCAATCAGCGCGTCACCCTGTTGTCCGATACTGAAGCCCACGCTCTAGCCTATGTGATGCTGTATTCAAGTGATGCCGGCGAGCGGGAATCTGACGTATTCGGTGCACCGGTTCACCGCAGTCTCGTTGGCGAGTACCATGACCACTGTGTGTTAACCGACGATGGCTGGCGCTTGCAGGAGCGCCGGGCTCTGTTTGTACTGAACCAACCGATAGCGAGTCAGCAACCATGAAACCGACATTACTGTTATTGCCTGGGCTGATGTGTGATCACACCGTCTATGAGCACCAGATCAACGCACTGAGCGAGGCCTGGCATTGTATTGTTGTAGACTATGAAGACGATGACAGCCTGGTCGCCATGGCCCGACGCGCACTCGACAACGCACCTGAGTCTTTCGCCATGGCCGGCCACTCAATGGGCGGGCGCGTTGCGCTGGAAGTGATGCGCCTGGCCCCGGAAAAAGTGCAACGCCTGGCTCTGCTCGATACGGGATATGCGTCCCTGGCCGACGGCGAAGCGGGGGAAAAAGAAGTGACTGGCCGGATGGCCCGGGTGAAAACCGCCCATGAGCAGGGCGTGGCGGCTATGGCCCGCGACTGGGTTACCGGTATGGTCCACCCGGACCGGCTGAATGATACGGCGTTGATCAGCGCCATTGTTGCCATGTTCGAGCGCAAGACACCGGCGATTTTTGAAGCCCAGATCAACGCGTTGATCGAACGCCCTGATGCCTCGTCGGTGCTGTCGAACATCGATTGCCCGACGACGTTCATCGTCGGCCGCCAGGATGCCTGGAGCACGCCGGAACAGCACCAGGCGATGGCCGATAAGGTTCGACACAGTCGACTGGAAATCATCGAAGACGCTGGCCATATGAGTACCATGGAACAGCCCCAAGCGATGAATGAAGCGTTCTGGCAGTGGTTGAGCTGATCGCTTTTAGCTGCGAGCTTTGAGTGAAAGACTGAAAATCTGTTGCAAGCCGTCTGCCAGACAGTAAACACTGAATACTCTCAGCTCTCAGCTCTCAGCTCTCAGCTCTCAGCTCTCAGCTCTCAGCTCTCAGCTCTCAGCTCTCAGCTCTCAGCTCACTCTTCCTGCCCATTAAACCGGTGCATCCTGCTATCCCAGCTGCTGAAGATTCCCAGATCATACCCGTAGGTGAGGTTGATTATCAGCGGCCCCTGGGTGCGAATGCGATCGTTCCCTTGCAGTAGCTGACGGGCAATGTCAGCCGCCAGATCTTCATCCTCTACCCGGTTCTCGGTGAGCATAATCTGAGCGCTGGTGAATCGATTTTCGACGTCATCCCGCTGCGAATCTACCCGGGCTATCTGCACATGGTTTGCGATGTCGAGCTGCAGCAATTGGGCCGCACTGCGGTCAAGGTCGGGCTGTGGCTCGGCAATGTTTGACTGTTGCACGGCCGCCGGCAACGCCAGCGACAGAACCAGAACAAACCCCACCGTTACCGAATGACCGAGCCAGATAGACTCGGGCCGTTGCGGGTCGCTTTCCACGTTCGCCACGAAGGTCTTGCAGATCCAGTCGTGCGGGCCCTGGCGGGTGCGGCGGTTGAACACCATCAAATAAGCGGTTGATACCAGGCCGCCAAACAGCACCAGTGACACCGGGTAAATCCAGAAACTGTGCAACAGCGCACCGGGTAATCCGGAACCTTGCACAAAAAATGGCGTGATCAGAATCAGGCTGCGCAGCAGCGAGACATCGAGCTTGATGCTCTCGTTATGCAGATTCACGACGCGAATGGCAAGCAGCCGCTTGCCTATGGTCTGGCCGTTATTCAGCTCGCCGTTCAGAATGCCGAAATAGAGCAGTGCAATCGCAAAGCCAATGGCGCGGGCCCAGACAGACAGCTCAACAAAATAGGACTCGAATACCCAGCCCAGCACAAATCCGACCGATACCAGCACAGCGGCATCAATGATCAGGGCGCCTACACGGCGGTACAGGCTACTCAGCCAATCGGGGGACGCTAACATGCACTCTCAACCTGAAACCAAAAACAGGGGGTATCATACCTGATTTGGAGAGATAGGCAGGAATGGCTGATTAACTAAAGGAATATTGGAAGAGCACTGCATCGCTGTAGACTAGCGAGGGGAGGTAGGGCTGCTCATGCGGGGGTATCTGAGGCATGGACTAAAATGCCGGGAGCGTTTTAGCACGAGCGCAGCGAGCCCGTAGGGTGAATCCCATGGAAGGGATTCATACCCCGAAGCTAAGCCTACATGGAAGTATTCACGGCGCCCCCGCAGGAGCAGCCCTACCTTCCATCGCGGGTTCAGGCGATGGGGGTAACAAATCCGGTGGGTGACCCTGCCTTTCAGGGTCAGCCACCGAGTAGCAGGACCTGGCTGGCATTTACTCGGCTTCGAGCAATTGCTCCAGAGTGTTGAGGGATTCCATCGCCGGCAGGCACTGGGCCACGCTGGCATTAGGCTCCCGGCCTTCCTGGATAGCCGCGAAGAACTCGCGATCCTGCAGTTCGATGCCGTTGTTGGATACCGCAACGCCACTCAGATCAACCGGGTTTTCATTGCCGTCGACCAGATCGTCGTAGCGGGCAATGTAAGTGCCGTTGTCACAGATGTAGCGGAAGAAGGTGCCGAACGGGCCTTCGTTGTTGAACGACAGCGACAGCGTACAGATCGCGCCATTGGGTACTTTCATGCCGATGCTCATGTCCATCGCGATGCCCAGTGTCGGATGAATTGGACCCTGCAGTGCTTGCAGTTTACTGGCACGCTCACCGACCTGATACTGGAACAGGTCGACGGTGTGGCAGGCGTGGTGCCACAGTAAGTGATCGGTCCAGCTGCGCTCCTGGCCCAGCGCATTCTTGTTGCTGCGACGGAAGAAGTAGGTTTGCACATCCATCTGCTGAACTTTGAGCTCACCTTTCTGGATTTTATCGTGAATCCACTGGTGGCTGGGGTTGAAGCGACGGGTGTGACCGGCCATGGCGACCAGGCCAGTTTCTTTCTGAACCTTAACCAGTTCGCGAGCGTCGTCGATGTTATCGGCCATCGGAATTTCAACCATCACATGCTTACCGGCTTTCAGACAGGCAATGGCCTGGCTGGCATGCACCTGGGTCGGGGTGGCCAGAATTACCGCATCCAGTTCTGGCTGGGCAAGGGCGTCGTCCAGCTCAGTGAATGAATGGGGGATATTGTTGTCTTTGGCGAAAGCCGCCATCTTTTCAGCGTCGTGACCGACAACAGAATGGACTTCAATGCCGTCGATGTTGCGCACGGCGTCGAGGTGCTTCATGCCAAAGGCGCCAGCCGCGCCTGCGATACAAATCTTCATGATTGAACCTCCTTCATGGGAGTGAGTTTAAAGGTCTTGATCATGGCATCGGTGGTGCCGGCGTAGTCGGCCGGGTCGGCAACGATGCCCGAGTGTCCCAGGCGCTCCTGCCAGCGAACGGTGCTCGCCGACAAGGGTTCTTCAAGGCCCAGGTGGTTCAGAAAATGGCACACCTCTTCCATCTCGGAGGCGCGGCGAATACCGTGTTGGGTCATGCGCTCCAGGTTATAACCGGCGCGTTTTTCCCAGTTGAAACCGGGGTGGGAATGTTCCAGTGAGGCCAGTACCTGAGTGTCAACACCGGCCAGTCGGCCAGCCAGAACACATTCGGCAAACAAGGCCTCCATTCCCTTGACCATAATGCTGCGCACCATTTTGACGGACGAAGCCGTGCCGACAGGCCCCGCTTCAATGGTCGCGTTCATGGCTAACGCATCGAGTACGGCTTTGGCGTCTTCTACATGGGCGCCGCTCAACAGCAACGGAGTTCGATTCTTGCCCGGGTTGACCGGGGCCATTACCGCGACATCAACATAACGACCACCGGCAGCGTCAATGACGCTGGCCGAAGCCTGCTTGGTTTGTGGCGCACAGGAATTGCAGTCGAGAAACAGAGCGCCTTTTTTCATCAGCGGTGCGGTGGCTTCAGCCACGGCAAATGCCTGATCGGCCGTCACCACCGACATCACAATGTCGGCCTCACTGACCGCTGCTCCCAGGCTGGCACACACCGGTACATCCAATGCGTTGCAGCGGGCCTGCATGGCCTCGTGCGCGGCTGTACCCGGCGACTCTGTCAGGCTATCGTAACTGTAAACCGAACTGACCGGGCCGTGATCCATACCGCTCCAGAACGCTTCGGCGGCTTCGCCGAAACCGATAAAACAAAGCTTGAGATCGGTCGTGTTCATGGTTTTCTCCCTCGGCTGCCCGGTTAACAATCAGCGTTCCCAATACAGCCGCATTGGATTGTCGATCAGCAGTTTTTGTTGCAGTTCTTCGGTAGGGGCAATGTGCGGAATCACATCGACCAGTTGCCCGTCGTCGGGCACATGAGACGACATGTTCGGGTGCGGCCAGTCGGTCCCCCAAAGCACACGGTCCGGAAAAGTCTCTACCAGCTTGCGAGCGAACGGAATGACATCGGTATACGGGGGGCCGTCGATGGTCAGGCGTTCCGGGCAGCTGACCTTGGTCCAGATATTGGGGTTGTCGGCGAGCAGGCTTACGAAAGAGGCAAACTCGGCACTGTCGACGCCCTTGCTGACATCGGGCCGGCCCATATGGTCAACCACAATGGTGGTGTCGAACTTGGCCAGCAATGGCTTCAGACCTTCAAGGTCAGGTGCTTCAAAATACACCACGATGTGCCAGCCAAAGGGTTTGATCTTCTCGGCAATTTCCAGAAAATCTTCCCAGGGCGTAGTGTCGACCAGGCGCTTGACAAAGTTGAATCGAACGCCACGGACACCGGCCTCATCCATCTTTTTCAATTCTTCATGGGTGACTTCCTTACCCACAAAAGCGATGCCACGCGCCTTGTCTCCAGCAGTCACCAAAGCATCGACCAGCGCATCGTTATTTTTGCCATGGCAGGATGCCTGCACGATCACATTGCGGCTAAACCCTAAATGATCGCGCAGCGCAAACAACTGGTCTTTACCGGCATCGCACGGCGTGTATTTACGCTCTGGGGCATAGGGGAATTTATCCGCTGGACCAAACACATGGCAGTGTGCGTCAACAGCACCTTCGGGTGCTTTATAGTCTGGTTTTTTCGGGTTCGGATGAAATGGCAAGTAGCCTTCGCTCATGGTCATTGTCTGATCTCCTGGCTGCGGCATTCGTCAGCAGCCGTGGTTAATCGGGTGGCACAGGTTCGGGTTGGGTGGTTACATGAACACCCGGCCGTCCATTAATTTTCTCGCGGTGCGAAGAATGGCGGCGCTTTCGACTTCGCCTTTCGCATCTCTGGTTAAAACGACGGTGGTTTCACCAATGGGATGTTCAATCGCCATGGTATCACCGGATAACTCAGCGACTTCGTTTGCAACGCTGTGTTCAATGGCGGCGGCAGTGGCTACGGAAACAGCACCCAGCACGCCAATGGATGCATGGCAGCGGTGTGGAATAAACGTGCGTGTTGACAGCACACCGCCATTGGTTGGCGGACTGACCAGTGTCATCTTCGGCACGGTTTTGTCCGTTACGTCACCCAGGTTCATCAGGTAACCCGCCTGTAATCGTATCTTCTCAAGGCGCGCCTTTAACGTTTCGTTGGCTTCGAGTTCTTCGCGGGTTTCGGTGCCGGTGATGTCGAAATCCCGGGCGCGGAGAATCACGCAGGGCATGCCATTGTCGATGCAGGTGATGCGGGTGCCTTCGACGGTGTCGTAGGCATTGCCCGTAGGCAGCAAGGCGCCGCAGCTGGAACCGGCGGTATCCTTGAACGTTATTAATACCGGTGCTGAAGTACCGGGCACACCGTCGATGGCGGCATCGCCTTCATAGCTCACCTGACCGCCGGGTGTCATGACCCGGGCGACGGCCACCTGGCCGGTGTTGACCATAAAGATGCGTACGTCAGTTTCATCGCCTTTAGCGTCGACCAGCCCGCGCTCAATCGCGAAGGGGCCAACACCGGCCAGCATGTTGCCGCAGTTCTGCGCATCGGTTACCAGTGCCTGATCGACGTAGACCTGCAGAAACAGGTATTCGACGTCGCAATCGTCGCGATCGGATTTTCTGACTACAGCTACCTTCGACGTCAGCGGGTCGGCCCCGCCCATGCCGTCAATCTGGCGCGGGTCGGGCGAGCCCATGACGCGCAACAGGGCAGCGTCACGCTTGGCGGTATCGTCGGGCAAATCATCGGCCAGAAAAAAGCCGCCCTTGGACGTACCGCCACGCATCCACATGCAGGCGATATCAGACATATTTCAGGCCCTTTTCAGCAAGCCGTTCGCGCATGTTGTAAATGTCGAGACCGAGTTCACCGGCGGCCAGTCGCTGGCGCTTGGCTTCTTCGTTGGCCATGCGCTGGCGGGATTTTTCGAGTACCTCAGCGGCTTCCTCGCGGCGTACCACACAAACGCCATCGTCATCGGCGACGATGATGTCACCCGGATTGACCAGCTCGCCAGCACAGACTACTGGAACGTTGACCGAGCCCAGCGTTTCTTTAACCGTGCCTTGCGCGAATACGGATTTGGACCAGACCGGAAAGTTCATTTCCGTCAGGTCTCTTGTGTCGCGTACACCGCCGTCGATGATCAGGCCAACGCCACCGCGTGCCTGCATGGATGTTGCCAGCAGGTCGCCAAAATAACCGGCGTTGGAAGGCGAGGTCGGAGCCAGCACCAGAATGTCGCCTGGCTTAACCTGTTCAATGGCCACATGCACCATCCAGTTATCGCATGGCGGTGCTGAAATGGTAACGGCGGAAGCGGCTACCTGGGCCCCTTTGTAGATGGGGCGCATGTAGTCGGCCAGCAAACCTTTGCGGCCCTGGGATTCGTGTACCGTAGCCACGCCACATTCAGCCAGTCCGTCAATAATGGCCTGGTCGGCACGCTCAATGTTTTGCACAACAACGTTGGGATGGGACAGGGTAGACATAGCAGCCTCCATAATTCATCGCATCGAAGGCTGAGGAGTCAGCCCCGATGAATTGTGTCATTTGGCAAGGGTCCGATTGCCAGACCCTTGCGGAGAAAAGCGTTACAACAACCCGAGTGCCAGTACCGGAAACCCGATAATCAAGGCAAGACGCACAATATCTGACAACACGAAGGGAATAACCCCTTTGAATATTGAGGTGATGCGCACGTCTTTGGCGACGGAATTAATTACGAATACGTTCATGCCAATAGGCGGTGTTATCAGCCCCAGTTCAACCGTGATCACAGTGACGATGCCGAACCAGATCGGGTCGAAACCGGCGGCCATGGCCAGCGGGTACACAATGGGCACTGTCAGCAACAGCATGGCAATGCTGTCCATCACCATGCCCAGTACAATGTAAAACGCCAGAATGCACATCAGGATCATGATGGGCGACAGATTCAGCTCGTTCACCGTGTTGACCAGGCTGTTGGAGACCTGGGATACCGACAGAAAGACACTGAAAATCTCGGCGCCGATGACCATAAAGAAAATCATCGTGGAAACGACCAGCGTTTCCGCCACGGCTTCAATAAAGTCTCTGCGGTTCATGCCCCGGTAAAGCGCGATGATCAGGGCACCAAAAGCACCGACCGATGCCGCTTCGGTGGGGGTGAAAATACCGCCGTAAATGCCGCCAATGATCAGAGCGAAAATACCGCCGAAGGGGATCAGGCCTTTAAGGCCGGACAATTTCTGACGCAGTGTCGTGGCTTCACCAGGGGTGGCCAGTTGCGGAAAGATCTTCACGGTAATGGCGATGGCAACCATGTACAGCAGTAGGCCCATAAAACCTGGGATAATGCCGGCAATGAACATGTCGCCGACCGACTGCTCGGTCAGCAAACCATACAGCAACAAGGCAATGGACGGCGGAATCATAATGCCCAGGGTGCCACCCGCAGCCAGGGTTCCGGTGGCCAGTGAGTCGGCATAGCCGTTTTTCTTCATCTCCGGCAGCGCGACTTTCGACATGCTCGCTGCGGTAGCCAGTGAAGAACCGGAAATGGCCGAAAAAATACCGCAGGACATCACTGCTGCCAGCGCCATGCCACCGCGCCAGGCACCGAACAGGGTTTTGGCACCGTGAAACAGCTCCGCCGACATGCGCGCCTTGGAGGCCAGCACACCCATAAAAATGAACATCGGAATCGGGCTGAAATCGTAGTTGGAAATGGTCTCGAACGCGCCGCTTTCCAGAATAGATATAGCCGGGTCAAAGGCGACGATCCAGCCAAAGCCGACGAAGCCGGCAATGGCCATGCCGAGGGCAATGGGCATGCGCAGTGCGATCATGCCCAACATGCCGGCAACGCAGATAAAACCGATCAATTGGGAACTCATAGCGTGTCACCCGTTGTCTGAGAGTGGTCGTCGAAAAACATCTGTTCCCAGGCAAGGGCAAAACCGCGCATTCCGAGCATGAACATGCCAAGTGCGGCGATGTAGTAAATGTTATCCATAGACAAGGCCAGGTCTTGAGTGGTCTCTCCGGACATCGAGGCCGAGTGGGCTGACTCGATGAGGCGAACGGTCATCAGAAAGCCGAAGATGCCAAACAACAGGGTGTAGAATCCGGACATGACCGACTTGATCCGGTCGGACCATCTGTCGGTGAAAATATCCACCACCACCTGGCCCCGGGCCAGGCAATAGGGCATGGAATAGGCAAAGGTAATCATCATACCGTGGCGAACCAGCTCGAAGCTGCCATTGAACGTCAGGTCAACAGCGCCGCCGGTCAGGCCGAAAATGGTACGGGTCAGGACTTCTATCAGTACGATCACCATGGTAAGGATCAGGGCCGTACCACCGATAATATTGAAGCCGAGTGAAAGCTTTCGTATCCAGTCAATCAGGTTACGCACAGGGATCGCTCCAGGGAATCAGGAAAGCAGTGCCTTGCGTTCACTCCGAACGCAAGGCACTGATAGGAAGCCGTTTAGACTTCACACTGTGAACGCAACTCCATCGCGCGTTCGTACACTTCACGGGCTGGCAGACCACGGCCTTCCAGGTCAGACAGGTAGGTCTCTTTGGCACGTTCAATGTACGGGGCCCAGGCTGGGTTGCTGGTGCCGCCTTCGATCTGAATGATCTCGTGACCGGCATCAACCGCCTGCTGGCGACCGGCTATGTCTTGTGCGTCAAATACTTCGCCCGCGCGGACTGACCAGTCCATGCCAGAGTTGGCATCAATGACGGCTTTGTTTTCGGCAGACAGGTTGTTATAGACGCTTTCGTTCATGGTGAGAATGAACGCCAGGGTGTACAGACCACCAATTTCAGTGTGCGAATCGGACAGCTCGTTCAGGCGGAAAGACAAGGCACCTTCCCAGGGCAGAGCAACACCGTCGATAACGCCACGCTGCATGGAGGTGTAGCTCTCCGGTGCCGCCATACCGACTGGCTGGGCACCCAGTTCAGTCAGAATGTTGCCCACGACCGTGGTAGGGCGACGAATACGCAGACCTTGCAGGTCTTCAGGCGTTTCGATGCTGGTACCGGAGACGTGGAAGCCACCCGGGCCGTGTGTGAAAATGAAGACCGGTTTGGTGTCATCGTATTCCTGGTCGATGTGACCTTCGTCCATCAGGTTTTGCAGAATGCAGGCACCCTGCTTGCCGCTGTCGGAGACGCCGGGCAATTCAACCACCTGGGTCAGCGGGAAGCGGTTGGCGGTGTAGCCCTGAACGGTAGCGGTGGCGTCCATGATCCGGTTTTTAACGGCATCGTACTGAGCCGGGGGGGCAGCGAGCTGGCCACTCGGGTAAACCTGGACTTCGATCCGGCCGTTGGAATCTGCCTCAACGGCATCGGCCCAGGCCTGTACCACATCGGTATGAGCCGCAGCGACTGAAGGCCACAGGTGACCAACGCGCAGTGTGACTTCTTCAGCCTGCACAGAGGCGGCGGAAACAGCCATCAGGCCAATCAGGGATGTTGTCTTAACGTGCTTAAGCATAATTCAGTTACCTCGTTGTTTTTGTAATACACCGGTCCCGTAGGCCGATGTATCCGGCCGGTCTTTCCCGGCCAGGCGGCTTATTACTGCAAGACTACTGCAAGTTCCAATCAACAGCTGCCCGAATGTAACGGGAGTTGCCGACCATTGGCACAGAGTGTAATCCAGATCCTGAATTTCGCCTGAACGCTCAGGCAATCTGCAACCGTCCTGAACCCAGTATTCACAGCCCGGCCCGGGTGAACCAGTTAGTTTTCCTTAACATGGTATTAGTTTATGTTATAAGTTGGTTAAACTTATGTGACATTCAAGGCAAGCAGGAGCCCGATATTGCTCGATAGGATCCCCAATCTACGGCATTTGCGGGCCTTCAGTGAGGTGGCTCGTTCGCACAGCATCAGCGCCGCCGCCGAGCGTATATTTCTGTCGCAATCGGCCGTTACCCAGGCCATTGGCAAGCTGGAGGCGCGTCTGGGCATCAGTCTGTTCGTGCGTCGCCACAACGGCATGTACCTGACCGACAGCGGTGAATTACTGGTGCACCGGGTGGATCGCTGCATGGCCTTTCTGCGCACGGGCACACGTGAGGCGGTGCGCATCGCCGATCGCAAGCAGGACGGGGTACGTGCCTCTGTTCACCCCTCCGATCAGATGACCAATGCCCACCTGCGCGCCTTGCTGGCACTGCAAACGGCGACCAGCTACAGCACCGCCGCTCGCTCGCTGGGCATTTCACAACCGGCGGTCTATCGCGCTGCTGGTGAGCTGGAAGGGCTTCTTAACGCCGTTCTGTTCGAAAAAACCAGTATTGGCATCTCCCTCACCCGTGCCGCCTTGCGCCTTGCCCGTTTCGCCCTGTTGGGGTTGCGCGAACTCGAACAGGGCCTGTTCGAAGTGCAGGAAATGCAGGGGGCCGATTCCACCCTGATTCGGGTCGGTTCAATGCCACTGGCGCGCACCTTTCTGTTACCGGCGGCCATTAACCGTATATCGACACTGAAACCGGAAATTCGGGTCGACGTGCTCGAAGGCCCTTACGATGACTTGTTGAACCGCTTGTTGCACGGTGAACTCGACTTGCTGATCGGTGCACTGCGCGACCCGGCACCGAGTTCGGACATTCAGCAGGAGCAACTGCTGACCAGCCCGATCTCGGTCGTCGCCCGAAAACAGCACCCGCTGGCGGGGGGCGGCACACTGACGCTCGACGATCTACACGGCTACCCTTGGGTGGTACCACGAGAGGGAACTCCGGCTCGTTCGTTGTTCAACCGAATGATTGCCTCGCAGGACCCGGCTGCCCTGCGCGGTGTGATTGAGTGCAGTTCTCAGATCGTGATTCGGGAATTGCTGCTGGGCAGCGATCGACTGACGTTTATTTCCAGCCACCAGATCGAGCACGAACAGCAGGAAGGCATTCTGACGGTACTGAACATCGACATGCCGCCGGTCGAACGGCCCATTGGCATCACCACACGCAAAGACTGGCAACCGACCACCACTCAGCGGCTGTTTATTTCCATTGTCCGGTCACTGGCGCAATCGCTGGCACGCACGACCCGCAAGGTTAGGTGACTACTTAGGTGCGGGGCGTCTTTGCTCGGCGAGAGTGGAATTGAGTGACTACCGTACCCTGAAGTAAGACTCCGATTCGAGCAGCTCCTGGCTGAGCCGGCTCAGGGATCCCCGGGCGCCTGTGACCCCCGAAGGCTGGGTATTTTCCCCGCTTGTCATGGCCTCATCCAGCGCTTGCTCCAATTCAAGTAACCGGACAACTCGCGCCGAGTAGCGAGGCCCTATATCCCGGGCCACTTAATATTGTTTATTGAGGAGACCCCAGTCGTCAGTCAGTGAGGCACTGAACCGCAGTTGAGTGGCTACGGTCAATGGCTGGTGTCCTCGATCAGATTTAACGCGGCCTCTACAGCGGTTCGATACCCGGTTGGCCCGAGGCCGGCTATAACTGCAGTCGCTATTCGGGAAACCAGTGACTTGTGATAGATATCTTCACGACGATGGATGTTGGAAATATGCAACTCAATGATTGGGCCAGGGAACATCTTGAGCGCATCCAGGATCGGAATGGATGAAAAGGTTAATCCAGCGGGATTAATGATGATCGCAGCAGCGGGCTCATCAATGGCTTCGTGTATCCATTCGACTAACTGACCTTCGTATCCGGACTGACGAAAGACCACCGGGTAATGACTGCTGGCTTTTCGGCACATGGATTCAACTTCATTCAATGTAGTGTGACCGTATATTTCAGGTTCACGTTTTCCCAGTCTGTTGAGATTAGGGCCGTTAAGAATGTAAATCGGCTGCATTTGACTTTCCTCTTGTTGTTTTTAGCCATCATAGCCAAATTGACGTGGTAGCCAGAGAACGATATCGGGAAAAAGCGTGATACACGCTAATGCCAGAAACAGAGCACCAATGAACGGAATCAGATCGACGAACAGACTGCGTAACGGTGCGCGAGTAATGCTTTGCATGATGAATATCAGCAGTCCATAAGGCGGAGTCACCAGCCCAATCATAATATTTACAACGGTAATCACACCAAAGTGAACAAGGTCGATGCCCAACGCGTTTGCTGATGGAATGAACACCGGCACAATGATCAGAATAATGGCCGTTCCCTCTAACAGACATCCAAGCAGCAGGAGCACCAAATTGACGATCAGCAGGAACTGCAAGGCCGACAAGTTATAGCCTTCCAAAAACAGGCTCAAAGATTGAGGGATGTTTTCGGACGTCACGACGTAGTTAAAGACGAGTGCACCTGCGATCAACATGCCAATAGCCACCGAAGACCGGGCGCTATTGACGAGAGAGCCATATATCTGTTTCAAGTTGATGTTTCGATACAGCACAATCGACACCAATAGGGCATAGGCTGCCGCAACGGCAGCTGCCTCTGTGGGTGTCATTGCCCCGCTGTAAATACCACCCAACAAAACGACGGGTAGCATCAACGCAGGGAACGCACGAACAGTAATGCCTGGCAATGCCCGGACGGGAGTGGGCTCTTCCACTGGAAACTTTTTATAGCGTGCTGTGACCCATACCACCGCCATCAACATGACCCCCATGAGTAACCCGGGGATAATGCCGCCTAGAAACAGGTAACCGATGGACGCGTTTGAAACAAGCGCATACAGCACCATCGGTATGGAAGGAGGAATGATTGGGCCGATGACTGCCGCACTCGCCGTCAATGCCGCCGCAAAACTTCGGGTATAGCGGCCGTCTTTGATCATCATATTAGCGATGATCCGACCTGTGCCAGCGGCGTCTGCGAAAGCAGAGCCGGACATTCCGGAAAAGATGATTGACTGAACAATATTCACATAAGCCAGTCCGCCACGAAACCGGCCAACCAATGCGTTGCAGAAGTGAAGCAGTCGATCGGTCATGGTGCCAATATTCATCAAGTCAGCCGCTAGAATGAACAGCGGAACGGCAAGGATGACGTAGCCACCATACATACTGTTCAAAAGCCGTTCGGCCACCAGGCCCATGTCCATACCGTTCATGAAGAGATAGACAATGGAGCCGGAAATCATTGACAAACCGATGGGCAAACCCAGAAGTGCCAAAGCGATAATTACCAGAAGCGCGAGCGTAAATGGATCCATTATTAACCTCTGTTACTGTCGCTTTTGGGTTCGCTTGCCACCATTGGGTCGTGTCCAAGGGCAGCGCGAATACCAAGCCATAGGTAGCGGATTACCACCGCCACAGCAAAGACAACGTAGATGGAGTAAAGCCAGTCGTAACGAACACGCAGATACGATGTGCTCTGCACTTTCATAAAAGTCACATAGTCATACACCGCAGGCAGTGACATAAGAAAAAGCAGAACAACCCCAAAGGAGAAGAGTACCGTCATCACTCGTCTGGCCAGTGGCGGAACATTGCTGTAGAAAATGTCGAATCGGATTTCGTCCCGCTCGCCCAATGTGAACGCTGCGCCAAACAGGACCAGCCATACCCACATCATCGTGCTAAGCTCCGAAGCCCAGCCTGCCGGCCAGTTCAGTACATAACGGAAAAGCACGGTGATTAGAAACGAAATAAACATGACGGCAAGCATGGCAGCGGCGACGGCATTGGTGGCGTGTCGAAACCACGTAGCGATACGATGGATACCCTGGCGCAACTTCATAACTCAAAACTCTCGCGTTTAGCCCGGATAGGATCGGCCGCGTTGCGGCCGATCCTATCCTCTAGCTATCAAAGGTCATTGATGCGCTCTAGCATGCCATCGGGCCAGGATTCAGAGAGCCTTGATTCGAGGTAAAGTTGCTGAGCATAGTCGCGGAAGGCATCGACATCGGGCGTGTATATATCAACGCCTTCACTGCGAAAGAAGTCAGCCAGGTTTTGCTCGTTTCGTTGGTGTTCGGCCGTACTCCAGGCAATTGCCTCGTCTGCCGCACTCTGGAAGGACTCTTGTTGCTCTGGCGTCATATCATTCCAAACGCTTGACGAAACCATTAGCAAGTCAAAAGCGACGAGGTGAGAGGTCAGGGCAATCTGGTCCATTACTTCATAAAACCGCATGTTTTGGACGTTCGGCAGTGGGTTGTCCTGACCGTCGATCGCACCGGTCTGCAGCCCTGTATAGACTTCAGAATAGGCCATGGCTGTCGGGTTGGCGCCCAGTGCCTGTCCCAGGAACTGCCAGGACTCGCCCGGAGGCATGCGCAGTCGAACGCCGGACATGTCATCAGGGGTTTCGATGCGCTCATCATCCACCAGGCCGACATGGCGGGTGCCGAAGAAGGTTGGACCCAGGATATGCACCCCGAGCTGGTCTTCTACCATGCCCTTCATCTCCTCGCCTGCATCACTTCTGAAGAATGCCAGGAGATGCTCAGCGTCCCGGAAGAGGTAGGCGGAGGTTAAAATGGACCACGCAGGGATCTGATTGGAAACGTCCTGTGGCGACACATTACTCATCTCCAGGTTTCCACGCTGAAGTGCGACCAGTTCGGAGCCCTGGCTGAACAATGTACCTCCGTAGTGTATTTCTATATCGAAATCCGACGCGACGGCGTCTTCGAAGCGCTGCATCATCTCGGCACGAATGTCTTGCTCGGAAAATACAGCGGAGAAACGGAGTGTGGGGTTGTCTTCTGCGACAGCAACAGTCGATGCGGTCGCCGAGAGTAACATGGCGCCTGCGGCAATGATGTTGCGGTATTTGGCGGTAATGGGCATGGAATGCCTCCTTTTATTGTGATTTTTGCCCACCAAGAGGCTACCGCACCCTCGCTGGACAGATCTCATGCTACATAATACAAAATAATGATCAACCGTTTTAACGATAAAAAACGGATATTATTAAAAATATCATTTATTCATGCCTTTTTGTTGCCGAGCCGCGGGGCGGGTGACAGAATGCGGGTTTTACAGAGGAGCTAGAGCTTGCTATCTGAGCAGCAGGAAACAGCGGGTGAAAGTGCATACCGCTCAATTCGAAGCGATATCATCAGTGGTCGGCTGACCCCGTGTTCCAGATTACGCCTGGATACCTTGAAAGAGCGCTACTCGGCCAGTGTTAGCACTCTCAGGGAGACACTGTACCGCTTGTCGGCTGAGGGCCTGGTCTATTCCGAGGGCCAGCGGGGGTTCGAAGTTGCCGCTGTTACTCAGGAAGAGTTCGTACAGCTAGCCGTCTTGCGCGAACTGCTGGAAGGTCATGCGTTGCGCGAGTCCTTCCGTAAGGGAGATCTGGAGTGGGAAGGCCGGGTCGTCGGTGCGTACCATAAGCTCGAAACGATGGAGCGCCTGATGATGACAGGAGATACCCGCCGCAGCGCCGAATGGAAGTACTACGACCGTGAGTTTCACCGTACCCTGGTCTCTGCCTGTGGCTCGCAAGAGCTACTCAGTGCCTATAGCATGATTTTTGACCGCTATCAGCGATATCAAATTGTCGCGGTTATCTTCCGCGGAAAGCCAGCCGCTCAGGAGCATCGTGTTTTACTGGAGTCGGCTCTTGATCGGGACGCAGAGCGTGCATTGACTGTATTGCATGAACATATTGATGCCTGCGTTGCGCATACGGTCAACACCGGTCAATTGCCAATAGCCAAAACTGACGCGACTCCCTCCATCGGTACAGCACAGCGTCAGGCAGGTAGCTCTTCGTCTGTAGGAGAAGCGGTATGGGGCAAATTAAGGGCCGACATCATCAACGGAAAGCTAGCCCCGGGGAACAAGTTGAAGATCGGCAATTTGCGTGACCACTACCAGTCAAGCGTAGCGACCTTGCGCGAAGTACTGAACCGATTAACGTCAGAAGGCTTTGTCATTGCCGAAGGTCAGCGTGGCTTCGAGGTTGCGCCAGTGTCAGCCAGTAACATACGTGAATTGGCAGAATTGCGTCTGTTAGTGGAAGGCAAAGCCCTTGAGGACTCTTTTGGATTGGGAGACGTTGACTGGGAAGCGCGGGTGGTGGCTGCATACCACAAACTGACTTCCGTAGAGGCCGACATGGAAAAGGGTAACAATCAAGTCACGGAACGCTGGAAGCAATGCGACTGGCAATTTCATCAGGCATTGATTTCAGCGTGCGGCTCCCAATCATTGATGCACCTGCACAATGCCATTTTCGACAAGTACTTGCGGTATCAATTCATCGCGCTTTCCTATCGCGGGCCTATTGCTGGCGATGAGCATCATGAACTCTTCGACTGTGCCATGAAAAGAGACGTGCAAGGGGCCCGGAAAACGCTCCACGAGCATTTATGGGGTGGGGTAGAGCACGCGCTGGCTGCAGGAAGTATCCCGGGCTGACTGAGTAGAAACCGCAGTTTTGGTGCCGGAGGTTTTAGCCGAGCCCCTGGCGGTGCAGCACTCCTAAATATGTCCGTCGGAATGCCGCACCACTGGTGTCAAAGTCCCTCGTACTGGCCAGAGCTCCGCGGAAGTGTTGAGAGGGGCGTTTGTTTCAATTCAAATACAACGAGCAAGGTCAGATGACGCCCCTTGTGCTAAGGAGCGCTCGTGCCTGAATTCACCACCAGTTGTTCAAAGTAATGATCACGCACTGAACCGACCTGGGTGTCAATGTCGGCTGCCGTAGCCTGTTTACCGGCGAAAAACCGGAATGCATCGATGCCCTGAAAGACGAACAGATCGACTCCGGACAGTGTCGACGCACCCTGATGTTCAGCGGCGATCAGCAACGCCGTCCGGGCCGGAATATAGACCGCGTCGAACACCCATTGCCGGTCGTTCAGGCGGTCGGTACGAATCGGGCAGCCCGGGTGGTTGATGTGCCCGACCGGCGTGCAATTGACCACGCCATCGAACTGCGCCATCCGACTTTCTGCTTCATCGACCGTCAGCATCCGGGTGATGATGCCCTGTTTGTTCAGGTCCCGGCTCAGGGATTCACCGCGAGTCGGCTCACGCTCAACCAAGTACAGATCCGTCACACCCAGGGCACCCAGCGCACAGGCCACCGCGCGACCAACGCCACCGGCACCGATCAACAATACCGACCCTGCCGGCCGGTCAGCGAACTGGCGGCGATAGGCACTGATAAAGCCGCTGTAGTCAGTGTTTTCCGCGTGTATTTTGCCGTTTTCGAAGATCAGGGTGTTGGACGAGCCCACGCGCTTAACGCCTTCGCTGAGGGTATCGGCCAGGTTGCGGGCCGCTTCCTTGAACGGAAAAGTGACGTTGCTGCCGCGATAGCCTTCGGCTTGCAAACGCGCGACCGTGGCTGGGAAATCGAAGGCATTAACACCAAGCGAATCGACCAGGTCGTATTGCGTGTCCAGTCCAACCAGGCTGCCCAGTCGCCGGTGCAGGTCGGGCGATTGTGATTTGGCGATGCCCTCGCCAATTAATGCCAGTTTCATGGCCGGTGTCATGGTTTGGAGTCTCCATCAGTGTCTGCAGACGGGTTGGCCAGGGCATCCGCTTGTTGCTGGGCGGCGGCACGGACGAACGCATTGGGCGCACCGAGGCCCTGATAGCCATCGCGTTGCACCAGTTCGAAAAAGAAAGATTGATGATCGGGCCGGACGTAGAGCTGGCGGAACTCGCCAGTGCCATCTTCGTCATACAAGACAGAGTGATCCTGCATCCACTGAACCTCGGATTCTCCGAGTTCATAGCGCGCTTGCAGATCCCGGTAATAGTTCACCGGAATCGTCAGCGTGGGTGTATGGGCGTCGGCCAAACCTGTGACAGTAGCGGCCATATCCTGGGTGCGAAGCGCAATGTGCTGCACACCGGAACCGCCCACTTTCTTGACCAGCCGGTTGCTGGTGGTCTCCGGTGAGGCACTGGCGTTCAGTGCCAGGCGGAAGCGGCGGCTCTGGTTCGCTTCACCGCTGTTGTGCAGCACCTGGCTCTGGATAAGCCCCTTAGGGTCGGTTACATCAAATGAAGCGGTCGGTTCCAGCGCAAACACGGAACGGTACTGCAACATTACCGACAGGTAATCGTGATACGACAGCGACAGACTCAGGTGGTCGACTTCAACCACGGGGCCTTCCGGAACCGGTTGGGTGTCGACGGTGAATTCGGTATCCCAGACTTTGCTCAGTTGTGAGGCGTCGACAATGTACGCCAGGGACCCGTCGACGTTGCGCATAGCCGTCATGTCGTGGCTGGCGTTTACATCTTTGGGTTCAACAAGGTCGTAACCCAGCTTTCGGGCACGCTTGATCGCCTGGTAAGCGTTATCGACCTGCACGCCAAAGGCACTGACCGAGGTTGCTTCGCGCCCGGGTACCCGGCCAGCGAAATCACGCTCGGTATTGATGACGACGTTCAAGTCATTCATGGCCCAGCGCTCGGCCGCAACCTGAGCGTGTTTGCCGACGCAGCGCAACCCCAGGGCGGCCAGATCGGTGCGTAACACATCGGCCCGGTCCGGGTTAATGGCGATCTCGATAAACGCCAGGCGTTCAACCGGTTGCGGTGCCGGCACCGAGCTCTGGTCGGCCATTGTGCGCAACAACCGGTAGGAGTGCATGCCATCGCGGGCGGTCTGGTCTGAGTGGCCCATGCGAAACACGTCGTTGAAAATCTCATGCGAGAGGGCACCGTCGTAACGGGTTTCACTCAGCCTTTCCATAAACTGCTGCATCTGCAATTCACCCTGTCCAGGGAAGCAGCGGTAGTGGCGGCTCCAGGAGAGGTGATCCATGGATAGCCGTGGCGCATCGGCGGTTTGCACCAGGAAAATCCGGTCGCCGGGAATACTGGCGAGTGTATCCAGCTCGGTTTGGCGTGAGAAAATGTGAAAGGTGTCGAGCACCAGGCCGACGGATGCATGGTCGGCACGGCGCACCACTTCCCAGCTGTCGCGGTAGTCGTGAATATGAGTGCCCCAGGCCAGCGCTTCAAAGGCGATGCGCAGACCGCGCTTGGCGGCCCGGTCACCGAGTTCGGCATAGTCTTCAGCGGCACGCGCTATGCCCGGTTTGGCATTGGGGTGAACCGAGCTGCAACACATCAGCAAGTCGGTGCCCAGTTCTTCCATCAAGTCGAATTTACGCTCGGCCCGGTCGAAGGCGCGCTGGCGGTCGCGACCTTCGAGCCCTTCAAAATCGCGAAAGGGTTGCAGCGTGACCAGGGTCATACCCCGGTCACGAATCAGCTGCCCGGCTTCGCGTGCGGTGCCGTTAAAGGCGGTCAGATCGTTTTCGAAAATTTCGATGCCTTCAAAACCGGCATCGGCTATCGCATTGATCTTATCGATCAGTGCGCCACTCAGGCACACCGTGGCTATGGATGAATACATGTCATTTCTCCGTTCGGCATGGTTGTCTGACGGACTGGCCGCGGTCAGAGATAACCGGTAATTCTGGGCAGGAACGTCACCAGATCCGGCACAAAGGCGATGACCACCAACACCAGAACCTCGACCAGCAACATGGGCATGAGTCGTCGTACAATGGCTGACAAACCAACCCGGGCCACCGAATCAGCGACAAACAAACACAGCCCAACCGGTGGTGTAATCAAACCGATCATCAGGTTGAAGATCACCAGAATGGCGAAGTGCAACGGCTCGATGCCTAGCCCGACGGCAATCGGGTGCAGAATGGGTACCAGCACCAGAATGGCAGCGATGCCTTCGAGCACCAGGCCAACCAGCAGGAGCAACAGCATGACCGCCAGCAGGAAAATGACCTGCGAGTCGATGGCCGACAACGCCCACTCGGTAATGATGTTCGGAATACGGTTGTAGGTAAGTAACCAGTTGGCCGCCGAGACTGCTGCCATAATGATCATGATCACTGCGCTGTCGCGCATCGCCCGGGTGAAAATGTGCGGCAGCCGAGATACCGGAATGGAGCGGTACAGCACCAGACCAACAATGAGGGCATAGACGACGGCAAAAGACGCCGCTTCGGTTGGTGTAACAATACCCAGCAGAATGGAACCGATAACCGCGATGGGCATGAACAAGGGAATCAGCCCGTTGAAGACGGCTTTGCGTCGGGTACCCGGAGCGTGTGTCTTCTTGGTGCCGAAATGGCCGGCAAAGAAAAAGACGTAAATCGACAGTCCCGTGGCCAGCAGCAGACCCGGAATAATACCGGCCATAAACAAACCCGGAACGGACACACCGCTGACGGTCAGGGCGTAGATAATGACCGGAATGCTCGGCGGGATGATAGGGCCGATGACCGAAGACGCAGCGGTTAAGGCCGCCGCAAAATCACGCGGGTAACCTTCCTTTTCCATTTCGGGAATAAACACCCGGCCGAGCGTCGAGGTATCGGCAATGGCCGAACCGGACAAGCCGGCGAACATCACCGACGCCCAGATATTAACCTGTGCAAGGCCCGCTCTCATATGGCCAACCAGGGCATTGGCCAGCGCGATGATTCGCCGGGTAATACCGGCTTCGTTCATCACTTCGCCGGCGAGAATAAACAGCGGTACTGCCAGTAACGGAAAGGAATGCAAACCGCCAAAGGCTTGCTGCGCGACGATGCGAATGTGATAGGGAAAATCAGCCCCGGCCATGAACACCAGCAGGGTACCGAGAATAACAAAGGCGAATGGCACACCGATGACCAGGGTGATTAACAGCAGTGCGTAGATCATGCGTCAACCTCCGCTTCGGTCATGCCCAGCAGACGGCAGGCGCCCATGGTCAGTGCCGAGATTGACAGCAATATGCCGCCCATCAGCGTGGAGAACTGAAACATCCACAAGGGTAAACCGATGCTGGGCGAGTTGCGGCTGCCGCGGCTGTCGATGAATTCGTAGCCGGAAATGGCAAAGCCGATGCCGACACAGAGAACTAGAATGTCGATCAGAATCAGGTTGTAGTGACGAATCGAGGCTGGCAATAAATCGACCACAATGGAGAAACGCACATGGCGATCCTGTAAATAGGCCAGGGCAACACCAAACATAATGCCGTAGATCATGGCGTAAATGGCGGCATCTTCACCCCAGGTAAGGGAGCGACCAGCGGTGTAGCGCCAGAACGCATTGGCAAATACGATGGAGAATACCGTCAGCATCATCAGACCGGCGCCGGTACCGTTAATACCGATCAGCAGACGACGAAACAGGCGAAGGGTTGCGGACATAACTCGGGCCCCGGACGTGTGGCAGGAAGTGCGATAGGAAATCATGGAGCCGGACCTGCTCATACAAGCCCGGCTCCAGAGTAGCGCCAGTGCGCTGATCAGTTGGCGGTGGCGTTATCTACCGCATCAGCCAGGCGATCGATCCACTCGGCATCGCTGCCCAGTTCGTCACGCAGGTAGGCCTGAACCGCCGGTTGTGCTGCGGCACGGAACTCAGCCATCTGTGCATCGGTTGGCTGGGTGACTTCCATGCCTTCTTCGATCAGCTTGGAGACGCCTTCAGCGGAACCGAATTGCTGAATGGCACGGCCCACTGTACCCGCGACTACAGCAGCGCGTTGCAGTGCAGCCTGGTCACTCTCAGAAAGCGACTGGAACAGTTCGTCGTTAATCAGGATATGATCAACACCGTAAACGTGGCGGTCCAGCGTCAGATATTTCTGGAACTCGTAGAAGCTGTTGCCGTAGATCACCGAGATCGGGTTTTCCTGGCCGTCGACCACACCGGTGGCCAGCGCAGTCGGGACTTCACCCCAGGCAATGCCCTGGGGTTCGGCGCCCAGGCCACGTACCATTTCCAGATACAGCGGAATGGTTTGCACCCGGAATTTCAGGCCTTCCATATCGGCTGGCGAAGCAATCGGGCGTACCGAGTTGGTGAAATGACGAAAGCCGGTTTCACCGTAGGCCAGGGTGCGCAGGCCGGTTTCTTCCAGGCAGTGATCCGCCAGGGCCTGACCGAATTCACCGTCCATCACTTCCCAGGCAACCGGTGCTGAGGGAAAAGTGTAAGGGATATCGGTGACCGCGGCAGCGGCGCAATAGTTGGCGTAAGAACCGGAGACCATGCTGATGCTGATGGTGCCATCCTGAGTGCCTTGCACCAGGTCGTCTTCACTGCCGAGTGAACCGGCCGGAAACAAATCAACGGTCATGTCCGTTTCGGCTTCTACCAGGTTCTTGAACACCTGACTGGCAGCGCCTTTTTTGGAGGTTGTCCAGTCGTTCGGGTCTACGTGGGCGAATCGCAGGTTTTCGGCAGAGACGGCACCGGCGGTAATCAGAGCGATGGCCAGGCCGCTGGCCTGAAAGGATAAGCGCTTCATGGTTACTTCCTCTTGTTGTTGTATGGGTGTGTAGCTAAGTATTTATGAGTCGTTCAAATCGGGCCACGAGACGCCTGCAACTCCGGAAAGTATAGCCAGGCGATGATCGTCAAATTCATAATGTACGAAATGGTACGTTCAGTCAACCTGTGGCATACTGAACGTATCGCAGACGGAGGGGAGCCAGAATGACCACACACAAGGTGGCCGCTAACGGTAAAGAGCGCACACGCAAGAACGATCCGGTGCGCGTAAAGGCCGATATCATGCGGGTTGCGACTCGGGAGTTCTCTGAAAAAGGGCTGTCTGGCGCACGCATTGACGAGATCGCCGAGAAAACCAAAACATCTAAGCGGATGATTTATTATTACTTTAAAGACAAAGAAACGCTGTATTTGAAGGCGCTGGAACGCTCCTATCAGCAAGTGAGACAGCAGGAAGGGGAGCTCGAACTCGACCATCTGGAGCCGATTGAGGCACTGAGCAAACTCGTTGCCTTTACCTTTGAGCACCACATCA
The DNA here is from genome assembly GCF_039982735.1 of Saccharospirillum sp. Classification (GTDB taxonomy): domain Bacteria; phylum Pseudomonadota; class Gammaproteobacteria; order Pseudomonadales; family Natronospirillaceae; genus Saccharospirillum. The sequence continues at coordinate 27,193 of NZ_JBDWXV010000019.1, read as the reverse complement.
AAAATCCGGATTTTATTCGCATGGTGATGATCGAAAACATTCATCATGGCCGGTTCATTGAGCAGTCCGAACTGATTCAATCGCTCAACGCCGGCGCGGTGGATGAACTGCAGAAAGTCTATCGTCGTGGCCTGGAAACCGGGCAGTTTCGGCCTGGCCTGGAAGCATTGGAGTTGCACTGGCTGATCAGTGCATTGTCATTCTTCAATGTCTCCAATCGCTATACGTTCTCGCGTATTTTCAACTGGGACCAGAACGCAGCGTCCAATCAGGAAAAGCTGGCCAGCCATGTGATCGATATGGTCTTGCGGTATGTTGTGAAGCCTGAATTGATGGCGGACTGAACGCGATCGCTTACCTACCAGCCGCTGCCGCCAACCTGCACACAACCGCCCGGGTGATTTTCCGCCATGCAAGACATTTCCGTAGTTAACGTCATCGTTCCGATCTTTATGGTCATCGGCATCGGTTACCTGGCGGTGCGCACCGAACTGATGCCTAAATCAGTGATTCCGGGCATGGGCCGTTTCGTGCTGTATTTTTGCTTGCCAGCACTGATTTTTACCACTCTGACCACGACTTCGATCGTCACCGCCATCACGCCCTATTATCTGATTGCCTATGGTGCGGGCTCACTGCTGGCGTATCTGCTTGGCTTTGCTTTTTCAAAAGGCGCGTCGAAATCCACGACCTCTGAAGCCGGCTTGAATGCGCTTGGCATGAGCCTGAGTAACAGTGCTTTTGTCGGCTACCCCGTCTTGTTGCAGGTATTCGGTACCTTGCCTGCGGCTGCGTTTACCATGACCTTGCTGGTTGAAAACCTGCTGATCATGCCGCTCGCGCTCATGGTGCTGGAGCTGTCACGCGCTTTATCTGAAGGGGGCAGCGCTCGCCAGGTAATCAGCAGTTTTGTGCGCCGACTGGTAACTCAACCGATCTTGCTGGCCATTGTGTTCGGCAGCCTTTTCAGCCTGACCGGGCTGAGGTTGCCGGATGTTGTATCGAGCGGTCTGGGTTTTCTGGCCAATGCCTCGGCCGGTGTGGCGTTGTTTGTCATCGGCGGCTCGCTGGTAGGCATCAGTATTAAAGGCGATGTCTGGAAAATCAGTTGGGTCACGGTGGGCAAGCTCTGTATTCATCCCCTGCTGGTCGCGCTGATGATCTGGCTGTTGCCGCCATTCGACCCGCAGTTACAAATCATCGCGATTCTGATCGCCTCCATGCCCATGCTCAGTATCTATCCGGTCGTTGCCGGCAATTACCTCGACCCGGCCCGCTACGCGGCGACGCTGGTCGTAGCAACGCTGATGTCCTTCGTATCCATTTCAATCGTTCTTGCCGTGTTGTTTTGAGCTGTTAGCTGCGAGCTTTGAGCTGCGAGTAAAAGACGACCCCAAAGCTAACAGCTCGAAGCTAACAGCTCATAACTCACAGCTTTCTCTCACGGCCACGCCGCGAACGTCGTGTCTTCACTCGGTGCCTGTTTACGGATTGTTCGACGCCAGGTACCGGGCGAGTCCTGCATGTGTCGCTTGAAAAAACGATTGAAATAGGCCGGGTCTTTGAAGCCCAGCCCGTAAGCCACTTCGGCGACCGATAAGGGCGAATGCGCCAGGCGCTGGCAGGCTTCGCTGATCAGTTTACGTTGAATGATCATGCTCGGGGTTTGGCCTACGTCTTTGTGCGTTGCGAATTCGAGTCGTCGCTCACTGACCCCCATGTGCCGGGTGTAATCGGACACCTTCCAGTGATCGCGAAAGTGCAGTTCGATCAGCCCCAGAAAACGCTGAAACAGGGTTGAGCGAATCAGGTCGGTCTCGGGTGCGATTGACTGTTCAGCATGCTGGCGATGAATCAGTGCCAGCAGAGTTGTTAACTGAGCGGCAACCACAGTTTGGGCGCCTGGTTCGTTGTCGGACAGCTCAGCGCGAATGGCACTGAAGCAGGGCGACAGGCGATCCAGCAATACATCGTCAGTCAGTGGCAGTTCGTGCAATGCATCGGCCATTGAACGGAAGGGTACCTGTGCATCCAACGTGCGGCTGACCGCAGGAATCAACCAGTCTTCCGACACCGTTAACAGCACACCATGGCTGCCTGCGGCAAAATCACACCCCAGCATCATACCGGCCGGTGCCCACAGCAAGGTAGGTGCCACAAGCTCAAGATGCTCCCCTTTGAAACGCACCTTCCCACGGCCCGACAACAGCAGGATGCACTGGGCGAAATGCCGCCAGTCCTGTTTCGGGGCCGTCCAGGTCAGGGCGGTTCTGGGGTAGGTGATGTCCACCAGGTCCAGGTGCCGCTGTATCGGCTGTTGCAGCGCTGAATCGTTCATTAATTAACCTCTTTGTCGGGCTAATGTACAATTTTTTGTTGTAAAAGTGCAATGCAAAGCAGTTCCACCCGCTTCTGCTTTTGACTATCGTTCTGTCATCAAAGCTCGTGACGCTTCGATCCCATATAAAAACTACTCGAGGATCGCACCATGTTTGACGTTGCCATGCTGGTTAATAACCAGCCGACGCCCGCACACAACAACCGTGTGTTTGAATGCAAAAATCCGATTACCGGCGAGGTCGTCACCCGGGCGGCGGCGGCCACTGTTGCCGATGCGCGTGCCGCTGCCGATGCCGCTGCCGAAGCGTTTCCGGTCTGGTCTGAGATGTCGCCGAATGAACGCCGAACCGTGCTGTTGAAAGCCGCCGACTGCCTGGCCGCGAAAGCAGACCAGGCGGCGCAAACGGTGATGCAGGAAATGGGTGCGACGCCGATGTGGGGTGGTTTTAATATTCATCTCGCTTCGTCGATGCTGCGCGAAGCCGCCGCCATGACAACACAGCTGACCGGTGAAATTGTACCCTCCGATGTACCCGGTATGACCGCCATGGCCGTGCGCCAGCCGGTCGGTGTTGTGCTGGGTATTGCACCCTGGAATGCGCCCATTATTTTGGGCGTTCGGTCCATTGCCATGCCGTTGGCTTGTGGCAACACGGTTGTGTTCAAGGCCTCGGAAATCTGCCCGGCGACGCATCAGTTAATCGTTGAAGCACTGGTCGAAGCCGGTGCGCCAGCCGGTGTCGTCAACATGGTAACTAACGCTCCTGAAGACGCGCCCGACATTGTCAAAGCATTGATTGAACACCCGGCTATTCGCCGTGTGAACTTCACCGGTTCGACCAGAGTGGGGCGCATTATTGCGCGGTTGTGTGCCGAACAATTGAAGCCCGCCTTGCTGGAGCTCGGTGGCAAGGCGCCGATGGTGGTGCTGGATGATGCCAATGTCGATGCCGCCGTAAACGCAGCGGCCTTTGGTGCCTACATGAACCAGGGCCAGATCTGCATGTCGACCGAACGGCTGATCGTGACACCGGGGATTGCCGACGAATTTGTCGACAAGCTGGCCGCTAAGGTTCAAACCATCAAAGCAGCGGCGCCTGAATCGCAAACCGACATTCTGGGTGCGGTGGTTAATCAGGCAGCGCTGGACCGGCTCAACCGGTTGATTGCCGATGCGGAAAAGAAAGGCGGCCAGATTCTGGCTGGCGGGCAATCGGATTCGGTGCTGATGGACGCCACTCTGATCGACGGGGTGACGCGTTCAATGCAGGTTTACAAGGAAGAATCGTTCGGGCCGCTGTTGTCGATCATTCGCGCGCAGGATGAAGAAGACGCCATTCGCATTGCCAACGACAGTGACTATGGCCTGTCATCAGCGGTCTTCAGTCAGGATTACAACCGCGCCATGGCCGTGGCCAAACGCATCGACAGCGGCATCTGCCACATCAACAGCCCCACCGTTCAGGACGAAGCTCAAATGCCTTTTGGCGGCGTCAAAGACAGTGGCTATGGCCGCTTTGGCAGCAAGGCCGCCATTGCAGAGTTTACCGAATTGCGTTGGGTGACCAACCAGGCGGGCGACCGGCATTATCCGTTTTAGTGAGATATTCCCAACAATAAATACCCTATTAAGTACAGCTCACTCCGGTGAGCCAGTTGCAAGACCAAAACAACGATAAAAAAGAGGTACGACCCATGAAAATCAAGACTCTGTCCACCCTGGTGGGCGCTGTTACCCTGGCCGGTGCGGCCGTATTTTCCGGTTCTGCTCTGGCAGAAGACACCATTCGTATTGGCGCGGCAGCCCCCAAAACCGGTCCATTGGCTGGCGGCGCTGCCGTGACCTACTGGCCCAACGTAGAGCTGTGGGCACACCAGGTTAATGAGCGTGGCGGCATTCTGCTGAGCGACGGCGAGCGTCACCCGGTCGAAATTATCGAATACGATGACCGCACCAACCCAACGGAAACCATTCGTGCGGTTCAGCGCCTGGCGACCAGTGATGGTGTTGATTTTATCATTCCGCCTTATGGCACCGGCATGGCACTGGCCACCGCGCCGATCTTCGACCGCCTCGGTTATCCGATGATCAACGTTACCGCTATTACCGACCAGACCGATGCGCTGACCGATCGCTATGACGGTGTGTTTTTCACCCTTGGCAAAACCACGCCACTGGCCCAGGGCATTGCTCGCCTGGCAGCCGACATGAAGGCCAATGGTGAAGTGGGTGATCGCCTGGCCATGGTCAACGTGGCCGATGCGTTCGGTATTGAACTGGCCGAAGCGGCGCGTGGTATTTTTGAAGAGGCGGGTTTCGATATTGTGTACAGCACCTCCTATCCGCCGACGATTCAGGACGTGACACCGATCATCAACTCGGCCTTGGATGCCGACCCCGATTTGTTCGTGGCGTTTTCCTACCCGCCCGACACCTTTGCTCTGACCGAGCAGGCGCAGGTGTCTGGCCTGATGGATGAAGTCGACGTGTTTTATACCGCCGTGGCCAACGCTTTCCCGGCTTACCGCAATCGCTTCGGTGACAGCATCAACGGTGTTTATGGCGTCGGTGGTGTGAACCCGGAAGACCCGGCCTTTGTTGAATACAAGGAAGCGCATATGGAAGTCACCGGTGCCGAGCCGGATTACTGGGCCAGTGCTGTCATGTATTCCTCGTTGCAGGTGCTCGAACAAGCCATCGAAGGCGTGGGCACGCTGGACCGTCAGGCGGTGACCGAGTATCTGAAGAACAACAGCTTCGATACCGTGATGGGTGAATGGACCTTCGAAAACCAGCAGATCACCAACTACTGGACGGTTGGCCAATGGCAGAACGGCGACTTCTATGGCCTGGGCTCCACCGAGGGCATGGACGGAACAGCCGACCCTATGTAATACGGGTCGCTGTGCAACCGGAGGCTCGTCTCATCGGGCTCGCCGGTTGCAAGTCCACTCTGGTCTTTCGTTTTAATCGCATTTCTTACGGGCCTCTTCAGGTAGTTTAGCTATGCAAATCTTAATCACGGGGATCTTCCTCGGGGGCGTGTACGCCATTATTGCAGTGGGCTTGTCGCTGCAGTACGGCGTGTCCCGAATCATGAATCTGGCGGTCGGTGAAATGCTGGTGGCGGGTGCCTTTGCGGCTTTCTGGTTTAGCACAGCCCAGAGCCTGAACCCTTATTTGTCACTGCTGGTGGTGATACCGGCAGCTTTTTGTGCCAACTGGCTGATTTACCGGTATCTGTTATTGCCGCTGGTGCGCCGTGCCAAAACGCGGGGCCAGCTGGAGGTAGATTCCATTCTGGTCACCTTTGGGCTCAGCTTCACCCTGGTGGGTATTTTTCTGTGGGCTTTTGGTGGCCAGTTTTTCAATTACAGTTTCTTGTCGGTGCCGGTCGAGATTTTCGATGCGCGCTACGGGCAAAACAGGGTGCTGGCTTTTGTCATTGCCTTTGTGGTGTGTGCGGCCCTGTGGATCTGGCTGAACCACACTCGCTCCGGTTTGTCGATGCGCGCCATTTCGGTCGACACCCGCGCCGCCAGCCTGGTGGCCATTGATGTGGAAAAATCCTCGAACTTTGCCTTTGCACTCGGGGGTGCCATTGCTGCGACCGGTGGCATGGTGCTAAGTACCTTTTTAACCTTCGATGCCTCCATCGGCATTGTGTTCACACTGAAAGCGCTGGTCATTGTGATCATGGGCGGCGTGGGTGATATTCGCGGCGCCATCGTGGCCGCTTTGGTGCTTGGCATTACCGAGACCGTTGTTGCCCGGTTGATTGACCCCGGCCTCACGCTGGCGGCTGCCTACGTCCTGTTTCTGTTAATCCTGTTGTTTCGTCCCCAGGGCTTGTTCGGGAGGGCGCAAACATGAAGTTGACGCAAACCGATGTCTGGCGGGGCGTGGCGATACTGCTGGTGTTTTTTTTGCTCGCCTGGCTACCGGCGGTGCCGGGTGCCGACGGGTGGCTGTCGATCGTGGTGCCGATCACCATGTACACCGTGCTGGCCACTTCCTGGGCTATTTTCTCTGGCCCGACACACTATGTATCGCTGGCCACAGCCGCCTTCTTTGGCGTGGGCAGTTACACCCTGGCGCTTGGTCTTGAGAGTGTGCCGTATCCGTTGCTGTTGTTGATGGCGGCAGTGCTTGGTGGCGTGATGGCGGCGCTGGTTGGCTGGGCCACCCTGCGACTGTCGGGTGTGTATTTTGTGATATTCACGCTGGGTCTGGCCGAACTGATTCGACAGGTGTTTACCTGGTATCAGAACAACATGGGCGGCACCCGGGGCAGTTATGTGTTTACCGACTTTACCGACGCCCACATTTACTGGCAGTTGCTGGCACTGGCGTTGCTAGTGTATCTGGTCGGTTGGCTGATCAACCGTTCGCGTCTTGGCTTTGCCATTCGCATCATCGGCGGTGACGAGTCGGTCGCCAAACACAGCGGTATCAATGTCGCCTGGTCGAAGATCGTGTTGTTTATGGTGTCCGGCTCGGTGGCAGCGGTGGTCGGTGCCATTCTGGCCCCGCGCTTCGTCTACATCGAACCGGCCATGGCCTTTAACCCGCAGTTGTCCTTTATGGTAGTGATCATGGCCTTGCTGGGCGGAACCCAACGGTTATGGGGCCCCCTGATGGGCGCCATCCCCTTTGCGCTGGTGTGGGAAATTATTGCCTCCAACTTCCCCGCCCAAACCACCTTGTTGATGGGTCTGGCCTTCTTGCTGGTGGTGTTTTACATCCCCAACGGCATCAGCGGTGTGTTGCTTCGCTGGTATCACCAGGCGCGAGCCAGGCAGGGGGTGAGCCATGAGTAGTGCGGTATTGCTTGAAGTGCGCAAAGTGGTCAAACGCTTTGGCGGACTGGTGGCCATTAACGGCGTCAGTTTCGATGTGCACGAACACGAAGTACTGGGTCTGATTGGCCCGAACGGTTCCGGTAAAACCACCATGATGAACCTGATCTCCGGCGCGCTACCGGCGACCGATGGTTACATCGCCATGGACGATAAGCTGCTGACCGATCTGCCCACGCGCAAGATTGCCCGCGCCGGTATTGCCCGAACCTTTCAACTGGTCAAGGTGATTCCGTCGATGACGGTGCTCGAAAACGTCATGGCCGGTGCCGTCTTTGGCCACAAAAAACTCTGGGGCCATGCGTTGGCGGTCTATGCCGAACGCCAGCTGGAACGCGTTGGTCTTTTTGGTGTTTCGCACAAGCCAACGGCCGATCTGACCTACATCGATCAGAAGCGGGTCGAGCTGGCCCGGGCGCTGGCCTCCGACCCCAAGGTGATTCTGCTTGATGAGTGGCTGGCGGGACTGAACCCGACCGAGCTGCAAACCGGTATTGAACTGATTCGCTCACTGCGTGACGACGGGCGTACGGTGATTCTGGTGGAGCATGTCATGGATGCCATTCGTAGCCTGTGTGACCGTTGTGTGGTGATGAGCACCGGTAACATCATTGCCCAGGGTACACCCGCCGAAGTGCTGGCAGATCCGCAGGTTATCGAAGCCTATCTGGGAGAAGACTATGAGTGATTCACAGGGTCTTCAGGTCACCGGCGTCAGCGTCGCTTACGGAAAGCACCAGGCGCTGGACAACGTGTCTATCTCTGTCGCACCCGGTGAGATCGTGGTGATTCTCGGAGCGAACGGAGCGGGTAAGAGCTCGCTGCTCGGCACCATATCCGGTTTGGTCGATCGCAGTGCCGGGTCAGTCACCATTAATGGCACTGCCACCGCAGGCTATAAGGCACACCAGGTTGTTGCCGCTGGTTTGGCCCTGGTGCCGGAAGGTCGGGGTATCTTTGGTGATCTGACCGTTGAAGAAAATCTTACACTCGGGGCCTATTCAAAATTCGCCCGCGAACGTGAAGAAACGCAACGCCAACTGGTCTATCAGTTGTTCCCGAAACTCATCGAGCGACGTCAGCAAATTGCGCGCACTATGAGTGGTGGTGAACAGCAAATGGTCGCCATTGGCCGTGCCATGATGTCGGCTCCGGGTATTCTGATGCTCGATGAGCCGTCATTGGGGTTGTCGCCCCTGCTGGCCAGCGATGTGTTCAAAACCCTGAAGAAGGTCCGGGAAACCGGGCTGGGTATCCTGCTGGTTGAACAGAATGCCAAACAGAGTTTGTCGATTGCCGACCGCGGTTATTTGCTGGAAAACGGGCGCATTACCGCTGAGGACAATGCGCAGAACCTGTTGAATGATCCGGCTGTGCGCGAGGCTTACCTGGGTGGCGCGGGCAGTAAAGAAGCACCCGTGACTCAGCACACAAAACCCGCCGCTGAGCACACGGGCGAGTCGGTTGCGGTCAATCAGCCGGCGGCGTCAGTACCCGGCCATATTCAACCGGCAGGGCTCGACAAACGCGCTCCTCTGGCATCCGACCGTTTGGCCGGTGGCAACATTCAGGACTGGATCCGCAGCGCCGAGGTATTGCAACGCACCGCCTGGCAAACCGGCGTGCGCGCCAACCGCAAAGTGATCGCCGGGCCGAGCGACAACACGTCCGGTAGCCTGGCCGATATGCTGGCGCGAATGGAACAGGCTGCCCGGCGTTCGTCGGCCGACGGAGATTCATCAAACAATGATCTATCAAATAATGATTTATCAAACAACAACCGGGGTGGTTAACCATGCATCCGTTTAAGGGCAATTACATCGGCGGCCAGTGGGTGCCTACCGACCGCACCTTTAATGACATTAATCCGTCCAATGGTGACATCTGGGGCAAAGCACCGGATTCCGGCGTAGCCGAAACCCGCGCCGCGATTCGCGCCGCCCAGGAAGCCTTCCCGGCCTGGCGTGATTTACCCTACACCGAACGCTCGGCCTACATGCTGAAAGTGGCGGACATTTTCGAGAAGCGCAAACCCGACATCGTGAAAGCCGTGCAAGCTGAAGGCGGTGGCTGGTTTGGCAAGGGCATGTTTGAAGTGGGCTATACCGCCGGGGTTTTCCGCGCGGCGGCCGCCATGAATTACAACGCTATCGGTGAAGTGTTGCCCTCCGAGCACGGCAAGGTCAGCATGGCCATGCGCCAGCCCATGGGTGTGGTGACCGTGATCAGCCCCTGGAACATGCCGCTGATTCTGACCTCACGCGGTTTGTCTTTCCCCTGTGCGACCGGCAATACCATTGTGCTGAAACCCTCGGAAGATACGCCTTACGTGGGCGGACTGATGTTCGCTGAAATATTCGAGGAAGCTGGCGTGCCACCCGGTGTGTTGAATGTCGTAACTTGCTCGCGGGAATCGGTGACGGCGGTTGGTGACGAGCTGATTGAAAACCCGGCGGTCAAGGGCATTTCCTTTACCGGCTCAACCCCGGTGGGTCGCTTTATCGCAGCCAAGGCCGGAGCGCATTTGAAGAAAGCCTGTGTCGAGCTCGGTGGTAAGGATTCGCTGATTGTCTGCGACGACGCCGATATGGAGCGGGCGCTATCGGCCGCCAACTTCGGCAGCTTCATGCACCAGGGCCAGATCTGCATGTCAGTAGAAAAAGTATTGGTGCACGAAAAAATCTACGATGAGTTTCTGCGCAAGTTCATCGCCCGGGCGGCAAAACTGAAAATGGGCGACACCACAACCGATCCGTCGAATGTGATCGGGCCTCTGATTAATGATCGCCAGGCGGCTCGTGTTAAAGACCAGATCGACGACGCGGTGGCCAAAGGCGCGAAAGTGGTTCTGGGTGGCGGTGTTCAGGGGCGTTTTGTAGAGCCGACGATCATGACCGGTGTCACGCCGGATATGAAGCTCTATCAGGATGAAACCTTCGGCCCGGTGGTGCCGGTGATTCCGTTCTCGTCCGACGACGAGGCCATCGCCATTGCCAACGACACCGAATACGGCCTGTCATCCGGCATCATCACCGCCAATGAAGAACGGGCGTTGCACATGGCCCGGTTGTTGGAAACCGGCTCCTGCCACGTGAACTGTTCGTCGATCAACGATGAACCCCATGTGCCCTTTGGTGGCTCCAAGGCGTCTGGCCTGGGCAACCATGGCGGGCGCTGGTCAGTCGAAACCTTTTCACAAACCCGCTGGATCACACTGGACCGGGGCGGTCGCCCCTACCCGCCAGTGTTCTGATACCGCACCTAACCGTATGGCCCGGCAGGCTTCGGTATGTCGGGCGTTTGGGAGACTTACAATGAACAATAACAAGCGTCAGTGGGAGATTGGGCATGGCTAACGCTATTATCTGGGTGATTCTGGGCCTGATCGTTCTGGCCATTGTCATCGCCATTCTGGCTAAATTCTATCAACGTGGAACCCGGGAGGTGAGCCTGGTGCGCACCGGTCTCGGTGGCCGCAAGGTATCGCTCGACGGAGGCGTACTCGCTATTCCGTATTTCAACAACGTCGCCCGGGTGAACATGCAGACGCTGCGCCTGGAAGTGAAACGCGCCGGCAATGGCTCGCTGATTACCCAGGATAAACTGCGGGTCGATGTGGGCGTCGAGTTTTACGTGTCGGTCATCGACACCGAAGAAGGCGTATCACGGGCCGCGCAAACCCTCGGCAACCGCACCTTCGATGCCGGCAAATTGTGTGACCTGATTGAAGGCAAGCTGATCGACGCGCTGCGTTCGGTGGCCGCGCGCTTCACCATGGACGACCTGCACGAGAAGCGTGGCGACTTCGTGCGCCAGGTAAAAGAGCTGCTGGAACCGACGATGACCAGCAACGGCCTGGCGCTTGAAAGCGTGTCGCTGACCGACATGGACCAGACCCCGTTCGACGCGCTCGATGAAAACAACGCCTTCAACGCCGCTGGCATGCGCAAGCTCTCCGAGCTGATTGCCCGGTCGCGTAAAGAACGCGCTGATATCGACGCCGATGCCGAGGTGGCGGTGCGCCAGTCGGCGTTAACCCTGGCCAAACGCAAACTCGATTTCGACCTCGAAGAAGCCCAGGCGCGCATTCAACAAGCCCAGCAGATGGAAGTGTTGAAGGCTCGCCAAATGGCCGAAGTCGCCGCCTATAAAGCGGACAGTGAACGTGCCATTGCCACCAGCCAGATCGAGATGGAACGCGCCATTCGCGAAGCCACCCTGAAGCGCGACATCGAGCTGCATGAGAAGCAACGCGAAGAGCGCGAATCGCAAATCAAGCTGGAAGAAACCGAAGCGAAGGTCATTGCTGCCAAAGATAAAGTGGCGACCGGCAAAGCCGTCAGCGATGCCGAGCGCGCCAAGAAAGTGGCAACCCTTCAGGCTGAAGAAGCGGCAGCCACCCGTGTCGCTAGCGCCAATGCGCACCAGGCTGAACTGCTGGCCGAAGCGGAAGGTCGCCGCGCCATGGTTGCTGCTGAAAACGGCATGAGCGATAGCCTGATGGCGATGAAGACTGAAGCATCCCGACTGCAGGCATTACCTGACATTGTTGCGCAGATGGTGAAGCCGGCGGAGAAGATCGAGTCGATAAAGATTCACCAGATCACCGGTTTGGGTCAGCCGCTGGGCAGCGACGGCAATCGCGTTGGCGAGCGGCCGGCCGTGAATCAGGCGCTCGACAGTATCATGAGTATGGCGGTGCAGTTGCCGGCGTTGAAAAAGCTGGGTGAAGAGCTGGGGGTGAGTTTTGATTCCAGTCTGGATGCTGTGCGCAGTGGTAACCGGGATGAGTTACATAAGTAGGCGTTTGCTCGATTTGAGCGGCGGATGCCGGTGGTGCCTCTGCGGGGTAGTCCGCAGCAAGGATGCTGCGGTCTAGGCTCCATGGAAGGATTTACGCCGACCCCGCATAGGTACCACCGGTAGCCGACGCGGGCGATAGCCACAGAAGTAACCTCTAACTCCGAAAACAAAAATAGGCAGGTCGATGAGACCTGCCTATTTTTGTTTGTATTGCAGTTGCTTTGTTTGAGTTATTTAACCCCAATACTCAATGGCGGTTTCATTGCATCCGGCACCGATTCCCGATCCCAGAATCCGATCAGAATCCCCTGACGCCGCGACAACCCATTGGCGTTCTGCTCCATCTCGCGGCTGACTGCCCGGCGGTTATGCAGCGTGGCACTCCAGTCGAGTAGCTGATCGCGTAGAGCACGTCGCACATTTTCATAACCCGGGTCACGACCCAGATCCACTAGTTCGTCCGGATCGTTGTGCAGGTCGAACAGCATGTCCGGGAAGCCCGGGCAGTGCACCAGCTTGTGCCGGCCGTTGAATGCCATGGTCATTCGGGCTGCCAGAGCATCGACGCCCAGTTGCGTGGCGACGGGAAGGCGACCGTAGTCGTCTTCGGCGACAATGAAATCCCGCTCAAACGGGCTGGTTGCCTGGTGCAGAAAAGGCAGTAGCGAGTGCCCCTCCAGCCGGTGTTCGTGCCTGGTGATCTCACCACCGGCACATTCAATCAGCGTCGGCAGCACATCGATAGCGCCCACCAATGCATCGCATTGCTGGCCTCGCGTTACATTGGCTTCCGGTCGCGGGTCGACGACGATCAGGGGCAATTTCACCGACGGCTGATGAAACAGATCCTTCTCACCCAACCAGTGATCACCCAGGTAATCGCCATGGTCGGCGGTTAGCACAATGAGGGTATTGTCGGTGAGTCCCTTTGCATCCAGATGATCCAGGAGGCGACCGACGTGATCGTCCACTTCTTTTACCAACCCGAAATAGGCCGGTAGCACGTGGGCGCGTTTTTCCTCGTCACTGAAGGTCTGGCTGACGCCCAGTTGCATGAACGCCTGGTAAATCGGGTGCGGGCTCTGTCGCTCGGCTTCCGATTTTACCGCCGGTGAAAAGTCGGCATTGCGGTACAGGGAGTGATACGGGTCCGGTGCGATGCAGGGCCAGTGCGGTTTGATGTACGACGCGTGCAGACACCAGGCGTCATCGCCCAGTTCATCAATGGTATCGATAATGCGATTGGTCAGATAGGCCGTTTCCGAATGCTCTTTGGGAATGCGGGCGGGCCGGTGCGCGTGCTCCAGATAGAAACCGGAGACGATGTCGCCGTTGTCCGTTTCTGCCGCATTGGCCCATTCAAGCCAGGGGTTGTCGCCGTCGAAACCGTGTTCGCGCAAATAGGCGTTGTAGCGAGGTTCCTGTTTGGAGTATTTGCCCATTGGGCCTTCCGGGTGCAGGCCATCGTCGTGCTCGCCTTCGGTAAAACCGGCGTTGTACAAGCGTTGGCCGAGATCAGACCCGGGCTCAATGCCGAGCCGGTCCATGCCGTCCATGTCCGGTTTCATGTGCGTTTTACCCAACAAAATAACGCGCTGGTTCAACGGTTTTAAATAGTCGGCCAGCGTCCATTCGCTCAGGCTGAACGGCCAGTCGTTCCAGGTGGCGCCGTGCGAGCGCATGTGCAGCCCGGTGTAAAACGAAGCGCGCGAATTGCCGCAGCTGGTGCCCTGGGTGTAGGCGTTGTTGAAGCGTACGCCGCGCTTGGCCAACCGGTCGATGTTGGGGGTGTCGACCACGGTATTGCCATAGCACGACAGGGCATCCCAGCGCAGCTGGTCGATCATGATGAAGAGCGTATTTTTGACGGCTTTCATTCGCTTATCCTTTGGCCAGTTGCGGGTTGGCGGTGGGTCGATTCTCGGCCTGGTGGCGGATCGCATGCACCGCCAGGTGCAGCAAACCGAGCCCAAGGCAAACAATGCTCACCATCAGGTACGGCGACAGCAGCCCCAGTGCCAGTGCAAATCGAACGCCGCTGTCTGGCAGTGTTAAAACGCGGCGGTCAAACCGGGCCAGGCTGCTGGTAATCAGGTACAGCGCCAGTACCAGTTGCGCGATCAGCCAGGCGTAGGCACCGAGAGAGAAATCAGCCCCCGCAGCGGCAGTGGTGAGCATTAGCGGGTTGTAGGCAAACGCAAAGGGAATCAGAAACAGCACGGCGGAAATGCGCGTGCTGGCAATGGCAGTCGCCATGGGCTTACCACCGGAGATGGACGCCGCGGCGTAAGCGGCAATGGCTACTGGCGGAGTAATGACTGACGCAACGCCAAAGAAAAACACGAACATGTGGGCGGTCAGCAGTTCCATGCCAAAGGCCTGCAAGGTGGGGCCCATTACTGAAATGATGGCGATGTAGGCGGGCAGAGTTGGCATGCCCATACCGAGCACAATGCAGCCGAGCGCGGTAATCAACAAAGCCGCCAGCAGTGAATAGTCCGAGGCGTTCGACAGCAGCACCGCAAAAGTTGTCGGGATGCCGGTAGCCGCCAGTGTCGCAACAATAATGCCGACCACGGCGATGGCCATCGACAGTCGGCCAACGGTGACGCCGCCCTCGGCCAGGGAGGTGAGCAACACCAGGGGCTGCCGTCTGACCGCCGGGTTCAGAAAACTCAGAACCAGCAACAGCAAGATAGCGCTGATCGATGCACCGGCCGGCGACAACCCTTCTATTAATAACCAGACAATGGTGCCCAGTGGCGCCAGCAACAGCAGCAGGTTGATCCAGTCCTGGCGTTCGATGGGTTCCGGCAGGTCGCCTTCCGGTTCGGCATTGAGGCCCAGCTTTTTCGCTTCAAAATACACGGCGAGAAACAGGCTGACGTAGTAGGCGAGGGCCGGAATCATCACCGCCACGATGACGGTCAGATAGGAGACACCCACATAGTCGGCCATCACCAATGCAGCGGCCCCCATAATGGGTGGCAATATCTGCCCGCCGGCCGAGGCCGACGATTCGAGCCCACCGGCGAAGTCGCCACTGAACCCGCGCTTGCGAATCATCGGAATGGTGACCACACCGGTACCGACGACGTTGGCCACGGCACTGCCGGAGACGGTACCGAACATGCCTGAGGCCATGATAGCCGCATAGGCGGGCCCGCCCCTAAAGCGTTGCATCAGGGCGAAGGAAATACGAATCATCGATGAGCCGGCGCCGCAGCCTTCCAGGATGCCGCCGAGAATGATAAAGGGCAGAACGGTCGATAGGATGACCGCGAAAATGGAGCCGACCACGCCGTTGTCGCTGCCGAACCAGAGGTTGGCGGCCAGGCGGTCCATGGCGTTGCCGCCTGCGGTTTGCAGTACCCCGGGCCAGTATTCACCGGTGCCGAGATACAAAACGGCGATCAGCCCGATGATGGCGATTGGCGCGCCCCAGAGCCGCCAGCAAATAACGGTCGCCACCAGAACGGCCATCAGTGCGGTGAGGCCATCCCAGGTGGTGAAGAACATGATCGACATCTCCATGATCTGAGCGACCTGAAAATAACGGAAGCTGCAGTACACGGTCAGGGCGATCAGTGACAGGTCGAAGAGGATGCGCAGCTTCGACGGCACTCTGTCGGTCAGTGCCTGTTCGCGCCACAGATACAGGACGCCGATGATCACACAAAGCGTAAAAAAGAATGGCCGGAACCACTGAAGTTCAAAGGGCCCCAGTCGCGGCAGAAAACCGTAGCTGGGCAGCACATTAATCAGGCCAACCAGCGCCAGCAGCCCGCCGACGACCCAGAGGGCGTATTGCAAACGATTGGCTAGCGTCATGGACGGTGTCGTCATGGAAGAGTCCTCCGGGCGCCTGGGACCAGGCACCCTGGTTAAACAGGCGGAGCCGCCTTGGTGACGGCTCCGGGTCGGGCCTATCAGGGCATCAGGGTGTCAGGAATGGCGATGTCGTTTTCCCGATAGTAGCGAACCGCACCGGGGTGCAGTGGCGCGTTGACGCCTTCAAAGGGGTTGTCGGTGCTGATGGTGCGCAACAACGCATTGGAGGCTTTCAGCTCGTCGATGTTTTCCCAGTACGCCTTGGCCAGTCGATAGGCGACGTCGTCGGACATCGAGGAACCCACGCCCATCCACATGATGTTCGAGGCGGTGTAGATATCCTGGTCGCCATTGACTTGGCCCCGGTAGGTACCAGCCGGAATCACGGTGAAGGACATGGCGGCCGCTTCGGTGTAGTCGTTCCATTCCGGGGTGCCAATGCGGTCTTCGGGGATGCCCAGAATGCGAATCGGGTTCTGCAGGCTCATTTCATTGATCGATTGCTGGCCTACGGGCGCTGACAGCACCAGGACATCGTACTGACCATCCTGAAAGCCTTGAACCGCGGAGCCCCAGGGCGCGCGAATGGCTTCGTAGTCGCCATCGACCAGGCCGGAGGCGGCTTCGATCATGCCCATGATCTGCATGTTGGCGGCTCCGGCCGGCGGGCCGACAAAGACGCGTTTGCCGCGAATGTCATCCCAGCTTTCAATGCCGTCCCGTTCCCAGGTAATGGCGTGATAGGTGCTGCCGGGCAGGCCGGTAATGGCGCGGACATTTTTAGACAGCGCTTTTGCCTGGTCGGCATTGCTGGCATAGGGGCCGACGCCGGCTTTCATAGCGCTGAACGCCGGTGGCGGAACTACGGAGGAACCCAGTTGGCCAGCGCCCAGCATCATGACTGAGCGGGTGAGCGTTTGCCCGAGCACGACTTGCAGGTTAATGCCTTCGCGGCTGGTGTATTGGGCGTAGGCCTGCGGCAACATACCGGTAACCGAGGCGGCGCCACCGGCGTCCATTTGCAGGTTTTCAGCCTGGCTGAAACTGGCAGAGAAGGTCAGAGCCAGCGTGGCCAGGCCCAGAGACAGTGATTTTTTCATATCGACCTCGTCGTGTTCAGGTTGTTATTGGAGTTGTGTGGGTGTTCGACGTCCACAAAGTGTGCAATCTTTAATCGCATTCGTATAATTCATTTTTAAACTCTTAAACAAATAAAAATGCATGGTACGGAGGCTTGGTCTGTTAGGTGGCATGAGTCCGCAGCAGCTACCTGGGTGGTCTCTGTGGGGTCGGCGTAGACCCTTCCATGGGGCCTAGACCGCAGCATCCTTGCTGCGGACTTCCCCACAGAGACCACCCAGGCAGCTACTGCTTGTGCTGCTGCCGACTCCGACATCCAATGATTACGCCATCAGACAGTACTCGTTGAGTGTGAGGGCTTATGGAATCCAAACATCTGGTACAACTGGCCACTATTCTAGACAGCGGCTCAATCAGCGCCGCTGCGGCGCGTCTGAACGTTACCCAGCCGACGCTGACGCGCAACATCCAGACGCTGGAGATGCAGGCCGGTGGTCCGCTGTTTACCCGCAGCCGGCACGGCGTGCGGCAAACGCCATTGGGGGCCGACCTGGCGCGGCATGGCCGGGCCATTGCCAAGGCGGTCTGGTCGGCGCAGCAAGTGGCGGTGCGTCATGGGCTGGGGCTCAAGCAGGAATTGCGCATTGGTGTGGGTCCGTTGCTGGCCAATAACCTGATGAACGAGATGGCTCAGGATCTGATGGCAGAGCATGACGACTTATCGCTGCTGATTCGAGTGGACACACCGTACCGGATGATCGAACAGATTCACGATGAAGAGCTCGATCTGGTGTTTTCACCCAAGGTGCAATCCCAAACCCGGGATTTGGTGTGCGATCTGGTGCTGGAAGACCGTTTGGTCGTGGTGGCTTCTAGCCAACATCCTTTAGCCATTAAGGCCCAGAAGAGTGGCTCGCTGGCGCTGTCTGACATTAACGATCAAGCCTGGATCAACATGGGTACCTATGCGCGTTTCGAGGAGTCCCCGGTTGAGCGGTTGCAAGCGATGGGTGTCAGCGGCATTCGCACGCCCGTGGCCCTGTCGGGCGATGCGGCGATTACGCTGAAAATGCTGCGAGAAGGCCGGCACCTGAGCCTGATGCCGGAAAAACTAACCTTGCGGGTCGAGCGGGATTACAACCTGATGGTGCTGCCCGTGGAAGCTGATTTCGGCCGGCGCGATATTTTTCTCTGGTACCGGGCTGAAGACCTCGATCGGCGCTGGATACAGATTGTCAGCCAGGCGTTTGCGCGTCGGATGACCGACAACGAGCCCGGTTAGGCGGTGTTAATACAGCCACTGCAATCCAAACAGCCAGACACATAAGAACGCAAAGCTCACCAGTAGATATCGCCGGTTCCAGTTCCAGGCCAGATGCCGCGGTGAGACCTGGCTCAGGTAGCCGACAATCGATACCGAAATGGTAAAGGGTGAAGAGTTCACCGTTAAACACCAGGCCGACATCAAACCCAGTGCCAGCAATTCATTGGTCAGCCCGAAGGCGGCCACTGGTTGCAGCGCTGAGGCCAACAGCGTCACAGAGACGATCGGGTTAAAGCCGACTTGGCCAAGCGCGACCGTCAGCACCATGGCGGCGATTAACAGAAAATAGCCATCCAGATGCAGCGCCGAGACCAGCCACAACACCTGGGATTCAGTCACCAGCCCGGAAATGGCAGCCCCCAGAAACCCAGCCCCGGCCAGCAGGCTGACCTCACCACTTAACGGCGCGACCTGATTCGGAATGTCGGATTTCAGGCGACGGCCGAGTAAGACCAGTGCGCCAGGCATGCCGGCGCGGTTGCCCTGCCAGGCCAGCCAGCCAATGCCCACCAGCGGGCTGGTGAGAATGACTGCCAGCGTCAGTGAAAGATCGGTCCGGGTTTCCAGTAGAAAGGCAGAGCTGGTCAGCAGGCCGATTAAGCCGACCAGTTGCACGGCTGGTCGCCAGCTGTAATGACGGGTGTCAGTTGCCAGGCCGGGCGGGGCTCGCCGTGGATTGTGGCGAAAATCCTGAATCCAGCCGATCAGAATCAGCAAGGCGGCCGTCACAAAGCCAATGGGCAGAATGTCCTGCCAGCGCAGGCCGGGAATGATGGTCAGCAACAGGGCCAGGGTAATGGAAAACGGCGAGGTCATCGGCAGAGCGGCAAACCCCCGCAACATGGCGAGCGACATGCGCCGCTGTCGGGTGCGTTGAATGCTCACCTGGCCATTGGCCGCCGCCAGCGTATTGCCCCGGGTGACCATTAAGCCGAGCAAATGCAGCACACCGAAATTGAGAATCAGCCCGAACAGGGCGGTGGTGTAACTGAGAATGCCGTAGCGCCGACCGGGAGGCTGGTTCACCGCCAGGGCACCGCAGCGGCGTACCATGCGCGACCGCTGGGCGGCCAATCGCAGAAAGCTCAGGGCAATCAAAAACGTTGAGAAGTAACCGGCGCGATCGAACGCGGTGCGCAACACGCCCCAGGGGTCTTCCGCCCAGGGTAGGAAAACGCCGCTGAACAGTGCCAGGCCGACGAGAATGCGGGGCGACTGGGGTAAGCGGCGCCAGCGCACAACAATAAACAGGATGAGCGCAACGCCCGCAACCCAGAGCGCCGGTTCGAGGTTTGCCAACTGATACAGCAAGGTACCGGTCAGCACGGTAGCCAGCAGGGGTAAAGCCAGGGAACGTTCCAGTAACATCAGGCCGCTCGGGGGTTGCAGTAAGCTTAACAGTGTAAGTCGTCGCGCCCGGGAATGCGAAGCTGCCGTCTTCATGAAAGCGTCATCGGCCCTATGCTATGCTGGGCAATCTCCAACCGCACACAGGGCCTTCAATGCGCATTCTCACCGACACCCACGCCCATACCGTCGCCAGCGACCACGCCTTCAGCACCGTACACGACTATTTCCAGATCGCCCGCGACAAGGGCCTGCAGCTGTTCAGCATCACCGATCACGCGCCCACCATGCCCGATGGCGCGCATTACTGGCACTTTGGAAACATGAAAGTGATTCCCCGCGTCGTCGGCAATGTCGGTATGCTGCGCGGCATTGAAGCCAACATTCTGGAACCGGAAGGCGGTCTGGATATTCTGGACAAGATGCATCCGTTTCTCGACTTCGCTATCGCCAGTTTCCACGAGCCGGTGTTTGCGCCCGCCGATAAAGCGACATCGACCCGAGCGGTGATCAACACCATCAAAACCGGCGAATGCCAGATTGTGGGCCACCCGGGAAACCCCAATTACCCGCTGGACTACGAAGAAGTCATTCGCGCCGCACGCGACAATAACGTCGTGCTGGAAATCAACAACTCCTCGTTTTCGCATTCCCGCCTCGGCAGCGAATCGAACTGCGTGCACATCATGGAACTGATTGACCGGCTCGACTGGAAAGTCGCCTTCGGCTCGGACTCGCACATCGCTTACAGCGTCGGTGACTTTGATCATGCCATTCAACACGCCGAGCGCATTGGCTTTCCAGAAGCGCGTATTGTTAACGCCACGGCACCGCGCTTTTTGCGTTTTTTGGGCGAGCACGATAAGCCCGTTGCTCAGGAAATGGCAGAGTGGGCAAGTCAGTTCGAAACCGATTCCACTACAACCGCCCAGCCTCAATAATCCGGTCCAGAAACGCCCGGGTACGTTCGTGTTGCGGGTCACTGAACATGCGGTTTGGGTCGCCTTCTTCGAGAATGCGGCCGCCTTCCAGAAAGCAGACCCGGTCGGCCACGTCGCGGGCAAAGCCCATCTCGTGGGTGACGATGACCATGGTCATGCCCTGGGCTTTCAGTTCCTTGATGATGCCGAGCACCTCGCCAACCAGTTCCGGGTCGAGCGCAGCGGTGACTTCATCGAGCAGTAACACATCCGGCTTGTTCATCAGCGCCCGCACGAAGGCCACACGCTGCTGCTGACCGCCGGACAACTGTTCCGGGTAGGCTTTGGCAAAGCTGTTCATGCCAAACCGGTCCAGCTGTTCCAGTGCGGATGCCTCGGCGTCTTTTCGGCTTTTACCGTGCACCTTGCGCGGTGCCAGCGTTAAATTATCCAGCACCGTCAGATGCGGAAACAGATTGTACGACTGAAACACAATGCCGATGCGCTTGTGCAGGCCAACCTTGCCGAAGCGCTGATCGGTGACCGGCACATCATCCAGATAGATGTCGCCGTAGTCCGCTTTCACCAGCCGATTGATGCAGCGCAACAGCGTTGATTTGCCAGACCCGGAGGCACCGATCAGGCAGATGACCTCGTGCAGATCCACCGACAGGTCCACCTGATCGAGCACCAGCTTCTCGCCAAAATACTTGGTCACTTCCGATAATTGGACACGCGGCACCGCTTAGCCTCCTACTTGCAAACGACGGGCGCGATCGCGCTGGGTGACATAATCCGCCAGGCGCGCCATGGGAATGGTGGCCAGCAAAAACAAACCGGCCGCAACAATCAGGGACGAATAATTAAAAGTCGAGGCCGTGTAGATTTGCGCTTCGCGAACCGCATCACGCACCCCGATGATCGACAGCAAGGCCACGTCTTTTTGCAAGGCGACCACAATGTTCATCATGGCTGGTAACACGTTGCGCACCGCTTGCGGCAGAACCGCATAGATCATGGTTTGCCATTCGGTCAGGCCGAGTGACTTGGCCGCCGCCCACTGGCCTTCGTGCACGGCATCGATGCCGGAGCGGTAGATTTCACAGACATAGGCCGAGTAACTCAACACCATGGCAACGGCGCCCCAGAACAGACTGCTCGAGGGCAAGCCGGGCAAGTTCAGCGCCGGTATGCCAAAACCAAAAAGCAGTACCAGCAGCAACACCGGCAGGCCGCGAAACAGGTCGATGTACAAGATCACCATTAATCGGAAGGGTGCAAACCAGGGCGCACGCAACGATCGGATGACCGCCAGGGCAATGCCCAGCACCAGAATGCAGGCCAGTACAATCAGCCAGATGCGCATGTTGATCCAAAAACCCTGCAGCACGCGCGGGAAGGCGGCGATCATGGCATCGACATTAAAGAACTGCAGTTTGATGCGCGGCCATTGCTCGGCCGAGGTGATTACCCAGGCGAGTACGCCAAATACGACAACGATACTGATGAGGCTGATCAGGCTGGGAGCCAGGGCTTCCCGCCAATTAAAAGAGCGGCCGGGCGGAGGCGGGGGCGGGCGCCGTTCGGCGCCGCCCAGCGAGCCCGTTTGGGGCGATTGAGAGTCGGTCATTCGGTGATGATGGGCAGATCGGGGTCGGCAATCAGGTACTCGGCTTTCAGATCTTCAACCACACCGCGGTCGATAACCGCCGTCAAGGCGTCATCCACCCAGGGGATCAGCGGGTTGTTGTATTCGAACAACAGGCCATGGCCGCGGTCGTTTTCATCCGGCGGCAGCAGCGCAACGATGTTGGCTTCCGGTACCTGAACGGCGGTGACGTATAATGCTGTGGGCAGAGAGATCAGCGTGCCGTCAATCTGGCCGGCGCGCATGGCCTGGAACACATCGACCTGCTCGTTATAGATGGCCGCTTCGGTAACACCCAGTACGTTGACCAGATAGTCGTTATCGGTAGTACCAATGGTCGCGCCCCAGCGAGCGTCGCGCAGGTCATCGTAGCTGGTGGCGTTTTCCAGAGTGTTGCCGGGTAAGGCGAGCACCGCTTTTTCAGGCTGAAAATAGACCCGGCTGAAGCTGACGATCTGCTTGCGCGCTTCGGTGACGGAAATTTGCTGAATGGCGAAATCGTAGGGCTTGTTGCCCGGGGCAATCGCCTGGTCGAATGTCTGGCCTACCCACACCACATCGTCGGCATCGAAGCCCATTTCAGCGGCCAGTTCGTACACCAGGCCGTTCTCGAAACCTTCACCGCTGGCCGGGTCGTTATTCAGCATCCAGGGTGGGTAAACCGGGTCACCGGTGCCGACGGTCAGTTTGCCAGGCGTGACCAGGCGCGGGTCCATGGTCGTTCGTTCTTCGGCAAAAGCCTGGGTGAATACAGTCATCAACAGCGACAACAGAACGATCGAACCGCGACGGAAAGCAGTGCGTTCAGACATGACAGGACTCCAATGTGTAGGTCGTACCCGACCAGGAAGGGGGCTTTCACTGCCGACAGCGCGGCCGCGTTAGAGTAAACAGGGCGGTGACATCCGGCAGAAAGACAGGTGAATGCTGACGAATCGTGGCTCACAGGTCAAGCAGCTTCAACCCGGGCGTGGTCTGACGGTCACGCACAGACCATCGTATTCGGTTGAAGGGCGGCATCACAAACATACAAGGCCAGGTAGATCACCGGTATACTAACCTGACGTTGTACGATGACCCTGCAGTGCGAGATCAGCACTGAAATCTGGTTTAAAGGACCCAAGTTGTGATTGAAGTTGTCGGTTTATCCCTGGCATTCGTGCTTGGCCTACTGGTAAAGCGAATAGGTCTTCCGCCCCTGGTGGGCTTTTTGCTGGCGGGTTTTGGTCTGAACGCCCTGGGGCCCTATGTCGGCCTGCCTTCCTATACCGGCCCGGTGCTGGAACACATTGCCCACCTGGGTGTGTTGTTGCTGCTGTTCACGGTTGGCCTGAAACTCAAGCTCAAGAATCTGGTTCAGCCCGTGGTGGTCGGTGGGGCGCTGTTGCACTTTGGGATCACGGTGGTGGTATTTGGTGCGGGTATCGCGTTCTTTACCGACCTGCCGATCGCGACCGTGATATTACTGGCCGTCGCGCTCAGTTTTTCATCGACCGTCCTGGCGGCCAAAACGCTTGAGGCAAAACGTGAACTCGGTGCCTTTCATGGCCGGGTCGCGATCGGCATTCTGATCATCCAGGATCTGATCGCGCTGTTAGTGCTAAGCGTTGCAGGGGGGCATTCTCCCTCCTGGTGGGCATTGCTGGTATTCGCACTGCCCTTGTTAAGGCCCGTGCTGTACTGGTTGCTCGATATGGCGGGGCACGACGAACTGATGGTGCTGATGGGGATGGTGCTCGCCGTTGCCGTAGGCGGCATGGGGTTTGAGTCGCTGGGGCTCAGTTCCGAGCTGGGTGCGCTGGCGATGGGGGTGCTTCTCTCTGGCCACACCCGCTCGCAAGAGCTGTCCCATTCCTTGTGGGGCCTGAAAGAAGTCTTCCTGATTGGCTTTTTCCTGCAGATCGGCATGAACGGCCTGCCGGATGCCCAGGCGCTGATATTTGCGGCCGTCTTTGCCCTGGTATTACCGCTGAAAGGCTTGTTGTTTTTTGGGTTGCTGATTCTGTTCAGACTGCGCGCCCGCAACGCCTTTCTCGGTGCCCTGAGCCTGACTTGTTACAGCGAATTTGGGTTGATTGTTGCCGCTGGCGTGCTGGAAGAGTGGCTGGTGCCGCTGGCCATTACCGTGGCGCTGTCGTTTATCATCGCCGCGCCGCTGAACCGGTTGGCACACCCGATATTCGAGTGGCTGGAGCTGAAGCTGATACCGCTTGAACGTCACAGCATGCATCCGGATGAACAACCTGCATCGCTCGGCGACGCGACCATTGTGGTGATGGGTATGGGGCGGACCGGTACCGCAGCCTATCTGGCACTGGAAGACCGCGGCTACAAAGTCGTCGGGCTCGATTCAGACCCTGACAAAGTCGCCCGGCAGCAGGACAAGAGCCGAACGGTCGTTTATGCCGACGCTGAAGACATCAGCTTCTGGCATGCCGTGGATCTGTCGGGTATCGACGCCTTTATTATTGCTATGCCGGACACCGAAGGGGTGGTTGTCGCTGCCCGTCAAATTCGCAGACAAGGCTTCAAGGGGCCAGTGGTTACCCATGCCCTCTACGAAGATGCTGCCATTCTGATGAAAGCAGCCGGCGCCGATGAAACCTTCCTGACCATGAACAGTGCGGGCATGGGGTTGGCTGAGCGGGCGTCTGCTCGGTTGGCAGGGCACGGACAATAGAATCGGTTGCACAGTGTGCAGTCGCTGTTCTGGCATTCAGCGTCAGAAAGCTCGTTGGGTGATGGGGCGTTATCGGCCAGACACCGCTATTCCGCAGACGGACGAGCGTGGATGACAGAGGCTTGAAGGTAGAATGACCGTTTTGTGGAAAACCGGGCGGGGGGAGCTAACCTCTTGAAATACCAAACAAATGTGGACTTGGAGCGCTAAATCTGTATACTGCGCCCCGTTACGCGCCCGTAGCTCAGCTGGATAGAGCGCTGCCCTCCGGAGGCAGAGGTCAGAGGTTCGAATCCTCTCGGGCGGGCCATTTTTAAGCCTTCTACCCGTGATTTGGGACAGTTTTGGGACACTCAGAAAAACGTGGCCCAAAGCAGGAGCTAAAAATGGACTCTCTGAGAACAGCTCAAATCCCCACCTTCTTGTGTCTTAAAACACCGCTTTTCTGCCCATTAACTCGACATCAGTTACATCGCACACTTGCTCCATGTTCATCACTGGAGGAGCTTTTCTAATGGCGACGATAACCAAGCGTGCACCGAGACAATGGCAGGTCAAGATACGAAGAAGAGGCTATAGAACCCAATCGAAGACTTTTCAAACAAAAGCAGCAGCAGAACAATGGTCTCGTCAGATAGAGTCTGAGATGGATAGATCAGTATTCGTCTCCCTAGATGAAGCAGAATCAACCACTCTGGAAATGCTTTCAGCTCGCTATTGCCGTGAAGTGCTGCCAGACAAAAAAGCCATAGTTGACGTCAACAGCCGGATCAAAACTCTAAACAAGCATCTCGGCCATATCACCTTGGCCGGGTTGGACGCGCGAACTCTAAAAGAGTATCGAAGCTATCGGCTTCAAAAAGTTTCCTCTGAAAGCGTTCGCAAAGAGCTATCTCTACTTCGACGATTGATTAAGTACGGACAGCAAGAGCTCGATATTTGCCTTCCAAGAGGCAATCCTGTTGATTCAATTGCTATGCCGGCCAAGGCTAAGAGTAGAGATCGGCGACTAGAGGGCCATGAAGAATCGCTGCTACTTCAACATGCAAGCAAATACGGCGGCGAAATATTCCCAATTGTTGGTTTGGCGATCGAAACAGCAATGCGTCGCAGCGAAGTTGCTAATCTCAAGTGGGAAAATATCAACTTCAAGACCAGAACGGCCAAATTGATCGATACAAAAAATGGAGAAGACAGGGAAATTCCCCTTTCGCAACGAGCGGTCGAGATTCTACAGTCCCTGCCACGCAACTTTAACGGCAGCGTCTTTGAGATGCGAGAAGACTCAATTACCCAAGCATTCACACGCGTAAGACGTTCAGCAGCTTTGCATGATCTGAGGTTTCACGACTTGAGACACGAAGCAACATCCCGACTTTTTGAGCTGGGCCTGGGGTTGATGGAAGTGGCTGCAATTACTGGCCATAAGGACTTGGCGATGCTCAAACGTTATACCCACTTGAGAGCAGCTGATTTAGCAAAAAAGCTGGGGTAACCGGGTAACGAATTAAACAACAAAAAAACCGTCCTAAGGCAAGCCGTTTGGGTTAAGTGTGGCTGAGCTTCGCTAGCCCAGGCGAAATCGAAAAACCAGCGACCAAAAATCGCTGGTTTTTCTTGTTCAAGATAACTGAATATACGCGTTATCCCGCTCCTATTCTTGGCGTGGCATACTTTCTACCCTGCCTCTACCATCGAAATATCATTCTTCGATGGAGTCCCTTCCATGACCTCAGAAACGCTTTCTCAAACATCCCCTCAAGAGATAGCTGTAACAGGTCTTCGAATTTGCCGTCGAATTGCAGACGCATGGGACCTTAGCGAAGCTGAAAAATTAAAGCTTCTTGGGTTTTTTTCGCAGAGCAATGAGGTTCGTCCAGATTCCCTGAAAAGGTTCTCGTACATTCTGGGAATCTGCAAGAATCTGAGAATACTGTTTCCAACCGGGCGGCGAGCAAACGAATGGGTGAAGAAGCCCAACAAAGCTTTTGGCGGTAGGTCAGCACTTGAAGTCATGATTGAAGATCCAGCCCTAATAAGGCGGTATCTCGATGCCCAGTTGGTCTAGCTTTACCTTGACGATGTAGTAAGCAGGGTCAGGCTTTCTTTTTCTTCTTTTTAGTGATTTCAGGAAAGTCCTGATCCACCTTCTCCAAGAACCATTCTTTCATCGTTAGCCCGCGCATCTTGATCTCTCGATGAAGCGCCTCTTTGTCGTCTGCCTCTATCTCAAGAACGATCCTTCCCGACTTACCTACAGCCATACCGCCTCCGAACCTGATGTCATGTCACATGACGTAATATTTTTATATTGTAGTTTGAAAATGCACAGAACGAAATCCCTCATAATTTAAATAACT
>NZ_JBDWXV010000018.1:0-198082 GCF_039982735.1 Saccharospirillum sp. | reverse complement strand
GGTGCACCGCCCCTGGGGCTCGTACAAAACCATTAACCTGGGGGAACGCCACCAGGTAAAGCGCATTACCGTGAAACCCGGTGAAAAACTCTCGGTACAGATGCACCACCACCGCGCTGAACACTGGGTGGTGGTGAGCGGCACCGCCAATGTCACCATTGGCGAGAAGACTCAAATGCTCAGTGAGAACGAATCGGTCTACATTCCCATTGGCACCGTGCACGCTCTGGAAAACCCCGGCAAGATCCCTCTGGAGCTGATTGAGGTGCAGACGGGCAGTTATTTGGGCGAAGATGACATAGTGCGGTTCACGGACCGGTATGGGCGGCAGTAACACCGCCTTTGGCCGGGGCACTGCCCCGGCACTCCTCTGTTGCGACTTTTATTTCCATTACCCGCCCCCACCCTGCTGTCATAGCCACGTTAAGGACCCAGCATGTCGACTGAACGCATTCTCCAGGCGCTGAACACCCTGAAAGATCCTCACACCGACCGGCCTTTCGCCGACACGGCTGACATCGATATTACCGAAGGCTCGCCCGTAAAAGTCACGGTGACACTGCACTATGCCGCAGGGCAATACCGGGAAGGGTTGGCTATGTTGCTGGCCAGCCATATTGAAGCCCAGGTCGATGACGTTGAAGTTGAGGTCTCTGTTCGCTGTGAAGTCGGCTCAGTGAACGTTCGGGAAAACCTGCCAGGTATGGAGAACATTAAGAACATCATCGCCGTTGCTTCCGGTAAAGGCGGCGTTGGCAAGAGCACGACGGCCGTTAACCTGGCGATGGCGCTGCAAGCGGAAGGCGCCCGGGTTGGTTTGCTGGATGCCGACATCTATGGCCCGAGCATTGGCACCATGCTGGGTGTGCCTGAAGGCACCAAGCCGGAAACCGTTGACAACAAGTTCTTCAAGCCCATAGAGGCCCATGGCCTGCAAAGCATGTCGATGGCCTACCTGGTCACCGAGAAAACGCCCATGGTGTGGCGTGGGCCTATGGTTTCGGGGGCATTGCAGCAATTATTGACCCAAACGAAGTGGGATAACCTCGACTACCTGGTCATCGACATGCCCCCGGGTACCGGCGACATTCAACTGACGCTGGCGCAGAAAGTGCCTGTTTCAGGCTCTGTGATCGTCACTACCCCGCAAGACATCGCCCTGCTGGACGCGCGCAAAGGCATCGAAATGTTCCGCAAAGTGAATATTCCGGTACTGGGCATTGTTGAGAACATGGCGATGCATGTGTGCTCAAATTGCGGACATGTTGAACACATATTCGGCGAAGGCGGCGGCGCAAGGCTCTCGGAAGACTACGACGTGAACCTGCTGGAGAGCCTTCCGCTGGACATCAGCATTCGCACCCAGACCGACAGTGGTAAACCCACCGTGATCGCGGAACCGGACGGTGAAGTGGCGGCGCATTACTTTGTGCTAGCGAGGAAGACGGCCGCAGCACTGGCGTTGCAAGGGGTTGATACCGGGCCTGAGATTTCGTTTGTCTGACGAGGGATTTAAGGGACGCGAAACAATAACTGACGCAAGACAATAGAAGACGCTGAACATCAAGCGACGTCAGTTGCTGTTCTGCGTCTTTCGATGTTTCGCGTCAATTATTGTCCTACGTCACTCCATGTCCCGCGACTTTTTCTATACCGGATTCCGGCCCACCGAGTAATAGGTAATTCCCTTCTTCTGCATCCGCTTGGGCTCAAACAGGTTGCGGCCATCAAAAACAATCGGCTCGGCCAACTGTTGTTTGATGGCTTCAAAATCCGGTGCCCGAAAAGACTTCCATTCGGTCACAATAGCCAGTGCATCGGCACCTTTCAGGGCACTTTCCTTAGTGCCGCACAGCGTTAACGCCGCTTCATTGCCGTAGATACGCTGGGTTTCTTCCATTGCTTCCGGGTCGTAGGCTTGCACCTTGGCACCGGCGGCCCACAGGGCTTCCATCAACACGCGGCTTGGTGCTTCGCGCATGTCATCGGTGTTGGGTTTAAAGCTCAGGCCCCAGACGGCAAAAGTTTTGCCTTTCAGATCGCCGTTGTAGTGCGCGTGAATCTTGCTGAACAGGGTGGTTTTCTGTTCGTAGTTGCGCGCCTCTACGGCTTTGAGCACTTTGGCGTCGAAGTCGATGCCATCGGCTGTGCGGATCAGCGCCTGAACGTCCTTCGGAAAGCAGGAACCGCCGTAACCAACCCCCGGGTAAATGAACTGATACCCAATGCGTGGGTCGCTGCCGATGCCCTGACGCACAGCCTCGACGTCAGCACCCAGCCGCTCGGCCAGATTGGCGATTTCGTTCATGAAGCTGATTTTGGTAGCCAGCATGCAGTTGGCGGCGTACTTGGTCAACTCGGCGCTGCGAACGTCCATCTGAATGATTTTTTCATGATTGCGGTTGAACGGGCCGTACAACTCACGCATTACATCCATAGACGCCGCACTTTCAGTGCCGATAACGATGCGGTCCGGTCGCATGCAGTCACTAACGGCCGCACCTTCTTTCAGGAATTCGGGGTTGGAGACGACATCGAAAGTCAGGCTGGTATCGGCCCGCTTGGCTAATACTTCCTTAATTGCCGCCGTGACTTTGTCGCCGGTGCCGACCGGTACCGTGGACTTGTTCACGACAATGGTGTGGCGGTTTATGTTTTCGGCGATGGTGCGGGCAACGGCAAGTACGTACTTGAGGTCGGCACTGCCGTCTTCATCGGGCGGGGTACCCACGGCAATGAACTGGATGTCGCCATGGGCGACGGCTGCAGGGGCATCGATGGTGAAGCTGAGTCGGCCGGATTCGTAGTTGGCCTTCACCATGGGTTCAAGCCCTGGCTCGTAGATGGGGATGATGCCTTTTTTCAGATTCTCGACCCGGTTGGCATCGACATCGACACACACGACCTCGTGCCCGGCTTCAGCCAGGCAGGTTCCCTGCACCAGGCCGACGTAGCCGATACCAAAGACAGTAATCTTCATTGTTTATCCCTTCACGTTGCGGGCGTAAGACGGTTTAAAGTTAATGGCGCGCAGTTTACCGCAGGTGATTGAGGGCTGCGACACCCGATTGCTTGACCTTTACCCAACGACCGATGTTAGATACACGCCCTTTTTTCAGTGCAGTCTTTTGGATGAGCGTTATCGATGGGTGAACTCTTTGCACTATTAGCCGCGCTGTCATGGACGCTGGCCGCCTATGGGTTTCGCCATCTCGGCACTGCCCTGTCGCCGTTACAGCTGAATTTCTGGAAAGGTTTGCTGGCCTGTGCGGGCTTGCTGGCGTTTATCTGGGTGTCGGGCCAGTGGGTCGAGATTCCGCCGGAAGTATTAACGCCGCTGCTGCTCAGTGGCTTCATTGGCATTACGCTGGGCGATACCTTTATTTTCTCGGCACTGAACCGCATTGGTGAACGCACGACGCTGTCGATTGCCGAATCGAGCGCGCCCCTGTTTGCCATTGGCCTGGGCATGTTATGGCTGAGCGAGTTTCTGACGCTGTGGCAATGGCTGGGCGCGGCGATGATCATCCCCGCCCTGTTCTGGGTGCTGGAACCGGAAAACCCGGCGCATCGCAGTCATCCGTTTCTGGGTATGGCGTTCGCGCTGGGGGCCGCGTTGTGCCAGGCACTGGGCATGGTGTTTATGCGTGAAGTGTTTCTGGCGGTCGATATGCCAGCTTCACAGGCATCGTTTTTGCGGCTCGCCGCCGGCATTACCGCCATTCCGCTGATCATAGGCTTGCAACGCAAGGCGTTCTGGCCCCGGCTGACAGGCCGCCAATGGGCGATTCTGGCGCTGAGTACCTTTGTTGGTACCCTGCTGGCCATCTGGTTTCAGCAATTGGCGGTTAAGCGCACCGAAGCCGGTGTAGTGCAAACCCTGATCGCCACCTGCGCCATTATGGCGTTCTCTATTGACCGGATACGCGGGCATCGCGCCAGTCGCAAGGCCTGGGGTGGCATGTTATTGGCGGTGACTGGTGTGGCGGTTATTGCGTTGAACGGGGCAACGCACTGACCACTAGCGCTGCACCTACAGTCCTCTCTCCACCTCTGGGGGAGAGAGTTAGAGAGAGGGGGCGGCGCAGCCGTTGGGTTTTTGGTTTCGATTGGAATGCACTGAAACGAGAAGAGAACCCTCTCCCCAGCCCTCTCCCGCAGTGCGGGAGAGGGAGCTATTTGGTGGTTGAATGACGCTTGTGCTTCGTTTGTGGCACCTACGTTTTATTACCATAACCAAACACACTAAAACGATTCCGCCAATTACCTTGTTAGCTATATGACAATTCACGATAATAGCGGCCTACTTTCTTATCACCTCATACACCGTTAAGGCCGTCTTTTAGATGAGCGACTACCTGCTTTTGCTGGTTGGCACCATTCTGGTTAACAACTTTGTTCTGGTTCAGTTTCTTGGGCTGTGCCCCTTTATGGGCGTGTCGAGCAAGCTGGAGACGGCCGTGGGCATGTCGGCCGCGACGACCTTTGTGCTGACGCTCTCCTCGGTGGCGAGCTATGTGGTGTACACCTGGTTGCTCGAACCACTGGGGTTGACCTACCTCAGAACCATCAGCTTTATTCTGGTGATTGCCTTTATGGTGCAGTTCACCGAGATGCTGGTACGCAAGACCAGCCCACTGCTGTACCGGGTGCTGGGCATCTTTCTACCGCTGATCACCACCAACTGTGCGGTACTTGGGGTTGCGTTGTTGAACATCAGCCGCCAAAACAGCCTGATTGAGAGCTTCTTGTATGGCTTTGGTGCGGCCGTCGGCTTTTCACTGGTGCTGGTGCTGTTTGCCGCCATGCGTGAACGGCTGGCGGTGGCCGATGTACCGGTTCCGTTTCAGGGCGCGGCCATTGGCCTGGTGGCGGCGGGCATTATGTCGCTCGCCTTTATGGGTTTCTCTGGTCTGGTGACGTTGGGGTAATTTATGTGGATCGCGGTTGTCACCCTGCTCATTCTCGCCGCTGTGCTTGGCGGCCTGCTTGGTTTTGCCTCGGTACGGTTCCGGCCCGAGGGTAACCCCATTGTCGACAACATCGACGACATTCTGCCGCAAACCCAGTGCGGCCAATGCGGCTACCCGGGTTGCCGCCCTTATGCCGAGGCTATTGCCAATGGCGACAAGATCAACAAGTGCCCGCCCGGCGGCGAAGCCACCATTCAGGCCCTGGCCGACCTGCTCGATGTCGAACCCGAGCCACTCGACGCTGAACATGGTGAAGAGAAAGGCCGCACCGTCGCGGTGATTCGCGAAGACGAATGCATTGGCTGCACCAAGTGCATTCAGGCCTGCCCGGTCGATGCCATTTTGGGCGCTGCCAAACAGATGCACACCGTGATCGAAAGCGAATGCACCGGCTGCGACCTGTGCGTCGAACCCTGCCCGGTCGACTGCATTGATATGGTGCCCATTGAAGTCACCCTGCGCAGCTGGCACTGGGACAAACCCGAACCCGGGGTTAGCCTGATCGCGACCGATCAGCCCGCAGACCGGGAGCGTGCCGCATGACTGCCCAGGCTGTGATCGTGACCGACAAGGTGTTTTCGCTGAAAGGTGGCATTCACCCGGATGAACGCAAAACACTCTCGAACACCACCCCCATTGCCGAAGTGCCACTGCCTTCAGTACTGGTATTGCCGCTGACCATGCACCTGGGCGCCCCGGCCGACCCGGTGGTATCCGTTGGCTCTACCGTGCGCAAAGGCGACGTATTGGCGACCGCCGTCGGCGGCATCAGCGCGGCCGTGCATGCGCCTACTTCCGGGCGAATTTGTGCCATTGAAGAGCGCGTGATCGCCCATGAATCCGGCTTGCCTGCCCCCTGCATTCTGCTCGAAGCCGATGGTGAGGACGACTGGCGCGCCCGCTACGGGCTGCCGAACTGGCGCGAGCAACCCGTCGATGAGCTGATTCAACGGCTGCGCGACTGTGGCGTGGTTGGCCAGGGTGGCGCCGGCTTCCCGACCGATGTGAAATACCGCAACAAGCACAAGCCGATCACCACCCTGCTGATCAACGCCGCCGAGTGCGAACCCTATATAACGGCCGACGACCGCCTGATGCGCGAGCACGCTGACGAGGTACTGCAGGGTGCCGTCATCGCCAAACACCTGCTCGGTGCAAGCACCATTCGCCTTGGCATTGAAGACAACAAGCCCCAGGCACTGGTTGCCATGCGCGAAGCTGCAGGCCACCTGGGCATCGACCTGCGCATCAGCGTGGTGCCGACCAAATACCCGAGCGGCGGCGAGCGACAGTTGATTCAACTGGTCACCGGCCAGGAAGTACCGCGCGGTGGCTTGCCGAGCGATCTGGGCATTGTGTGCCAGAACGTGGGCACCCTGGCCAGCATCTACCGGGCCGTTGTGTTTGATGAACCCCTGATCAGCCGGGTGACTACGGTGACCGGTGAGGCCGTCGACGCACCGGGCAACTACGAGGTGCGCATTGGCACTCCCATTGAGACCGTACTGAACCAGGCCGGTGTTCATCTTAAAAAAGCGGACCGGGTAATCATGGGTGGCCCAATGATGGGTTTTGCCATTCCTGACATTACCGCGCCGCTGATGAAAACCACCAACTGCCTGCTGGTGCCCACGCGCAAGGAACTGCCCCGGCCCATGCCGGATAACCCCTGCATTCGCTGCGGCTTGTGCGAACAGGCGTGCCCAGTCAATCTGCTGCCACAACAGCTGTTCTGGGCTTCAAAACACCGGGATCTCGACGCCGCCGAATTGCATTCGATCAACGATTGCATCGAGTGCGGTGCCTGCGCCTATGTGTGCCCGAGCCGCATTCCGCTGGTGCAATATTACCGCTACGCCAAGGGTGAATTGCGCAACGAACAGGAAGAGCAGATCAAATCGGAGCGGGCCCGGGCGCGCTTTGAAGCCCGCCAGGCCCGGCTTGAAAAAGAACGTCTGGAGAAAGAAGCCCGTCGCAAAGCTCGCGCAAAAGCGGCAGCCGAAGCCCGTGCCGCCAAGGCTGAGAGCGGCAGCGGCGAACCCGATGCCCAGGACGATGCCATCAAAGCCGCCATGGCACGCGCCAAAGCAAAAAAGGCCGGAGCCACACAGAACACGGCTGAACCAAGCCGGGAAGACCTTGAAAAAGCGTTGGAACTGGCGGCAACGAAAGTCAAAAAAGCCAATGAGCGGCTTTTGGTCGCCGAACAGGAATCGCCGGCCATGGTGCCCGCCTTGCGCAAGGCACTGACCAAACTCGAAGAGAAACATGCTACGGCTCAGGCCGCACTGGAAAACGCCGCTCATGGCGAACCGACACGCACAGAAGTCAAAAAGGAAACCGATTCATGACGGGGCTCAACCTGACCTCACCGCACGTGACCGGTCGCACCTCCGTCAGTTGGGTTATGGGCTGGGTACTGCTGGCGCTGGTGCCGGGCTGGATCGTTCTGATTGTCAGCTTCAGTGTCGGCTATGCCATTAACATGGTGTTGGCGTTGCTGACAGCGTTGATCGCCGAGGCACTGTTGCTGGCCTGGCGTGGCCGGCCCGTGATGTTCTTTTTGAAAGACCTGAGCGCACTGGTGACCGCTGCCCTGCTCGCGCTGGCGCTGCCGCCGCTGGCGCCCTGGTGGTTAACCGTTTTGGGCACGATGATCGCCATTGTATTCGCCAAACAATTGTTCGGCGGGCTGGGCAACAACCCGTTCAACCCGGCCATGGTCGCCTATGCCCTACTGCTGGTGTCGTTGCCGCTGTACATGACCACGCGCTGGGCCAGCCCCGACTTTTCGCTGCCGATCACAGACACCCTGGCGGTGATTTTCGCAGGCCAGACCCCGATCGATGGTGCCACCGGTGCTACCCCGCTGGATGTCTACAAGCTGGATATCTCGCGGCTAACCTCGGCTGAAGTGCTGCAATCACCCATTTTCGGCAGCTGGATCGCCGAAGGCTGGGATGTGGCCAACCTGGCGTTTCTGGCAGGCGGTGCGCTTCTATTGTGGAAACGCATCATCACCTGGCACATCCCGGTCAGTCTGTTGGCGGGCCTTGGCATGATGGCACTGTTGTTCAGTGGCGATGCCGATGTGCGCACCCCGATCGACCTGCATCTGTTTGCCGGGGCCACTATGCTGGGCGCGTTTTTCATCGCGACCGACCCGGTCAGTGCGGCCACCAGTAACCGGGGTAAACTGGTTTATGGCGCCGGCATTGGCGTGCTGATCTACCTGATTCGAACCTGGGGCAACTACCCCGATGCCGTGGCCTTTGCGGTGCTGCTGATGAACTTTGCCGCCCCGTTGACCGACCACTACACCCGCCCTCGTGTTTACGGCCACGACAAATCGGTGAAAGGCTTCAAGAATGACTGACGAAACCGATAATAACGCACAACCGGACACCGGCGCTGAAGCACCCATCACGCTAACGCAGGCGATTCGCCGCAGTGCCATCGGCCTGGGGATTTTTGCCGTGTTCACGGCTGGCATTATTGCCGTTACCCAGACTTTGACGGCCGATCGAATCGACGCCAATCAGCGCGAATTCGAAGCGCGGTCTCTCTATGACCTCACACCGGAAAGCCTGCGCGACAACGACTTACTGGAAACCGCCTACCCGATCGAACTGCCCGCCCTGACCGACACCGCGCTGCTGCGATTGAACCGCGACGCTACCTGGTACCAGGCGCGCAAAGACGGGGCCGTGACGGCGGTAATACTCCCGCTCGTCGCCCCCGAAGGTTATACCGAACCAATCCGGTTGATCGCCGCCATTGAGGCCAGCGGCACTTTGCTGGGCGTGCGGGTGATTACTCATAAAGAGACCCCGGGCCTGGGCGACCAGATAGAAACCAGCAAATCGGACTGGATATTCAGTTTCGACGGCCAGTCGTTCGAGACGATTGAGCCCGATCAGTGGCAGGTGAAAAAAGACGGAGGCGCCTTCGACCAGATGACCGGTGCCACCATCACCCCCCGCGCCATCGTGCGCGCCGTGGCCAGAACACTGACTTTCTTCGAGACCAACCGGTCGGTGCTGCTAAGCACCGACCCTGACACCACCGGAGTCGATTCATGAGCGACGCGACCCCCGCCAAAAGCACCGCCTCGGCCCGCGAGCTGACGCGCAACGGCCTGTGGAACAACAACGCGGCCCTGGTGCAGTTGCTGGGCTTATGCCCCCTGCTTGCCGTTACCGGTTCGGTGGTGAATGCGCTTGGGCTGGGCATAGCCACCATGGTGGTGCTGGTCGGCTCCAACACGGCGGTTTCGCTGATTCGACACTACGTGCCGGATTCGGTGCGGTTGCCCGCCTTTGTGATGATCATCGCCTCCTTTACGACCTGCGCCGAACTGCTCATGCAGGCGTTTACCTATGAGCTGTACCAGGTACTGGGTATTTTTATACCTCTGATTGTCACCAACTGCACCATTCTCGGCCGCGCCGATGCCTTTGCCCGCAAGAACCCGGTACTGCCGGCGATGCTCGATGGCTTTATGATGTCGCTGGGGTTTCTGGCCGTGCTGATTGTGCTCGGTGGTCTGCGTGAACTCATTGGCCAGGGCACTCTCTTTACCAATATGGATCTGATTTTCGGGCCCGTTGCAGAAAGCTGGGAAATCACCCTGTTTCCAAATTATCCGGATTTTCTGTTTGCCGTTTTGCCACCCGGTGCTTTCGTGGGGTTGGGCTTGTTAATCGCTGTGAAGAACCGGGTGGACTCGGGTATTGAAAAGCGCAAGGCCGCAAAAGCCGAGAAGCCGGTTGCTGGCTCCAAACGCGTGCGGGTAACCGGGACCATCAGTTAGTGGAATCATGAACAAAGCCAAACGAACTGAAATATTCAGCCGCCTGCGAGCCGCCAACCCCAACCCGGAGACGGAGCTCAATTACAGCACGCCCTTTGAGTTGCTGGTGGCGGTGGTGTTATCGGCCCAGGCGACTGACAAAGGGGTCAACAAGGCCACCGACAAACTCTACCCGGTCGCCAACACGCCGCAGGCCATTGTTGAGTTAGGTGTTGAAGGGCTGAAAGACTATATAAAAACCATCGGTTTGTTTAACAGCAAAGCAGAGAACGTGCACAAGCTGTGTCGCCTATTATTAGACCAACACAGCGACCTGAACCTCGATGCCGGGGAGATTCCGAACGAGCGAGTTGCTCTCGAAGCCCTGCCCGGCGTCGGCCGAAAAACGGCCAACGTGGTGCTGAATACCGCTTTCGGCCAACCCACCATGGCTGTAGACACCCATATTTTCCGCGTCGCCAACCGCACCCGCATTGCACCGGGCAAGAATGTGGTTGAGGTTGAACAACGCCTGCTAAGGCTGATACCGGCGGAATTCCTGATGGATGCTCACCACTGGCTGATTTTGCACGGACGCTATACCTGCACAGCTCGCAAGCCTCGTTGTGGTGCCTGCATCATTGAAGATTTGTGCGAGTTCAAAGACAAAACAGAATAATCTGTATTAAGCTAGGTAGCCTCTAAACAATGGATACCGGAACAGGACGTTCACCCCATGCAGTATCTGACACTGGCACTGGATGCCAGTTGCGACTTGCCAACGGCCGTTTATCAGCGCTTTGATCTGGCCACCCTGCCTTTAACCTGGCTCGCGAAACCAGCCAGTTTGCCACCCGATGACCGCAGCAAGGCAGTAACGGATGCCTGGTATCAAACACCAGACCACCCAACCCGCCTTTCATTGCCCGAACTGCATCAGGATACCCATCTCAGCCAACGGTTAAACGACAGCTGGTTGCTGCAGAGTGACGGCACCCTGATTATTACGCCGGCAAAGCATCGTCACCCCGGTCACCACCACTGGAACCATCAGGCTGCCACCCTGCAACCACAGCTCGACCGCCTCCGGCATGCCGCGAACTTGCACAGCCATTTCAGATTGCGCGTTATGGACAGCGGTCATACGCTGGCCGCTTACGGGTTACTGGTTCAGGAGGTCGCCCATTTGCATCGCGATCAGGGGCTCACCATCGATAAACTGCGCCTGCCTCTGCTGGCCTTTGCACCTAGAATTCGACACTTCTACAGCGTACCGGCGTTTGCCAACCCTGTGCTTTTCCCACTCCCCCCTGCTTTCCCACCACTGAACTGGCTGAAACGATCCATCATGGCTCACCGGAAGACCTTTCCCGTCTTTCAGGCTCTGGATGGAGAAGAAAAAATGATTCAACGCGCAACCGCTGAAGACCCTATTACTCCAATCGTCGATCTGGTCCATGCGGCACTGGAAGAAAGCCGGTTGAGTCATTCAGCGGTTAATGCCAGCTTCGCGGGTGACATAGAACCCTTGCAACAACATCCGGCTGTTCGACGCCTTCATCAGTTGGTCACTGCACAGGGTGGCCATCTTTGGTTGAGCCCAATGGCCGGGTCATCCGCCTGCCTGTTCGGGCGCAATGCCTTTTCCGTCGCATTGGTGAACTAAAAGCTTTTGTGGAATGGGGCTGGCTATCGTTCGCCGCTGGCACGGTTCAGTTCATCTTGCTGCAGCAATTTCAAAAATGACTGGCCCAGCAATTCATCCACCGTACCGTCACGCAGACGATGATTTCGCAGGTATTGATACAGCGCGATGATGTGTTTCAGGGTTTCGGTATCGGGGGTGTGAAACTTAGTAGCACCGGACTCGTTCGCAATGATATGCAGGGCCGACTGAAGAGCATCGATGGCGACTTCGGGTGCTGTATCAAATGGCAACCCTTCGCCACTGGCCAGCCAGACCAAAGAGCATTGGCTGGCTCGGGCAATTTGATGTGCCCGCGAGAGCGAGGGTTCGGAGCCGTTCAGGTATTTGCGAATCAGGCTTTCGCTGAGGCCGACTGAGCGTGCGAACTCGCTGACAGTACGGCCGGAGATCAGTATTTTCAGGCGACCGGAAAACGACATCAGGCTTCGCGGCGACTGGCCATGGCCGGAACGGTTTTCAGCGCCACTGACTCACCGGTGTCGGTGAGGCTCCAGCGGCCGAGATTATCGAACTGAATCAGCGACATGGAATGCAATTGCAGTTTAACTTCATCGAGTGCCGCACGTTCGAGCTTCACATCGGCCACTGCATGGCTGCCTTGCCAGCGACGCTTGACGTCGACCAGTGCCAGAGGCTGCAAATATTCGGCCAGTAGAGCGTTTACCCGGGCTTCTGTAACCGGGGTTAACAGGGGTGCGGCCAGCCAGGTAAAGACCGTTTTCCAGGAAACGGAGACACTTCCCTTCAACACTTTAAGCTGCCCTTCACGAAACGCCTTGCAACTGAACTGGCTGTGCCAGACCGACCGGGGGTTCGTCAGCGCCGACAAATCAGCGGCGGCTCGAGATGAACGGCCGGCAGACAATTCCTGTCTCAGGCGCTCTGCTTCAGCCCGTAAGGCAGCGAGCTCGGCAGACGATTCAGTCACCGTGCCTGCCTTTTGCCAACCGGGTGCCGGATGCTCTTCCATCACTTGCTCGATGGCGCGCTCGGTGACATCGCGCAGCGTTTCTTCGCCGTCCCACTCGTAATAGATACCGGTCTTCAGCAGACCAACCAGCTGATTCAGGCGGGTTTTATCGATGTCGCTTGGGCTGGGAATTTCATGGCCGGTGTAGATGAAGGCGACGGGGGTTTTGTGCTGGGCGCGAACGGTCGCGTAAGTCTGATGCAGGTAGCCAACGCCCTGCTCCGTCAGTGGGCCGTATTCATTACCGACCAGCAGGAACACATAGTCGGCATCGCTTAAGGCAAGTTGGTTCAGTTTCCAGAGGTAATTCGCAGAGACGGCCGGAAACGGCAGGCCGGTGGGAACACACTGCTGCGCCATGATGGCTTCAAACAGCACATTGCGTTCCTTTACGAGGTGACGCTCGAGTGACGCCACCATGATCAATTTTCGTGTATCAGACATGCTTGCTAACCACCTGCCCCATCCATGTTCGCAGAACCCTGTGATGAACCCGGACCCTTGCCGGCGCTTCTGGCAAAACTCCGAAGACGAGTATAACACAGGGTCTGGTAAACATGTCGCTAATCACGCCCCGGCCATACCCCTCGGGCATCACAACCGACCTGGCCGGGTTACACCGGTAAAGGCGGGCAAGGGCCAGTCTGTCCCCTCGGTCAGATTAACCAGCTCAAGCAGGATCATCGCCGTCAGACCCCAGATGTGGTGCCCGTCAAAATCGTAATGCGGGATCTGAAACGAAATACCATGACGTTCGATAGGCTGCAGCCGGGGCGCTGTATCGGTAAAAAATGCCCAGGGCACCGTAAACCACTCGGCAATTTCATCCGGACTGGCCACACACTGGTCGAGGTTCAATACCTTGCCGACAAACGGAAATACCTGAACCCCATTTTTCGATAAACCGGTCGATAACGGGCCCAGCACCTGAATCAGATCGGGCGGTAAATTCAATTCTTCGTGCGTTTCGCGCAAGGCCGTGGCCTGCAACGAGGTGTCTTCGGGCTCCCACATCCCCCCCGGAAACGCGATATCACCAGGGTGCGAATTCAAATGACTGGCCCGAACCGTCAGTAGCAGAGAGGGTTCACCAGCGTTGTCGACAAGCGGCACCAACACCCCCGCTCGCGGCTGGTCGAGCGAAAGCAGTCGTGGTTCATGGGTCGTCAACCGGCGTTCCAGTTGGTGAAAAAACGGGGAATAAGCAGTCATGGCCTCATTTTCGCACGTTTACAGCGCTGTGAGTGGCGTAGCGCACCGACCGTTTTCATGACCTTTACGGAGCAACCGTAAATAGACTGTTTTTTGAACAGTGTCACTGCCATTTGCCACTCAGTAGTGCTAGATTAAATCGGACAAGGAAGAGTCTGGTTCACACCCAGCCCAGTATAAGGCAACAGAAAGTAGGTTGTAGACCTTAATAGGCAACCCATCCATACGGAGACTGTGATGGCCAACCCTGTCATCGAACTGCCCGCCTTCGATACCCTTAAAGCGCTGGCTGATGAAGACCCCGAAGCGCTGGAAACCCTGCGCAGCCAACTGGTCGCCGAGGTTATTGAACGGGCGCCAAGTCACCAGCGGGCGCAATTGCAGGGTCTTCAATTTGTGCTCGATATGGAACGTCGCCGGGCTAAAAATCCGATGCAATGCTGTATTCGTATGTCTCAACTCATGCATGAACGGGTCGACCGGTTACGCGAATGCCTCAAAGATACGCTGTATTACGACGGATTGGCCAGCGCCGGAACCCGGTCCGAGCAGGATCACAATGCTGTGATACTGGATTTTCCCCGGCCGGTTCAAGACGCGCCGCCGAAGTCCTGATAGGCTTGTCGCAAGGAACCCACAACGAAACGTTTTATTCATGAATTTTTGCAGCCATTGCGGACACCGGGTGCGATTCGACACCCCTGAACTCGATAACCGCCCCCGCTTTATGTGCGACCAGTGCGGTACAGTCCACTACCAAAACCCTCGCGTTATTACCGGTACTTTGCCGGTGGCTCCCGATGGACGGATTTTGCTTTGCCGACGCGCCATTGAACCCCGCCATGGCTACTGGACCCTGCCCGCCGGCTTTATGGAAAACGGTGAAACGACGGTTGAAGGCGCACTGCGGGAGACGGTCGAGGAATCCCGCGTGATGGGGAAAAACCCGCAATTGCTGTCGATGGTCAGCCTGCCCGATTTCGATCAGGTGCATGTGTTTTACCGGATCGACATGCCCGACTTTTCGTTCGAAACCACGCCCGAAAGCAGTGAAGTGGTGCTGTTTCACCACCAGGACATTCCCTGGGATGAGATCGCCTTTCTGACGGTCAAGGTAACGCTTGAGCATTACCTGGAGCATTTGAATACCGAGCAAGTTCCGGTGCTTAATTCGGTGGTGCATCGACCCCAAAAACAGGTCTAGTAACGGCTGCGCCGTCCCCCTCTCTCTAGCTCTCTCCCCCCGGAGGTGGAGAGAGAACTGGAAGGTGCAGTGTGCGAGTGACTGGAACTGGCCAAAATTTGCTATCTTTCAGCGCTTCTGTCCAGTGCTCTTAAACATACAAGGGTTCTCTTCCGGCTACTGTTAAAAATACCGGGTTTGCCGCCTGGTTATTGCCTGCAACCCACTGTTACCGAGTTCTACCCCCCAGCCAGATTCGCCCATGCCACCGAACGGCACATCGATGCGACTGCGCATTGGCTTGTTAATGGCCACGTTGCGAGTGGTTAGCCTGCGCGCGATTCCGGTTGCTTCCTCAAGTGAACCACTCCAGACCGCGCCGCCCAACCCATAACGGCTTCGATTGGCCCACCGAACCGCCTGATCGACCGTTGAATAGGCCGCCAGTTGCAGTACCGGGCCGAAGATTTCATCCGGCCACACCGGGCTGGTCATCGGGTCATCGGTTACGGCCCAGGCCGGGCTGACGTATAGCCCGTCTACGCTAGGGTCTTCACTGTGCCGGGTCGCGGTTACCTTCAGGTTGTGCCACTGCTGGAGCAGGCGGTCGCGAATGTCGGGTCGCGCCAGAGGGCCTAGTGTACAGCCTTCAGACTCCGGCACTGCCGGCGTGAAATCCGCAAGTCGCTCCTGCAACCGGGCCAATACGGCATCCAGCCGGGTTTCCGGTACCAACCAGCGTTTGGCACACAGACAGCTCTGGCCCGAATTATTGAGCCGGGATGCCAGGGCGTTGTCGACAAAGGCATTCAGATCGCCACTGTCTGTCAGTAGCCAGACATCGCTGCCACCCAGCTCAAGCGTGCTGGGAATCAACCGTTCGGCACAGGCCACCGCGATGGCCCGGCCCGCATTGCTGCTGCCAGTAAAATGCACCTGGCGCAAATGGGGGTGATCGTACACAGCGGGCAGCACATCAATGTCGATCTGCAACAGGGCCACCGCGTCGGCAGGAAAACCGGCCTGGTGCATCAGATCGACGAGCATCCGGGAGCTGAGCCAGACGTTTGGGGCGGGTTTAATGGCCACCGTATTGCCCGCCAGCAGCGCCGGCAGCGCAAAGCGGCACACCTGCCAGACCGGGTAATTCCAGGGCATGATGCCGAGAATGCCACCCCAGGGTTCGAAGCTCAGCACGGCATCCGATTGCACATCGGTTTGCTCTAACGCGGCGGGACCCTGTGCAACCAGGTATCCGATCAGATCGATCGTCTTACTCAGTTCAGCCAGTGACTGGGCAAGAGGTTTGCCCATCTCCCGGCTGATCTGCCGGGCCAGAGAGTCTTGGTGCGTCGCCAACAACCCGGAGAGCGCTTCAAGCCAGCGCGTGCGATGCTCCAGTGGCAATGCCGCCAGTGCAGGCCATACTGTCTGCTGGCGATCCAGAACCTCTATCGTTTCAGCCTGTGACCAGCCATTCGCCTCAAACAGGCATTCCTGACTGGCTGGATTCACAGATCTGAATACACTCATGGTTCATCCTATTTTGAGGCGAAATGTTGTAAAGTTACAATCAGGCCAGGCGTTGTAGTCCCTTCGCCGGCTCCGTCCGTATTGAAAGAGGGGCGCAGTGACAGGGTTATTCGTACAATTAAGCCACTCTGTCGCTTGCACGATGCACACAAAAAATGAAAGAAAAGTACGACTACAGGGTTTACCACTGTAGGAAGCACTTGTTCGGTGCACCGGTGCAGGGAGCGCATTCTAAAGCATCGGTTGCCAAAGTTAACCTTTTCCCGGGAGAGATCGACACATGACTGTAATTCCTGACACCCTGCGTGAAAACGTACGTCTGCTGGGCGAACTGCTGGGCGATACCCTGCTGGAAACCCGCGGCCCCGAGCTGTTCCGCAAGGTTGAAGAAATTCGCCGTCTTGGCAAGGCCGTTAATACCAACGAGAACAGCGACCCACAGCCATTGATCGATGTGTTATCGAGCCTGGAAGACGACGATGTGCTGCCCATTGTGCGAGCTTTCAGCCAGTTCCTGAACCTGGCCAACATTGCCGACCAGCAATTTTTCTCCAGTGCCGAGGCCAATCAACGCGAAGCGGTGGAAGACACACTGGAACAGCTGGTCGATACGCTCGGCAAAGACAGCGTGGCCGATGCCCTGCGCAACCTGAACATTGAACTGGTACTGACCGCCCACCCGACCGAAGTGACGCGGCGCACCCTGATTCGCAAGCACGAACGCATTGCCGAAGACCTCGCCGACCTGAAACGCAACGACCTGCTGCGTTATGAACGGACCGAGCTGAAGTCGAATCTGCGCCGCACCGTCAACGAGATCTGGCACACCAACGAGATTCGGGATGAACGGCCGACCGCCGTCGATGAAGCCAAATGGGGCTTCGCCGTCATCGAAAACTCGCTCTGGCACGCCGTACCGCAATTTCTGCGCGAACTTGACCGCACGGCCCGCTCCCGTCTGGGCCAGGGCTTGA
Organism: Saccharospirillum sp.; assembly: GCF_039982735.1. Taxonomy (GTDB): domain Bacteria; phylum Pseudomonadota; class Gammaproteobacteria; order Pseudomonadales; family Natronospirillaceae; genus Saccharospirillum. Next base: position 180,737 of record NZ_JBDWXV010000018.1, on the reverse strand, counting down.
GTGTCGATGCCTCACCGTTCCACTTTTATTCCTGGATGGGTGGCGACCGCGACGGCAACCCGAACGTTACCCACAAGGTTACGCAGGAAGTGATATTGCTCGGGCGCTGGATGGCGGCCGACCTGTACCTGAAAGACATTCACGACCTGGCCGGTGACCTCAGTATGAGCGAAGCCAGTGCCGATTTAATGGCCGAGGTGGGTGAAACACCGACGCCCTACCGAGCCAAACTGCACGGCTTGCGCGCCCGGCTGGAACATACCCTGGCCTGGGCCGAGCGCCGGGTTCAGGGCGAAACGCTGGCCGCGCCGGACGACGTCATTGTCACCCGCGACGACATTCTGGCTCCGCTGATGACTTGTTACGACTCTCTGCTGGAGTGCGGCATGAGTCGCATTGCCAACGGCGCGCTGCTCGATTGCATCCGGCGTGTGCACTGCTTTGGTGTCAACCTGGTGCCGCTCGATATTCGCCAGGACAGCGAACGCCACATACTGGCCATCGATGAAGTGACTCGCTACCTGGGCCTGGGCGACTACAAAGACTGGGATGAAGACCAGCGAGAAGCCTTTTTACTGGAGCAACTGGGCAGTCGTCGCCCGTTGATTCCGCGCCACTGGGAACCGGGAGCGGATACCCGGGAAGTACTGGATACCGCCCGTATTCTGGCAGAAGAGCCGGCCGAGGTGTTATCGAGCTACATCATTTCGATGGCCAAACAACCGTCGGACGTTCTGGCCGTCGCGTTGCTGTTAAAAGAGAGTGGTCTCGACTGGAACGTGCCCATCGTTCCCCTGTTCGAAACCCTTGATGACCTCGACCGTTCGGTGTCGGTCATGGAAAAACTCTGGTCACTGCCCTGGTACCGCGAGTATTGCGGTGGCAAACAGACCGTGATGATTGGCTATTCAGACTCAGCCAAAGATGCCGGTAAACTGACCGCGACCTGGGCTCAGTACAAGGCTCAGGAGCGCCTGGTCAAGCTGGCCAGCGATAACGACATTCACCTGATGCTGTTCCACGGCCGTGGCGGCACCGTTGGCCGGGGCGGTGGCCCGGTTGAAAAGGCCATGGCATCCCAGCCGCCCGGGTCGGTACGTGGCGCCATTCGGGTCACAGAGCAGGGCGAGATGATTCGCTACAAGTTCGGCATGCCCCGGGTGGCCGTGCGCAGCCTCAGCATTTATGTGGCAGCCACTCTGCGCGCCACCCTGGAACCGAGTGCCGCGCCCAAAGCGGAATGGCGTGACCTGATGGAAGCGATGTCAAAGGCCAGCCTGGAGCGTTACCGCTCGGTGGTGCGGCACGATGAACGCTTTGTGCCCTATTTCAGGAGCCTGACCCCCGAGCAGGAACTGGGCATGCTGGCGCTGGGCAGCCGGCCGGCCAAACGCAAGGCAACCGGCGGTGTAGAAAGCCTGCGCGCCATTCCCTGGGTATTTGCCTGGATGCAGGTACGGCTGAACATGCCTTCCTGGCTGGGTGCTCGCCAGGCGCTGGAACATGGCCTGGCGACAAACCCGGAGCTGCTGCAGGACATGGTTGAGAACTGGACGTTCTTCAGCAGCTTTCTCGACCTGCTGGAAATGGTGCTGGGCAAAGCCGACGGCTCGATCACGGCCTACTATGAGCAACAACTGGTACCGCCGGAACTGCATGAACTGGGCGAAGACCTGCGTGAAGACCTGAAAGCCAGTGAGGTGTTGCTTAACCAGATCAAGAAACAACAGGTACTGCTGGAAAGCGACCCGCTACTGGCGCAATCGATTCTGGTTCGCAACCCCTACACCGACCCGCTGAACTACTTGCAGGCGGAACTGTTGAAACGGGCCCGTAAGACGGGGAATCTCGATTCACAACTGGAGCGTGCCCTAAAAGTCACCATGGCCGGCATTTCAGCCGGCATGCGCAACACGGGGTAACCGGACTGGGCTGGTGTTTCGCACCAGGCCAGCCCTCTGGGTGACGGAGAGAACTGCCATCCAGAGGGCTGGCCCTACTGGAGGCTGGGAGTCTTCGCCGATACGGATACTCCCAGTCGCCTCTTGCCTTTAATAGGAGCCTTTCGTCCTGCTATCGACTGAAGTCTAACCGCCAATGGTTGAGCTTGGCGGCCTTGGCGGGTATCTTAGCGTCTGGCTGATGCAGGCCTATAAGTTCGACACTGCATCAAGATCACCAAAAATAACAGGAATTAAACGATTTTACCGGTAGTTGCCGCCACATAGAGCAGCATACTGACGCTCAGACCGGAGCCGCACTCCTGACGTTTACAGGGGGTATCTGGCTCACGACCCCTGAATAGGACACTGAATTTGCAATAACGAGTGGATCGCTCAGTCGGTTCAGATTTTTTTAAACCATGTTTTTTCAAGATTAAACATTAACGAGGAGCTCGCCATCTATGCGCATTATTCTGCTGGGTGCACCTGGTGCCGGTAAAGGGACGCAAGCCCAATACATCACCGAAAAATTTCAGATTCCGCAAATCTCCACAGGCGACATGCTGCGTGCCGCAGTTAAAGCCGGCAGCCCTTTGGGCGTGAAGGTCAAGGAAGTCATGGCGTCTGGCGGCCTGGTCTCGGATGAAACCATCATTGAACTGATCAAAGAGCGCCTAACGCAACCGGATTGCGCCAATGGCTGCCTGTTCGACGGCTTCCCGCGTACCATTCCACAGGCTGAAGCCCTGAAAAACGAAGGCATTCGCATCGACTACGTCATCGACATCGACGTTCCCGATGAAGAAATCATCAAGCGCCTGAGCGGCCGCCGTGTACACGAAGCCTCTGGCCGTGTGTATCACGTCGACAATAACCCGCCCAAGCAAGACGGCAAGGACGACGAAACCGGCGACCCACTGGTGCAGCGCGAAGACGACAAGAAAGAAACCGTCGCCAAGCGCCTGGACGTCTACCACGCCCAGACCGAGCCGCTGATTGGCTTCTATAAAGACCTGGCCGCGAAAGAACCCGAAGTAGCGCCGAAGTACATTCATGTGCCGGGCATCGGCAGCTTTGAGGATATTCGGGACAAGATTGTTTCGAAGCTTTGAGCTGAGAGCTACGAGCTGTTAGCTGAGAGTTTAGAGAGCCCGCTTTTTAGCGGGCTTTTTTGTGGGCGGGGTTTAGAGGGGATTTTGGCTATTTCCATTCAACCTCAAGCTGAGTGTTGGCTGCTGGGTCTGGTTATCCGGGGTAGTCTGAGGCACGGATGCCGAAGTCTAGGCCCCATGGACGGGTTTATGCCGACCCCGGATAGCCAGACACAGTGGCCGACACGGGCTCATGGCACAGAATAATGCCAACGGCGTAACCACCTAGGCCCAATGACGGGCGATGGTTCAGTGGAGTGAGTCCGTGAGGGATTGCCTCGCACGCGTCCTGCGTGCGACCCCTTCGGGGCGCTTGCGCGGGCCTGAACGCTCCCGGCGTTCAGTCGAACCCGCGGGGGCTTCGAACGACTCCCTGCGCTTTGCGCAGGTTAAACAAAAAAGGGGTCCCCTTGGGGACCCCTTTTTTGTTTAATTTGGCGGAGAGTGAGGGATTCGAACCCCCGGTAGGCTTTCGCCTACGTCTGATTTCAAGTCAGGTGCATTCAACCGAACTCTGCCAACTCTCCTTAACAACGGGGCGTATGTTAACGAACCTGTGTTGGGTGTCAACCAAAAAGTTGCTAAGCTGCTGAAATTAAACAAGAAAGATCGCCCACTGCGGAGACACACTTATGTACTTACTGGTTGTTTATGTACCTGAAACGCACACTGAGGCGCTGATTGACGCGCTGTCTGATGCTGGAGCCGGTAACATTGGCGATTATGATCGCTGTGCCTGGTCGGTGCTGGGTCAGGGGCAGTTTCGGCCTTTGGTCGGAGCCAACCCTACTCTTGGCGAAACCGGGCAGTTGGAGCGCGTTGCCGAGCATCGCGTGGAAATGGTGGTTAAGAAAGACCGCATCAAAACGGTACTGCAAGCTCTGGTGGTTGCACACCCATACGAAGAGCCTGCGCATCATGTGATGGCGGTCATGGATCGACGAGACTTCCTATAGGCTACATGACAGTGGGCTAAACCGATGTTCTCTGGCAAATACCCATAAAAAAACCCGGGGCACTGGGTGCGCCGGGCTAAAATATTTTGCAAGAGAGTCAAAACGCTGCGTATCTTACGATTCAGCAGCGTAATGTAAACACTACCACCCGATTACGTCGCTTTTATTAAAATCGACCGGTTGTACATAAAATACTACATGCCCCTACCCTGGCGTTAATTGTCGTCCTGCGGGCGCAAACCACCATCCAGGCGACCTTCAAACAAATCGTCTACTGTAGGCGGCAAATAACGATCGTCTACATGATCCATGGTCTGAATGCGCACATCCCATATGCCATCCATACGGCGTGCTCTCAGATCTTCATCGCCATCCACAATGATCGTTGGGCGAATAATGACCATCAAATTGGTTTTTTGACGTTCAGTCGAGGTACTTTTAAACAGGTGGCCCAGGATCGGGATGCGCCCCAACAGCGGGACCCGGCTTTCACGTTCGATCAGGGTGTCGTCAATTAACCCACCCAAAACAATGGTACGACCATCGCCAATCAACACTTCCGTTTTGACTTGCCGCTTGTCAGTAATGATGTCTACGGCACCGAAGGTGTTGTTGCCTGAAATGGATTCGACGACCTGGTCGACCTCCAAACGTACAGAGCCATCCTGCTGAACATGGGGTATCACCGTAAGCGTGGTACCGACATCCTGGCGCTCAATGACAAACGGGTTTTCATCGCTTCCGTTACCACCCGTTTTGAAGGGCACTGAGCTGCCTACGGTGATAAAGGCCTCGCTGTTATCCAACGTCATGACGCTCGGTGTCGACAACAAATTCGTGTTCGACTGGGATTCGATCGCCTGAATAATGGCTGCAAAATTAGGGGTATCACTGATGGGGTCAACCAACCCCAGGAAAGCCCCGTTCGGCAAAGCCCCCACGTTTTGACTCGCCGCACCGGCTACCACACTGGGTAAGGAGGAAATCGCACCGTCAATACCCAGGTTGGTGCTACCAAAGGGTACACCATCGCTCACGCGCTCAGGGTTGGTCGCCCATTGAATGCCAAGAGCATCACTGACATTACCATTCACTTCAACGATAGCCGCTTCAATCAACACCTGTTTACGACGCACGTCCAGTTGGCGAATGATGCTTTCAATTTCAGTCATGACCGAAGGCTCTGCACGCACAACCAGGGCGTTCAAATCTTCGTCGGCAAGTATGTTGACTGGACCGGCAGGTGGCGCTGTTTGGCCATTGGAGCCTGTCTGAGCGGCACCTCCGGTAAACCCTTTGAGCAACTCGGCCATCCGCGCGGCGTCCGCATTGTTCAAGAAGATAACCTTAGACGCGCTGTTCTCCTGGGCGGGAATATCGAGCTCGCGGATCAGGGCGATGATTTGCGCCCGGGCATCGGCTTCGCCCTTAATGATAATGCGATTACTGCGCTCATCGCCAACGAGGTGGACGCTGCGCAAGCCACGTACGTCACCGCCCTGCTGAGACCCGGAAGTAACCGGTGTGGGGGCGACACGTTCGAGCAGCGTAATCACATTGCCCACCCAGGCATGCTCGAGTTCAATGACTTCTATTTCTTCGCTACCAGCCCGGTCGAGCAGTTCAACGATTTCGGAAATACGCTCAATGTTAGTAGCCCGGTCGGCGATGATCAGGGCGTTGGCAGTGCTCACGCCCGCCAAATGCCCGTACTTGGCCACCAGCGGGCGCAGAATCGGAACAAGCTCCATGGCAGAGGTATTCTGGATCGGGAAGACCCGAATAATGATTTCCTCACCGGACATCGACCCATCGGTATCAACGTCGAGACCTGCCGATTTGATGTCGGCCTGGCCAATAATTTTAATGGCGTTATCGGTCTCTACGGCAGAGAAACCATAGACTTCGATGGTGGCCAGAAAAATTTCGTAGATGGCGTCTGCGGTCAGGTTGCGATCTGAAATCACCGTTACCTGGCCACGTACCCGGGGGTCGACGATAAAGCTTTTGCCGGTAACGCGCGCCACCAGGTCAATCACTTCATTAATGTCGGCACCCTGCATGTTCAGCTGATAGGTTGGCTCTTCGGCGCGAACCGGAAGGCTGACCAGCACCAGCGCCAGAATCAGTAGCAGTGACCGTAACAGGGGTTCCGCAATCCTGCGAACCGGGCTGAAAGCATGCATCTTGTTGTCCTTTCTTAATCGATCGTTCTGCATTTGTCAGAATCGAGGTATGGATTGGTAGATGGTAAAGGAGCGCGAACCCCGTTGAATCTGTATTTTCAATTCACCGCCGGTTTGCAGAATCTGGTTCAGCAATGCCTGATCCTGCCCGATGTTACCAACCGGCTGATCATTAACCGCCGTCACCACATCGCCCGGGCGTAGCCCGGCCATGGCGAGCTGGCGTGCATTCTGGGTTACCTGATAGCCGGAGCCGGTGGCTTCGAGGCCGACTTCATCGAGCAGGCCCTGAGGGTCTGAGTTGGCACGTTGCTGAACATAAGACACCATTTGTTCAACCTGTGCCTGTACATCTTCGCCCCGGTCGACCCGCTGCTGAGCCTGGTCAATGGTCTCTCTGAAACTGCTGTCGTCTTCGATGGGCTCATCGTTGACTTGCAACAACTGCGATGTCGCTTCCCGCTCATAGCGCAGCGTCTCCAGCTGGCCATTGCGGTCGAGTATGACCCGGTCACGGTATACCGCCGACAGGGTCGCCTGGTTAAAAATATCGTCACCGACCGAGAACGCACTGGCCTGACTACCGCCGCGCGAAATAATGGCAAAACCAGTACCGTCGTCGCCACGGGCAAGCACGGCCTGCAGCTTCATGTTCAATCGCGTTTCAGGGGCTTCGACCGGCTGCTCGGGTTCGGCAGTTGCCACCGCCTCAAATTGCCCGAACAAGTGGCGTTCGCCCAAAGCGGCGCCGAGTTGTTCGGGGTTGGTGCTGCTCGCGGTGTTATTCAGGTTGGCTGGTTGAATGCGCGGTGCACCTACCTCGGGTACCGGCTGCAGCCAGAGCCAGGTAAGTTGGGCGCCGTAAACGGCGCTCAGGGCTATGAGGATCACCACGACCCAGCGCTGCAGCGGCAGCCATAGTTGCCGGCTTTGATTGACCCAATCCATCAAAACACCTTCTGTGAGATTTCTACCAGGGTCTCACGCCCGCCGGGAACCGGAATGCCCAGCCGCTCGGCCATGGCCCGTTGCACGGTAACTTGCCCCTGCCCTTCCCGGCTCAGTTGCGCCCGGATCAGTGAGGTGTCGTCCAGCGCATCGATCGCTACACGCCAGGCGGTGTCGTCGCTGGTGATTTCCCCTTGCATCTGGGGTACGTCGAACTGCTGCCGGGAACGCCCCATCGGCACTTCAACGGGCCCGCCGGACCAGGAGAGTTCACCGCTAGCGTCACCGAGGGCCCCGCCCCAGCCGGCATTGGCGCTCAGGTCTGAGATAACCAGCCGACCCTGGAGAGTCGAATTATAAGACCGGGTAATCTGGGCAAACGCCGCTTCGTCGACATACCCGGATACCTGCTCAACCCCCACGCCCGTCGGGCGCACCTGAATCTGGCCAGACACGTCGAGCGACGGGCTGGATACACGGATATCGTAGGGTAAGCGGGCTGTCAGCAGACCCAGGGGCTTCACCTGCCATTCAAGATTGAATTCGGGGCTGTTTGGCACCAGTACCCGGCTTTGTCCCTGCCAGATATTACCCTGCGGCTGTTCGAGGCGTACGCCTGCAGACCGCAGCGACGGCTCCGCGAAGCTGATGACCCAACTCAATGGCACGGTCGCCACCAGGGTGAGCAAATACACCCCTACAAACAACACCACTAATTTTAGATTAATTCTCATAGACTTCCGTTCTGCACTATCCCTGCGCCTTTTTCAGGCTTGCGCCCACAGATCAAAATATCGGGACGCCAGTGTATAGAAGGCCCCTATTCACGACAATCGGTTTACACCCATCTGACAGTGCTATGCGGCCTTGCTGCTGCCTCGGGCAGGCGTTTGCCGCCCATAAAAAAGCCCGCACGAAGCGGGCTTGTCGGGTATTGGGCCGGGCTGGCTTACATCATGCCGCCCATGCCACCCATACCACCCATGCCGCCCATATCAGGCATACCGCCGCCGGAAGACTTTTCTTCTGGCTTGTCGGTGATCATGGCTTCAGTGGTGATCATCAGACCAGCAACCGAGGCAGCCGCTTGCAGGGCTGAACGGGTCACTTTGGCCGGGTCGATAATACCCAGTTCCATCATGTCGCCGTATTCGCCGGTTGCCGCGTTGTAGCCGTAGTTACCAGAGCCTTTCTTGACTTCGTTCAGTACAACAGACGGCTCGCCACCGGCGTTGTAAACGATCTGACGCAGCGGGGATTCCATGGCACGCAATGCCAGGGCAATACCGGTGCGCTGTTCTTCGTTGTCGCCCTGAATCTCGCCTACGTTCATCAGTGCGCGTACCAGGGCTACACCGCCACCGGCAACCACACCTTCCTGAACGGCTGCACGGGTTGCGTGCAGGGCGTCGTCAACGCGGGCTTTCTTCTCTTTCATTTCCATCTCGGTGGCAGCGCCAACCTTGATGACCGCAACACCGCCTGCCAGCTTGGCAACGCGTTCCTGCAGTTTTTCCTTGTCGTAATCGGAGGTGGACTGCTCGATTTCGGCACGGATCTGCTCAACGCGGCCTTTGATGTCGGCGTCTTCACCGGCACCGTCAACGACGATGGTGTTTTCTTTGGACAGGGTGACCTTCTTGGCGCTACCCAGGTGTTCCAGGGTGGCGGTTTCGAGGCTCATGCCCACTTCTTCGGAGATCACGGTACCACCGGTCAGAATCGCCAGATCCTGCAGCATGGCCTTGCGACGGTCGCCGAAGCCCGGTGCCTTGGCAGCGGAGACTTTAACGGTACCGCGCATGTTGTTGACAACCAGGGTCGCCAGGGCTTCGCCTTCGATGTCTTCAGCAATGATCATCAGCGGACGGCTGGCCTTGGAGACAGACTCCAGTACCGGGATCAGGTCGCGGATGTTGCTGATTTTCTTGTCGACCAGCAGGATGTACGGGTTTTCGAGCTCGGCCGTCATGGTCTCCTGGTTGGTGATGAAGTACGGAGACAGATAACCACGGTCGAACTGCATGCCTTCGACGACTTCCAGCTCATCGTCAAAACCACTGCCTTCTTCAACGGTGATCACGCCTTCGTTACCGACTTTTTCCATGGCATCGGCGATCAGGCCGCCGATGGTGGCGTCGGCGTTGGCAGAAATGGTACCGACCTGAGCGATGGCTTTCTTGTCTGAGCAAGGTACAGACAGCTTGGCGATTTCATCAACAACAGCACGTGTTGCTTTATCGATGCCGCGCTTCAGGTCCATCGGGTTCATGCCCGCTGCGACTGATTTCAAGCCTTCGTTAACCAGGGCCTGGGCCAGTACGGTTGCGGTAGTGGTACCGTCACCGGCTTCGTCATTGGCCTTGGAAGCAACTTCCTTGACCATCTGAGCACCCATGTTTTCGAACTTGTCTTCCAGTTCGATTTCCTTGGCTACCGATACACCGTCTTTGGTGATGGAGGGTGAACCGAAGGATTTGTCGAGGATGACGTTACGGCCCTTGGGGCCCAGGGTTACCTTAACGGCGTCGGCTAGCAGGTTCACGCCTTTCTGCATTTTACCGCGAGCGGAATCGCCAAATTTTACGTCTTTAGCTGCCATGATGTGCTTACCTTCCTTAAAATTCGTTTAACGAGTTCGGTTTATGCAATAACGCCGAAGATGTCGCTTTCGGTCATGATCAGCAGTTCTTCACCGTCGATTTTAACGGGGCTGCCAGCATACTGACCAAAAACAACGGTATCGCCTACCTTCACATCCAGCGACTTAACGTCGCCGTTTTCAAGGATTCGACCGTTACCTACTGCCAGGACTTCGCCTTGAGAGGGCTTTTCTTTGGCAGAACCGGGCAGCACGATGCCACCAGCCGTCTTTTCTTCCTGTTCCTTGCGGCGTACTACGACGCGATCATGCAAAGGACGAATTTTCATGGATCCAATCTCCTAAAACACATAGTGGGAGTTTTGTTGTGAATTCGGGTCTGTTCGATACTGAACGGCCCCGGAATGCCAATGCTCACCGTTAATGGGGCCGACAAATTTTCATTTCAACACCTGGGGAGTTAAATTTTTTCTGTGCCTTTCGTTCGTGCCGGGTACCAGATAGGCCTGTCCGGGGCCGGCGTGAACCCTTCCCTGGGGCCTAGGCTTCGGCATCCATGCCTCAGACAACCCCGGACAGGCCTATCTGGCACCCGGCACTTGTTGCGTAGCCACCGCTCAATTTCACAGATTGCTTACTCGTTAGCCGACATTGGGTTCAGTGGGAAAACATCACCCGGCTAATACCACAGATCGGAAATGGGAGTGTCTGGTTCAAAATGATAGGCACATTGGGCCTGAAACAGTTCGGCCGTGGCCAGAGCATCCGTGAGGGCATTGTGAGGTGGGTAATGCGGCAGGCCGTAGCGTATACGGCTGTCCGATAGGCGGATGGAGACGGGCCGGCGGTTGGTCAGGCGGGCCCAGAGGCTTCGGGGTTTGTCGCGGTGCAGCATTGCCTCTATGGCCATGGTATCGACCATTGGAAATTGCAGGCCTTCGTTCCAGCGGGCTTTGACGACGACATCCATAAAGGATCGCTCTATGGCCCTATGGTGCACCACAGCAACTCGCCCGGCCAGGCAGTCGAGCAGACCAGGCAGAATCTCGGCCATGTCGGGGGCGTTTTTTATGTCGGTGTGGGTGATGCCGTGGAACTGAATTGACTGTTGAATCAGTGGCAGTCGGGGCTTTACAACCCAGTGCCGGCTTTCCGCTACCGAGATGCGTTTTACGGTAAAAGGAACCAGGCCGACGCTGAGAATGGCATGGCGATCTGCGTTCAGGCCGGTGGTTTCCACATCGAGGGCAACAAAGGGCACTTCGTTTACCGGACAGTCGGCCGCGACGGTCCCTGCCCGGTAAAAGCGCTGCAATTCCGGGTGCCTGACCTGGTCTGCCCAGGCGTTGAAGCAGGCAGGCCAGTCGGGCCTGGCCTCTGGTGTGTCACGGTCTCGGGGAACAAAAAAGCTCACACCCGATTCACCTGATACCGCATTCGCAGGTACTTCTGGGCGTTGCTAATGACCTGAAAGGCGTCTTTAAGGTTGCGTCGTTCGAAGACCGTCATGTTCTCGGGTTCAACGTTGTTGTCGGGTTCCTGTTCGGATTCCAGGTCAAGCGCCTGGTGTCGGGCACGTACAATGGAAATGTATTCCATGGCGTCGCGCAGGTCGTCACCGTTGCTGTGACCCAGAATGCGGGATTCGGCAATGGCATCGAGCCGGTTGAAGGAGTTCTGGGCGGTAGAGCCCGCCGCCAGAGCGTGAACCCGTATAACGTCGCTCAGCGGTGCGGTACCGCGTCGCTTCAGGTTAATGGACTTGTTGTGCTTGCCGTCGTTTTCCATAACGAAGGTTCGGAAAAAACCCAACGGTGGTGTTCGGTTGAGGGCGTTGCGTGCCAGGCAAGCCAGGAATCTCGGGCTGCGCTGAGCCCGGCTGGCGACATCAACCTTGAGGGTCTCGGCCAGGGCTGTTTCGCCGTGAATGCCGTCCAGGTCGAAAAATATGGAGCTGTTGAGCAAGGCCTGGGGGTCGGGGTTGTCGATCCAGTCTTTGAAGTAGGCGCGCCAGACGGACAGCGGCTGTCGCCACTGGGGGTTGGTGGCCATGATGCCGCCTTTGCAGTATTCGTAACCGCACTCTGCCAGACCATCACTGACGTAGGCTGCGAGCTTGGCGAAGTAATCGTCGTGTTCGTCCGGGTTGAAGTCGTCGCTGAGGATCATGGCGTTATCCTGATCGGTGACGACGTATTGCTCATCCCGCGCCATGGAGCCCAGCGCCAGAAAACAATAGGGTACCGGTGGCGGGCCAAATTCTTCCTCGCCCAGTTCCAGCAGGCGCTGTGTGAAACTGCGACCAATTCCGGCGATGGCGCTGCCGATCATGTGGCTGGTAGCGCCTTCGTTCACCATGCGAATGAAGGTGGCCCGAACGTCGGGCATCAGGCTGCTCAGGTCTTTTCTGCTTGGCTGGCGATGAATCTGGCTAACCAGATAGAGGCTGCTCTGGGATTCGTAGCGAATGATATCGGACAATGCCAGCACACCCACGGGCTTGCGCTGGCGTAACACCGGCAAATGGTGCACGTTGTGGCGCAGCATGCTGAGCATGGCATCGAATACAAAGGCTTTGGCATCGATGGTGATCAGTTCGGTGGTCATGAACTGACTGACCGGCGTGTCGTAGCCCAGTCGTTCCGCCAGGGCGCGGGTACGAAGGTCGCGATCGGTAATGATGCCGACCATGAAACCCGCCTGTTCGGGATGATCCGGATCGGTAATCACCAGGGAAGAGACACCCTCTTCGGTCATGGCCAGTGCAGCTTCGTGCAGCGTCGCAGTCTGCGGCAACATAACCGCCGAGCGCGACAGCAGTTTGTACACCCGGGAAGTCATCAGATCGGTATTTTGTTGCTGATTGACGGCGGCGCGCAGGCGAGACTGATCTTCAACCTCGACGAATTCGGCAAAGGTTTCACTCGACTCCCAGAGCCGGTCGAACAGATCTTTGGCGACAAAGTAGATGAGGGTGTCCTCTATCGCACGCGCCGGAAAACGCACGGGGCGATTCATCAGCAGGCCCCACTGACCGAAAATGTCGCCCTCGGCGAGGCGGTTATAGAGTTCGCCATTACTGCGGTACAACTCGACCGCCCCACTGCGGATAATGTGCAGGTAGGTGACCTCTTCGCCTCTGACCATGATGTCGGAACCGGCTTTGAAGTAGCCGATTTCGATCTGGCTGGCCAGGGTGTCGAGCCATTCATCCGGAAGCTGGTCAAACGGGGCGAACCGCCTGAGCTGATCACGTATCTCCAGATGCTCGACTTCCATCCTCACCTCCTGATATGGCGTTTTTCAAGACCTCTGGCATCTTAGCCGGGTTGGGTCTGTTCTGATAACGAATGGTGCCGACTCAAACAATGGTTGTCCAACCTCAACGCCGACCTTTATACTGCTGGCATTAAGGTTGTAACCTTTTTGTAAAGGCTTCTTATAAAGGACGTGGCCGCCCACTTTAATACGGCGGAGGCTGCAGCAGTCGGATCGTGCGCAGTATGCGCGATGACAACAAGGATATATGGACATGTCAGACACACCCAAAGGCCCGGAGCACCCGGGGCTGCCCCCCAGTGGGACGCATGATACCGCTATCATGATCGTCGACGACACCAAGTTCAGCAGCGCGATCATCCAGCGCATGCTGGTCAATGCCGGGTTTCGCGACATTCGCATTGCCGACAACGCCATTGATGCACTGGACGCGCTGAAACAGCGCCCGGCCGAGCTGATGCTGGCCGACTGGTTGATGCCGGGCATGGATGGCCTGGAACTGACTCAGCTGGTTCGCGAACTGGACCGGCGACGAGGCTGCTTCACCTATGTGATGTTGCTGACCGCCAAGGAGAACGACGAAGCCCTGCAAGAAGCTTTTGCCAAGGGCGTCGATGATTTCATTGGCAAAACCCACCTGAAAACCCAGTTACTGGCCCGGGTTCATGCCGGTCAGCGGTTGTCGCGCCTGCATAACTCACTGATCTCCCGTGAGCGTCAGTTGAAAGACCAGTTCCGGGCGGTGACCCGCATGAACCGGCTCGATGCTACAACCGGGCTTGGCAATTCGCAGCACCTGCGCCATCAACTGGACCGGACGCTGGTTCACATTAAAGGGCGTACCGGACAAATGGGGCTGATTCTGTGCCGGATCGATAATCTCGGTGAACTGGCCACCCAGGGCGGCCGGGCCTTACGCAATGAGCTGATTCGCGAGGCCTGCAGCCGCCTTACTGAACACACCCGTCCACTCGATGACACAGCCCGGCTTGGCGAGAACATCATTGGCGTGCTGTTGCATTCCACGGGCGGCAATGTGGCGACGCAGAAACTGATTCGACGCCTGTACGATGCCTTGTTCACCCGCGCCTATTCGACAACGTCCGGCTTTGTGTCACTGACGGGCTGCATTCAGCTCGACCTGGCCGATGCCTCCCAGCCCCTGCCCGCCTCGGCAGAATGGATGCTGGAGCAGGCGCTGGTGCGGTTACAGAAGATTCCCGTAGAACAGCGCCATGCCATGCATGTGTGGCAAAACGGACAAAGCGCCTGACTCTGGCCAGGCCTCTTTTGGTGGCTATCGTCCGCTGCGGGTACCTCAGTCAATTTTGAAACCAGCGTTAGGTCCACCAATGTCGCCTTGGGAGGTGCGCTAGCGTTACCATATGCGCTCACCCGGTAGGGACACGACGATATGGCAACCATCCTTCTGATTGGCCCCGGCGCCATCGGCAGCCTGATGGCCTGGTCACTGCAAAAACACGCAACCATTAAGGTGTATGCCCACCGTTCGGGCTTGTCGTTGCCTGGCTACGTTGAATCCGACGGAGAAACTCATCCGCTACGGTGGTCACTGACCGACTCGCTCGATGGTATCGATGCCGTACTGGTGTGTTGCAAGGCCACTCAGGTTGAACGCGCTACTTTGCCCCTCATTCCAAGACTTTCTGATATTCCCTGGCTGATTCTGTGCAATGGCCTGGGCCTACAGGCCTGGCTCAGCCAACAGCTGCCGGGACGGGTACTGTGGGCGTCGACGACAGAAGGCGCGGGCCGGTTTGGTCAGCGGGTTCGGCACACCGGGGTTGGGGAAACCCGGATTGGAAACCCGGCGCAGTATCCCGTTACTGATGAGACCGAACAGTGGGGGCGCAAACTGGTGAATCAGGCGGGCCCGCTGGAATTGCACTGGGAGACTGATATTACGGCGGTGCTTTGGCGTAAACTGGCGATCAATGCCGTGATAAACCCGATTACGGCGGTGCAACAGTGCCTGAACGGCGCCCTGGCCGAGCTGGAATGGGTCGGTGAAGTAGAGCTGTTGTGCGCTGAAATTCAACAGATTGCGCGGGCCAGTGACGTTCAATTGCCATCGGATCTTGCCGAACGGGTGGTGATGGTGGCCAAAGCGACGGGGCGCAACCGGTCGTCGATGCTGACAGACATCGAGGCCGGGCGGGAAACCGAGGTCGATTCGATTCTGGGCCCTTTGCTCTGTGCCGCCGATCGGCATGGCCTGGCGGCGCCACGTTTGCAATACTGGTACCAGGCGGTGATTCGCCTGCACCCGCTGATTCGCTGACGAGCGCGTAACCGACAGCGCCTTAACCGCATACCAAGGAGCCTGCATGGCCTATGCATCACCGACCCTGCTGGGGCGTATTCTCTGGTGGTTACTCGGGATCACCGTTGTCAGCAGTCTGAGCATTGGCTTTGTCTTTTTCTCGGGCCAGCACCTGCATCCGCTGGTGGTGATGTGCCTGATTGTGGTGATTTCCATTCTGGGTTCGGCCGTGTTGCTGCAGATTTTCCGCCGGCATTTTCTCAACCCATTGAACCAGTTGATGCTGGTGTCGAACCAGGTAACGGCGACCTCCAATGTGACGCTGCGGGCAAAAAAACACCACCAGGATGAACTGGGCAAGGTGGTTGACGCGTTCAATGCCATGCTCGATCAAATGGCGCGACGCGAGGCCGATCTGAAGGCAGAACGTGACCGGGCCACCCTGGCCGGACAAGAGTCGGAAGCCATGGCCGAGGCGGCGCAGAAGGCCATGCACAAGCTGGAGTTCGAGGTGCAGGTACGCCACCGGGTTGAACGCCGGCTGACCGAGTTTCAGAATTACCTGAACGCCATCATCAATTCCATGCCGTCAGCGCTGATCGCCGTGGACGAGAAGCTGATCGTCACCCAGTGGAATACCGAGGCGGCGCTGATCAGTGGCACCCGCCCGGAGCAGGCCATTGGGCTTTCGCTGCAGGAGGCCTTCCCGTTTCTGGGCCAGCATCAGGATCTGATTCTGCTGGCGCTGACCCGGCACAAAGTGCAAAGCCGGCACAATCTTGAACTGCAAACAGCCGAGCAACCCATCCGCGTCGACCTGGTGGTTTACCCGCTGCAACAGACCGATTCTCAGGGGGCGGTGATTCGGCTGGATGACGTAACCGAGCAGTTCAAGCTTGAAGAAGTGATGGTACAAACCGAAAAAATGATGTCGGTTGGGGGCTTGGCCGCAGGCATGGCCCATGAAATCAATAACCCGCTGGGAGCCATTGTTCAGAATGCACAGAACATTGAACGACGGCTCGACCCGGCCCTCAAACGCAACCGTGAACTGGCGTCCAGCCTGGGGCTGAACCTGGAACTGATGCAGCAATACCTCGCCACACGGGATGTACCCAAGTTCCTGACCAACATTTCCGAATCTGGCTTGCGGGCGTCACGCATCGTCACCAACATGCTTCAGTTCAGCCGCGACAGCGACCGTTTGCTGCAGCCCTACCCCATCGGCCAATTACTCGACCAGGCCATCAACATTGCCCTGAACGACTTCAATCTGAAATCCGGGTATCGCAAACAGCATCTGTTCGTCGATCAGGATTTTCGATCGCCCGAGGTTGAAGTGCCCTGCGTGATGACCGAACTCGAACAGGTGTTGCTGAACCTGATGAAGAACGCCGCCCAGGCGATCCGCGAGCGGTTCGACACCTTGAATGACATTGATGAGGGCATCATCCAGATACGGCAATACGTGCAGGACGATCATTGCGTGATCGAAGTGGCCGACAACGGCATCGGCATGGATGAACCTACCCGAAAACGCATTTTTGAACCGTTTTTCACCACCAAGGATGTGGGTGTGGGCACGGGCCTTGGTTTGTCGGTGAGTTTCTTTATCATCACCACCCATCACCACGGCCGGTTGCAGGTCGAATCGACCGTGGGCCAGGGCGCCCGGTTCATTCTGTCGCTTCCGCTGACCGATCCGCTGGTCAAACAAACGCTTGAACAGGTAATAACAGCCGATGACGTTCCTGGCCCGGCTGCCGATACCGATGCAGACCAGCCACCCCTTTAAAGAGGCTCGCTAACGTCAGCGAGCTTAAACCAATACCAACCGCAAGGACCGACACCACCATGGGTAACCGACTTTCCAAGATTTACACCCGCACCGGCGACGCCGGCGACACTGGCCTCGGCATGGATGGGCGTGTGCCCAAAGACAGCGGTCGCATTGCCTCTATGGGTGACATCGATGAACTGAACAGCCTGGTCGGCTTTCTGATGGTCTGCCTGGGAGACCAGCACAGTGAATACCCGATGCTCAGCCAGATTCAACACGACCTGTTTGACCTGGGCGGTGAACTGGCCATGCCCGGCTATGAACTGCTCGACGCAGCGCTGATCAGTGATCTGGAGGACCACATCGACCGCATCAACGAGCACCTGCCGCCGCTGAAAAACTTCATTCTGCCGGGTGGCAACGAAGCCGCCAGCCGCTGCCACCTGGCCCGCGCCACCTGCCGCCGGGCGGAACGGACGCTGGTGGCCTTCAACCGCCAGGAAGCAGAAGGCCATGTGCTGGCCCAGCAGTACCTGAACCGCCTGTCAGACCTGTTTTTCGTGCTGGCACGGCAGCTTGCCCGGGCCGATGGCTCCCAGGAAGTGCTGTGGCAATCGCGTCATCGTAAGAAGGATTCCTGATAGAGTTCACAGATTGGCAGAAGACCACTAAACAATGGCGATTATCCGCCGATAGCTCTTTCAAGCACTGACCAACCGAGCGTATAGCATGGCCGCCATCATCCTTGGCAAGAATCTGATCAGCGAAGATGAACTGATAGAGTTCGCTTTCAGTGAAGAAAACCTCAACGACCGCACCCTGCGCGAGTTGAAGGCCGAGGCCAGTGAGGCGGCGCTGGAATCCTCCTGGCTGCTGATCCGGATCATGAAGGCAGAGCGCATCTACATCAGCCACAAGCCCGCAATGCGCACCCCACCCCAGGCACCTACTCCTCCGACCCTCAAGTAGTTCTGGTTTGGTGGCAATTTTACGCGCCGGCCGCCGGGGATGGCCCTGTGGGGTCGGCGTAAATCCGTCAATGGCGGTACGTCTGGTCCGGCACCCCGGTCTCGGGCCTAGACCGCAGCATATGAATCCCATCCATGGGATTCACCCTTCGGGCTCGCTTAGCTCATGCTAAAACGCTCCTGGCGTTTTAGTCCCTGCTGCGGACTACCCCACAGGGGCATCCCCGGCAACCGCCGCTTGCATCCGTGGCCAATTCAAAATCCCAAAGAGTTTGACTCCCTGCCTGCAAAACCAGCGGTGGCTGTTTCGCATTCAGGCTGCTAAATTACGCAACAATTCCGGTAACTCGGGGTCAGGTCACTGCCTGCTCTGCTTTACCCATGCCTGTAAACCATGATCCGTGACGATCCGAGACCAAAGGGTTATTCCATGAGTACTATTCCAGCCGATTTGAAATATGCCGCCTCCCACGAATGGGTCCGTGACGAAGGTGACGATATCATTACCATTGGCGTATCCGATTTTGCCCAGCAACAACTGGGCGATGTGGTTTTTGTGGAAGTGCCGGAAGTGGGCGCCGAAATCGTTGCCGGTGACCCGGTTGCAGTGGTTGAATCGGTAAAAGCGGCCTCCGACATCTATACGCCGGTGACCGGCACTGTCATCGCGGTGAACGAATCGCTGGAAGATGCGCCGGAACAGGTCAACGAAGACCCTTACGAGAACGGCTGGTTTTTCAAAGTGAAAATGCAGGACCCGGGTGAGCTGAAAGATCTGATGGACGCCGAGTCCTACCAGGACCAATGCGCCGAAGACTGATCTTGCTGCGGCTCTGCGGGCCGCGTTAACGACCCCGTATCAGGGCGTGCCTGCCGGAACCGGCACGCCCCATCCCGCCCTACTGGACCGAGAGCGAGCACCATGACCGCACCCTTTTCCCTCGATGATCTGGAAAGTACCGACGAATTCATTCGCCGCCACATTGGCCCAGGCCTTGGTGAGCAAGCGGCCATGCTTGACGCTGTCGACGCCGACAGCCTGGATCACCTGACTGAACAGATTGTGCCCGGTGCCATTCGCCTGAACTCGGACCTGAACATCGAACGCGCCACCAGCGAACAGGATGCACTCGATTACCTGCACGCCATGGCACGCCAGAACAAGGTGTTCAAAAGCTACATTGGGCTTGGCTATCACGACACTCTGACGCCCAATGTCATTGCCCGCAACGTGCTGGAGAACCCGGGCTGGTATACCGCATACACACCCTACCAGCCGGAAATTGCCCAGGGCCGCCTGGAAGCACTGATTAACTACCAGCAAACCATCAGTGATTTGACCGGCATGCCTCTGGCCAATGCCTCACTGCTCGATGAAGCCACCGCAGCGGCGGAAGCCATGGCGATGGCGCACCGCTGTTTGCGCAAGGCGCCGGGCAACGTTTTCTATGTCGATGAAAACGTATTGCCGCAGACGCTGGCAGTGATCAAAACACGCGCCCGTTACATGGGCTTCGACGTGATGACCGGGCCCTTGGAGCAGGCAGCCGAGCACCCGGTGTTCGCCGCCTTGCTGCAATACCCGGGTGCCAATGGCGAGATTCGCGATCCGGAGCCGGTGATTGAGGCCCTGCACGCCAAAGGCGCGCTGGCGGTGGTGGCGACTGACCTGATGGCCCTGCTGATGCTCAAATCACCCGGCGAGATGCAGGCCGACATTGTGCTGGGTAACTCCCAGCGCTTTGGTGTGCCGCTCGGTTATGGCGGCCCTCATGCCGCTTTTTTTGCCACGCGCGATGAGTTCAAACGCAACATTCCCGGCCGGCTGATCGGCGTTTCCAAAGACACCCATGGCAAACCAGCGTTGCGCATGGCACTGCAAACACGTGAACAGCATATTCGCCGTGAAAAGGCTAATTCAAACATCTGCACCGCCCAGGTATTGCTGGCCAACATGGCCGGGTTTTATGCGGTCTACCATGGCCCCAAAGGTCTGAAACGCATCGCCCAGCGCATTCACCGGCTGACCGGCATTCTGGCCGAAGGGCTGGAAGCCAAAGGCATTCACATCGTTAACAGCCACTTTTTCGACACCCTGACCATTGACCCCCAGGGCAACCGCGAACTGATTCTGGAGCGGGCTGCTGCCAAGCAGATCAACCTGCGCGAAGATGCGGCAGGCACCCTGGGCGTCAGTTTGCACGAATGCACTAGCCGGGAAGATGTGGAAGACCTGTTCGATGTATTGATGGGTGACCACGATTTCAATGTGGCCGACATCGACGCCCAGATCACCGAACATGGCACCACCTTTATGCCAGAGACACTGGAGCGCGAATCGGATTACCTGACCCACCCGGTGTTCAACAGTCATCACAGCGAAACGGCGATGCTGCGCTACCTGAAGCGGCTTGAGAACCGCGACCTGACGCTGACCCACAGCATGATTTCGCTGGGTTCCTGCACCATGAAGCTGAACGCGACGGCAGAGATGATTCCGGTCTCCTGGCCGGAATTTGCGCGCATTCACCCCTTCGCGCCCCGTGCCCAGACCAAGGGTTACCGGGTGCTGCTGGAGGAGCTGGATACCATGTTGCGCGCCATTACCGGGTTCGATGCGATCAGCATGCAGCCTAACTCGGGCGCTCAGGGCGAATACGCGGGATTGCTGGCGATCCGTCGCTATCAGGAAGCCCAGGGGCAGGAAGGTCGCCACATCTGCCTGATTCCGCAGTCAGCCCACGGCACCAATCCGGCCTCGGCACAGATGATGGGCATGACGGTGGTGGTCGTTAAGACCGATGAGGCGGGCAATGTGGTCGCCGAGGATCTGCAGAAGAAGATCGCCGCTGCGGGCGATGAACTCAGCTGCCTGATGATCACCTACCCTTCGACCCACGGCGTTTATGAGGAAGGCGTTAAGGCCCTGTGCGATGCTGTGCATGCGGCCGGTGGCCAGGTGTATATGGACGGTGCCAACCTGAACGCTCAGGTCGGCGTGACCCGCCCGGCTGACATCGGTGCAGATGTGGCTCACCTGAATTTACACAAGACCTTTGCGATTCCCCATGGTGGCGGTGGCCCGGGCATGGGGCCGATTGGCGTGAGATCACACCTGGCGGACTATCTACCCGGTCACAGTGTGATGGCCAATGCGACCGGTCTGGCCGCTGAGGGCGCAGTCTCAGCGGCGCCCTTTGGCAGCAGTTCCATTCTGCCCATTTCCTGGATGTACATTCGCATGCTGGGCGCGCAAGGTTTGCGCACGGCGACTCAGGTGGCCTTGTTGAATGCCAACTACCTGGCGCAGCAGTTGAAGCCGCACTACCCGATTCTCTACACCGGCCGCAATGACCGTGTCGCCCACGAATGCATCCTTGATTTGCGCCCGCTCAAGGCGGCCACTGGCATCACTGAGGTCGATATTGCCAAACGGCTGATGGATTTCGGTTTCCACGCCCCAACCATGAGTTTTCCGGTGCCGGGCACCTTCATGGTTGAACCGACAGAAAGCGAAAGCAAAGCCGAACTCGACCGGTTCGTCGATGCCATGGTCTGCATTCGGGCGGAAATTGATTCTGTAGCCTCGGGTGAGTGGCCGGCCGACAATAACCCGCTGGTCAACGCCCCTCATACCCAGGCCGATCTGATCGGCACCTGGGAGCGCCCCTACAGCCGGGAAACGGCCATCTTCCCAAGGCGCTGGGTCAGCCAGGCCAAATACTGGCCGAGCGTAAACCGGGTTGACGACGTCTGGGGTGATCGCAATCTGTTCTGCTCGTGTCCAAGTATGGAAAGCTATATTTAGGGCTGGTGGTTGCTCACGTCGAATTGAGTCTGTGGCTGGAGCTCGTGTCGGCCACTGGGTATGGCTATCCGGGGTCGGCGTAGATCCGTCCTGGCGGTCCGACGTCTCGGGCCTAGGCCGCAGCATCCATGCTGCGGACTACCCCGGATAGCCATACCCAGCAGCCAACACTTGGCGACAGGTTAAATTCACTGAACCTCTCACCCAACTATCTCGGGCCGCCAAAATCCGGCTGATGGTCAAATAATATCTAAGGAGCACTTATGGAAATTATTCTCAGCATCATGGCATCAGACCGCCCCGGCATTGTCGAGCAAGTTGCCTCTGCGGTAGCCGATGCCGGCGGTAGCTGGCAGGAGAGCCGGTTGGCGACCATGGCCGGTCGCTTTGCCGGCATTGTTCGGGTCAATCTTGATGCCGGCCAGTTGGAGACGTTGCGGGCCAGCACTCAGGCTCTCGGCAGCAAAGGCTTGTCGATTCAGATTGAAGTGGGCGATAGCGAAGACACCACACTGCACCATCACCGCATCGCGGTAGTCGGCAATGATCGCACGGGTATTGTCGCGGAAGTTACTCGCAAGCTCGCGGCGATGAACATCAATCTTGTGGATGTTCATACCGATGTCGAACCGGCGTCGATGAGCGGTGGGGTGTTGTTCCGAGCCGAGCTGGAATTGGGGTTAACCGACGAACAAAGCCTCGACAGTGTGATTCAGGGTCTGGAGGATCTGTCGGCTGACCTTATGGTGGATGTGTTGGGTAGCGACTAAAACCTGACAACAGGCCAAAAAAAAGCGACCCGAAGGTCGCTTTTTTTATTTCTGCCTATCCACTTAGCTGCGTGGTTCGCTGGCTAACCCTTTAAACAGGGAGACACAGCAGAGCAGCAACACAATGGTAAAAGGCGCGCCCGTCGAGACGGACATGGCCTGCAGAGCCGTCAGCCCACCCCCCAAAATCAGAGCGATGGCGACCAGGCCTTCAAAGGTAGCCCAGAACACGCGCTGCGGTGTTGGGGCGTTCACCTTGCCACCGGCGGTGATGGTGTCGATCACCAGGGAGCCGGAGTCGGATGAGGTCACGAAGAAGACGATGACCAGCACAATGGCGATGAAGGAAGTGATCTGCGCCAGGGGCAGTACGTCGAGCATGGCGAACAGTTGCAGTTCCAGGCCAGAGTTGGCGACAGCTTCATAACCATCGTTGACGAACTGGCTGATGGCGGTGCCGCCGAAAGCAGTCATCCACAGAACACACGCCGCAGACGGGATCAGCAGAACCGAGACCATAAATTCACGAACGGTACGACCACGTGATACCCGCGCGATGAACATGCCAACGAACGGTGACCAGGAAATCCACCAGGCCCAGTAGAAGGCTGTCCAGCCTTGTCTGAAGTTGTCGTCTTCACGTCCGAACGGCATCGACAGAGCCGGGATATTCTGTACATACCCCCAGAGGTTGCCGACGAAGCCGGTCAGAATAGCCAGAGTAGGACCGACCAGAATGACGAACAGCAACAACAGAACCGCCAGGCTCATGTTGATTTCAGACAAGCGCTTAACCCCGGCATCGAGACCGGCCACAACCGACACCAGTGCAATGGCGGTAATGCCCATCACCAGCAGGACCTCCGTCGTCGCCCCCATCGGTACGCCAAACAGATAATTCAGGCCTGCACTGGCCTGCGAAGCGCCAATACCCAGTGAGGTTGCCAGACCGAACAGTGTCGAGAACACAGCAAGAATGTCGATGACATGCCCCGGCCAGCCCCAGACGCGCTCGCCGAGCAGCGGGTAGAAGATGGACCGTACGGTCAGTGGCAGCCCTTTGTTGAACGAAAACAGGGCCAGCGCCAGTGCCAGCACGGCGTAAATCGCCCAGGGGTGAAGACCCCAGTGATAGATCGTTGCGGCCATGCCCAGCCGTTGTGCAGCCGCTGCATCACCTTCAGCGCCACCTAGAGGCGCCCAGTCGGTACGAACGCCGCCTTCGGTCGCTATGCCACCCAAAGACGAGCTGAAGTGCGACATGGGCTCGGAGACGCCGTAGAACATCAGACCAATGCCCATGCCGGCGGCAAACAGCATTGAGAACCAGCCAAGGTAGCTGTAATCCGGTGTTGCGTCGGTACCGCCAATGCGCACCTTGCCCATGGGCGATACGATCAGAAACAGACACACCAGAACGAAAATGTTACCGGATATCAGGAAGAACCAGTCGAGGTTGCCCGTCAGCCAATTCCGCAAATTGCTGAACATGGGGCCCACACTCGTCTGGAATGCCAGCGTCAGAATAACGAAGGCAACGACTGAGAGGCCGGAAATCAGGAAAACACGGTTATGAATATCGAGCCCGAAAGGCCCGATATTCATTTTGATGTTGTCCTGACCGATCTGGTAGTCGGTGTCGATGGCATCGACTCGCCCATCGGGCGGTATCATGTCGGTATTTTCTGTCATAAAGGTTCCCTACTGTCAGATTGGGATCAAGAGTTAAGGCAAACGGAGGCCATTAGCGCAGTTGTGAACACTGACAATCCCGTTTACATACAACACACGTGGCGACTATCGACTGCACGGCTCTGGTTCGACAAACACTCAGGGCCGGGCGCTACAACGGTTGTTTGTCGCTGACAGGTCGCACGTTGGGGGGGAGTGTAAACCACCCTACTAACGTTTCGTGCACTAAAGACTAACGCACTGACACGCTCCATACAACCCATTGACAGTCACACTACTCGCAACATTGTTATCGTAATTGGTTATGCGAGTACGTCTCGATGGTAAAACCAGCGTTCAAAAAAAAAGCGCCTGTAGGCGCTGTTTTCTGATCAATTCCCGACATTTCCCCGTCAGTTGTTGGCAATGACTTCATTTTCGTTCACCGACAGGGTCTGTCCGAACTGCAATTCGGCCAACCGACGGTAGAGGGGAGACTGTGTCAGCAACTGGGTGTGCGTGCCTTCAGCAACGATGCGTCCCTGATCCATCACAACGATTCGATCGGCCCCCTGAACCGTCGCCAGCCGGTGCGCGATGATCAGGGTGGTGCGTTGTTTCATCAGTTTCTCCAGCGCCTGCTGAACCTGATATTCGCTTTCTGCATCTAGGGCACTGGTGGCCTCGTCGAGCAGCAGCAGATCGGGGTCTTTCAAAATGGCCCGGGCGATGACCAGGCGTTGCTTTTGGCCGCCACTGAGTCGCACCCCGGCCTCACCCAGGTCGCTGGCAAACCCCTGTGGCAAGGCTTCAATAAACGCCATGGCGTTGGCTGCTTTGGCGGCCGCCAGTACCTCGGCATCGGACGCGTCGGGCCGCCCATAGCGGATGTTGTGCCAGACGTCGTTGCTAAACAGCACGGGCTGCTGAGGTACCAGGCCGATGTGCTGGCGCAATTCGGGTAATGGCAATTCCCGGACATCCTGCCCCAGCAGGGTGACCGAGCCCTGTTGTGGGTCGTAAAAGCGCAACAGCAGCTCGAACAGGGTGGATTTGCCCGCGCCACTCGGGCCGACCAGCGCCACTGTCTCGCCGCGTTTTACGGCCAGGCTTACCTCACTCAGCGCATTGGTTTCAGGCCGGCTCGGGTAACTGAAGCTGACGTTGTTCAGGGTCAGGTGATGCTCGGCTTCCTGGTCGAGAGGCCCGGCTTCAGCGGGCGATACGATGATCGAGGGCTCTGCCAGCAATTCCATCAGGCGCTCGGTGGCACCCGCCGCCCGCTGCACTTCGCCATAAACCTCCGACACCCCGGCGACACCAAAGGCCACCATAACGGCGTAGAACACAAAGGCAGCCAATTCACCTCCGGTCATCGTGCCCGTCATGACGTCGTACCCACCAACCCAGACCATGGCCGCGATGGCGGTAAAGGCTAGCAGAATAACGACGGCCATCAGGATGCTGCGCTGACGAATGCGCTGGCGGGCAACGTCCAATGCGGCATCAACTTCCACCTGAAAGGCCGCCTTTTCGAAGGGCTCACGGGCATAGCTTTGCACGGTTTTGATCTGGCGGATGATCTCGCCAGCGTAACTGCCTACGTCGGCGACAGTGTCCTGGCTGCGCCGGCTGAGCTGGCGCACTTGCTTGCCCATGTACAGCACGGGAATCAGCACCGCAGGCACACCCAGCAGCACGACCAAAGACAGCTTGAGATTAGTGATCAGCAACATAATCAGGCCACCGGTCACCGTCAGTGCGTTACGCAAGGCAAACGACAGGCTAGACCCGATAATGGACTGCAGCAGGGTGGTATCTGTTGTCAGTCTCGACATGATGTCGCCACTGGCGTTTTCTTCAAAGTAGCTCGGATGCATGTGCACCAGGTGGGCAAAAACATCGGCTCGCAAGTCCGCCGAGACGCGTTCACCGAGCCAGGTAACCAGGTAAAACCGAACAAAGGTACCCACGGCCATGGCCACAACCAGCACCATCACAAACCCCAGGGTGCGATTCAGGGCACCGAGTGATTCAGCCAGTATGCCCTGATCGATCACCAGGCGTACGCCCTGCCCCAGTGCCAGCGTCAGGCCCGAGGTAAGCAACAGGGCCGCAGCGGCGCCCAGCATTAAATGACGATAACGTTTCAGATAAGGCCACAGCTGGGCCAGGAATCCGAAGGGGATGGCGGCAGATACCGGGCCAGACCCGGGCGCGGTACCGGGGTGTCTTGCGGCAGACGGCTCAGTAGCGTCGGCGATGACCTGAGGGTCTTGGGGTGAACTCACGGGCAATTCTCCTGATCGATTCCCGTCTAGTCAGGTCTAAGGGCCAGGAATACAAGGTCAACCGGACAGAATGTGACTTTCAGCCAGCCGGTCGACCCGCACAGGTTAAGTCAGGGTCGCTGCAAATCACCAAGGCCGCGTTCAACAATGCGGTCGGTAATGGACGCCAGGGCGTCAGTGGTCGTCTTGGTGCCGCGCAATACCTCGTGTATTTCACCGGACACATAGCGAGAGACGTACTTGTAAGTACGACCGGTGGCTGATGAGGGCCTCACCGCCACGTTTTCCAGCGCCCGGCCAACGGGTTCAAACACAGCGTTGCCCTGCGTCAGTTCCGGCTCGTTATACAGCGCCGACCGGGTCGGCAGATACCCGAATTCGGCGCGCCGGCGCTGCTCGGACTCGCTGGTCAGAAACCGCACCAGGTCGGCAGACAGTTCTGGGTAGCGTGTGGCCTCGGTTACAGCCAGCTGCCAGCCTCCCAGGGCCCCACTGGGCATGCCCGAGTCGCCTTGCGGCAACACCGTAACACCCACGTTCCCGGACACCGCCGACTCGGGCTCGTTGGCTAGGCGCCAGGCGTAGGGCCAGTTGCGCATAAACAAGGCGTTGCCCGCCTCGAACTGCGCCCGGGCGTCTTCTTCCTGGTACTCCAGTACGGCGGGCGGCGAAATGGTATCGATCCAGCCGACAGCCTGATCGATGATGCGGGCGGCACGGTCATTATCGAGCGTCACCACGCCCTGAGTGTTGACAACGGTTCCGGCATTGCTGCTGACCAGCCATTCCATGACATTGCAGGTCAGTCCTTCATAGTCGCTGCCCTGCCAGACATACCCCCAGAAGTTCCCGTTCTGCGAACGCTCTCCGAGCTGCACGTCGGTGGCAATAGTCTCCAGCTCATCCCAGGTTTGGGGTACCGGGTGACCATAGCGTTCGAGCAGATCTTTGCGGTAATACAACAAGCCGGTATCAACGTACCAGGGCATCGCAATCAGCCGGCCATCAACGGTGTTATTGGCCATTAAATTGGGGAAGAAAGCGTCCGTGTCTGGCACATAAGGCGATAGATCCAGCAAATACTCACCCAGCAACCCCGGCCAAATCACGTCGATCTGAAACACATCGACCGTATTGTGGCGTTCGCGCAGCAACAGCTGATACATCGCCAGGCGCTCGGTCGAGGACTGGGGTGTGGCGACGACATCAACACTGTGCCCGGTCTGCTCGGCCCAGCGGTTGGCGCCGTCAATACAAACCTGGCGTTCGATGCCAACGGCACCGCAGGCGATGGTCAGTTCCGCGGCCCATGCCGGGGCAGACAATATGACAGCCGCAACTGTGGCGGCCCCTAAACAGGGAATCATTGTGTTTTTCATGGTTGCGCTCTCTTGTTTTTATGGTTTTAGCGGGCACTGCGGGCCAGCATAACGATTGAGACCTCGACTCGGGCTGTTGAGAACTGCCAGACAGTCTTTTCTTAATCGTTTAAGATGAAGTATATCGCAAATTAAAAGTCATTTGATCCCTAAACACCGTTCTGCGAAGGTGGAATCTTACCAAGGCGTAGTGGAGCAGCACGACATGACACAGGCACTGATGACCCGGGAAGCACGGGAATCGCTTAATTTATCGACGAAACGCTGGTTTGAAACGGAGCTTGAGATTGAACTCGGGCAGTTTGAATGCGAATCGGTGATCGACTATTTCATCGAAGCGCTTAAACCGGCTTTGCATAACCGGGCCATCGCCCAGGCACTGGCCATGATGCAGGAGCATCATGCCCGCATGGAAGACGACCTCTATGCGCTGGAAGAACCGGAGGTCTGAGCCAAGCCCGACAAATCGGGCGTAGCCTCGCACTGGTTGGCCTGAAAATGTGAGCTCAGCATCGGGTAAGCGCCAATCAGCTGTTGTAACCGCGGCAGTGACCCGGTGGTCAGCAAGCGAGTGCTGCCCTGCCCCCACTCGGCGCTGCCAGCCCGGCGGGCCACTTCACCGGCGATGGCCTCACCGGTATCAATTAACTGCACCTGGCTGCCCAGCAGCCGCTGCAACCGGTCTTTCACCAGCGGATAATGGGTACAGCCCAACACCACGCGATCGACACCGGCATCAGTCATGGCGCTGGTGCACCGGGCCAGAATGGCGTCGATCCGCTCGGTATCCGGCCCCAGTTCAATGGCATCGGCCAGGCCCGGGCACGGCTGATTAACGACGCAGGTGTTGGGGTTGAAACGGGAAGCCAGCTGCTGGTAGCGGCTGGAGGCCAGGGTGTTTTCGGTGGCGAGAATGCCGATGGCGCCGCTGCGGGTACCGAGGGCAGCCGGTTTGATACCTGGCTCGACACCAATGATGTCGAACGGCAATCGCAGGCGCAGGGCATCAACGCAATGCGCCGTGGCTGTGTTGCAGGCGACCACCAATACGGTGCAGCCCTGGGCAATCAGCCAGTCGGCAATGCGGTCGCAGCGTTGTTGCAGCAACTCGGTAGACTTGGCCCCATAGGGAGCAAACGCCTGATCGGCAAGGTACAGCAAATCGGCCTGTGGCAGCCGCTGACGAATCCATTGCAATACCGTCAGGCCACCAATGCCCGAATCAAAAACCCCTATCACGCTAGCGTTCGCCCCTGTTTAAGCTCAGGGCAAGCCTAAGGCTTGCACTTTCGCTTGTAAACGGCGTTATAGCAGCGCCAGTGCGTCTTTGGGTGCCAGGTACTCAAGCCCCTGGTCATCCGCCACGCTCTTGTAGGTCACTTTGCCACGGCAGACGTTCAGTCCGTTGAGCAAATGAACATCATCCTGCATGGCTTGTTTGGCCCCTTTGTTGGCCAGAGCCAGGGTAAACGGCAGGGTTGCGTGGTTCAGTGCCATGGTCGAGGTACGGGCGACGGCACCCGGCATGTTGGCAACACAGTAGTGCACCACTTCGTCGACGACATAAGTCGGTTCAGCGTGGGTGGTTGCTTTGGAGGTTTCAAAGCAACCGCCCTGGTCGATGGCCACATCCACGACCACCGCGCCTGGCTTCATCCGTTTGATCATATCGGCCGTGACCAGCTTCGGTGCAGCTGCACCGGGAATCAGCACCGCGCCAACCACCAGATCGGCCTCCAGAACATGTTGCTCAACACTTTCACGCGTTGAGTAGACTGTGCGGATCTTGTTGCCGTATTGCTTGTCGAGCTCACGCAGGGTATCAATGCTTTTATCCAGGACGGTAACGTCCGCACCCAGACCAACCGCCATGGCAATGGCGTTCTGGCCAACGACACCGCCGCCGATGACCGTGACCAGTGCCGGTGCCACACCGGGCACACCCCCGAGCAACAGACCACGACCACCCTGGGCTTTTTCCAGACAATGGGCACCCGCCTGAATAGACATGCGACCCGCCACTTCCGACATGGGTGCCAGCAAGGGCAAGCGGCCGAAGCGATCGGTAACCGTCTCATAAGCAATGCAGGTGGCGCCCGATTCAATCAGATCGTTGGTTTGCGGTACATCCGGCGCCAGGTGCAGATAGGTAAAGAGGGTGTGATGCGGTTTGAGCATCTTGCGTTCGACAGCCTGAGGCTCCTTGACCTTGACGATCATCTCAGCCCAGTCGAATACACCGGCGGCTGTGTCCAGTATTTGAGCACCGGCGGCCTGATATTCTTCGTTACTGAAGCCGATTGCTGCACCCGCCTGGGTTTCGACAGCGACTTCATGGCCATTGTGAACCAGCTCGCGCACAGCGGTCGGGGTCAGGCCGACGCGATATTCGTGGTTTTTTATCTCTTTGGGGACGCCAACTCGCATGGTCTTCTCCTGTACGTCAATGGCTAGGGTGGTCTTTATTTAAGAACGCTGGGGACCAAATCAGTATAGAAAAAAAAGGCCGGGTGAGTGGCACTGAATTTACCACCAAAAACAGGGCTTATTACGAGGAAAACAAATAGAAACGATAAAGTAACCGTCCAAACTCGCTAATCACAGTGATATTTACTGCCAGGAGTCATGGGGGCGGCGTTAGCCCCTACCGATCCAGCCGCGCAGCCGGCCCAGCAGTGAGTGCTGACGCAGCATTCGATCGGCACGGTGCTGGTAGTAGCAGGCGCTGTAGAGCGCTTCTGTCAGTTCAATGGGGGCGATGGGACGATTGAAGCGCACCCGAAAGCGGCGATCGGCCTCGACCAGCAGGCGTTCGCAGGCACGATTGTCGGGCGCATCGAAGTCGTGCATGCGATGGGGTTCGTCAAAACGGATGCCGCGCTGATCAAACTGCTCGGCAAACCATTCAATCATCTGCTGGCGTTGTTCCATAGTTGAAGCCCTGGTTCTAGACCGCGACCGGCGCTGCATCCCGAACCGACTGTCGTTCAATTAGGCGCGGGGTAAATCGCAACGGCTGGTCGGCACTGGCGAATTTACTGTCGAGCTGATGCATGACAATACGGGCCGCCAGAGCCCCCATTTCATAGACCGGGTAACGAATGGTGGTCAGTCTGGGGTTCAGCAGGCGAGCGAGAATCACATCATCGAACCCAACCACTGATATTTCTTCCGGTACCCGGTGCCCTGAATCCTGCAGCATGGTAATGGCACCGGCGGCCATGGCGTCATTGTAAGTAAAAACCGCGGTAACACCCAGGTTGCGACTGACAACCTCAGCCATGGCATTGTGGCCACCCTCTTCATCCGGGAAGGTTCGCACCACCTTGCGCTCGTTAAAGGGAACGGAGAATTCCTCCAGGGCGCGCCGGTAGCCGTGCACCCGGTCGGCACCGTCTTCAATCGCGATGTTGGTGCCAATGTAGGCGATGTCCCGGTGGCCTTTCGACAACAAATGCCGGGTTGCCAGATAGGCGCCATACTCGTTGTCGAGATAGACGCAACGATGTTCCCAGCCGCGAATCAGCCGGTTCACAATGATGATGGGAATATCGAGCTCGAGCAGTCGAACCAGCTCATCATCAGGCAAGGCCTTGGAGTGAATAACCAGAGCGTCGCAGCGACGGTCGAGCAGGAAACGGATTGAATCCCGCTCTTTATCGATGTGGTGATAGCCCGCTGTTACGATCACATGCTTGCCACTGTCGTGCACGACGTGATGCACACCCGCCATCAGCGCACCAAAGAAAGGAGAGTCAATTTCACCCACCAGTAAACCGACGCAGTCAGACCGGCTGTTGACCAGGGCACGCGCCAGAGAGTTGGGGCGGTACTGCAACGCTTCCATCGCGGCCAGTACGGCCTGGCGTTTATCGGGCACAACCGATGCCGAGTCGTTAATGACCCGTGAAACCGTCGACACCGAGACCCCTGCTGCTTTCGCAACATCCTTAATGTTTGCCAATGCCCTACTCTCCTGAACCGCTTTGAGTATGAATCAAGTTTGACCGCTTTTCTGAATTGATACAACGCGCGCCGGAGCTCTGGCAACCAATTCAATCTTGAAAACGTTTTCAAATGCGATAAACTGCAATCCAAAGAATAACAGGAGGCTGCAATGAGCGCCCATTCCTTCAACCCGAGCGATCATCCGCACCGGCGGTTCAACCCCCTGACTGAAGACTGGGTACTGGTCTCTCCGCACCGTTCCAAGCGGCCCTGGCAGGGGCAGACCGAAGCGGTCAATGAACCGGAATTGCCCCACCACGACCCGAATTGCTACCTGTGCGCGGGTAACACGCGAATTTCCGGCGACCGTAACCCGGACTACGCCGATACCTTCGTTTTTGGAAAC
The DNA here is from genome assembly GCF_039982735.1 of Saccharospirillum sp. Lineage (GTDB taxonomy): Bacteria > Pseudomonadota > Gammaproteobacteria > Pseudomonadales > Natronospirillaceae > Saccharospirillum. The sequence goes on along the minus strand of NZ_JBDWXV010000018.1, from coordinate 148,367 downwards.
GATTTCGGCGCTCTTACCGCCGACACACCCGTCTATGAAACAGAGCATGACCCGCTGATGCAGGTTCAGGCCGAACAGGGTGAGGCCCGGGTGCTGTGTTTCAGCCCGGATCATGCACTGACGCTGCCGCAAATGTCGGTGCCGGCCATTGGCAAGGTGGTCGATACCTGGGTCGAGCAACTGGAGGAACTGGGCAGTCGCTATCGCTGGGTGCAGTTGTTTGAAAACAAGGGCACGGTGATGGGTTGCTCGCAACCACACCCGCACGGCCAGATTTGGGCCAGCAATGGCCTGCCCACCCTGCCCGCCCGGGAGCACAGCGCCCAGCGCGATTATTTTGAACAACACGGTCGCCCCCTGCTACTCGACTATGCAGACCGGGAAGCCGCTGACGGCAGCCGCACCGTGGTCAGCAACGACCACTGGATCGCCGTGGTACCGTTCTGGGCCAGCTGGCCGTTCGAGACATTGCTGATGCCGCGCCAGCACCGGCGCCACCTGACGGACCTGAACGCCAATGAAAAGCACGCGCTGGCCGACATACTCAAGCGCCTGACGACTCGTTACGACAACCTGTTTAAGACCTCCTTCCCCTACTCTATGGGATGGCACGGTGCCCCCTGCGATGGCAAAGCGAACGACCACTGGCAGGTGCATGCGCACTTCTACCCGCCCCTGCTGCGCAGTGCCACCGTGCGCAAGTTCATGGTCGGCTATGAGATGCTGGCTGAACCGCAACGTGATCTAACGCCTGAGCAAGCGGCCGAACGGCTGCAGACACTCAGCGACATCCACTACCGGGAACAACGCTAATGGATCCGTACACCACCGCCCGCCAGGCCTTCGAACGGCTCTATGGCACCGCCGCACACCATCACTTTCAGGCACCGGGTCGCGTCAACCTGATCGGCGAGCACACCGACTACAACGATGGCTTTGTGTTGCCGGCAGCCATTGATTACCACACCTGTATTGTTGGCAACCCGCGCGAAGACCGGGTTGTCAATCTGGTGGCACTCGACCTGAATGAAGCCCGCTCAAGCTTCCACCTGGATGAGCCCATCGAGCACGACGCTGCTGCGCCCTGGTCCGATTACTTGCGCGGTGTCTGCGACGTACTGCGCAAGGCGGGTTACCAGCTCTGTGGCGCTGATTTACTGGTCACCGGTAATGTGCCCCAGGGCGCTGGCCTCAGTTCATCGGCTTCACTCGAAGTGGTGACTGCCCGCGCCATGACCCAACTGGCCGGGGAAACCCTCAGCGGCACCCAAGCGGCCCTGTTCAGCCAGCAGGCTGAAAACCAGTTTGTCGGTTGCCAGTGCGGCATTATGGATCAGTTAATATCGGCCCGCGGACAACAGGGCCACGCCGCCCTGATCGACTGCCGTAGCCTGACCACCCAGCCGGTACCCATGCCTGCGGATGCGGCCATCGTCATCATCAACTCCAATGTGAAACGCGGTCTGGTCGACAGCGAATACAACCAGCGCCGGTTGCAATGTGAAGCTGCCGCCCGGCATTTGCAGGTACCAGCCTTGCGCGATGCGACACTGGATCAGCTGGAACAAGCGAAGGACGGGATGGACCCGGTCACCTACCGTCGAGCCCGTCACATCATCACCGAAAACGAGCGCACCCTGGCCGCGGCCGATGCCCTCGCCCAGTCCGACTGGCCCCGAATTAGCGAATTAATGGCCGCCAGCCATGCGTCCATGCGGGATGATTTCGAAATCACTGTGCCACCCATCGATGGACTGGTCGCCATGGTGGCAGACCTGATCGGTGACCAGGGCGGTGTTCGTATGACCGGCGGTGGCTTCGGTGGCTGTGTGGTGTCGCTAGTGCACGAGCATCAGGTCGAGGCGGTTATCGAGCGGGTAAACCAGCGCTACGAGGCCGAATTTGGCATCAAGCCAACGGTCTACGTCTGCCACCCGGTCGACGGTGCCTACCCGGACTGACCACAAATGCCAGTGCCGGGATGGACTTGCCCGGCTGCTGCTTTCACAATACGGCGCACATTAACCTTAACCAAAGACGTCAACGTTACTTTGGTGCCTGTCGTCTGCGGCGGGCACCGGTGGTGCCTCTGCGGGGTCGGCGTGAATCCATCCATGGAGCCTAGACCGCAACATCCATGTTGCGGACTCCCCCGCAGAGGCACCACCGGCACCCACCGCTCGCAATGTGCGAACCTCAAATCTCGAGTGATAATGACTTGCCAAACAATAATCTGGAGCACCCTGTGACCGTCACCCCAATCAACTCTGAAGAAACCATTGGCACCCTCAGTGACGGCCGCGCCGTTAAAGCCTTTACGCTGCGCAACAAAAACGGAAGCGAAGCCCGGTTTTACAACCTGGGGGCGGCATTCGTGGGCTTTCGATTACCCGGTATGGCGGATAACGACAACCTGGTTCTGGGTTGCGACACTCTTGAGGCCTTTATTGCCCAGAACGCCAACTTTGGCGCGACCATTGGCCGCTACGCCAACCGCATTGGCCATGGCAAAACCCGCGTCAACGGTCAGGCATTGGAACTGGAGTGCAACAGTGGCGGGCATCATCTGCACGGTGGCTCACAAGGCTTTGGTCACCTCATTTGGGACAGCCAGATCAACCTGGAAAACGATGAACCCAGTCTGATTTTCACCCTGACGTCACCGGACGGCGATGCCGGCTACCCGGGCGAGCTGACAATAACTCAGCGAATCCGGCTAACGGATAAAGATGAGGTTGTCATCGACTACGAGGCAACGACGACCAAACCCACGCTGGTAAATCTGACCAACCATGCTTACTTCAATCTTGCGGGTGAAGCGGCGGGCACGCTGAAAGATCATGAATTCCGGGTACACAGCGACACCGTAACAGACATCGATGCCACGCTGCTGCCGACAGGCGAGCTGGTTAAGGTTGAAAACACGGCGTTGGATTTGCGCAACTGGCGCCCAATCGATCAGGCACTGGAAACCCTGGATGACCCGAGCCTGGCTCGGGCTGGCGGCTACGATCACAACTATGTATTTGGCAAAAAAATGGAAGGCCCACTGACGTTGATGGCCGAAGCCCGGCATTTACCCAGCGGTCGCTGGATGCGCTGTTCGAGCACCCTGCCCGGTTTGCAGTTCTACAGTGGTGGTTTTCTGGGCGGGACGCCTAAGAACGACACAGAGACGTATCAGCGCCACGGCGCTTTCTGCATGGAGCCGGGCGCTTGGCCTGACTCGCCCAATCACGACCACTTTCCTGATTGCACCCTGACACCGGATCAGACTTACCGGGCTACTCTGGTTTTTGGATTCGGGCAGGATTGAAACCTCCGCAGCTAATACAAGTTTCGGAGTTCGCTGAGTAGACAAGCTGCGGCTACCTGGGGTGCCCCTGTGGGGGAGTCCGCAGCAGGGATGCTGCGGCCTAGGCTCCATGGACGGATTTACGCCGACCCCACAGGGGTGCCCCAGGTGGCCGGTGCGGGCCAACGCCACCTAGCAGCCCCGAACTCCGAAACTTGAGCTATGCAGACAAGTTAGCAGTCCGCTGGGCCTCACGCTCAGCCGCTTTGCGACCCCGGCGCTGTTCGATGCTTTCTTTGGCGTCGGCACCTATGTGCGCTTCACCGCGCGCTTTGGCCAGTTGCACCTGGCGTTCGCGTTCGATAAAGCGCTGACGGCGGTCTTCGGTCACCTTGTCGTAGCAGTGCGGGCAGCTGACGCCCGGTTCGTAATGGGCGTGGGCTTTTTCGGTATCGGAAATGGGCATCCGGCAGGCGTGGCACTGGTCGTAGCGGCCGGGTTCGAGGCCGTGTTTTACCGTGACCCGATTGTCGAACACAAAGCACTCGCCCTGCCACAGGGAATCGGCTTCCGAAACGTTCTCTAGGTATTTCAGAATGCCACCCTCAAGATGGTACACCTCGTTAAAGCCCTGCTCTTTCAGGTAAGCCGTGGATTTTTCGCAGCGAATTCCACCGGTGCAAAACATGGCGACTTTCTTGTGCTTGGCCGGGTCGAGGTTCTGTTTTACATAGTCCGGAAATTCGCGAAAGGTTTGGGTGTGCGGGTTCAGCGCATTCTTGAAAGTGCCAATGGCCACTTCGTACTCGTTGCGAGTATCGACCAGCACGACCTCAGGGTCTGAAATCAGGGAGTTCCAATCTTCGGGTTTTACATAGGTACCGACTACATTCAGCGGATCGATGCCTTCAACACCCATGGTGACGATCTCTTTCTTAAGCTTTACCTTGGTGCGGTAAAACGGCATCTCATCGCAAAACGATTCCTTGTGGCTGAGGCCGGCGAACGGGCCCTGGCTTTTGATCCAGCCAAGAAGGCGCTCTATGGCCTCCGGTCGGCCGGCGACCGTGCCATTGATGCCCTCGGACGCGAGCAACAAGGTGCCTCGAATGCCTTCCGCCTCCATCATATCCAGCAGGGGTTGACGGTAGTCGGCGTAATCGTTGAGACGAACGAAGTGATACATTGCAGAAACCGCAATGGTTTCTGCTACAGTGGTGTCAGTCATGAAACTTCCTATAGCGGGCTGGATCGCAAATCCAGAGCCACAGATTAATGAGGTCGCGAAGTTTAAGTGACCCTGGCGTTGATTTCCATAGCCGTTCTGACCGTTACAACGTTCAATTTATCGTTGTGACCCGCTAGACTGCATTGTCACGAGTCTTATACAGGGCTGTTTAGCTTCGAAACTCCACACTGTTTGCTAGAGGATACTCACATGAAAAAAGTACTGATCGCAGCAACGCTCGCAGCCGCAACACTTGCCAGCACGGCCTATGCCGGTGGCCGCGGTGGCGCTGAGCTGGGCCTCGCTTCCTATGGCGGTGGCGTTGGTTTTATCGGCGCCATCGGCTTCCCCATTTACGTTCCTGCACTGCAAAACAATGGTCTGAACACCTACGGTGAACTTGAGTTGGGTGTTGGCTTTAACGATGACGTTGCCATCGGCGGGGATCTGTCCCTGGGGTTACTCTTCCCGCTCGACACCGGCCTCGACATGTATGCCAGCCTGGGCCCGGGCCTTGGCGCTGAGGGAAATGGTGATGCAGACTTTGGCCTGGCCGCTGAAGTTGGTCTTAATATCCTGATCAGCAACCGGGTACTGTTCATTGAAGGCGGCGCTCACCCGGGCAATGGATACTTCACCGTTGGCCTGCATTTCTAAGCCGTGTGATAAGCCGGGTTAGGCTTCAGGCTAACCCGGTTTTGTTACTAATGCCTGTTGTTCCAGAAAGCCCAGCACCTGTTCAATGCTGTCCTCAGTCCGGTGTGGTGCGACGATGTCTCCGGTAAACACATGGTTGGACTCCCCGTCCACCCCATCTATTCGAATGCGCTCCTTAACCTCAGAACCCCACTTCTCATACACCCGATCGGTGTATTTGGCATTCACCACATGATCATCCTCACTGTACAGAAACAGCGAGGGGGCCTTGATGGCATCGAGCCGGCTTTTTCTCACCGCAACCACCAGAGCCTGTAATTGATGCAACACCCGGGTCGGGTAACTGGAGGTCCAGTATTTGCCGGAAAGTTCACCTTCCGGTTCCCGGCCATATTCGTGACCGGCAAGCCACGGCATCCAATAGCGGGACCAGGGCCAGCCAAACAGCTTCGACGCCCAGTGACGGGGCTGAAAATTGGGAGCGAACAGCACCATGGCGGCCAGGGCATCCTGTGCCGATGGTTGCTGTGCCAGCCAGGTAGACAGAGTGCCACCCGTTGAGCAACTGATGACGATGACACGGTCGCCCAGCGACCGGGCAATCTGCCAGGCTTCGGCGGTGTCTTTCAGCCAGTCACCGGCCTGGGCCTTGCCCAGACTTTCGCTGTCGAGGCCATGGCCAGTCAAACGGGCACCGTAATAGTTGGCGCCAATGGCCTCGGCTACCCGTTCGGGAATGGGCGCCAGCTCCTGACGGGTTGCGGAAAAACCGTGCAGGTAGAGCACCACCAGCGGTGTTTTGGCCGGTGCATTTGGGTTGGCGAATCGAACGTGCTTTTCGGCCCCTTCGGTAACTTCGCCCCGGGATTGCTCCGTCTGCGCCAGCCAGTCGGACAAACCGCCTAGCTCGACCGGCAGTTCATCGACGACCCACCGCAACGCCACCCGGGGCCGCGGGCCCAATACGATCACCAATACGACTACCAGGCCCAGCACAATCCAGATCACGTTACGGCGTCCTTACACGTTTGATTTTTAAGGTTAATGGCTGCAAAGAGTATCACAGTGATGGCTTTTTACTAAGACAGATGCTGACCAGGTTTATCCATTTGCTCCCCTAGAGCAACAATCAACCCCATTAACTGACTTTGTTCACTCTCGTTCAAGGGTCTTTTCATCATTTTACGGACCCAGTACACCCACTGGACCTGCTGTTTGCGACCCAGGCCGTCCAGCCAGTGGCTTAAATCAGACTGGTTGAGCAAGACCGCATCACGCCGGGCATGGTTACGGCAACGCAACTGATACCAGATGCGCAGGCTTCGCCCCGCCAGGGCCAATGCAAACTCGAGATTGGAGACCGGCCCGAGTTGCCATTGCTCGTAGCCGGGCACCCTGGACAGCACCTCGAAACTCAGCGGGTCTCGTCCGGCAAAGCCTCCGGCCAGACTGCCCAGTGCGCCGCCCACAACCGCTCCAAGAAACAGGGAGGTGCCCCCGACAGCTGCATCGACAACCAGGCCAGAGGCAGCACCGGCCGCCCCGCTCAGTGACGCCAGCCGGGTTCGCGACAAGCCCCAGGCCCGCCATTCGTGCGCATCCAGCAAGTCATCGGTCGCCAGTGATTGCCATTCGCCGGTCCAGTCGAGATTGCGATGCCCGTAATAGCCCGCGAGGGTGACCTGCAGTTGCTGCTCCTGTCGCTGGATATCGCGGTTAAATTGAGCTAGCCCCTGCTGCTTGAGTTGATCTTTGGGCCCGGCCAGGGGCAGACGCAGACGGTGTTGCAGCACTTGTTGCAAATACAAAACCAGGGCTTCGGCGCTGTGCTGATGGCGCTGCTGGCGTTGTTCCGACAAGGCATCGACGCTGCGCATCAGACCTTCACGCCAGGGCAGATGGATCTCTGCCATGCTGCGCAACAAACCCAGATGATGTTCAAACGGTGCCTGCAAAGGGTTGAAGGTACGCACCAGCGAAAAATACTGCTGCAGCGCCAGTTGCCACTCGGCTTCGTGTCCGGTTTCCCGTATTGGGTTCAACAGCGCCAGTCGCGGCTGGGCGGTCCAGGAGAGCAGCGTCAGTTCGGCTTCAAAGGTGGCGTCAAAACGCTGGCTGGTATCGACCACGTAGACAATGCCGGCGCCTTCCAGCACGGGGGTCAGCAGAGTGCAGTCGTCTGCGAATTTGGGGTCGTCGCGATGCGACTGAACAAACCGCCGCAACGCCTCAGGCCGGCCAGCGGCACCCTCACTGTGCTGTTCACACCAGGCGATGATCTGGCGTGCGCGCTGAAACCCGGGGGTATCGATCAGTTCATAGAGCACGCTTTGCTCAAGCATCAATTGGTAACGATGAGCATCCCGGGTGGTGCCGCTGACGGGTGATACGGCGATGTGATCATCCTGAGTCAGCGTCGACACCAGACTGGACTTGCCCTGATTGGGGTGTCCAACCACAGCGAATACCGGGATAGCCGTGGCAGTTGCCGGGTTCCGGGTCATGATGTTCCCTTCCGGGCTGCCAAATCAGTTGCCTGAGCGTCGAGCCAATATAATTGCACGGGCAATTCCTGGGTGCTGACAAAGCCCTGCCAGCTCTGGCGGTCGGTTTCCCGTTGTCCGGAACCCGGTTCAGCCGAACTGCTTAACAACACTTTCACTTCCTTGTGACTGCCCGCGCTGAGCGTAATCAGGTCGGCCAGATCACCGGTGGGTACTGCCTGTGCGGAAATCACCCACACTGGCTCCTCTTGCTCAGTGTGCCGTTCAATGGTCGCTTCGTCTTGTGCCAGACTGCCGCGACCGAGGTTGACTGAGCCAGCGGGCAATCTGCCGGGCAGCGGATCCTGCCAGGCGAGTACCGGGACCGAAGGCGACATCCCGGCTGTTGGCAGGTCCGCCTCATGGGCCGTAAAGGTGGCCGGTTGCTCCGGTGTCAGCGATTCGAAGTGCAACACCTCGGGACGCTGCTGTTCAAAGCGCTGATGCAGCTGCCGGTTCCAGCGCGGCCAGTGCGCCAGCCGGCGCCTCAGTACGCGGTGATTCACCAGCAACGCGAGGGCCACTGGTAGCAATACCCAAAGCAGAGTGACCTGGGTCAGCCACACAGCCCAATACTCCGAGAAATTCAGCAAGTTGGTTTCCCACCCGGTAATGCTGCCTGCCTGCGACGCGCTGATCGCCAGCGGTTCGGGCACGTTCAGAATGCCCAGCGTCAGCAGCGCGAACAGATCGTCGACGCGCACCGAGGCACCCTGCAATGAGGTGCTCCAATAGAAAATCAGTTGCCGGGTTAGCAACATCAGCCACATCCAGGCCATACCAGCCACCACAAACAACGCCTGGGCTTTCAGGCTTTGGGCAGCGCACCAGGCGGCGAACACTGCATCGTCTTCGGCGCTCAGCCAGTGGCGCCACCAGGGGCTGCGCTTACGCCACCAGGCATTGATTAGCGTCCAGACGAGTACCAGCATCGGAGCCAGCCAGAACACCAGCAAAAAAATCAGCATGTGGATGCCGCTGCCATCGGGCCAGACCATCAGCCCGCTGAACGCAAGGATGCCATTAATGGCCCCCAGCCAGAACCACCATGAAAACCACGGCATCCTGCGCTCAGCCGGCAAAGTGCTGGCGTATCCGAGAAACTCGAACCAGTTGTCCGTAGCCGGGCCTGAACGAAGCCCGGGTTCGGCATGCAACCAGCGTAAGCCCAGGTCGATGGCTTGGGTGGGTGATGTCTTCAGAGACGGTCGTGAAGTTGTCATGGAGTCCTATTACGATCGCCGGTACTAGACCGGCAAGTTGCAAAAATAAACAAAGCTGTGGCCCGAGTTTAGCAAGGAGCTTCGCAGGCGTCGCCTGCCCATTGGCGAGACCTTGCCGCTGTAACTATGCTCATTGTACTTGTCTGAATTTGGCTGACCGATAAAGGATGATCCCATGACCGTAAAGAAACGCTATCTCACCTCCAGACCCGAATGTCGGTGTACCTTTGTGTTACCCGCTGAGGCCGCTCCCAACGCCCGCTCTGTTGCACTTGCCGGTGACTTCAACAACTGGTCGCTCGACAGTCATCCGATGAAACGGCTGAAATCCGGCGATTTTAAACTTGAATTGAGCTTGCAGGTTGGCCAGCAATACCAGTACCGTTTTTGCATCGATGGTAACCAGTGGGAGAACGACTGGAACGCTGAAGCCTACGTGCCAGCTCCGGGGCTGCCGGTCGATAACAGTCTGGTAAGCCTCTAGTCACTTGCTGCATTTGAGTGCATTCAGCCTGCTTCTGTTGTCGCGATGCCCTGGGCTCGTGCAACAAAGAAATCGGAGAATGCCTCGACTGTTGGCTGGTGCCATTTGTGATGCTGCTAATGGCAAGCACCATGGCAGCTCTATACCTGCGTTCTTAGCAGAAGGCTGCAATTACCAAGTCCAAGCCGTACACTGATTCAATTTGGATTAACAGGGAGAGAGGGTGAACCGGCTTCGACTGGCAACCTATAACGTCGCACTCAACCGCCCCCGCGCTGGCGATCTAATGACCGATTTGACGACCAGACCAGGGCACCAGGTTTCTGGCTTGCTGCAAGTAATGGCGCAGGTCGATGCCGATGTCTGGATCATTAATGAGCTGGACTACGACCCAGGGCAACAGGCGTTAACCGCTTTTCAGGCTCGGCTTCGTGAAGCGGGCATGGATTTCCCCTATTGCTTTACCGCACCGGTGAACACCGGGGTGCCATCCGGACGGGATCTGGTAAAACAGGACGTAAATAACACCCTGGAAACTCCATTTGGGTTCGGTGACTTCCCAGGCCAATATGGCATGGCGGTTTTGTCCAAAGTTCCGCTCGATACTGAGGCATGCCGGACTTTTCAGCACTTTTTATGGCGTGATATGCCCGACGCTCTGATGCCTTCAAACCCGGACGGTTCGGCATTCTATACGGACGATGACCTGGCGGTGATGCGGCTATCGAGCAAATCCCACTGGGACTTACCGCTGACACTGCCTTCCGGGGCGTGCCATTTACTGATCAGCCACCCCACGCCTCCGGCCTTTGATGGCCCGGAGCGGCGCAACGTTTGCCGCAATCATGATGAGATTCGATTCTGGGTGGACTACATCAGCGGAGCGTCGTATATGACGGATGATCAGGGGTTGAGTGGCGGTTTGGCACCCGATCAGCCCTTTATTGTGGCTGGCGATCTGAATGCGTCATCGGCGGGCGGCGACAGTCAACCGGGGGCGATTAACCGTCTGGTGACGCACCCGTCCGTTCAGCCACTTCGGCCGCTTTCTGATCGAGGCCATGACCTGACTGCACGCTGGAAAATGCGAGCCGACTACGTTTTGCCGTCGACTCAACTGGCGGTTCTCGGGACAGGTGTATTCTGGCCAGCACCGGAGCACCCGCTCAACGTTGCGTTGGAGCGGGCGTCTGATCATCGGCCGGTCTGGCTGGATATCGCGCTGCCAGACCGGACCAATCAGGCCTTGCCGTGATGCTCGGCCAGGTAGATCCAGGTGCTGAGCACTGAATCCGGGTTCAGTGACACCGATTCGATGCCCTGATCCATCAGCCATTCGGCAAAGTCCGGGTGGTCTGACGGGCCCTGGCCGCAGATACCAATGTATTTGTTGGCCTTGCGACAGGCCTGAATGGCCATGCTGAGCAGGATTTTGATGGCATCATTACGCTCATCAAACAGGTGAGCAATTACGCCCGAATCCCGGTCGAGGCCCAAGGTTAACTGAGTCAGGTCGTTGGAGCCGATGGAGAAGCCATCGAAGTATTCCAGGAACTGGTCGGCCAACAAGGCGTTGGACGGCAGTTCGCACATCATGATCAGTTTCAGATCGTCCTTGCCGGATTCCAGCCCATTGTCGGCCAGCAATTCGACCACCTGACGCGCTTCATCAACGGTGCGTACAAAAGGCACCATCAACTGAACGTTGGTCAGACCCATTTCATTACGTACTTTCTTCATGGCCCGGCATTCAAGCTCAAAGCACTCGCGGAACGAATCGTCGATATAACGCGAGGCGCCGCGAAACCCGATCATCGGGTTCTCTTCCTGAGGTTCATACTGGGAACCGCCGACCAGGTGCGCGTATTCATTCGATTTGAAATCGGACAAACGCACGATCACCGGTTTCGGGTAAAACGCCGCAGCAATCGACGACACGCCCTCGACGATTTTCTCAACGTAGAAGTCGACCGGGCTTGGGTAGCCGGCCATGCGGTGATTGATGCTCTCGCGTACTTCGACTGGCGCTTCGTCGTAATGCAGCAACGCCTTGGGGTGCACACCTATCATCCGGTTAATGATGAACTCAAGCCGGGCCAGGCCAACACCGGCGTTGGGCAACGACTGGAAATCAAAGGCCCGGTCAGGGTTGCCGACGTTCATCATGATCTTGAACGGCAAGTCCGGCATGGTGCTCAGGTCGTTCTCTTCGACGTTGAAGTCCAGCAGCCCCCGGTAAACGCGGCCGGTATCGCCTTCGGCACAGGAGACGGTGACGTCGTCGCCACTGACCAGTTTATCGGTCGCATCACCACAGCCGACCACGGCCGGAATGCCCAGTTCACGGGCAATGATGGCGGCGTGGCAGGTACGGCCACCGCGGTTGGTGACGATGGCCGAGGCCCGCTTCATGATCGGTTCCCAGTCCGGGTCGGTCATGTCGGTGACCAGGACATCGCCGGCATGCACCTGGTGCATCTGGCTGAGATCACTGATCACCTTGACCGGGCCCTGGCCGATGCGCTGGCCGATGGCGCGGCCATCGATCAGCAACTTGCCCTTCTCTTTCAGCGCATAGCGTTCAATAACAGTGGCCGAGCCACGGCTTTTCACGGTTTCCGGTCGGGCTTGTACGATGTACAACTTACCGTCTTCGCCGTCGCGCGCCCATTCGATGTCCATGGGTCGTTTGTAGTGCTTTTCGATGGTCATGGCCTGATGGGCCAGTAGTTCCACTTCGTCATCGGTAAGAGAGAACCGCGACCGGTCGGCTTCATCAACCTGAACGGTTTCAACGGATTTTCCGGTCTCGGCCGATGCCCCATAGACCATTTTGATCAGCTTGCTGCCCAGGGTCCGCCGCAGAATGCCGTGGTAACCATCGGCCAGGGCGCGTTTGCTAACGTAAAATTCGTCGGGGTTCACCGCCCCCTGGACCACGGTTTCGCCCAGGCCATAGGCCGCGGTAATGAACACCACCTGGTCGAAACCGGATTCGGTGTCCATGGTGAACATCACCCCGGAGGCACCAATGTCGCTGCGTACCATGCGCTGTATACCTGCCGACAGCGCGACATGGGCATGGTCGAACCCCTGATGCACCCGGTAGGCAATGGCTCGATCGTTAAACAGGGAAGCAAAGACTTCCTTGATCGCCTGCAGCACCTCATCGATGCCGTGAATGTTCAGAAAGGTTTCCTGCTGGCCGGCGAAGGAGGCATCTGGCAAGTCTTCAGCGGTCGCCGAGGAACGCACGGCCAGCGACCGGCCCGGATCTCCGTCGGTCAGTGTCTGGTAAGCCGCCCGCACTTCTTTTTCAAGACGTTCGGGGAACGGCGCCAGCATGACTTCCTTGCGGATTTCACGGCCCACTGTTGCCAGTGCTTCGACATCATCGACGTCCAGCGATGACAGGCGTGAATCAATGCGCTCTTTCAGCCCTTCAAAAGCGAGGAATTCGCGATAAGCCTCTGCGGTCGTTGCAAAACCACCCGGCACGGTCACGCCCAGGGCCGACAGATGACTGATCATTTCACCCAGGGAGGCGTTCTTGCCGCCCACGGTGGGTACGTCGTGTATACCCAGTTCGGTAAAGTCCTTAACGAATTCCATGCTGATCTCCACGTGCTACTTGATAGGGTTGCCTGCCCTGTTGCCGGGCAGTGCATTCATTAAACCTCAGATCGAGGGCGTTGTGCATTTATTCTGTGAATGATGACCATTGCCTTGCGGAATGACCGGGGCCGCTGTTGTACCTCGACACTTGTGCCGCGGCTGTTTTATCCCGACAGTGCCGCTATAGTGTAGGACATCGACAAGGGGATGTGACCCCCGCTGACCCGCTCCGGATTCAAGGATTTGTTCATGAGTGCCAACCGCCCCGTCTTTTTTATTTCCGACAGCACCGGCATCACCGCTGAAACGCTGGGCCACAGTCTGCTGTCCCATTTCGACCGTACCCAGTTTACCGAAACGATTCTGTCGTTTATTGATACGGAACAAAAAGCGCGCAATGCGGTTGACCGGGTGGCCAGGGCGGCCCGCGAATCGGGTCTGCAACCGATCATTATCGAAACCATCATCGACCCGAAGATTCGCGACATTGTGCACGACAGCGATGCGCATACGGTCGATATCATTTCGACCTTTCTCGGGCCTCTGGAGCAGTTGCTGGGGCAGGCGTCGAACATACGCATCGGCCGACCCGAAGTATCGGCTGACTTTGGCCACTACCAGCGCCGCATGGACGCCATGCAATTCGCGCTGGAGAACGACGACGGCCGGCGACTGCATCATTACGATAAGGCCGATATTATTCTGGTCGGCGTGTCCCGCAGCGGTAAAACCCCGACCAGTATCTTTCTGGCGCTGCAAGCCAACATTTACGCAGCCAACTACCCGCTGACCGACGATGACTTTGAAGAGGCGCGCATGCCCAAGGCGCTGGAGCCCTTTCGCAACAAGCTCTACGGCCTGAGTATCGACCCGAAACGGCTGAACCAGATACGCGACGGGCGAAAAGCCAACAGCGACTACGCATCCCTGCGCCAATGCGAAGATGAAGTGCGCATGGCCGAAGCTCTGTTTCGACGGTTTGGTATTCCCTTTATCGATACCACGCGGCTGTCGATCGAGGAAATCTCAACCCGCATTATCGTCGACAAGGGATTGCGCGACCGCATTCGAACCGTCAACTAAGGCTAGCATCCTATTTGTTAAACCAGGCTATCAAACGCAAAAAAGGGGCCGTAGCCCCTTCAGAAATCACCCTGTCGCTGGCTCAGTTATAAGACCAGTTCAGAGTCACGCCAGAGAAGGCGTAGTAGGCTCTTATGCCAATCGTCCAGGTATCCGCAGCCGGGTTGGCAAAGCTGCATTGCTCTGTATTACCACTGCGATAGGGACGGCAATCGTAACGGCTACTGGTCGGCTGATTGCCCTGTCTGACATAAAGATCGGCATCACCGCTGCCACCCTCGATGCCCACGTTCAACGAAGACATACCGGCAGGCACTTCAACCGTGTAGTACAACCACTGGCCCTGTGTAGCCGAAAGATTGGAATCCGTGCCCGAGTCGGGGCCACCGCCGTCTGAGCCCGCATCAAACTCGGCCAGCAGCGTGACGCCCTCGTAGCCGTTGTAGCCACGAAGCATGACGTGATATACCCCGGCTTCCGGCGAAGCAACTGAGCAGGATTCTGCATTACCATCCTGCCAGGGGCGGCAATCGTAGTTCGACGTCGTCGGCTCGCTGGCGAATTGGGTATACAGATCGGCATCGCCACTGCCGCCGCTGATGCTGATGGTCAGATCACTGGCTCCGGCAGGTACCGATAAGGTGAACCGTTTCTCAGAACCCTGTCCTCCCTGCAGGCCAGTCACCGGTACGCCGTTTTCCAGCTCGGATTCTACTGGGCCGGTTGGCGCACAGGCCGCTGTGGACACCCCAACGGTATCAAACGCATCGACCACCACACCCAGGTCATACCCCAGTGCATTGGTTGCATCAACCGCACCACAGGCGCCCTCTGCGTAGTTGGTAGACTGGTTCCAGTACATCTGGTTTGCCAGTACGAAAATATCGAACGCCTGACGCGTGTCCCAGCCTTCACTGGTCGCGATCAGATAAAACGCCCGGTTAAACACGCCGGAGCTGTGGTGAACGTCCATGCCACCGACATAATCCGATGCGTGGCCGATGGACCTGCCGTCCCGGGTGGGGTCGTCCATATAGCGCAGCGAGCCCTGACCTTTGTAGATATCGGCACCTACCATCCAGTCGTTGCTGCCCTTCATAAAATATTCGGCTGCTTCCCCGGCCATATCCGAGAACGCCTCGTTGATACCGCCGGACTGATTGGCATATTGCAGGCCTGAGTTCTGCTCGGTAAACCCATGGCTGACTTCATGCGCCGACACATCCAGACTGACCAGCGGGTAGAAGCGGCTGGCACCATCGCCAAAGGTCATTTGCGAGCCATCCCAGAATGCATTCTCATAATTGTTGCCGTAATGGACCCGCATTCTCAATTTTTGGGTCAGTGGCGCCGTGTCGTACCACTGCTGATACATATTGAACACGACATTGCCAAAATAATGCGCGTCATTCAGCGGTGAATAGGCACCGTTGGTGTACCGGTTTTCATTGTTCGGGCAGGTAAAGGAAAACACATTGCCGCCACTGGTGGCTCCGCCCATATCAATCGTCTCGACGTTGTTGGTCGACATTCGACAGTTGTCGTCGACTTCCATGGCCGGGTAATCGGTACCGTAGACATACTGACCGGTTTTTTCGTTTCCGCCCGGCCCGGTCGCTTCCTGGTGCGCAATGCCATCCCAATGCTCAAGCACGGCGCCGGTATGGGCATCAATAAAATAGAAGGGGCGGGATGGCTCATCACCGTATTCAACCCAGCTGATCAGATACGCCAGCCGCGTCTGATCCTGCTCATCGACGTGTATATACAGTGTATGAGCCTGGTTCTTCGCGGCCAGTTTTAATGCCTCGACCGACAAAGCACCGGCGCTAAACCCTTGCTGGTTACGCTGAACAACCGACTGCGTCATCGCCTGGTCTATCGCGTCTGTCAGTTTGATGGACGGTGTGACCGAGGGCACTTCTGCCGCCAGCCCGGTCAGCACATCGCCACTGACATCAGCCACGACGCCCTGCCCGGTCTGCGTCACTGTCTGCCCCCAGACGGGAACGCCCTGATGCATTTGCTGAAACCGCGTCACTGTCATGCCATTGGCCAGTGTCCGGCTGTTAACCGATGCCATCTCGACACCATTCTGACTCGCAGTGATGCCTTGTGACGCCAGCATGTCGACACTGGCAGGCACCCGGTCTGCTGCCTGAACACCGGCAACCAGAGTCGCTGCCAGAGTCAGGGTAATCCTCGATAATTGCTTCATGATTGGATTCCTTCTTCTATTATTTTTTTTATCCGTCGCCACGAAGCGCAGTGCGCTTCCATGAGGGATCACCTCGCGACAGCAGCACACCCATCAAGCTCCCTGACGGATTGCGACACTGCACATTGGCGAAACGGAATTCGGAAGGTAAGACGTCTGAAGACAGGCCAACGGACACTGTGCGGGAATCGCACACCGTTGCTTTCACAAACCCCGAGTTGAGACACGCTCAAACTCTGTTCGGGGTTACCGAACTCCGTTAGCGTGCCGGAAAAACGGTGTCGGCAGTGCGCATTAGCCTCGATTTTTTGGGATAGACGTCACTTTTTTACGCAACCTGCCAACTCCCTCACAGCCTGAACGCTGGACGGGCTAACACTGGTAGAACTGGTGCTTTTCTTGCTTGGAAGGAATAGCCGCGATTACCCCACTGGCGGGAAAAAAATTGAGGCAACCAAACCGTTCACTTAATGAACAAGCAGCTATTGCTATCGAACACTTCGATATTCCTGATCAGACGTTCGTGTCGAATACACCTGCTGCCATAGCTGACCCTGACGGGACCGGAAGAAGGCGGCACAGCTGTATAGATAAAACATCCACAGCCGCTGAAACCGCTCGTCATACCGGTCCGACAAGTCCGGCCAGGCAGCATCGATTCGCTCAGCCCAAGCCATCAGGGTGCGATCATAATCAGGCCCGAAGTTGTGCCAGTCCTCGAGCCGGAACAGGCCCAGACTGGCATTGTTAATCTCGCGTCGTGACGGCACCTTGCCATTGGGAAAGATGTACTTGTTGATAAAAGGCTCGGGCGCCGCGCTGTCGGCTTCATCGCCAATGGTGTGCAACAAGAACAGACCATCGTCAGCCAGTAACCGATGGACTGTCTCAAAAAAGGTACGATGGTTTTTGGCGCCTACGTGTTCGAACATCCCCACTGAGACGACCCGGTCGAACCGACCCGTTAGACTGCGATAATCGGCCAAACGAATGTCCACCGGCAAATCTGCTAGTAAATGACGGGCAAATGCTTGCTGCTCCTGGCTGACGGTAATGCCAACCACATTAACCTGATAATGGCGCGCCAGGTGCCCGGCCAGACCACCCCAGCCACAGCCTATATCCAATACGGTCTGGCCGGGGCTGAGGTCAAGCTTGCGGCAAATCAGGTCGATTTTGGCCTGCTGAGCATCAGCCAGGGTCTGGGCCTGCGACCAGTAAGCACAGCTGTACATCATGCTGTCATCGAGCATGCGCCGAAACAGGTCGTTACCAATATCGTAATGCACTCTGCCAACGGTGAAGGCACGCCGGTCACTTTGAAAGTTGATTAGCCGGTAAGCCAAACCTCGACAGGCATCTTTCAACCGAACCAGCCCTGGCATATGACCCTGAACGCCGGTGCTCAACAGGCGCGTTATCATTTCGTCAATTCGATAACTGCTCCACCAGCCGTCAATGTAAGCTTCGGCCAATCCTACCGACCCGTGCCTTAACAAGCGTCCATAAAGTCGGGGGTTGTGCACCTGAAGATCCCATGGACGGTCGCCCTGAACCCGGATGTCTGCCTGATCCAAAACGCTTTTGATCCAGCCAGGCGGTTGTACGTCAACGGAGGGCGTTCTTAGGGCAATACGAGGGGCGTCTGCCTGGCGACTGCTCAGGCGGGATTCATTCGCCGTCGATTGATTGGGGGTCATCTTCGTCGTCATAGCCATCCCTTCTGAATCTGTATTCAGCGAGACAGAACACCTGTCCTCTCAGGGTAACCGAACTAACGTGTGACCAGGGTACTCAACCCACCTTTCACAGGGCGGTGACACCGACTGTCTCCGGGCAAAGAATACATAACCTAACGCTTAGCTAAGCACTGCATGGGCAGAGTATCAAGCTTTTGCGCGACAATGATTAACGAGCGTCCTGGCAAGCGTTCAAATGCCACCCAGCACCCAGGCAAGCACCAGGGGTATCGACACAATGCTCAGCGCATTGGAAAACATCACCATGGCGGCCACCTGTTCCGGCTGCTGGTTGTAGCGTTCCGCGACCAGATAGTTCAATACCGCCGGTGGCAAGGCACCAAACAGTATCAGCATGGCTTGCTGCACGGGCGGCAGATCCAGCAGCAGCGCCAGTGGCCAGGCGACCATCAACCCGAGAATCGGCGAGGCAACCGCGCTGACCACCCCGATGCGCCAGCCACTCAAGTCCAGATTCACCAACCGGACACCCAACGCGAACAACATCAGCGGAACAGCGATATCGCCCAGCAAAGCGAGCGAGCGAATCAGCCAGTCGGGCAAATGCACACTGAAACCGGCAATGGCCAGACCCAAAGCGGCAGCGATGATCATGGGGTTTTTCAGTACATGCAGCAGATGGGTTCGCGGGTTAAGCAGCCAGGCACCCACGGTAAAGTGCAGGGTGTTTTCCACAATAAACAGAATCACCGCCGCGGGCATGAATGCTTCACCGAAGGTGAAGAGCATCAGCGGGAGCCCGGTGTTACCGCTGTTGCGGAACATCATCGGCGGTACAAAGGTTTTCCAACTGACCCCGATGGCCCGGGCCAGGTAATAGGCACCAATGCCGGGCAGCAAGGTCACCAGAATGGCGCCCAGCGCCAGTGGCGCGTAGTCGCCCAAATCAACCGGACGCGAGGCAAACACACTGAGAATCAGGAAAGGCGTGAATACATCGATGTTGATGCGATTGGCCGCTTCCATGTTCGGGGCGTGCTTGCGCCCGTAGAGAAACCCGACAAGAACAACCAGAAAAATGGGCACAACAATGCCCGCAATACGCTCAACCATGACGCTTAACCAACCTGTTTACCAGAAAGAGCCCAGCAGGGAAGCCACTCAGAGACGCGCCTGGCGACCGGGCAATCGCCAGACCCACAGCACCCACAACACGGCAAAATTCAATTCAAACAACCGCTGCCACAAGCCCGGATACCAGTCGCGCTGCCAGGCCGCCACCTGCAGAACCAGAAAGGTTAACACCAGCGTCACTTTCAGCGCGCTCATGCCTTTGACGGAGGTCGCTGGCACCAGCCGGACACCCGAGACGACGGCACCGGCACTGAGCACCCAAATCAGTGTGCTGTGAATCAACTGGTTAGCGCTGCCCGAAGCCGGGCAACCCAGATCACAGGGAAACACCACACTGCCGATGTAGCTGGCAGCAAAGGCTATAGCCCCAAACCGCACCCAGGGGTCCATTTTGTTGGGCTCGAGCGCTTTTCGGGCGGCCTCGACAGCCCCCATCCAGAAGGCACCAATGAGCAAAAAAGCGCCATTAGCGGCAGATCGGTTAGGCATATCAATGGTACCCAACTCGCTGATGAACTGAACACTGCTGTAACCTGGCACCCGGGCACCCAAGACCCAGGGTAACGCCACCAGCAACAAAGTGGCGAGAATCGACAACATCATGGCTTTGGTATTCACAGGCATCCTTTTAGTAAGCCGGTCGCAGCGCAGAGCTTACCGGGCCAGAGCCGGGTGGTACAGAGCCCATCACAAACAGGTTTTGCTTTCTGGCTCCAGAACTGAATAATAGCGGCCTGTTTCGCCCACCTATCACCCGGTTTCGCCACTGCCATGTCAGCGTTGCTCTCATTCAGACACACCGGAAGTACCCTTCCAGCGCTGTTGCTATGGCTAATGCTCAGCCTCTCAGCAACCGCCCTCGCCCAACCGACCCCTGAACCGGTTTGCCCGGGTGATATGGACACCGAGTCTGAGCAATCCTTTGATACTCAGCATTTACTGACGGAAAACGGACTAACGCCCGACTTTTCACTGGACGACCGATCCGAGCCAGCCTCCCTGCCCTCTCTGCTGCTACTGGCTCGCCTGCCATTAACCACCTCTGACTCCATTCCGACCGGAAGCAAACAACGCCGCACTGGCTGTCATTTCAAGGCCTGGCCACAGGCACCTCCAGCGACTTGAGCTAGTCTGTCTGTTTGATGGTTTGCTTGTAAATTGAAGTTTCTGAGGTGTTAGCAAGTTGAGTGATGGCTGCCGGGTGGGCTCATCCGGGGGGAGTCCGCAGTATGGATCGGTCCGACGCCTCGGCTGCGGCCTAGGCTCCATGGATGGATTTACGCCGACCCCGGATGAGTCTACCCGGTCGCGATCACGAATTCCTGACACCAAGGCCCACATTGTGATTGCCAAGTCACACCTTCTGTAAATGGAGCGTTTCTGTGCCCTTAGCGTTAATCCTGATTATTGGTATTTTTACTCTTGGCTACCTCGCCATCATTGCCGAACACAGTCTTAAGATCGACAAGACAGCCCCGGCAATCATGAGCGCCGTCCTGTGCTGGACGGTATATATACTGTTCGCTGGCGATCTGATCGCCGTGGATACCCTGCCGGCCTGGTTTCTGGAAGAGCATGCCAATCTCGACCAGAGCGCGCTGATACATACCTGGGTTGGCGAGCATCAATTGCTGACCTTCCTGGGTGAAATTGGCTCAATTCTGTTCTTTCTTCTCGGCGCCATGACCATCGTAGAATTTGTGGATGCCTATGGCGGCTTTGCCATTATTACCGACCGGATCAAGGCAACCTCCACCGTTACCCTGCTGTGGTTAATTGCGGTGCTCGCCTTCTTCATGTCAGCCGCTCTGGACAACCTGACCACCACCATTGTGATGATATCGCTGATTCGAAAGCTCATCGCCAGCCGCCAGGAACGTCTGTTTTTTGCCGGCATGATCGTCGTTGCCGCAAATGCGGGTGGTGCCTGGTCACCAATAGGTGACGTGACCACAACCATGTTGTGGATTGGTGGACAGATCACCACCATGGCGATCATCAAATCCCTGTTTTTACCATCGCTGATTTGCCTGCTGGTACCCATGCTGTATCTGACCTGGTCATTACGCGGCCAGTCCATTCACCCGCCCCAGGCCATGCCTTACAAACAGGATGCCGATCAGGTAACCCGCCACCATCGCAATATTATTTTCGCGGTTGGCATTTTGGGCTTGCTGTTCGTGCCCGTGTTCAAAACCGTTACCCACTTGCCGCCCTTCATGGGCATGATGTTGAGCCTTTCGGTATTATGGATCGTCAGTGAAATCATTCATCACAGAGCCGACTACGACGACGACACCGAACTGCACATTACCCGGGTGCTGAAGCGTATTGATACGCCCAGCGTTCTGTTCTTTCTGGGTATTCTGCTCGCCGTTTCCGCGCTGGAAGCCACTGGGCTGCTATCGTCCCTGGCCAGTACTCTGGATCAATCGATCGGCAACATTAACCTGATCGTCTTTCTGATCGGGTTGATGTCTGCCGTTATCGACAACGTACCCCTGGTTGCCGCAACCATGGGCATGTATGACCTGTCGGTTTATCCAACCGATGCTGCGATGTGGGAATTTCTGGCCTATTCTGCCGGAACAGGTGGCAGCTGCCTGATTATCGGGTCAGCCGCCGGGGTGGCAGCCATGGGCATGGAGCGCATCAGCTTCTTCTGGTACCTGAAGCACATCGCTCCGCTAGCGCTGATGGGCTATATCGGTGGCGCACTGTTTTATCAGTGGGTTGTTTAATTCCTGCAAACAACCCTGGCGCGGGCTCTAAGGTCCGCGCCTCCCACAATAAGGGAGTGGGAACCCTAAAGTGCACTAAGTCGTTAATTCCTCATATACTGACATGGCCTCGCCTGCTTTCATCAGGCCGGGGCCGCCGCCCATCTGGATAACCACACCCAGCATTTCTGTAAAGGCCTCGCGGGTAACCCCCAGCTTGACCAGAGAGCGCACATGGTAACCAATGCAAGGCTCACAGTTAACACTGATGGCGATCGCCGTTGCTATCAGTTCCTTGGTCAAATGAGTCAGCTCACCATCCACATAGGTTGCTTTGCCGACTGACTGAAAAGCGTCGTAGGTGGCAGGCTGTTCTTTGCGCAATGCAATCAGGTGAGGGGTCAGGTCGTTGGTCTTCTTTAGAATACTCATTGGATACTGCTCCTGGTGTTAGAGACATCCAGTATAGGCAAGCACCCGCAACACACCTTGAGTTTGGTCAGTAAAACAAAAAAAACCGGGCGTTTGCCCGGTTTATTATGGGCAACTGACGTTACCCCATTCTTGTTTCAGGACTGTGCCTGGCAACTATTAGCCATTCACTTCCTGGAAAGTAGCGTGCATTTCCTTTGAAGGCTCTGTCGATGCAATGCTGCCAACATAGACAGCAATGGTCGAGAACAGGAAGCCTGGAACAATTTCGTACATATCGAAAATGCCACCGGTCAACTGCTTCCAGACAACAACGGTAATACCACCGACCAGAATACCAGCAATGCAACCGACCCGGTTCATACGGTTCCAGTACAGCGACAGAATAACCGCCGGACCAAAGGCGGCGCCGAAACCGGCCCAGGCGTATGACACCAGTGCCAGTACCGAGCTGTCATCATCCAGTGCGAAGAACCAGGCGACGAGCGCAATCAGTACCACAGCGCCACGACCAATTTTTACCAGTGACGCCGGGTCGGCATCTTTTCTGAAAATCGATTTGTAGAAATCTTCAGTCAGTGCGGACGAGGACACCAGCAACTGTGAATCTGCAGTCGACATGATCGCAGCCAGAATCGCCGCCAGTAAAATACCTGCCACCAGAGGGTGGAACAATGCCTGAACCAGGCTAATGAACACCGTCTCGCCATCGGGCAAACCCGTTTCAAAATACCCAATGCCTGCAATACCAACCAGCAGTGCGCCAGCCATACCCAGGAACGTCCAGGTTACGGCAATGCGACGCGCACGCTTCACTTCGTTGCGGTCTTTAATGCCTTTGAAACGCGCCAGAATGTGCGGCTGACCAAAATAGCCCAGACCCCATGCCAGAGATGAAATAATGGCAATCAGCCCCAGCGAAGAGCCATCGGCACTGGTGAACATGCTAACCAGATTCGGGTTTTTCGCTTCCAGAACGGCCGCCGGGCCTTCACCGATCACCATGAGTGCAAAGATCGGCACAATGATCAGCGCTGCTGCCATCAACAAGCCTTGCACCAGGTCTGTCCAGGAAACGGCCAGATAACCGCCAAAGAGCGTGTAGGAAACCACCATGATGGTGCCTATGGTAACGGCAATGGTGTAATCCCAACCGAAGACGGTTTCAAACAGTTTACCGCCCGCTACCAAACCGGAACTGGTGTAGAACAGGAAGAACAGCAAAATGAAGAAGGCTGAAATGGCACGAATCGCCACCTTATCTTCGAACCGGTTGCTGAAGTACTGCGGCAAGGTCAGGCTGTCCGAGGCAGCTTGTGAATAGGCACGCAAACGGGGCGCAACGATCAACCAGTTCAGATAAGTGCCTGCCAGCAGACCAACGGCGATCCAGGCTTCGCCCATGCCCGAGGCATATATGGCGCCGGGCAGACCCAGCAATAACCAGCCAGACATATCGGAGGCACCGGCCGACAGCGCTGAAGGCCAGGCACCCAGAGAACGACCGCCCAGTATGTAATCAGACAGGTCTGTCGTGCGGCGATAGGCCCAAAGGCCGATCCACATCATACCCGCCAGGTAGATAATAAAGGTCAAACTGACCGCTATGGTGTTGCTCATAATGTACTCCGAGTTATTGGGAGCCTCTGAACAATTCCCCCTGGGCTCTGCGCGAGCTAAAACGTTTTGCCCAAGTGGGCGGCACTCCGACGTACTTCGCAGCGCAATGGCCGTAGCCCTTGTCAAGAAGTGCAACGCCGTGGCAGAACGTTTTAGCCGCGCCCTCCGGGGCTTTCCGAGGAACGTTGCCACTGCGTTGGACTCATTTGAAAGGTCTAGACATTCCTGCATGAGTCCGCCTTGTGGCAACGTCCCTCGGATAAGCCAGAGCCCAGGGGGAATTATTCAGAGTCTCCCTATTGTTGTGATCGATAAGGCTATCGAGCGTTTCTCGTGCTGCTCCCGAATACCAGCGCTGTCCAGTGCAATGGGGTCGATCCGGGATGCAGAGGCGCGGGTGGCAACTCCACATCCCGGATCCAGTCGGGGCAGTTATTTGCGGCTGTTCAGGCAGCCACTGTTACCGGCACCGGAGGTCGGGATTCAACGCTCCGGCTTCGGTGTCATTCTCCGGCCAATTGGCCGGTTGAACGATTCATTCGCCAAACCGGCAGTTGCCGGCACAGCACCGTTATTAATCTTCGCTTTCCAGTGACAGCAAACTGGCGTTCCCACCCACCGCCGTGGTGTTGATGGTACGCACCCGTTCAGTCGCAAAGCGTTTGATGTAATTCGGGCCACCGGCTTTCGGGCCTGTGCCCGACAAACCACGACCACCGAACGGCTGTACACCAACCACCGCACCAATCTGGTTGCGATTGACGTAACAGTTTCCGACCCGGACCCGGGCTTCGATGTAGGCAGCCGTCGCTTCATTGCGACTGTGAATGCCGAGTGTCAGGCCATAACCGGTTTTATTGATGTCGGCAATTACCTGATCGAGTTCGCGCGCCTTGTAGCGATAGATGTGCAGTACCGGACCAAACTGTTCGCGTCCCAGTTCATCCAGGCTTTCAATACGAATGGCGACAGGTGGGATGAAATAGCCATGTCGGGTATGTTCACTCAACTTGGCTTCAGCCAGTACCCGGTCTTTCTTGCGCCAGCCGTCGACATAGTCGGTCAATCCGGTCAGGGCTTTCTGGTCGATCACCGGGCCACAGTCGGTTTGGTACCACTGCGGATTCCCCATTTCGATGCGGCTCAGTGCACCGCCGATCAGCTCAATGATGCGGTCGGCCACATCGTCCTGAACGCAGAGCACACGAAGGGCTGAACAGCGCTGACCGGCACTGGCGAAGGCTGAACCCATCACATCGGCAACCACCTGTTCCGGCAAGGCGGTTGAGTCGACGATCATGGCGTTCTGTCCGCCGGTTTCGGCGATGAAGGTAGGCATAGCACCGGTTCGCTCGGCGAGGGTCCGGTTAATCAGTTGCGCTGTTTCCGTAGAACCGGTAAAAGCGATGCCGACCAGACGCTCGTCACTGAGTACGGCGTTGCCAATAACGGGACCTGCACCCGGCAAATACTGGAGTACGTCACCGGGCACACCGGCCTGATGAAACAGTTCGACAGTACGGCCGGCAATCAGGGAGGTGCTTTCTGCCGGTTTGGCGAGCACGGTATTGCCCGCTACCAGCGCAGCGCAGATCTGGCCGGTAAAAATGGCCAGCGGAAAGTTCCAGGGGCTGATGCACAGAAAAACGCCCCGGCCTTCGTAATAATGTTCGTTGCTCTCGCCGGTCGGCCCGGGCAGCAGCGTTGGCTCGTTCATGTTGGCGCGCGCCTGCACGGCGTAGTAACGGCAGAAGTCAACGGCTTCACGTACTTCATCGATGCTGTCCTGCAGCGACTTACCGGCTTCACGAGCACAGAGAGCCATCAGTTCGGCCGTGTTGGCTTCCAGCAAATCGGCCAGTTTGTCGAGGCAGTCGGCACGCTTGATCGCCGGAGTCCGGTTCCAGCCAAACCAGGCTGAATCGGCGGTTTCCAGCGCTTGTTGCGCCATGTCGGCATCAGCGAAGTGCACCTGACCCACCGACTCTCGGGTGTCGTAAGGGCTTTTAACCTCAATCACTTCAGAGGTTGAGTGTGCTTTACCCGCCAACAGCGGTTTCTGTACCCATTGGGTGTCGTTCCAGGCATCAATGGTGTGCATCAAAGGGTCTCGTTCAAAGGCTACGGCAAGGTTATACCCCTGAGAATTACGGCGGCTGTCACCGTAGATTTCAGAGGGTCGTACAATTTTGGGGTTGCGATACACCGCACGGCTTTTTGCCAGCTCAACCGGAGATGACACCAGATCACCCACCGGCGTTTCAGCATCGACCAGGCGATGAACAAACGATGAGTTGGCGCCGTTTTCCAGCAGACGCCGCACCAGATAGGGCAGCAAATCCTTATGGGCACCGACCGGGGCATAGATGCGCACACGGTGTTTGTCTTCACTGAGCAGGGTGTCGTAGAGGGCGTCGCCCATACCATGCAAGCGCTGGTATTCGAAATCCCGCTCCGGGCGCTGCCGTGAAAACTCGGCAATCACCGCGACGGTGTGTGCGTTATGGGTGGCAAACTGAGGGTAAATGGCGCCATCGGCTTCGGCGCTCATCAGATAGCGCGCGCAGGTGATGTAGGAAACGTCGGTGTTTTCCTTGCGGGTAAACACCGGGTAATCGGCCAAACCGAGCACCTGGGCGTGTTTGATTTCTGTATCCCAGTAAGCGCCTTTAACCAGGCGCACCGGAATTAAATCCCCCTGCGCTTTGGCCAGCGACGTCAGATACCCCAGGACGGCCAGGGCACGTTTGGAGTATGCCTGAATAACCAGGCCGAAATTGCCCCAGCCTTTGGCGGCATCGCTCTGATAAACCTGTTCAAACAGACGCAATGACAGTTCAAGGCGGTCGGCCTCTTCGGCATCGATGGTAATGCCAACGCCCAGCGCCCGTGCTTCAGCGACCAGATCGGTCACGCGCTGGGCCAGCTCGGTCATCACCCATTCCTGATGGGATTCTTCGTAACGCGGGTGCAACGCAGACAACTTGATGGAAATCGTCGGTTTCGGTGCATCACTGGCCCACTCGTCCATGCGTGCGCCCAGTGTTTGCACCGCATCACGATAGGATTTGAAATAACGCTCGGCATCCGGGTCGGTAAACGCGGCTTCGCCGAGCATGTCGAACGAATAGGTGTACCCTTTCTTGCGGTAGGACTTGCCGTTCTTGATCGCTTCCTTGATGGTGCGCCCAAGCACGAATTGCTTGCCCATGATGCGCATAGCCTGGTTCATCGCAGCACGAATGACCGGCTCTCCGGCACGATTGATCAGCTTCGACAATAGATTGGCAGGTGACGTTTCACGACTGTCGAGCGAGGTTACCCGGCCGGTCAGCATCAGGCCCCAGGTAGAGGCGTTGACGAGCAGCGAATCCGACTTGCCCATGTGCTCTTTCCAGTCGGCAACGGACAGTTTGTCGCGAATCAGATCGTCGGCGGTATCCGGGTCTGGCACGCGCATCAGCGCTTCGGCCAGGCACATCAGGATTACGCCTTCTTCGTTATCCAGGCTGTACTGCTGCAACAACTTGTCGACGGCATGGGCCACATCACCCTGGCTACGAACCCGATCGACAATGCGACGGGCGGTGGCCTCAATGGCTTTGGCACTGTCGTCACCTGGCTCTGCAACCTCAACCAGTTGCGCCATGTATTCGTCTTCATCAACGGCGTACTGGTCCACAATAAACTGAAACCACTGTTGTGGTGTCAGATCCCGGTAGTCTCCCGATACCGCCCGAGAGGCGTCAAACTGCGTCATAACCATCCTGCCTGCAATCTAGTTGGAGTTATGCAGACACAGTAGCCGAGCCCCTCTGTTCAGCGATTGTCAAAAACGGGGCTTTTTTTGTTAAATAATCCGAAAGTTTCGGTAGCGATAAGGTTCGAGCGAGGAATTACATCGGGAAGGTGGTAGAGGAAGCGGGCTTGTGAACTGCGCCCTACCTCCCTTTACTAATGAGCGCTGGCTTGCTTGCGAATCTGACCCGGCGAGTGCCCGGTACGATTCTTAACTGCGTGGGTCAGTGCACTCTGGTTACTAAAGCCCGTCTCGAGTGCAATGTCGGCAATGGAGTGCGAAGAACAGCGCAGCAGCCAGATGGCCTGGTCGAGCCGCAGTTTCATGACGTACTGGTAAGGCGTCATGCCGGTCACCTGGCGAAACCGGAGATGAAACTGGCTTATGCTCATGTGACAGAGGTCAGCCATTTCGGTCACCGAGACTTTCTCCTGCAGGCGGTGACGAATCATCTGGTCGATTCTCGACAAATCGAACCGCCCGAGAGACTCCTGTCCGGGTACCGCTCGCCCGGTCAGGCGCTGGTACAGGCTGTGCAGCAAGAGAGCACTGACATGCTGCTGCATGTGTGGGTCGTGACCGAACTGATCAATCTCGCGCGCCATGGCGGTCAGCAGGCTGCCGAATTGCGCGTCGAGCTGGAAATAATGGGGGCGATCGAACAAACGGCACAGCATTTCATGGTCAATGCTGCTGTCGATGGAGGCATCCACCGAGAAATCGAGTACCACCATGCGGTTATCGCCCAGGCCCTGAAAGGCGTGATCACTCTGGGTGGGGACCAGACACCCATTACCCAGACACAACTGGTCACCGCCCTCACCTTCAAGTTCAAAGGCGGCATTGCCCTCGAACCCAAGAACAACCTGGTGATGACTGTGATGATGGCGACCACCCGTTTGAGGCATGGGCTCCAAACGACTCAATCCTCCCAACCACATAGCACGCTCCCAGAGGTGATGAATCAATACCGGTGACAGACCTGCATCGACCTTAGCCTCATACCATACGCCCCGCTACCGCTGTCGCCAAGTCATCGGGGGGATTAATGTCAGCAAGGGCTCGGCACTGCGCTCCGCATCGGTGCGGGAAGCTGCCCCAAAGACGCGCGGTCGCACCATAATGCAGCGCTTTGAACCCCTGAAACGCTCGACCGCGGCGATTTTAAAGGCACAGCCCTTGCAATGACAAGCCAAGCTCCGTCTTAGACCCATTACTGCAGGACCTCGCCGTGCGCGTATGAACATTCTTGTCATTGACCAACAACTCGAACGCGCCCAAATTCTGGAAACCGCTCTCACCGCGCTCGGCTACGCCGTGGTGATTCGATCGCCGAACGAACACCGCATCTACCAACTGGTCGAGTCCTTTCAGCCCGATGTTGTCATCGTCGATGCCCAGTCACCCGACCGGGACATGCTCGAGGATGTAGCGCTCACGTCCGACCGTATGCCGCGCCCGATCATCTTCTTCGCCGAAGATGACGACGACACCGTCATTCGTGATGCCATTAACGCCGGCGTCAGTGCCTACATTGTCGATGGCCTTCAGGCCAGCCGCGTCAACACCATTATCAAAGTTGCCATTTCCCGCTTCGAGGCCTTTCAGGCCCTGCGGGGCGAATTACGCAAAACCCGCGATGAATTGGTTGATCGCAAGGTCATCGACCAGGCCAAAGGCCTGCTGATGAAACATCGCCAGTGCGACGAAGCCGCGGCGTTTGGCGCCATGCGTAAAATGGCCATGAACAAGAAGGTACGCCTGGTCGAGATCGCCCAGGACATATTGGTGCTGTTCGATGAATAAGCCATCCACCGCCACCCCTAACGCCTTCACGCCCGGGCCGGCTGTTGTAAGCCAGCTTGCGACTGTTGACGAGAGAACACTGTAATGAGTAACCCGATCACATCCCAAGGTACCGACTGCACCGAGCTGAACCTCGGCTTTCTACCACTGCTCGATGCGGCGCCGCTGATCGTTGCCCAGGAAGCCGGGTTTTTTGCCGACGCTGGCTTGCAGGTGCGCCTGCACCGGGAAGGTAACTGGGCCAGCCTGAGAGACAAGCTGTCGCTGAAACTGATCGACGCCGCCCATTTGCTCGCGCCACTGGTGGTCGCCAGCCAGACTTCGCTGGCCAGCACGGCCATTAGAAATCGCCTCACCACGTCGCTGTCACTGGGGCTCAATGGCAATGCCATTACCTTTTCCAATGCGCTCTCGGCGGCACTCGGCTGTGCCCTGCCCGCAACGCAGGCCGAACTGGGGCCAGCGCTGAAAGCGGTGATCGACGACCGGCACAAACGCGGCCTGCCCAAGCTGGTGTTTGGTACGGTCTTTCCGATGTCGATGCACACCTATTTGTTACGCGCCTTTTTTGACCAGGCCAACATCGACCCCAACCAGGACATCGGGATCCGCGTGGTACCGCCGCAGCAAATGGTCGAGGCCCTGACTCAGGGCGATGTTGACGGGTTTTGCGTCGGCGAACCCTGGAACACCGATGCGGTTCGCGCCTGCCAGGGCAACCTGGCCTTGCTGGGCTACGATATATGGCCCGATGCACCGGAAAAGGTGCTGGCCGTTCACGCTGACTTTGCCGACCAGCAGCCCGACACCCATCAGGCCCTGATCGGCGCCCTGTTACGCGCCTGCCAATGGCTGGATGGTCCCAACAGCCTGGCCTCAGTCGCGCACTGGCTGGCGAAACCCGACTACCTCAATTGCGATTCCGACCTGCTGCTGGAAGCCATGCAAGCCCCCTGGCACGATGGCCAGCCACGCTGGCACAAGGTGTTCTTCCGCAACCGGGCTACCTACCCCAACCCGGATCACGCCCGCTGGATGCTGACCCAGATGCAAGCTGCCCGGCAATTGCCCGAAAAACGGGTTTCTGACGCCGAGGTGATAGACCGGGCGTACCAGCCAGAGATCTGGATAAAAGTTTTCAAAAAGATGACGACGGTAGCGAAAGCTGAAACTCCAACCGATTCAGAGACTTAGAAAGCCGTTGAAAAAAACGGCGTCAATCCTCCCGATTTTTCTTTAAAAACCCTCTTTTCAGCCCCCCTTCTCCTCTGTATTATGCGCGACCCGCTGACCACTGAGCCCCTGGTAAAAGAGTGCCAGGGCGCTGACGGGAGACCTGTATGAGCAAAGCAGCGTCGGCACCGGAGCCTTCACGGCACAACCCGGTTGCCCGGTTCAATCCGCACCGAGGCCAGACCTTTACCGACCGGAAAAAGTCAGCCAAACGCGGTTACCAAAAGCATCGCCCAGACTGGGCATAACATTAACCCAACGTGTCCAAAGCGATACCGGGAGCCATATCATGATCCGTTTCACAGTCGATACCATTCGTGTTCTCATTCACGTCAGCCCGCGGGGCGTGTTTGAGGACCTGTCTGACTGGGATCAAGAGGTTGTCGGCTCATACTCGGTCGATGTCTCGGCAAAACTGGACAAGGAACACTGGGCCGATGCCGCACTGGATGCCTTTCACGGGTCCATTTCGGTCGACGATGAAGACGCACTCGAATTTCTGGTTGAAGACAGCCAGGGCAGTCTGCTGATTGGTTCCCAGGGACATTTGCACGCCTCACTGATGGACGAAGCAGAACTGGTTTAACCGCTATTTTAAGAGCCGGCGCAGGGTGGTCAACAGCGCCGGATCCTCAGCATCATACTCGTTCGTCCCTCGATAGTTACCGCCTCAATCTCACCCGCTTCCCTGCTGCAAAATTGAGCCCCAATGGTGCGACTGCCCCAATTCAGCCCATAAATAGCGCATTAACACAGCGCGCAAGCCGCGGGCACAGTTGCCTCAGCAAACCCTCCAAGCCGCTCCGCTGCGGTGTTTCAGAGGTGATAATCGGTTCTGGCACGGTTATCGCTTTGTTCTGATTAGATCCATTGCTCCGCAGCAGACGCTTAATCGCTGCGCACAGAGCAATAACAACACAGTCTACTTGGCAACGGTGCCCTGTTCGCAAAACGCGAACTCGGTGCCGTTTTTTTTTGGGCGCTCGTCAGCAGCCAGACCACATTCCGGCACGCTGAGTGCAACGGTAAACCTTGGGGAGACAGATACTATGACCTTCAACCACGCTTCGACTTTCGTGCCTAAACGGCTCACCCGAACCCTGGTGGGCACTGCACTGTGCGCCACCGTCAGCATGGCCCAGGCCGACCTCGGCTGGCCGGAAAAAGAAGCCCTGACCTTTGGATTTATCAAACTAACCGACATGGCCCCGCTGGCCATCGCCTACGAAAAAGGTTACTTCGAAGACGAGGGGCTCTACGTCACGCTCGAAGCCCAGGCCAACTGGAAAGTTCTGCTTGATGGCGTTATTACCGGTGAACTCGATGGTGCCCATATGCTCGCCGGTCAGCCACTGGCTGCGACGCTCGGCTACGGCACCCAGGCCAACATTATTACGCCTTTTTCGATGGACCTGAACGGCAACGGCATTACCGTCTCCAACGATGTCTGGGCAAGCATGAAAGAACACATTCCCCACGAAGACGGCAAGCCGGTGCATCCGATCAGTGCCGAGGCGTTACAACCGGTCGTCACCGAATACCGTGACCGGGGCGAGGCGTTTCGGATGGGCATGGTGTTCCCGGTCTCGACCCACAATTACGAAATTCGCTACTGGCTCGCTGCGGGCGGCTTGCACCCGGGGTACTACGACCCGGCCAACGGTGATACCTCCGGGCTGATCGACGCCGATGTCGAACTGAGTGTTACCCCGCCCCCACAGATGCCCTCGACACTCGAAGCCGGCACCATCAAAGGCTACAGCGTGGGTGAGCCCTGGAACCAGCAGGCGGTGTTCAAAGGCATCGGTGTGCCGGTGATTACCGACTACGAGATCTGGAAAAACAACCCGGAAAAAGTCTTTGGCATTACCGAGGAATTTGCCGAGGCCTATCCGAATACCACCGTTAGAATGGTGCGCGCGCTGATCCGGGCCGCCCACTGGTTGGATGCCGACAACAATGCCAACCGGGAAGAAGCCGTACGCATTTTGTCCCAGCCCAAGTACGTTGGCGCTGATGAAGAAGTCATTGCCAACTCCATGACCGGCACCTTCGAATACGAACGTGGCGATGTGCGATCCGTCCCCGACTTCAATGTCTTTTTCCGCTACAACGCAACCTATCCCTACTACTCCGATGCCATCTGGTACCTGACCCAGATGCGTCGCTGGGGCCAGATCGACGAGCAAAAAACCGACGACTGGTATGTCGAGATGGCAGCACAAGTGTACCGGCCAGACCTTTACCAGGCTGCGGCTGAAAGCCTGATCGAGGAAGGCACCTTCAGCGCCGACCAGTTCCCGGCCTTTGCCAGCGAAACCGGCTTCAAACCCGAGCAGACTGAATTTATCGACGGCATTCCTTACAACGGCCGTGAACCCAACGCTTACCTGAGCCGGTTTCCCATCGGCCTGCAAGGCAGCAACGAGTAATCGTAGACCGTGCACTGCTCGTGGGTAATTAGCGCGCAGTGCACTCCAGTGCGGTACAGGAGAAAACCATGACAGCGCAGACATCCACCCACCCCTGGCGGAAACTCAAGCTCAACCTGAGCCATCGTCTGGCCGACTTCAACCCGGTGCAATGGCTGACATCACTGCTGTTACCCGTGACCGGCATTGTTGTCTTTCTGATGCTGTGGCACGTCGGTGCCGGCCAGATCAATACCTCGCTGGGCACCTTTCCGGGCCCGGTCGATGTGGTGGAACAAAGCCAGTCACTTTGGCAGGGCCATGTGGCCGAGCGGGAAAAAGAAACCGCCTTCTACCAACGCCAGGAAGAACGCAATGCTGCGCGCATGGCCGATGACCCGAGCTACAGCCCAACCATCCACAGTTACCCGGGCAAGGCGACGTTCATCGATCAGATTTTTACCAGTCTGGTCACGGTACTCGCCGGCTTTCTGGTGTCGAGTGTGATCGCCATTCCCTGTGGCATCATCATCGGTTTGTCGCGGTCGACTTATCAGGCCGTCAACCCGATCATCCAGATTTTCAAGCCCGTATCCCCTCTTGCCTGGCTGCCGCTGGTGACCATGGTGGTCAGTGCGGTGTATGTATCAGACGACCCCATGTTCGACAAATCGTTCATCACATCGTTGTTCACCGTGACCCTCTGTTCGCTCTGGCCAACGCTGATCAACACGGCCGTGGGCGTGGCGAATATCGATCGTGATTTACTGAACGTCAGTAAAGTTCTGCGACTACCGACGTTCACCCACATTCGTAAAATCGTCATCCCCTCGGCCATTCCGATGATGTTTACCGGTTTGCGTGTGTCGCTGGGCATTGCCTGGATGGTGCTGATTGCCGCTGAAATGCTGGCGCAGAATCCGGGGCTGGGCAAATTCGTCTGGGATGAATTCCAGAACGGCAGTTCAGATTCACTCGGTCGCATCATGGTCGCAGTGCTGGCCATTGGCCTGATCGGCTACGCCCTCGACCGCATCATGCTGATGCTGCAACAGGCCGTCAGTTGGGACAAAACAAGCGAGCAACGCTGAACCAAAGCAACCCGAAATTTTTACGCGTCAGGAGATTTAACATGACCCAGACACATCTCGAACTGAGTGGCGTCGGAATCGACTTCCCGACCCCCAAGGGGCCTTTCACGGCCCTCAGCAACGTCAATCTGAAAGTGCGCGACGGTGAGTTTGTATCACTGATCGGGCATTCGGGTTGCGGTAAGAGTACCGTACTCAACATTGTCGCTGGTTTGCACCAGGCAACCCGTGGTGGTGTGTTGCTCAATGGTAAGGAAGTTGACGAACCCGGCCCGGAACGCGCCGTGGTATTTCAGAACCACAGCCTGCTGCCCTGGCTCACTGCCTGGGAAAACGTGGAACTGGCAGTTAAGCGTGTGTTTGGAAAAACCAAAAGCCGGGCCGAATTGAAAGACTGGATCGCCCACAACCTGGAGCTGGTGCACATGGGCCACGCCATGCACAAACGCCCCGGTGAAATCTCCGGCGGCATGAAGCAGCGGGTCGGCATTGCCCGGGCACTGGCGATGCAGCCCAGTGTACTATTACTCGACGAACCCTTTGGCGCACTCGACGCCCTGACCCGCGCCCACCTGCAAGATTCGCTGATGGACATTCAATCTCAGCTGGGCACAACGGTGATTATGATCACTCACGATGTCGACGAAGCCGTGCTGCTCTCAGACCGAATCGTGATGATGACCAATGGCCCCTCGGCAACCGTTGGTCAGATTCTGGAGGTTGACCTTGAGCGCCCGAGGAACCGTCTGGCGCTGGCCGACGATGTGCACTACAACCACTTGCGCTCAGCAGTACTGACGTTTTTGTACGAAAAACAGCGCAAGATCGAACCGATTTCATCGCGGGCAACGGCGACCACACCGGCAAAAAAGAAAACCGAAGTGGCCTGACGTTTTTTGCAAAGAGGGTGCGCAACGCACCCTCTTTATTGATCTATTTTTTAACAACACCTCCGAATTGCCAGAACAAATACCCCACCATTTCACCGGGTTCTGTTATTTCCTTACGGTTTAACAGGCAGTACTCGCCAACACAAGGCGCATCGGTCAGCAGGCTGTTACTGAGCAACAAAGCTGACCTGTCGGGCAGGCCCAGGTACCAGCGTCGCCATTGGAGAAGCTTCCCGAGGGGTGATAGCGTAAAGGCCTTCACTCACTCCCAAAGGACTTGAACGCCCCATGGCGTACCACAGTTATTTGCATCTGGTATCGAGCTACCAGCAAGATCGCGTTGCCATCAATGGCCTGATCGAATCGATCGTCTCCAGCCTCGACCGCATCAGTTTGCTCACCGACCCCAACGCACAGCAAGAGGAAGTGGCCCATCTCAGCAAGGCTTATCCGTTCATCGAGATGCTCTACAGTCTGGACGAGCGAGGCAAACAATTACTGCCTTCCGCCTATGGCCAGGGGGTCACCGAACCGGCGCGTCGCACCCTGGGGCAGAACAGCGATCGCAGCCACCGGCCCTACTTTCAGGCCGCGCACCACAACCCGGGGGCCATCACCGTCTCCGAACCTTACCTGTCGAGCGCAACCCACCGTCTGGCCATTTCGGCAGTGCTGCGATTCAACCGCAACGACAGCGATGAGTCAGATGCTGAAACGCCCGGCTATCTGGTCCTTAATTTAAACCTGCAGGCACTGATTGCTTATCTGAACAACGATCAGTTGCGCTATCGGTTTCACCCAGTTTTTCGAACCGTCTACGCCCTGATCGGATCGGTGTTGATAGCTGTCTCCGGCCTGTTGCTCTGGGCCTCGCTGCAATCACTGCTGGGTACCCTGCTGACACCCAGCCACATCGCTACCGACTCATTCGGCGTCGTAATTCTGATCACACTGAGCCTGGCCATTTTTGACCTCGGCAAAACCATCATCGAGGAAGAAGTCTTCGTTCATAAAGACATTCACCACCACGGATCAACAGAAAGAACCATTACCCGCTTCATGTCTGCTATCCTGATAGCGATTTCGATCGAGGCATTACTGCTGATGTTCAAGTCACTGCTGGGTGAGAGCGACCAACTGATCCAGGCGGTCTATATGATGTTATCCGCCGTGGCACTCTTGATCGGGCTCGGTATTTACCTGAAACTCAGTCGACCTGACGGTACCACTGGCAGTTGACCGAGCCACTCTGCTACTGGAGTTCGGGTCTAACCGGTGGCACTAGTACGCACCGACCGCCGGGGTTACTCCTGTGGGGTCGGCGTGAATCCGTCCATGGAGCCTAGACCGCAGCGTCCTGCTGCGGACTACCCCACAGGAGTAACCCCGGCAATCGCTGCTCGCTCTATTGGCGAACTCCAAAACCAAAAAACTAAACAGCCTGACGCGGTGCCATGAAACAACTCGAATTTTTCGACATACCCAGCCCCTGCATCGGCGTTTGTGAATCCGGTGCCAGGGGTTACTGTCGCGGTTGTTTTCGTTCCCGGGCCGAGCGCCAATACTGGTTTCAGGCCGACGATGAAGCCAAGCGCCTGATCATTCGTGCCTGCCAGGTTCGTAAACTTCGTTTCGAGCGAGCCCAAACCAGCCAGTCATCCGAACCCTCTCCCCCTCAGGAAACACTCTTTCCTGATCTTGACGAAGAAGCTGGCAGTAATTCCTAGATTGAGGTAATCACGGAACTTGAGGAGTTCGCTGAAGGTTTAGTATCAGGTACCGGTTGTGCCTCTCTGGGGTAGTTCGCAGCAAGGATGCTGCGATCTAGGCCCCATGGACGGGTTTACGCCGACCCCAGAGAGGCATGACCGGTGGCTGATACGGGCTCCTGGCAACATAGCAGCCTCGAACTCCGGAACTTGCCCCCGAGTAAAGCCGTGCAGATATTAGTGCCATGCACTACTTTCTGTTGTATTGACGTGCCGACCTTGCGGAGACCACCATGTCACTCGATCATCTTTCCACTGAACTGGTGGATTTGCGTTGCCCCTATTGTGACGCCAGCATTCATCTGATTGTCGACCCCACCGAAGACAGCCAGGAATATACAGAAGACTGTGAAGTCTGTTGCCAGCCTATGGTTGTGGTGACCGAGGGTGATCAGATTGTGCGCCTGGCGCGGGAAGACGAATAACAGACGCCCCGATGCCCCAACACCGAACACGCCAACGGTCTCGCTGGCCAGTCTTGGTGCAAAAACAACACACTCCCTCCTGCGATAACCTGCTAACCGCCTGATTTTAGACGGTTTTAAAAGTTGGCACGCCCTTCGCTATATAGAAATCAGTCATCACAAATCAGAGTCTGGCTTGCCAGTTCTCTGAGATGAGATGGCCTTACACTGTGATTTGCGTATCGAGCATTGGCGCTCTTGGGGAAACCCAAGAGCGTCTTTTTTTTGCCTGGCCGAAAGGCACAGGCACTGGCGAGGGGCCTATGAACCAGGAGCGGTTACTGATCATCGGACACGGCATGGCGGCGACCCGGTTGCTGCAACAGCTGGTCGAGCGCGAGTATCCGGGGTCCATCACCGTGGTCAGCGAGGAAGGCGGGATTGGTTACAACCGCATTCAACTGACGCCCTGGCTCGCCGGTGAAGTCAGCGAAGCGAGCCTCGACCTGGTCGACGACGCCTGGTATCGCCAGCACCGGATCTACCGGGTAAACGGCGATGCCGTCGTCGCTCTGGACCCGGCAGGCCAGGTAAGGCTCAACTCTGGCCGCACCCTGGTCTTTGATCAGGCGGTGCTGGCAACCGGCGCCCTGCCCCGGTTTCCCGACCTGCCCTTTCCAGCACAGCCCGCGATTCGGGCCTTTCGCAGCAAGGCCGATGGCCACTGGTTAAAAGCACTGCCAGCGAACCGCTCGGCGGTAGTGGTCGGTGGTGGCCTGCTGGGCCTGGAGGCTGCCTGGGGGCTGCGAGCCTGCGGGCACCGCGTTAGCCTGGTTCACCGCAACACCCACCTGATGAACCGGCAATTGTCGGCACCGACGGCGGCGTACCTGGCCCGCGCGGCATCTCAAGCCGGCATTGCCTTGCATCTTGGCTGTGAACTGAGCCACATCGATGCCAAGCCTGAACTCACCTCGGTCGAACTAAGCAGTGGCGATACACTGGCTGCCGATGTGCTGATCGCCGCCGCCGGCATTCAGCCCAACCAGCACCTCGCTCGCCAGGCCGGGCTGCGCGTCAATCGCGGCGTGTTGATTGATGATCAGATGCGCACCAGCCACCCCCAACTGTTTGCGCTAGGTGAATGCGCCGAATACAAGGGCCAGACCTTCGGCCTGGTCGCACCGGCCTATCAGCAGGCTGAGGTGCTGGCCTCGGTGCTCTGTGCCGAACCAGCGCACTGGTCACCCCAGCAAAGTACCACCCGATTAAAAATTTCCGGGCTCGATGTGGTCTCTCATGGGCGCATCGACCACCCCGATGCCCGGCACCTGACACTGGACGCGCCCGTCCTGAATCAGTGCCGGCGACTGCATTTTCTGAACGACCGGCTGATCGGCGCCGAGATGGTTGGCATTCGCACCCACCTCGAGCTCTACCAACATCTGATTGAACAACAGACCCCCATAAACGATGCCCGCGCCGTGATGCTGGGCAGCATAAAAGCGGCCTAGGAGAAGCACATGACAACGCAACCGACACACACAGACACCCGGAATCAACGCCAACTGGTCATTATCGGTAACGGCATGGTCGGTCACCATGCTGCCATGAGCTTTCTGGAAACCTGCGGTGAGGCAGCGGACTGGGCCATTCACATTGTTGGTGAAGAGACTTACAGCGCCTATGACCGGGTGCATCTATCCGAGTACTTTCAGGGCAAGACGCACGCTGATCTGGCACTGGGCACACTCGAACAGTACAGCGAATGCGGCATTCACACCCACCTCGGCGTGGCCGCTCGCCAGATCGATCGCGACGCCAAAAAAGTCGTGCTTGCAGACGACACCGCACTGCCTTACGACGCTCTGATTCTGGCAACAGGCTCCTACCCTTTTGTGCCCCCGATCCCCGGGCACGACCTGCCTTCCTGCCTGGTCTACCGAACGCTCGATGATCTCGATGCGATTCGCAATGCCGCCAGTGATGGCAGCGTCGGTGTGGTGATCGGCGGCGGGTTACTGGGCCTTGAAGCAGCCAATGCCCTCAAATCGCTAGGGCTCGATACCCATGTCATTGAGTTCGCCCCCCAACTGATGCCCGTGCAACTGGACGCCGATGCCGGCACGCTGCTGCGCGATAAAATTCAGGCGCTCGGGGTTCAGGTTCATGTAAGTACCGCCACTCAGTCGATCACCAGCGACGAGCAGGGGCGCACCGTGCTTACCTTCGCCGATGCGGAACCGCTGGTCACCGATGTCGTCGTCTTCTCTGCCGGCATTCGCCCGCAAGATGCCCTGGCGCGCGACGCTGGGCTGAAGCTGGGTGATTGCGGCGGTGTCGCCATTAACAACCAGTGCCAGACCTCCGATCCGGCGATCTACGCCGTGGGTGAAGTGGCACTCTGGAACAACGCTATTTTCGGTCTGGTCGCTCCAGGTTATCGCATGGCTGAAACCGCCGCGGCTCATCTCGCCGGGGGTGATGCCTCCTTCACCGGGGCCGACATGAGCACCAAGCTGAAACTTCTGGGGGTCGATGTGGGGGCCATTGGCGATGCCCATGCGCGCAGCGCCGGCGCGGTGACCTACCGATACAGCAATGAACGCACAGGGGTTTATCGCAAGCTGGTGACCAGTGCCGATGGCAGCCGGCTGCTGGGTGCCATTCTGGTGGGCGACAACAGTCTGTACGACACCCTGCTGCAGTATTACCTGAACGACATTACCTTGCCCAAAGAACCGGACAGCCTGATCCTGCCCAGCAGCGAAGGCGTACCTCAGCTGGGCGTCGACGCGCTGCCCGACACCGCTACGCTGTGTTCCTGTCTCAACGTCACCAAGGGCGATGTCGTTGGCGCCATCGATTCAGGCTGTTGCTCCCTCGGAGAAGTGAAAGCCGAAACCCGGGCCAGCAGCGGCTGCGGCGGGTGCGCCGCCATGCTCAAGCAAGTGGTCGATGCCATCCTGGAAGCGCGCGGCGTTGAAGTTGACCATTCTTTGTGTGAGCACTTCAGTTACACCCGCCAGGAATTGTTTCATCTGGTGCAGGTCGGCCAGATCAAAACTTTCGATGCCCTGATTCGCGAACACGGCAAAGGCCTCGGCTGCGATATTTGCAAGCCTACCGTTGCTTCCATTCTGGCCAGTTGCTGGAACGAAGGTGTGTTGGAACCGGCGCACGTCAAACTGCAGGACACCAACGACACCTTTCTGGCCAACATGCAAAAAGACGGCACCTATTCTGTCGTGCCGCGCATTGCCGGAGGCGAAATCACCGCCGACAAACTGATTGTGATTGGCGAAGTGGCCAAAGAATACGACCTCTACACCAAAATTACCGGTGGCCAGCGTGTCGACTTGTTCGGTGCCCAGCTGCATCAGTTGCCTGAAATCTGGAAACGGCTGATCGACGCCGGGTTCGAAACCGGCCAGGCCTATGGCAAGTCCGTGCGTACGGTGAAATCCTGTGTCGGCAGCACTTGGTGCCGCTATGGTCAGCAAGACAGCGTAGGCATGGCGATCTTGCTGGAGAACCGATACAAGGGCTTGCGCGCACCGCACAAACTGAAATTCGCCGTCTCCGGCTGCACCCGAGAATGCGCAGAAGCGCAGAGCAAAGACATTGGCGTCATCGCCACCGAGCACGGCTGGAACCTCTATGTGTGCGGCAACGGCGGCATGAAACCACGCCATGCCGACTTGTTTGCGACCGACCTGGACGACGTCACCCTGATCAAAACCATCGACCGGCTGCTGATGTTCTATATCAAGACGGCCGACCGACTGCAACGCACCGCCCGATGGATGGAAAACCTGGAAGGCGGTCTCGATTACCTGAAAGACGTCATCCTCAACGACTCCCTGCACATGAATGTCGAACTGGAACAACAGATGGCGCGCATCGTCGAATCGTACCAGTGCGAATGGAAAGCCGTACTGGACGACCCGGAAAAACTGAAACGTTTCCGCACCTTCGTCAACAGCGACAGCGCCGACAGCAATGTGGTGTTCGTTAAAGAGCGCGAGCAGATTCGCCCCGCGCGCGATGAAGAAAAAGCCCGACTGATCGCCACCGCCTAGGAGACCGACATGACTGCCAATGCCCAATCGCAAACCCAAACACACCGGTCCGGAACCAGCCCCTGGGTTCAGGTCTGTTCCGTCGATGATCTGGTACCCGGCTCCGGCGTCGCTGCGTTAGTGCTCGGGCAGCAAATTGCCCTGTTCCTGTTACCGGGTGACGGACAGCTGACTCAATCGCAACGAGTCTACGCCCTGGCCAATCAGGACCCGGCCAGCGGTGCCAACGTTATGGCGCGTGGCTTGCTCGGTGACATTAACAGCGAACCTGTCGTCGCGGCTCCGCTGTACAAACATCACTTCTCACTGGAAACCGGCCGTTGCCTGGAAGACGACACCTGGCAAGTGCCGGTCTGGAACGCGCGTATTGTCGATGGCCAGGTCGAGATCGAGTGGGTATGACCGATCGCCGTCTGCACACCACCTGCGCCTATTGCGGCGTTGGCTGCGGCGTGGAAATTCCGCGCAGCGGCGATCGCGACATTCAGGTCAGTGGCCTGGCCGATCACCCGGCTAACCAGGGGCGACTTTGTGTAAAAGGTACGCATTTGGGTGAGATACTGCCGCTGCAGCAACGCCTGTTGCGACCCAAACTGGCAGGCAAGACCGTCAGTTGGGACACCGCACTCGACTTTATCAGCCAAACGATCGACAGGGTCCGCACTGAAACCGGCCCCGACAGCCTTGGTTTTTACCTGTCCGGCCAATTGCTGACCGAAGACTATTACGTCGCCAACAAACTCGCCAAGGGCTTTCTCGGCACCGCAAACCTGGATACCAATTCCCGGCTGTGCATGTCGTCGGCGGTGGCGGCTTATCAGCAATCGCTGGGGGAAGATGCGGTACCCGGTTGCTATAACGACCTGGAACAGGCCGATTTGGTGATACTGGTGGGCTCTAACCTGGCCTGGGCCCACCCGGTGCTGTTTCAGCGGTTGCAGGCAGCGCGCAAGGCGCGACCACAAATGCGACTGGTGGTAATAGACCCGCGCGCTACCGATACCAGCCGGGCGGCCGACTTGCACCTGCCGCTCAAACCCGGAACCGATGGCCGGCTATTCAACGGCGCGCTGGCCTGGCTGGCCGACAACAACGTACTGGATACCGACTTCATTGACCACCATACCCAGCAATTTGAAGACACCCTGGCCGCCGCACGGCACCATGCCGGCGCGAACTGGGCGGCCCTGGCGGATGATTGCGGCCTGGCGCTGGTAGACTTACTGCAATTCTTTGACTGGTTAACCACCACGCCCAAGACCGTCACCGCCTGGTCGATGGGCATTAACCAGAGCCGCTCCGGTGTGGCCAAAAGCCAGGCAATTATCAATCTGCATCTGGCCACCGGTCGCATTAGCAAAGTGGGCGCTACGCCCTTTTCCATCACCGGCCAACCCAACGCCATGGGCGGCCGGGAAGTCGGCGGCCTGGCCAATCAACTGGCCAGCCACCGCGGATTTACAGAGACGGACTGCAATGCCGTTACCCGGTTCTGGAATGCACCCAACCTGGCCCGCAAGCCCGGTTTGAAAGCGGTTGATCTGTTTGAAGCGGCGGCGCGAGGGGAAATAAAGGTTCTGTGGATCATGGCCACGAACCCGCTGGCCAGCTTGCCCGACGCCAACCGGGTGCGTGAAGCCCTGGCCCGGGTCGAGACCGTGATCGTCTCGGATGTGGTCACCGACAACGACACCCTGGCCTACGCCGATGTCATCTTGCCGGCACTCGCCTGGGGCGAGAAAGACGGCACCGTTACCAACTCCGAACGCTGTCTGTCGCGACAGCGTGGCTTTCTGCTACCACCGGGTGACGCAAAACCCGACTGGTGGGCCATGGCTGAAGTCGGCAAACGGCTGGGTTATGAGGCCGCCTTCAACTACAGCGGCCCGGCGGCTATCTTTGCCGAGCACGCTGCCATGAGCGTCTTTGAATCGGCACCCAACCGGCAATTTGGCTTACAGCCGTTAACCAACCTGACGCCGCGTGAATACGACAACCTGGCACCCAGCCAGTGGCCCTATGACGCCGAGGGCCGATCCCGTGCCCGCCTGTTTGGTGATGGCCGTTTTGCCACTGCTAACGGTCGTGCCCGGTTTGTTCCGGTCGCACCCGCCGAGCCTGACGCAGCGGGCAAGCAGTTGCGACTGAATACTGGCCGGCTGCGCGATCAGTGGCATAGCATGACCCGCACGGGTCTGGTCAGTCGGCTTGGCCAACACCGGCCGGACTTTTGCCTCACCTTGCACCCGGCCGATGCAGCCGAACGTGATCTGCTCGAGGGCCAGCCGGTAAGAGTAACCAATGCGTTTGGCCGCTTTGTCGCCGTGCTGGCTCTGGACAGCAGCCAGCGGCGCGGAGATGCCTTTGCACCCATGCACTGGAACGAAACCTTTGCCGCAGCTGGCGGTGTCGCCCGAGTGATTCCGCCCGTTGTCGATCCGCAATCGGGTCAGCCGGAAAGCAAACATGCACTGGTGTCTGTAGAACCGATGTCGATCAGTTGTGCGGGTACCTACGTTGCCGAGCACCTGCCCGAGACCCTCGCTCGGGGTGCCGTCTGGTTTAAACGGTCGCTGGGCGCACAATGGCTGTGGACCCTGTTTTATACCAACCGGACCCTGAGTGACATATCTGAACACTGGCAAAGCGTTGCGCCCAATACCGGTATTACCCTGACGGATTCAGAGCAGCACTGGTTTCAACAGGCCAGCCCTTCGGGCCAGACACCTTCCTACTGGCTCGGCCTGAGTGACCGGCAACGACCGGTGCCGGATACCGACTGGCTGCAGCAACACTGGCAAAATGATGAGGTGTCACTGGAAGACTGGCTGACGGGTAAACCGGGCGAAGCCAACCCGCGTGGCGATCTGATCTGCACCTGTTATTCAGTGTACGAACGGGACATAGAGAATTACCTGACCCGGCATTCGGAGGCCGGATTGGCCGAGGTTCAACGCGCCCTGAAATGCAGCACCCAGTGTGGCAGTTGCCTGGAGGAAGTCAGTGGCCTGGTTCAGGCGTGCAAGGTAGCGGCAGTGACCGTCGAAACCGCTTGAGATTATTGCAATCCTTTCAGGGCGTTCTCAACGTTCACTCCAGCCACCAGCATGCCAATAAGGTCGCCGTTGCTATCGC
Source organism: Saccharospirillum sp. (assembly GCF_039982735.1). Classification (GTDB taxonomy): domain Bacteria; phylum Pseudomonadota; class Gammaproteobacteria; order Pseudomonadales; family Natronospirillaceae; genus Saccharospirillum. The sequence goes on along the minus strand of NZ_JBDWXV010000018.1, from coordinate 103,795 downwards.
GAATCGGCAAAGCGATCTGGGACAAAAACTGGCGGGTCGATTCATCGTAGGCAATGGCGTCTATCTGAACCGGTTCACGTCGGGTAACAATGGCATCGAATGGCCCTTCATCGCCCTGAAACCAGTCCGACGTGATAGTACTGGTGCCCAGGGTGACACCGTGAATATCGGTGATGAACAGTTCACTGAACACGCCTTGAGACTGGCGACGAATCAGCGCCAAACGGGTAGACAGGTCACGGCTGAGCACCTCGGCGACCAGGTCGAAATTGCCAGTTCGTACTTCATCGACCCATTGCCGGTCTATCCGGTAGATTTCATCAGGGGATAATTGCCGGTTGCGCGCATTGGCCAGCAACACCGGCTCAAGCACCCAGTCGGACGCTAGCCAGCGCGACAGAGGCGCGACCAGATTGGCCAACGACTGCTCATTCTCAGCGGTTAACCCAACCTGATCAATACGGCACCCGGTAGCAGCTGCGTTGAATTCACTGATAAACCCGGGGTGTTCACTGGAGAACGCATCGGTAATGTACAAACCAAGCGGAATAAACCCCACAAAGCGCTGATTAATGGCCGATAGCTCCCCATTCAAACGAGCCACGGCCTCGTTAAAAACGGTTTCACTCACCAGTAAATGCCGCGCGCGGCCCGCCAGAAAGGCACGAATCAGGCTATCGGTTGACCCAACGCTGAAGAATTCGCTAAACCCCTGGCTTTGCAGCCAGATGGCCTGATAGGTACCGTTCATGACCAGAACGGTTTCATCCCTGAGATCTTCCAGGGTGGCATCCGACACATCATCCAGGCTGTACCAGTACCAGGATTCCAGCAGCAACGGATCAGACAGCACCGCAAAATCATCGCTGCCTGCGTTTTGCACATAAAGAAACCAGCCATCAATATCACCCCGGTGAGCCAGACGAACCACTCTGGGCCAGGGCGCAATGGCCGTGTGAAACTGATAATCGGGCAACTGCTCAAAAACACAGTCCAGGGTATGCTTCGCATCCCCCTGCAACGATTGATCGGGAGATTCAAACAAATAAGGTGGCATGACGTCTGTACCCAGACGAAGAATCGTTTCAGCCCTGGTAGCAAACGAGACGCTGACCAGATACGAGATGATCAGTAATGTGAAACGCACTTTCAGACTGGCCGAACGCATCAGACCCACTTATCCCCGTGACGCAATAAGCAGAGTGTAGACCGGTTTTCTGAAAACACCGTGCCTCCGGGCGGAGGCACGTTTTGAGCGTGTTAACTGCCCTGTTTGGGACCAATCCAGACTTGCTGGGCGTTAACGAATTCGCGAATGCCGTGTGGCCCCAGCTCCCGGCCCATGCCGGATCGTTTGATGCCACCACTGGGCAGGCGCGGATCAGTTTTAACAATGCCATTTACCGCTACCTGGCCGACTTCAAGCTGGCGCGCAATGGCTTCGCCACGATCAGCGCGGGTCCAGACTGCTGCCGCCAAACCGTAGTCACTGTTATTGGCAATGGCGATGGCGTGATCTTCACTCTCGGCTTTCATGATCACGGCAACCGGACCAAAGGTTTCCTCGCAACTGGCCACCATCGACTCGGTGACATCAGCCAGCAAAGTAACCGGATAAAAATAACCGGCACCCGAAGGCATTTCACCGCCGAGCAAACAGCGAGCTCCGGCTTCAATCGATACCGTTACCTGGCGATGCAGGTTATCGCGCAGATCGGCCCGGGCGATCGGTCCAATGTCCGTGGTTTCGTCCCGGGGGTCGCCCATCTTCAGGCGGGCCAGCCGTTCATGCACTTTGTCGACCAGGCTGTCATAGACCGATGCTTCAACAATGATGCGCTTGGCGGCGATGCAACTCTGGCCGGCATTGATGATGCGCGACAACGTGATGATATCGGCTGCTTCATCGAGATTGGCGTCCGCCAATACGATGCACGGATCAGAACCACCCAGCTCCAGTACTGAGTGCTTGATTTCAGAGGCAGCAATGGACGCCACTGCACCGCCGCCTTTTTCGGAACCGGTGAACGACACCGCCTGAATGCGCTTGTCGCGTATCACCGCCTCAACGGCTGGCGTTTCCAGCGGCAGGTTTTGAAAAATATCGGCCGGTGCACCCACCTGAACAAACAGATCGGCAATCGCCTGGGCACAGGCAGGCACGTGCGGGTCGTGTTTCATGACGCAGGTATTACCCGCCATCAGCGTCGGCGCGGCATACCGGAACGCCAGCCAGAACGGCGCGTTCCAGGGCAAGATGCCAAGAATGACACCCAGCGGCAAATGCTGTACGTAACTCAGCGTTGCATCGGAACCCAGAGTCTGCGGCTGCAAATAGGCCTCAGCGTTTTCCGCATAATGCTCGGCACACCAGGCCGATTTGATGACTTCAGCACGTGCTTCCTTAATCGGTTTGCCCATTTCTTCGGTCATCAGAATGGCCAGACGGTCGACATCGTCGCGCATCAATTTGGCGACCTTCAGCAATACCTCGGCGCGCTCGTTGTAAGAGCGGGTCCGCCAGCTTTTGAAAGCCGTTTCGGCACGCGACAGGATATCCTCAACCTGTGCGGAGGTGGCCGCAGGCACTTCATGCAGAAGCTTGCCTGTGGACGGATCGGTGGCGGTCAACATGTCTCGTTCTCCTCGGTTTATCGCTATGGCTTAGGAGCCAGCCACTTCACTGCTGACTTTTTCGCTGTTCTTGCTGCTGACTTTTTTGGACGGATCGCGAGACGCTCCCTTTCTCTTGGCCGTGTTTTCATCAGCCTTGGATTGAGATTCTGCGCTGAGTGGCTTGCCCGACACATCGGTTAACCGGGCTGGTGTATTCGCACTGAGTTCACGCGCTGCAAATTCCGGTTTGACGACGAAGTCCTCATCCAGATCGAAGAAAGACTGACAACCACGATCCGTCACATAAATGGTGTCTGATATGCCAACGGTCTTGTTGCCATCGACGCCCCACATCCAGGGAATGATGTGAAACGTCATACCCTCGCGCAGCACCTGGGAGTCACCCTGCTTGAGACTGATGATGTAACCCTCGTCCCAGCTGGGCGGAAAGGCGATTCCGATCGAATAGCCGGAACGAGTGACCAGCCGCGCCCCGACGTCGTTGTCGGTGATGATGTTGCGCACTAGGTTATCCACATCCGAAACCGTCAGCCCGGGTCGAATCAGTTTCTTCACCTCACGCAGCGCATGCTTCATGCGCTCCTGGGCGTGGTGCATCGACGCTGACAAATCGCCCAGCACAATAGTGCGCATCATGGCGGTATGATAGCGCCGGTAACAGCCGCCCACTTCCAGAAATACATGTTCACCCGGTTGCACTGTGCGGCCTTCCCAGGTTGCATGGCCGATCATCGACCGGGGGCCGGAGGTGACGTAGGGCATCACGGCCGGCGGCTCGCCACCGGCACGAAACATGGCGGCCGAAATGGCCGCACCGATGTCGTTTTCGGTGGCACCGGCCACCGTGGCCTCGAAACCGGCTTTCATGCCGGCCTCGGTGGCCCGGGCGGCCTTGCGCATCACATCCAGCTCGGCCGGTGACTTGCAGATACGCCCTTCCTCGACAATGCCAAAACAGTCGTTCAGAGAACCGTCCAAAAAGGTGGTGTGAATGCTGTCCTGATGATAGGCCGGGAAAAAATAGCTGTTACGCTCGTAGCCAATGCTCTTCCCGTTCAGGCCAAACTCGCGCAACGCCTCAACCAGCATCTGAATGGCATCACCGGTATCCGGATAGGGCCGGGTACGCTCCACCCAGGTTCGGGCATGAACATTCGACTCCTCCAGCGCCCGGGTGATCATGAACGGCTCGTCCTCCAGCGGTACAACAAGTGCCTGAAAGAAAGAGTACCCGGTGGTCTGATAATCGGTCAGATACATCAGGTTTTCCGGGTCGGTGATTACCACCGCATCCAGCAACCGGCTGGCCATACGCTCGCGCAGTCCGTCCAGTCGACGCACGTACTCATCGAATGGAAACGTCATGTCCTCGCGTTGTTTCATGCCGCCTCCAGTGCGTCTCCAATGGCTTTCGACAAGGTTGCCAGGCCTTCGTGCAAGTCCGCGTTGGGAATCGTCAGTGGCGGAATCAGTTTGAGCACCCGCCCACCGATACCGCAGGCACCGATCAGCAAGCCGGCTTCAAAACACCGCCGTGCCACGTCTTTCGCCAGGGCACCGTCGCCCAGATCGATGGCTTGCATCATGCCTTTGCCACGCACCTGAAAGGCCTTGCTGCCGTGCTCGGCGCAAATGCCATCGAGGTGTTCTTTCATTTCCTTGCCTTTGGTGACCACTTCGGTCATCAGGCCATCGTCTTTGAAGTAGCTCAGCGCCTGAACGCCGGCCACAAACGAGAATCCCTGACCGCGGAAGGTACCGGTGTGTTCACCCGGGCCCCAGTGCTTGTCGTGCTCCGGATGCACCAGGTTCATCGCCAGCGGTGTACCAAAGCCGCCGATGCCTTTGGCCAGCGTGACGATGTCCGGATCCAGACCCATATCGTCGAAACTGAAGTACTTGCCGGTGCGGCCACACCCGGCCTGAATGTCATCGATGATGAACAAAGCCCCCAGGTCATGCGCCAGCTTTTGCACCGCTTGCAACCACTCTTTAGAGGCGACATGAACCCCGCCTTCGGCTTGAATGGCTTCCACCAGAAAGGCCGCGGGTGGCTCCAGGCCACTGCTCGGATCAGCGTATAGCGCGCGCAGCCGATCGACCGAATCAACACCACACCCCAGCGTACAGCCCTTGCATTGGGTTTCGCAGCCAAAAGGCTGACGCAGCACATGGTTCAGCGGCACGCCGGCGGCGTTACGGAAATAGCTGTTCGCGGTGGCAGCCAGTGCCCCCAGTGTCATCCCATGAAAACCGTGGCTGTAGGCCACAATGGTTTGCCGGCCAGTGACCTTACGCGCCAGCTTCATCGCCGCTTCAACGGCATTGGTGCCGGTCGGGCCCATGAACTGCATCTTGTAGTTCATCTTACGCGGTTCAAGAATGGTCTGGGCGAACGACTGAATGAAATCGCGCTTGACCGTGGTGTACATATCGAGGCTGTGCGCCACGCCATCGTTCTGGATGAATTCGATCAGCGCCTTTTTCATGCGTTCGTTGTTGTGACCGAAGTTAAGAACCCCGGCACCGGCAAAAAAATCCACATAGGATTTGCCCGCTTCATCGACCTGGCGTGCATTCGACGCCGACTTGAACACTGTCGGATACAACCGGCAGTAGCCACGGATATCAGATTCCCACTTTTCAAATACGTCCATTTCAACCCCTCCAGTTGTGTGTTGAGACAATCATTTTTTAGTAGCCCGGTCTGTTCGGTTTTACTTCACGGTACCGCGACTTCGGGTGTTTGAGTGACACCGTCGCCTGGAACGATGCCAGGCCAGAAAGTTCTGTTTCTGGCCAGATAATCCGGTCATTCCGGAATCGGGACGCCCGCAATACGGGCATAAATGCGCGCCACCGGGTCAATAAGCGCATCGTTAAAATCGTAGTTCGGACTGTGACAGGGCACTTCATGTGCCGTTTCACCGTCTCCGGAGCCGACCAGCGCAAAGGCACCCGGGCAAACCTGTAAGTAATAGCTGAAGTCTTCGGATGCCATAATCGGCAACCGGGTGGTGTCGCTCAACGCGCCCTCGCCCAGCTGTGCTGCCAGTGCTGCCCGGTATTCCGCCGCTTCAGCCGCATGGTTAACCGTAGCCGAATATCGCGGAAATACCTCTACCTGACAGGTAACGCCATAAGCTTGCGCTGTGGCGGTGGCAATCTCCTCAATCATCTGCGTCAGCGGTTCGCGCATGTCAGGGTCGGCCAGGCGAAAACTGCCTTCGAGCACGGCCTGATCGGGAATCACCGTAACGCCACTGCGTGCATCAAAAGAGGTAACGCTCAATACGGTCGCATTCTGCGCCGGTAGCCGACGGCTCACAGCTTGCTGCAAGGCCACAACAATGGCTGACCCGGCCAGAACCGGATCCCGGCACAATTCAGGTTGGCTGGCATGGCCACCCTGGCCTTTGACCACCAGCTTGAAGGTGCCGTTACCCGCCATAACAGCGCCATCCGGACAGACCGCCTGACCAAAAGGAATCGCCGGCCAGTTGTGCCAGCCAAACACGGCATCAACGCCGTTCAGGGCACCGTCTTCGATCATTCGTTTGGCGCCGTGCCCGCCCTCTTCGGCCGGCTGAAACAGCAAAGTCACCGGGCCGGGCAAAACGTCTTCCTGAGACTTCAGCCATTGGGTGGCGGCAAACAGCGTGGCTGCATGGCCATCATGACCGCAAGCGTGCATGCAACCCTGGTTGTGGGATGTCCAGGCAACGCCGCTGTTCTCTTCGATGGGCAAGGCATCGATATCGGCGCGCAGCGCTATGTGCCGGCCCGGGGCCCTGGGGGCCAGTGTCGCCACCGTGCCGGTATCGGCACAGACCCGCCAGTCGATACCCAGCGCCGTGAGCTTCTGACGCAGCGTTGCCGCCGTGCGTTGCTCAGACCAACTCAACTCTGGCTGGCGATGCAAATCGCGACGCAACGCGATGGCATCTTCAATGGCCAGTGCCCAGTTTGAATCGCTTGACGATGAAGTTCGTGCTGACACGTTCGAGTTACCTCTGTTTGTTTGTCTCTATCAATCTAGCCGTTATTACTGAACATCGTGGATCTGCCGGTAAAATGTTTTGATCCCCACAGACCTGTCATCGAGGCTCTTACCCACCCTAGTTTCATAAGCGGAAGCCTTGCAAGGTTTTTTTCCGGCTGGTGGGAAACCCGGCTAACCCCAATAGTTTTACCGGTGTTAGGCCAACCTCATTAAAGCAGACCATGTAGCACCGTTTTTCCTTTCTATATCAATCAATTACACCGTATTTTCCAGGTTCGAAACTGACTCGAAAACGGGGTAAAACAGGCGCGAAACAGACGCTTGAAATCTCATTTGTTGACGCACAATTTTCACGGTATTTCCGGTTGTATTATTCTTGAGGGGAATAACCATTAGGCCCCTAATAGTAAGGGGCATAAAACGTTTAACGCCGAGCAAGCGCACCTGTCAGCGCCCAATTAATTCGGCCATTCAAGACGGAGTTGGCTATACTGTTTCAACAAGATGAACACTGGAATGAATAATGCGTTCCCAATTCAGAATCATCCTGCTGGCAGCGTCTCTGCTCATCGGCCCGGTACAGGCTCAGGTTGTGATCAGTACAGGGGGTTGGCCACCGTTTCTGACACCGGATCAAAAGCATTTCGGCTTTATTGCTCATCTGATCAGCGATGTATTTGCCGAATCCGGCATTGAGGTTGAGTATCGACTGGTGCCCTGGCGCCGGGCGTATGTAGGCACCGTATCCGGCGAGTACGACGCAACTGCGGTATGGATGGATGCGCCCGACCGCCACGACGACATGCTTTACAGCGCCCCTATTCTGGACGAACGCTTTGTATTCTTTCACCGGGCCGACCGGGCGTTCGAATGGCAGGAATTTTCTGACTTGTCGGGCCTCAAACTCGCGGGCGTGTTGGGTTACAGCTATGGCCCAGCCTTCGATGCCGCGGTGGAAGCTGGGGTTCTGGACATAGAATGGGTTGCCAGCGAGGCATCAACGGTGAATATGCTGCTGGCTGGGCGCATTGACGCCTACCCGCAGGAGATCAACGTCGGCTACTTCAATATTTCAAAAACCGTGCGCCCCGAAGCAGCAGCGCAGATTACCCACCACCCCAAGGCCTTGCTGGTCAATAAAAGTTACTTGCTGCTGCCGCGCTCCGCGCCAGACAGTGAAGCTCTGCTTGGTGAGTTCAACACCCAGTTGCAGGCGTTCAGAGACACCGGACGTTATCAATCCTACTTCGATGCATTTGAAGCCGGTGATTATGAACTCGATACCGCGGAGCCCACGACAGAGCCCGTTAGCCAGCCAGATTGATCCAGCCCATCGATTGCGCCACCTGACTGAACGACATTAGCACACACATGGTGATCACGATCGGACGAATCAGTCGCGCACCACCACTGAGCATGGTATGACTGCCAACGAAGGCCCCCAACACCTGCCCCAGCATCATCGCAAATCCAATGACCCAAACCACCTGACCACCCGCTGAAAACACCGCCAGCGACACAACATTCGACATGAAATTCAGTGGCTTGGCCGAGATTGTCGCGGCCAGTAATGTCTGCCCCCGAAAAGCCACCCCGGTTGCCGCGTAAAACGAGCCGGCACCCGGCCCGAAAAAGCCATCGTAAAAGCCGACCGCCGGCGCCCAGGTCACCGTCCATTGCCGTTCTGACTGATGCGCTTTGGTCTCGATGCTGCCCAGATTCGGGGTAAACCAGAAATACGCGGCGACGCTGATTAACAACAGCGGTACCAGCCATTCCAGCCAGCCGGTATCCACGCCCTGCACCAGCCAACTGCCCAGAGCAGCGCCCAAACCCGCAGCAACCAGACGCCAGAGCAAGGCTTGCCCGCGCAAATGGCCTTTCAACAGTAATGTCACCGACGCAGTCAGTGTTCCCACTACGCCCTGAGCCTTGTTCGTCGCCAGCGCACTGACCGGCGGAACGCCCAGCAACAACATGGCAGGCAACGAAATCAAACCACCACCCCCGGCCAGAGTATCGACCCAACCGGCCAGCATGGCGACCGCAAACAAAATAAAGAGAATGGTGAAAGACCACTCCATGGTTAATTTCCCCCTGGGCAGTTTATAACTAGAGATTGGGCATTAGCACATTGCGAGCGGCGGGTGCCGGTGGTGCCTCTGAGGGGGAGTCCGCAACATGGATGTTGCGGTCTAGGCCCCAGGGATGGGTTCACGCCGACCCCTCAGAGGCACTACCGGTAGCCGGCGCGGACCACGCCCCTAAGTTGGAAGTTTGGCGCCTACATTGACCCGCGTTACTCCTGAAGCACCGGCATCAGGCCAACGCTGCTCAGGTTTTGCCAGGCGCGTCGGGCGTCATTATCGCGGGCAAAGCCGGTTGCGATCAAATGATAACGCTGATCTGAGGCCTGCCATTGCACCACCAGGGTTGGCGGCTCATCGTTGATGGACTGGTAAGCCTGGAACCAGAGCACCTCCGCAGACACCAGCCGCTGCAACATATCTCCGGCATCGGCCTGCTGGTAAAGCTCTAGGCTGTAACCCTGTAACGCCTTACCCAGGTGATACACATAGATATCACCGATGGGCAGCCGCGGCCTCTGTTGCAAGCTTGCCTGCTGGTCATTGCGCTCCAGCCAGGCTTGCCATTCATCGATTTGTCGGGTGGATGCAAACTGGTCCAGATAGACCCAGGCCTGGTTGCGGGCTGCATCCCAAATCAGCCGGTGACGACCGGGCAAGCGGCGGTTGGTGTCGGTCAGCAGTGCGTCCCGCATGGGTGGCTCCGACATCCAGTTGGTCAGCGTAGCTGCGCTGACTGGCCCCAGCACCAGAGTTCCTGCCACGTAGTCCGATTCGTCTGCTACGGTTGTCGCGGCACTGGCCGTTGCCACGCTGTTTCCCGATGCCTGATTCATCGCCTGACGATCCTGTTCTGCACTGTCACCGGCTTCTGATTGCACCGAGTTCATCCGACGTATTTCTTCAGCTGTGTACTGTGGCGCTCTTGCCTGGGCGCTCGCATCGACTGTGCGGTTTTCAATGCGTCCGTCATTGCCCACTACCTGGCGAATGCGTCCCTCAATACCACTGAGCCGCAACCGGCGTCGCCAGATTTCACTGTCGGCCAACTGCTCATATTCACCCAGAAACAGGCCAACCGGGCCATCGGGGTCGGCCTGAGCCAGAAAGACCGGTTGCGGATCCCGATCGTAGGCCACCGTGGTAAAGAACTGACGCAAGCCCCGATATTCCATGGCACGAACCGCTCGCTCCATATTGGGAAACTGACCCAGTTGCAGGGTGAACGGCCCGGCCGGGAAGCACTTGCACAGTTCAGAGCGTTCTATGATGGGGGGTAAAGACTGCGACAAATAGGTTGGAATTGGTTGCATCCGACGCTCGGGTTGAGCGGTCGCCGCACTGTCGCCAGCATTTTGTGGCTGAGCCTGAGCGGCCTCGGCCCGGGCGCGGGCGTCCCGTTCTGCTGCCGACATGCGCTCGCCAAACACATAGCGCAGACCGTAACGCCAGCGCCACTGAGCGGGCATATCGCCACTGTAATAACCCTGATAACCCGCATTGGCAAACACCCGCAACCCCTCTGCCACGGGTGCGCTAATGTCTGCATCGAGGTGATAGCCGAGTGCTCCGGCATTCAAAACCGCTTCTCCGGCGTTGCCGACCACATCGCCACCGGCCAGAATAATCCCTGCAACGCCCTGAAAGCGGGCGCCGATGTGGCCCTGTTGCCAAATAAGACCCATTTCATACTGGCTGAAATCGTGATTCAGGGTACCGTTGTCGGTCGGGTATTCCAGTTCGCTGTGATAGCGATAGCCCAGGTCCAGCCCCCAGCGGGTGCTTTGCATGAACTGGGCATGACTGGCTACACCCCAGCCGACCGCGTTTTCGCCACTGGCAAGGCCAAGATCCAGACTGAACTCCATTGCCGTTGCCGACAATGGCAGCAAGACTGCCCAGCCCAGCAGCAGAGGTCGCAGTGCTCTGGCCAGGCTCATGAGCGGGGTCTCAAGTTGATTGTGGCAGTGGCTTGTTTCATGTCTGGGCGATCCGGCAAATTTCACTGTCAGTGTTATCGCCCGCTGCCCCTAAAAGTTGAGCCAGGATTACCAATAGCATGACACTTCAGGGGGTGTCATTCCGCATTCAGTGGAATATCCAGCACATAGCTGGTGGCTTTCACCGGCTTAGTGATATCGTGTTCCCAAAGCTCGGCGTTATGCTTTTTCACCGCCCAGTCAGCCAGATCGTAAAAAGGCTGGCGCCCGGGGTCTGCGATCAGAATCTGGCGCACACCTGCTTTTTTGGCCCGTTTGATCAGCGTTTTCCATTCGTCACCCAGACTATCCCAAAAGCAGATATCGCCCCCGACCACCGTATCGGCCATCGACAGATCGGCTGTTTTCAGCTGCTTGATTTTACGCTGCCAGAAGACGGGTTTTAACTCATTCAGTTCACCATGCAGCTGCAGATAGGGCTCGACAGAGTCGTCCGCGTCTATGGACATGACTCTGGACTTGAACTGGTTCATCAAAAACAAACTGGTTGGTCCCCAGCCACAGCCAATATCAAACACCACCCGCTCTTCGGGAATCGGGTCGATCAGCAGGTAATCCATTAATACAAAGCTGGAATCCCAGACCTTATTACCATGCAGGTTGGCATCGCCAACACTGTATTTCAGGGTTTTGATTACCGGGTGACTGGCTTTTAAAAAGGTCAGACCGTGGGCAGACATCTGATGCCTGGACAAGGAATTTTTAGACAAAGAATTTCTCCAGCTACTTAAAACTCGTTAATCGCAAATGGGTCGGGGAACACACCCTGTTACTTCAATGGAATCCCCAGGCGCTGGTAAACAAAACTGAGCAACCAGGCCGGGCCAATTAACAGGAACTGGATATCCTTGAAGAAGCTGGGCTTTTTGCCTTCGATGCGGTGCCCCCAGAATTGCCCCACCCAGGCCAAGACAAACAGACTCAACGCAAAGATCCACAGTGGCAGGGGTAGCCTGAGCGATTCGTAACCGAGAATCAGTGCCACCGACACCGCGACCAGAATGCCCATGCCGATGGTCAGTGTCCATGACAGACGCGAATAAAACAGAATGCTGATGGCGATCAACACAACCGCTGCATTCATGATCGGGTTCGGCCCAAGCGGAATTTGCCACAACAACGCCAGTACGCACCAGAATATGACCGGCACACACACCCAGTGGACTTTTTTGTTGGTGGGGTTTTGATGGCTCTCGCCGTATTCGCTTAACCAGGTCTCGAGAGAGTTGGCCATGATCGTACCTCCCGCTAGGTAAGTGTCCCGTCAATAAATCAGACACAACAGCATAGCGGGTCAGCGGCCGGTAGAACAGCAGGGGCGATTTATAGCAGGCTATTGAAAATCACCGAATTTCAGCGGACTGCTACCGGAACACCGATGTTCCGGCAAAATCGATGACTGTTAAGTCATTGATTTTGTGAAAGAAGTAACAATCGCAATGCTGGATTCTCGTGTTTTGAAAAAGTCAGGAAGCCTTTTTCAACAACCTGGTGAGGGTAATACCGCCCTGACGATACCCCTTGGGGTATCGCTGTCGTTGGCATCCTGCCTTTGCCCGATCTTCAATTCATCGGGCGGCGACGATCAGTTGTCGCTAAGAACCGCTACACCCTTTAGGGACAGCTCGTCGCGCACTTCAGGACGTGATAGCCGGTCCAGCGTTGTGTGGTTACCACGACGACGCGATTTGGACTTGCTGACCACACCCAAAAAGGCGAGGAACGACTGCTTGGCGGTTGCTTTCTTCTCCATTGTGTTCACCTTGAACTCAGTATTCTGAGGATTAGTAGGCCGTTGAAATTCAGCGAATTTCATCGGGCTGCGACCGGAACAAGGATGTTCCGGCAAAATTAATGACTGTTAAGTCATTGATTTTGTGAGAGAAGTAAAAATCGCAATTTTTGCTTCTCGTGTTATTGAAAAAGGCAGGAAGCCATTTTCAATAACTTAGTAAGTACCATGTTTACCGTCAGATTTTGCGTGTCAGATTGGGTACTCAACTACTCTACTCTGACCACTGGTTAATTTCTGCACATGAATCAGACAAACATTTATAACTTAGCGTCGTCAATGACCCTTTGCATACAGTCGAGGCTGAAAAATCTACGGCTTCCGGGGCCATAAAAAAACCCGCTTCATGAAGCGGGTTTTTCAGCACCAGCCAGGGGCGAATCAATGCCGGGTTTTACCCGACTCGCCAAGCTCTGATACCAGGGTGTCGATAACGCGGTCAAACAGCGGGGCGTCGTCCACCACTTTGAAGGCGTCGTTGCGCAACGCCATAGCCAGACCAATCGCCGAGCGCTCTGCTACCTTGCTGCCCTGATGGTCAGTGAAAATATACTTGCTGCCCAGGCCAACGATAGCCGTCAGACAACCCCGTTCGATCTTGCCCGACTGGTTCTCGATCTCGAACCAGCATCCGGTTTCAAACCTTGCCACCATATCCATGTAATAGGTCAGGTCGGCAGGCTTGTGTTGAACAACGGGTTCATCGACCGGCAGCGGTTGCGGCCCTTCGACCAGTTCATCTGCACGGGCTGACCGCTCTGCAAAGGCGTCCAGTCGTTCCTGGTCGGCCCATACACTCTCCGTCAGCGGCTGATGCCGGGGCTGGTGCCATTCATCGATGGCAGACACCAGTCGGTCGCGTTCGCCTTCGTTCAGACCCAGGGCTTTCAGGCCATCCAGCAAACCAGACCTCAGGTTGGGCAACAATTTGCTGAACCGCACCGACTCGGTTACCTGAATGTTTGGTTGTAGACTCCAGACCAGCTCGCGAGCAATACGGGCACTGGTTTTCCAGGCCTTGCCTTCACCGTGTGCGTTGTAGATACCACGCATCAGCCGGTACCAGTGACGCTTGAGCAAATGCTCGGCATCTTCTGGTAGCGTCTCGCCTTCGAGCAAGGTATCCATAAACAGCCTTGCCCGGTCCTGATTCTGATGCGCCTCGAACTGAGTTTCCTCAGCTTCGACCATGGGCGTCAGGCGAGCCTCCTGAAGCGCATCGTACTCGGCCTTGAGATCATCAAACTCACTCAGGGCCGCGTCGAACATGGCCAGGTCGGTTTCGAACTCGTGATTGAGGCGGGTAACGATGCGCTCCATGCCATCGAGCAGAACATCGTCTTCGAGTTGCTCGTCTGGCTGCCAGCCGGTCGCGGCACGCGCCATCCGGTTTAACAACAGCCGGGCCGGATGTTCCGATTCGGTAAAAAACTCTTTATCGAGCAAGGCCACCTTAATGATAGGAATCTGCATGCGCGCCATCAATTGCTTCATGTGCGCCGACAGTTTCTGGTCATCGAGAATGTATTCAAACAGCATGGCCACCAGTGAAACCGTACCGGCTTCCTGGGTTCCCTGAACCTGGGCGGTGACTTGCTGCGCCTGAGCCTGGGCCCAGAGTTTCATTTCACCCAGATCCAACGATACCGGTGCGGCACTGGCCTGGGTCTGCACCCGGGTCAGATTGCCCATCAGCGCCTGCAGTGCATCGGCACCGACCATAACACCCGGCCCGCCCTGCCCTGCCATACCAGCACCAAAGTTGCCCGGACCCGATCCCCCATAGCCACTACCGGCGCCGCCATAGCCACCGCCCAGCGGGGCCTGCCCGCCCGGGTTGTCGCCATACAAGCGCTGGTTCAGCATTTGGCCCAGTTGCTCGAAGGTATCGGCACTGGTGACATCCGGACGGCTTGGTGACGACGCATTCAACAGCTTGAGATTGGGCAGAATGCCTTCTTCGATCAACCAGCTGTTATTCGACTGGTAAAAGACCAGCAGCTTGGAAACGGCCTTCTGATCAAACAACCGGAACAGCATGAGGGTTGTTTTCAGCGACCAGTTACCCCCCTCCAGCGCACCCATGGAAATGCGTCCAAGCACTTCGGGGTTGTAGGGGGTTTGTTCATTCTTAAGGTCTTTGCGGCCGGTCAGCACACCCAGGCGCTCCCGGAACGCCAGCCACTGGTCACCGGACCGCTCGAGAATTCGGTTGGTAAAGCTGTCGATGGCCAGGCCACGTTCCAGCGTGTCGTCTTCCATCAGCGACAATTCTGTCGCCTTGGGGGCTGCATGGGTCGACTCAGCCTCCAACTGGCCTTCCGCCACTTCATCGGTGTAGTTTTTTACCCCTTTGATAATGGCTTCGCGAATGCTGTTCTTTTCGAGCCGAAGGGCGCGCAGGCTGTCGAAGTAGGCGCCGGATTCGAAACCATCTGTGGTTTTTTCGGCGAGTCGGAACAGGAAATCATCGGACGCGACAAAGAACTCATCCAGCAAGGCCGGCAGCAGCGCGACAAACCGCCGCGATAGCGCGTCCAGCCTGGCTGTATCGGCTTTGTGCGGTACCTTGCTGAGATGTTGGCGCAGGTCTGTAACCTTGGCTGTGTTCATGGTCGATCCACTTGGAGTAACGTTAGGCTGCCTAATGTACGGTTTCATTCGTCAAAATCTGGGACCCAGTTCACTCTGTTCCGGAACCAAACCGGGCAAAACCCTGAAGTGTCGACTGCGTCACTCTTTCGACTCTTTTCACCCGGGTCAATCAGTCAATCTATTGGCTAATGGCATCGCACTCTTGCAGCCATTCAGTAAGTGGCAATTTTCTGGCGCACTACTTTATGACGGTACTCATCCGCTCCAGCCTGTTACAGTTTGATACTTGTGACGGACCAGACCAACTGGGTTAAATGTGGGTTAAACGATAAAAAAGGTACTGCACCCATGGCACACCCAGCTATTCGAACCGGCATTATTGGCTATGGTCTCTCGGGTCGGGTTTTTCATGCGCCTTTTATTCAAAGCCTCCCCGAATTTGAGCTGAGCGCCGTATGCAGCCGGCAACCGGACGCCGTGCTGGAACGCTACCCGGACACTCACGTCGTGGCGGACGCCGGGCAACTGATCGCATCGCCAGAGCTCGACCTAATCATCATCACCGCGCCCAACGCCCTGCATTTTCCGCTTGCCAAAGCGGCACTGGAAGCTGGCAAGGATGTGCTGCTGGAGAAACCATCGGTCACCTCCCTGGAGGAGATAGAATCGCTGACGCGGCTGGCTGAAAAGCGCGGACGTATAATGACGGTCTATCAAAACCGGCGATTCGACGGTGACTTTCTGCATTTGAAGGCGATGATGGCATCTGGAGAACTGGGTAAGCTCAGGCATCTGACCAGCCGGTTCGACCGGTTCAGACCCGTGCCCCAGAATCGCTGGCGCGAGCAACCCGGCCCGGCGAGCGGTATTTTCTGGGATCTGGGACCGCATTTACTGGATCAGGCACTGCATTTACTGGGCTCGCCAGAGTCCCTGCAGGCTACATTGAGGACGCTGCGACCGGGTGGTACCACCCACGACTGGTTTGAAGTCATGCTCTATTACCCCGGCCTGCTGGTAACCCTGGGCTCTACCCCGTTTGAGGCCGGACCCATGCAGCGCTTTAACGCCCGTTTCGAACGCGGCAGCTGGCAGTGCTGGGGGCTGGATCCGCAGGAGGAAGCCTTGCGCGCCGGTCAGATGCCCTGGCTCCCGGAGTACCCCGGTGCCGGGCAGCCACAGTCAGCACACCGTTATCGCGCCACTGAAGACGGAGCCCTGGCCGGACAACCCGAAGACTGTTCAGCGGGACACTACCAGGGCTATTTCAGCACTCTGGCCAGTGCCATTCAAAACGGTACGGCCCCACCAGTCAACCCTGAAGATGCCTGCGCGCTGATCTACACTCTGGAACTGGCAGAGCATTCCTCTGCCCTGGGGAAACGCCTCGACTGGCACTACCCCGGCGCCTGACCTGCCTTATTGGCTGGTCAGGGACCAGGTTTCCAACCCTTCGTTCAGCGCGCGTTGTGCGGTGCCGTCTTCAACCAGCTCAGTCATAATGCGCATCAGCTCGGCCCGAAAAGCCTCGGTGTTGCACGGTGAACGTCGGGAGATCGTAAGGAACAACCCTTCCGAACTGACCGGCGGTTCTATTTGCTCGATGACAAAGTCGAGATCAAGTTCCGCCGCATAGGCCAGACCGGGATATTCCTCATAAAGCACGTAATCAACCCGCCCTTGTGCCAGCATGCGAAACGCCTGTGGCAGGCTGGTGACGTTATCAATACTGAGATTGACGCTGGCAAATTCATCGAAGCTCTGTCCAAAACTGTTGTTGATGACCGTGGCGCCTTCATAGGGTTTAAGATCTGCCCATTCACTGTACTCGAAGGCGACCAGCGACCGCTTCCAGACGACCGAGCGGGTGGTCAGAAACGCCGGTTCAATGTAATCCATGTAGGCCGTTCGCGGCAGGGTATAGAAAGCACCGGCGATCAGATCAATACGCCCGACCCGCACTTCTTCCTGTGCACGGGACCAGGGGCCGGTGTAGATCACTTCAATCGGGATGCCCAGGCGCTCGCTTAGGGCTTGCATGATGGTTTTATTCGCGCCAATCAGTCCGCGCCGGGAGCCGGGTTCCTGCCACAAATAGGGAGGGTATTCGGGGTTGCCCGTCGCAGTCAGCCGCGTGCAGCTGTGCTCTGATGCTCCCGCCATTGCAGTGTCTGACTGGACTTGCTCGGCCTGAACCGAGGCCAGGGTGCCGAGCAAACACACCATCACCAAACGTTGAAACCAGCCGGTTACTCTAAAGATCATTATGTATGCGTGCCCCGATTCGGACAAAAGAGCCGTCAAGATCATGTACTCATTCAGATGGTGCGGATTCAACGCCTGCGCCCCTGCTCCTCCCTGATCCGGAACCCCAGGGTCAATAATAGATGGGCAAACGAAAAATGACAAAAACCCGGACAGGTGTCCGGGCGGGTATTGCCTTCAGCGGGCGGCAAGAAACGCCTTGAACGCCAGCGCACTGGCCTTGGGCGTTCTCACCTGAGTGTCATAATTTACATGCACAATGCCAAAGCGCTGGCTGTAGCCCTCGGCCCATTCGAAGTTGTCCATCAGGCTCCAGGCAAAATAGCCCTGCACATCCACGCCGGCCTGAATCGCACGGTCAACCGCATTCAAATGCGCATCGTAGTAACCTACGCGAAGCTGGTCGTTCACTTCGCCGTTGGTTACCGGGGTATTGTCGGCCGCGCCGTTCTCGGTGATATAGACCGGCGGCAGATTGTCATACCGCGCCTTGAACCCGGTTAACAGGTCGGTCAGCGCTTGTGGATAGATTTCCCAGCCAATGTCGGTTTTTGCGGCTTGCTGTGGTACGCCATCGTAATCATTGTCACCACTGGCGGTGATCACGGCGCGGGTGTAGAAATTGATGCCCAGAAAATCAAGGTCTGCGGCTATGGTGTCCATATCGCCAGGGTAGACCGTTGGCATCCATTCGGGGTGCCGTTCGGCAACCGCACTTGGGTAGTGACCGGTCAACAGCGGCTCCAGGTAGAAGTGGCTATTTTCTTCATCACTGTAAGCGGCAGCTGCCCGATCGGCTTGCGAATCGGTTTCCGGGTAAGCCGGCGTGAAGTTCAACACAATGCCATGCTCTGACGCCGGCGCGTTGTCTCTCATGCGCGGCAAGGCCAGGCCGTGCGCCAACAGCAGGTGGTGCGCCGCCTGAAACCCCATTCGATCGTCTTTCAGACCCGGGGCATGAATGCCCAGCCGGTAACTCAAAAAAGCCGAACACCAAGGCTCATTGAGGGTAGCGTAACTGCTCACGCGATTGCCCAGCACCCGGGTAACCCGATCGGCGTAATCGGCAAACCGGTAGGCGGTATCGCGATTGACCCAACCGCCGCGTTCGCCCAGATACTGGGGCAAATCCCAGTGGTAAAGCGTTGCATAGGGTTTGATGCCCCGCTCAAGCATGCCATCGACCAGTCGGTCGTAGAAATCAAACCCCTTGTCGTTCCAGACACCTGATTCCGGTTCGATGCGCGGCCAGGCGATGGAGAAACGATAGGCATCGAACCCCAGTGATTTGACCATGTCCAGGTCGTCGGCCCAGCGGTGGTAGTGATCGCAGGCAGGCATGCCATTGTCGCCGCCCAAAACGCGCCCAGGGGTATCACAAAACCGGTCCCAGATGCTCTCGCCCCGGCCATCTTCAGTCGTCGCCCCTTCTACTTGAAAGGAAGCGGTAGCAACACCAAACAGGAAATCGGAACGCTGCAAGGGTGACGCTTCGGGTAATTTAAAACTCATACCATTCTCCTAAATACCGGGGGCAGACTCCGCCCCCGCAAACTTCATCAATTTTTTACGGCACCGCTGGTGAGGCCGCTGATCATTTGCTTACTGGCCGCCATATAGATCAACACCAGGGGCAGAATTGAAATAAAAGTGCCCAGCATCAGTGCGCCCCAGGGCGTATTCGGAACCCCCTGGACGCTGCGCAACATCTGGGTGATCACCATCTTGTCACTGCTGGTCAGCACCACCAGCGGTTGCAGGAAGTTGTTCCACAGAAACACGAATTGCACGATCGCCAGGGTTGCCAGGCCAGGCCGCAACAGGGGCAAAACCACACTCCAGTAGGTGCGAAAGGCGCTGGCACCATCGAGCTTGGCGGCTTCAAGCAGGTCTTTGGGAACAGAGGCAACCACGTACTGGCGAATCAGAAATATACCAAAGGGGTTAATACTGAACGGCAACCAGACAGCCAGATGGGTGTTGCTCAGACCGATGGCGTTGATCACCATGTAATAAGGAATCAGCGTCAGAATGGGCGGCAGCATCATAGAGCAAATCATCATGCCGAACAGTACTTTACGACCTCGAAATTCAAACACGGCCAGTGCGTAGCCACACATGCTGCAGAACAGCAAAGAGGTTATGGTACCCAGCAGCGCTACGGAAAAACTGTTAAACATCCCCACCCAGAAATCCATGATATCCAGCAGGCGGTGATAGTTGGCAACCAGTTGATCTCCCAGCGTCAGGTTCAAGCCTGAACTGAACATGGTGGTGCGGTCGTGCGTGGCCATCAGCAATGACCACAGGAAGGGGAAAACCGTGAAGACCACCGCGGTTAGCAGGGCCGTCCACAACAATGCCTTTCCCAGCATGCGAAACATTCCGTCCAGGTTTTCTTTTTGTACTGGCGTCAGTGCTTTCATTATTCGCCTCCCAGACCACGACGGCCAAAGAACCAGAAATACAGCCCGGTAAGCAGGCCAATGACCATAAACAGAATCCAGGAGATGGCAGCGGCACTGCCCATATCGAGCCATTCCCAGGCAACTCGATAGAGATAGTTGGAAATGGTCATGCCGTTGGTGGACGCCTGTTGCAAGCCACGCGTCAGTACATAGGGTTCGTCGAACAGATTCATATTGCCAATGATGGTGAGTGTCACCGCAAAAAAGATGAACGGACGCAGTAAGGGCAGCGCAATGCGGGTAAAGCGTTGCCAGCTGTTGGCACCGTCGATGATGGCGGCTTCGTAGAGCTCATCGGAGATGGTGGCCAGGCCGGCGGTGTAGATAACAATGTTGAAACCCACGTACTTCCAGAAAACCACAAAGGAGACGGAGTAGCGGATCAGGCTGTTTTCCTGCACCCAGCCCAGAGGCATCACATCATTCAGCCAGCCAAAAGCCCAGGCCGTCAGGCTGCCATTGGCCAGCCCCGTCAATGCCTGGTTAATAATGCCGCTCTCTTTGGAAAACATGACAAAGAAAATCATCGAAATGGCAATGGTCGAGGTCACGTAGGGTAGAAAATAGGCAGTGGTCAGCCAGTGACGCGCGCGCTTGCCCAGTTGCACCAGCAAGTATGCCAATGGCAAGGCAACCAGGTGCTGGGGGATGCCCGAATACAATGCCATCAGGAACGTATTCCACAAGGTCTGCCACAGGGTCGGGTCGGTCAGGCTGAGTACGTAGTTTTCCAGGCCGACGTATTCCATGGTGCCCAGCCCGGCGACGGGATTCCAGGTGTGAAACGACAGATAGATCATAAACAGCACCGGGAAGATGCCGAAGGTGCCGAAAATAATGATGTAGGGAGACATAAACCAGTAAGGGGTGGTTTTATGCCAGAAAGTACGCTGACGGTCCGACTTATCGCGCTGGGCGTTTTCCTGCGCGGTCGTCGGATCAGTCATCTCGGTGGTCGTCATGGCCGCAATCCGGGAAGTTGAATGAATTGGAAATAAAAAGGCGGCATCAGTGGTGATGCCGCCCTGGAGTTAACCCGTCAAATTAGCGTACGCGACGCTTGATCTGACGTTCGGCATTGGCCAGTGCCGTATCGATGTCCATGCCATCGTTCAACACTTGTTCGAGTGCGGTGCCGATCAGTGACTCGGCAATCTGATCACCTTCGTGCGGTTCGACCGGTGTTACGTTTTCAGCGATATCGGCAAACAGAACACGTGCTCTCTGGCCGCGAAGGAAGTCGATAGGCTCATTGAACATGGGGTTATCGTAGGTGGCGGTGTGCGCCGGGAAGGCCGCAATATTCTGGAAACCGGCCAGCTGAATGTCTTCGCTGATCATGTATTCGATCAGATCCCAGGCTGCTTCAGGCTGCTCTGACTGACGCGGAATGGCCAGAAAGGAGCCGCCCCAGGTTCCGTAAGTGTTGTCAGGCAAATTGCTGACGCCCCAGTTACCCGAGGTTTCCGGTGCCATCCAGTTTTGCAGGTGACCCAGCAACCAGGCTCCCGACATTTGTGTCGCAAATCGGCCTTCGCGGAAACCGGCGTACCACTCTTCGGTCCACTCAGAAATATTGCCATCCATGCCTTCATCGCGCACGGTTTTGGCCAGTTCGAAGGCGCGCTTGAAGCGGTCGGAAGTGACCAGCGGTTCACCCTCTGAATCAAAATATAGGCCATTACCGGGTTCAACGTTAAAGTTCCAGTAGGCGGTCGCGACGGCATTGGCGTTGCCGATCAGCAGAATGCCGTCTTCTTTCAATGCACGACCGTAATCGAGGTAGGAATCCCAGTCGGTCATTACCTCGTCGAGGTCATAGCCCATGTCTTCCATGTAGTCGCGGCGGTAGTAGACGACGCCAGGACCCAGATCGACCGGTACGGCATATTGATTACCATCATTACCCTGCCCCTGAGTAACGGCATAGGGGGCAAAGTTGTCTCTGTAGGGAGCGAATTCGTCAGTC
The DNA here is from genome assembly GCF_039982735.1 of Saccharospirillum sp. Taxonomy (GTDB): domain Bacteria; phylum Pseudomonadota; class Gammaproteobacteria; order Pseudomonadales; family Natronospirillaceae; genus Saccharospirillum. The sequence continues at coordinate 81,979 of NZ_JBDWXV010000018.1, read as the reverse complement.
AGGTCGACGAAGCCGCCCTGGTTCACGAAGGAGCCAACAAAGTTCCGGTCGATCAATACCACATCACCTGCGCCACTGCCGGTCGCCAGGTTGGTCTTGAGTTTATCGTGGTGGCCGCCGTGCTCGTTCATCAGCATGTCGACATTGTGTGCCGGGAACCCGCCCAGAATCGCTTCCAGCTGACTGTCGTAATCGGGGAAACCATCCAGTCTCAGATCGGCCGCCATGGCGCCGCCAGCCAGCGTCAGTGAGGCCAGTGCCAGGCCCAGTCCTTGTGTATGTTTCATAATATTCTCTCCAGACAACTTCTTGTTTTTGTGGTTTGGTATTGCGACTGCGCCCTGTGACAGCACAGCGGCCGATGCGACTGCTTCGGAAAGCAATGTCATGTAACCGGTTACATAACGATAAAGAGAGAAAACTTTGGTGTCAACTGCCTGCAGCTCTATTAATGCTGTTTCGAGCTCTGATGAGGGGCTAATGTGCCTTGGGACAAGGTGGTTTAACAGCCAAAGGTGTAACCGGTTACAAGAGATAACAAAAAAAACAGCCCGTTACCCGGGCTTTTGTTTCTCAGGCCTGTAAACCCGGGTTGAAGCCCGTTCAACCAGCGTCGGCTGAAACAGGTGCTGCACGGTAAAGCTGTGCCCTTCGCCAAGATTCAGCGCCAAACGGCCGGCCTCTGCACCAAACTGTTCAATGGGAACGCGAACCGTGGTCAGCCCCGGTTCAATATAGCCCGCCATGACGACATCGTCGTACCCCACGACGCTGCAGTCATCGGGCACGCTGAGACCATTGCGACGCAACGCCTTGATCACCCCGATGGCCATCAGATCGTTGCTCGCGACCAGTCCGCTGAATCGGGCATCTCGCCGGAACAAGCGTTCCAGAGCGGCCTCCCCGCCCTGCTCCAGATAATCGCCTTCCACCACCAATTGATCGTCGTAGGGGATGTCGGCCATTTTAAGGGCATTGCGATAGCCGGTCAGGCGATCGCGGGCATCGGATTTGTAGAGCGGCCCGGTAATACAGGCGATGCGCCGGTGACCGAGCTCAATAAGATGCTGTGTTGCGAGATAACCACCGGCTTCATTATCGAGGTAGATACACTGATCAATCAGTTCCGGAACCAACCGGTTAACCAGAATGATGGGCGTTTGTTCAGCATCAACCCGTTTGAGTATCTCGGCATCGGACATCAGATCGAGGTGTAAGATCAGTGCATCGCAACGGCGTTTGAGCAAAAATTCAATAGCATCGCGCTCTTCGGCCAGAGATGCATGACCGCTGGTGATGATCAGGTGTTTGCCTTCGTCGCGAATGACCCGCTCGGCAAACTGCATCATTTCACCGAAGAACGGGCCGGCCAGCTCACCCACCACCATACCGATGGTTTCCGACTTATTGGTCGCCAGACTGCGGGCAAACGAATTGGGTTCATAACCCAGTTCCGACATGGCCTCGAGCACTTTCTGGCGAGTCGCTTCCACCACTTTCTGATTACCATTAACCACCCGGCTGACGGTTGCAACTGAAACACCGGCTCGCTTGGAAACCTCACGAATTGTGGCCATAGATCAGATCCTGTTCATTGTAAGTTACCCGCAAGACAACCCACACGATAAATGAAAACGGGTGTCAGGTAATCTGATAACGACCCGGCTTGTGATTCAATGCAATCACCATATTCAACGCCAGAGCCCCAACCACAGACAGCGCTAGCATCGGCAGTGACACCAGGAAAAACCCGATGCCCACAATGCACACATCAACGGTCATCTGCACTCTGCCGGCATTGATGCCAAACCGTTGCTGTAAGTAGTACGCCAGAATACCTACACCCCCGAGGCTGGCAACATGACGAAACAGAATCAGCATGCCGGTACCGATCAAAAAGCCACCCATCAGAGCGGCAAACACCGGGTTCAGGCTTTGCAGGTCGATGACATACGGCAAGCCTTCTACCATCACCGAGACGCAGGCCACTGAAATAAACGTATTAATCGCGAATCGCCACCCCAACCCCCGAATGGCCAGCCAATAGAAGGGCAAGTTAATGGCAAAAAACAACAGACCAAACTCAACCCCGGTCACTTTGGCAAGCACCAGGGCCAGCCCCGCCGTTCCGCCGGTGAGCAAGCCATGGTACTGAAACATCAACAACCCAAACGATACGAAGGCTGCACCGACGGTCAGCGCGAACAAATCTTCCAGCAAGGAGTGCGTGCTTTTTTGTTTCAACAAAGATCTCCGGATCAATCATAGACGCAAGGCAAACTGTTATAGATCAGCCGGTGTAATGCGTTGGGTATAAATGGAAAAATCAGGCTTCGCCGGTGTGTAGTCGCTGTGCAACAGCGGTGACTGAATCATGAAGTCAGCACTCGCACGGTTACAGGCAACCGGAATATTGTAAAGCGCAGCGATGCGCAGCAGGGCTTTGATGTCCGGGTCATGCGGTTGTGGTTCGAGTGGATCCCAGAAAAAGATCAGCAGGTCGATATCCCCTTCGGCAATCTTGGCACCAATTTGCTGGTCGCCACCCAGAGGGCCACTGAGCAATTTCTGCACTGGCCGGTTCAACCCCTGCTCGATCAGTTTGCCCGTTGTGCCCGTGGCAAATATACCCAGTGACTCGAACAGAGCCTGGTTCTCCTGCGCCCAGGCAACGAGTTCTTTCTTTTTGTTATCGTGCGCCACCAGGGCTACGTTTCGATTGGGTTTGGCCATTGTGATTCCTCAGTGAGTCGGGTTAATGCGAAGCGTCAGTCGGTCCCACAAAGAGACAAGCGCCAGACCGATCAGCAACCCCGCGCCATTGGCGATCGCATCGGCAACGCTGAACATCCGATAGCCGGTTAGCCCCTGGGCGCCCTCTAGCGCAAAGCTGGCGCACCAGAGCGCCAGTATCAGCCGCCAGCGGGCTGACCAGCCAAGGCAGGCCAACATGCCCAGCGCACCCCAGCCAAGCAGATGGTTCAGCTTGTCGTTGGGGGAGAACTCGGGGTGCCCCAGTGGCGCGAGCGACAAGACAATGATGGTCAGGAACAAAACCCAGAACAAGGTCCGGATCACGGTGGGCGACACTAAACGGCGCCAGTTGATCGTCAAAAAAGAACCCTCCCGGGCAATATCGTTTACCGCCGTTACTGGCCAGTACGCGGGACACCAGCGACACTTTACCATATCCTGATGACTAACCACGACAAGCCACTCAAGGTAGTACCGCGTTATGGCATGGCCAACATCACCGACTATTACTCCCCGGGGGTTACGCTGGGGCGCGCTGCTGCTGGGCATCCTGATAACGCTGTCACTGGCCGGATATCAGTTACTGCAAGGCCGATACGACCAAACGTCGCTGATCAAACGGCTCGATTACCTCTTGTACGACTGGCGCTTCAACCTGCTCAACAGCCATGAGCACTTTGCCCGCAGCGACGCCAATATTGTCATCGTCGACATCGATGAAGCCAGCCTCTTCGCCGAAGGCCGCTGGCCCTGGTCCAGAGACAAACTGGCCACCCTGACCCGCAACCTGACGGACGCCGGCGCAGTCGTGATCGCCTACGACATCCTGATGTCCGAACCTCAGGAAAACCCGACCCGGCGGTTGCAGCTGCAAGCCCGCCAGGAAGGCGATGAGGCCATAGCAAAGGCATTGGCACCTTTTGTCGAACTGACGGAATACGACCAGCAACTGGCAGACACCTTTGCCAGTGTCGATGTCGTCATGCCGTTTCTGTTTCATGAGCAGGCGGCAACCCGCACCGGCCAACTACCCGCGCCGGTCTACTCGCTCAGCCCGGAACAGGCCGAGCGGCTGCTGGCGGTGCAAGCCCAGGGTTATACGGGCGCACTGCCCGTGTTACAGGATGCTGCGGTAGGGGCTGGCTTTATCGTTCCTGCCATCGACGGCGATGGTGTGCTGCGCAGCGCACCGCTGATCACCCAGTATGAAAGCGCGCTTTACCCGTCACTCTCGCTGGCTATGGGTCTGGCATACTACTTTATCGAAGGTATCGACCTGTCGGTTGCCCGATATAACGACCAGCTCGACGTCATCAACTGGCTGCAATTTGCCGACCAGCGCATTCGCACCGATGTAGCCGGCCGGGTGCTGATTCCCTACCTCGGCGCGCAGGGTCAGTTCCCTTACCTGTCGGCAACCGATGTACTCAACCAGCGCACTGAACCGGGTGTTCTGGACAATGCCCTGGTTCTGATCGGGACATCCTCGGTTGGACTTGCTGACTTGCGCACAACACCGGTGGGCACGCAGTTCCCCGGTGTCGAAATTCACGCAACCCTGCTCAACGCCCTACTCGCCGGAGACTTCCCCTACACACCGGATATCGCCCACACCCTGACAGCGCTGATCCTGCTGACTCTGGGTGTCATCTATTCAGTCATTTCCAGCCGTATCGGGCCCCTTGGCCTGGTATCGGCCACGCTGATCCTGCTGGCCTTACTGGTCGGGCTGAACTTTTATTTCTGGCAACAGCAAAAAGTGGCGCTGCCACTGGCCAGCAGCCTACTGCTGACCATCGGCCTCAGTGCCCTACATTTACTTCAGGGTTTTCTGGGCGAGCGGCGGACCAAACAGCACATCAGTTCGGTGTTTGGCCAGTATGTACCGCAGGCCCATATCGACCACATGCTCGCCCACCCAAACGAGTTCGGCTTTGCCGGTGAAACACGGGACATGACAGTGCTGTTTTCCGATATTCGATCTTTCACTACCATCTCGGAATCGCTGGATGCAACCGAACTGAAGGATCTGCTGAACCGGTACTTCACCCCCATTACCGAATCGATCTTCAACCACCAGGGCACCATCGACAAATACGTCGGGGACATGGTGATGGCGTTCTGGGGCGCCCCACTGAAAGACCCCGACCACGCTCGCCATGCACTCGAAGCCGCGGTTGATATGATTAATACTCTGAAAACACTGAACCCCGAACTGAACCGTTTGGGCTACCCCACCATCGACGTCGGCATCGGCCTGAACACCGGCCCCATGAACGTCGGTGACATGGGCTCCCATTTCCGCCGTGCCTATACTGTGCTCGGCGACGCGGTCAACCTGGGGGCGCGCCTTGAAGGGCTGACCAAATTCTACGGCGTAAAAATCCTGGTCGGCCCGGAAACTTACGCCGCCATTGACGGCTGGGCTTTCCGCCCCATCGACCGCATTCGGGTCAAGGGCAAGTTGGAGCCGGTATCCGTCTATGAGCCAATCGCGCCACGTGAAGTGCTCTCAGATGAGTGGCACCAGGAACTGACCCTCTGGGCAGACACCTACCAAACCTACCTGAACCGGAACTGGGCGCTCACCCGCAAGAAACTAAACGAACTGATAAACCAGAGCCAGAGCCCTGCGTTGTATCAGGTCTACCTGAATCGGCTAACCGACCTGGAAGCCGAAGGCGTGCCGCCAGACTGGGACGGAACCTACACCCACACCAGCAAGTAACTCAGGCTTCGGAGTTCGGGGGTGCTGAGTGGTTTTGGCCCGCGCCAGCTACCTGGGGTACTCCTGTGGGGTCGGCGTAAATCTGTCCATGGCGGTCCGACGTCTCGGGCCTAGGCCGCAGCATCCTTGCTGCGGACTTCCCCACAGGAGCACCCCAGGCAGCTGGCGCTAGTCTATTGAGCCATTTCCGAAACTTAAGTAACCAAGGTTTTTAAGCTCATCCTAGACTAGCGCAGGGTGGTAGGGTTGTTCTTGCGGGGGTATCTGAGGCATGGATGCCGAAGTTAAGCCTACATGGACGTATTCACGGCGCCCTCGCAAGAGCAACCCTGCCACCCTGTGCGGGTTCATGGCTACACCCTTAGACCCCACTCTGAACTCGACTCGAGGGAAGGACAAAGGCTGGCAACGAAACCTAGTCAGTGCCACCATCGTCCTTGAACCGGGCCTTGTCGAGGCCGTGCTTTTTCATCTTGTCATAAAGTGTTTTGCGCGCCAGCCCCAAGTGGACCATGGTGTCTTTTATACTGCCCTGGCATGCCTGCAACGCATTCTCGAGCACTGAACGCTCGAAGGCATCAACCAGCTCGGCCAGTGTTTGTCGGCCCGCCACCTCGGTTGAATAGGAGCTCTCGGAATCTTCCAGGGCGCTCGGGCCCATCAGCACATAGCGTTCGGCCCGGTTGCGCAATTCACGGACATTGCCGGGCCAGCTGTGACGTAACAGCTGACCAACTTGCTGGGTATTGAGCGGAATGCTTTCCCGGTCATAGCGGGCGGCTGCGATCAGCGCGAAGTGATGGAACAGCATGGGAATGTCTTCCTTGCGTTCGCGCAGTGGGGGAATATCGATTTGTATAACGTTCAGCCGGTAATAGAGATCTTCCCGAAAATCACCCTGTTCGCTCAGCTTTTTCAAATCGGTTTTGGTCGCCGCGATGATGCGTACATCGACATCGATGCTGGTGTTGCTGCCCAGTCGCTCCACCTTGCGCTCTTCCAGAACCCGCAGCAGTTTTACCTGCAGCGGCAACGGCATGCTTTCCAGCTCATCCAGAAAAATGGTGCCTTTGTGGGCATGTTCGAATTTGCCGATGCGTTTTTTGTCAGCGCCGGTGAAAGCGCCTGCTTCATGGCCAAAGAGTTCACTTTCAATCAGGTTTTCGGGCACGGCACCGCAATTGATAGCAACAAAGTTGTGCTGGCTGCGCGGGCTGGTCTCATGAATGTAGCGGGCGATAGCATCCTTGCCGGAGCCTGTCTCGCCATGCAACAACATATCGGCCGAGGTTTCGGCCAGACTATCGAGCATCGACATCACCCGTTTCATGCTCGCCGACTCACCGCCCAGCAAGCGCGGGCCCGGGCGTACAAATTGCCGCAGCTGCGCCTTCAGCATGCGGTTTTCGAGCGCCAGTTGCCGCTTTTCGATCGCACGTTTGAGCAACTCAATCAATTCATCGTGATTGAACGGTTTTTCGATGAAATCATAGGCACCCTGCTGCATCGCCGTAACCGCCGTGCTGATGTCGCCCTGACCCGTTAGCATGATGACCGGAATGGATTCATCAATGGCCCGTACCCGGTTCAGCACGCCCAGTCCATCGAGCCCGGGCATGTGATAGTCGCACAGCACCACGCCCTGAAAATCCGGTTTGAGCTCGGCCAGGGCCGAGGCACCGTCCGCATAGCCCCGTGCCGTTAAGTCTTCCAGCGCCAGCGTCTGTAACATGACCTGCCGTAGCGTCGATTCATCGTCAATAAACATTACATCAATGGCAGTCATTCCGACGTCTCTCTTCGATTCAGCTCTACAATAAACTCAGCCCCCCGGGCATCGGTCCGGTTGCGTCCGGTCAATTGCCCGCCGAGCGCATCAACAATTTGCCGCGATATGGACAACCCCAAACCCAACCCCTGCTTCAGGGATTTGGTGGTAAAAAAAGGTTCGAATAACTGTTCGGTATTGGCTGGCAAACCCGGACCGTTATCCAGCACCCGGCACACCCAGTGCATTGGTTTTGTAACCAGTTGCACCGTTACCGTCGGTGACTCGCTCGACTCGACAGCATGTAACGCATTGGCCACAAGATTCACCAGCACCTGCTCGATACGAATCAGGTCGCCATGCACAAAAGCCGGAAAGTCTGGCCGTTGCCAGTCGATCTGAACACTGTCACTGTGGTCCTGAGCCTGAATGATTTTTAGCGCAGCGTCGATGGGCAAGCGCAAATCGACCGTGGAAGGTGGGCCTTCCGATTTGCGCGCGAAGACCTTGAACTGGCGGGTCAGTTCGGCCATTTTGTCACACAACCCAACAATTTCACCCAGGTTGGACTGTACCGTTTGCGAATCACCACGTTCAAGAAAACGCTGGCTGTTGCGCGCATAGGCCTGGATGGCGGTTAACGGCTGGTTCATTTCGTGATTGAGCCCGGCTGACATCTGGCCCAGCACCGCCAGCTTGGCGGCCTGAATCAGCTCCTGCTGGGTTTCCTTAAGTTCTTTCTCGGCCCTTTCCCGTTCGTGGATTTCAGCTTTGAGCTGCTGGTTCGAGGCTTCGAGATCCGCAGTGCGTGCGGCTACCCGATGCTCCAACTGTACACCCCTCTCGGCCAGTTCGGCTTCGCGCCGGTACCGTTCACGCAGGTAAAGCCAGGTCAGAAAGCAGCCAAGGTAAACCAGAGTTCCGGCGATTAAAAACTGCACCTGCGTCCAGAGTACCTGATCGGTACCAATCAGCACCCTGAGTGTCCAGTCCAGTTGCGGTAAGGGAGTATCGACACTGAGGTATTCCTGCTGATTGTTACCGGTATTGATGGCCACCCGAACCGACTGTTCACCCACCCCCCAGGGGCGGCCACGCTCGGCCTTGGGAATGGGCGTCAGAGGTTCATCGAAATACCGGCGTTGCGCCCGAATATCAGCCAGGCGCTGATCAGAAATGGGTTCGAACGCCCGATAGAGCCAGTTCGGGCGGCTGGCCAGAAAGCTGACGCCATCGAGGTCCAGCACCACCATCTCGGCCACCGAAAAGGATTCTGGACGACGCCACTGCGATTCCAGCTCGTTGACCTGAATTTTTACCGCGATCACACCCAGTGGCCGATCGGGTTCCTGATCTGAGGTTACTGTGTGCGAAAAGTACAGCCCGCGTTCATTGGTGGTAATACCGAGGGCGTAATACAGCGCATCGCCATTGCGCTCCATGGCTTCAAAAAAGTAGGGGCGAAACGCAAAGTTGCGTCCGATAAAACTGGTCGGCAACTCATAATTATTGGCGGCAATCGTCAGCCCGTTGGTGTTCATCAGATAGACGTCGGAGCTGGCGACAATGGTCGCCATGCGTTTCATTTCTTCATTGGCCGCCAGCACCAGATCCGGATTACCCGGATCGCGCAGCACGTCCAGCATCACCGGATGCTGCGCCATCAGCTCCGGGATGGGCCGGTAGCGGTTCAGTTCGTTGGCGACCAGTTGGGAGTACCGGAAGGATTCATCCAGACTTTCCCGCTCCACCTGCCGATACCCCACCCAAGAGCCCAGAACCCAGGACACCAGACAGGTCAGCACAAACAACAACAGACCCCAGGTACGGTATTTCATGCTCGGTTCCCATTACAGTTCGTGGAGGTGTCAGCTAACGCGTTTAACAATCAGCCAATTCTACCCGAATTACTGCCCGACAGTGACCAGGTTGAACCGGCCGCCCAATCACCGACGCCCTAAACAAAACAACCCGCAAGCCGGAGTCGACTTGCGGGTTGATATCCGCTTCGGCGCGGCTAAATCAGCCCGCCTTCATTGGCATTGCGTCATCAGGGCTGGGTTTGAACCAGGCGCCCGTTGATCACCTTCTGCACAAAGAAAGCGATGGCACCGGCCGCAACGCCTGCCAGGTCAGTATAGATACCGCCTTCTATCATCAAGAACGCCGCAATGATCAACAAAATGCGCAGGTACCAGGGCGCGGCGTACCGCAAGAACCAGGCCTGTACACCCGACGACAGCAAGTAAACACCTACAATCGCGGTCACCAGCGCACGGATAATGGCCAAAGGTTCTGCGTCCATCAACAGGGCACTGTTGTAGAAGAACATAAAGGGCACAATGAACGCAGCCAGACCCATTTTAAACGACGCAACGGACGTCTCCATGGCCTTGGCCCCGGATATCGCCGCCGCCGCATAGGAAGCCAGCGCCACCGGAGGCGTAATGGCAGACACTACCGCGAAGTAGAACACGAAGAAGTGCGCCGTCAATGCCGGGATACCCATCTGCACCAGGCCTGGCGCAACCACCGATGCCGCAACGGCATAGGCCGCTGTAGTCGGCATACCCATTCCCAACAAAATGGAAATGCACATGGCGAAGAACAGGGCCAGCAGCTGGCTGGCTTCTGCCACGCCCAGCAGCAGAGAACTGAAGCGTGCACCCACACCCGTCAGCGAAATAACCGCGACAATAATACCGGCACAAGCGCAGACGACAATGATCTGTATCGACATGTAAGCGGCTATTTCAAGCGCCTTCAGAATCGACTTTATGCCCATCTTGTTCGGCGAAATCCAGCTGACAACCGCCGCTGACACCGTCGCCAGGGTACCGGCGCGAATGACCGAGTAGCCCATAAACAGAGCCCCGATCAGGATGATAATAGGGATAAACAGATACACCTGGCGCACCATGCGCCGCAGCGAAGGCAGTTCATCGTCGCGCATGCCGCGCATGCCCGTTCTGGCCGCTTCCAAATCGACCATGAAATAGACCGAGGCAAAATACAGTATGGCCGGAATAATGGCGGCGATCGCGATTTCCGTATAAGGGATACCGGTAATCTCAGCCATGATGAAGGCACCAGCACCCATGATCGGTGGCATAATCTGGCCACCGGTAGACGCCGCCGCTTCAACCGCACCGGCTGATGTCTTGTTGTAGCCCACTTTCTTCATCAGCGGAATGGTCAGCGAGCCGGTGGACACCACGTTACCGGCACTGGTGCCGTTGATCATCCCCATCAAACCGGAGGCAAAAATGGCCACTTTGGCAGGGCCGCCACGCGCGCGACCGGCCATCGCAAACGCGAAGTTCACAAAGTAGTCACCCACCTTGGACGCTTGCAGGAAGGCAGCAAATATAATGAACAGAATAATGTAGGTCGATGACACAGCCGTGGTTGGCCCCAGGACACCAGCATCGGTATATACCTGGCTGAAGAAGCGCTGCACGCTCAGGCCGGGGTAGCCGAGGAAGCCCGGCAGGTAAGGACCAAAGAAAACATAGCCCAGGAACACCAGGGAAATAATCACCAGCGCATAGCCCGCGACGCGACGCGTCAGCTCAAAAATCAGCGCCGTACCGGCAACGGCGGCGAACGAAATACCAACCGGTGCGAACGACGTACCTGTGCTCATACGAATGGAGGTATTGAAGACAATCACCAGGTAGCTGGCCACCGACATGGCGCATACCACCAATACCAGATCTGGCACAGAGAACACGCTTCTGTCACGACGATGCAACCAGCTCAGCACAATGCCCAGGCCCGTCACGGCCAGCAGTGGCCAGCCGAATCGCCAGGTTTCCATCTCAACCGGCAAGCGCAAGGTGCCGCCAGACAGAATATTTTGCATGATGGCCGTTTGCACCAGCACATAAAAGGCTGGCACCAGCAAGGCAACCCCCGCCCAGGTAGTCCATGATGCGCCCTGTTCACCTTTCTCACTCTCTACAAAGCGAGCTCCGGAAAACAGGATAAAACCAAGAATAGAGGCACCGCAAACGTGAAGAATCCGGAATGCCCAGGTTTCCAACGGCGCGATGTTCAACGTATAGAGGTGAAAGGCTGAATAGAGTATCGATAATGCCATGATCAGCCACAGCATCGGGCCGACAAACTGCCGGCGATTAGGCTCAATCGGTTCGTCATCAACCCCTGCCGCCACAACTACATCGTCAATGGACTCGACGTCTGTCGACTCCGGGGTGTTTTTTTCAGTTGTCATAAGTCTGACCCATACCCAAACAGGCAAACGGGTGGCCCAAAGGCCACCCTGTTTCTGGAACAAAGGCTTTTATTAAAGCCGAATGATTACTTGATCAGGCTGGCGTCAATGGTGTAACCATTTTCGTTGAACCAGCGTGCTGCCCCGGCATGGAACGGGATAAAGGTATTTTTGTCGTAGTTCGCAGGGATTGAGCTTCTGGCTGAGTTATGGATAGACACCATGTCATCATTGTTTTCCATGGTCAGCTTGGTTGCTTCATACACAAAGCTTTCTGGCAGTGAGCAATCTGCTATCGCAAAATTCCACATGGAAACCGCTCTCGCATCCTCGGTCAGCGTCGTGTAGGTGCTGGCAGGAATACTGAATTCGGAGACCGGAAACGCAGCCATGACAGTGTTCATCTCGTCTTCGGTGAACTCAATAATGTTCACATCGGTTTGTACTTCCAACTGACTGACGGCAGGAATTGGAATACCGGCGGCAAACGCGATCACATCCAGCAAACCATCCTGCAGCTGAGTACCCAGGTCGCTCCAGCCACCATTGCGGCGTTCGAAGTCCACACCAAGCGTCTCCAGCATAGCCGGGAAATAGGTGTCAGAGGTCGAACCCGCAGGGCCAAAACCAATGCGGGCACCGGCAGGAATGTCGCTGATGCTTTGAATGCCCGAGTCAGACAGCGCCGTTACGGAAAACGGAGTCTGGTACATGGGGAACATGGCGCAGACGTTATCCATCATCAGGCCAGGGGCAAGTGGACTGTTCCCTTCCATAGACTCACGAGCAGGGCCCATGGTGGTCAGGCCAAACGCCACTTCGCCGGTATGAACAAGCGCCATGTTCTGCATCGGCCCGCCGGTAATTTCCGATCCACCGCTTACACCCAAGTTTTCTGCCACAAAGTTAGCCCAGCCTGTGCCGTAGGCGAAATAGGTCCCGCCCTGGCTGGCCGTTCCGACAGTAAAGTTAGTTGGCCAGTCTGACCGGTCTTCGGCGATCGCAACGCCGGCGGTCATGACAGAGGCAGACAGTGCCGCAAGGGCAAACATACGTTTGGACATCATTGAAACTCCAGTTTGTTGTTGTCGTTGTCGTTAACACATAAACGTTAGGGTTAACATCTGGTAGCTACCAGTGTAGTGCGTTTTCGTTCTTATTCGAGCGTTCAGTCGACCGGCATTACATCGGCCACCGGCTCTGCGCACCAAGACAGTAGCAAAGCGCGGGCCAATGCACCGAAAGCAGGCAAACCGGGGCTTTCAGAACGAACAGACGCCTATACTGGGTCAGCTATTACCCACCGCCAGGCGAGTGTTGGGTGTAAACCCACCCATTCTCTGAAGACCCAGCAGGATTCACCGGCGTCGACACTGCGCCAGTCCCCAAGTCGGGGCAGTCAGTGCTGCCACATTGCGGTAAACTGGCGTCCGCAACCCCACTCTTACCCCATTCTCAGGAGTTTAAACTGGTGCTGACCCTGCCTGCGCCCGCCAAACTGAATCTAATGCTGCATATAGTCGGACGCCGGCCAGACGGCTATCACCGCCTGCAAACGCTGTTTCAACTGCTCGATTTTGGTGACACTCTGACACTGGAGCCCCTGGCGCGGCCCGACATTGAGTTGTCTTGTTCAGACCCTGAACTGGCGCCAGCCGACAACCTGGTAATGCGTGCCGCCCGGGCCCTGCAACCGCTTACCGGAAACCGCACCGGCGCCAGGCTGCACCTGAACAAACAGCTGCCTGCCGGAGGCGGCCTCGGTGGCGGCAGCTCCGACTGCGCGACTGCGTTACTGGGGCTAAACAAGCTCTGGTCACTAAACCTTTCTATTGACGAGCTGGCAGACATTGGCTTGTCGCTCGGCGCCGACGTCCCGGTTTTTGTGCGCGGCCATTCTGCCTGGGCTGAGGGCGTCGGCGAGCAATTAACGCCTGTCGACTTGCCGCTGAACTGGTTTGTTGTGGTTCATCCCGGGGTTCACGTCAGCACGGCTGAATTGTTCAGCCATCCTCAATTGACACGTCATACCCCAGTCAGCACAATACGCACCGCACTGACCGGGGCCGGACACAACGATTTTGAGCCCCTGGTCAGAGCACTCTATCCTGATATTGATCTTGCCTTTACAGCGCTCAGCGCCCTAGCCGGCGACGGGGCCGATACGGTCAGACTCAGCGGGAGCGGGTCCAGTATGTTCATTAAGACGCGAAGCGAAATGGCAGCCCAACAGATTCTGAGCAGCATTCAAGATCACCACCCCGGCTATCGCGCTTTTGCCGCACGGGGGGTTAATCAGTCGCCTCTGCACCAGGCCCTGGCCAGACAGGGCTGATCGCAACACCAGTTTCCAGGCAGGTGGTTGCGAGAACCACCTGACGTATGTTCAAGCAAACGCCAACAAGGGTGGTTCGAAGTGTCGAAAATGATGGTATTCACGGGGAACGCCAACCCCGAACTCGCCAACCAGGTGGTTGAGCGTCTCTGTATTCCCATGGGGGACGCCACCATTACCCAGTTCAGCGATGGTGAAACCGCCATTGACATCAATGAGAATGTCCGTGGCGCCGACGTTTTCATTATTCAGCCCACCTGCGCCCCAACAAACGATAACCTAATGGAAGTCATACTGCTGGCCGATGCACTGCGCCGCGCTTCTGCAGGCCGTATTACGGCGGTCATGCCCTATTTCGGTTATGCCCGACAGGACCGTCGCCCTCGCAGTTCGCGTGTACCCATTTCAGCCAAGGTGGTTGCCGACATGCTGACGGTGGTGGGGATCGACCGAATTCTGACCGTAGACTTGCACGCCGACCAGATACAGGGCTTTTTCAGCATCCCGGTCGACAACATCTATGGGTCGCCCATTCTGCTCGACGACATACAACGCCAAGACTTTGAAGACCTGATCGTGGTCTCGCCCGATGTCGGTGGCGTGGTTCGGGCAAGAGCCGTCGCCAAGCAACTGGGGGCCGACCTGGCCATCATCGACAAGCGCCGGCCCAAGGCCAACCAGGCAGAAATCATGCACATCATTGGTGATGTCAAAGACCGCACCTGCGTTATTGTCGATGACATGGTCGACACCGCCGGCACGCTTTGCCAGGCAGCAGAGGCACTGGTCAAGCACGGTGCCCACAAAGTGGTCGCCTATGCGGTTCATCCGGTACTCAGTGGACCGGCCGTTGAGCGCATTGCCAACTCAAACCTCGAATTGGTGGTCACCGATACGATTCCCCTCTCGGATGCTGCAAAAAACTGTGCTAATATCCGCCAGCTTTCTATGGCAGGGATTCTTGCTGAGTCCATGCGCCGTGTTAGCAATGAGGAATCAATCAGTGCAATGTTCCGTTAATTCGGAACATTTACCGACTTTTCCCAGCTAAATTCGCTTATCGGGAGTCACCCGATACTTTTAAAAACGGTACCGCCCAGACTGGTCGCGGTCTGTGGTACCTATATTTGGAGAAACACCATGTCCGATTCTTTTGCATTAAACGCCGAAGTGCGTGAGCTTGCAGGAAAGGGTGCGAGCCGCCGCCTGCGTAAAGAAGGCAAAGTACCTGCCATCATTTACGGTGGCGCCAAGAACCGCAAGCCAACCAGCCTGACTCTGGAAGCTCGCGAACTGGTCAAGGCACTGAACAACGAAGCTTTCTTTTCTCACGTCCTGACCATCAACATCGATGGCAAGGAAGAACAGGCCATTCTGATGGACCTTCAGCGCCACCCTGCCAAGGGTCACCCGCTGCACGCTGACTTTGAACGTGTCACCAAGTCCAGCGTAGTCCACAAGAAAGTGCCATTGCACTTCGTTAATGAAGACCAGTGCAAAGCGGTGAAACTGCAAGGCGGCAAGATCCAGCACAGCGCCACCGACGTCGACATCACCTGTAAAGTGAGCGACCTGCCCGAATTCATCGAAGTCGACATGGCCAAGATTGAACTGGGTACCGTGCTGCACCTGAGCGACCTGGTGTTGCCAAAAGGTGTAGAACTGGTTGAACTGAACAAGGGTGCAGACCACGACGCACCGGTTGTCTCCGTTGTTAAGCCAGCTGGCATTATTGACGATGCAGACGACGCCGAAGAAGACGCTGCTGAAGAATAAGTAGCGCCATCTGAACGTAAAAAGGGCCTCAGGGCCCTTTTTTTGCTCAGGCAGCTTGGAAAATGGCCCCCATTCTCCAAACTGCTTTCATTACCAAGGTTGCACAGTGGCACCCTCATGAATGACCCTATTGAGATGATTGTCGGTCTGGGTAACCCCGGAACCCAATACGACCACACCCGGCACAATGCGGGCTTCGAGTACGTCGATGCACTGGCTGAAGCCGTTGGTGGCCAATGGAAGCTCGACAGCAAATACCAGGCAATGACGGCAAAAGTGCGCATTGGCAACGCCGACGTCTGGTTGCTCAAACCCATGACCTTTATGAACCGCAGCGGCCAGAGCGTCGCTGCGCTGGCACAGTTTTATAAGATACCGGCCGAACGAATTCTGGTAGCACATGACGAGCTGGACTTGCCCGCCGGCGTGGCTCGCCTTAAGAAAGGCGGTGGCCATGGCGGTCACAATGGCTTGCGCGACATCATTGCCTGCCTGGCGAACAATCGGGATTTTTACCGGTTGCGTCTGGGCATTGGCCACCCGGGATCGGCGAGCCAGGTAGTCAGCTACGTGCTGTCAAAAGCACACCCCGACGACCGGATCAGCCTGGCCAGAGCTCTGGACGCCGCAGTCGAGCAAACCCCCCTGTGCGTTGCCGGACACTGGCAAAAAGCCATGAACCAATTACACCAATTCAAAGCAGACTGACCTCTGCCTTCAGGAGACCCCCAGCATGGGCATTAAATGTGGCATCGTCGGACTACCCAATGTCGGTAAATCCACCCTTTTCAACGCCCTGACCCAGGCCGGTATCGATGCGGAAAACTTCCCGTTCTGCACCATCGAGCCCAACACCGGTGTGGTGCCGGTACCGGATCCGCGTCAGGACAAGCTGGTCGAGATCGTCAAGCCCGAGCGCACCATCCCTACTACCATGGAATTCGTGGATATTGCCGGCCTGGTCGCCGGTGCGTCCAAAGGAGAAGGGCTCGGCAACCAGTTTCTGGCCAACATTCGCGAAACCGATGCCATTGCCCACGTTGTGCGTTGCTTCGAGAACGACAACGTCATCCATGTTGCCAACAAGATCGACCCGGCATCGGATATCGAAATCATCAATACCGAGCTGGCCCTGGCTGACCTCGATATGCTCGAAAAACAACTGCTGAAACTGCAGAAGAAAGCCAAGGGACAAGACAAAGACGCCATTCGTCAGGTCGCCGTTCTGGAGAAGATTCGCCCGGCCCTGAACGAAGCGCGCCCGATTCGCAGCGTAACGCTGACCGACGACGAAAAAGCGGATCTGAAGCCTTTTTTCTTTCTGACCACCAAGCCTACGCTCTACATCGCCAACGTTGATGAGGATGGCTTCGACAACAACCCCATGCTTGACCGGGTCCGTGAAATAGCCTCCACCGAAAACGCTGAGGTCGTGGCCATCTGCAACAAGCTCGAATCCGAGATTGCAGAGCTTGAAGACGATGAAAAAACCGAGTTCCTGGCCGACCTGGGCATGGAAGAGCCCGGCCTGAACCGGGTTATCCGGGCGGCTTATTCTCTGCTTGGCCTGCAAACTTACTTTACGGCCGGTGTCAAAGAGGTTCGCGCCTGGACCGTCAAGGTGGGGGCAACGGCACCTCAGGCTGCCGGCGTGATTCATACTGACTTCGAGAAAGGCTTCATCCGTTCAGAAACCATCTCCTACGATGACTTTGTCGCCTACAACGGTGAAGCTGGAGCAAAGGAAGCGGGTAAATGGCGACTTGAAGGTAAGGAATACATCGTAAAAGACGGCGATGTGATGCATTTTCGCTTCAACGTCTAGCAGGCTGTTGAATTGCGACAGAAAGCCGACAGACTGCTCTGGAACACGGATGTTCCGGCACAATTGAAGACAGCTAAGCCATTGATTTTGTGAGAGAAGCAAAAATCACACTGTTTGCTTCTCATGGTTTGAAAAAGACAGGAGGCCTTTTTCAACAAGCGGTTAATCGTCCCGCTAAAAGTGGACTGTTCCGGGTCACCGCCCCCCACCTTAGTGGAATAGACATTTTCTGTTGGAATGCTAATTTAAGAGTAACGTCTCAATAGAAGACCACTATCGATGCTGCTCTCACTGCTTTCCGGAATTATTCTGGGCCTGTCTGCCTGGTTACTGCTTCTCATTCCAATGCCAGCCTGGCAAGCTACTATAGCGCTGGCATTGCTGGTGGTAGCCAGTCACGAGGTTCATCGCCGACTGCGTGCCCGGCGAGATCAGACCAATCACTCTGAGCAACCGATATCAGCCGATTCGGAATCTCTGACGCACATTGCCGGTGCCGCTCAGCGTATAGCCATCGGTGGCGCAACACTCTCCAATTTTCTCGATAAACTGGCCCGCGCACTGGCAATGCAAGTTAAGCACGCCCAGCAGGTCGCCGATCGCATTGAAGTGCTCGAAACATCGGGTGCGCAATTGTCATCCAATGTCAGCCAGTCACATGAGCATGTATCCATCGCCACCCAAGACATGAGCCGCATTGATAGTGCTCTGGTGGACATCGCCAACCAACGCGACACCTTGCTGACCCAAATGGAAAGCACCAACGCCGTACTTACCGCGCTGAAAGACAAGGCTGACTCCATCAGCCACATCACGCACACCATCAATCAACTGGCCGACCAGACCAATCTGCTTGCCCTCAACGCCGCCATTGAAGCAGCGCGCGCCGGTGAATACGGACGAGGGTTCTCGGTTGTAGCCGATGAAGTCCGCAACCTGGCCAACAAAACAAGCGAAGCCACCAAAGGGATTGAAACTCTCCTGTCCAGAGTGTCTGCAGACAGCGTCAGCTCCGTTGCTGCCATGTCGACCCTGAGCGACATCGCCAATGCCATGTCAGCCCAGATCAGCCAGGCTAGCGAAGATGTCAACAACACTGCCGAGAGCACCCGCAAAGCCAGTCAGGCCATGGAGTCGGTCAGCGAATCACTCACCCTCTTTGATGAAGCTAAGGGAGGCATCTCCAGCGATGTCACGGCCTTGCACGAATCCATCACCAGAATCGACAAGGACCTGGAAGAAACCTCAGCCAAGGCCATTCAACTGAGTCACGAAACCGAAGACATTTTTCGACAGCTGCACGACTTTGAGCTGGACGATCGCAACCACAAGATTCAGGCGTTGTGCCTGACAACCGCAGAGCGAATAGGCAAGCGGTTCGAGCAGGCCATTGAACAAGGGGAAATCACCCGCGAGGCGCTGTTCGATTTCAACTATCAGCGCATACCGAACACTGAGCCACCCAAGTACAAGACCGGCTTCGACACTTTCACCGATAAAATTCTACCGGATATTCAAGAGCCCATTCTTCAGGCCAACTCCGATATCGTCTACGCCGGTGCGGTTGATGTGAACGGCTACTTCCCGACCCATAATCTCAAGTTCTCTAAACCTTTAACCGGCAACCCCGAGACTGATCTGGTGGCCAACCGCACCAAGCGAATATTTAATGACTACACCGGCGCCCGTTGCGGCTCCAATACCGAACGCTTTCTACTGCAAACCTACAAGCGGGATACCGGTGAAGTCATGCACGACCTTTCATCCCCGATCTACGTGAATGGCAAGCACTGGGGTGGATTTAGAGTCGGTTACGCACCGGAAGAGTAAGAGTAGGAAGGAAAGAAAGAAAGAATGAAGAGTGTGTCGCGGGGTGAGGCCTGGCGACTCCGGGAAAATTGATTTAATAGATTAATCGTTCGCCGAATAGATAAGCAGCGGTTACCTGGGGTGCCCCTGTGGGGTCGTCCGCAGCAAGGATGCTGCGGCCCAGGCTCCACGGATGGATCTACGCCGCCCCCAAAGGGGCGCCTCAGGTGGCCAGTGCGGACTCATGCCACTGAACTGACTCGAACTCCGAAATTTGAGTTAGTAAGTCACCGGATCACCCCGGTGACATACCCCGCAACCGCTCAGAGCGGCGCCTTAGCACCTCCACCGTCGTCAGCAGCAGTATCGAGAAGGCCACCAGAATGGAGGCCACGGCGAGAATGGTTGGGCTGATCTGCTCACGGATGCCCGACCACATTTCACGCGGTATGGTTCTCTGCTCAACCCCGGCCAAAAACAGCACAATGACAATTTCATCGAACGAGGTGATAAAGGCAAACAAGCCCCCCGAAATCACGCCCGGAAGAATCAGCGGCATCTGTATCTTGAAAAACGTACGCCCTGCCCCGGCACCCAGGCTCGCAGAGGCGCGAGTGAGAGAGTGATCAAACCCTACCAGGGTTGCAGTGACAGTGATTACCACGAAGGGCGTGCCCAGTGCTGCGTGCGCAAGAATGACACCGGGAAGCGTATTGGCAAGGCCGACGCTCGAATAGAAAAAGAACATACCCGCGGCGGAAATGATCAGCGGCACGATCATTGGCGAGATCAGCAACCCCATGACCAGGCCTTTAAAAGGCATCTCAGAACGGGACAGGCCCAAGGCCGCCAGCGTACCCAGAAACGTCGCAATCAGGGTAGAGGCGATGCCGATAATCAGAGAGTTTTGGATCGAGGTCATCCAGGACTCCGACGAGAACAAATCCTGATACCAGCGCAGTGAAAAACCGTCCGGATTAAACGTCAGCATTTCCCGGGTATAGGTAAAGTAAGGCTCAACGTTAAAACTCAGGGGCACCATAATCAGTATGGGTGCAATCAGGAAAAAGAAAATAAGCCCGCACAACACCCGAAACGCGTAATACCAGATTCTTTCCAGTGGGCCTGCATACGTTGGTACTGCCATGATAAACGCTCCTTCAACCCAGCTTCAGGGAATCTGCACCGACCAGGCGGTTATAGACCCAATAGAGAATTAACACACTGATCAGCAATACCGACCCCAGTGCTGCCGCCAGACCCCAGTTCAGAGACGTCTGCATATGATGCGCAATCAGATTGGAGATCATCTGACCAGACTGACCACCCACCAGTGCGGGTGTAATGTAGTAACCAATGGAAATAATAAAGACCAGCACGGCTCCGGCCCCGATACCCGGCAGCGTCTGCGGTACGTAGACTCTCCAGAACGCCGTCCAGGGTGTGGCACCCAGGCTCTTCGCAGCGCGAACGTATGAAGGCGGAATGGTTTTCATCACGCTGTAAAGTGGCAGCACCATAAAGGGCAGCAAAATGTGGGTCATCGCGATAATGGTGCCGGTCATGTTGTAGATCATGCCCAAACGGCCATCGTCGCCAATGAAGCCCAGAGCAATCAGCAATTCATTGATAACCCCTTGCTGCTGCAACAACACGATCCAGGACGTGGTGCGTACCAGCAAGGACGTCCAGAATGGCAACAGGACAAAAATCATCAGCAGGTTGGCATGCCGCATCGGCAAACTGGCCATCAGAAATGAGATTGGGAAACCCAGCAGCAGAGTGATCAGCGTAATGCCCAGACTCATGGCGAAGGTTCGAATGAATAAATCGATGTAAATACGGCGGTTTTCATCTTGCAGCACCACCTCACCGTCTTCGTTGTAGGTGCCATCAAACGCTGCAATGTAATAGGAGGCCGTTAGCGGATTGCCTTCCCGCTTAATAATTCGATAAAACGCCGGATCGTTCCAGAGCCGGTGTGCATCGAGAAAGTCCTCTTTGTAGGGCGGCTCAAAATCCTCCACCGACCGGGAAGTTCTCATCAGTGCACCACGTGCCGCACTGATTTCATAATTCAGTCGAACGGCCAGTTGCCCGACTGTCCGGTTCGCACTGGCAATGGCCAGCTCTTCTGCCAGCGCCTCGAACACAGGCTCATCTGGCAAGCCTTCTCCGTCCCAGTCTTCCAGTGCTTCCAGAGTCTTGGGCAAGGTAGTAACAACCTGAGGGTTATCCACACTGCGCCACATCATCTGCCCGATGGGGAAAATGAAGGAGATCAGCAAATAGGTCAGAAGCGGCGCGACCAGCAAAAAAGCGATGAAGGTGCGCTTGCGCTCAGCCCGTTTAAGGCTGGCTTTCAACGGCGTACCGTCAACGGTCACCATCTGTCCATTGACCATATGGCCGGCGTCGGATCCGCTATGGGTACCGTCTGACTGGGTCATACTCACTCCTGTTCACCCTGGTTCTGATTCTAACTGCACCGCTATCGTTGTTGTTAAAACGGCTGTACAGATATCGCTTGCTCGAGTTGCTCTGAAGCAGGTTTCTTAACGACGGGCGTTAAACAAGACACCTCTACTACGAAAAAGCCTGGTTCAGAATGACTCTTGCCTGTTGTTAGCAGGCTGTTGAAATTCGTAGAATTTCGGCCGCCAGCTACCGGAACATGAATGTTCCGCCAAAATCGATGACTGTTAAGTCATTGATTTTGAGAGAGAAGCGGAAATCGCAATTTTCGCTTCTCGTGTTTTGAAAAAGGCAGGCCGCCTTTTTCAACAACCTGTTAAAAGGTAGAAATGGCGAGCCGAACAACACACTGCGTTATCCGGCTCGCTGGTCAGTCACTGTGGTTTAACCACGCAACATCCAGTTGGAGAACCGCTCACGCAATTCGTCGCCGTAATCGGTCCAGAAATCGTTATCCAGCACAATGGGCGTCTCGTAGTTTTGCGGGTTGGTCGGCATATGCGGACGCATATCGATACCCAGATCAGCATGCTCACTTACCAGTGGCGCTGAAGAGGCACGGGCCGGGCCGTAGGAGATGTATTTGGCCTGGTCTGCCAGACGCTGTGTATCAGTCGCCCAGTAAACGTACTCAAGCACTTCTTCCTGGTTCGGGCCATAAGGAATTACCCAGCCATCCCACTCGACGATCTGACCATCCCAGATGATTTCGAACGGCTGGCCTTCAACTTGCGCTGCGTTGAAGATACGCCCGTTATAACCAGTGGAGAAAGCGACTTCCTGGTCTGCCAGCAACTGCGGAGACTGTGCACCTTCGGTCCAGAACACCAGGTTGTCTTTAATGGTGTCCAGCTTGTCAAAGGCACGATTTACACCTTCGGGAGTTGCCAGTACATCATAGATGTCGTCCGGCGCTACACCATCGGCAAACAGAGCCCATTCGAGGTTACCGGCAGGTCTGTCCTGAATGGCACGACGGCCCGGGAAGTCCTCAGTATTGAAGAAATCATCGATGCTTCCCGGTTGGTTATTTGCTGGAAACATTTCAGTGTTGTAGGTAACAACGGTGGAATAAACGATCTGTGGAATGAAACACTCACCCAGGCTTCCCGGTAGGAAGTCTTCACTGGCCGGCGTACCATCGGGTGCAGGTGCGAGCATTTCATCGGCATCGATCGGCATGATGATGCCTTCGTCACAGGCAAGCTGTGCATCTGAAGGCAGCATGTCAACCAGATCCCAGGTTACGTTTCCGGCCATGCTCTGTGAGCGCAAGCCTGCCAGGGCGTTGGCTGAGCCATCATCGTTGATAATCGTGATGTGGTCTTTAACGGCGGTGTAGGGGTCGTGGTAGGCGCGAACCTGACTTTCCGTGTATGCACCACCCCAGGAGACAATGGTCAGGTCAACGGGGTCTTCTGCGTGTACCGCTGTCACAGCCAACAGGCTGATCGCGCTGCTGACTCCAAGCATTCTAAGCATCGGCTGTTTCATGGGTAACTCCTCTTTGGATATAAACCAGGCAACACTGCCTGGCCGCTTTTTGCCACCAAACCTACTGGACAGATGCCGGAAACTGAAGCATCCGACCCAGAGTTCAGCGAATCATTCACCTCACACTCAGGTTGCATCGAGTGCGCGGCAATCATGCTCCGACCAGCCAATGCGAACAGACTGCCCTACTCGCATGGAATGATGATCGGAAGAATTGGGTACTTTCATAATAAAATCGTCGCGGCCACAGACACTGACTCTGGAGCGAATATGATCACCCAGATAAATCAGCTCTTTGACGGTGGCGTCAAACATATTCGCGTACTGGGTGTCACCCTTGACCACTAACGCGCGCTCCGGACGCAACGACAGGGTCGTTTTATCACCGACCTCGTTAACACAGACCTTAAGGGCTTTCACCATTGAGCCATCGTCAAGACGCACCTGAGCGAAGTCACCCTCAATGCTTTCGACCTCGCCCTGCATCCGATTATTCTCACCAATAAACTGCGCGACAAAGGCGTTCTCTGGTCGTTCATAGAGGTCGGCCGGGGACGCCAGTTGCTGAATGCGGCCATCGTCAAAGACGGCAATGCGGTCAGACATGGTCAGCGCTTCCGTCTGATCGTGAGTTACATAAACGACGGTAATTCCCAGCTTCTCATGCAGGTGTTTGATCTCATATTGCATGTGCTCACGCAGATTTTTATCAAGCGCGCCGAGCGGTTCATCCATCAGCACCAGTTCGGGTTCGAACACCAGCGCTCGCGCCAATGCCACCCGCTGTTGCTGGCCACCAGACAGCTGTGCCGGGCGGCGACCTGCAAAGGCTTCCATCTGCACCATCGACAAGGCGTTCATCACTTTCGCTTCGCGCTCACTCTTGTCCATGCCGCGAACTTCGAGCGGGAACGACAGGTTTTCGCCAATGGTCATGTGCGGGAACAAGGCATAGTTCTGAAAAACCATGCCAATGCCGCGCTTGTGAGGGGGAATGTTATTGATTGCCTGGCCGTCGAGAAGAATGTCACCGTAGGTCGCTGTTTCAAAACCCGCCAGCATCATCAGGCAGGTCGTCTTGCCGGAACCGGAGGGGCCCAGCATGGTCAGAAACTCGCCTTTGCTGATGGCAAGGTTCAGGTCCTTGACAACCAGCTCCTCCCCGTCATAACTCTTTTGAACACGATCAAAGGCTACGAATACTTCACCGGGATTTTCGTTCTCCAACGTGGCATCTCCTGTATTGTTTTGACTGCTTTAACATGCGCCTGCCCAGCAGGTTCTGTCGATGAAATCCCTGATGACACTCTGAGTGAAAAGCCCCCCGTAGGGTGTCAGTCAACACAGGTTCACGAAACCGGACAACCCGACCAATCAATCGTGCTCTAAGCGTATGCAAATACTTTGCCGACTGTCTAGATTTGTCGATTTTTTTCAACCGCAGGCTTTTTGACCAGTTTTTTGTTATTACAACGCTGAATGGGACAGGTTGCAGTCAGATGCGGTCAAATAAAGTGCAGGCTTATGGTGCATGATGTTCAACTTTGGGGCAATGCCCAAATACCCCTCATCAACGCAACCCTGACCAGCACAACGACTGACCAGCATTCCCTTATTACAGTAAACATTGTTTTCTGTATTTTGCAAGAACGTCACGGCTTTCGGCATGACGAAAAGCGACAGAAAAGCGATGTCCCGCGACCGTCTCAGTGATAGGCTTGCTCGCCCTGAACGCCCTTGCTGTCGGGCACCTGAAGAGTGCAGCAAGATTTTACCGGCTGAGCCACCCGCGGCGGACACAAAAAAAGGCACTGTCCGAAGACAGCACCTTTTTCGCAATGTCGCTATATAGCGACTCGCCTTATACCACCCGGCTCATCAGAGCAGGCAGTGTTGAGCGTTGATATTCACCGGAATCAAAGAACGACGATGTTCTCTGCCTGAGGACCTTTTTGACCCTGGGTAATGGTGAATTCCACTTTCTGGCCTTCAACCAGAGTCTTGAAGCCAGAACCAGAGATGGCGCTGAAATGAGCGAAAACGTCAGGGCCGCTTTCCTGCTCGATGAAGCCAAAACCCTTGGTTTCGTTGAACCACTTAACAGTGCCGGTAGTCGTAGACATAAGTATAACCTATCAATTTACAAGTAATGTGTCGTTCCCGAACGGCAGCCGGTATTCATGCCAGCCGCCCCAGGAGAACCTTTTTGCTTTTCAGTATTGCTAGTACTTATGGATAACCGACGAGTTCAACTGACAACTGAGCTTACAGCGTTCACATCGAGCTAACATTCATAAATAGTAAGACGAACTTTCAAGCTGTAATCATGTTAACCGACTGCTAAATGTTGTCAATAAATAATGGGATGAGCCCGCTATGGCGGGGTTCTAAAGGAATTTAAAGGTTTGACTAACACCTTGAATCCTATGTGATTATTGCCTCAAAACACCCCACAAAACATTTTTCATTCCACCCAATTTCTCGGGTTGTCGACCCGGATGAAACGCAATTCTTGTCGGAAAATCACGAACCTTCCACCCCATTTGCCAAGAACAGCCCAACCGGCTAGCGTGACAGATCAACCCAATAGAGCCACACCCCGATGACCCGGAAAAAAAATTCTCAGGCCGAACACCGCGTCGATTATCTGATCGTCGGCGGCGGCTCGGCAGGCTGCGTTCTGGCGGCTCGTCTGTCGGAGGATCCGGAATGCCGTGTTTTGTTGGTAGAAGCTGGCGGAAGTGGTCGCAGCCCTCTGATTCAGCTACCGCTGGGCACTGCTGCAACCGTACCGGGGTATGCTCACAACTGGAACTTCTCGACGACACCTCAACCAAACCTGCAGCATCGCCAGACCTTTCAGCCCAGGGGGCGGGCCCTGGGCGGCAGCAGCGCCATCAATGCGATGATTTATACCCGCGGGCACCCTCGGGACTACGATAACTGGGCAAGCCAGGGGCTGACTGACTTCGGTTGGGAAAAGATGTTGCCGTGGTTCATTCACAACGAAGGCAACCAGCGCGGTGCCAGTGAAGCCCACGGTCAGGACGGACCGCTGGGCGTGGATGATATTCGCTATCACAACCCCGTCGTCGATGCCTTCCATCAGGCAGCAGCTGGCGCGGGGTACCGTCTGACGTCCGATTTCAATCAGGGCGATCATGAAGGAATTGGCCGCTACCAGGTCACTCAGCGAGGGGGTCTGCGCTGCAGTGCTGCCCGCGCTTACCTGTTTCCCGCCCTGTCACGACCCAACCTGAGTGTGCTCACCAACAGCCATGTATTCCGGCTTTCCCTGAGCAATGGCCGGGCTGGCGGTGCCTGGGTGCAAACCGGTAATGGTCCACTGCGGCTAATCAATGCCCGCCGCGAGGTTATTCTCAGTGCTGGCGCTTTCCAGTCCCCTCAACTGCTGATGCTCTCTGGAATCGGCCCTGGTGATCACTTGCAGGCTCTGGGAATTGAAACCCAGGTCCACTCACCCGGGGTTGGCCAAAACCTGCAAGACCACCTCGATTACATCAGCGCCTGGCGCAGCCCATCGCCCCACCTGATCGGGTACGGGCTGACCGGCGTCGCCCGGGTTGCCGCCTCTCTGCCCAACTTTTTGTGTCGCCGCCGTGGAATCTTCACCAGTAACGGTGCGGAATCTGGTGGTTTTGTGAAGACCAGCCCTAACCTGACCCAACCCGACATTCAATTGCATTTTCTCGTTGCTCTGGCCGATGATCATAATCGCAAGCTGCATTATGGTCAGGGGTTTAGCCTGCATGCCTGCGCCCTGCAACCGCACTCCCGGGGGGAGGTCCGTCTGGCTGACCCGCACCCGCTGACTCCGCCACTGATCAACCCGTGCTATCTAAGTGATGAGCGGGATATGGCGACTCTGCTTGCGGGTGTAAAGCTCAGTCGGCAGATCGCTCTGCGTCCGGAATTATCGGCATTGCGAGGCAAGCCAATGTACATTGAAGATAATGCGTCTGATGCGGCACTGATCGAGTCCATCAAAGCGCGGGCCGATACCATCTACCACCCTGTGGGCACTTGCCGCATGGGCGTGGATGACAGTGCGGTGGTTGATGCCCGATTTCGGGTGAAGGGGGTTGCGGGGTTAAGGGTGGTAGACGCCAGCGTCATGCCAACGCTGATCAGCGGTAATACCAATGCACCCACTCAGGTGTTGGCCGAACGGGCTGCCGACTGGATTCGCCACGGGGAGTAACGCAAACCTATGGGTGCTCCGGCCGTGTGAATACGCTTAGCCTTCTTTCCAGACCCAGCGCACCGGCTCGCCAAAATCGTCGTAAATCCAGACTTTTTTGGGCCCACGGTTCTTCACCTTCCGGCTTTCCTTTTGCTTGCGCGAGTCGATGGCGGCCAACACTTCCGGGACTGGCGTGCGTTCTTTGGGCGGCTCGTGGTTCTGACCCGACTGGAACGGATTGGACCAGGGTTTGTTACGGTCGAGCCCGGTTTCACCACGCTCAATCGGTTCTATCTTGCCGCCTTCGCGCAAGAACGCATCAACCTGAGACTCCAGATCTTTGCGAATGTCTTTTTTATCAACTGGACGCTTCACGACTGGCCTCGGCTGACTGGACCCGCTAACCCGGAGTTTAGCAAATTTTACACCTGCTTCCGAACCGGCGCTAACCTCAGTCAGATGCCGGCGTTTGAACCCTCCGGAGGACCTCATTCGCCTTTCAACTGTTTCAGAAGGCTGGCGGGTATTTCATGGATGATCAGGCGTTCATTGTCCGCATCAAATTGCACATCTTTCCCCAAATTAATATTGCTGAAACTGATGGAGACATCCTTGCTGCGACCCGAGTAACGTATGTATTTCTTCAGGCTTTTCCGGTCCGGGATAAAGCTTTCCTTGAGGCTCGGCTGCTCCTGTTCAATAAACTGAGAAAAGGAAGCATCTGCATCGGCTTGCAGTTCTTCCGACAACACCCGATAGGAAACCGGCTCGCCCATCTTGTCCTGTTCAATACAGAACTCGGCCGCCTTCTTGCGATAGTTTTGCCCCTTATCAGCCGGTAACTGCACCGAAAACGCATCAACCACGGCCATAAAGGCCTCGGTATCCGCGCTGGTATCGATCGTAGCCACGAAATCCACAAAATTCAGCAACGCATCCTGCAACGCCTTGTCGCCAAACCCAAAACTGACCGTCAGATATTGGCCGGGCGCCTCCTGTTCCCACTCTGTCACATTCAGGCAGGCGCCAAAACCCAGGCGACCATAGTCGATCAGGCGGCTATCGCTCAGGTTCAGGTCGTGAGTGACCGACAAGCCATGCTTGTGGCGCAGTTGAAAAAACCAGACCTGACGGCCGGATTCCAGTTGTTCATCGGCAAACAGCCAGTACCCGTCTGATTCCACGCCTTCATTTTCCAGCGCCAGCGCCAGGCGCTCCATCAATTGCTGGCTCCAGGTTTTGAAGGTGATGCCATCGCGCAACCACTGACCGGTCAGTGCCTTGAAATGCCCTGCTTGCTCGGAGAAACCGCCATAGCGCTTGCTGGCTCGTCCGGCAAAACTGCTTTTGACTTCCGCGACCAGCGTCAGAGCGGCATCATCAACCGTCAGCGCTTCATCCTGAAGATGAAGGTCGGTTTTGGCGTCAAGGCGGGTCAGTTGGTGGACAATCAGATGGTTCAGTGACAATGGTTTAACCCCGAATGCTGAAAATGACACAGCGGCACAGTATACGGGTTTATCACCCGATTGTCGGGGTTAGTGTTTGTACTGCTCCAAAACCGGTATCCTTTCGTACACCCTGATACATGCTGTTATTGGGCCTTCTCCATGAGCCAACCAAAAAATCGTCGTTTACACCAAAGCCGACTGGGCCGGTTCAGCCAATTGGGCCGTTTGGCCGGCGGTGTTGCCGGTGGCATGCTCAGTGAGGGGGTGAAACGCTGGTCGAACGGCGAAGGGTTCAGCACCCGGGAGCTGGCGTTGACGCCCGCTAATCTGGAACGGGTCTCCGACCGGCTGTCTCAAATGCGAGGCGCTGCGATGAAAGTCGGCCAACTGGTGTCCATGGATGCCGGGCATTTAATGCCTGCAGAACTGTCTGCCCTGCTGAACCGACTGCGATCGGACGCCGATGCACTGCCACTGTCGCAGCTCGAACCGGTGCTGGCCGACGCCTGGGGTAACGACTGGATCAACCAGTTCAGTCAGTTCACCTACCAGCCTATCGCCGCGGCATCCATCGGCCAGGTGCACAAAGCCGTATTACGAACGGGTGAAACGCTGGCCATCAAGGTGCAGTACCCCGGCGTCCGGCGCAGCATCGACAGCGACATCGACAACGTGGCCACCCTGCTGCGCTGGTCCCGCCTTTTACCTGATTCACTGGATCTGGCTCCCTTGCTGACCGATGCCAAAGCCCAGCTTCATGCGGAAACGGACTATCAACTGGAGGCTCGCTCGATGCAACGGTTCAGCGACCGGCTGACAGGCCGCACCGAATGGGCCGTGCCGGACGTACATACCGACTTGAGTGGCCCGACGGTGCTGGCCATGAGCTACGCGCAAGGTGAGCCACTGGAGCGGTTGGAACAGACTGACCACGCCACCCGTGAACGCTGGGTGAGCCGCCTGTTCGAGCTTTTCTTCGAGGAACTGTTCCAGTTTGGCAGCGTTCAAACCGACCCCAACTACGCCAACTATTTATACGATGACGCACGCCAGGTTATTACCCTGCTCGACTTTGGCGCCGTACGTGACTACGAGCCAGAGATGATCGACGGCTACCAGGCGCTTTTTATGGCGGCCATGCATTCAGACCGCGCAGCGCTGTTCGAGGCTGCTCGTCGAATCGGCTACTTCAGTGAGAGTATTGATGACGCCCAGGCCGAAGCGGTACTGGATCTGTTCATCATCGCCACGGAACCGCTTCGCTCCACCCAATACGATTTTGGCAGCAGTGATATAGCAACCCGACTCCGCGAACAGGGCCTTGAGCTAAGCATGAAGCAGGGTTACTGGCACAGCCCTCCGGTCGCTTCGCTGTTCCTGCATAGAAAGCTCGCAGGGCTTTACCTGCTGGCACAGCGGCTTGGCGTCGCTCTGCCGGTCCGTGCGTTGCTTGAACGACGGTTGGGTGGGAACGAGCAGTCGCTAGACAAACGCCCGGCAGGCTGCCATTCTTAACCGGATTAATCGTAACATAGGGCGCTTGTTCGCCAGCCTCCTGTAAGCAGCAGTACCGGTTGTACCGCTGTTGGTTCTAACCCCGTGACCGGGGCGTATCCGGATGATACCCCCTTGCACAACGGACCCGGGCAGTACAGTCTCCGCAATGAATCAAAATGAAGAGTTCATTGAATACCACCGAGCTCTGATGTCACTCAGCCATGACTCGGCGTTCATCCAGAGTTCCCGTATTGAAAAGATGTCGGCTTTGCTGGATCTGTGCGGCCGTCTGCTGCGCGTAGAACGCGTCAGCGTGTGGAAACTGACCGACAGCGGCGACGCCATTAATCTGGAGTGCCTGAATACACTCAGCGACGGCATCTTTACCGACGCCACCACCCTGAGCCGCGAGCAAAACCCCTTGTATTTCGAGGCCATGCTAACCGCGGAAGTTATTGATGCCGGCCATGCACCGACCGACCCCCGAACCCGGCAATTCAACCATTCCTACCTGCAGCCGCTGGGCATTGAATCCATTCTGGATGCGCCCGTGTTCGATGGCAGCAATCTCAGCGGTGTTATTTGTCTGGAAGCGACCAGCCATCGTGCCTGGACACTGCCCGAAATTTCAATCGTTACGGTGGTGGCCGACACCATTAGCCTTATCAATTCCTATGAGGCCTGGCATGCCTCACAGCAAGCTCTCGATTTTATCAGCCACTACGATGAACTGACGGGCTTGCCAAATCTTCGCGCCTTTCGCAAGCACCTGGAGTATCTGTGCAAAACTGAAAAGACCACACCGTCAATGGCCGTATTCTGGATCGACATCGACCGAATCAAAAGCATCAATGACGGTATGGGCGAGACCATTGGCAACCATCTGATTCAGGAAACCGCCAGCCGGCTCCAATCGCTGCGCATCAGTGGCAAGGAAAAGGTTGCCCGCAGTGGTGGCGATGAATTTCTACTGTTGCTGCGCCACACAACAGAACCGGAAGCGTTACGTCAGGTGGCCGATCAGATTCAGGCGTTGTTGTCTCAACCCTTGTCGATGACGGAGGTCGACGTCGCGACTACCGTATCCATAGGCATCAGCCTCTACCCGGCCGACAGCAAAGACCCTCAGAGTCTGCTCAAACAAGCCGAAGCGGCCATGTATCAGGCCAAGGAATGCGGGCGTGGCCAGGCCCGGTTTTTCAATGCCGACCTGTCCATACAAGCACGCCAGCAATTCCAGGCCGAAGCCGAAATGCGCCACGCCATCGCCTCGCGCGAGCTGGTGGCCTATTACCAGCCAATCGTCGATGCCTTTAGCCAGAAGATCGTCAGTGTTGAAGCCCTGGTTCGCTGGCAACACCCGGAACGGGGACTGATCAGCCCCGATGGTTTTCTGAACCTCGTGCGCTCTGCCAACCTGATGAAAGATCTGGGCCAGGCCATGCTGGAAACCGTACTGGAAGACGTGTTGACACTGCGTGACCAGGGTGTATCGATTCCTGGCATCAGTTTGAATTTATCAGCCGAACAGTTATTGGACCCGGAGTTCGCCGGTTCCGTGCGCAACCAGTTGCAACGCGCCCAACTTCCCGCCTCGACACTGGATTTTGAAGTCACCGAAGACGCCATTGAGAGTGATACCAAATCCCTTCTCGACAATCTGACCACCCTGGTCGAAATGGGCGCCAGCCTGTCGATTGACGATTTCGGAACCGGCTATTCTTCGCTGTCTCGACTCAAACACCTGCCCTTTACCCACTTGAAAATTGATCGTTCCTTTGTTTCGGGCCTGCCCGACAAACAGGATGATAAAGCCATTACTCTGTCGATACTTGGTTTGGCACGGGGCATGGGTATGTCGGTGGTCGCTGAAGGCGTTGAGACAGTCACCCAGGCAGACTGGCTGCAGGCACAGGGCTGCGCCTATTTACAAGGCTACCTGCTGCATCGACCTATGCCGTTTGAACAATTGGCTGCGTTGTTGAAAGGCAACTAGCGCCCTGTCAAGGCAGTCTTTTCGACGGCAAAAACTCATCAAGCACGATGGTTTCCTGAGCCTGCATCAGACTTTCAGCTCGGATCATATGGGCGCGCATGACACGACGAACCTCTTCTTCATCTTTGCGCTTAAGGGCGCCTAACAACTGCATCTGAAAATGCCGGCCGGTTTCCCAGAGTTCCGGGTTGGGCAGGTCATAGATGTCGTGGCAAAGGCGCAGATTTTTGAGCAGGCCGAGTAAAAAATGACAGGTAAAACTCAGAATGGGGTTGGGGCACAAATCGACCAGCACTTCATGAAAACTCAGTTCAGCCAGGCGCTGGGAGTGCTCTTCCTTCTGGTTTTTGGGCGGTGCATCGTAGATGGTCATGGTGTTCTGCAAGCGCTGAAAATCATCGTTCGACAAACGACCACAGACTGAAGCGGCAAGCTCCGGCTCCAGATGAACACGCAGTTGGTAGATATCGTGAATGGTGATGTCTTTAAAATAAAAATAGTTGGCAAGTAGCGACATCGCGCGGTCGGGCGGTACGTCGGCGACGAAGGCACCGCCGCCAGGGCCGGTTCGCGTGACAATCAGGCCCTGGGTATCGAGTGCCTTTAACGCTTCACGCACAGTACCCTTGCTGGCGGCAAACTGCACCATCAGGTCTTTTTCCTGAGGAAGCCGATCGCCCGGCTTCAACCGGTGCTCTGCGATCAGCCCTTTTAACGCATCGGCAACCTGGTCGGAACGTTTAGTCATGGTTATTCGCATCCGGTGGAGACAACGGATGATAACACGCCACCCGGTGGCCGGTCGCCAGTGCATCCAGCTCGGGATCGGACTGCCGGCATTCAGCCGTCGCCACCGGGCAACGCGCGGCGAATGCACAGCCGACCGGCGGATGCATCGGGTCGGGTAATTCGACCGCATCGTCTTCTGCTGGCAACTTGCGCACCAACTGACCGGGAACACTGTCGAGCAATCGCTGGGTGTAGGGGTGGCGTGGCTGACTGAATATAGCCTCGACCGGCCCCTCCTCGACCACCCTCCCCAGGTACATGACCGCCACCCGGTCGCAGAAATTTCGCACCACGCCCAAATCGTGACTGATAAATACATAGGTCAAATGCAGCGATTCACGCAAATCCTTGAACAGGTTCAGCACTTGCGCCTGAACCGAGACATCCAGCGCAGAGACCGGTTCATCCAGTATCAGCACGTCCGCCTCTGCGGCCAACGCCCGGGCTACACCAATGCGCTGAGCCTGACCACCGGAAAACTCATGAGGGTAGCGTTCCAGAAATTCAGGACGCAGATTCACTTGTGTCATCAGTTCCTCCAGCCGGCTTTGGCGTTGCTCTGCCGACAGGCCTTGCAAGTAAATAAGCGGTGCAGACAAAATATCACGAATGGTTTTACGCGGGTTCAACGAAGAAATCGGATCCTGAAAAATATACTGAACCCGACGCGCGTGCTGCTTGAGGTTCACCTTGCCGTTGGCGCCCACCAGATCGTTGCCATCCAGTTGAATAGTACCTTCGCTCGGCTGGTCGAGCCCCACCAGCATTTTAGCCAGCGTGGATTTGCCACACCCGGACTCCCCTACCACGCCTAAAATTTCACCGGCAATCACCTTCAGTGTAATACCCCGAACGGCTTGTACCGACGGACGGCGTTTGCGCATGAGCGACAGCCCGCCACCAAAGTGTTTAACCAGATCACTGACTTCCAGCTTGGTCTGGGTTGTCATAATACCTCCCGCGCAAAGATGCAGCGTGCTTGCCGGCTGTCGGTCAATGTTTCCAGTTCGACCGGGGCGGCCCGGCAGGCGTCGGTTACCTGGTCGCACCGATCGGCAAACTTGCAGCCGACCGGCAAGTCGTTCACCTTCGGTGGCAAGCCAGGTATTTCAGTCAACCGGTCTGCTATCCGGTTCACATCCGGAACGCAGGCGATCAATCGCCGGGTATAGGGATGAACTGGCCGGGCCAGCACCTCGGCGACCGGGCCCACCTCAACCAGTTCACCGGCATACATCACCGCAACCCGGTCGCACAGTTCAGCCACTACGCCAAAGTCATGAGTAATAAACATCAGGCTCGAGTTTTGTTCGTGACGAAGTTGATTCAATAATTTCAGCACCTGCGCCTGAACGGTCACATCCAGTGCGGTGGTCGGCTCGTCGGCAATGATCAACTGTGGTTCGTTGGCCAGCGCCATGGCAATACTGACTCGCTGGCGCATGCCGCCCGACAACTGATGCGGGTACACCTTCGCCCGTGCCTTGGCGTTCGGAATCCGTACCTGTTCGAGCAGCGCCACCGCTTTTTCCCAGGCCGACTGATAACTCAATGGCTGGTGCGCCCGGAGTGCTTCCACCAGTTGATCACCAATTGAAAACAGCGGGTGCAGGGTCGACAGCGGGTCCTGAAAGATATAGGCCAATTCACCGCCGCGCAGGGTGCGCAACCGGTTATCGTCAACCGCCAGCAGGTTCTCATCCCGATAATTCACCTGGCCATCCATAATGGTGCCCGGCGGCGACGCCACCAGCCCCAGCAACGACATCGCCGTAACCGACTTGCCAGAGCCCGACTCACCGATGATGCCCAGGCACTCGCCGGGCGCTATGGAAAAACTGGGTCCGTTGACTGCCCGGTGCACTTCAGAACCAATATGGAACTCGGTGCGCAATTCAACCACATCCAACAACCCGTGCTGCGGCTGTGCCGGAGCTTTCTTAGCCGCGCTGGCAACCCGGGTTCTGGCTGCCGGGCGCATCAGGGCACCGGCTTTCAAGCGTGGGTCGAGCGCATCGCGTACGCCGTCACCGAGCAGGTTAATGCTCATCACCAGAATAAAGATTACCAGACCGGGCAAGGTTGCCACATGGGGGGCATTGATAATCAGCCGCCGACCTTCACCAAGAATGGAGCCCAGATCGGCTGTGGGTGGTTGAGCACCCAGCCCCAGAAACGAAAGGCCCGCAGTTTCCAGAATCATCCAGCCAACGGTGGTCGACATGGTGATCACAATCACCGGCAGCACATTAGGCAAGACTTCGGTCAGCACAATCAACGCATCGCCCTTTCCCGACAAGCGGGCCGCATCTACGAATTCCCGGTTGCGCAATGTCACCACCACGCCCCGAACGTTTCTGGCGAAAAACGGAATATTAACAATGGCAATAGCGTACAGCGCATTCAACAAGCCGGGCCCGAGCACCGCAACGATAGCCAGTGCCAGCAGGATGTAAGGAAAGGCCATCAGCATGTCGATGCCGCGCATCAGAATGCCATCAACCCGTCCGCCAAAATACCCGGCCAGTAACCCAATGGTAGAACCGAGCGTCGCTGCCACCAGCGTCGCGACAATGCCCACCGCCAGGGAGACCCGGGTACCCCAGAGCAGGCGCGACAACATATCGCGACCAAGCTGGTCGGTTCCCAGCCAGTTACCCGGTGTCAACGGCGGCAACAACCGCTGTGCCGGGTCGGTAATATTTGGATCGGCCAATGGCAACCAGGGTGTTACCACAACCAGTAACAAGACAATGGCAAGCACCACCAACCCAAAGCCCGCCAACTGGTTACGCATCAGCAGTTTAAATGGCCCTGCCCGGCCCGATTTTCGGGTCATACCCGATCCGCTAGCATTGGCCACCGTCATGACGTCACCCTCGGATCCAGCAACACCTGCACCACGTCGGCAAGCAGATTAAAGAACACATAGGCAGCCGCCACAACGAGCACCCCACCCTGCACCAGCAACAGATCTCGCGTGGAAATTGCGGTCACCAGCATGCTGCCGATGCCCGGCCATTGAAAAACCGTTTCGATGTAGACGGCTCCGCCCAGCACAAAACCGGCCTGTATACCGATAACAGGGACGATACTGACCAGGGCAGCCTTGAAGGCGTGTCGATATATTACCCGTCGCTCGGACAGCCCTTTGGCCCGGGCGGTACGAATATAATCCTGGCGCAATACTTCAAGCATGCTGGCCCGGGTCAGTCGCGCAATCACACCGGTGGCAATAAAAGCCAGCGTACCGGCGGGCAGAATCAGGTGCCGGATCAGATCGGGCAAGTCACCTCCACCATAAACGGCGTACATGCCGCTGGCGGGCAACAGCCGCCATTCAACCGCGAACAACATGATCATCAGCAGACCCAGCCAGAAAGCGGGCGTGGAAATGCCGATCAGTACAATCAGCGTCAGCACTTTATCGACGAACCCGTACTGTTTGACGGCTGAAATAATGCCGACCAGTAACCCCATGATCGAACACAATACCAACGCCGTACCGGCCAGAATTAACGTGGCCCCAAACCGTTCGTTCACAATGTCCAGTACCTCACGGTTCTGGTTAAAGGAACGCCCGAGATCGCCCTGCAACAGATTGCCCAGCCAGGTGAAATACTGACTGACCAGGGGCTTATCCAAACCCAATTGGGCATTGAGCCGGGCCACGTTTTCGGGCGTGGCGTAGGACCCCAGAATGGCGGTCGCGGGGTCACCCGGAATCAGCGCCATGATAAAAAAGACGATGAGGGTCAGGCCCAGTAAAACAGGTAAGGTCATTACCAGTCGTTTACCAATATATGGCCAGATAGGACTGCGCATAAAACACCCTGCCTGATAATAAGATCTTGATAACTCAAGTCCCGGAGTTTGCACAATGCTAGCGGCGGGTGCTGGTGATGCCTCTGCGGGGAAGTCCGCAGCAGGGACTAAAACGCCAGGAGCGTTTTAGCACGAGCGCAGCGAGCACGAGACGTCGGACCGCCAGGACGGATTTCGCCGACCCCGCAGAGGCATCACCGGTGGCCGACGCGGACGATAGCCACCCAACTTGAGTTGGTAATAGAAACCCCCGGCCAGTGCTTCACTTCATGGCACCGGCCGACAGGGTTCGGTCGGCACACAGGCCGACCTCAGCTCAATTACGGCTTGCTCACATCCTGCAATTGCAGCAAGAAGGAGGGCTGTAACTTGAAGTT
Organism: Saccharospirillum sp.; assembly: GCF_039982735.1. Lineage (GTDB taxonomy): Bacteria > Pseudomonadota > Gammaproteobacteria > Pseudomonadales > Natronospirillaceae > Saccharospirillum. Next base: position 44,639 of record NZ_JBDWXV010000018.1, on the reverse strand, counting down.
CTCGACCGCATCGGTCGCCACGGCGTTTTGCTGCCAGTTGGCGATAAAAGCCCAGGGTGCATCGTCATAAACAATAGCCTGCATTTCCCGGTACAGCCGCGCACGTTCGTCCTGATTGGTACTGGTACGGGCCTGGTTCAGCAGTTCGTCCACTTCAGGGTTGCTGTAGTAGCCGGAGTTGAACCCCCCATTTTCCGGGAAGGCTTCAGTGCGCAATGCCAGGAACGGCAGGGTATCCGGGTCGTTGGTCATCCAGGCCATTTCGGCCATGTCCGCCTTGCCTTCCAGACCGGGGTTTACTTCGCCGAGGAAGGTATTCCACTCATAGGTTTCGATGCTGACATCCAGTCCTACGGCAGCCAGATCGGCCTGAATGGCCGTACCCATGGAAATGGGGTCGAGCATGCCCGAGCCGCCTTCGGTGACATAGAAAGTTATTTCGGCACCCTCACCACCGGCTTCGGCGATCAGTTCACGAGCGCGGTCCGGATCGTAGGGGTATGGTTCCAGATCGTCGTTGTAGGCCCAGCCAAAGGCCGGTGGTGTTGGCCCGGTGGCGACCGTCGCTGTGCCCTGCAGGATATCATTCACCAGTGATTCTTTATCGATGGCGTAGTTCACAGCCTGGCGCATCGCTTTGTTGTTAAACGGCGCTTCCTTCATATTGAGAATCAGGAACCACAGGTGTGGACCTGCCTGCTCGTACAGCTCAAATGACCCGTCATCTACAAAGGTCGAGACATTATCGGGCGGGACTTCAACCATCAGATCAATACCGCCGGACAACATTTCTGCCACCCGGGTATTGGCATCGGTAATGGGGCGGAAGACCACAGCTTCCAATGACGGCGCGCCGTCCCAGTAATCCGGATTGCGGGTGACGACCACGCGCTGGTTGGCCTGCCACTCTTCAAACTGAAACGCACCTGTACCGGACGGGTTACGCCCGACTTCCTCGCCATGTTCACGCACCGCTTGCGGAGAAATGATCAGACCGGTGGGGTACGCCAGGTTCGACAGAAAAGGAGCAAATGGCTCGGTCAGCGTAAATTTAACCTGATATTCACTGACTGCTTCAACGGTATCCACCTGACCGAAATAGAACGCCAGCGGGAAGGGGCCAGTGTCGTAGTAAGGGTGGTCTTCGTTCAGCATGCGTTCGAAATTGAACACCACGGCTTCGGCATTGAAGGGCGAGCCATCGTGAAATGACACGTCGTCACGCAGATTAAAGGTGTATTCCAGACCATCGTCACTGATGGTCCAATCTGTCGCCAGTGAAGGCTCTACGTTCAGGGTGCCGTCGGCATAGCGCACCAGCCCGTCATAGACATTCACCAGAATGCGGAAATCGTTAACCGCGGTAACCGCGTGAGGGTCCAGAGATTGTGGCTCGGCAATCTGACCGACAATCAGGACGTTGGGGGGCGTTTCGGCCCATAGTGGACTGCTGGTCAGTGCAACCAGTCCGAAAAGCAGGGATTGGACGACGCGTTTCACCTTGAGTGCCTCTCTGTTTTGACCGTTTTTATTGTGATTGCGTGCAGCCGGCGCCCCTTTTTCTCATCCTGCACAAGTCAGGAAGGTCAGGGTCAATCAGACTGCCCTATTACATTTATCACTATAAATTAGTGGACGCAATAAATTTTATGATGATAAATTAAGCTGACAGCCTGAACGGATACCTGCATGACCTACTCCATCATTGCCACAGACCCAGCGAGCGGCGCCGTCGGCGTTGCCACGGCCACCGGCAGTGTCGCGGTGGGCGGCTTTGTGCCGCATGTGCGCTGTGGTCAGGGCGCCATAGCTACCCAGGGAGCATTCACCAACTGGCTTTATGGCGATCAGGGCCTGGCATTACTGAAAGATGGGTTGAAGGCCGATCAGGTCCGGGACCAACTGATAGAGGCCGATGAAGGTCAGGCACAGCGGCAACTCATTGTCTGCGACCGCTGGGGCAACACAGCCGGTCACACCGGTTCAAACAATCTCGATGCCAAGTTACACCTGTGCGAACCGAATTTTGCCGTCGCCGGTAACATGCTCAACAGCACCGACATTGTGCTGGCGATGAAACGCGCCTTTCAGCAATTATCAGCCGCGCCTCTGCACGATCGCCTGCTGGCGGCAATGATGGAAGGCGAACGCATTGGCGGTGACTTTCGCGGCACCCACAGCGCCGCCCTGAAAGTGCACTACCCCGACAAACCCCCGGTCGACCTGCGCGTCGACTGGGCCGAACGCGACTGCATCGAGCAGTTGAAAATTCTGTATCACAAAACCCAAAGCGAGCCCTTCCAGGAGTTTCTGGCAGGGGTACCCACCCTGGCTCACCCCACCAAAACCGGGCACGTCAATCGCAAGGAGGTTCGTTAATGTCTCTGGGCAACCGCATCATGGCCTGGTCTGAACAGGCGGCACGCCATTCCGAACCAGGGCCGGGCGTCACCCGGCTGCTGGGTTCACCTGAACACAAGGCGCTGCTGGCGGATCTTGAAGGCTGGATGAAGCAGGCCGGTCTGACCACTGAACTCGATGGCGCCGGCAACCTGGTCGGCCGCACCGAACCCAAACCAGGCCGCAAAACCCTGATCATCGGCTCCCACCAGGACACCGTGCGCCAGGGCGGCGCTTACGACGGCATGCTGGGCATACTGCTGCCGCTGGCCGTGTTGCAAGACATTCATGATCAGAATGAAACCCTGCCAGTTAATATTGAACTGATCGCGTTCAGCGACGAGGAAGGCGCCCGGTTTTCATCCACGCTGGTTGGCAGCTCAGCGCTGGCCGGCACCTTCAACCCTGATATCCTCAATGCGACTGACCGTGACGGCACGACACTGCAAAGTGCGCTTCGCAGTTTAGGTGCCAATACGGATCAGATACCGACCCTGAAACGGGATCCAACTCAACTGGCCGGTTTTCTTGAGGTTCACATTGAACAGGGGCCGATCCTGGAATCGCTCGATCTGCCCGTGGGTGTGGTCTCGGCCATCACCGGCATTGAACGCCACAAGGTGCACATCACCGGAAAGGCCGGACACGCTGGCACCACCCCCATGCATCTGCGGCAGGATGCGCTGCTTGCAGCCACCGACGTGGTGCGCGCCGTCAACGACCTCTGCCAAAACACCGAAGACCTGGTCGGCGTCGTCGGCGAACTGAACGTGACGCCTAATGCTGTCAATGTCATCCCCAGCGGCGTTGATCTGACCATTGAACTGCGTTCACCGGTTACCCGGGTCCGCGAAACCGCCCGCCAGCAATTGCTGGCCCTATTGAATGACCGCATTGCCGCGCATGCCTGCCAGTGGAAACATGACCTGGTTTATGAACAACAGGAAGTCGACTGCTCCCCGGTGATTCAACAGCAATTGCACAGCGCCATCACTGCCTGCGGCTGGCAACCCCACACTCTGTTCAGCGGCGCCGGGCATGACGGTCTCGCCATGGCCCGTAGCATGCCCATTGGCATGCTCTTCGTGCGCTGCACCGACGGCCTCAGCCACCACCCGGACGAAGCGATCACCGAAGCCGATGCCAATGCCGCAGCCCAGGTCATCAAACACGCCCTGCAGAACTGGGAGGTACCGGCATGAGCAGTCTACCCAAGGTCAATATCCAGCGACTGTTAACCACCCTCGACCAACTCCTGCGTATCGATAGCCCCACCGGCGACACAGCTGCCATGGAACAAGCCATGTGCGAGCGCCTGGCTCCCCTTGGCTGGCAAGTCAGCCAAACGCACCGGGGTAATGTACTGGCGCAATCGGGCGACAACCCCAAGCGCGCAATCGCCGCCCACCTCGACACCCTGGGCGCCATGGTGCAATTCATTCGCGACGATGGTCGGCTTGAAGTCACACCGCTGGGCACCTGGTCCGCCCGTTTCGCAGAAGGCGCCCGGGTCACCGTAAAAACTCGCCAGGGCCCGATCCGTGCCAGTCTGTTACCCCAACTGTCATCCGGCCATGCCTGGAACGACGCTGTCGATACCCAACCCATAGCCTGGTCACAACTGAGCGCCCGACTCGACCGGGCTACCTCAAGCCGGGAAGAAACCCTCGCGCTCGGCGTTCAACCTGGCGACATCGTCAGCATTGACCCGGCCCCGGAATTCGACGACTCCGGCTACCTCATCAGCCGGTTTCTCGACAACAAAGCCGGCATCGCCTGTGTTCTGGAAATGCTGCATATGCTGCAGGAAAACAACTTGACGCCGGCACAACCGGTGTTACTGGCCTTCACCAACGCTGAAGAAATTGGCCTGGGCGCCGGCACCGCCCTGCCCCGATTGATTGAAGAATTAATCAGCGTCGACATCGCCCCGGTGGCCGACAATCAGGCCAGCCGGGAAGACTGCGCCACTCTCGGGTACAAAGACGCCCTCGGACCCCACAGCCGCTCACTGCTCGACCGACTCGACCACATAGCCACAGAACACCAGGTTGATTTTGTACGAGACGTTTTCCGCCACTACCACAGCGACTGCTCCTCCACATTAACCGCAGGCTACGATGCATCCACTGCTCTGGTTGGCTTTGGCACAGACAGTACCCACGGTTACGAGCGAACCCATCAAAACAGTTTGATTGCTGTTACTCATTTACTGACCGGATATGTGCTGAGTCATTGATGTCATGAGTTAGAAATTCGCATTGATTAACCGACGCACTATCGAAGGACTATCGGGTGCGCCTACTGGAGGTCGTCTGACCGCAGGGACTAAAACGCCAGGAGCGTTTTAGCATGAGCGCAGCGAGCCCGAAGGGTGAATCCCATGGAAGGGATTCATATCCGGCAGCGAGCCCCCATGGATGGGTTTACGGCGTGCCTCCAGTAGGCGTACCCGATAGTCCAACCGCCACCGGAGTCCAGGCAACCACAGAATTAAATTACCTCTGCGAATTTCTAACTCATGCCCCCAGAAACAAAAAACCCGGCTAGTGATAGCCGGGTTTTTTTAGTAACTACGATTGATCAGTAAGCCGCATCGGGCTCGTAGAACTCATCCGCATTGTCGGCCGTGATTGGATCGGCCGCCAGTACCATGCGTGACGGTACGCCGTGGTACATGTCACCCATTTTCTCGCCGCGCACGCCATGTACAGCCAGTGCAATACCGGACGCAATCATGTTGGGCGGATAGGTTACGGTTGCTTTCACAATCGGATGGTTGTCACGGATCATACCGATCACGTCTTTGGACCCACCACCGCCAACCAGAATCTTAATGTCATCACGACCGGATTCCTCAATGGCCGTCAGCACACCCTTGAGTGCATCGTCATCACCGGCCCAGACTGCATCGATGTGCGGGTGACGCGCCAGCATGTCTTCCATCACGTTCAGCGACGTTTGCGGGTTCCACTCACCGGACTGGGAATCCAGAATGGTAATGCCCGGGTGACGCTCCATTTCTGCATTGAACGCATTGACGCGCTGGCTGTTGATCGGAATCGAAGGCCCTTCGATCACAACGACATTGCCATCGCCGCCCATCGCCTCAGCCATGTACTTTGCCGCCTGCTCACCCATGCCCGGGTTGTCACCAGCCAGGAACACATCCTGCGTTGGTGTTTCCAGTTCACGGTCAACCACCACGGTGTAAATGCCATCCTGATAGGTCTCGGCAATCACCTGCTGCAGCGTGGCTGGGTTGTGCGGCAGTATGACCAGCGCATCGATCTGGCGTACGCGCAAATCTTCCACATCGCCCACCTGAGCCGTGCCCGAGTTCGCCGCCAGAATAGTGAACTCAATGTCGGGGTATTTCGCCGACAGATCTTCCGAAGCCTGGCGAGCCCACCATAACAGGCCAGCTGTCCAGCCGTGGTCGGCCGATGGCACACTGACCCCAATGTGGTAGCTGTCTTCGCCGAAGGCAACAAAAGGCGTTACCGATAATGCAGTGGCGACCGCCGCCGTTTTTAACAGTTTTTTCAGTTTCATGATTTCCGTCCCATCTCTGATTGTTGTTATCCCATCCCCTCTGTTGCAGGGAGATGCCTACCTGGCTTGCGCCGAACAAGGCCGATGACGAACCGGCCATGGTTTTCATTAAACCCCGATCTACTGCTGACGCTTGTACTGCACCAGCACAGCAATCAGGATCACCGAACCCTTCACCAGCCCCTGCAAATAGGGTGATACCCCCAGCAAGTTCAGCATGTTGTTGATGATGCCCAGAATCAGCGCACCAATGACCGTGCCCCAAATAGAGCCCTTGCCACCCGACAACGCCGTACCACCAATCACCACTGCGGCAATCGCATCCAGTTCATAAAGCACCCCGGCGTCGCTGGGGCTGATTGAATTCAGGCGAGAGGCAAGCATGATCGCCGACACCCCCACACAGCCACCGGCAATGGTAAAGCTGCCTAGAATGACCGTTCTGACCCGAATACCGGAATACCGCGCGACCTGAGCATTGGCACCGACGGCACACAAATGCCGGCCAAAGCGGGTGTAAAACAACAGGATATGAGCCACCACCGCCAGGATCAGAAACGCCCAGACCGGAATCGGTACGCCCAGCCAATAGCCGCCACCCAGATTTGGGAACAGCGGATTGCGGGACACCACTTCACCTGCATCGGTCAGATATAAGGCCACAGAGCGGAAAATGGACATGGTGGCCAGCGTTGCAATAAAGGCGGTGATTTTGCCCCGCGTGACCAGCAAACCGTTGAACACCCCGAACAGCGCACCGCTGCCGAGCGCCACCAAAATGCCGACCACAATCGCCATCACCGGATCGGTGACCGAGTTCAACGCATAGAGCAACAACACACCCACCAATGCCACCATCGACCCGACGGACAAATCGATGCCACCGCCGATGATTACAAAGGTGACCCCGATAGCGATGATGCCGGTGTAGGAAACCTGACGCATTACATTGGTCAGGTTGCGGGTATTGAGGAAATATTCACTGGCCAGTGACGACGCAATCAGCAGCACAACCAAAGCGATCAACGGAGCGAGAATCGTCAGATCCAGCCCGAGGCGATTGACGCTGCTGGAGAAACGATCGGTCAGGGTTTTTGCCTGGTTCATGACAACGCCACTCCTGCTTCGGTAACGTCCGACGCGCCCCGGGCGCCCGCTGCATATAACATGATGTCTTCCTCATTTATCCGTTCATCGCGCAGGTCGGCGACAATACGCCCTTCGCGTACCACCAACACCTGATCACACAAGCCAATGATTTCTTCCAGTTCCGATGAGATCACCAGTATCGCCTTGCCTTCGCTGGCCAACCCCCGGATCAGCCGGTAAAACTCGTGTTTGGTTCCCACATCAATGCCGCGCGTGGGTTCATCGAGAATCAGGATCTCGGGTTCAATATCCAGCAACTTGGCCAGATAGACCTTTTGCTGATTCCCGCCACTGAGCAGTCCCACTTCGGTTGCCAGGCTGGCGGTGCGAATGCTCAGTGCCTTTTGGTAATGCTCTGCCTGCCGACGCTCGGCCCGGGGACGAATCAGCCCCTTGATGTACCGTTTTAGGCTCAGCAACGTGATGTTCTCAATCAGATTAAAACTCATTACCAGGCCCTTGCCCTGCCGATCTTCCGACAAATAGGCCAGGTTGCGACGATGCGCATCTTCCGGTGATTGAATCGTGCAGGGCTCTCCATTGATAAGAATCTGGCCCGAGGTTTTCTGGCGCAGGCCCATGATGGTTTCGGCAATCTCCGTTCGCCCAGACCCGACCAGCCCGGACAAGCCGAGAATCTGTCCGCGGTGCAACGTGAAATTCACATCGATTAACACAGAGTCAAGCGACAGCTGGCGCACCTCCAGTGCAACCTTGCCGTGCTGCCCCTGCTTTTCAGGAAACACCTGTGACAATTCCCGGCCGACCATTTTGCGGGCCATGCTTTCCTCATCCAGATCGTCGGTGGCGCATTGTTCAACGACCTGCCCATCACGAAGGATCAGCACCGTATGACACAGATCCTTCACTTCTTTCAGCTTGTGCGAAATAAACAGCACCGCAACACCGGTGGCCTGCAAACGACGCACAACGTCGAACAACACCTTCACTTCCGGGTCGGTCAGTACCGTGGTCGGCTCATCCAGAATCACCACGCGGGCGTCATCGACCAATACCCGCGCCACTTCAACCAATTGTTTTTCAGCCACGCTGAGGCTGCTGATAGGTGCTTCCGGGTCGAGGGTTGATTGCAAGCTGGCCATAACCTCGCGGGTCTTTTGGCGCATGGTGGTGCGATCGAGAAAGCCGTGTTTGCGCACTTCCTGGCCGAGAAACACGTTTTCGTAAACGCGCAGGGTAGGCACCAGATTAAATTCCTGCGGAATCATTGCGATACCGAGACGGCGCGAAGTCACGGGGTCGAGTTCTTGATACTGTTTACCACCCATTTCCAGCGTGCCGGTACTGGGTTGATAAACACCGCTGATCAATTTCAGAAGGGTCGATTTACCCGCCCCGTTTTCACCCAGAATGCCGATAATCTCACCCGGATGAATGTCCAGATTTATGTCCTGCAACACCACATTGGGGCCAAAGGATTTGCCCAAACGATGCAATCGAATAAACGGCTCGGTCATGAGGCGGCTCCGTTAAACGGTGTCCAGATACCGTTGTTCTGATCAGAACGCAACGTGGCTGCGATGAATTTCAGGCCATCAACACCGGTGGAGACATCTGGCAACCAGCCGCCTTGCGAGGCCGAGCTCACATCTGCTGACAGCCCCTGATACAAATTGGCAAAGCCCTCGAGATACCCTTCCGGATGCCCGGGCGGCAAGCGTACGCTCGCGCCAGTGGCATCGCTAAACCAGTCTTCCCGGCGGGTAATACGCTGCCGTGGCTGATTCAAGGGCGAGAACCAAAGTTCGTTTGGATTCTCCTGCGCCCATTCCAGTGATGCCTGTTCGCCAACAACACGAATGCGCAAGGCATTTTCAAACCCCGGTGCTGTTTGACTCGCCCACAACATACCGGTAGCCCCGCCTTCAAAGCGCAGCAATGCCTGAACATTGTCATCCAGCACCCGCCCCGGCACCTGGCAGGTCAGTTCCGCACTGACGGCCTCGGGCGTTAATCCGGATATAAAACAGGCCAGCTGAAATGCATGGGTTCCGATGTCACCCAAAGCACCGGCCGACCCGGCACGCTTGGGGTCGAGCCGCCAGTCCGCCTGTTTGTTATCGGCCGTAGGCACTTCGCTCAGCCATTCCTGCAGATACTCAACCTGCAAACTGAGAATGCGACCAAGATCGCCGCGCTGAACCCGCTCACGCGCATGCTGCACCAGCGGGTAACCGCAATAATTGTGCATCAGTACAAAACGCACACCCTGTGCCGCAACGCGCTCGGCCAAATGCTCAGCCTCGGCTAACGTCATCGTCATCGGTTTTTCACAAATCACATCCAGCCCCGCCTCAATGCAGGCCAGCGCTATCGGGTAATGCAAATAATTCGGCGTGGTAATCGCCACAACACGGGCGCCATCGTCGCGTTTGGCTTCAGTAGCAATTAACGCCTCGTAGCTGTCGTAGCAGCGGTTCGTGTCGAGTCGCAGTTGTGCGGCGGTTTCCCGGTTACTCTCGGGCCGGGTGCTGAAAACACCGGCGACCAGTTCAAACCGGTTGTCCATCCGGGCCGCGAACCGATGCACCGCACCGATCATGGAACCCGGGCCACCGCCGATCATCGCCAGGCGCAGGGGAGTTGATTGGGTCATCACAAACATCCTTTATCGGCTAAGCGGCTCAGAGACCGAGCAGCGACCGGTTAGTGGCTTCGTCGGTACCGGCGGCGGCGAAATCATCAAAGGCCTTGTCGGTCACCCGAATGATGTGGTCCTCCACAAAGCGAGCGCCTTCTTCAGCACCTTGCTCCGGATGTTTGAGCGCACATTCCCACTCGATCACGGCCCAGCCAGCGAAATCGTACTGCGCCAGACGCGAGAAAATGCCTTTGAAGTCAACCTGGCCATCGCCCAGTGAGCGGAAGCGACCGGCGCGTTCAACCCAGCCTTCGTAACCGCCATAGGTGCCCTGCAAGGCTGTCGGGTTAAATTCTGCATCTTTCACATGAAACATTTTGACGCGATCACGGAAGTGATCGAGAAAGCTCAGATAATCGAGCTGCTGCAACACAAAATGCGACGGGTCGAACAAAATGCAGCAGCGAGGGTGATGATTGACGGCCGTTAAGAAGCGCTTAAAGGTGGCGCCATCGTGCAGATCTTCACCGGGGTGAATTTCATAGCACAGGTCGACCCCGGCGTTGTCGAAAGCATCGAGTATCGGTTTCCAGCGCCGGGCCAGTTCTTCAAAGCCGGTCTCCACCAGGCCAGGCGGACGCTGCGGCCAGGGGTACAGAAAAGGCCACAGCAAGGCACCCGAAAAGGTGGCGTGCGCGGTCAGACCCAGGTTTTTACTGGCCTTGGCGGCGAGCAGCAGTTGATCGACGGCCCAGGCTTGCCTGGCTTGCGGGTTCTTGCGCAGAGACTCCGGCGCAAAGCCATCGAACAGGTCATCGTAGACTGGGTGCACAGCGACCAGTTGGCCTTGCAGGTGAGTCGAGAGCTCAGTGATTTCCAGGCCATAACCGGCCAGTAAGGCAACTACTTCACGGCAGTAATCAAGATCTTCAGCGGCGCGTTCCAGATCGAACAGGCGCTTATCCCCACTGGGAATCTGCACCCCTTTGAACCCCAGACTGGAGGCCCAGCGGGCAATGCTGTCGAGGCTGTTGAACGGGGCTTCGTCACTGGCGTATTGCGCCAGAAAGAGCGCAGGCCCTTTGATGGTTTTCATAAACAAACACCTTTAATTTTTGTTTTTGTATAATGTAATGCATTACATTCAAGCAGAGAGATTTGGCGAGGTCAACACCTTAAGCATCAGATTATTTTGAGAAACCAAGCAAAAAGGCTTATATTCAAGTGAAAATACGCCATGGCGGGCTATCACTTTATGCAAGAAAATCTGTTACTGGATGTAATGCATTACATATCAACTCGATATCCTGAACGACAAACACTCAGGTCCGTGCCGGTTTATCCTGCATGGTATCGCTGTGGTAACATCGCCCCTGTTCACGTTGCAGATACGTACCATGCCCACCATTAAAGACGTTGCCCTAGCCGCCGGCTGCTCTACCGCCACTGTGTCGCGGGCGCTTGCCAACCCGGAAAAAGTGACCGAGGCCACGCGCAAGCGAGTGGCCAGCGCCATCGCGAAAGTGGGTTATTCACCGAACCTCGCCGCGCGCAATCTGCGCCGCAGTGAATCGCGCACCATCGTGGTGTTGCTACCCGACATTGCCAACCCTTTTTTCTCGGAAATCATCGCGGGCCTGGAAGACATTGCCCACCGCGAAGGCTATCGGGTCTTGCTCGGCGACTGCGAACACGACACTGGCCGCGCCAAGGCTTACTTCGACTTACTGCCCACCAACCAGGCCGATGGCATTATATTGCTGACCGCTGAAATCCCGCTGTCGCTGGTTACCCAGCAAGCCCGTGGCAGTCAAATTCCGCTGGTGATGGCCTGCGAGTACTTTGATCAGCTTGCCCTGCCCACGGTACGCATCGACAATCCGCTGGCCGCCGCCCGGGCCGTCGAGTACCTCTCATCGCTCGGACACCAGCGCATTGCCACCATAACCGGCCCGATGCAGAACCCTATCTGTATCGATCGGGTGAAAGGCTACCAGTCGGAAATGGAACGCCAGCAGTTAGTGGTTAACCCAGGATGGATTGTCGAGGGCGATTTCGGATTTCTTTCAGGCTATCAGCAGGGTCAGGTTTTGCTTGCCATGCCACGCGAACATCGACCCAGCGCTATCTTCTGCCACAGCGACGAAATGGCCATCGGCCTGATGAAAGCCGCTCGCGACGCCTCGGTTCGGGTGCCAGAAGACCTGTCAGTTATCGGCTTCGACAACATTGGCCTTAGCGAATACTGCCAGCCGGAACTGACAACCGTTAGCCAGCCCAGAGACGAGATTGGCCGCTGTGCCATGCGGCTATTACTCGATGTACTGCGCAAGAAACAGGTGCCTCACCAGCAAGTGCTGAGCACTCAACTGATCGTGCGTGCCAGCACCGCACAAGCGCCCAAACTCTGACAGCACAGCAACTTAAACGATTAAATTAACATTAAGCGCCAAGCTGGTTAGACTGAGTGAATCGCCACCCGTTCACTTTGCATTTTTGCTGGAAGGCCGCCCCATGGATCACTCGCTCGATTACGACGTCCGCATCACCCTAGAACGCCTGCTCCCCCGGTTGAAACCCAAAGCCAGCAGCGATAAGGAATGGGCGGCCTTTGAAGCGAACCTGAACACTCAGTTTCCCCGCTTGTTCGCCCTACTGCGCTCCTTGTACGGAGACCAGTACGACTTTTACTATCATCTGGAAAACACTCTGGAAACCCTGTTGATTGCCTACCAGGAACGACCCTCTGTATTGCGCAATCAGGACAAAAAACGCCAGGCCGACCCGCTCTGGTTCAAGCGCGAGACTATGCTGGGCGCAGCCTGTTACGTCGACTTGTTCGCCGGCGACCTCAAAGCCCTGCGCGAACAGATTCCCTATCTGAAAGAACTCGGCCTCACCTACCTGCACCTGATGCCGCTGTTCAAAGCGCCTGAAGCCAATAGCGATGGCGGTTATGCGGTATCCGACTACCGCCAGGTGAACCCAGCGCTGGGCACCATGAATGACCTGAAACGACTGGCCGCGGCACTGCGCAAGGAAGGCATCGTCATGGTGCTCGATTTCGTGTTCAACCATACCTCCGATGAGCACGACTGGGCGGTCAGAGCCCAGCACGGCGAGCAGGAATACCTCGATTACTATTTCTGCTTCGACCACCGCAGCCAATTGGCGCCCTATGAGCCCTATCTGCGCGAGATTTTTCCGGAAATCCGCCAGGGCTGCTTCACCTGGCGCGACGACATGCAGCGCTGGATCTGGACCACCTTCAACAGCTTTCAGTGGGACCTGAACTACCGCAACCCGGCCGTATTTAATGCCATGCTTGGCGAGTTGCTGTTTCTGGCCAATGCGGGCGCTGATGTGCTGCGTTTCGATGCCCTGGCCTTTGTCTGGAAAGAAGCCGGCACGCCCTGTGAAAACCTGCCTCAGGCCCATTCGCTGATTCAGGCGTTCAATGCCGCGGCCCGCATTGCCGCTCCGGGGTTGCTGTTCAAATCCGAAGCCATCGTGCATCCGGATGACGTGGTGCGCTACATCAGCACCGATGAATGCCAGCTTTCCTATAACCCCCTGACCATGGCCATGCTCTGGAACACCCTGGCCACACGCGACGCCACCCTGATGACCCGCAGCCTTCAGGCGCGTTTTCCGATCCCGCCCGACACCGCATGGGTCAACTACATTCGCGGCCACGATGACATCGGCTGGACCTTCGACGACACCATCGCCTGGAGTCTCGGCACCGACCCGGACCACCACCGACGTTTCCTGAACCAGTTCTACACCGGCCAGTTCCCCGGCAGTTTCGCCCGGGGGGTGCCATTCCAGGAAAACAAAACCACCGGCGATTGCCGGGTTGCCGGGCAATTGGCGTCACTGGCCGGCCTTGAACAGGGACTGAACGATCAGGATGCCGGGGAAGTACAGCGTTCGATCAACCGCATCATGCTGATGCACGCGCTGATTCTCAGCATTGGCGGTGTGCCGTTGCTGTACCTGGGAGATGAGCTCGGGCTGCTCAACGACTACAGCTATCAACAAGACGTCAACAAACTGAACGACAGCCGCTGGGTGAACCGGGTGGCCGTAAAAGACGCCGATCTGGAGCTGCGAAACCAACCCGACACGCCCAATGGCCGGGTATACGCCGGCCTGCAACGGCTGGTTGCCATTCGAAAGGCGACCCCCTTACTCGGTGACGCCCACACCCACATCATCGAAACGGGCAACCCCCATGTGTTCGGCTTTACCCGAAATCGGGATGCCGACACCCTGCTGGTGCTCGCGAATTTCGCCGATTTCGAACAAAGCCTGGACCAGTCACTGATCGACTCGTTACTCACTGGCGGCGCTCCAGTTGATCTGCTGGAAACGAAACCAAGTCGTGACTTGAAAACGCTGCAACCCCATCAGGTACGCTGGCTGACTGTTCAGTAATTGCCAACCCGGCTCACTGAGTTCAGCGAGTCGGATATTGCTCAAAAGCCGGTGATTCCTCAATGGCATCAACCCAATGCGGACGCTCCGACCAGAAAATGCGATCGTCCGGCGTCACCGCGGGATCCCCATCCAGGCTACCGGCGGGTACCACCAGAAACTTACCACTGCGGTTCACATAGGGCAGCGCAGACCCACAGGTCGCACAAAACTGCCGCGTCCAGTGCTTGGCTGTCGGCAATTCAAATCGTTTAATCTGATCCTCACCCTGCTCCCAGGTGATGGCATCCGGCACGGTAAACAGATTGGCGGCAAAAGCCGACCCGGTTGAATGCCGGCATCGGTCGCAATGACACAGGTGAAAAGCCGAAACCGGCCCGTTAACTACAAATCGAACAGCGCCACATAGGCAGCCGCCTGAAACGGCATTTAATGCATTGGTCATTTTGAACCTCTTGTTTTTGTATGTTTCGAACTTAGTGCAATCGCAGGATCAAGTGCTGGCCACCGGGTAGGCCTATCCGGGGGAGTCCGCAGCAAGGATGCTGCGGTCTAGGCTCCATGGATGGACTCACGCCGGGCGATGTGTCGCACCACCCGTATAAGCCTACCCGGTGGCCGGGCACGAACGAACGGCTATACAGTCAACCTAACCACCGAACTAAACAAGCCGCGTCATAAACACACTGTTTGGGTCTTCAACATAGTCGCCAAACGGCGGGCACGCTTCGAAGCCGAAGCGGCCATACAATGCCCGGGCCGCTGCGAAATAGTCCATGGAGCCGGTTTCCAGGCTTAGGCGAGTCAGCTGCTGAACTTTTGCCTGTTCCAGCAAATGCTGCAGTAAACGCTGGGCTACGCCCTGGCGCCGAAAAGCCGTTGCTGTGCGCATCGATTTGATTTCACCATGATCCGCCGTTAACCGCTTCAACGCACAGCACCCGGCGAGCTGTTCGCCCTGCCCTTCGGTGTTCGTTGTCCAAAGAGTCCAGAAGGTGACGTCCGGTTGCTTAAGGCCATCCAGATCCAGAGCATGTTTGCTTTCCGGCGGCGAGGTGGCGTTCATATCCGCCAGATGCTCTTCCAGTAACCGGGCTATATCGGGCCCGGTCAGATCATCGATCCGAATCAGAAAATTGGGCCTGGTCTGCGCTGTTCGAACGGTCATTGTGTGGCTCGCTGTCAGGGACTCGTTGAGGTGATTATTGCGCGCTCACCGTGGCTGCGCAATCGGGTTTAAACCACCGACATAGAAGACAACTTCACTGAAACCACGATAGACTGGCTCGTATCTCATTTGGCTCGGACCGGGAAATGCTCAAGCAATTAAGTTACAACACAGTGCATTGGCTGCTTGCCCTGTGTTTACTGTTCAGCCCCTCGGTATCGGCTGAATACACGACCAATACCAGCATTCAGCAAGCGCTGGATTTGCTCAGCACCCAGACCGGCCAGCTGAACCAGCGGTTGAATTCCGTTCAACGACAGCATGACCGATTGCTGACCAATGAAGCCGCCTTGAATGAGCATATCGTTGCTCTGAGAGGTAGCGGTCAGGTGTTTCGCGTGCTGCAGGAACAAAACACCAACCTGCCCAATTTCGATTTCGACCCGGGCTTGTCTGACCTGATCGCCGATGCGCGCCTGACACAGTTCAATGTGAGCCAGCAACAACGGGAGCTACAGGACAACCCCAGTGACTACCCGGCCGATTTGCGGCTGTCTGAATTGCAGGACCGTCTGCAGGAGCTGGTGGTAACGGCCGTCAGCCTGCAACAGGTGCAGCAAGAGCTTACTGCGACGGCCGACCGGCTTCGGTCCAGCATAATTGAACAATTGTTCTGGATACCCAGCAACCCCGCTATCAGCCTAAGTTGGTTTACCACCGCGCCCGGCGCTTTGGCGGATCAACTTACCCGCCTGCCTGCCCAGTTCTCCGTCAGCCTGACGCCGGGTGACCTGTCGCTCTGGCAATGGCTGGGCGTCTTACTGTTCCTGCCCGCTATCGCTTTGCACTGGGTGCGACCTCGCCTGAAAACCGCACTGGCAACAACCTTGAAAACGGGAACGGCCAGCTTTTATCGGCCATCCCTTCAAACAGAGCCTACATCAGACTCAGAAACGGCAAGCCCCAGCCCCTGGTCCACCCTGGTGGCACTGGCGTTGACGGCGGCAATTACGGCTCCCGCCAGCCTGGCTTTGCTGGCCATCGGAAACCTGCTCTCAGGCGCCCAGACAACCGATACTCTGGTGTTGGGCCCGGCCCTGACCGCCATTGCGCTCAGCTTGTTTGTCGTACAGTTTTTGCGCAGCATTCTGACACCCGGGCAGGTTGCCGAGGTCGATTTTCAGTGGCCAGACAACGCCCGTAAAACGCTGCGCACCTTTGTTCGTCGCTTTGCCTGGGTACTGCTGCCGACCAGTGCGGTGTTGACGCTGGCCGTTCAACAAGGTGCGGCGTTGAGTAGTGATGTTCTGGGGCCTGTGATACTGATTGTGGCGGGTGCGCTCGTGGCCTATTTTTTCCGCATACTGCTGAAACAGCTGCCTTCCAGTTTCGCCCCGGCCGGGGTGCGCTGGGTGCTCAACTTAGTGCTGG
Source organism: Saccharospirillum sp. (assembly GCF_039982735.1). Classification (GTDB taxonomy): domain Bacteria; phylum Pseudomonadota; class Gammaproteobacteria; order Pseudomonadales; family Natronospirillaceae; genus Saccharospirillum. Next base: position 27,894 of record NZ_JBDWXV010000018.1, on the reverse strand, counting down.
TGCTGCTACCACTAAGCCTGGTGGTGCTAACCTTGTCGGGGTATTACTACACCAGCCTGCAACTGACCGGTCGTTTTCTGGCCACCTTTTATGTTCTCAGCGGCTGGGTCATTGCAGAAGCCAGCGCACGCCGCGCCATTGAAGTCTCCAGTAACCGCCTGCGCCTGCAGCGGGAAGCCGAAAACCAGGTGCTAAGGGAGCAGCGCGACGCCCAGCGCGCCAAAGATCCTGACAAAATTCAGGAGCCGTTACCCGATACCACGGCCGAATTGCTGCAAGTGCGGCAACAAACCCAGCGTTTGGTTCGCTTTCTGCTGCTCACCGGTTTCGGAGGTCTGCTGTATTGGGTATGGGCTGATCTGGTGGGGGTATTTGGCTATCTCGACTCGCTGGTCATCTGGCAGTACGGCAGCGCTGAAAGCCCGGGCAGCATGAGCCTGCTGGATCTGGCCTCTTTTTTCTTCATTATCTCGCTGTCACTGTTTCTTGCCGCCAACCTGCCTGGCCTACTGGAGATGCTGGTGCTGTCCCGGCTCAGTTTGCGGCAAGGCAGCGCCTATGCCATGACCACCCTGCTTAATTACATTATTACCGGCATTGGCCTGGTTATGGCGCTGTCGAGCCTGGGCGTCAGTTGGGACAAACTGCAGTGGCTGGTGGCCGCCCTCAGTGTTGGGCTTGGTTTTGGGTTGCAGGAAATTTTCGCCAACTTCGTCTCCGGTTTAATTCTGCTGTTCGAGCGGCCTATACGCATCGGCGATATTGTAACCCTGGGTGATTTATCGGGCGTGGTACGTCAGATCCGCATTCGAGCCACCACCATTACCGATTTTGATCGCAAAGACATCATCGTCCCCAACAAAACCTTTGTGACTGATCAGCTCATTAACTGGTCGCTTACCGACACCGTCACCCGGGTCATCGTCCGGGTCGGCGTCGCCTATGGATCAGACCTCGATAAAACACGAGCGTTGTTGCTCAGTGCCGCCAAGGCTAACCCCCGCGTGCTGGATGAGCCGGAACCTCAGGTCCTGTTTCTCAATTTTGGGGCCAGCACACTGGACCACGAATTACGCATTCATGTGAAGGAACTTCAGGACAGAAACCCCGCGATCGATGAAATTAACCGCTACATCGACCGGGAGTTCAAACGGGCGGGCATCGAAATTGCCTTTCAACAGATCGACATTCATCTTCGCAACAGCGAAGGCCTCGACAAACTGGTTAGCCGGCAGCCGCCCCAGACCGACCAGTAAGGTCACTACTCATCGGCCAGAATCCAGTCCACCGCCTTTTCGGCGATGCCTTCAAACAGGTTTTTACCATCGAACGACAGTAAGACGTTCAACTTCCTCTCAGGCAAACACCTGAGCCAGCCTGGCCTTGTGCGCAGCCCGGGTGGTGTCGTCAATCCAGGCACCGTCGAATCCATTTTCCAGGAGTGTCAGCAATTGATCCCGATCGATCAGCCCCTGGTCAATCAATGCACCATAATTGTCGTTCACATAACCACCAAAGTAAGCCGGATCGTCGGAATTGATGGTCGCTTTCAGACCTGCAGCCAACATGGCCTTAATCGGGTGCTGCTTCAAATCGTCTATGACCTGCAGCTTGTGATTCGACAAGGGGCAAACCGTCAGCGTATAACCGCGATCCACCAGTGCCTGCACCAGCGCCGGGTCTTCCATGGCGCGATTGCCATGGTCGATACGGTCTACTTTCAATTGATCGATGGCCTGCCAGACATACGCCGGCGGCCCCTCTTCACCGGCATGCACGGTAATCCGTTGCCCCAGTTCCCGGCAATGTGCAAACACTCGCTCAAACTTCTCTGGCGGGTGGCCTTTTTCGCCGGAATCCAGCCCCACAGCATGAATGCGATCCAGATACGGCTCCGCAATCGCCAGGGTTTCAAAAGCACTTTCTTCGGATAGATGTCGCAGAAACGACATAATCAACCGATAGCTGATACCCAGTTCCCGCTCACCCTGCTGCAGCGCTCTTTCGATGCCACTAAGCACAGTGTCAAACGCAATGCCACGCTCCAGGTGTGCCTGGGGGTCAAACATGACTTCGGTATGAACGACGTTGTCGGCGTGAATTCGTTTCAGATAGGCCCAGGTAAGGTCGTAAAAATCGGCTTCAGTTTGCAACACCGACATACCCTGGTAATACAGATCCAGAAATTCCTGCAGATTGCCAAACTGATATGCTTCCCGCACTGCCTCAATGTCGGCATAGGGCAAGGTAATGCCATTGCGCTCGGCTAATGCGAACATTAGCTCAGGTTCAAGACTGCCTTCAATGTGCAGATGCAGTTCGACTTTGGGTGCTTTCATGGCAAGGTCAATTAATACTGAAGTCATAGTACGATCCAACAACTGATAGTCAGTAATTAAAATTTGAAAGTTCTACAAAGCCAAGTGCCAAGTGCCGGGTATGCTTATCCGGGGTAGTCCGCAACATGGATGTTGCGGCCTAGGCTCCAAGGACGGATTCACGCCGACCCCGGAGAAGCATACCCGGCACCTGGCACGACCCACTGGCAATCAACTCAGGCAACGTCGGACTGGCTCTGGGACTGCCCCCGATACTCGCCGCTGAAATAATGATCGGCGATAGCCTGGTGTAATTCGTTGAACGAGATCTGCAGTGTATCGACAAAATCGTGCAGCAAATCTGGCGTATGTGCCATTTTCTCCATGTTGGCATTGACCAGTCGCGGTAATAAATCATCCACCAGCGCCTGCACTTCCTCATGTCGTGGTAGATCCTCGAGCTCAAAGGATAGCTGACCCAGGCAACTGGCCACAGCCCGGGGGAAAAACTCGTCCTGTAACAAAAAGCGCAACACGTCCGGACCGCGAACACGCAGTCGAACTTGCTGGCGGTACATCTGATAACCGGTCAGGGATTTCAGCACGCTCATCCATTGCAGGTTTTCAAAGGGCGTCAGGTCATCCGGGCTGCGTGGCAGCAGGTTGGCCGAGCGCACATCAATGATGCGCGTCGTCATATCGGCCCGCTCCAGATTTCGGCCGAGCATCAGAAAGGTGTGCACCTGGGTATGACTCAGTGAGCCCTCGATCAACCCGTTGATGGCCTGGCAGCTGCGAATTACGCGTTTCAGAAAAGCATCCCGCTTACGCGAGGTAATACCGGCTTCCACCTGCTTCAGCGTATCCAGATAGAGGGTATTCAACTCCTCCCAGACTTCGCGTGGCATAATATCACGCGTCGTGCGCAGGTTTTCGCGCGCCGACTCCAGTGACGAAATGATTGACCCCGAATAATGCAGATCGACACAGAGAAAATTCAGAACATTATCAGCACTGCGCGTTTCATAATGCTCGTCGAATATATCTTCCGCCCCGGTAATGGTCACCAGCGAATCCCAGTCCAGCCGGGTGGTTTTTGGAAAATCGAGCAACAAATTACTGGTCACGTTAATCAGTCGGGCGGTGTCTTCCGCACGCTCCAGGTAACGTGCCAGCCAGTATATATTTTCAGCAACACGAGAAAGCATAGTTCACCTCGTTTTGGTCCAGAGTGGGCCGCATCAGTTCAAATCCACAATCCAGGTGTCTTTACTGCCGCCACCCTGAGACGAGTTCACCACCAGCGATCCCTTGGTCAGCGCCACCCGGGTCAAACCGCCGGTGGTGACGTAGGTGCTTCCTTTGCCAGACAGGATAAAGGGGCGCAAATCAACGTGGCGGGGTTCCAGCTGATCATCAATCAGCGTGGGGGTTGTCGACAGTTTTAGCGTAGGTTGCGCCATGTAATTGCGCGGGTCGGCCTTGATCAGCTCAGCAAATTTTTCCCGCTCTTTTTTCGTTGAATGCGGCCCTACCAACATGCCGTAGCCACCCGACTCGTTAGCGGGCTTTACCACCAATTCATGCAGATGATCGAGCACATAACGGCGGTCGTCCTCACGCATGCACAGGTAGCTGGGCACGTTGGCCAGAAGCGGTTCCTGATCGAGATAATAGCGAATAATCTCGGGCACAAAGGCATAGACGACCTTGTCATCGGCGACTCCGGCACCCGGTGCATTGACCAGTGCAACCTTGCCACTGCGCCAGGCGCGCATCAGGCCCGGCACCCCAAGAGCAGAATCTGGATGAAAGACCTCAGGGTCCAGAAAAAGATCGTCAACCCGGCGGTAAATCACGTCCACCCGCTTCAGGCCGTTCACGGTTAGCATGTGTACGACATCGTCGTCATCAACCACCAGGTCGGAGCCTTCCACCAGCTCGACTCCCATTTGCTGGGCGAGATAGGAGTGCTCGAAATACGCTGAATTATAGATACCCGGTGTCATCACCACGATCTGTGGATCATCGCCCGGCCGCGGCGACATGGAGGCCAGCATGTCGTAAAGCTGACCGGTGTAATCGTCCACCGGCTGAATTTTTCCGGTGGCGAACAGCTCGGGCAGAATCCGCTTGGTGACGTTGCGGTTTTCCAGCATATAAGACACGCCGGAGGGCACCCTCAGGTTATCCTCCAGCACATAAAGTGTGCCGTCTTTATCCCGCACGAGGTCCGACCCGCAAATATGAGCCCATATATTATTGGGCGGGTTGATACCCACGCATTGTTTGCGGAAGTTCGCCGACTGCGCCAGCACTTCAGCCGGAAACACCTTGTCGCGAATGATCTTCTGATCGTGGTACAGATCGTTGATGAACAGGTTTAGAGCTTCAACCCGTTGCTTCAGGCCGGCTTCGGTACGTTGCCATTCATCGAGCGGGATGACCCGAGGCACTATATCGAACGGCCAGGCGCGGTCGATCATGTTGCCTTCGGAATAGACGGTAAAGGTAATTCCCATCACCTGTATCGCCACTTCCGACGCGTTTTTCAGTTCGGCCAGTTCACGGCCACCGAGCTCGGCCAGATAATCACACAGCATTTTTGCAGCCGGATGCGGCACGCCGGGTTGAGCCATCAGCTCATCGTAAAACCCCTTACAGGCGTATTCCGACCAATTTATTTTACTCATCGATGGTTCTCCTTTACGCGCCCGTTCATTGGCCTGTCCGGCCCGATTTGAGTGCCGCTTCGCGTATATGATCGAAGCGCATATCAAGGGTGTGGGGGTACTCCCCGCGTGGTACCGACGCGGTCACAGGTAATGAACCCTGGGTATGACCGTGCGACCAGAACCGGGCCAGCCTGCGCGCCTCGGCTTCGTTGGCGTTAACCGGAAAATGTTCGTAGTTCCGGCCTGCCGGGTGTGAAACGTGGTAGGTACAACCGCCCAGTGAGCGGTCATTCCAGGTATCAACTATGTCGAACACCAGCGGCGCATGCACCGGAATCATCGGGTGCAGGGCAGATGGGGGCTGCCAGGCCCGAAAACGTACTCCGGCCACGGCTTCACCTTTGGTGCCGGTGGCATGCAGCGGAATCGGGCGACCGTTGCAGGTCAGCACATGGCGTTCCGGAGTCAGGCCACTGACCTTCAGTTGCAACCGTTCAACAGACGAGTCGACATAGCGAGCGGTACCGCCGCCACTGACTTCCTCGCCCAGCACGTGCCAGGGTTCGATCGCCTGCCGCAGTTCCAGTGAGATTTGGTCGTATTGCACCTGACCATAAAGCGGGAACCGAAATTCCAGGAAAGGCGCCAGCCAGTCGGGGTCGAAATCGAACCCGTGGTCGCGCAAGTCGGTGAGAATATCGAGCATGTCGGCCCATAAATAATGCGGCAGCAACCATCGGTCGTGCAGCGCTGTACCCCAGCGCACCAGCGGTTTGCGGTAAGGGTCGGCGGCGAACCGGGCGACCAACGCCCGAATCAGCAACTGCTGCATCACACTCATGCGTGCATGTGGCGGCATTTCAAAGCCGCGCAATTCGACCAGACCCAGGCGTCCGGTGGCACTGTCCGGCGAGTAGAGTTTATCGATGCAGAATTCAGCGCGGTGGGTATTGCCGGTAATATCTGTGAGCAGGTTGCGCAACAGCCGATCCACCAGCCAGGGCTGCGGCACTTCGCCCGGCGGCATTTGCTGGAATGCGATTTCCAGTTCGTACAGCGCTTCGTGGCGCGCTTCATCAATACGGGGTGCCTGGCTCGTGGGGCCCATGAACATGCCGGTAAACAGATACGACAGCGCCGGGTGGTGCTGCCAGTAGGTGACCATGCTGGCGAGCAGGTCGGGCCGGCGCAGGAACGGCGAATCCGTCGGTGTGGCGCCCCCGAGGGTAACGTGATTACCACCGCCGGTTCCGGTATGGCGACCATCGAGCATGAACTTGTCGGCACCCAGGCGGGTCTGACGGGCGGCTTCATAAATGGTTTCGGTCACCCGAACCACATCGGGCCAGTTGCTGGCCGGCATAATATTGACTTCAATCACGCCCGGGTCGGGTGTGATCATGAATTTTTCCAGGCGAGGATCCGAAGGCGGTGGATAGCCCTCTATGCCGACCGGTAGCTTGAGTTCTGCGGCGGTCTGTTCAACGCTGGCGAGCAGGTCAATGTAATCTTCGAGTTTGTCAACGGGTGGCATAAAGACAAAAAGCTGACCACCCCTGGGTTCCACGCAGAGTGCGGTATGAATGATGCCCTCGGCTTCATCAGTTAACGCATGCTGATCAAGGTGCTGTTCACTCACCGGATGTTGGGTGCCACTGTCTTTCTGCCAGGCGGTATAACGGGCTGCCACTTCACCATGAATGTCAGCCAGTGGCTGGCGCAATTCAAAGGCACTCGGTGGCTGGTGCTCTTCAGCCCGGTTGGCTTCTGGCAGGCTATCCAGCGGCAAACGCAACCCTATGGGCGAGTCGCCCGGAATCAGATAGAGGGCCTCGCGGCGCAGCGGCCACTCGCTGGATTGCCAGCGATCGCGACGCACATCACGCCCAAGGGGTAACACAAAACCGGTAATTTCATCCAAACCGCGTTGCAGCAAGGCCGCCAGACGACGCCGATTGTCGCTGTCTTTCAGGTCCTCCCTGCTTAAATCCACGTCGGTCGGTTGCTGCGCTTCCTGCAGCAAATAGTGGTAGGCGTCTTCATAACCGGGAATCAGAAACCGGTCACGTACGCCAAGTCGATTGGCGACCTGGGCAGCGAAGTTTCTGGCCGTATCAATGCTGACCGGTGCGGGCTTGGTTTTACCCTCTGTTGCGGTCGATTCATTAAAGGTCGCTAGCCATTGTTCGTTTTGCCACAGAGCTTTGCCATCCTTGCGCCAGTAACAGGCCAGCGCCCAGCGTGGCAGCGGCTCACCGGGGTACCATTTGCCCTGCTGGTAATGCACCAGACTGCCCGGTGCAAATTCAGCCCGAAGTTTGTGCAGCAGGGTTTCTGACAGGCGGCGTTTATCGTCGCCAAGGGCGGCGATGGTCCACTCCGGGGCGTCCATGTCATCGATAGATACAAAGGTCGGTTCGCCGCCCATGGTGAGGCGCAAATCCTGCTGGTTCAGCTGATCATCCACTTTATCGCCCAGGGCGAGAATGCCCTGCCATTGGTCTTCACTATAGGGCCGCGTTACCCGGGGGTCTTCATGAATGCGGGTCACACTCATCGAAAAGTTGAACTCGACCTCGCTCTTGTCACTCGCACCGGTAATGGGTGCAGCGCTGGTCGGTTCCGGTGTTGCCGCCAGGGGAATGTGCCCTTCGCCGGCAAACAGACCTGAGGTGGGGTCCAGCCCGATCCAGCCGGCTCCCGGCACAAACACCTCGGTCCAGGCGTGCAGGTCAGTAAAGTCGACCTCGGTTCCCGACGGACCATCGAGCGCTTGCTGATCGGCTTTCAACTGGATCAGATAACCGGAGACAAAACGCGCCGCCAGGCCCAGGTGCCGGAAAATCTGCACCAGAAGCCAGGCGGAATCACGGCAGGAGCCGCGTTTAATGTCGAGCGTTACATCGGAGTCTTGCACACCGGGTTCCATGCGCACCAGATACTCAATGTCTTGTTGCAGGCGCTGGTTGATGCTGACCAGAAAATCGGCTGTCGGTCGTTTATCGAGACTGACGCCCTTTAACCATTGCTTCAATAAAGGGCCGTCTTCGGAGACTTCGAGGTAAGGGGTCAGCTCTTTCTTCAAAGCGGCCGGGTATGTAAACGGAAACGCTTCGGCGTAATCTTCCAGAAAAAAGTCGAAGGGGTTGATGACCGTCATCGGCACGATCAGTTCCACATCCACTTGCAGAAAGCGGACTTTATCGGGGAACACAACGCGGGCCAGGTGATTGCCGAACGGGTCCTGTTGCCAGTTAATAAAATGCGGGCCACCGCTCACGTTTAACGAATAGGCATCAATCGGTGTCCGGCAGTGCGGCGCTGGCTTCAGCCGGATCAGGTGCGGGCTGAGAGCGACGGACCGGTCGAAGGCGTAGCGGGTGGAGTGCTTGAGCGCAACGCGAAGGGTCATGATTCCAATCCTTGAGAGTATGAGTTTGACGTAGCAATTGCTACGCCAGTTAGTGCTGGCTAAACCAATGATTCGGCGGTGAGGAGTGGCGTCGCACGGTGAATGATATCGTGCACCAGACTGAGCTTGCGCACTGCACCGGGTGAAAGCACGAAAGGGTATAAATCGCCATGTCCCATGCTTCGATTCAAACTGTTTAGAGCATAGGTCAATGGTAGCCAGTGCTCCAGCAGACGATCTATGTGCGTATCAAAATAGGGGTTAAAGTCCTGTTCGGCGCTCGTTTCGGCGTCTTCGGTCACCCTGGGTTGCAGGCTCAACCCGAACTGGTAGGCCGTTTCCAGAGTGTCGACCATGTGCAGGTAGTGAGCCCAGGTTTCCGCCCAGTCTTCCCAGGGGTGGGCACTGGCGTAGGCGCTAACGTGATGCTCCTGCCAGTTTGCAACCGCGCCCTGGCTGTACAAGGTATCGAGTGCCTGGCTGTAATCCTGTCGTTCATCGCCAAAACACTGCCTGAACGACTCGAGCCAGGGAGTATTCCAGACCAGTCGGTCCCAGTAATAATGCCCGGATTCGTGCCTAAAATGCCCCAACATGGTGCGATAGGGTTCGGCCATCTGGCTACGCATGGCCTCTCGCGCAACCGGATCGGCCTCGGCAATGTTCAGGGTGATAACGCCGTCTTCATGGCCAGTCATCACACGGCCACTTTCGTTAAACCGGGGCGCAGTATCGGCTAGAAACTGAAACGCCAACCCTTGTTGTTCATCGGTTTTGGGCGTCAGCGGCAAGTTCAGTTTCAGCAGGCTGTAAACCAGACGACGTTTTTCAGTTTCCAGCCGCGCCCAGAGCACCTTATTCGAATCAATACTGAGGTCAGGGATGGTCTGGTTAAGACGACAGGCCACGCAAAAATCTTCGGGTGACCCGTCCGGCAGCAGCCAGTTGCACACGCCCTGCACCGCATAATTACTGCACTGACGATAAACGCCACTGCCTCGCCAGCCGGTCGCCACAGACTGCCAGCGACCATCCCCCAGCGGTCTGATTGCCGACATCTCGAAGCGGTCGGGGTCGAACCCCAGCGCCGTGCCGCACTGGGTACACTGGGTGTTTTCGAAGTAAACCCGATGACCACAGGATTCGCACCGGAACAATTGCATATAATGTACTCAGTCGGGTGCTGTTGGTTTATCATCCATAGATATAACCTTTACCAGCCAGACTCAAGCGGTTTCGGAGAAACAGCCCGTAAACCCGGCACAACCACTTACCGATCGTCCAGCGGACACAGACCGATCATGCGCAATTCAGCCCCGTACAGCCCCCTGTTGCAACAACTACTAGCGGATTACCAGGCCGAACGACCACAGGGCACGCATCAGTACGATGACCTGGTCACCCGCGAGGGCCAATTCCGGGCACGCTGGCAGCCGCTGGTCGAAGAACTGGATGAACTGGGGCTGGATGGCCTGCAACAACGCACCCTGGAAGCCCAGAACCTCCTCTATGAAAACGGGGTCACCTTCAACGTTTACGAAGACGAGGTGCGCAAGCTGCGCTCCTGGCAACTGGACCCGATCCCGTATGTGATCAGCCCGCAAAGCTGGACCATGCTGGAACAGGGCCTGAAGCAACGGGCCCGGCTACTGGAATGCCTGGTGGCCGATCTATACGGCGAGCGGCGCGTGCTCAAAGACGGCATTCTGCCCCCCGAACTGATTTATACCCACCCGGGCTGGCTGTTCCCGGCCGCAGACAGCGGCAACCTGTATGAGCGCCCCCGGGTGATTTTTCAGGGCATGGATGTCATGCGCAACGAGCACGGCGAATGGCGCGTGCTGGGCGACTGGACTCAGGCTGCCTCGGGCGTCGGTTATTCTCTGGAAAACCGCATTATTCTCTCGCGCGCCCTGTCTCGACTTTACCGGGATGCGCCCCTGAGCCGCCTGGCTGGCTTTCTGCAGGCATATCATCGCTGTCTGTCGGAACTGGCGCCGCACCGTCGCGAGAACCCCAATATAGTTCTGTTCACCCCTGGCCCGGGCAGTTCGGGCTACTTTGAACACGCCTGGCTCGCCAACTACATGAATTTCTCACTGGTCGAGGGCGGTGACCTGGTGGTGCGGGATGGCCAGGTGTCGATGCGCACCCTGGGTGGCCTGAAGGCCGTTGATGTTATCGTCCGGCAAATCACCGACCCCTGGTGTGACCCACTGGAACTGCGCGGCGATTCGTTGCTGGGGGTTCCCGGCCTGATGCAGGCTGCCCGGCGTGGGGAAGTCGCCATAGCCAATAGCCTGGGCGTCGGGGTTCTGGAGCACCCGGCGCTGGCCGCCTTTTTGCCGGGCTTGTGCCAGTATCTGCTTGGTGAGCCCCTGCAACTGGCTGGCCGCGACGTGCTGTGGTGCGGTGAACCGAATTACCTGAGTACCGTGCTGAACGACCTGAGCGTCTGGCAGATACGGGCCGTGAACGACGTCACCCAGACCATCAAACCCGCTGAACTGATGCCCGACGCCCTGGCAAGCCTGCACCAATCGATCCTGCAGGCGCCACATCTTTATGTGGCAGAGCAACCGCTAAAACCCGCCTCTTCGCCAAGCTATAACCTGAAAGACAACAAGGTAACGCCACAACCCGTCTCTCTGCGGTTTTTCGCACTGGCAGACCCGGGCGATGGCACATCCGATCCGGAAAATCGTCAGCATCGCATCATGCCCGGCGGCCTGGCCTGGGTGGCTGAGCCGGGTACGCCGGTGATGGAAAGCACCATCGTCAAGGATATTTGGGTACTGTCACCGGTCGCTCAACCCCATGTCAGCCTGTTGCAACGCGCCAAGGGCCCCATTCTGGTGACCCGTGACGGGATGGATTTACCCAGCCGGGTGGCCGAAAGCCTGTTCTGGATTGGTCGCTACGGCGAACGTCTGGACAACCGCTCGCGCCTGATGCGGGAATCGCTCACCAGCCTGGTCGAGGAAGGCCAGTTGCGCCTGGCCGATACCCTGCTGCCCGATCTCTATACCGCGCTGAAACTGGATCTGCCGGAAGCTCTGGACCCGGAACGCGACCCGGCTATAAAACCCTCCGGCGAGCATCCACCAGCGGTCGAACAATTCATGATATTGCGCAAGAGCCTGCTGGGGCTGTTTCAGAATGCCGACGACGAAGGCTTGCCCAGAATGTTCAACGCCATGTTGCGTAACAGCCGTGCCGTACGCGACCACCTCGGTGACGATGCCTGGCGCACCATCAACACCCTGCATCAGACCTTCAGTGACCTGCCCAACACCCAGGGCGCCAACGCCGGACAGCGCAAACTGGAAGACATTATCACTCTGCTGGCTGCCTTCTTCGGGCTCTGCAACGAGACCATGCCGCACCACTTCGGCTGGCGTTTTATGGATATTGGCCGCATTACCGAACGCTGCATCGCCAGCCTGGAATTGCTGAAACTGGCGATGATCAGCGCCAGCAAACCGGGCACCGATCTATGGGAAACGGTATTGGCCACGACCGATAACTTAACGGTTTATCGGCGCCGCTACCGGTCGCAACTGTACCCGGCTGCCATTCTCGATCTGTTGTTGTTTGATGAAACCAACCCCCGCTCGGTGGGCTACATGCTGAAACGCCTGGAAACCCAGATCGAACATCTGCCCCACCCGGAAACCACCCCCTTTCGCAGCCAGGAAACCCGTCTGATCATTCAGGCCACCAGCTACCTGCACCTGGTCGACCTGGATACACTGACTGATCTGGAGAACTCAACCAAAGCACAGGCTGCGCTGGAAACCCTGCTCGACCAGCTACTGACACCACTGTGTGCCCTGTCGGATGCCATTTCGCACAGCCACTTTAGCCATGCAGAAACGCCGAAACAACTGGTCACCCTGCAAGGATCCGACACATGAAATACCAGTTGCGCCACACCACCCATTACGACTACAGCAGTCCGGTGACGCTCAGCCACAACGAAGCGCGCCTGCTGCCCAAAGACCTTGACTATCAGCATTGCAAGAACACTCGGCTGTCGATATCGCCCACGCCCCTGCGACAGCATGAGCGGCTCGATTTCTTTGACAATCGTATCGTCTACTTCGCCATTCAGGACATCCACGACAGCCTGGAGGTTACGATTCGCAGCCAAATCACCACACAACCCCGGCCAGCTCCTGCTGGAGATGTGGTACATACCGCCTGGGAAGCCGTGGTTGAACAACTGGCACCGGGCCGCGGTGGCGACGCAAAAGCAATAGACCCGGATAGTCTGGAGGCGCGGCTGTTCACCCTGAACTCGCCGTTCATTCACCGCAGCGAATCGCTGAGACAGTTCGCACTCGACTGCTTCACGCCGCAACGTTCCCTATGTGACTCGGTGCTGGACCTGAACCAGAGAATTTACCGGGAATTTAGCTACGACTCAGAGTACAGCACGCTGGCCACGCCCCTGGACGATGTATTGAAAGACCGCAAAGGTGTCTGTCAGGATTTCGCCCACCTGGCGATTGGCGCCCTGCGCTCAATTGGCCTGGCAGCGCGGTACGTCAGTGGTTATCTGGAAACCTTTCCCCCACCGGGGCAGGAAAAGCTGGTCGGCGCTGATGCGAGTCACGCCTGGTTAAGCGTCTTCATTCCGAACTGGGGCTGGCTCGATATCGACCCGACCAACGGCAGCCTGCCCGGTGAACGCTATCTCACCCTGGCCTGGGGCCGGGACTACGGCGATGTCACACCCTTGCGCGGCGTGATGAATGGCGGCGGCGCGCATGAACTGACGGTTGAGGTGGATGTGCTACCACTGGAGAGTTGAAAGGCAGCGATCAAACGGAAAAATTTACCCGGTAATGTTCTCAGAGCGCACCAACGCCTCAAACTCGGCCGCCGGCAACGACTTGGCAAACAGATATCCCTGAAAGATTCGACACCCCATAGCCACCAGTTCGTCGCGTTGATCCGGTGTTTCAACCCCTTCTGCTACAACATCGAGGCCGAGATTGGTGCCGAGTGTCAGAATGGTTTGAGCAATGGCTCTGGATTGCGCCTGTTCGGCGACTTCGCGCACAAAGCTGCGGTCAATCTTCAACTGCGAAAGCGGCAAGCTGCGCAGGTAGGAGAGCGATGAATAGCCGGTGCCAAAATCGTCGAGCGAGAACGTCAGCCCCAGCGCCACCAGCTTATCCATGGTTGTGATGACATCGTCGAGGTTCACGGCCAGCAGAGACTCGGTTATTTCGAGTTTCAACTGCCTGCAAAGCTGGGGTTGAAAGTCGACCAGGCTGGCAACAAAGCTGGCAAAGCCCGGGTCTCTGAATTGCTTCATGCTGATGTTGACCGACATTGGCAACTGGCCGAGCAAAGGGTCATCCTGCCAATTCTGAAGTTGCTCGCAGGCCAGGCTGAGAATCTTTCGACCAAGGCGGACGATCAAGCCACTCTCTTCAGCGAACGGAATAAAAACGCCGGGCAATAGCAGCCCCCGTTCCGGGTGATTCCAACGCACCAGCGCCTCGCAGGCAACCGGCTTCTGGTTGGCGTCAACCAATACCTGGTAATGGAGTTCGAACTGATCATTCAGCAGGGCCTGTCTCATGTCGTGCAATAGGCTGGTTCGCTGGACTGACAGAACTTCGAGGTGGTTGTCGTAAAAACGAATGGTGTTACCACCGGATGCCTTGGCACGGCGAATGGCTATGTCAGATTGTCGCAACGGGACTTCTACGTCGGTAATTTCTCCGTCGAAAATGCTGATGCCGAAACTGATGCTGACGTGAACCCGCTGACCATCAAGCTCATAAGGCTCCGTACAGACCTCATTTAATGTTTCACACAGTTTTTTAACACGGGTAAGGGTATCAGTCAGTTCTGAAGAAACGCTGTCAACCAGCACCGCAAACTCGTCGTCACCTAGCCGGGCGAGTGAATCGCTTTCCGGAATAAAGCGTCGCAATCGCTCCGCCATCTGGCTGAGCAGCTCGTCACCGCAAAGATGCCCGTATTCCTCGTTCAACGACTTGAAACGATCGAGATCAATAATAATCAGCGCATTGTAAAGCGATGAACGCTGGCTGGATCGCAGACTCTGGCGAATGCGTTCGCGAATCAGTGACCGGTTGGCAAGCCCGGTTAGCGTATCGAAAAATGCCAGACGATCAATTTTTTGCTCGGCACGCTGGCGTTGCAGTAGGCTGCAAATATTGCCCGCCAACAGCCGTATGGCCGCTATTTCGTCATCGCTCCAGGATTTGTGGGTGCGCACCAGATCGAGCCCTAACATCCCAAACAGGCCATCTTTGGTATTCATGGGTACCATCAGAGCCGACTGCACGCTCTGGTGTGCCAGTATGCCGTACTCAACGCTGTCGGAGGGGATGTCGTTTACCTGAGGAATATGAACCGGTTTTGCGTCGTTGAACGAACGCAGCCAGTTTGGAAAGATGTCCGCTTCGAGGTTCTGCAAACCTTCGATCTGTTCAGTCACCCCTTCGGCACACCATTCGTGGGTATTGCTGCACAGCCGGGCATCGTCTGAAAACAAAAAGATGTAACTTCTGTCAGCATTGAAATAACGGCCAACCCGATCCAGCGCCTGTTGAATAACCTTGTCGACTTTGTGATGAGGCGTCGCAACAAACTGCGCAGAAAGACTGGAAATCATCTCCAGAAAGGTTTTCCAGGATAGGTCAGACTCGCGTCGCATCGAACTGGTGACCTCTTGCAAAAACGGTTAAAGGGGTGTCACAACTACACACAGGCCTTCACAGTGATCTTACATTAGCTCAATGGGCCGGCTTTGGCGACTCACGGCCAACATTCATCCGACCGGAGATTGAAAAACAGATGATTGAAACAGTGTACGAGACTTCTTGGCAAAATCAAAGTCCGGTGGGGATGGGCTATGTAGAACTTTTGTCTAGGTTTTACACTGAAAACAGAAATACTGTAAAGCCTTGGCTCGTTAAGAAAGCCGCCTGAACTACAGCTTTGCTTCTTTACTGCTTAATAAATGAGACACATACAAAAAAGGCCCTGCCTAAGCAGAGCCTTTCGTAGAATCAATCAGCCCTTACAGCGGGGTGATGTTCTCAGCCTGAGGACCTTTCTGGCCTTGAGTTACGGTGAACTCAACTTTTTGGCCTTCGGTCAGGGTTTTGAAGCCAGAGCCAGTGATAGCACTGAAATGTGCGAAAACGTCTTTGCCGCCTTCCTGCTCGATGAAACCAAAACCTTTTGCTTCGTTAAACCACTTAACGGTGCCAGTTACTGTAGACATAGTCGTATTCCTATCAATTAACAATTGTGCCCGAAATTGAGCTCTTTTAGCATAAAAATTGGAGCTGACGTACTTAAGAACTTCAAGGCAGGAATAAAACTAAACCGGCATGGAGCAATTAAACTATCTTGCGTCTTTCTTTTTAAGCTGTGACCAAGGATATAGATTCCACCGATGATGTCAAAGGTTTCTCAGCACCCAAACGCAAATATTTCGAACGCTGGTTCTAACTGCTTGATTTGATTACATTTGGGCTTTCAAAAAAATGTTGAAGGCGTTATCCCGTGATGAAATTCACCCCCCTTCCAGCCTTACCTGGTGCTCAGCCTGGCCACGAATACCCACAGGGTACTGAAACACCCTCCCGCCCAACCCATCATCTGCCTCCAGCCCTTGGGCAGCCGTCGTTACATAGAGTGTATCCAGCGCTTCCCCGCCCAAAGCAGGACAGGTTGTTTGCGGGGTCGGCAGCGTTACCACCTGCTGCTCTCTGCCCTCCGGGCTGTAGCGAACGACACGGCCAGCGCCCCATTGGGCACTCCAGATATCGCCCCGGGCATCCACAATAGCGCCGTCCGGGTTAAGCCCCTGGGCAGCAAAATCGATCACGCGTTGCTTGTCGCCTGAGGGCCAGCCATGAACCGGGTCGAGTGGCTGACGCCATAATTGCCCCTCGGCGGTGTCGGTCCAGTAGGCACAGGTGGCATCTGGCGCGAAACAGATGGCATTGGGGATGCTCAGATCAGACACCAGCTTTTTCAGTTCACCCTGGTAATACCGATAGAGGCTGCCTGCCCCTACCTCTCCCTGCCAGCCCATGGTGCTGATCCAGAACCCGCCCCAGGGGTCGGCCCGCCCGTCATTACTGCGGGTTGCAGGGTTATTGGCTTCAAGCGAGTGCACGGGAACCCGTTCAGCACTGATCAGATCAAACCTGAACAGCATGGACTCGCTGGCAATCAGCAACTCGGTCTTACTGATCCAGCCTGCCGCCGAGACCGCCTCATCAAACGACCAGCTTATTGCCTCACCCCGCTGACGGCTATGCAGCCGGTTTTCCAGGATGTCGAACCAGAACAGCTGTTGTCGACGTGGGTGCCACAAGGGCCCCTCCCCCAGCTGACAACAACGGTCATCAAAAACACTCGGTGCGGACATGACGCTTGGATTCCTCTGGCTTGTGTAACCGGTTTCATTTCAGTAAACTCTACGGAGTTACCGGTAACATTACAAGCCAGACCGCTTACCTTGCTCGCACTGAACAGGCACCAGGAGCCATAACAATGATAAAAGCCACCGAGGCTGGCCAGCGTTTTGAGTTAAATAGCCCCACCACCATGCCACGCGCTGCCGGATTCCTTTGGAACCCGAAAATGATGATACAGATGAACTGCCGGGGTTTTGCCACTGCACAGTTCATGCAGCCTGAACCGGCCAAGTACATCTATGCGCCCAACCTTGAAGCCAGAACCTTCATGCAGCCCGAGCAACCTTACTACGCTCATCATCCGGGCCGGTTCTTTTACATTAAGGATGAACGCAGCGGCGAACTCTTTTCCGCACCCTATGAGCCGGTTCGGGCCACACCGGACCGCTTTGTGTTTTCGGTGGGCCAGAGTGACATTCGCTGGCGCATACTCTACTCCGGTATAAACATTGAACTGACCCTGAGCCTGACCGAGGACGACGTGGTCGAATTGTGGCAGGTAAAACTGATCAACGAATCCGACCGGACGCGAGCGCTCAGCTTTTACCCGTACACCCCCTTTGGCTATATGAGCTGGATGAATCAGTCAGCCAGCTACTGCAAAGATCTGGGCGGCATCGTTGCGCGGTACGTCACGCCCTATCAGAAAGTAGATGATTATTTCAAACAAAGAGACTTTCAGGAGCTCACCTATTTTCTGCACGACCAGCCACCATTGAGCTTTGAGACCCAGCGTGAACAGTTTGAGGGCGAAGGTGGCCTGCACCGGCCGGATGGCGTGCAACAGGCAACGCTGTCAAAGGGAGACGCGCTTTACGAATCACCGGTTGCAGCCCTGCAATACCGGCTTGAACTCGAACCGGGAGGCCAGCAGGAGTACCGTTTTCTGATCGGCCCGGCACGGGATGCGGCACACATTCGACAGATTCGGGAGCGCTATTTCAGCGCCCCGGATTTCAGCGAGGTTCAATCCCGTTATGCCCGCTATATTGGCCAGGGAGAAGGCGTGCTCCATATCGAAACACCCGATGCCCTGCTGAACGATGTTGTTAACCACTGGCTGCCACGCCAGGTGTTTTATCACGGCGATGTAAACCGGCTGAGCATGGATCCGCAAACCCGGAATTACCTGCAAGATGCATTGGGTATGGTTTATATCAACCCCCGGGTTACCCGTGACGCCCTGGTCTACGCCCTCAGTCAGCAGGAAGCATCCGGTGCGATGCCTGATGGCATTCGCCTGAGCGCCGAGACAGAATTGAAATACATCAACCAGATACCCCATACCGACCATTGTGTCTGGCTACCGATTACGTTGCAGGCCTACCTTGCTGAAACCGGTGATTACGACTTACTGTCACAACTGGTCAGCGATTGGCAGGGTGACGGCCAAAGCACGGTGTTCGACCGCATGTCGCAAGCCATGCGCTGGCTGATGCAGGGGAGGGATGAACGCGGGCTCAGCTACATCGCCCAGGGCGACTGGTGCGACCCGATGAATATGGTCGGCTACAAGGGCAAGGGCGTGTCTGGCTGGCTGAGTGTGGCGACCTCCTATGCCCTTAAACTCTGGGCGCAGGTGTGCCAGCACCAGGGGGACAGCGGCGTTGCTGAGGAATGCCTTGCCTGCGCCGGTGAGATCGACACAGCCGTAAACCGGCATCTGTGGGACGGCCAGTGGTATGGCCGGGGCATTACCGACGATGGCGTCGCGTTCGGCATCAGCGACGATGCCGAGGGGCGCATTTTTCTTAACCCGCAAAGCTGGGCGATTCTGGCCGGTACCTGCTCAGAAGCACAGCAATCGTCAATGATTGCAGCCATTGAAGCCCAGCTGGAAACCCCCTACGGCGTCATGATGTTTGCGCCAGCCTACACCGCCATGCGCGATGACGTGGGCCGGGTCACCCAGAAACACCCCGGTTCGGCTGAGAACGGATCGGTTTACAATCACGCAGCGGCCTTCTATGCCTACAGCCTTTATCAGACCGGTGAAACGGATCGTGCCTACCGGTTGATTCGACAGATGATTCCCGGCGATTCCGATGCTGACTACCGCCAGCGCGGCCAAATGCCGGTATATATTCCCAACTATTATCGGGGTGCCTATTACCAGTTTCCGCGCACGGCTGGCCGGTCCAGTCAGTTGTTCAACACCGGAACCGTTGCCTGGGTCTATCGAACGTTGATCGAGTCGCTCTTCGGATTAAGAGGCACGCAGGATGGCTTACTGATTCGCCCTGCTCTGCCGACAGAATGGGGCGAGGTTAAGGTGGTTCGGCAATTCCGGGGGGCCCGTTTCGGCGTGCGCTATCTGCGTACGGCCGAGTCAGACCAGAAAGGCATTTGGGTAGACGGACATCGCCTCGAAGGCGATTGTATAACCGACATTCGCCCGGGCAAACTATACCAGGTGAAAGTCGTCTGCTGAGCCTTTCCAATAGATGCGGCGATTCAGCCGCCATAAAACATTGTCACCGAAAGGTTCCTGCTATAGACTCGCCAAAGTTACCGGTAACAAAGCAGATCGCATAAAATTGTTACCGGTAACATAAGGCACCAATAACAACAAACCTCGCAGGAGATACCAATGAACACAGCCGTTAAATTGATCGCAGGGATTGTCTCATCAACCCTCGCTACGGGCGCTTTCGCCGCTGAGTACAATTTCAAATTCCAGTCGTCGGATCCGTCCGGCGTAAAGAACTTCCAGATTAAACAGGAATGGGCCGATCGCGTTGAAGCCATGACCGACGGTCGGGTTTCCATCGAAATCATGCCGGTGGGCAGCGTGGTCAGCCACACTGAAACGCTGGATGCGATTGAAGCGGGCATTCTGAACGGTCACATTTCCGTTACCGAATACTTCTCCGGTAAAGACCCGGCCTTTGGCCTGATTGGCAACACCGTAGGCGCCTGGTCAAACCCGAACCAGTTGATCAGCTATATCTATTACGGTGGTGGCTATGAACTGATGAATGAACTTTACGAGCCGTATGGCGTGAAGTTTGTTGGCGGTGGTGCCACGGGCCTCGAAGCCTTTGTTTCCAGCGTACCGCTGGACAGCGTAGCGGATCTGGAAGGCCTGAAACTGCGGGCACCTGAAGGCCTTGTACAGTCGGTATTTGCCGCCGCCGGCGCTTCACCGGTCAACTTGCCAGGCTCCGAAGTGTTCACCGGGCTGAGCAAAGGCGTAATCGACGCTGCAGATTACACCGTTTTTTCAACCAACCACGCGGCAGGTATGCACGAAGTTGCACCCCACCCGGTCTACCCCGGTTTCCACTCCCTGCCATTGCTGGAAGTGGTCATGAATCTCGATGAGTGGAACGAATTGCCCGCTGACATTCAAACTATTTTCACCACCTCAACGCGTGACTTTGCCTATGACATCAGCACCCAACTGGCGATGGCTGATGTTGATGCCGTAAAAGAAGCCCGTGCGAACCCGGAGATCACGATCCACAACTGGTCGGATGAAGAACGCATGAAGTTCCGTGGCATCGCTCGGACCCAGTGGGAAAGATACGCCGAGCAGTCACCCAATGCTCAGAAGGTGTATGAATCGGTAACGGCTTACCTTGAATCCCAGGGCCTGCTGTAATCTGACCAGTTCATCGGAGCCCGGGGAACTGCCCCGGGCCTGGAGTCTAGCAATGCCCGATACCCCTGAAACCCTCCCTCTCCCCGAAGCAGAACGCGACGAAGACCTCGCGAGTAATGCGCTGGACCGCGGCATCGTCTGGCTCGGTTCGAAGCTCAGTATCCTGTTTGCTGTGGTAGCCATTGTCTCGACTTACGAGATCGTCATGCGCTACGTTTTTGACGACCCCACAACCTGGGTACACGAAACCGCAACATTTATCGGCGCCTCTCTGTTTATTTTTGGCGGTCTCTACGCCTTTGCCTCAGACAAACATGTTCGCGTTGTCCTGATTTACGATTCCGTTTCCGAACGCGCCCAATGCTGGTTGCGCATCCTGCATCATCTGCTCGGTCTCGGCTTTTCCGGAATGATGCTTTACGCCGGCTGGACCATGGCTCGCAAGGCCGTCTTTACTCCCTGGGGGGCCTTTCGACTGGAAACCAGCGGCTCCGCCTGGAACCCACCATTCCCGGCCTATCTGAAAGTTTTCATCCTTGTCGCTTTTGCGGTACTGACGCTGCAACTGGTGTTGCATCTTATTCGTGACCTGCGCCAACTGAGGAACGTCTGATGTTTGAATTGTCCTCCATCGGCATTGGATATGGCAGTCTGCTGATGCTTTCTCTGATGATCCTGCTGCTATTAACCGGTATGCAGCTGGCATTTGCTACTGGCTTTGTCGCGTTGATTTTCGCACTCGGGTGGTTTGGCCCGCCGGCGCTCGGCATTGTAACCAGTCGCATGTACAGTTTCATTGGCAGTTACGTTTTTCTGGCGGTCCCCATGTTCGTGTTAATGGCGGCGTTGCTGGATCATTCCGGCATCGCCCGCGACTTGTTCGACGCCATGAACCGTCTTGGACGCAAACTGCGCGGCGGTGTTGCCGTACAAACTCTGGTCGTCGCGATGATTCTGGCCTCCATGTCAGGCGTGATCGGTGGCGAAACCGTGTTGCTCGGCATACTGGCACTGCCACAAATGCTGCGTTTGGGTTACGACCGAAATCTGGCCATTGGCACCACCTGTGCCGGCGGTGCGCTGGGCACCATGTTGCCACCGAGCATCGTATTGATTATTTATGGCCTGACCGCCAATGTATCAATTGGCGATCTGTTCAAGGGTGCTTTTCTGCCCGCCTTTATTCTGGCCATGTTGTACATCGCTTACGTACTGATTCGCGTCCGCCTGAATCCGTCACTGGCACCCCTGCCAACTGAGCAGGAAGCAGAAGAAGCCCCAGCCCCGAACTTTATTAAAGCCCTACTGTTCCCGATTCTCTCGGTCGTGACTGTGCTGGGCAGCATTTACAGTGGCATCGCTTCCGTTACCGAAGCATCGGCACTCGGCGCAGTCGGCATAGCTATCAGCACTTTGATCCGCGGCGAACTGACCTTCGACATGGTGCGCAAGGCCACCATGACCACACTGCGTACCTGCGGCATGATCATCTGGATTGGCATCGGCGCGACGGCACTGGTCGGCGTATACAACCTGATGGGCGGCATCGAATTCGTTCGAGACTCCATCTTCGCCGTCAGCGGCGGCCATGGGCTGACCACCATTTTGTTCATGATGGTCATTTTGCTGGTGCTGGGCATGTTCCTCGACTGGGTAGGTGTGGCACTGCTAACCATGCCAATCTTTGTGCCCATCATCATCGAACTGGGCTATAGCCCTATCTGGTTTGGCGTTGTCTTCTGCATGAACATGCAGGTGTCGTTTCTTTCTCCACCCTTTGGCCCGGCTGCTTTTTACCTAAAATCAGTTGCGCCCAAAGGCATTACCCTGGGCCATATTTTTACCTCACTGATGCCCTTCATCGGCTTACAACTGATTGCACTGGCATTGCTCATC
This sequence comes from Saccharospirillum sp., assembly GCF_039982735.1. GTDB lineage: Bacteria > Pseudomonadota > Gammaproteobacteria > Pseudomonadales > Natronospirillaceae > Saccharospirillum. The sequence goes on along the minus strand of NZ_JBDWXV010000018.1, from coordinate 5,506 downwards.
GCCTTTCCTCAACTGGCCTTGTGGTGGGAATAATATGACCAGAGACAACAGATTGAACACCCCCTGCATTATCGTGATGGGCGTATCGGGCAGCGGCAAAAGCCTGGTGGGCTCGCGACTCGCAGAGGCCCTTGCTCTGCCTTTTTTCGACGCCGATGATTTCCACAGCCAGGCTAACATCGAAAAAATGAGCAGCGGTATCCCGCTTTCCGATGCCGACAGAGCCGACTGGCTCAATGACCTGGCCGCGTTAATTCAGCGTCAGCCCGGTCTGGTACTCGCCTGTTCGGCGTTGAAGATCGACTATCGCGACCGATTGAGACACGCCGCACCAGACACAACGTTTGTTTACCTCAAAGGAGACATCGATACCATCTGGTCTCGTCATTCACAGCGCGAAGATCACTACTTTTCCGGAAGAAGGATGCTGGAAAGTCAGTTCGAGCAGCTGGAGGCTCCATCTGAAACCGAAGCCCTGATCATTGACATCGCTCAGTCAGCAGAGGCGGTGATAGGCGATTGTTTGAGCAAGTTACAGACTCGTTACGAACAGCTTCAGTGGCCACAGTAGACCAATCAATCAGCCAGATTCAGGCAAACTACATTGCGTATTTTGACCGACTCGCCTGCCATGAAACTGCAGGTGACGCCAACCGTTGAGCTACAAGGATGTAACTCGCACACAGGCAGGGCGATTTTTTGAATCCTATTAGATGGTTCCGCCAGCTTCTATTCGATACCCGAGATCAATAATCGGTTTTTCAAACGGCCGCCCTTGAATTCGGCCCATCAATTCGTACGCAGCCCTTTCACCCACGGCCTCCCGGGGGGTTATGACACTGGCGAGACGGGGTGACATTACCTGACCGACGTCGTGTCCGTGAAAGCCGGCTATCGCCATCTGCTCCGGTACTTTTACGCCACGCTTCATGCACTCGAAATAGGCGCCCACGGCAACATCGTCGTTGGTGCAAAAGATGCCGTCCGTTTCCGGATACTCCTCCAGTACACTGGCCATGAGACTGGCACCCACGCTGTATGAGGACCGGGACGTAATGCGCAGTGTCTGAGGTGTCAGACCATGTTCAGCCATTGCACGCTGGTAACCTTCCTGGCGTTGCAGAGTGCGGGCATCGAGCCGAACCGCCAGATACAAAACCTGTTGACGGCCACGTCGAATCATCTCACAGACCATGTCGTAGGACGCTTCAACATTATCGAAGCCAACCGCCTGCTGAAAGGGACGAGTTCGCGAATCCATAATCTCAACGGCAGGAATACCTGCCGTGTCGAGCATGCGGATGGTACGTTGGGTATGCTGACTTTCCGACAATATCACCCCGTCAACGTTGTAGGACAGCAAGGAGGCAAGACTGCGCTCTTCTGTTTCAATACTATACCCATAATGGGACATCATCAGGTGGTAGCCAGCCGGTTCTGTGACTTTTTCAATACCCATGATCACGTCAGCAAACACCTGATTGGTTAACGACGGCAACAAGACACCAATGGCTCGGCTGGTTGATCTGGAAAGCATGTCGGGGCCGCGATTGGGGATATATCCCAGCTCTTCTGCAGCCGCAAAAATGCGTTGTCGCAAGTTCTCAGACACCGCATCCGGAGTACGCAAACAGCGACTAACCGTCATTTTGGTAGCGCCTACCCGGTCAGCAATATCCTGTAATGTTGGTCGTCTGTGTTTCACAAAATCAGTTAATCCATACCCGTAAAGACTAATATGATACACCTAATCGAGACATATGCAGGCGCGGATGTCACATCACTGGCGTCTACGTCTGGTAAATCAAGGCAATCACCATTCGGCCACAACGTCCTAATGCGGGATACCAGGTAACGATACTAATACAGAATGAAACCAAGCTGGCGTGCTTTCAGGACGGCCTGCGTTCGGTTATCGCATTTGAACAGCCCCAGAATGTCAGAGACATATTCCCGTACTGTGGTGGGAGCAATGTTAAGTCTGGCTGCGATCTCCTTGTTGGGGAGCCCCTGGGCCAGTAATTCGAGGGTATCTATCTGGCGGGGTGACAATGCTACGACGTCGTCGTTGTCGCGACCACTGAGAATAACAACTTCGCCTTCCATGACATCTCTGAGCGCCCGAACCATCATGGCGCGCGAACTGGTTTTTGCGATAAAACCATCGGCTCCGAGCTGCAGCATCTGCTGGATGCTGGCCTGGTAATCAACCGTAGACACCACCACCAGCGGAAGTGCCGGATAACGGGCTTTGATCTCTTTCAGCCCGTTGAGGCCACTGGTGCCTGGAATATGAATGTCAAACAACACCAGAGCTACGTCTGTATGGGCGTCGAGCAAGGAGAGCGTCGTGGGAAAATCACCCGATTCAATCACCTGAACGCCCGGAAATGCCTCAATCACCAGAGTACCCAGTGCATCCCGATACAGCTCGTGATCTTCAGTAATCACTATTTTCACGGTCATAATCTCGACTCTTGTGGTCGCATTACTGCTAATAGAACGGTAGCCATGAGGTCAAGTTTCACTGGGCAGCGACAGCTTGCGGTGCCTGAGACTGACGCTTTCGTGCAGCGAAGTTCAATAGGGCGCGCAACTGAGCGGGTATCACCGGCGCCGACAAGGCAACCCAGTGCTCGGGCAACGCGAACCCGGGTTTGCAAATACAGGCGGCCACGCAGTCTTGTGTCAGAACGTCGGCTCGACCAGATAACAGAGCGATGTCTCGCTGATTGGCGTCGTCACACAACACGATATCCACCGGCACTCCAGCCTGCAGCACCTCGTCCGCTGAGTTGAAAATCAATACCGAACAATTCCATTGTTTCAGCCGATCCCACACCGGATCTCTCAGACCGGTATTCCCCAGCACCAGTGCCACGACAAACTTACTGTTTCTCGCTGATGATGTTTCGGGATCTCTGCGCAGAGCCGTTTCTTCCGCCAACGGAGCATGGATCGCGAAACAACTGCCTTCACCGGGCACTGACGTTAACGACACCGGATGATCCAGCAACTGGGATATGTGTCTGACGATCGACAAACCAATGCCAGAGCCGCTCGTTGTATCCGGAGCGTCCAGTGAACGGTGATAAATATCGAAAATGACTTCCTGATCCTCACTGGCAATACCGCAGCCAGTGTCGATAACTTCTATGACCACCTGGTTGCCGAGGTTACGGCAAACCACCCTCACCTTGCCCGCGTCGGTGTACTTTATAGCATTGGAAATGAGGTTACGCAGCATGCGCTCCAGTAAGACCGGATCACTGCGCACCTGCAACGATTCGGCTTCGAAACTCAGCCCAAGACGCCTGGACATGGCCAACCCCAGATACTCACCCTGCAACTTTGAAAACAGACGTTCCAGTGACACGATTTCAAGGCCTGGCCTGATCACGCCGGACTCCAGCTTGGTCAGATCCATGATGGCGCTGAAGGATTCATTCATCTGGCGATGGGTTTCTTTGAGCCGTACAAACAGATCGTTGCCAGCTTGGCCATGAACATGGGGTTTCAAACATTCCATGTAGACATTCATCGAATGCAAAGGCTGACTGAGATCGTGACTGCTGTGCGCAATAAAGCGCGACTTAGCCTGACTGATCTGCTCCATGCGGTGCTTTTCTTCATTCAGCGCTTTGACACGCAAAACGATGGCGGCAATGTGCAGGACCATGTGCAAAATCTGAATATACAAAACATGGATCATCTTGTAGGAAACGACGATTTCCTCAACGACTCCCCGGGGGGCATTGACGACCCAGATCACCTGTACCATCGACAATACCATGGGTAGCCAGCCCAGTATGTACATCCAGTAATAACGCCCCTGTGACCGAACCCTGGAGAGGCCCGACCCCAGAATAACCAGCGAGACCGCGAAATAGTTCAGGGAATATACAAGTACGTTTGCGTTGAAAGAAAGCTGTGTACCAGCGAGCCCGACCAGCATCGTTGCCAGTACGGTGTAATAGAACACTGAGTATAATCGCCCTGACCGTCGGTTGATCTGCAGGAAACTGGCGGCAAAGGCGGTCATCGTCAGTAACGAGAACGTAACCAGCAACCAGAAAAATGCCGTTTTCTCGTAACTGGCTTGTCCCAAAATCGCTGGTAGGCTGCTATGTTCCAGGTAATAGCACAGCATCACCAGAGAGGATGCGGCACCCCAGAAAAACGTTTTGTCAGACGTCAAAGCCCAGGCAACAAAACCCAGTAGAATAATGCCCAGCATGATCCCGATGGCCAGCTTGAATGCAAAATCCATCTGCATTTGCCAGGGCTGATAAAAGTCTGCGCTCATCAGGCCGATGTAGGGTTTCCAGGTAACATGATTTGCGGACAACTCAACCATGATCTGATACGGCATGCCAGGTTCGAGACTGACCCTGACCGCACGTCCGATGGCATTGATTTCCGTGGCTCCGGAAGTCACCGTATTATCAATGGTATGAATGGTCTGACCATCCCAGTCCCTGATCAGGATGCGAGGTTGCTGAAAGCCGAAATTACTGATGTGCACGTACCAGTCACGGGTCTCAGTCTGATTAATAACGCGCGCAGATAACCAGTATCGGCTGTGCTGTCTGAAATTTGCGGTCAGACCGGCCCCCTGCTCACCCTTGAATTCGTAGGGTGCGTCTTCCAGCTTCTGCCCTATTGGAGCAGGCATGAAACCGGTCGAGTGGGTGTTGCTGGCGAGCGCGTAGCGAACATCCGTGCGGTCGAGGTCCAGCATCGACAGGTCGACATTCAAGTGTGAAGAAGCCGAGGGACGTTCAGCCTGAACCGGGTAAGCCAATAAGAGAACGAGGCAGAATAGCCCGCCAAATGTAACCAGCCCGGTGTGGGGTAGGAATGTCCTCAGGCCGAACGCAAGCAGATTCATAGCGGTGAAAGGTCCCTCTGACCAGAGCCAAATCGATAAATTACCGGCTCTGGTACGATGAGTAACGGGCAAAATGACCCGTTTTCACAGTGCTGTCAATATGGGGCGATTGATTTAAGCCCGGCAAGTATAAAACCGGTTAGGCTTCTTCTGCGCCCCAGATGTCAAAAAACGCGCACATTGTAATCTGCTATGAACCCAGCGCTCACCCGACATCTGTAGGGAATCCTGGCTTTCAAGCCCACTAGACCCAGCCCATTTCCTACCCACACAAAAAGCCCAAACCGTAATGTTCGGGCTTTGTGATGTTTTGTAGCTGGATTTAACTGTAGGCCACTTTTAACCAGGCAATAAAAAAGCCTGCTCATTACTGTTCGGGCTTTTTGTTTTGGTAGCGGGGGCGGGATTTAACCGGCCGGCGCTCCGGCTACGGCCTTCGGGTTATGAGCCCGACGAGCTAGCCTGATACCACTTTTTTTACCAGACATTAAAAAAGCCCGAACATTGCTGTTCGGGCTTTTTTGTTTGGTAGCGGGGGCGGGATTTAACCGGCCGGCGCTCCGGCTACGACCTTCGGGTTATGAGCCCGACGAGCTAGCCTGATACCACTTTTTA